>NZ_SRTV01000001.1:810505-1535479 GCF_004792025.1 Mesorhizobium sp. M8A.F.Ca.ET.181.01.1.1 | reverse complement strand
GGCCAAGGCATGACCGCTGCTGTCTTTGCCGGGATAGGTGCTGCCGTGACCAGCTCCGAAGATTACCGCGCGGGGCGCCGTGCCATCGGCGAGGCGATCGGGCAAGCCTAGAAAGGAAGATCGAGTGGTCATTTCTGATCGCCTTCAGTCCCGCCGACGCATGATGAGTGGATTGGAGCAGGGGTGTTGCTTTGTATGCCGGATTCCATCGAGCGCATCCAGATCCATCGCATCCTGCTCGAAGCTGCGCTGATCCGATCCGGATATAGGAACACACATGGAGAGCATCGCGCGGCACCGCCGCGTCATCTACAGTGATATGTTGGGTGCGGGCGGTCCGCAAAACGGATGTATTGTCTCGATCGACGCGCCGGTATCGGCGGCGTGTTCGAAAATCCGCTGCGAGGCCGAAGACCTCAGGAGGTGAGCGGCATTAGTGGGCTTCACTGCCTGGAGCGGACGAGGGTCAGGAGGTCGGGTGAAGATCTATGTTCCGAGTGTAGTGGAGGGGCAGGAACGGGTTCTTCCCGAACAAACCGACCGACCAGCTACCAGTTGGCTCCTGATGTTCTGTGTATCGTCGCTTCATTGGCCCATTGGATGATACGTGTTCATCTTTCCTGCTTCTCAGGTCGAGACCTCGCCGATTGATCGGTGCCGTCCTTACGACGCCGTCGGGGCAATCAATGCGTCCGGCCTGCCAGACCGACAGGATGCGCCAGGCGCACGCCTCGGCCTCCGCCGCCACTGCGCTCATGATCGCCAATCAGCTCGATCCCTGCTGCTCTGAGGGCGATTACGACGTTCTTCTGCATGTCAAACGCGCCGGGTAGATCGCTCTCGCCGGCCTCCATTCGTTGGATGGCTGACAGGGAAATGCCGGCACGCTCAGCTAGGCTTTTCTGGTCGATTCCAAGCAATGCCCGGGCTGCGCGAATCTGCGAAGCGCTAATCACATTTTGGTCTCCAGGCTACGCTGCTCCGCATTGAAACAGTCATCGACCAACGCGACGGCGTATGGAAAGACGGCAATTGTGATCAGTAAAGGGATCATCCCGGCTCGTCGTTTTTAAGCCGCGAAAACCAGAACGCGCTGATCAAAGCGCCTTTTATGCGGGGTAACAAAAGCAGTATCGGCGCTACAATAATAAGAGAGATCAATACCATTGTGACGGCGAAGTATGACAGAAGAAGCCCTTGGAACAAGAAATACAAGGGGGCTGCAAAGACGCCCGCAATGAGGATAGTGAACCAAGGCGCCGCATCGTCAGATTCTATGTCACCAAAGTGTTCTCCACAAACTGCGCAACGCTCCACCTGCTTCAGGTAGGTGCGATACAATTTCCCCTGACCACAGTTAGGGCATCGGCCCACCAAGCCTCGTGAAAGGGCGACTGGCAGGGTCGGCCGTGCAAATCTGTCGCTTCCTTTGTCCATCAATGATAATGTATAATACATGACACTCAATGGTTCAACACCTAGATATACACTGTCTGACATGATGCTGCACGGGTCCAGCGTTAGGTTGCGGGGCTGCTGCGCCATCAGATGGACACTGTCTGACCATGCGCGCCTTGCGGACTGTCATTTCAGATGATCGGCCAACTCGTAAGGCCCACTAGGACGCCTGAGCGTTGCACTCAAGCCTGCCGCGGCTATCTCGCCGACGGTTCACGGCGGAGGGCATCGGTTCCGTGAGGAACACCGGAAGCTAGCTGCCCGTCGGGTGATGGTTCCTGCCCGCTTGGCTGACGCAGTCCAGCGCGCTCATCACTTCCTGATCTCGGCCTGCTCCCTTGCAATCTGCGGCAGCCCGTCGACCAGTTTGCCGTGCTTCTGCTTCACGCTGCGATCGTTCAAGGCTCCGTTTTCACATCGAAACCCTGGTTAGTCGGGATGCCATTTTAGGCCTGGAGGCTTTTGCTCCCCTTGTGGCGGAAGAGCCCTCCACATCGATAGTCAACTTCGAGCAACGCCAGCCTTTGAACTCACTCCCTCAAGCAAGGCGAGCAGGCCTTTCAGAATTTCGATGGGCGGCGGCGGGCAGCCCGGAATATGCAGGTCGACGGGCAGCGCCTCCGACACTCCGCGCATCACGGCATAGCCGCCGGCGAAACAGCCGCCGTTCTTGGCGCAATCTCCGAGCGCGACCACCCATTTGGGATTAGGAGTTGCGTCGTATGTCCGCTTCAATGCCTCGCGCATGTTTTTTGTGACCGGACCCGTGACGAGCAGCACATCGGCATGGCGCGGCGATGCGACGAACCGGATCCCAAAACGCTCGATGTCGTAGAAAGCGTTGTTGAGCGCATGCATCTCGAGTTCGCAACCGTTGCAGGAACCGGCGTCGACAGCCCGAATGGCCAGGCTTCTCCCCAGCCTTTTGCGAGCGGACCCGTTGAGGGCACGCGCCAATTCCTCGACTGCCGAGTCGCGTGCCACCGGTGGACGCTCGGTGAGAGGGGGGCGTATCAGGCTTTCGAAGAGAAGCTTGCGCATGACGACGTGCCTTCAGAGATCGTGGCCGGAATAGGAGCAGTTGAACGATTTGTTGCACAGCGGGAAGTCGGCGACGATGTTTCCCTCGATCGCAGCCTCAAGAAGCGGCCATTGAAACCACGACGGATCACGCAGGTGACAGCGCTCCACCAAGCCGCCCTTGCCGATGCGCAGCCAGGCCAGAATGTCGCCCCGGAAACCTTCGACAAGCGCCATGCCTTCATGCGGCCCGCCTGTCTGCGCGAAGTCGACACGGATCGGCCCATCTGGCAGTTGTGCCAGGATTTGCTCGACCAGGGATAGGCTCTGTTCAACCTCGTGGATGCGAATCCAGACACGGGCGTTCACATCGCCCTCCTGGAGGACAGGCACATCGAAGGCGAGCTTGTCATAGGGTGGATAGGCGACATTGCGGCGGGCATCGAAGTCCCGGCCGGAGGCCCGCCCGACATACCCTCCAGCACGATATTGTCGAGCAAGCTCCACCTTCAGCCGGCCAGTTGCGACTGTCCGATCCTGGAGCGACGCCGTGTTGTCGTAGAGTTCGACCAGTGCGGGAAACCGCCGCCTGATCTCTACGATCAGAGACCCGATCGCTGTCGCCCCCTCATCGCTCAGGATGCTTGCCACCCCTCCCGGTACGATCCGGTCGCGCATCAAACGATGGCCGAAGGCATTATCGCTAGCCCGCAACACGCGCTCACGCAGCACTCCGCAGTGGGCATGCATGAGGGCGAAGGCGGCATCATTGCAGATGGCGCCGATGTCGCCCAGATGGTTGGCCAGACGCTCCAGCTCGGCCATCAGCGCTCGCAGCCAGATCGCTCGTGAGGGAACCTCGACACCCAGCGCCGCTTCGACCGCGCGGGCAAAAGCCAGTGAATACGCCACGGTGCTGTCGCCAGAGGTCCTGCCCGCCAGTTTGGCTGCACGGTCGATATCGGACCCCGCCATCAAGCCTTCTATGCCCTTGTGCGTGTATCCGAGGCGCTCCTCCAGCCGGACGACCGTTTCGCCGCTCGCTGTAAATCGAAAATGCCCTGGCTCGATGATGCCGGCATGCACGGGCCCGACCGGGATCTGATGCAGGCTTTCCCCCTCGGCTGACAGGAAAGGGTACGGGGACACCGTTGCAGCAGACGTCCGGACGTGGGTATTCAATGGATAGCTGACACCCCAGTGGCCATGATCAAGCCACGGTCGCGTATCAGGCGCGCCTTGTGGCAAGAGGCCGAAAAGGTCAGCGGCCGCACGTTCGAGACGCAATGCCGGCGGATGCAGCCGACCGACCGATGGGTAGCGGCCGTCCGGGCATTTCAGGCTGATAACGCCGATGTTCCCGGCCGTTTCGTCAAGAAGCGCCATGTGGACGACGCTTGGCTCACCCCAAAGACCGAGCAAGCTCCAGTGACTCACGACCAGCTTTTCAACAGCAAAGTTCCATATTTGGGGGGGCACCACGGCGCGTGGCCAGGGGAGATGCTTTTTTACACGTCGGCCATCAAGTATGAGATCGATCAGCTCGGGCACGGTTTTTTTTCTCATCCCAGGATACTTGCGACATGCTGGAACCATGTGACCAGCGATGGCGGCAGATAGATGCCGGCGGCAAATACCAGCGCCAAGTGGGAATACATCGGTATATAGGACGCCTCGGCGGGTGCGGTGCTGCCGCGCGGTTCGCCGAAAGCGACACCGGTCAGTCGGAGCAGCAGGGCTCCAAAAGCGAGCAGAATCCCGAACACCAACGGCATCGCCAAGAGAGGGTGTCTGGCGAATGTCGAGCTCACTACCAGGAATTCGCTCATGAAGATGCCGAGCGGAGGGAGGCCGGCAATGGCAACGACCCCGATGACGAGCGCCCAGCCGAGCCCCGGATGCGTCTCCGTCAGCCCCCGGATCTCGGCTATATTCTGTGTTCCCTTGACCTGGGCAATGTGGCCTACCGTAAAAAAGATCGCCGACTTGGTCAGGCTGTGCATGACCATGTGCAGCAGACCGGCAAAATTGGCGAGCGGGCCACCCATGCCGAAAGCGAACACGATGATGAGCACCGTCCAGACCATGGCATTCGTGCCCTCGCCGACAACCGGCTGGGCGGCCATATAGACGAGGATGGTACCGAAGAGCGCAAGCGCGATGCCGACGCTTCCCAGAATGAAATATTTCCAGGCGGCTTCCAGCGCTTCGTGCGTGCGGTAGATCCCGACCATGAGCACGGTGGTCAGTGTAGCAAGCTCCACCGCCACCCACATCAGGCCGATATTGTTCGACACGAACGCCAGGTTCATGCCGAACATCATGATCTGGTACATAGCGTGATAAAATCGCAAGTTTGGTACGGTCAGCCGCCCTGTCTCGAGCTCGTGCGCAATGTAGGAGGCGCTGAAGACACTCGTCGTGAAACCGACGAATGCGTTGAGCACGATGAAGACGATATTGAGATCGTCGACGAGCAGGTATTGGCCCGGCAGCGGCCGATCCGTGACGAAGAGCGACACCGCGGCGAGCAAGGTCAGCAAGCTCGCGCCGACATTGAGGCCCGCCGATATCCGGTAGTTCGGCAGCGACGCCAGAAGTGCGGCCGCGCTGGCTGGTATCAGCAAAACGGCAGCCACCGCATCGAGGGATAACGCGGTCAACGGTGTTCTCCCCTGTAATCGTCGAGCGCGCCGACATCCACCGAGTCGAACCGCTCGCGTATACGGAACAGGAAAACCCCGATGACGATGAAGGCGATTAGGATCGAGAAGGCGACACTTATCTCGACGACCAGCGGCATGCCCTTTGCCCCCGTGGCGGCAAGGACCAGACCGTTCTCGAGCGACATGAATCCGACAACCTGGCTCACGGCATTCCGGCGGGTGACCATCACCAGAAGGCCCAGCAGTATGATGGACAGCGCGAAGGCCAGGTCCTCGCGGGCGAGGGGGTCAGCTTCGGGCGTGACGCGCAGCATCAACACCATGGACAGGGCCACCAGGCCTATTCCCCCAAGCATCGTCGGACCGATCCCGACGGCTGTCTCGATGTCGCGATGGATACCGAGCCGCTGGATGATGCGATGAAGCCCGACGGGAATGACGATCGCCTTGAAAACGAGAGCGATCGCCGCGGTGACGTAGAGATGATGGGCGTCCTGAATGTATGCCTGCCAGGCTACCGACAGCGCAAGCACGACGGCATGCAGCGCAAAGACGTTGATCAGCGCGAAAAGGCGATCCTGATAGAGCATCATGAAGCTGACCAGCACCAGGCCGCCGGCGAGCAAATGAGCGATGTCGAAGGTGAGACCGTTCATCACAGACTCCGCGAGACGAACAGCAGGAGCGTGCCGAGCAGCGCCAGCATGAGTGCGGCGCCCAAAAAATCCGGGACGCGGAAGACGCGCATCTTGGCGATGGCAGTCTCAAACACTGCGAGCAGAATGCCGCAGACGGCAAGCTTGCCGATATAGGCAACGACACCTGGAGCAAGGGATTCCGGTCCTGCCTCGGCGGTCGCCTGTCCCCAAGGTAGGAAGACGCAGCAAATCAGCGACATATAGAGCAGGAGCTTGAGGAAGGCCGCGAACTCGATCATCGCCAGATGGCGACCTGAATATTCCAGCACCATCGCCTCGTGAACCATGGTGAGTTCCAGATGGGTCGATGGGTTGTCCACTGGTATGCGGGCGTTTTCGGCGACCGCCACCATCACCAGGGCGATGAGGGACATCCCGAGCGATACCCGCAGCCCAACTTGCGGCGAGCCCATGAAGGCGGCGACCGTGGACAGCTGCGTCGCTCCGGCAACAAGCGCCAGGCTGAACACGATCAGAAGCATTGCGGGCTCGGCCAGGGAAGCGATCATGACCTCGCGGCTCGAACCTATGCCGCCAAAGCTGGTGCCGACGTCCATCCCCGCCAGCGCCAGGAAGAACCGAGCGCTCCCAAGCAGTGCAACGATGGCTATGAGATCCGCAGTCCAACTGAAGGTGAGCCCGGTAGCGAATGTCGGGATGAGCGCAGCCGCGACCCAGGTCGTGGCGAAGATCAGATAGGGCGTCACGCGAAACAGCCAGGAGGCGTTATCCGCCAGGACGACCTCCTTGCGCATGAGCCGTAGGAGGTCGCGATAGGGCTGGACGAGAGAGGGACCCTGGCGCCGCAGAAGTCTCGCCTTCACCTTGCGCACGAAGCCAGTCAGGAGTGGCGCCAGTAAAAGCACCAGGATCATCTGTGCGCCCTGAACGGCCAACTCAAGGATCAGGGCCATAGTGCGAGCACCAGGAGCAAGACAACGAGAAAGAGAAAGACGAGGGTCAGGTAGCGCCTGATCGTCAGGAACTGGAGATGGTTCAGGTGGTCGGTCGCAAAGTCGAGGGCCTTGCCGATGGGCAGATACAGCGTCTCCCAGATCACATCATGCATTTCGACATCCAGGCGAGCCGGACCGGTTTGGCCGGGGGGCGGCATTTCGACGGTTTCCCTCGCACGGAAAGCGAACGTGCCGAAGACGCGGCGGATAGGCTGTGCGAAGCTGACGGCCGTGTATTGCGAGCTTGGGGTCACATCCGCGAAGCCACAACCCCAGGCAGGACCCCGACGGATTGCATGCGACGCGAAACGGTGGATGGCATATGCTGCTGCGGCTGCTGAAAACGCGATGAACAGAAACACCAGCAGGCCGTTGTAGGAACTGCGGCTTGTCGCAATCGGCACGATCGACAGCCAGGGCTGCGCCATTTGCACGGGCATCCGGCTGCCAATCAGCGGGAGAGTCACCGATGATAGGCCGTCTATTACAAGACCTGGAACGATGCCGGCAAGCAGACACAGGGCCGCGAGGCTGAACATTGCAGTCAGCGAGTAGCGGTCGACCTCGTGCGCCGGTTCCACCGCGGCCGAGCGCGGCCTGCCGAGGAATGTGATCCCGAACGCCTTCACGAAGCAGGCCGCGGCCAGCGCCGCCGAGAGTGCCAGCAGACCACCGACGGCGGGCACCATGACCTTCAGTCCCCATTGTGGCAGGTCGGGGCTCTGCAATATGGCCTGGAAGGCTAGCCATTCGGAGACGAACCCGTTGAAGGGTGGAAGAGCCGAGATCGCGACGCAGCCGACGAGAAAGGCAAAACTTGTAAGGGGCATGCGATGGATGAGGCCGCCCAGCTTCTCCATGTCACGCTCACCGGTTGCCGTCAGCACGGCGCCCGCGCCAAAAAACAGCAGGCTCTTGAAGAAGGAATGATTGAGGACGTGGAACAGCGCGGCGGTGAGCGCCAGCGCCGCGGCCGATGGCATGGCATTCGCCCTGAATGCTAGCGCAAGGCCAAGGCTCACGAAGATGACGCCGACATTTTCAATGGTGCTATAGGCAAGCAGCCGCTTCAGGTCCTTTTCCATCAGCGCGTAGAGGATGCCGAGAACCGCCGTCAGGCCGCCGAGGAAAAGCACAACAACGCCTGACCACCATGCCGGCTCGCCGAGGAGGTCGAAAATAACGCGTATGAAGCCATAGACGGCGACCTTGGTCATGACGCCGCTCATCAGAGCCGAGACGTGGCTCGGCGCGGCCGGGTGAGCGAGTGGCAGCCAAACATGCAGCGGTACGAGGCCAGCCTTGGAGCCTGCGCCCAGCAGCATAAGAGCCAGGACGAAAGCGGTGGCGAGCGGGGTGGGGGAGGCGGCACGCATCGCTTCGAACGTGTAGTTCCCGCCAGGGCCTGACAGGAGACCGAACGCAAGCAGCAGTGCGAGCGTTCCGAAACTCGCCATCACGAGATAGATGTAGCCCGCCCGCGCATTGTCCTGTTCGCGATGGTGCGCCATGACGAGCGCCCAGGAGGCGAGCGACATGAATTCCCAGGACAGCAGAAAGGTGAAGGCGTCGTCTGCCATCACGACAAGGTTCATTGCGGCAAGGAAGGCCGGGAAGAACGGCAGCACGCGATGCGGCGCGGACTCGTGCCTGCCGTAGCCGAGGCCGTAAAGACTGGCCATGGCGCCGCCGAAATTGACGACGGCAAGGAAGAAAGTCGAGAGCGCATCCAAGCGGAAATGAGCGCCAATCCATGGCAACCCAAGAGGCAGCGCGGCAGTCGACGGGGTGACGGGATCATTGGCGATGCGGCTCGCGAGAACCAGGAGCACGGCCGCCGATATGCCTAGCGTCAAGCCGTAGATCAGGCGTGTTCCCGAGCCAGATCTACGGCTTTCCGAAACCGCAAGCACCGCGGTCCCCAAGAGCGCAGCAACGCCCCACAGGAGGACCGCGGCGCTCGAAATCACGCCACGCTCCTCACGGGGAGTTTGGCGTCCGTATCGATCCCGCCCAGAATTTTGGCGGGATCAAAATCTGCTTTCAGTCGCACGCCGCGCCCACCGATTTGGCTGGAGGCGCCTTCAGCAATCAATTCCACGCCGGCAAGGTCAAGAGCCCCAATCAGCTTCATGAGGGAATCGACGTTGCCTCGGATAATCGACTCACTGGCTTCCATACGTTGAATTGTCGGCACCGAAAGGCCTGATAATTCGGCAAGCCTGCGCTGGTCGATGCCAAGGAGCGCCCTCGCGGCACGCAACTGTGGAGCAGTTATCACGGTCGCATCCCCTTTTCGATCAGCTTTGACGTATTATCTCTAAGCGCTGCAGCATATATTAAAATGCGGCGCATTCAAATAATGATGCGTGACGCATCTGTCTCGAAGTTGTAGAAAACTGGGAGATACGAGTTGGGAGGCGCTGAGCCTCGCCGATTGGTTGCCCTGCAACTGGAAGCGGAGCCTGCTGCGATGAGGGAGGAATCCCTGGGCTCCGCGTGAGTGCTGACAGAAAGAAAGTTCGTGAAACCGGCGGTACAGCGGACTTAGGAACTCAGCTGTGGTGACAAGGCATGATCCGGGTTGCGAAATATCATACCGATTTCGGCAACATCGAGGTTCTGCGGGCCAAGGACTCCGGTTCGTTCATTTATCGCCAAGGTGGCTGCTATCAAAGTGAGTGCGATCCGAATGGCGTCAGCGTCGTGCCCTACATCCACGCGATCTTTGGCCTCCTCGCGCAAGCGCAGGCGTCCGATGTCTTGATGATCGGTTGTGGCGGCGGCAGCCTGGGGACGATGCTGGATAGGGTTGGCGTGCGTGTCACGATCGTCGACATCAACCCGAAGGCTTTCCAGATCGCCCAGAAATATTTTGGGCTACCCCGTGGAGTTCGCTGTTGCATCTCCGACGGGCGGGATTTTCTGCGCGCCGGCCGTCATCGCTACGATGCGATTGTTCTGGACGCATATTCCGGGAGGCGCATTCCAGACCACTTGTGTGCCGAGACATTCTTCGGCTTGGCGCAGACGCGTCTCAGCTCGTCCGGTATTCTGATCGGGAACGTTCATGCTCGACACGACCTTGACATCATGCCGGATCGTGTTGCTGCCAAACTCAGTAATATCTGGGAGAACGTGAGACTGCTCGACACGCGCGGTATTCCGGATCGCAACGCGCTCGTCATGGCGGGTAAGGTGCGGGACCTCGTCCAGCCAATATTGTTGATACCGCCGGCGGTCGGAGCCGACGAGATCGCAAATGACCTCAGCCAATTGGTGTTCAGGCCTTGGCGCTAGCGCAACAGACAGCGTAATCCTTGGGGTGCGACCGGGCAGGTGCAAAAACTCCGCTGAGCTACTGCCAGAGTTGCTTCATGCGAACGGAGATATCTTCCAGGACTGGCATGGAGGCCAGCACGAGGAGAATGGCTGCGAGAAACAGCGTCGCTGCAAAGCCAATGTGCTTGAAACCCACAGCGCCGATGACACCGCCGACAAAGAACAATGCGACAAGCGATGCAAGCAGTCTCAGCTTTCTTCGATCTGCCTTCACGAACAGCTCGTCCGAGTCACTTCTTGAGATGTTCCAATAAAGCAGCTTGCCGAGTTCGATGCCCATGTCCGTCACCAGGCCAGTGATATGCGTCGTCCGGATTCTGGCTTCCGATAGCTTTGTAATGATGGCGTTCTGCAACCCCATGATGAAGCAAAGCAGCATCACCGTCATTGGTACAAAAAGCGCTTCATGACGCGCGAGATGGCCGCCGAGAAGGCCGAAACAGATCAGCAAGATCGCTTCCAGGACAAGCGGAAACGCATATTCGCTCTGCAGATGCTGCCGTCGCCCCCAATTGATCAGCATCGCTGAACAGGCCGCGCCAGAGACAAACGACAGCAAGGCTCCGAATCCGGAAAGCGCGAGCTCGACGTTGCCGAGTGCCAAGTGATCAGCCATCAACGAAACGATGCCTGACATATGGGACGTATACTGCTGGACCGCCAGAAATCCTCCAGCATTGGCCGCCCCCGCGACAAAGGTCAGGAAACGGGCGAGATGTCGATCGGTCCTGTCGCTCCGTTCCTTCCCGGCAAGCCGACGCAGATAGAGGATCATGGGCGAACCCTGCCTTTCCGTGTGGAAAAGCGGAACCACAAGTTGACGTGCAGGGAGAGGCTCATTGGGTGTTTCTGGAAGGAAAAGGAGACGAAAGACGGTGATTGCGCGGGCGCCGGAGGTCCACTTTGTATGGTCTAGTTCGGCTTGCCCAATAGCGTGTCCGGATGCCGGAACCTCACGCCACGACCTCCATCGTCGCTGCGCATATGTTCGCTGAGAAGTTCAACGCCGGCGCGGTTCAGCGCGTTGATCACTTTCATCAAACTGTCGACAACGCCTCGCACATTGCCTTGGCTGGCCTCCATTCGTTGGATCGTTGGCAGCGAGACGCCTGCCATTTCCGCCAGGGTTTTCTGGTCGATGTTGAGAAGGGCGCGAGCGGCGCGAAGCTGGGAAGCCGTGATCATCGAGGAATCATCGTCTTGGTATGAGAAATGATATCCTCTATCGTATCATTGATGCATAAAACATCAATACAGGGCGAAAAAATAATGATTTGATCTTGGCAGGGAGAGCCTTGGCGACTATCCTGTGCCAATGACTCATCGTTACGAACCTTTTCAGGAGCCGACTGGCACCTGGGCCGTCAATGATGCTCGGACCGGGCGGCCCGCCGAGATGGGGAGTCGGACCATCGTTGGAATGAACCGACCCGATGCCGAGGAACTCGCCGATCTCCTCAACGGGCTGAATGCACAAAGGCAGGAAGTGAAACCATGAAGGTCAAAGACAGCAACGGCACACCTCTGAGTGACGGAGATTCCGTGACGCTCATTAAGGATCTCAAGGCCAAGGCATGACCGCTGCTGTCTTTGCCGGGATAGGTGCTGCCGTGACCAGCTCCGAAGATTACCGCGCGGGGCGCCGTGCCATCGGCGAGGCGATCGGGCAAGCCTAGAAAGGAAGATCGAGTGGTCATTTCTGATCGCCTTCAGTCCCGCCGACGCATGATGAGTGGATTGGAGCAGGGGTGTTGCTTTGTATGCCGGATTCCATCGAGCGCATCCAGATCCATCGCATCCTGCTCGAAGCTGCGCTGATCCGATCCGGATATAGGAACACACATGGAGAGCATCGCGCGGCACCGCCGCGTCATCTACAGTGATATGTTGGGTGCGGGCGGTCCGCAAAACGGATGTATAGTCTCGATCGACGCGTCGGTATCGGCGGCGTGCTCGAAAATCCGCTGCGAGGCCGCTGTGCGCAGCGTTAGGGGGGCTTCACTGCCTGGAAGCGTGCGAGGGTCGGGAGGTCGGGTGAAGATCTATGTTCCGAGTGTAGTGGAGGGGCAGGAATGGGTTCTTCCCGAACAAACCGACGACTACCGGCTATTCGCGACCCTCGGCGGCCGGAGCCAGAAGCGATGGCGTTCGCCCCGGATGAAATTCCTGCACGAGCAAGAAGACGGAACATCCCGGTTATATTCGGATTTTCCCTGGCTTGGCGAGCATGTGCTCATTCTGAGGGCCACGGCGTTGAAGTCGCTACGGCCGATTCTCGAACGGTATGGCGAATTCCTGTCGCTTCGTGGTGACGAGCCCATATGGCTCTTCAACGTCACCACTGTGGTCGATGCGCTGGACGAAGAGCGTTCAAGAATCGTCCGCTTTGACGATGGCGGCATCATGACGATCGAAAACCTCGTCCTTCGGGCGGAGGCTATCGGCGGGGCCGAGATATTCAAATTGCCGGAGCGTGCCGATGGCGTGCGAGTATCCAATATCTATCTGCAAGACACCATCGTGCGTCAGATCGGAGAACTCGGGCTCAAAGGCATCGCCTTTGAGTTGGTCTGGAATGACGAAACGGTCGGTCGCGACAGGATCGAATACCGCGGCGTGGAGCGTGCACCTGTCTCATCCGCGAATTCGCTCAGAAGTTTTTGGGCCGGTCTGCGTCGGAAGGCAGGTCTGTAAGGCAGGGCTGCGAGATGGATTCGAGACGCTTTCACGTTGCGACAAAAGTCGCATAAGATAGATTATGGAACTAGCGTACGGGGCGTAACCCCGGAATTGCTGCGGTTTCGGCCCTTGGCGGGCAACCATCGTGGACGGCACTCTAGCGGCACTTCACGACCTCGACCCCATCGCCCAACGTTCGAACGGCGACTGGATAAGCCGACTGAGCAGCTTTCTCTATCGCTTTGACTCGTAAGGAATTTCGATCACCATGCCATCATAGGCCGGCACCACGTGGTCGGGAGTCTCGGTCATCACCGTGGCGTAATCCAGCGGCACATGCATGTGCGTCAGCACGGCATTTCTGGGCGCCAGCTTTTCGATCCAGGTAAGTGCCTGGCTAAGCGACAGATGGCTGGGATGGGTATGGTATTGCAGCGCGTCGATGACCAGCATGTCGAGACCGTGCAGCCGCTCTGCGGTGGCTTCCGGAAAGTCGCTGATATCGGGACAGTAGGCGAGCCCGCCGATGCGGAAACCCAGCGAAATGATGTCGCCATGGATCTGGGGCAGCGGCTCGAAGGTGAGGGCACCCCCCTCTCCTTCGATCACAACCGGCCTGGCATGGTCGATGATGTGGGCGTCGACGATCGGCGGATAGGAACTGCCTGGCGGCGTCTCGAAGCAATAGCCGAACGCCTCGCGCAGCCGCAGCATGGTCGGCTCGTCGGCATGGATGGCGATGCGATGCCGTTGTTCCAGCACATAGCCGCGCAAATCGTCGATGCCGTGGATGTGGTCGGCGTGCGGATGCGTGTAGATCACGCCATCGATGCGCCTGACTGAAGCCATCAGCATCTGCTCGCGGAAATCCGGCCCGGTGTCGATGACGACCGTGGTGCGGCCGCCATCGGCGGCAATGCGCTCGACAAGCGCGGCCGTGCGCATGCGCCGGTTCCTGGGATTGGTGGGGTCGCAATTGCCCCAGTCGCCGGTGATGCGTGGCGTGCCTGGCGACGATCCACAGCCGAGAATGGTCAGGCGCAGCCGGTCGCTCATGCCTCTGGCGCCCGCTGGTCCGGGCGTGGCATTTTTCCAAACAGCCGAAAGAAATTGTTGGTCGTCAACGCTGCGATTTCAGCCTCGCTGATGCCAATTGTATCAGCCAGCACCTTGGCGGTCTGCGCGACATAGGCCGGCTCATTTCGCTTGCCGCGAAACGGTACCGGCGCCAGATATGGCGCGTCCGTCTCGACCAGCAGCCGGTCATGCGGCACATCGGCGGCGATGGCGCGCAATTCGGCTGAGTTCTTGAAAGTCAGGATGCCCGAGAACGACACATAGCCGCCTAACGACACGCCAATTTCGGCGAGCCGCCGTCCCGACGAAAAGCAATGCAGGATGAACGGGAAGGCGCCCTTCCCCGTCTCGTCCTCGAGAATGGCGGCCATGTCATCGTCGGCATCGCGCGAGTGGATGACGAGAGGCAGCCCGGTCTCGCGGGCTGCGGCGATATGAGCGCGAAAACCCTGCGCCTGCGCCTCGTGAGGTGCCTTGTCGTAGAAAAAATCGAGCCCCGCTTCACCGATCGCCACCACCTTCGGGTGAGCAGACAGGCGGACAAGGTCGGCCGTGGTGACGTCGAGCTCCTCGGCGGCATTGTGCGGATGGGTACCGACAGAGCAATAGACTTCGTCGAAAGTCTCCGCGATCTCAAGGATTTGCTGAAACCGCTTCACGCGCGTGGAGATCGTCACCATGCGGCCGACACCGGCCGCCTTGGCGCGGGCGACAATGGCCGCCCGCTCCTCGGCAAAGTCCGGAAAGTCCAGATGACAATGGCTGTCGACGAGCATCAGGCGTTCGCGTCCGTCTGTTCGACATAGCGCGGAAACACGCCCTCCGGCGCAGGCAGCTGCGTGCCGGACACAAGCGCATGGTCGGCGTGGACATGCACGAAATCGCGGCTGTCCGCCGGCACCGCCAGGAGGTCGAGCAGCTTGCCGGCCGAGCCCGGAATGAAGGGCTGGCATAGAACCGCCACGCGCCGGACCACTTCGGCCGTCGTCCACAGCACCGTTTCCATGCGCTCCGGATTGGTTTTCTTGAGCGCCCAGGGTTCCTGCCCGGCGAAATACCGGTCCGCTTCCGCAACCACGCCGAAGATCGCCGCCAGTGCCAGATGGATGCCTTGCTCAGCCATTGCCTTGCGCGCGGTGACGAGGGCGTCGATCGCCTGATCCAGGATCACCTTGTCGGCTTCCGCCATATCGCCGCGCTTCGGCACCACGCCGCCGCAATTCTTGGCGATCATCGACAGCGAGCGCTGCGCCAGATTGCCGAGACCATTGGCCAGATCCGCATTGGTGCGGTTGACGATCGCTTCATGGCTGTAGCTGCCGTCCTGCCCGAACGGCACTTCGCGCAGGAAGAAGTAGCGCACCTGGTCGAGGCCGTAATGGTCGACCATGGTGAACGGGTCGATGACGTTGCCGACCGATTTCGACATCTTCTCGCCGCGGTTGAACAGGAAGCCGTGGCCGAAGACACGCTTCGGCAGCGGAATGCCGGCCGACATCAAAAAGGCCGGCCAATAAACCGCGTGGAAGCGCACAATGTCCTTGCCGATGATGTGCGCATCGGCCGGCCAAAAACGCCAATTATCAGCCTTTTCATCGGGATAGCCGACGCCGGTGATGTAGTTGGTCAGCGCGTCGACCCACACATACATGACATGCTTTTCGTCGCCAGGTACCGGCACGCCCCAGTCGAATGTGGTGCGCGAGATCGACAGGTCCTTCAGTCCCGACTTGACGAAGCTCATCACCTCGTTGCGTCGCTCGGCCGGGCCAATGAAGTCGGGCTGGCCTTCGTAAAGCGCAATGAGCTTGTCCTGATAGGCCGACAGCCGGAAGAAGTAGCTCTCTTCCTCGACCCATTCGACCGGCGTTCCCTGCGGCCCGTAGCGGACATTGTCGGGACGGACCTCGGTCTCCTCCTCGCCGTAATAGGCTTCGTCGCGCACCGAGTACCAGCCGGCATAGCCGCCTTTGTAGACGTCGCCATTGGCGGCCATCGCCTTCCAGATCGCCTGCGAAGCCGCGTAATGCCGCTCCTCGGTGGTGCGGATGAAATCGTCGTTAGAGGCGTTGAGCGCGGTCGCCATGCGCTTGAACTCAGCCGAGTTGCGGTCGGCCAGTTCGCGCGCCGAAATGCCTTCGCGCTTGGCCGTCTGCAGCATCTTGATGCCGTGCTCGTCGGTGCCGGTGAGGAAGAAGACCTGCTTGCCGTCAAGCCGCTGGAAGCGGGCAAGCGCGTCGGTGGCGATCAGCTCGTAGGCATGGCCGATATGCGGCTTGCCGTTCGGATAGGAAATCGCGGTCGTGATGTAGAATGTGTTGCGTGACATGAATGAACCGTCATGAATGTCTGAATGGGAGCCGTGGCGGTGGATATCGCATCGGAATGGCGATTGCCATCCCGAGACCAATGCATGCCGCCCAAAAGCTGCCCCGGTTTTGGGGGCAACGGCATGCACCAAAAAAGGCCGTCACATTCGCATTGCAGAATTCAGGCGGTCGGTCATGGTCGGGGCGTGCTGCTTCTTGTCGAGATTGCAGGGTGTCGGCCTCAGATATAACGTCCAGGGCCTCATGCCAAGTCCAGACCGCTTGCCTGACCTGCGCATTCATCACCATGGTCTGGCGGCAGGCCGTTGCAAAGTCGGGCCACGTTCCCTTAGGGTCGTGACGGGCAAAGGCAGATCCGCATGGCCACGACCACACAATATGATCCGCGACCGAATCTCGATCTGCGCTTGCGCCAGGCCGGCGCGAGCAAAACCGTCTACGCCCTCGTCACCCCCGAGATCGAGGCGGTAAAGGCCGAATTGCTCGGCAACAATACCGGAAATGGCCCGGACCTGGTCCGTGCGGCCTATCTCGATCAGTTTCGCCATGCCTGGACCGGAAAGCAGAACGCGCTGCACAAACGGTTCTTCGACACCTGGCTCGGTTGGGCGATGCCGATGGCGCCGTTGAACACGGCTGACTTTCCATTCAGCTATCCGACCGCGGGTGCAAGCGAGCCGCTTTTTCACCTGATTGCCGATTACGGCAACCGCGCGCGCCTCGATGGGTTCTCCCCTCGCCTTGCAATCTTTCGTGGCGAGTATGAGGGCTACAGAGCCTATGCTGAAGCCTGCGGCATTCCGGTGACGGAATATGACCGCCACGACTGGCGCGATACGGCCGACACCATCGATCCCCAGCATCTGCTGTGTCTCAGCCAACCCTCGGCCATTGACGGAATGGTATGGCCCGAAGCCAACGCATTTCTTCGCCGGCTCAGCGGGCGCGCGAACCCGGCCCAGGTCGTCTTGGATTTGACCTATGTCGGGGCAACCGCCGAGCCACCGTCGGAAACGATCCTCGCCGACGCCCCTTGCGTGAGTGCCGTGGTGATCAGCCTGTCCAAACCGTTCGGCACCTATTACGACCGCATAGGCGGTGTGTTTTGCCGATCGGAGAATCTCGGCCTGTTCGGCAATCAATGGTTCAAGAACCTGACGTCGCTGCAACTGGGAATCCGGCTGATGGAGCGGTTTGACGTGTTCGCCATGGCGCGCCGCTACGGCGCGGTTCAACATGGCGCTGCAGAACATGCCGGCCAGGCTCTCGGCCTCGCCCTGGTGCCGGCGGACGTCTTCATTCTTGCCCAGGCATCGGCAGGGGCGGACGGGGATTCGGACATGGCCTCCTACCTTACCCGCGCCCCTGGCGCGATCGGTGCTCGGCCCCGCCTGTGTCTCACGCCAGGCATGGCGGAGCGGATCGGCATGGCCCCTCCTGGACCGGTTTCATGAAGCATCTAATCCCGCTGGTCACCCGCGATGACGTCCATGCCCACTGCCTGGCTCACTGGAAAACGGATGCATTCCGATCCTCGCATCGCGAGGGCGGCTACATCTACGACGTCGTCGATCAGTACGCCCGCCTGCCGCGCTTCACCTGCGAGACCACCAACGACCGCCTGGAACGCGCGCACTTCTGCACCTGGTGGGGGCTGACGATGCGCCGGGACGACTATGCCGCCGCGGCCGTCGAGGATCTCTACATTCTGCATGAAATCTGGCACGCCGCGCACATGCCCTTCATACCGGGCATCGGGTTCGAGGCGTTCCACGGCAAGATGGAGCGCAACGAGCTGGAAGCGAGCGTCGCTTCCGAACTGCTGGTCTATTTCAAGATCGATGGACTGAGGGAAAGCGCGTTTCCGCATCCCATTTATGCGGACCGGTTTCTCAATGATCCGGCCATGCGGCTTCTATGGCGCGAGAACGAAGTCGTCGCCACCAACACGCTGCTCGAAGCGCGGCGAAACGTCATGTACTCGAAGCCCGAAGGCGACATGGACCTGAGCGAGCGCTGGATCCGCAAATTCACCATGCAGAACCGGCAATGGTCGATCGTCTGGGCCGACCGCTATCCCGACATCGAGGACCATATGCATCGGTTCCAGCAGATGGCACATGGCGGCGACAGGAAGGGGGCCGCCGACTTCCATGTCGACTGGATCGAAGCCGAGGCCGCCAGCGATGCCGTGGACCACATTCCTTTCCGCGACCAGGCGCTGCTGTTCGCCACGATCTATTGGGCCAATCGCGCCAAATATGATGCCGCGCTCAACGGTGCCGCGAGCAAGCCGGCGCGGATGACGATCTGAATAGCCCGGCCGCGATCCGGTCCAACGGCTGCCAACGGGTGGCGATTGCCGCCCCAGATGACCGTCACACGCGCATAGCCGAATTCAGTCGATCGATCATGGTCAAGGCATGCTGCTTCTTGTCGAGATTGTAGGTATCGGTTTCCGATATGGCGTCCAGCGCCTCATGCCAGCTGTCCGACAGTGTCTTGGCCCGCGCAAGGTCGCCGGCCAGCGCCGCCTGGCTTGCCGCGTCTGACAGAAGGTCCAGTGCCCGGCGGTTGAAGATGTCGAACTGGATCGCCTGATCTCGGCCCGCGACGGCTTCGGCCAGGCGATAGGCGCCGCCAATATCGCTCTTTCCCTTCGCCACCAGGCCATCGAGCGTCTGTGCGATCTCCAACCCGCCATATTGCGTCAACAGGATCGCGCTGCGGGCGCTTCCCCCTGCCCGCTCGACCAGCGCGGCTCGCGCGGCCGGATCGTCCGGCGGCGGCGGTTCCGCGGTCTCCAGCACCGCCATCAGCTCGTTGGCGTCGAGCGGTGTCAGCCGCACCACCTGGCAGCGCGAGCGGATCGTCGGCAGCAGACTGCCCGGCGCATGGACGATGAGAATGAACAGGGTTCGTGCCGGCGGTTCCTCAAGATTCTTCAGCAAGGCATTGGCCGCATTGGCATTCATGTCGTCGGCCGGATCGACGATCACCACCCGGTAGCTGCCGTCGTGCGACGTCAGCGACAGGAAGCGGCTGACCTTGCGGATTTCGTCGACGGTGACGACGGTCTTGAAGCTCTTGGTCTTGTCGTTCAAGGGGCGGGTCAGGTGCAGCACTCCGGGATGCGCCCCGGTGGCGATCTGGCGAAACAGCGGCGAGGCCGGATCGGGAACCGCCAGGTTGCCGGGTGCCTGGTCGAAGGCCGGGTGCTTCAAAAGATGATGGGCAAGGTGGAAGGCAAACGTCGCCTTGCCGATTCCGACAGGTCCGGCGAAGATCAGCGCATGCGGCAGCTTTCCCGCCCGATAGGCGGCGGCCAACATGGTGGCGGCCTGCCCGTGCCCCACCAGACGCGGCGTTTCGGAGGGTTCCGGCACACCGTCCAGCGTATCGTGCTGTTCCGGCGCGATGCGTTCGAAAATCATACCGGTGCGACCTGCCTGTTGCGCTCGGGCGCCCTTGCCTCCAGTGCCGCGAACACGGCCGCGGTGACGACGTCCTCCACCGTGTCCGGATCGGCGGACCCATCGACGACGATGCAGCGCTCCGGCTCTGCCGCCGCGATCGCCAGGAACGCTTCGCGGCGGGCCTGGTGGATGGCCACCGTCTCCTTTTCGAAGCGGTCGGCGGCGGCATCGCTGCCGCGCCGCAAGGTCGCGCGCTTCAGACCCTCGGCCGGGTCGATATCGAAGATCAGCGTCATGTCGGGCATCATGCCGTTGATGGCGACCTGTTCCAGCATGGTCATGAACGCCGGATCGATCCCGCCCGTAACGCCCTGATAGACACGCGAGGAATCCAGGAAGCGGTCACAAAGCACGATGGAGCCGCGCTCGACGGCCGGACGGATGACCTGCTCGACATGGTCGGAACGCGCGGCGGCGAAGAGCAGCGCTTCCATCTTCGGCCCGAACGGTTCGGCAGCACCTGAAAGCAGCACATGCCGGACCGCTTCGGCGCCCGGCGAGCCGCCCGGTTCACGCGTGCGCAGGACATCATACTTCTTGGCGCGCATCTTTGTGGCCAGCCGCTCGATCTGTGTCGACTTGCCTGCGCCTTCGCCGCCTTCGAAGGTGATGAAAAATCCGCGCGCCAAACCGAGGGCCTTTGTTCGTGTTCGAGTGGATTGTTGCGCTCTAGATAGTCCGCGTTCGGGAAAACGTCCATGCCGTCGGTGTTATCGAAGCCAGCCGATAGCCAGTTCCTTGACGGCATCGAGCGCGCGTTGCGGCAACGTGCCGACGCCGATCGTTTCGGCGGCGAACAACGGTGTCTCCTGGCTCAGCGTGTCACCGATCCAGACGCGCAGGGCGCCCACCGGTTGCCCCTCCTCCACCGGAGCGGCGACCGGCCCGGTGTAGACGATTCTCGCCGTCAGCTTGTCGCGGTTGGTGATCGGCAGGAAGATGTCGATCGGACCCTTTGCCTTCAGCGTCACACCGGATTTCGCACCGCCAAAGACCTGGGCCTCTCCGACCACCTCGTCCTTGGCGAAAATCTCGGTCTTCTCGAACGAACGAACGCCCCAATCGAGCAGTTTGCGCGCCTCTTCGGCACGCTCCTTGTCATTGACCAGCCCGCTCATTGCAGCGATCACCCGCTTGCCGTCGTGGCTGACCGAAGCGACGATGCCGAAGCCGGATGTCTCGCTTGCGCCGACAGCCAGGCCGTCGGCGCCGATGTCCATCGCCAGCAGCGGGTTGCGGTTCCTCTGCGAGATCTTGTTCCAGGTGAAATCCTTCAGGCCATAGTAGCGATAGAAATCGGGGTATTCGCGCCGCAGATGGAGCGCGAGCTGCGCCAGTTCGCGCACATTTGTCTGCTGGCCATCGGCCGGCAGGCCGGTCGAATTGACGAAAGTCGAAGTCTTGAGGCCGATCTGGCGCGCGCGTTCGGTCATCTCTTCGGCAAAATTATCCTCCGACCCGGCCATGCCTTCGGCGATGACGATGCAGCCGTCATTCGCGGCCTGCACGGTCACCCCCTGGATCAGGTCCTCGAGCCGGATCGCCGATTTGAGCTTGGCGAACATCGTCGAGGTCCCCGACGGCGCGCCACCTTTGCGCCAGGCGTTCTCGCTGACCACGAACGTATCGTCGAGTTTCAGGCGCCCGGACTTGAGGGCGTTGAAAACCACTTCCATCGTCATCAGCTTGGCCATCGAGGCCGGCGGAATGGGTTTGTCGGCATCTTTCGAAAACAGCACCGTGCCGGTGTCGGCATCGATCATGAAGGCCTGTGCGGCCTTGGTTTCGAAAAGCTGCGCTTGGGCCGGCGAAAGCATAAGCAGCAGGCCAAGGAGAACAAACCCGGCGAAAGGCTGTAGCAAGCGAAATTGCATGAAAAGCGACCCGTTGGCCGGCCCCTCCGGCGTGCCGAAACTATCGGGCTTTTTCGGCGAGGGATCAACTGCCGGCGGCACGCCGGCTCTCGGATCAGTCGCGCACGACCAGCGCGTCGGGCGCGCCGTGGGACCATGCCGCCTTCAGCAACTCGTCCAGGTCGCCATGGCCGTCCGGATAGAGGTTGACCGCATACCAGTCATTGCCGTCGAGATCGGAGCGCTGGATTTCTATTCTGCCGAAGGACTTTAGCGCCGAGGCCACACGTTTGGCCTCGGTGGCATCGTCGAACGTGCCGGCGGCGACATAGTCGGAGCTGGACGGCGTCGCTTGGCGATCGGTCTTTTTCCAGGACCGCAGGATGTCTGCGGGTGACATGCCGCTGTCGTCCAGCGCAGCAAAGACATCCGCGCGATGGACGCGTTCATCCGCATAGGACAGCGAGGCCATGGCGAACGGCGATTGCGGCGGCAAGCCGATCTCGGGACGTTCCGGCACGATCGGTCCGAAATCGGGCAGCGCCAGATCGCCGAAGGCCGGCGACTGCGCGGACATCTGCGCCTGGACCGGGATCGCGGCATCGGTCAGCTGACCTGGAAACGGCACGGCGGCAGAACCCACCGGAAGGCTCGGCGACGGTCCGTTCATGGCCACCATGACGCCGGTCGGCAGGCCATCCGATGGATCCGGTATGCGGTTGCCGGGATGGTAAGAGGCCATCAGGTACTGATCGTCATTGCCGTCGAGCGGCGCGCGGCCGACATATTCGACCTTCACCTTCGCGGTGCCGACCTTGTCGTAGTCGAGCATCTGCGCGGCACGCTCCGAGACGTCGATGATGCGGCCCTCATGGTATGGGCCGCGGTCATTGACGCGCACGATGACCGAACTGCCGGTTTCGAGGTTGGTGACGCGGGCATAGCTGGGCAGCGGCATCGTCGGATGCGCCGCCGTTAGTTGCGCCGTGTCGTAGACTTCGCCGTTGGCGGTCAGCCGGCCATGGAAGGCGTCGCCATACCACGAAGCCAGGCCGACCTTGGCGTAGCGCTTCTCTTCCTTGGGATAATACCACTTGCCGCGCACCTGATACGGCTTGCCGAGCTGGTCGCGGCCGCCGCCGCGCCGCATGAAGGCAGCGCGCGGACTGGCCTTCACCCCATATTCGGTCTCGGCGAAATATTCCTTGGAGCGGGTCTTCTTGTAGACCATGCCCTTCGGCTCGGGCTGCGACGCGCAAGCGGCAAGCAATGCAGCCGACGCCGCAAGCAACGCAACCGTGGCAACGCGACGAAGACGCGGGTGCGTCACAGCCTGCATTCTTGATTGCCCCCTAAAGTCTCGACCAACAACATCGTGTCCGACCATCAGAGAGCCACGCGCTCACTCGACAATGCCAACGACGTCTCGGACCCCGATCCTTTGTGCGCAGGAATTGTTTATCACGGTATTAACCGATTGTGGCCGGAACCGGGCAAGATTGTGACGCGGCTTGTCCTGTCCCGGGGCTTGGAGAAGCGCCGCTTCACGCAAGCCGGTTGACAGGCCTTTGCCGGGCACACTAGAGCAGTGGCCGGCAGTCACCGGAGGGATGGCCGAGCGGTTTAAGGCACCGGTCTTGAAATTCGCTTACTGGCGTCCCTCCGCGTCCCGCTACGTACCTTGCAATCCCCGTTTCTAAGGCGTTCAGCGGTCAAACAGCCTATTTTGTCCCGCCCTTTCCCGGCTTGTGCTACCGCGTTCGGTAGCAAAATGGTAGCAGGCTGTTCGTGCCCTGTTCTCTCTCATCATCAACCGCTAAGCAAAAGCCCGCCACCGTGAGGCAGCGGGCCAGCAAGTTGCCGCTTATGAGTCCCGCTTAACTGACAGCCAAGCCCCGTTTCCGGGCAACACGAGCGATGTCGTCCATGATGTAATCGAAATCGCTGCCGTCAAACTCCCAGGTGCGATGCACACGCACCTTAACGGCAAGGTCATCGAGGGAACCGCCGGGGTGACGCAGGACGGCGTTGGCGGCACGAGAAACACGGTCGTGCTGGCGCTGGTACGCGCGGTCGATCTTGGTGAAGCCCGTAGCTTTGCGGATTGCCCATTCGGCCTTGTTGTACGCGCGCAGGGCCTCTGCATATTCCTGCGCAGCGCCGGAGAGCGGCGAGTCGCGAAGCTCGGCAATCGTCATCTTCTTGACCGCCTCAATTTCCTCTTGCGTCGTCTCCCGCATCTCTGGCTTCACCAGCTTCGCCCGCTGGTCAAAATAACGCCTTTCAGCGGCGCCGTGTTCGGGCTCCAGTGCCCGGAGTTTGTTCCATTCGACATTAAAGGCGGCTTCGAGCGCCACCAGCTTTGACGGCTGGCTCTCCGGCCAATGATACTCGCCATCGTACAGATCCACGCCAGCAGCAGTCATTACTGGAAGCGCTCGTGTCGCCGGCGAAGGCATTGTCTCCCATGTGAGGCTGTGCGGATCGTTGCGCAACGGGAAATGGAACGTGCCTGCCCGGGTGTTGGCTGGCACATATCGCATCATCTCATGCATGTCGTGACCCGGGAACATGTCGCGCATTAGCATCTGGCGCTCAAAATGGAGCCATTCCGAATATGCTAGGAGCAGTTGCTCCCGTGGAATTTGGACCTCCGCAGAAGGTGCCATTGCAATGGCCTCGCCAACGGGCAGATCATTTGCCGCTGCCTGGCTACCCGCCGCAGAGCCCGCTGCCGCCAAGGCAGCGGTGGCCGACGCAGACGAAGCGAGAAGAGCACGGCGATCGACATGCTGGTTCATGAAACTCTCCACTGGTTCACTTGGCTTGGCGGGTTCGTTTCCCGCACGCCGAGACCAGGGCATCGGCAGTTTACGAAAGAAGGCGGTCCAATGCGCTTTCTGGGGATAACTGGGCACGCCTTCGGCGGCCGCCGGAATGGGGGTGTTCGGCACTGGCTTGCTCCTTAATGGTGATATTTACACCATTAACGATAATACCATACCCGATTTGCTGTCAATAACATTTGGTGATAAAAACACCATATGAAGCCAGTTCAATGTCGTATGGGGCGTGCAGCCCTCAATTGGAGCACTCTCGACCTTGCTAAAGCGGCAGGCGTCGGCGGCAACACTGTGAACCGGTTTGAGGCAGGACAGGATGCCCGCGTCAGCAGCGTCGACAAGATGCGGTCGGCTCTCGAATCGGCTGGCGTCGAGTTTATCCCCGAGAATGGCGGCGGCGCTGGCGTGAGGCTGAAAAAAGGTGACGGAATCGATAGTGGTGGCTAGAGAGCTATGGACCACGATGCAGCTGGCTGTACTCGTTGCGGCATCGCTGCTGCCTGCATCGTCAATTGCCCATGCCGACAGTGCTGGCAGCGCCGCGCTTGTTTGTGCTGCATCGAAGGCGGCTAGCGGACCTTGCAGCTTCTCAACCGCGAAACGACGTGTCTATGTGGCCCTTGATATCCTGAAGAAGGAAGCCAAGCCGGTTTGCGCCGGTATGCTCGTGAGCCTGATGCAGCATCACATCTCGTTTCCGGAGGGACGCTGGGCATTGGAAATCCGCTCGCCGGCAGGTGTTCTGCTCATCCGGTGCCCGCTGCCTTAGCCTCGGTTCCCTGTTCGCTGAAATCGTCAAGCACTCCCTCTGGGCAAGTTGGAAGACGCCCAACTTGCCAATAGAGCGCAGCACTGGGGAGCCGGCTTGCGTGCGCAAAGGAGCCTGAGCTACGATTTCACTCTTTGGGATACTTTGGGGGCAAAATGAATCCGAACGCTATTCTGGCGATGACCTCGGCGGCCTTTGTGGTGGGTGTCGTCTCGTGGGCTCTACCAGCGTGGAAATATCATAAGCACACGGAGGTCGGGAAATTCGCCTTCGCGCTTCTGTTTGCGGGAATTGTTTTTATCACCATGTTCAAGTGGAGCGATATTGTCCTCGACGTATGGGGGGCAAAGCTCCAGATAAAGGAACGTGATCGGAAGATTGCCGACCTTCAGACGAATCTATCGAATGCCCAGATCGCGCTTGCCCAGGTGCAGGAAAAGGCACCTGATACAGATGTTTTTGCTTCGAACATCCAAGACGCAATGCGCAAAGCTGGATACACGGTCGACCAGACCACGGTCAAAGCCATCGCCACCGATTCCCTGAAGCCTCTCAAGTCGTATCTGGAGAGTCCCCAGTGGTTCGACGCGATCAACCCTCCAGCCTCGCACAGCGAATTCAAGGGTGCTCCAAACATCCAGAACCAGATGGCGCCGAGCAACCCCTCTCCCGTTGAGCCATTGGTACTGCCCAACAAGACCAACTGACGGAGCCGCCAGCGCACGTTGTTCGTTTCCGCCGCCCTACACCGCCTCAGCGTCCTGCTCTGGCGCTTCTGGCAGATGTCGCAGGGATTCGCCTCCCTTCCTAGGCTCGCTGAAAATACCCCACGGAAATCTCAGCGAGCCAGCCGCCCGGCATGAGGGACACAACAAGGCAGCCATATGTTCCTACGAGTCCCTTACCAATAAAGTTGCGTCCCACTTGCGCGAAAAACGAAATTCCGCGAGCCTCTCGGAATGAAACTCTATCTATCGCTGAAGAGCTTGAATGCGCAGCCGATCGCATCGCCGACATGTCGCGCGCGGATCTGCAGGCCATCCTTCGTCGGGCCGGAAACTTGGAACACAGTGGAGTGTCCTATCGCGGCAGATCGGCTCCCGCGACACGACGGGTATAGGCACGTTCGACCTCGAACACCCCCTCTTCCTTCGTCTCGACGCTCCCGCTGGACGAACCGCTGAACCAGGACCATCGGCCGGCTGACGGTCCGTGAAACTGCTTCATGATGCGCCCGGCATTGTCGCTCTGGAAAGTAGCGGAGAAGTCACATGTTTTCGACTGCCCGGCGATGAGGGTTAGCTCCCAATCCAGCCGCACGCGCGCGCCGCTGGCAACCAGGTGCTGAAACGCCGCTTCCTTTGTCTCCGAGGTTGTGAGGATCGTGCTGCCGTCGACGACCTGCCAACCGCGCTGATATGCGAGCCGCACGATAAGCCGATCGCTAGCCACGAAACCGCTCAGTGTACCAGGTGATTTTGTCGCCGACCTTCATCGGCTTGTGAATCATCAGTTTCTTGGGAAGGTGCTCGGGATGGACTTCGAGCAGCGTAATCTTCACCTGGGGCTTGCACCGGCTGCAGTCGAACTTCAGCTTCAGCGGATCGACGCCGCCGCCATAGACCATCATCAAATCGGCAGACCGGCAGTAGCGAACATTGCCGCAGCTGCATTCAGCCTTCACAAGCATGTTGTGCCGGGTCGCCTTTCCCAGCGTGTCTATCGGATCGTGCGCCATGAGAACGAATAAGGAACAAATTCCTTGCCCGTCAAGCCGTCTTATGGAATCTATTATGCATGAGTGATGAACCAGCCAAGCTCGCTGACGGCATGACGCCGGCGCCGCGAGAGCGCGCCAGAGTACTCGGCCACATGTGTGAGAACCCGGGCTGTGTGAAGCACGGAGGCTTCGGCTTTGCCCGGCCTCGCCAAGAGCCGCATTGGTTCTGTTTCGAGCATCGCGCTGATGGCGAGCGGTATTTGTGAGGGCTCAGTCCACCAATCCAGCGTCGTGGGAGTGCACTATCCAGTCGACCAATGTGCGGTATAGGCTATCCACCTCATCGTCGATCTCGTCGCGCCGGATGCCGACCGCCTTGGCGTCGGCAAACAGCTTATGAGTGATGTCGTGGATTGAGACCGCATCGGCCTTCGCGTTTTCCGGGACGTTGTTCTGGATCCACTGGTGCAGGAAATTGATACCGCGCGTGCTCATGCAGCCATAATTTCAGGACTGCTGTTAGGTTCCTTCCATTGGGCCGCCGTCGCCGAGGCAGTGCCTGAATATGATTCGCTATGCCATCAACAAGAGCGTAGGGTGAACTGTCGTCCGCTCCAACGAGGCAACCGGACGCTTGAAAGTCAACTCAGGTGCTTTCGCCAACCATGGGAGGATAGCGTCATGGCTTTCTCACAATACATCAGCATGTTCACGTCCGACGACCTCAACCTTCTCCAGAAGGTGTTCGACCAGCTATGCCAGGAGCGTCGCCTAGCTCTCAAGGACAAAGAGCAGAGGGACCAGCTAGCCCGCGAAGTCATGGAAGCTTTCGAAGATGGCTTCACCGAGGAAAGCGAATTGTGGCAGGCGCTTTCGAAGCGCCGCAGGGCGCAGGCGTGAAGCTTCGGGGGGCTTTGTCCGCACGACGCTGATACCTCTACTCCAGTTCCCGGAAATCTTGCAGCGAGGCATGCCGTAAATCCTCCTCGCCTCGCAGGTGCTTCACGCGCCCGATGATGCCCGGCTTGACCCATTGGGTCGCCGGACGCTTCATCCCCTTGGGCGCCGGTCCGGCATGCTCCTGCACCCGCTTCCACAACCGCTCGCGGATGGCCCGACTGGAGTTGATGAATGCCGAGCCCACATACTGCCCCGTCTTACGATCGGCCATAAGCGCAAATGCCGGTTTACCGGGCTCTCGTTCGACGCCAAGCAGCTCGTATTCCTCAACCGTATAGCATTTGGCCTTGAGCCAGTTCGTAGATGGACCGCTCCGATATTTACTGTCCTTTCGCTTCGAGACCATCCCTTCCATGCCCGCCTGGTCGATCAGATGGAAGATGGCGCGCGCCTCGCCCGGTAGCGCCTGGCTGAATTGGATGCGCTGTCTCTCGGGGATCATCTCAGAAAGGATCTCGCGCCGGTCCTCAAGCGGCATGTCGCGAATATCGTGGCCGTTGATATGCAGGAGATCGAAGGCGACGAAATACAGCTCGTGCTGCCGGCGGGTGATCGCTTTGCGGAGCGCCCCGAAGTCGGAAAGCCCGGCGTCGTTCAACACGATGATCTCGCCGTCTATGATGGCGCCATCGACATCGAGGTCGCCGGCCGCCTTGGCGAGGTCTCGGTATTTGGCCGTCCAGTCCAGCCCGCGGCGCGTGAAGATCCGCACGCCGTCCTTGTCCTTGATGATCTGCGACCTATAGCCGTCGAACTTGACTTCGTGAATCCAGCCCTCGGCCTCGGGAGGCTTCTCAACCAAGGTCGGCATCAATGGCTCGATGAACTTCAAACGCATGCACAGAACTCGCGGAACCGCGATTCAATAAGCATAAGCTAAAATGGTTCCGAATCTGGAAATTCATGCGCCATGCAACGAAGCCGGCTTGTCAACGTTGGCACCGATCGCAGTGGAGGAAACGACAATGGCCGACGACAAGAGCAAAAAAGACTTCCGGGAGCGCGACCGCGTCTCATCGAGCGAAGACTACGAGGTTGAATATTTCGCTCAGAAGACCGGGATCACGCCTCAGCAGGTGCGCCAACTGATCGAGAAGCACGGGAACGACCGGGCTACGCTGGAGCGGGAAGCCAAGAACCTTGGTAAGAAATGACCAAGCTATCCGACCTTGGGCCTCCTATTCCCGGCAAGCCGCACGAGCCAGCCCCGGAGAACGGTCACGACCACTTCTACACATGCGCCATTTGTGGCCAGCAGGTCGACATGAGAGATTTTCGCCAAGTCATGTGGCACGAGCAACCTGACCACGAGCCTCTTACAGACATGCCGCCCGCGCCGAGCATCAAAGGTTAGGCGCCAGCAATCACCAGTTCGACCGCCAGCCAAAAGCCGGAAGCCATAAACAGCAGCACGACCAGTGCAAGAAGAAAGACCCGCACGCGACGCCCCCGCCTCATTGCGGGTACTATAGCACGGCGGAAAAGAAAAAGCCCGCCAGCGAAGCCAGCGGGCAGAGTCGTGGGAGTGGCCGGGGAATCGACCCAGCAGCCTAAGATTAGAGCCAGCCTGCGCTTTCGGATACGTTAGGATTGCCTAATGGATGATTCGAATACGGTTGAGGCGGCCGTGGCTTATCAAATCAAGGAAGTCTTGGCGGGGCGGGTGATCGCAGAATATCACGCTGAGGCGCCCACCTCTTTCAGAGCAGTTGAGCAGGCCACCGGAAGGGTGGTGGCGCTTCACCGATCGGGAAACTACATCCTGGAAGTCACGGATGACATCAGCGGGGGGGATTTCGGTCTACGAGTACGCCGATCTGCCGTACTGAACTTGGCCCGCTGCTCTGAGGGAGAACAGCGGGCCAAGTTCTGGAGTAGCTGGGATCAACCAGCATAGGTCAACGAGCGGCGGAGGGGTTGGTTGCGGGCAGTCAGCGGTTCCAACGCCGATAGATGTTGTCGTGCGGACCGACATCGACCACGGCATATAGGTCTTCAGCGTCCTTGCGTAGGATAATCCGATCGCCCTTGTGCGGGTCGATGATGTAGTACCCGGGCGCGCCGACAAGCGAGCGGAAATCCAGGCTGGGCAACGCCGGTTCGGTCATGAATTTCTGAAGAGCTCTCACGACGGCGCGTTGCCGGTCAGGAGGCAGACGCTTAAGCCCCTGCTCAAACGTCCGCTCGACCGTTATTCTCATTCGGCGGCGACTGCCAGAAGGTATTTCTCAAGTTCGGAAGGGTCGTCAAAAGTCGGCCCGCCTCGCGAAGCCGGGTCCAACTCAGATCTATGCGCTCGCATAAAAAGTGCGTAATCCAGACGCGCGGCGACGGCTCTTTGCAAATAGGCTAGTAGCTGCTCATCGACTTCTTTCAGCACCCGCGCGGCGGTCGTAGAAATGCGGCCAGCCGCCTTTTGATCGCGCTGGAAGGATTTCTGCATGCGAGCAATATCTTTGGCTTCCGCAAGGGCATTGGTCTCGTAGGCTTCAATGAAGGTGCCAATAATCTGGGCCCCGACCTGAGACTCCTCGCCTGCTCGGAAACCATCCCAGAGATTGCGCTTCACCGTAACCCCATCAAGGATCCAAGCGTCCAGGTCTGCTTCCAATTTGGCAATTTGGGTCAAAGATTCAGCCCGAAACTGTACGCCATCTTCCTCGAACGCAGACACGGGCGCGCGCAACGTAGCTGCAGGCTTCCACAGCATGTGTCGGATAACGTCCCCAAAATCTTGGGTAGCGGCGATAGCGGTCATGAAGGATAATATAGAGGATGATTGCTGAGTAGTCACGGTCGCACACATCATCAGCCGGCCGGGAGCCTTCCTTCGTAGATCATCAAGCTCACGCTTCATGTCCTGGATCACGTCTCGACCCGACTGCCCTGCCCTTTTCCCGTGACCGATTTACCATTATGTTCCGCGCCTATGTCGCGAACCACAACCCTTCAGCTAATCGCAGCGGTGATCACCATTGCCGTCCTGTACGCCCTCCGTCAGGGCGCCGATTGGTTCCTAAGCGGGCTTGAACCACGTTTCATGATGGGGATGGTGCTAGGCTTCATGGCTGGTGCGGTGATGATCCTGCTTATCTGGTACTATGAGGACAGCAAGGAACGTCGCTCAAGGGCGGCTAGCAGAGGTTCCACCGCCCAGGAGCAAAGCACGCGCCACTCGATCGACCTTTGATTGAAGCAGCGGCGTGCCGCGACCGATCTTCATCAGGGCATCGAGCACAGCGCTCTGTTGAGATCCCCCTGTCAGCGCGCTCGCCATGTCGGCCACGGCTTTTTCATTTCCGCCATTGCTGAGTGCGTCGATCACGCTTTCCACCGCCCTGGTGCCGGCCGCGCGAGCTGCTCCCCGAGCGCCGCCCGCAATGAAACCTTCGCGCACGCCAAAACGGGAACTTGAGCCCGGGTCGATCGCCTCACGGGCGGCAACGCGAGCGGCAGTCTCGGAATTGCGGATTACGATGTTTGAGGTATCTGCAAACAGGCGCTCGCGGTCGAGCAGATCAAGCACCTGGTCCGTCTTTTCCTTGCCCCACAGGGTCGACAGGCGAGCGCGGTTCCAGTCGCCTTCACCCTTGATGATTTCCTGCAATGCCACGCGGTCGTTCGCCTTGGTGCCAACGATGCGCTCTATCTCCGCCCGCGCGCCTTCGCGTAGGCGAAGTGGCACGGCTGACGGGCCAATCTGAAGCCCTCGCGGCAGAGCCCCCTGTTGGACTTCAGCGGCGAGTTCATCGGGACGCGGCGCTTCCCTCCCGCTGGCAAGCACCGTCTGGCCACGCTGCACGGCATCTTTTTGCCGGGCCAGTTCGGCATATTTTGCGTCAACTTCCTTGATGCCGGGGACAGATGCGCGCAGCTCGTCGTCAACGGCCTGGCGCGCGGTCTGAAGCGCGTTTCCAGCGTTTGTCCCCTGCGTGGTTTCAAGCATGTCGTCAATTGCGTGGCGGGTGTTCAGCAATTCGGCTGCATCGGTGACAAGCGACGTGCCAGGAGGCGGCTCACCGTTGGCGCGTGCACGCGCAATATCGGCCGGCGTCGGCTGGTGGTCGAGCATGGCACGAACGCGCTGCACCGCGCGCTGCGGCTCACCACGCAAGGTCTGGGCCTCAGTCTCGAGGTACCGGGCAATAGGCAGCGTGTCGACTGGGCCAGCGTCCCGCAACGCCTCTCGATACTCAGGCGCCAGGCGCTGCTGGTTCTGCGTTGCGCGATCAATCATGCTGGACGGGGTTGGCGCCTCACCAAGCGTCTCGTTCAGCGCCGACCGGATGCGCCAGTTTGCATCTGCGTCGCGCGCACCGATCGCGCCGCGCACGATGGCCTTGCCCTCTCCAGGGGTTGCGGCGATAGCGCCTGCCGTATGGCGCATGTTCGGGCCAAGATCCATCAACATGCCGTCGTTGCCGAGATTTGGCAGGGCGGCGGGGTCAATGGCATCCTGGCGAGCGGCATCGGCCAAGACCTTCACTGCGCTCTTGTCGAGCCCAAGCGCACGCGCAACTGCGCTGATTTGCAACTTGTCAGCGATAGCCTTGACGCCCTTGCCGATGAGGGGTGCGACGATCGGGGACACGGCGCCGGTGAGTAGGCCAAGACCACCGCCCTTCAGTGTCTCGTGCAAGTCGCCGCCCGAACGAACAGCGGAATCAGCCGTGTTGATAGCCCCACCTGAACCGATGCTGGCGGCATATGCCAGAGGCTTCGACGCAACGCCGATGCCGAACGCTTCCGGCGCCGCCATCATCGCCGGCAATGTGCCAGCGACAGCACCGGTCACGTTGCCCGCAGTACGGGCGATAGGATGGGCGGCGCGGCTGGTCTCTTGCATTTGCGTCATGTCGCCTTGAACCTTGGAATACGGTTCGCCGCTGATCGCAGAGCCGATGCCGGCCGCTGCTGCTGCCAGACCTTTGTCGATTAGCGGGCCGACGATTGGAATGCCTTCACCGGTCGAAGTCAGGAACGTGCCGCCAGCGCCCATATCAAAGCCGGGCGGGTGGTAGTCGGGCACGTTGTGCCCGCCGTCAGGCTTCAGGCCGCCGCTGTCAATGATCTGCTGGGCCTTGGCAATTCCAGCCTTCGCGCGTTCGTCGGCCGCCGCTGCGTCAGCGCCCGGTGCAGCCGGCAGAGACTTCGCAATCTCTTCAACCGCCGCGTTCTGCTGCTCGGGCGACATCGACAGAAAAGCGTCGTCGACCTTGACCTTTTGGCCCTGGATGTTGAGCGTTGCCATCAGGGTTCGATGCTCCAATTGAGGCCGTTGCTGGTGGTGCCGCCGTTGCCGGACGGAGATGCCGCCGCAGCACCGCCGTTCTTGATCGCTTCAACCATGGCGCGGACGCGCGCCTTCTTGTCATCCACCGATGCCTGGGCCTCACCCGGCTTCGGCGTCAGAATACTGGCTTGGTTCTCGACTTCGGCGGGCGCCGCCGTAGCGCCGGACACGCTGTAGAGGTAGGACGCGATAATGGTCTTCAGCGAGTTCGAGGCCCGCTGGTAATCGGTCGATTTCAAATAGTCCGCGCCATAGTCGGAACCATGCGGGATGGCCGACAGAGCCTGATCCCTCGTATTGGACAAGGCGTCAAAGTTCTTCTCGACAATAGCCAGTTCAGGCGCAACGACGGAATACAGCTTGCTGTCGCGCTGCTGCTGCTCATTCGGCGGCTTCGTCTTCGGCCCCGTCAGCGGCATGATGCCGGTGTTCTGCCCCGGCGCCGGGTTTGCCGCGCGCGGGCTCGCCGGCGCGGCAGGCGTTGGTGCTGGCGCCGACTGGGGCACAGGGACGGGAGCAACGGCCGGCGGGGCTGGCTGTGGCGCGGGAGCCGTTTGCGGAGCGGCGAGAGCCGGCGGCGCTGAGCGTGGCGCTACGGGCACAGCAGGAGCATCCTTGCCGGCCTGCCCGAATACACCTTGCGGGGTGAGGAACAGCATTTCACCATTCGGACCGGTAATCGTCTTGCCGGCGCCGAGCTGCTGGGCCTGCTCTTCGGTCAGATCCCCAGTCTCCATAAGACCATTGAGGGACTGTGCCTCCACAGAATTGCCCTTGAACCGGAACTTGCCGGCATCGGGACCGCCGCCCCCAATGGCCTTCGATTCCCCCGTGCGCTTGTTGTAGAGCGTGTTGTCGTCCAGCTTCTCCCAATCGGTCTGCTGGCCGGTATAGACGGCCTGATGCGTCTTGGGATCGACAAGCGACCCGCCGACTTCCACCAGCTTGTCCTGGTCGGCCTGAAGCTTTCGCTCATCGAAATCGAGGCGGGCCTTTTCGGCCGGCGTCATCTGCGGATTTTGAAGGCGTTCGGTCTCGATCCGGGTCTTTTCCATTTCGAGCCGGTTCTTTTCCATCTCCATTTGCGTGGCCGGGTCGGCCTCGTCCATCTTCTTCTTCAGAAGCATGCTGACGACGCCGCGCTGTTCAGGGCTCAACCGAGGATCGGTCGCCGCCTGCATGAGCTGCTGCACGGTCGGGCCACCTCCGGCGACCTGAACGCCACCAGTCTGGGCGGCCGGCGCCGCCCCCGTGTTGACCGGAATCCACCCGAAATCACCGGTCGCGCCCGCCATGCCTTTCGTTTCGACATACTGATAGGTTTTGCCGTCCGGTCCTTTGCGGATTGCCCCAGGCGTCGGGTTGGCGCCAAGCATCGGCGCACCGCCACCGTCAGCGGCACGCGGAGATTGCGCATCGCGCGGCGCTGGAGTGGGCACAGGAGCTCCCGACAGGGCTTGCGCTCGCGTCTGCTGCGCTCCGGAGGCGGCAGGGGCTACAAGAGCGTTGGCGACGGCGCTGCCGGCTGCTGGTGCCATCCCAGCGGCCGGGTCCAGGCTCGCCACCTTCACCGGGTCCGAGGTGGAATCGCTGAACCGTGAAACAAACGAATTGGCCTGCGCAATGCGCCGCGCCGCCTCGCCGCCTGGTCGATCGTACCCGGCGAACTTCCAAGCGTTGTTCATGATCTGCTGGGCTTCGGTCGGCGATTTCGCCGCGTTCAACCGGTCGATCAGCGTCGGGTCTTCCTGAAGGAAAAATTGGGCCTGAAGTTGCGGCGACGGATTGCTGGCATCGCCGCCGTTCTTGGCAGCGAACTGCCGCATAGCCTCAAAACGCGGACCCCGCCACGACAGGATGCCGCCGGCCGTGCCTGCCTGACCACTTTCGCTCGGGTCGGACCACGAGCCGAAGGCGTTCTTCGGGTTAAACCGGCTTTCAGCGTTTGCCGTCGATGCGACGGCGGCGAGGCCATTGGGATTGGTGACCTTGCTCTTCACCGTGTCCATGAAGCCTGAATAGATATCGTTGCCAGACAGGTCCGGCGCCGGGCCGGCTGCGCCGCCTTGGCTGGTCGCGGCAACGCTTCCGCTATCGACCGAGGGAGCCCCGCCAGCAGCGGCCGGCGTCGACCCGGCAGCGCCTGAGCCGAACAGCGCCGAAAACACGGTGTCGCCGCCCTTGCGCCAGTCTGCTTCCGCTTTGTTGGCCCTGCCGTTGGCCAGGCGATAGCCCAGAGCCTCGCCGATGGCGGAAAGGCCCTGCCCGACAGTCTTCGGCGCCACAGGCCCGCGCAAGGCGTCGGCGATGGCGCGAAGGCGCGCGAGTTCTTCCGGCGTCTGGACGCCAGTGTCCCCGCCGAAGATGAAACCCGGTTGTGCGGTCATGCGAAGGCCCTCCCATAGTCGACGGCATCGAAGCCGTTGACGGTCGACACGGCATAGGGCCGATAGGCTCGCACCTCGTCAGCCATGACACCGACTTGTTCACCACCGCCCCAGAGATATTCGAACACGTACTTCGTCAGTCCGTTCGCGAAGGTGCCGATCGCTCGGATGTTCTTCTTCAGCCGGCGATCCGAAAACTTGATCAGGTTCGCGCCCAGACCGAAAAGACCGCCCATCAGATCGCTGCTGCTGCTCGCGTCCTGCTGCCACTTCTGGAGCTGCTGGTTGTAGTTGGTGTTTATCAGTCCCGCCGTGTCGGTGGTCGGAATGGTCGGCATGTTCGCGTTGACGAAATTCGGCTGGCTGACCTGTGAGCCCGACAGCAGCGCCGTCAGGTTGTTGATCGGTGCCGAGTTCTGCGCCAAGGCCTCCTGCACCGCCTGACCGCGACCGGAGAGCAGCAGCGAGTTATAGGCGTCGTTCTCGCCCTGGTTCTCGATGTTCTGCGCCTGCGCATAGTTGTCCGAGCCGGGGCGAATGCCGCGGTTGATCAGGTCCGCCTCATTGGCCTGCCGGCGAGCATCGAGTGCCGGCTGAAGCCGCTTCATGCCGAGATCCATCAACCTGGCTTCGGTGGCGTCGTTCGACAGGTCGACCGGCTTGGCAAGGAAGTCGTTCAGGAAGGCGGATTGCGAGTTGGCCAGCTTGCTCAGGTTCAGCTTGGCCTGGTCCGTCTGGCCCTGGATCGCTTGCCCGGCGTCCGACAGGGTCTGTGTCGCGGTGTAGGTCGGGATGTCGTAGGATTTGCCCGTGTAGGGGTCATTCCACTTGTAGGAGCCGGATTGCGAATAGCTCAGGTTGCCGTTCGGCGTGACCTGATTGACGTTGCCAAGGTTCGCATTGGCAATCGCGGTGCCTACGTTCGTCGAGGTCGACGCGGCAGAAGTCTCTTTCGGGTCCGGCGGTTCCGGGGCGGAAGGTGCGCACATTTCAGGGCTCCTGCAGGAAATATGTCATTGCGATTGCCGACCGCTTGAACCCGACGCGCTCACACATCTTGGCGACGCGGAGGTCAGTTGCGATGGTGACGTGCGCTCGCTGACACCCGCGCGCTTTGAGTTCGGCCAGGATATGCTTTGTGAAGCGGCGGCCGATGCCGTTCCTATGGTCGGGGCGGATATAGATCGTGTCTTCCATCCCGATCAGTTCGGAATTGTGCATGTCTTCGGTGAACCAGATAAAGGCGTAGCCGATCGCCTCGCCTTCCGTCCTGACCACGAAGCAGAGCAAATGCGGTGCGCTGGCGTAGACGTTCACGCGCGGCTTGAAGTCGCCGATCCGCATACCCTCCGCCGCCATGCGCGCCTGCATCTCGCCATAGTGGGTCCGGCAAAGCGGCTCGAGTTCGGGCCAGGCCTCGCTGAATTTCTCGATGGCGATGGCATAGCTCACACGACCACCCCGCCAGTTTCAAAGGTCGCGTCGAGCTGCACATACTCGACGTCGGGGCGCTGGTTGAGGAACCCGGTGACTTGCAACTGCGGCTGCATCACGTAGCCGGTCTTGCCGATCGAAATCCACTGGCCGCCGCTGACTGTCGCCTCCGGTGCAGCCTGGTCCCACTTCGCGACGTCCCACAGTCCCGAATCCCACAGGTCGGCAGTGCCGCCGTCGGCAGCATCGGGCGCCGTCGGCAGTTCGACGCGGTAGTTGACGGAAAACGAGATTTTCGGCGTGAACGGCGTTGAACTGAGAAACGTCGGGCGCGCCTGGTGCACGGTCTTCAACCGGCCAAGCGTCTTCATGTGATCGGGGTTGCCGACATAGGTGTAGTAGATCGGCAGTCCGTTATCGTTGCCGTTGATCTCGGCTTCGAAGACCACGCCGTCATTGGTGCCGAAGAACAGGCGGCTGTCATGCAGTTCGAGGCAGCGCGTGGCCCAGCCGACGAACTTGCACCATGCACCGGTTTCGAGGTTGACGACGAACGACCATGCGTCTTGCCCGGCCGCCGTGACCGGCAGCGAGACGATGGCGTAATTCATATCGGGCCATTTGATGATTTCCCAAGGCAGGGAGATGCGCGCTGCGGCCTCTCGCTTCCAATCCGGCTCGATGTTGCGCGAGACCGCAGCCAGCGACAGGGCCGCTGCATCCTTGTTGATGGCGGCCGAGATCGGAACCAGGCCTTCCTTGGTCGCCACGATCAAATCGCCGCCCGCGCGCATCGTGCCGCGCTTGCCCATCGGGGCCGTGAGGTCATAGCGGCCGACAAGGTTCCATTCGGCCTGTGTCGAGCCGGCAGGGTTGCTGCCTTCGAAAATCGCGGCTTCGCCCTCCGTAGTGACGAACACGCACTTGTCGTCAATGCCATCGCCGGCATCGAGCGACCACGTGGCGCCGAACAGCAGTGAGCCGCCGCGCTGGAAGATGCCGGAAAGGTTGAGCGAGCCAAGCGCGCCGGTGACGCTGTCAACGTTGAGGTAGCGGGCGCGCATGGTGCCGCCCTCGATGAAGAACAGTCGATTCCTGTAGAGCCAGACATGAGACAAGGCCGAAGTCGCGACGCCGGTGATTGCGGCCGAAACCTGGACCACGCCGCCGGGAATGTTCGCCAGCGCTGATCCACCGCCCGCCCCGGTGATAGTTTCGTTGTCGACGAACGTGCCGGTAATCGTTTGGATCATCAGCGAACCAGTCGTACCGTTGTCGACGTTCTTGACCACAGTCGCGGTCGCGCCGCTGGTGCCGCCGGTAACGACCTGGCCGGTGATGAAGTTGACCGTTTGCGCGTCGAAATTGAGTCGGTACGTCGGCAGGCCATTGACCGCCGTCCAATCGAACGTCGTGCTGTAGAGCTGCAGAAAATCGGTGCCGTTGACCGCGACGACAAACGAGCCGCCCGACGTGGTGAAATTCACATAGGAATAGTACCCCGATGTCTGGCCGGACACGGAAGCAGCCGGCGGCGTGATCGGATCGGCCGGCGAGGTAACATCGCGGATGGAATTGATGTCGCAGGCCCAAATCTTCTTGGTGCCGCCGGCATTGTAGGTGATGAGGCTTTCCACAGGGTTGGCTGAAATTGTAGCGCGCTTGACCGACCCGCCGCGCATGATGATGCCGGTCGAGGTCGGGAGGAAGTTTTCAAGGGTCTGCGCGGTGAACGGCTGGGACTTCACCAGGCTCTTGTTGGTGACCCAGCCGCCGACCGGCGCGCCAAAGGTGTAGGGCTGCGCCACGGCCCGCGCGGGGGCTGGGACGGCCTTGCGGCGGCCGGGAAAGCGTTCGTACCTCACGCTGCACCTGTGACCGTGCCAGGCCATGCGGTGCCTTTGCCGCGCCAACTGGCGGGCGCCCGGCCCGAGACAACCGGCTTGGAGCCGGCGTCATCGTCCATGCAGCGCAGGAGCTGGTCCTGATAGTCGTCGAGCGCCTGCTCGTAGGCCAAGCCCTTGTTCTCTTTCCAACGGTAGATGATCGCCTTCTTCAGCAGATCCTCTGAAAGTCGGAAGCTGTCGGCATCCTCGCTGAACTGCGCCTTTTTCGAAGCGTCGCCGGCCGCAACAAGCAAGTTCGACACATAGAAGAACCGGACCGTTTCGGATGCCGCCATCACGGGCCAGATGTGGAACTGGTCGCCGAAGATGATCCAGTAGCCGTTCACCGTGGCGATCGGTGTCACCTGAAGCTCAAGCCATTCGTCGGTGCTGGTAAGGTGTGTGGTAGCCCACAGCCAACGCGACGACCACAGCGACGATGTTTTCTGCATCCGGCGATAGTCGGACGGCATGTCGAACGCATCCGACACGCCGTTACCGGTGAACGTCATCGGGATCAGCAGCTTTTGCCAGTCATGCGCCCTGGCGATTTCCAGGGCCATGACGTTGGCCAGTTCCTGCATCTCGACCATCTCTCGACCGGTCGCGCCATAGACTAGCGTCGGCACGTCCATGCCGAGCACTGTCGCGGCGCCTTTGACCACGTCGAGAATGGTCATTAGGCGGCTTCCTTGGCCTTGCCCTTCGGCTTGGTCAGTTCCTCGATCATCGCTTCCATCGCCGCCTGGCGCTCGACCAGCTCGGCAATCGTCGCATCCTTCGCGGCCTCGCGCTCGGCGGCCTTCGCAGCGTCCGAGTTGGCAAGGAACAGGCCGGCCTGCTTGCGCAGATCGCGCATGTTCGGGAGCCGCACGCGGTCAAGGTTGCCGTCGGTGAGGTCGCGGACTTCCTCAACCGTGCGAATGCCGGCCGTGCGCAGCACTTCCGCCTGATCGGGCGTGACGCCGGACCATGCGGCAAGCGCCGTGCCGTTGATCGGGATTTCGCGCCCGTTCTTGAAGGCCTCATAAGCCGGCTCGATCTGCATCCAGCGCGCCGTCATGAAACGGAGCTTTTCGCCGTCCTGGTCCTCGCCCATCAGCGACGGGTCGGGAATGAGATGGCGAACGCGGTCGGTCGTGCGCGTGTTGAGCGGCGAGTGCGATGGCGAATAGGTCACCCAATCCTCGGGCTGAAGCTCAAGAATGCGCCGGACGCTGGCGTCGAGCTTGTAGCCCTTGAGGTCGCATTTCTCCGTCACCGGGTCGCCTTTGACCGGCAGCTTTTCGTAACTGGTCTTGAAGCCAATCACGCGGATCATCGGGGTTTCGTTTTCGGCCATCTTGTTCGCTCCTGGCGGGGCAGCGCCCCTTAGCTGTTGAGAATTTCGAGAAGGTCGGGGAACTCGCCGAGCAAGGCCGCGACCTCGTCTTCGGCGAACTCGCCGGCTCGGATGAGTTCGGCCGCCAGTCGGTGTTCACCGCCGCGCCAATGCATACGGAAGCGGGCAAAAGCATCGCCTTCCGGGACGACCGGGACAGGTTCAAGCGACAACGATGCCGTGTCGATCGATGCGATTTCGTCGGGCATGGTTTTTCTCCATGGTATGAGGAAGCGGGCGAGGCTTTTCACCCCGCCCGTCATGCTCAGTGCGGGAATGCGCACATGATGATCTTGGCCGAGGCCAGGATGCAGTAGGCGCAGACGGTTTCGGTGACAGCGGCAGCAACCTTCAGCGTGCCATCGGTCGTGACGGACAGGGCAAGAGCCTGACCGGACGCGCCGGACACCAGAGCGGTGTTGAGCGTGGCCGGCCCCTTGACCTGGATCCAGCCATACTCGCCATTGCCTGGCGCGCCAGCGAGAACACCGGCGCCGTTCGCGGCAGTATCCGAAACATCCGACGTGACTTCATTCCAGACGCCGGTGGAGGTGCCGCCGGGAGCGTAGAAGCCCACGACGTTGTTGGCGACGGCGGCAATCGCGCCAGCGCCCTGGTTGTACTTCACGAAGCGATACGACTTGCTGTCATACGATTCGTAAAGGTCGCCGACCTTCGGAGCCTTGCCGGAGTTCGCTCCGGTGAGCTGCGCGGCGCTGTACGTCTGGGTGACGTCGATACCGACAAAAGAGGTCATTTTCTTCGCTCCTTAAGCCACGTCGAACAGCACGCCCTGAAGCGAGCGGTTCGAGCAGACGAGATTGCCCATCCAGTAGAAGGGGATGACGACAGCGTCCTGGTTGACGGGCTTCTTCTCGTCGTCCTGCGTCCACTGCGCCTCTTTGTGCTGGTCGACGTAGAGGTAGTCGGAGTTGAGGAAATAGCCCTTCTCGGCCGTCGTTGTGAAATTCGTGTTGTCGTCGAAAATCACGTCGGCGGTTTTGTACTTGAGGCCGATGAAACCCGATTGGGCCATGTCGGCATCCATGTACCGCTGAAGCTGCTGTTCGCCGGTCTCGTAGAGCGAATAGAAGTCGTGCGAGAACGTGATCAGGTCCGGCTTGTCGGCGCCACGGTTCAGCGTGAGCCACATCGCATTCATGTCGGACTTGAAGGTCGCAGCGTTGACCGCCGAAGGCGACGCGGCAAGGTTGGTGCCGGTGGCCTCGCGGAACTTGTTGCGCCAAAACGTCCACGTGCCGGCGTCGATGCCGCCGACGATGCCCTGACCGTTGGACTGGAGAATGTTGGCCAAGCCGCCGATCTGGTTGGACAGCGAGCCATCCGAATAGAGATCGACAGAGAAGTTGTTGGCGGCGGTCTTGAGCGCGTTGTTCTTCTTGGTCTTCACCAGGTTGATCATCGCGAACTTGCCGGCGTTCATACGCAGTTCCTTGCCGCTCGACACGACATGCAGGGCGACCTGTGCCCAGTCGAATTTCGCGGAGGTGACGACGTCCGAGCCGTTGGTGTTCAGCGTGTCCAGACCAGCGTAGCGCTGGTAGGTGCTGTTTTCCGCGTACTCAAGCTGCACCTGAATTTCGGTGCCGCCGTCGAGGTTGCGGATCTTGTTCTTCTTCTTCAAACGGTTGAGGAAGGCGTTGTTCTTCGAAACGTTGTCCGCCACTTCCGTCGCGCTGTTGCGCAGGGTGGTGGACACCATTTCAGTGAAGGTGGTCGACGGACCAGCCATCGGATTTAACCTTTCTGATTGCGGTCAAAGACAGCGGCCAGTTCTTCATCTTCGGTGAGAACCCGAGCCTTGCCCGACGCTGTTGATGTGACGTTGACGGAATTGGCGCGCTTGGCCGCATCGACCTTTCCAGCGTCCCTCGGAGCGGCCGGTTTAGCGGCGGCTGCTTTGGCGCGGAGATCGGGATCGGCGTTCACTGCCATGTCATAGGCCAGGTTGAACACGGCCTCTTTCGAGGCGGTGGCTCCAAGCCGGTCCCATGCATCGTTGATGAAGTTGACCATCCGCTTTTCAGGAATTTCCGAGTAGAGCGGCTTGTCAGCTGACAAGCGGCCCAGCTCTTCATTAGCGGCGGTGATCCCGTCGCGCTCCTGAAGCCTCTGGTTTATGCGGTCGTCGATGTTCGCGGGGTTGTGGACCGATGCGAGCATGGTCTTCAACCCGGCGATTTCTTGCCGCAATTCGTTTTCGCCCTGTGGGACGGAATGACCGAAGGCTGCGGCGATTTTGTCGCGCACGCCGTAGCTGTCGATGATGGCCATGATGGATTCGACCGGTGCCCGGTCGAGGTTGGCCTGGGCGTTGAACAGGAAATCTATCGCCTTCGCCGGCGTGACCACCGTCCCATCGGCGAGCTTGCGGCCCTTCTGTGGGTCAAAGTAGTGAGAATGCCGATCGATGACTTCCTGGATGGGCTTGACGGTCGAAAGCTGCCGGCCGTGTTCGGACAGGCGGCCCTGTAGCTCCTGCTCACGCGCTGCGACAAAGGCGCGGATTTCTGCTGGCGTCTTTTCCCATGCGCCCTTGACAACATCGGCACCCTGAAGGCCCTTCCAGTTGTCAGGCAGGGGAACCGAACCGGCGCCAGGCGTCAGACCATCGCCGGCCGGTTCCCCGCCTTCACCGCCCTTCGGCGATACCGCGTCGGCTGCTTCGGACCTGTCGGCGCTGACGAACTTGCCGTTCTCGCGATCCGCTCCATTGTCGCGTTCGTTCTTGTTCCAGATCGCCTCCAACGCGGCGTCATCGGCCACTGTCGCTACAGCATTGCTGTTGGCCGCCGCGTCGGTGATAGCTCCGGCAGGCGGGGCGTTACTGGACAGGTTTTCTGCTACTGCAGCGCTCATCGAAATTCCTCTGACACCTGAAGGCCCCGCTTCTTGCAGAACTCGGGGTTGCGAAATTTGCCCTTGGTCGGTGACAGGCTGGGCTCGTACTCGACGCAGTTGTGTTTCTTCAGATCGTCCCGGCGCTGCGAACGCGACCCGATCAGTGCGCCGTCAACAGGCGAGCGGTATTCGGGAATGTCCGATATGACATTGGGCATGACGATTTGACCGGCGAACGGCTTTGCCATCGGAACACCGGTTTGACGATCGACGAAGATGCCATTGCGAAAAACGAAGCGAGCCATTGCCTGTCCCGATTTGAGGGCAAGGCGATGGTGCCGTGCGTCAGTGCGAAATTCTAAGCCGCTTGAAAATGAAGACTTGGCAGCCTCGACATCTGCTTTCGAGCCAAGCTAGATTGAGTGCACTACAGGGGGAGCGAATGCCAATCGACACCAAGGGTGACGTAAAACCAAAATTGACGCTTAATGAAATGAGCGTTCGGTTCGACGCCGTCGAACACAAAGTGAACCAGAACGAAACGCTATTTCAGTCTCTGCAAACCTCGATGAACTCGTTTTTTTCGAGGCTCAGCATCTTGGTGGCAGCGGGTGGATTGATTGCTACTGGCGGGGCTATTCAGCAGTCCAATCGGATCGATGAGCAAATTGCAAACGCAACAAAGAAAGTTGACGAGGCAATTGCAAAAACAAAGCCCCAGGAGATATATGCCACTTCCGTACTCAACCCGCTCGACGATACTGATATTATATACGCCGAGCCCGCTTTGTCATATCAGCTCTTTGACGGGAAGGTACCTCAATACAGCTTGATTCTATATTTCCGATTTCGAGTATCATTCTCCGGAACCGGAGCCAACCATATTGGCGCCTATCAAGTAAAGTTCGACAACAATTTTGTCGGCAATTTTTTTCAATCAAGGCGGAACGTCTACGGGGATTCCCTGATGACAGGACTAACGCTGACGACAGACAATTCGGCAATCGTTCCTGATGTGTACTATACGTACAGCTTCTCAGTCGATACAAAGGACAAGAGATGTGAGACAATAGAGAAAGAAACAAGCGATCTATTTGCCTTGCCGGAACTTGGATCCGTGGAGATTACGCCAATTTTCGATGTAGCTCCGTTGAAATCAGCAACGCGGAAGTTTCGAATCAAGGCGAGAGACAGCTATCGTTCGTTTGACTGCTCCGACGTCGCAGCCGCTTTGAAGGCGGCGACCCCGCCGTGATTGGATCAAGACGCCAGAAGCAGCATCAGAGCGGCGCCTTCATCCTGCTCTGCTTCAAGGATCGCCAACTGCTCCAGCCGGTCTAGGAGCTCGGCAAGCCTGGCGTTTGCGGTGACCGCCGCCAGCCGGCGCGCTTCGGCGGCGATTTCTTCGTTATTCTTGCCGGCGATGGCCCGCGCTAGCGTTCGGCTGAAGGGTCGCGGCTCCGCTACCTTTGCAGCCTGCATCACCTCGTTCGCGGTGCGAACCTTGAACGTCTTGAGGTCGACAGGCCGGCCCTTCTCATCGACATAGATGATCGGCTTGCGATATCCGCCGCCGCCCGGCTGCATGGGCTGTGGAGGCAGCTGCACTGTCCCTATGATGGATGCCGTGTACGCGCCTGACAGCGTGGCGGCGAGCGTGCCGGTGATGTCGGGCGCGCCGCCGGGAGTATAGGTGATGACGATGATGCCTTGGGCGCCAGCGCCGCCGACGGCCTCGCTTGTGTCGGTGCTTCCACCGCCACCGCCGCCGTATTTGCCACCTACACCAGCAACCGATGTACCCGGATTGCCAGTTGCCAGCCCACCGCCACCGCCTCCGGCACCGTGCGTTGCGTCCCACTCGGCTCCGGCGCCACCGGCTCCCCCGGTCAATACGGCGTTGGTGTTGTACGTACCACCGCCGCCGCCGCCAGCAGTGCCCGCGCCACCATTTTGACTGCCAACAGTGCCGCCCGCGCCAGAGCCTGCGCTGCTTGAATTACTGCCGCCTGCACCGCCGTTGGTCGAAGTACCAGAGGAGCCGGTTGTGCCACCCCCCGAACCACCACCGCCCGAGCCAGCTTGCCCCGACGATGCAGATGGCGAACCGCCGTTAGCGCCACTACCGTTCGGCCCAGCCGCGCCTCCACCTCCGCCGCCCGGTCCGCTGATACGAGTACCGCCATTACCGCCTGAGTTCTTGGTTGACCCGATACCGCTGGCGGCGGCTCCGCCTAGAGCAGCATTCCCTAGGTTGTCGGAAACGCCACCAGCGCCGCCCTTTGCGCCAACAGTGGCTGAGGCATAGACAGCGTTGCCGAACCATGTGTCTCCGCCCGCGCCGCCGTTGCCAGCAAATCGCGGGCCGCCTGCACCCCCAGCACCGACGTTTACCGCGATGCCTGCGCCGGGCGTCAAAGTGACGTTGACTACTTTTGAATAACCGCCACCGCCACCGCCATTGTTGTAAGAGCCGCCACCGCCGCCGCCGCCAATAACCTCAATGCTGTTGTTCGCATTGTTCCAGTCGCTCGGAACGGTCCATGTCCCGGCGCCGGTCATGGTCAGGAAGATGACAGTCGCGGCCATCGGTCAGGGATGCGTGATGGTTGCGCTGGTCAGGATGACGTTCTGAGCTGTTGCAATCGTTGTGCTGCTCAAAACGACGTCGGTTGCAGCCGTGCCGACCGTCAGCCCCGTAATCTTGGCCGTCCCGCCTGAATTCTTGATCTGGGCTTTCGCAGCCGTGCCCGCCGCGCCTGCCGATGCCGTGCTGGCGTCAAATGCCAAGGTCCATACCGACCCGACGACATTGCCGCCCGAGGCTGATAGGCCAAACGAAACCAATAGAACATCGGCGGCGTCGAGGATTTCAAGCGTGCCGTCGGCGACTGCATCGCGAATAGCGGTCATCACCGCCGTCTTGACGGTTGTCGCAAGTATGACGCTCATTGCATCACCGTCTGGACGCCAATGGGCTTGCCGGCCTTGTCCTTGATGATCTTCTTCGGCGCGGTGATCGCTGAGATGACAGCGCCGATCGTGGCCTGGTTAGATTGGACGATGGCGCTCACCAGGGCCTGCATCTCCTTCGCCGACTGCTCGCGCGCCGCCGCCATCTCGGCCATGATCAGTTGGAACTGCTGCTGGTTCATCTGGTTCTGACCCTCAACACTGTAGTCGGGCGGGAAGCCCGCACCCACCAGCGCCTGCTTGAAGTTGGCGGTGTGATCCTGCTGCTTGGAATGCAGATCGAACGACTTTTCCTTCATGGTCATGTCGTGCTGCTCGCGGGCAAACTGCATATTTTGCGCGGCCTGATCGCCTTTGATCTTCGCGTCAGCAGCTTTTGCCGCCGTATCCGCCTCTCGCGCCTTTGCGTCCGCTTCCGCTTTTTGTTGTTCGGGGTTTGGTGGCGGAGGCTTATCGGCCGCTTCCTTGGCTTCGGTCACCATCTTCTCAAGCGTGTCCTCAACCGACTTGCCGAGGTTGAACAGCCGCGAGTTCGCCGCAAAGATTTCGACGGCGACCTCTTTCGACAGAGCGCCCTGCTGCACCAGCGGACCGACTGCCGCCCAATAGGCGCCGGCCGCCTGCATGAATTCGGCCGTTTCGGATTTCTGCCTGGTCAGGTCCGCCTTGATGGTCGAATCGCTCTCGACGTCGACCCGGTAGGACATGGCAAGGGGCTGGCTCAGAAGCCGCTGGATATCGGCGAGCTTCGCCAGCTTGGCCTGGCGCGCCTTCTCCGCCTCCTGAGCGGCCTGCATGGCTTGCTGTAGCTGCTTCTGCTGCTCGGGCGGTATCTGCGCGCCTTGGGGCGGTGCTGGCGGCGGTGTGACCGGCTGCAGATCCTGTTGCGCGGGGATGATCTGCACCCCGGTCATCTGCTGAAGCGTCTCGTGCGTAAACTTCGAGGGGATGATTTCGGACATCATGACGAACAGGTCGCGCGCGCTGCGCTCCATCATCCGCTGCATCTTCTGGATGCGCAGAGAGCCCCATTGGCTCTTGATCTGCTGTGCACCCAGGGTCTCCTGCGCCTTGCTCGCGCCTCGCACGATGTCGGAAATGCCGGTGATTTCGTAGATGGCCTGCTTCGTCTGGTCGCGGGACGCGTACAGCTCGCGGAGCACGAGGATGAACTTCTCGACCGGCCAGAACGCCACCGCGCCCTGAAGACCGCCATTCGCTGCCCAGATGTCAGCATTGGCGATCGGTACGAAGTCGTCGTCATCGGCGTCGACCATGGCTTTGATGTCGCCGGCATCGCCGGGATACCAGCCCTTCACGCGCATCTTGTTCGTGATGAGGTTGATGCGCTTGGTGGTCAGGTCGAGTTCGTCGGCGAGCTTTCTGTAGATCGCGAACGGATTGACCGGCATCAGCCGGCCGGTGACCTCGATTGGCTGCACCGGCGTTGCAATGCAGAAGAAGTTGGTCAGCCCCAGCGGGTCATCGACCTTCTTCAGAATGACGCCGTTGTCCTCGATGAAAATGACCTTGCGGCTGCTCTTGTCCCAGATTTCCCAGCCGGTCAGGTCATCGTCGCTTTCACCGCGGGCTTTTTTCTCGACGTCATCGGTCTGTGTGCTGATCAGGCCGGCATCGAATACCGAGCCCTCGTCTTCGCGCTGCACTATGAACCGGAATGCGTCCCACGGCCTGGCTGCCCAGCGCTTGGCCGGTCCGTGCCTATAGTCGCGCCAGCTTACCGCCTCGAACTCGATGCACTCGTTTGCGAGGCGTTCGCTTGTCGAGCCGTCCGCAGCAGATGCGCCAGATGGTGCTGAATATTCGTCCCCGCTTTCAACATCGTCGCCAGCCGTCGCAGTGCGAACAGTTGTTCCACCGTCGGCGCTGGCGCTCGCCTGCTCAAGTTCGGCATTGGTCGCTTCATCCTTCACGATGTCGCTCTTGAAGCGAAGGCGCACGATGCCACGACCGGCCAGGAACCCGTCTTGCGCCTGTGCCTCCAGTTCGACCTGAAGCTTCGAATCGTCGACTTGCTTGCGAATGGCCCGCTCGATGATCTCGGCGACGTCGGCAGCGGCCGGGTCTTCATCGGCGAAGCGGCGGCGAATGTCCGGCGCTGGCGGGCTGTTGATGATCGCCGGCACGATGGTTTCGGTGTTGGCGAAAAGGATGTTGAAATCGTAGGTGCCGCCGAGCGCGGTCGACGACGTCAGGTCTTGCGACCGGGCCTCGCCGGTGTAGGCCTTCACGGCCTTTTCGGCGTCGTCCATCCAGTCTTTTTCGAGCTTGCCGGCTGCCTCGACACGCGCCAGCCATATCGCGCCCTCCTTGCGAAGGGTCTCGCCCTCTTTCTGCTGATCGGCAGTCCGCGCGTCTTTCTTGGCCATGGCGGGGAGAATGATCGGCACAGCAGCGAAATTCTAAGCCGCTTGAACTAACACTGGACAAGCGTCGAACAATTGCGCTCAATGACAGCGGGATTGGGAGAGTGGCGATGAGCAAGTACACGACAATACTCGCGTTGGTAGTCACAACGGGGTTCGCGCCAATGTTAGAAGCAAAAGCAGCCACGATCAGCAGCCCGGTTGGAAGAGCATTGAAGGCGTGTATAAGCGCAGGCATCGAAAACAATGATTTTTCGAAAGATTGGATCGATCGCACCAGTGACCATACCGATCGGCACAACAATATAGGCGTCCTATGCCGCCGCAGCGATGCTAAGCAGTTGTGGATCGAACTGGGACGCCTTAAAATTATTGACGAGGATAATGATTTAAAGACTCATGATGGGGATAAAGGTGTCGGTCGATGGTTTGGACGAGGCACTGTCTGTTCGCATCTGACTGAGCACGCCAATGGCGATCCCATCGATGAGTTTTTCTGCACTGTAGGCTTCGACATTGATTCAGCGGTCGTTGACGCATTCTAGGCAAGGTTGAGCGGCAGCGCTGTCAGGAAGCGCTATTCTTCAGTCGCCGGCTTGATCTTCCGCACATTGCGGAGACGCCGATCAGAAACGCTGCCGCGAGAGTGGTCGTGTCATTGGTCGGATCCGGCATAGGGAGGCCGGTCGATTGAAAGTATGCAACGGCCGGCAGCGTCAGATATGCGGCGGCCAGCGCCCCGCAAATCGGAGAGGCCACCATTTCACGCAGCTTGTACCGGTGCCGCGACAACGCCCTGAGAACGCCACCAGCGAGGCCGGCCGCCACCACGGGGCCTTTGATCCCGAGAAGATCGAAGAGGTCGTGCATCATGGCCTCCATCCGCATAGACGTTGGCCTTTGAGATTATGGACCAGCGCGTCTCGGGCCTCGACAATCGTCATGTCGTCGACGGGGTTTCGGTTTGGCTTCTCGATGTCGCAGAACGAGCCGCCGGTATGCTGGCAGGCAGCGAGGGCAACGAAAGCTGCAACGGTCAGGACTTTGGGCGCGACCATTGGGCCTGTCCTTTCAGCACTTCGGCATCGGACATGCCGGCCACAGCCTGGTCGATCTTGTCGGATTCGGTGCGTGCCTCCAGCCGTTCAGCTGCACCCTTGGCGCGCTCGGCACTGGCGCCAGCCAGGCGCTGGTGGAACCCCCAGCCGATTGCCGCGATGAATGCCGCGCCAAAGCCCACAATCGTCGGGTTGCCCAGAAAGAAGGCGACGATTGCGCTCATCACTGATCCTTCCCAAGGTCAGGCGCCCGGCGGCGGCGCGCGTATTCCGTCAGGACGCCCATCCCGAGCAGATAGAGCGGGACGTATGGGGTCGGCACATATGCCTGGAAAAGCGATGGATCGAGCGCCATGAACGCGCCGAACACGATGGCGGCGAACATCTGGGCGCGCGCCAGGAGGATGGTTTCGCTGTACGAGAAGAAGGCCTTGAGTTTTGCCCACATGGTCAGTTCCTTTTGAAGATGGCTCGGAGCGCCGCATAGAGCAGCAGCCAGAACCAGTTGGTTTCGACGTCGACGGGCGCGGAGGTAGGCGTCGGGTCGGGATAAGTGATTGGCTTGCCGGCGGGCGCTACAGGAGCCGGGGCCGGCTGCATGGGGGCTGGCGGTGCTGTGGCTGGCTGTATGGTCAGGGACAGCGAAGCTCTGCGCACGCTCTCGACGCGGCTCTGCCAGCCCTTGCCGAATGTGCCCCAGGTCGGGAGGCGCTTCAGGAAGACTAGCCGGTTATCGCACAGGGTATCGATGACGCCGCCGGCAGGCTTGGCCGAAATGGCAGCGATGGTCGTGGGGCCGATCTGGCCATCCTCGGGAACGCCGGCAACCGCCTGAAGGTATTTCGCCGCCCTGCCCGGGCCCGAGTTCACAGCGAAATCAAATGTGGCATAATCAACTCCATCGGGCAGTTGATCACCGGCAACCGCATCCCAGTAGAATTTCCGGTAGACGGTCGCGAGTTGCGCATCAGTGATACGGCGAAGGTCGTCCTTGGTGGCGTTTGGTTGGACGTAGCGGCGGAAATTGGCGAGGGTGACGCCTTTCATGGTGGCGCCGCCAGGATCGGCCGGATTGTCCGACCAAAGGCCTTCCGACTTCAAGACAAGCGCGAGGGACCTCGAAAAGTTGCGATCCACGACGAAAACCCGCTTCCATTGGCGATTGAAGCAGGGTGCGGCAGGCGCATGCGAAAACCATAGCCGCTTGAATTAGGAGGATCGGTTGAATTGTATCGAGCGGTGAAACCGAGGATTGATTGTCGTCTGTTATCGTGCAGCCATGAAACCCATGGCCTCAGCAGCGTTGATGATTGCCGTGGCCGTCGCCGGCGGCTATTTCGCGGATGACATTCTGCACGGTGCGGCGGCCGCAAAGACCGCAATGGTTGCCCGAGCCAACTGCACCATCAAAGGCAACATCTCGTACAACACCGGCGAGCATATCTATCATGTGCCCGGTCAGATGTTTTACGACGAGACCCGCGTCCGATCGGACCAGGGCGAGCGTTGGTTCTGCACAGAAGCAGAGGCACGAGCCGCCGGTTGGCGACGATCCAAACGGTAGCCCGCCCGTTTCCCTTCGAGGTGATTGACTATGATGCCTGTTCGTTCGCCAGGATGGTGCCAGGGTCGAGGGTTAGAGCAGTGACGAAGGCCACGGCGTCGGGGTCATCGCAGTACACGGCAGGATGGTCGGGCGCGAACCAGCGAGCAAAGAACTTCGGTTGCGACGACAACATCGCGTAGGCCTGATCCATTTTGTTCCTGTCGATCAGCCGCTGCATGACGAGCGACTTCGGCACCTTCGGCCGCTCGACGGGCAGCGCATATCCGGGGAAGGCCTCGGCCAACTGGTCAGGGGTCGCGTAATCCGCAAAAAGCTTCTCGCCAGGTGCTGCCTGGTAGTCATCGTCCACCGCGTGGAAGCTGTGGCCGTCGTTGCTGTAGACGAACATGAGGCCTCTCAGATGTTGTCGTCCCAGCCGTTCAGAAGCACGTTGGTGCTGCCGTTGCTGGAGGCATAGTGAAGGTTGGTGCTTTCGAGGATGAAGTCGAACTGCACGTTGACCACAATGAAGCTGCCGGTGATGCCGTTGTTGCCGTTTGCGACCGGCGCCGCGTTGGCCGCGCTCCAAATGCCATAGGTGTTGTTCGGCGCGATCATGGCGCGGGTGCTGTCGCTCTGCGCCATCAGCATCGTGCCACGAATAGTGATAGCGGTCGGCGGTACGAAGCTGCCGATAGCAACAGCGGTCCAGGTTGGCGTCGTCGGGCTTCCGCTTGTGCCGCTGGCGATGATCGGGGGCGCGGTCGGATTGGTGCCGTTCACAACATGCGTGCGGCGGCCATATTGGAGCGAGCGCCACAGATTTGCCGACGCGTCGTTGCGCACCGCGCCCATGCGCGCCTTGAACGTGTAGCCGCCCGGCATAGTCGGTGCGGTCGAACTGGCGGAGAGGATGGCCCTGACGTTCGTCCCGTCAAATATGACCCATGGATAATACCAGGTGTTTGCCGCCTCGGCGCCGGTATCGAGGCCGCTCAAGCCGGCAACAGTCAGGTCGGCGGACACGTTGACGGCTGTCAGGCGAACCGCGCCGCCTGTGCCGTCCTCAACCGTCACGCTGTCGGCGGTGATTGTCACTGCGGTCGCGCTGGTGGCCTGGACCTTCAGATTGCGGAAACCGGCGACGAGCTGCTGCCTGGTGCTGAGCAACATCGTTCCGTCGACGTCCGGCGCGGTGACGGTGCGCGTTGTGCCCGTGGTGATCCCTGACGCCTGAAACTTTAGCTTCTTGGTGTTGTCCGCGTCATCGACAATCGCAGTGGTGGCGTCTTCCAGGGATTTGTTCTTCAGGACTTCCGTGCCGGTCGCCGAGTAAGGGGCTGTTCCCGCTCGCGTGTAGCCGACACAGCGCCAGCTACCGCCACCAAGCGACCGCATGCGCGCGATGTCGCCGGCCGCCGTAGTGATGTTGGCGGCGCCGGGCAGGATGAGACTGGCACTGTGGGTCAGCGTCAGGATGCCGGCGAACACCAGATCCCGTTCCGCACCGGCGCCGACCGTACCGAGTGCGGTGATGGTGACCGTGCCGGTGATGTTGACGAGCGTGCCGGTGGCATTGGCCTGGTTGACCGTGGCCGCTGAAGCCATGTCAGTACTGGCGGTGCTGAAATTGTCGTTGCCGCCCACCGCAGTGCTTGCGCCCGAGCCGCCGGCCGTCACCGGTCGAGCGGCGTTCGCGTCCGCCACCAGGTCATCGACAAGTGCGTTGTACTTCGCGCTTTCGATCGTCGTGTTTGGCGCTCCCTTGGTCCCCGGAGGGGCGGAATAGACACCACCAGCGCGCGACATAGGTTGCTCCAATCATATCGACTGGTACATGGTCACGGAAAGAGCGCGAAAATCTAAGCCGCTTGCCTTGTTTCGAGGCCGCTCTGGTGAATTGGCAAAAGCCCAATTTCGAAATGGGAATTGTGACCGGATTGTGCGGACCGCGTGATTGCGAGCTTGATCAAGAACCCGCTTTGGGCCGTAGAATTCGCGCTATTTCGACATCACGAACTGTATCAGAACGTTTCCGAACGTTCGCCGAATTCACATTTCGAACGTAATCCCGCCTTTTTTGCTGCCCGAATTGTTTGGCCATGTCGGCCCGGTCGGGGATCGAAGCCCCGATGGAAAGGAAGCGATTATGAGCACCAGTGCGCTAATCGCCGTCCTGACGATAGTGGTAGGTATCCTAGCGTTACTCGTAGCTGTCGGATACCTACCAAGATAGCATGACGGTGTTCGGGGTCGCTCAGTTACAGCTGAGCGGCCTCGTTCTCCAAGCTATCACATAAGGCTACAAGGTCAACGATTGCGCCGCCGCTTCACCATGGCGTCAACCGCTTCCTTGACAGTCTGGCCGCTGCGGATCGAACCATCGGGCATGGCGACATAGGAGCCCTTGTCGCCGACCGGCTTGGCCGTGGGTACGACCGCCTCGCGCCATGCCAGGCCAAGATATCGCCAACTCGAGCCGATATGCTCCGCCCAATCCTTAACCGGGTTATCGCGGAATCGCTTCAGGTCGTCATCCCACTCGCGACGGTAGGACTTCAGGCCGTCCCGACCGTCGGCGGTGCGCTCTTCGTCGAAAACCGCCAGCTTGATCGCTTCGCGGCCGGCGGTGATGCCGTCTGCCACGCTGACCATGCCGACCATCTTCGGCTTACGGCCCATTGCCTTGAGCATGTCGAAGCGAGTGTGCTTCGTGCCCCAGACAGGCTGCATGACGTCGTGCGGCACGTAGTCGGTGCCGTTGTAGCCCTTGTCGTTGAGCCATTTGCACCACTGCTCCAGGTCTTCGGTATCGGGCCGGTAGAAATCGACGATGCGCAGTTCCGAGCGCTGATAGATCGGGTTGCCCGTTGCCGACATGACGAAGATCGGGACGACCTGAAAACAGAAAATCGGGTTGTTGACCGCCTTGCCCAGATCCCATGCGGTATGAACCGGGTAGGCAGGATCGACCGGCACGACCCGCACGCGGCCCTGCGTCTCCGCCTGGGCCATATCGGCGCCCCAGTACGCCCCGACCATCGCGCCAGCGAATGAACAGTAATATTCCTGCTCAATCAGCAGATCGGCGATGTCCTTGCCGAAAAGGCCCGTATACTCCCGGCGCTGCCGTTCGATCGCATCGAGGCTGATGGCGTTGGTGACGCTGACGGACAGGACTTCAGTGAACCAGCCCAGCGGATTGGTGACGCGGTCGAAGACGTCTTTCCTCACCGCGTCCAACATGCCCTTGGCGTGATTGTTGCCGCGCGGTGTGGTGATGAAAGAAGCCCAGCCGCCGTTTTCAGCCAGGATCGGTGACAGGTATGCCCATGCCGACGGGTTAGCGAGCGCCCATTCTGAAAAGGTGATCCCGACCGGCGGAGAGCCGACCAGGCTGTTGAAGTTGTCCGACCCTACGACCTGAAAGGTGGAATCGACGTCCTTGAAACGAAGGAACATCTCATTGTCGTTCATGTTGGCTATCAGAGCTTCAGGGAAGGCCTCGAACAGCCGCCGCTTGCCGGTGTGAGGGTTGACCGCGTTCCAGATCGCCTTACGCGCCTGCGCAGCCTCCGGCAGCATGTGCCAGTAGGTGCCTGGCCTCTCATAGGCCGACACGGCATGCATATTCAGGTTGACGTCGTCCTTGCCGGCGCGGCGGTGCCAGAACAGGAGCTGGCGTTTGCACCCCTGCTCCCATGTGTTCCATGCCTTCTGCTGATACCAGCGAGGCCGCCAGTTATTCGCCGGAAGTCTGACTGTCGGCATCAGCGGTTTCCGAGAATTTCACGATCTGCACCGTCAGCGGTCCGCCGTCAGGATCGGTGAGCGCGACCCTGGTGCCGTACTTCTTTGGCTGCATGCGCTCGGCGACCCATTTCCGGGTATCGATGCGCAGCCGCGAACGCTGTATGTGCTCGCTGTTGACCTGGTCGTAAGTCGAGCCATCCGCATTGGTCTTTGTGACGTAGTCGTTGCTGCCATCGTCGGCGATGTCCTGCATTTCGTCCACGTGGGTGTCAGCCTGCATCGCGCGCGCACGCGTGTATTGGTTGCAAAAGACTTCGTGCGCGGGATCAAGCAGCCAGCGATGAACGGTCACCCTGTCCGGCATATCGTCATCCAGACAGATCGACCGTAGGCTTTTCCCGTCTGCAATGCGTTCGCAGATCGTGGTCGCCAGTTCGTCGGTGAATATCGTTGGCCTGCCCGTCATCCTACTGCCTTCCCGAACTTGCGATGAGGACGAAGGCGCCGGCGATGATGATCAGCATCGAGCCAAACACGAGCGCGCCGGCAACGGCCCCCGCTATCTGCACCACAGTCATGCGTTACCTTCCTTCATCCTGATTAGAACAAGGCGCTTGGAAACTCCTAGCCGCTTGGCAATCTCGCGTGGTCGAAAGCCGTCATCGAGCAAACGCCTGATCTCGCGGCGGCGCTTGTCTGCTATCAGAAGTTTCCGGTGCCGGTATGGTCGATCCGCCCGGGGATCCTTGAGGCGCTTGGCCCTTGCGATGCACTCCACCACCGTCGAAATCGAAACGTCGACTTCTTCAGCGATGGTCGCGTAGGAGGCCATCTCGGACCACATGTCGAGAACGCGGTTGCGGGTGCGGGCTACCTTGGGATGCGTCCTGCCGCCCTTAACGTTGAAGGATGAGAAGGCGTAGAATGGAAGGGAGACGCGTTGATTCATTTATCGCCATCCTCATCATCGGCCCGCCAATAGGATTTGTAGGGCCTCGGAGTTCTGAATATCTGGCCGCCGCGATACTCAAACTTTCCCCGCTTTGCCTTCTCGACAATGGAGGCCTGCCGGTGGGCACTCAGCTTTGTGCCTGTAGGCCGAAATTCGATCACATCCGAAGTCTGCATTGGCTCGGGCGGTTCTATGCGATACCACCCGCTTGCATGGAGAAAGAACCGTGCCCGCCCGTGGTCAGCCAGATTTGCAAGCCTAAGCTCGCAGATCATGCCATCAGGGCTGGCGTTAGTGATGGGTTGCCAAGGATTTTCACGTTCGGATTGCTCGCGCGCTCTTCGCTCTGCGATTGTCATGACGCGGCCCTGCCGGATGCCTCAGGGAGGACTGTCCATTTCGGTCGCTTTGACCATCCGAGGCGGCCGACACGGCGCGCCGGCCGGATCTCGTACTCGCCCGAAACGCACAATTTCGCAACGGATTGAGCGGCAGCCTCTGTCGGGTAGATCTGGTCACCCCAGCGACGCCCCTCCCCGATAAGGATAACCCAGCCGTCTTCTACGGCGACAATGCCGTTTTGCTGAAGTCTTGTGCTCACCCTGAAATCTCCTTTGAGGCCAGATATTCCGCCACATCGATGTTCCGCACTGGCGACGCGGCGCCGAATGTGCCCAGCTGAGAGGTGTTGAAGGCCCGCTTGCCTTGGGGATCGAACTTTGCCGAGGCACCCTTGCGCAACCAGCCCGGGGCCTTGGCTGCATTGACCTTGAGGCGGTGCTCAACCTTGCGCTGCTTTTTACCCTCGCGCTTGTCTTTCCGGCCGGACTTTCCAGGAATTCCATGGAATTCCGCAGACTTCCGCTTTCCCGTCGACGGTCGAGCAGGCCCCGGGCCGCTCGACAGGATCTTGTTTGATATCCAGTCCGCGCGCTTTTCAGCCGGCGATATTGGCGAGCCTTCCAGTCGATCGGCAGCACGCCAGGCTTCGGCATTGGTCGGGAAAGGCCCGGCCAGCGTCGTCGCGCCGTCGATCACTGTGAACCCGCCGTCTATCTCAATGACAGTCATGCCGCGTCACCCTCATTGCGACGCGCGGCGCGCTGAAGCTCTTCCTGCACAGCATCCGAAAAGGCTTGTACCTCTTGCCTTATCGCGACTTCCGTCAATCCGGCCCTGGTCAACTGGCCGACAATGCCCGCAACAGTCTGGTGCCAGTAGTGATCGGCGGATCGACCGCGACGCGCCGATAGCAGTTCAGCCGTCCGCCGAATTTTTCCGAGCCTGCGGCGCATCGGGAAGCAGAACACTCTGCACATCGACGGGGTTTCAAGAGTGGTCATGCCACTAGCCTCCGATGGGTTTCGATATCAGCCGGGGTCAATTCTCCCTTCATCAGCTTGAGGCGAAAATAGTTGATCAGCCCAGGCCGGTTTTCCTTGCCGTCCAATAGCGAGAGCAACAGAGGAACCGCGTCGTTCTCAGAAACAGGGATTGGGAACGGCTGGTCCGGATCAGCAGTAGGCCCTGCTAATAGGTTGGCCTGCCCTTCAGAGCTAGAAATTCCAAGGTTTGCTCTAAGATAATTGGGGTCATAGTTTGGCACCCTGTCGTCCCAAACTTTGGTACCCTCGATCGATTTAGGGGTGCCATTATCTGGTACCCTCTCTGCACTACGGGCTGCTTTTCGTCTCCGTTCGTTCTCCTTTCGGGACGCATCATCTGCCCGGAGCTTTTCCTTGGCTTCCACGACATGCATCTGAACGACTTCACGGCGAGGGTTTTCAATGCGGTAAAGCCGACAGCCATCAGAGGTTTGACCGACATCGACCCAATACCCGAGTTTGACCATGCAGCGGCGAATGTTTCCAACTGTGGTTTTCGAGCGGATCCCCGCTTCAGCCATCATCGACATGTTGGACAGGTAAGCCACGGTAGGCTGAAGCGTTCTCTTGTCCACCGTGACGTAACCGGCTAGCGCAACCATCGCGCGGATGCAGACATCTGACACTAGCGGATCAGCGGCGATGGTTTCATACAGGTCGAACTTGAAGGCTGCGAGCTCGCGTTGCGCCTTGGCTAAGAGGGTTTCAGGGCTCCCGTTCCGAAACTCGACCACTTCACCATCATCGGAAACGAACTCTGCTGGATAGTCGCGCGCTTGCGCTCGGGAGGTCGATTGAAGCTGGAACATCAGTCAGCCCTCCCCTGCACACGATGGCTTTCGCGCAGGGCCTGGACGGCCTGCAATGCCGAGAGACTGAAGCGCTCTCGTATCTGCGGGATAACCGCCTTGGACTTGTCAGCGCCGCCGGTCCCCAGCCAAACTGCGGCACGGTCGACCGGGTTCTCCGGGTAGCTGGCGTCGGCGCTCATGCAGCGGCCGCCATGTCGTCAACGATGGTCACTTCCGTCTGAAGCGTGTAGCGAGAATGCGTGCCCGCAAAAGGGCCGCCGTGGCTCTCGCGCGGAGACGAGATGATGAACCCGGCTCGGCGCAACAGGTAAACGGCATGGGAGACGCGCACACCGGCGGGCAGGTCGATCGTGGTGACGCCGCGCTTGCCGGCGTTCACCAACACTCGCATCAGCCACCCGGCCCGCCCGTCTAGCTTGACGATGCGGCCATCCGGCTCGATGCGGACCGTGACTGTGGACTTCTTCGGCGGCGGCACCTGATTTGATTTTGCCTGGGCAAGATGCCCTGCTATGTCATTCATGGTCTGGTTCCATTTCGTAATCTGGAAGGGGTTGTGAAAAGCTATCGGGATCAGATCGGCTTGAGCGGCTTTGGTTTGGCGACCGCCGCTCAAGCTTCCCCTGCCCGGGTGGAGACGCGAAGGCCGAGCTTTTCGGCCAACGGAGCGACCGGGACGACTTTCTTCCCCCCGATCTGAATGGTTGCGATGTCTCCCCGCCGCGCGGCGTCGTAGCTGGCATTTCTTGCCAGGCCGTAGAAAACCTTCCCTGCAACGGGAACAGAGACGGTCGCCTTGGTCAGAACCTCCTGAAGTGTCATGAACATCCTTTCGCGGCGCGAACTGTGGCCGATCATGATTCTACGTTCACCGAATGTTTCATGCAAGAGCCACTTGTGCCGCTTGTGCCTTTTTTGTACAGGTATTTGGGGATAAAGGAAAAATAATGGTCGAAGCCCGCGAAAACCGCATACCGATAATGATGTCAGACGCCGAGTTGAACGCCATTGATGACTGGCGATTCCAACATCGCGTCGCAACTCGGGCGAATGCCGTTCGAAAACTCATGGCGGTTGGCATGCTCACGATGAAGGGGATGGACGCCTTCCTCGAAAAGGCGAACCGAGCCTTGGACGGCGTTGTTGACGCGGAAAAGGAGATTGAGGCTTTCCTGGAAAGGTTGCCTCATGAGAGCCAAATCTCCCGCGAACAGGCATTGGAAATTGCGTTCCTTTATTCGGAGCTGATCGGCAAAGGCGGATATGATCAACTTTGGGAGTTGTATCGATCGGCAGCCGATCTTAGCGAATCGATCGGTCACGAATTCGCGCCGCGCCGCCGAATCCTGCTCTCCAGGAACAGTCTCCACGAAATGGTGAGCAGCCTGCTGCGTCGCGTCATGGGCAAACGCACGATGGAGCCGAAGAAATGAAGGGACACATCACTGAGCGCAGCCCAGGCAGATGGGCTATTGTTCTGGATCTTTACGATGAGGCCGGCAAGCGCCGCCGCAAGTGGCACAGCTTCGAGGGTACCAAACGGGGTGCGCAGGAAGAATGCGCGCGCCTCATCACGGAAATGAAGCAAGGCAACTATGTCGAGCCGACCAAGCAGACCCTTGCCGAGTTTCTGGATGAATGGCTGACATTCATCAAACCTTCCGTCGCGCCGAAGACGTTCGAGCGATACACCGAGATCTGCCGTAAGGGGATCAGTCCGCTTATCGGGTCCGTCATCCTCGCCAAGCTGAAGACGGATCGAATCGACGCCGCCTTGACCGAGGCGTTGACCAAACCCCGCAGCGACCACAGGAAGCGAAAGGACGAAGATCAAGAGCGCAAGCCTCTTCCGCCTCTGGCGCCCCGGACAGTCCACCATTTCCGCCGCGTTCTTATCAAGGCCCTGGGCCAAGCGGTGACATGGGAGCGGCTATCTCGGAACCCGGCAGCGAAGACCACGCCGCCTAAGGTTGAGCGCAAAAAGATGCTCGCCTACGATGCCGCGCAGACCGGCCAGCTTATCGAAGACCTTCGCCACACCCGCATGTTCATCGCCACGCTTTTGGCCGTAAAATGCGGATTGCGGCGCGGCGAGATACTGGCGCTGCGCTGGGGCAATGTCGAGCTTGGTGACAACCTACGTCAGTTGTCGATCGTGGAGAGTGCCGAGCAAACCAGTGACGGGGTCCGGTACAAGGAACCGAAGAACGGACGGGCGCGGACCGTGGCACTTTCGGCCGCGACCGTCGCCGAGCTGAAGGCGCACCGCGTGCGGCAAGCCGAGGAACAGTTGCGTCTTGGCATCCGACCCGATACCGATAGCTTCGTTGTTGCCCAGGTCGACGGCTCACCATTGCAGCCGCGCTCGCTCACACATGAATGGATCAGGGTCATAGGCAAGACCTCCCTGCCCCGCATCCGATTCCACGACTTGCGGCACACCCACGCCACGCAGATGCTATCTGCCGGCGTTCATCCAAAGGTCGCCAGCGAGCGCCTGGGACACTCGACCATTGGCATTACGCTGGATCTCTATTCGCATGTCATGCCCGGAATGCAGGCTGACGCCGCTGAAGCGGTTGACGCGGCGATCCAGAGCGCGGTAAAGCCCGGTAGCTGAGCATGTTCGGTAGCAAAATGGTAGCAGCGGCCCACAACGGCTAGCGCAAAACACCAGAAAAGCTAACGAAATCAAGGCTTGGAGGGATGGCCGAGCGGTTTAAGGCACCGGTCTTGAAAACCGGCGTGGGCGCAAGTTCACCGTGGGTTCGAATCCCACTCCCTCCGCCAGAACGACGGCAATGTACGCCTGTGACCCCTGCCCGGAAAATCGGTTTCGACCAGGTGACGTGGGGGAGCAAAATGCCCGAAATAACGTGGGACGCCGCCGCAAGATGGGCGGTTGAAGTAAGAAAGCCCCCAAAGCGGCCCGACTAACTGGAACGTTGTAGCAGGTAGGCGCGTTGTCGCGCATGCTCAAAAATATCGCCTTCGCCGCGCTTCTCATACAAGTCGCTGCCGTCTCGGCATTGACCACCCAAACGCTGCTTTTTTCATCAGCGTCCACGCAGGCATCGAGCGTTCCGCTGAATGAACCTGTCGCCACCGCGAAAGACTGCGCGAAGGCCACCCGGCCGGATTTTCCTGTTCACTGCGTAGAGTACGTCCAGGTCCGAAAGCTCATCGCCATGACGGCGGCTCAATAAGGGCCAGATGCAGAAGCCGCCAGCGGTCGCGGTACCACTTTATTTCGTGTGGCCGCGGACAAGCTGGCGCTCGTCGCCGCGCAGGCATCGCGATGGGATTTACCAGGGGACGGTGCGTCCGAGATAGTCGACATAGTGCAATCCCTGGCTTCCCTTCCTGGCAAGCAGAACGTTGACGAGGCTCGGCACGCTTTCCTCGATGCTCAGCCTTCCATCCGGCCCTCCCAGCTCCGTACGGACCCAGCCGGGCGCCATCAGCACCATGGCACGCGATGTTGCGGCATGGCGGGCGGCGAAGCTTCGCATGAACATGTTCAGCGCCGCCTTGCTGCCCCGGTAGACCTCACGTTGACCTGTCTCGTTGTTGGAGATGCTCCCCTGCCCGGACGACATCACGCCGATCAGGCCGGCAGCTGGAACAAATGGCGCCAGGCTCTCGAGAACACGCATCGGGCTGAGTGCATTTGTGATCATCACGCGCACGAACTCGTCGGTCGTCACATCGGCGATCGTCTCAGCGGGGTTGTTGCTCACGCCGGCATTGACGAACACCATGTCCAACACCCTGCCCGACAGCCGGTCGCGCAAGGCCGTGACCTGATCGGGTTCGCAGATGTCGACTGTCTCGATTTCGAGCCGGCCTTCGAACGCGTCCGCGAGGTCGTGCAGCTTGGTCCGGCCGCCTTCCCGGACCGTGCCGATGACGTTCCAGCCTTTCCCGAGGAACTCGGCCGCCATTGCATGGCCGAGGCCGCGCGACGCGCCGATGATGAGGACTGTACCTGACGGGGTGTTCAAAACGCTTGCGGGCATTGGGCGATCTCTTTCGTTGGTTGGTGACCGCAGATATGGGCAAGCGGAAGCCATGCGCCAGGCGCGCCAGATTCAAACTATGGTTGCATCCGACGCTATGTCTGGCAAAACACCTGCGATAAGGCTGTGTGCCATGGACAATGTGGACTTGAACCTTCTCGTAGCGCTCGACGTCTTGCTCGCCGAAGGCAGCGTGACGGGGGCGGCCCGCCGGCTCGGCTTGAGCACCTCGGCGATGAGCCGGACACTCGCACGACTTCGCGCTGCCACCGGCGACCCGCTGCTCGTGCGAGCCGGACGCGAACTTGTGCCCACGCCGCACGCTACGGAATTGCGCGATCGCGTCCATGAGTTACCCGGGATGTAAGATCAGTCCTGCGGCCGCAAAACATGCGCGTGGACCTGGCCGGGCTCGAATTGACGTTCACCATTCGCGCCAGCGAAGCGTTCCTGGAATTCCTTGCCGGCCCGGTCGTGAATGCGGTCACCCGTGCGGCGCCTCGTGTCCGCCTACGCTTCGCACCCAAGCCCGACAAGGACGCGCGCCCGCTTCGGGAAGGCCTCATCGATCTGGAGATCGGTTTGCTTGGAACGTCCGCGCCCGAGATACGCACCCAGTTCCTGTTCCACGACAAATATGTCGGCGTGGCCCGGGCTGGACATCCGCTTCTGACAGACGCCGGCGTTACGCCCGAACGCTATGCCGCCTGCAAGCATGTCGTGGCGTCACGGGAAGGCAATGTCGCCGAGCCGATCGATGGCGCCTTGCAGAAGCTCGGCCTTGGACGCACCGTCGTGGTTGTCGTGCCCGGCTACCCCGATGCGATACGGATTGTGCGACAGTCGGATCTGGTCGCGACCGTGCCGGGCTCGTGTTTCGGCAGCACAAGTGCAGGCGACCACGCCATCACGGCAGGTCTCGAGAGTTTCGAGCTCCCGCTTCCCATTCCTCAGTTCAAGATATCGGCGATGTGGCATCCTCGCATGGACGCCGACCCGGCCCATCGTTGGCTGCGCGATACCGTGATGTCGGCCTGCCGGGCGGCATATGCGCGGCGATGAAGGCGTGATCACGCAACGACGGCAAGCCCACGCCATGCCAAGCGGCGACCTGCTCAGTCCGACTGCTGTGTGCGCTCCGCGATGGCAAATGCCTGCAGGTTCCTGGCCTTGCCGATGTCCTGATCCGCGTTTGCGATGATCGAGAAGAAGGCTGCTCTGGCAATATCCTTCTTCGAGGCCTTGGGGTGGGCCTTCCGGGCGGCTTTGACAAGCTGCTTGGGAGACATGCCGGGCGTGACGATCCTCATGAGGGTGTCGCCGATCGCACTCATTTCACTCGCGTCCGTCATGGGCGTCCCTGTGCTGACCGTAATGCCATAATAGCAAGGACAACTCGCGACCGACAATATGGTTCTGGAAATGAAAAACCCCGCCGGCAGGGACCGGAGGGGTTAGTCCTGGGAGGACGCGCGTTGCGCTGCGTTCGACAAGCGCGCGCCGACCAGGTAGCGCCAGCTTGCGACACGGATGTGACACCCGGCGAGCGCGTTTGTCACATGACAAGCGAGGAACGATGCAAGCGGTCGGCATCAAGCCTTTGGAAAGGAGAAATGTGGTTCTGTTCGGGAGCTGAAGCGCCGGGTGCGCTGACCAAAGGCAAGGCGATAGCGGTCGAATGGATATCTTTGGCATCAAGGGGCTGTTGATCTGCGCGCTGATCTTCATTCCGTTCGAGCATCTGTTTGCCGAGCGACCGCAGAAGATCCTGCGCAAGGGCCTGGGTGTCGACCTGATCTACGTGCTGTTCAACGGCCTCGTGGTAAAGGCAGTAATAATTCTGATAGCGGCCAACGCACTCGAAGCCGCTGCGATGCTGATCCCGCGATCGGTAACGCTTGCGGTCGGCGGCCAGCCCATCTGGCTGCAGGTCGCCGAAATCATCGTGATTTCCGATATAGGCGTCTATTGGGCACACCGTGCGTTTCACGAAATCCCCGCGCTGTGGAAGTTCCATGCGGTTCATCACGGCATTGAGGAACTGGATTGGCTCGGCGCATTCCACTCTCATCCCGTCGACGCCATCGTCACGAAGGCAATTTCGCTGACACCGATCTTTTTTCTCGGATTCTCCGAAGCCTCGATCGCTGTCTTTTCCATCATCTACTTCTGGCACACGCTGCTTGTTCATTCGAACTTGCGGATTCCGTTCGGCCCCTTGAAGTGGCTCATCGCCAGCCCGCAGTTCCATCGCTGGCACCATGCCAACCAGCGCGAAGCCTACGACAAGAACTTCGCCGGACAGTTGCCCTTCCTCGACGTGGTGTTCGGCACGTACAATGCGACTGGCAACAAAGTGCCTGAGAAATATGGCGTCGACGATCCAGTCCCCTCCAGCTACTTCGGACAGATCGGCTATCCGCTGCGGCGCCGCAGGACACGATCGGATCGGGCAGTGCGTGACGGCGAAGCCCTCCACGAAAATCAGCCGGCGCGAAACAAGCAGGATCGAACGGCAACAGGTGCGGTCAATATCGGCCCTTAGGCAATGCAATCTCCCCTGTCGTGTCGCCTGATGGCAGCAGAAATTGCCTTGCGGGTTGGTCTCGGTGGGGGCCGGCGATAAACATAAGCCCTGCGCATTTGCCAAGAGGCTGTTTCGGCATGGACTATCGCGATGACGACCTCACCAAATTCGAAGCGCATGGTGCCGCTCCTTTGCCGGCCGCGGCGGACGAAGGCCATGTGGAGCATGAGGGTGCGAGAATCTGGTACGCCACCTTTGGGGCGGGGTTTCCCGTGATCTTGTTGCATGGCGGCCTTGGCCATAGCGGCAATTGGGGATTTCAGGTCCCATCATTGGTCGAGCGCGGCTATCAGGTCGTCACCATCGACAGCCGTGGCCATGGACGCAGCACCCGCGACGAACGGCCATGCAAATACGAGCTGATGGCCTCGGATGTCCTGGCCGTGATGGATCGCCTGCAATTGAACAAGGCCATCGCTGTAGGTTGGAGCGATGGCGCCTGCGTTGCGCTGATCCTTGGCATGAAGGCCGCCGATCGCATCGCCGGTGTGTTCTTCTTCGGCTGCAATATGGATCCCAGCGGCACGAAGGACTTCGAGGCCAGTCCGGTCATCGAGCGGTGTTTCAGCCGGCACAAAAAGGACTATGCCGAGCTGTCGGCCACGCCAGATCAATTCGATGCATTTGTCAAAGCTGTCGGCCTGATGATGAAGAGCGAACCCAATTATGGCGCCACCGAGCTGGGAGAGATCCGCGTGCCCGTTGCGGTCGTCCAAAGCGAGCACGACGAGTTTATCAAGGACGAGCACGCCACCTATCTGGCCAGCAGCATACCGGGATCGGAATTGGTGATGCTGCCCGAGGTCAGTCACTTCGCGCCCTTGCAGCGTCCCGACCAGTTCAACCGCGTGCTGTTGGCTTTCCTCGCAGAACTTCATTCCTGAGCCCTGCCTCGCCGCTTCCGGAATCCCCGCTCTGGCCCAGGCACGCGACACACCATTTCGCCTGCGAGGCTTTTCATGTCGAATCGGCTAGACCTTGCGATATGAACGAGACCTCACTCTATGCGCCGGTGAAGCGTTTCCTCGAAAATCTCGACTTCGTCGTGAAGGGGGAAATCGGCGGCTGCGATATCGTCGCGTTGCGCGAAGGGGAGCCGCAGATCGTCGTCATCTGCGAGTTGAAGCTGCAGTTCAATCTCGAACTGGTTCTGCAGGGCGTCGACCGTGCGGCTGCTTGCGATGAAGTGTGGCTGGCGGCGCGCATGTCGGCGCGAGGCAAGGGGCGCGAAAGCGATGCCAGGTTCCGCAACCTTTGCCGTCGGCTCGGCTTCGGCCTGATTGGCGTAACCGCCAGTGATCGGGTCGAACTGCTTCTCAGTCCGATCGCCGTGGCGCCGCGCAAGAATGCGCGACGGCGATCTCGCCTTGTCGACGAGCACCAGCGCCGCCGCGGCGATCCTGTCGCCGGCGGCGGATCGCGCGCTCCGATCATGACCGCCTACCGGCAGAGCGCCCTCGCCTGCGCCGCCGCGCTTTCGGACGGCCCCAAACGGCCGCGCGATCTGAAAGCCTTGACGCCGATCGCGCCGAAGATTCTGCAGCACAATGTCTATGGCTGGTTCGCAAGGGTCGAGCGTGGTCTTTACGATCTCACGGATGCCGGCCGCGCCTCGCTGGTTCGTTGGCCGCAGGTCCCGCATGATGAAGCCCGACACGAGATTTTGATTGCGCCGGGCCTCTGAATACCGGGGTTTGCCGAGCATGAACCGCCCCTGTTGGTTGATCTTTCAGACAAAACATGCTGCTTGTCCCGCCCATGAAGACACTATGCATGATGGCCATTGCGTCCCTGACGCTGGCTTTTCCGGCCAGTGCGATGGACAACGCCTTGCGCTCCGGACTGATGAAACTTGATCCGCAGACCCGCCTCGAGCAGCGTTGCGATGCCGAAGTCCTGGACCGGATCACCCATGATGATCGCAAGTTCAAGGCCGACCGCGTCGTCGCCTACGCCTTCGCGACGCCAGAGATGAGCGCCGACGCCATCCGGAGCCCCGGTGCGGCGTTCCGCAGCAAGGGACAGTGGTATCGGCTGAAGTTCAAATGCCAGACGGGGCCGGATCATATGGAAGTTCTCCAGCTCCGCTATCGGATCGGGGATGAGATCCCTGAAGCCGACTGGCCGAAGTACAATCTCTACGATTAGTTCTCGCGGGCTTGCCGCATTGGCTTGCCGCCGGCGCATGTTGAGAATCTTCCGTAATTCCACCACCACGAAAATGGTTTTCCAGCGTTGTCCGGTGCTGCGGCTTGACGCCAGCAGACCATGCCTTTAGGCCCGTTCGGACGATCGACGACGAACACTCGACGAAGGGCTTCCAGGTCGATGGAAATATTTACCGCCGCCGGCTTTTCGGCTCTCCTTCAGGTCATCGCCATCGACCTTGCGCTCGCGGGCGACAATGCCATCGTCATCGGCCTCGCCGCTGCAGGCTTGCCGGCCAGCCAACGCCAGCGAGCCATTCTGGTCGGCATCGCGGCGGCCACCGTTCTTCGCATTTTCTTCGCCCTGATCACGCAATGGCTGCTGACCATTGGTCCCATGCTGCTTATCGGTGGCGGCCTGCTTTTGCTGTGGGTTTGCTGGAAGATGTGGCGCGAATTGCGTGTCACCCACGACGAGGAGCGCGACGCCACCGAAGCGCTGTCGAACGGCGACTTCAACAAGGATGGTGCCATTGGCGGCAAGGGGCCGAGCAAAACCTTCTCGCAGGCCGCCTGGCAGATCGTCATTGCCGATGTCTCGATGTCCCTCGACAATGTCCTGGCCGTGGCGGGCGCGGCCATGAACCATCCGACGGTGCTGATTGTCGGGCTGGCGCTGTCGATCGCTTTGATGGGCTTTGCTGCGTCGTTCGTCGCGCGCCTGCTGCACAAATACCGCTGGATTGCCTATATCGGCCTGGTCATCATCCTCTATGTCGCGGTCAAGATGCTGCTGGATGGGGCTGTGCAGCAATTCCCCGATCATTTCGCCTTCCTGTCACCCTGGTTCGGGTCAAGCGGGCACTGACGCACAGGCGGAGCCGCAGGGCTCCGTTTGCCTGATTGAGGAAGCCGTGCTATTGCGCCGCCCGAATTGAGCTCCTGCTAGGAGCCATGCAAACCGTTATATGTCGAGACTGCGGGCCGGATCGATGTTTCCGGTTCGCGTCCATTGGAAAATTGCCCATGTCCGCCCCACGCGTCAGCTTCGTCAGTCTCGGCTGTCCCAAAGCCCTTGTCGATTCCGAGCGCATCATCACGCGTCTGCGGGCCGAGGGCTACGAGATCGCCCGCAAGCATGACGGCGCCGATCTCGTTGTCGTCAACACCTGTGGTTTCCTGGATTCCGCCCGCGACGAGTCACTCAACGCCATCGGCTCCGCGCTTTCGGAAAACGGCAGGGTCATCGTCACCGGCTGTCTGGGCGCCGAGCCGGACGTGATCCGCGAGAAGCACCCCAACGTGCTGGCGATCACCGGACCGCAGGCCTATGAGAGCGTGATGGCCGCCGTCCATGAGGCGGCCCCTCCCTCGCACGATCCCTACATCGACCTCCTGCCGCCGCAGGGCGTCAAGCTGACGCCGCGCCACTATGCCTATTTGAAGATCTCGGAAGGCTGCAACAACCGTTGCACCTTCTGCATCATTCCAGCCCTTCGCGGCGATCTCGTCTCGCGGCCGGCGGCCGATGTGCTGCGTGAAGCCGAGAAACTCGCCAAGGCCGGCGTCAAGGAACTGCTCGTCATCTCGCAGGATACCAGCGCCTACGGCATCGACATCAAATACCAGACGTCCATGTTCGGCGATCGCGAAGTGCGAGCGAAGTTCCTCGATCTCTCGGAGGAACTGAGCAAGCTCGGCATCTGGGTGCGCATGCATTATGTCTACCCCTACCCGCATGTCGCCGACGTCATCCCGCTGATGGCCGATGGAAAAATCCTCCCCTATCTGGATATCCCCTTCCAGCACGCCTCGCCGCAGGTGCTGAAGAACATGCGCCGGCCGGCCCATGGCGAGAAGACGCTCGAGCGCATTCGCGGCTGGCGCGATGTGTGCCCGGATCTCGCCATCCGCTCGACCTTCATCGTCGGCTTCCCCGGCGAAACGGACGACGATTTCGAGATGCTGCTCGATTGGCTGGATGAAGCGAAAATCGATCGCGCCGGCTGCTTCAAATACGAGCCGGTCAGAGGCGCCCGTTCCAACGATCTCGGCCTTGAGCAGGTGCCGCAGGAAGTCAAGGAAGCGCGCTGGCATCGCTTCATGCAGCGCCAGCAGAAGATCTCGGCGACGCAGCTTGCCAGGAAGGTCGGCAAGCGTCTGCCGGTGCTGATCGACGAGGCGCAGGGCACCTCTGCGAAGGGCCGCACCAAATATGACGCGCCCGAGATCGATGGTTCGGTCCACATCCAGTCGCGCCGCCCGATGCGCGCCGGCGACATCGTCACCGTCAAGATCGAGCGCGCCGACGCTTACGACCTCTACGGCTCGGCCGTCTGAGCTCCCGCCAGCTTCTCCATCCAAATGAAAAGGGCGCCTCGCGGCGCCCTCTGCAGATCGAAATGTGTTCTGCCGTTTATTGCGGCAGCTTGTCGTCGACGCCCTTGACGTAGAAATTCATGCCGAGCAGCGTGCCGTCGTCGGCGACCTCGCCATCCTTCAGCCACGCCGAGCCATCCTGCTTGGCGATCGGTCCGGTGAAGGGGTTCCAGCCGCCGGCGATCTTCTTTTCGCTCGCTTCGGCCATCGCCTTCACGTCGTCGGGCATGTTGGTGTAGGGCGCGAGCTTGACCGCGCCGTCCTTGATGCCGAGCCAGACATTGTCCGGCTTCCAGCTGCCGTCGATGGCTGCCTGTACGCGGCTGATATAATACGGGCCCCATTCGTCGGTCAGCGACGTCAACTGCGCGTTCGGCGCGAACTTGATCATGTCGGACGACTGGCCGAAGCCGTGCAGCTTGCGCTCTTCGGCCACCTGCAGGGCAGCGGTCGAGTCGGTGTGCTGGACGATGATGTCGGCGCCCTGGTCGAACAGTGCCTTGGCGGCGTCGGCTTCCTTGCCCGGATCGAACCACGAGTTCACCCAGACGATCTTGGCCTTGAAGTTCGGGTTGATCGATTGCGCGCCGAGCATGAAGGAGTTGATGCCCATCACCACTTCCGGGATCGGGAAGGAGACGATGTAACCGGCGACGCCGGACTTCGATTCCTTGGCGGCGATCTGGCCGAGCACGTAGCGGCCTTCATAGAAGCGCGCATTGTAGATGCCGAGATTATCCCCGGTCTTGTAGCCGGTGGCGTGCTCGAACATCACCTTGGGAAACTTCTTGGCGACCTTCACTTCGGCGTCCATGAAACCGAACGAGGTGCCGAAGATGATCTTGCAGCCTTCGCGCGCCAGACGCTCGAAAGCACGGTCGGCGTCTGGGCCTTCGGAGACGTTCTCCAGATAGGCGGTCTCGACCTTGTCGCCGAGCGCCTTCTCGACCTCGAGGCGGCCCTGGTCGTGCTGGTAGGAATAGCCGAAATCGCCGATCGGGCCGGTGTAGACCCAGCACGCCTTCAACTTGTCGGCGGCCTGCGCGGACGCCGCCAGCGACATTGCGGCAGTCGTGGTCATCAGGGCAATAAGCAGTTTTTTCATTGTGTTACCTCTCTGAGTTAAGCCTTGGAGCTTCCCGTCTTGTTCTTGTTGTCAACGATCCGGAACGAATGGCTGCCCCAGGGATGCCGGCGTGTTCATCATCGTCAGACGCTTGTCGCGCGAGATTAGAACGAGAACCACGACGGTTGCCAGATAGGGCAGAGAAGAAAGCATCTGCGAGGGCACCGGAATGCCAAAAGCCTGTGCATGAAGCTGGCCGATCCACACCGCGCCGAAGATGTAGGCGCCGGCCAGCACCCGCCACGGCCGCCAGGATGCGAACACCACCAGGGCGAGCGCGATCCAGCCGCGGCCAGCGGACATGTTCTCGACCCACTGCGGCGTATAGACGAGCGACAGATGCCCGCCGGCAAGACCGGCGCAGGCGCCCCCGAAGATGACCGCGAGGTAGCGATAGCGGATGACCTTGATGCCAAGCGCATGCGCCGATGTATGGCTGTCGCCGATCGAGCGCAGCGTCAGCCCGGTACGCGTCTTGAACAGGAACCACATCACCGCGGCCGTCAGCGCGATCGAAATATAGAACACAGGGTCCTGGCCAAACAGCAGTCTGCCCACGATCGGAAGCGAACTGAGGCCGGGAATATCAAGGTTGGGGAGCCGGACGCCAGGCTGGCCGACGAAGCGCGTTCCGATCATGCCGGAGAGGCCGAGGCCGAGCAGCGTCAGCGACAATCCGGTCGCCACCTGGTTGGTGGCCAGCGACAGCGTCATGACGGCGAACAGCAGCGAGAAAACTGCTCCCATGATGATTGCCGCCAGGAGGCCGATCCAGGGCGAGCCGGTCAGGTAGCCGGCCCCGAAGCCGCCGACGGCACCCATGATCATCATGCCTTCGACGCCGAGATTGAGCACGCCGGAACGTTCGACCACCAGTTCGCCGATCGCCGCGATCAAGAGCGGCGTCGCCGCCGTGGCAATGGTCAAGAGGATGTTGACGGTAATGTCCATCAGCGGGCTTCCTTCAACTTTGGCGCGGCCTCGAGCTTCGCGGGGGCTTCCTGTTTGGTCAGCGCCAGGCCGATCAATCGGATGCGGTAATGAATGAGCGTGTCGCAGCCGAGCACGAAGAACAGCAGCATGCCCTGGAACACCCTCGCCACCTTGTCGGAAATGCCGAGCGCGCTTTGCACCGCCTCGCCGCCGAGATAGGTCAGCGCCAGCACCAGGCCGGCGGCGACGATGCCGAGCGGATTGAGGCGGCCGAGGAAGGCCACGATGATGGCGGTGAAGCCATAGCCGGGCGAAATCACGGGCTGCAGTTGCCCGATGGCGCCGGAGACCTCCGAGATGCCGGCAAGGCCGGCCAGTGCACCCGACAGCAGGAAGGCGAAGAACACCATGCGGTTGAGGCCAAAGCCGGCGAAGCGCCCTGCTCTCGGGCTGGAGCCCAGCACGCGGACCTCGAAACCCTTGAGCATGCGGCCCATCAGGATCCAGATCAGCACCGCTGCCACAAGGGCGAAGACGAAGCCCCAATTGGCACGCCCGGCATCGGGCATCAGTTCCGGCAGCACCGCCGAGTCGCCGAACTGGATCGTTTGTGGAAAGCCGTGTCCCTGCGGATCGCGCCACGGCCCGCGCACCAGCCAGTCGAGGAAGAGTTGTGCGACATAGACCAGCATCAGGCTGGTGAGGATTTCGTTGGTGGAGAACCGGGTCTTCAGCAAGGCCGGGATCGCAGCGTAGGCCGCACCGCCGACCATGCCGAGTAGAAGCATCAGCGGCAGCACCAGCGGGCCTTCGAATTGCGGAAACAGCACCGGAATGATGGAGCCGAAGATGGCACCGAAAATGAATTGGCCTTCGGCGCCGATGTTCCAGATGTTGGCCTTGTAGCAGACCGACAGGCCGACCGCGATCAGGATCAGGGGGGCTGCCTTGATCGCCAGCTCGTGCAATTGCCAGACCTGGCTGATCGGCTCGATGAAGTAGATATGGAACGCGTTGAGCGGGTTGACGCCGAGCAGCGCGAACATAATGGCGCCGGCAATGATGGTCAGCGCGAAGGCGATGAACGGCGACAGCATCGAAAACAGCGCCGAGCGCTGCGGGCGTTTGACGAGTTCGAGGCGCATCATGCCGTCTCCAACGTATGTTCGGCGTGGCCGGGTTCGGCGCCGCCCATCAGCAAGCCGACCTTCTCGAAAGTCGCTTCGGCGATCGGCATCGGCTTCGAGAGCTCGCCATTGTGCATGACCGCGATCGCGTCCGATATCTCGAACAGCTCGTCCAGATCCTGGCTGATCACCAGTACGGCCGATCCGCTGCGAGAGAGCTCGATCAAGGCCTGGCGGATGTGCGCCGCGGCTCCGGCGTCGACGCCCCATGTCGGCTGGTTCACCACCATCACGCTTGGGCGGCGGTCGAGCTCGCGGCCGACGATGAATTTCTGCAGATTGCCGCCCGAAAGTGCCGCCGCTTCGGGATCCGGCGCGCTCTTGCGCACATCCATCGCTTCGATGATGCGTTGCGATGCCGCGTAGACGGCGCCGCTCTTGACCATGCCGCCGGTGCCGACAAAAGCCTTGCCGTCGGTGGCATGGCGCGACAGCAGCAGGTTTTCCGAGAGTTTCATGCGCGGTGCCGCTCCATGGCCAAGGCGCTCTTCCGGCACGAACGCCGCTCCCAGCAGGCGCCGCCCGGTGATGGTGAGGCCGCCGGCGTCCTTGCCGCGGATGCGCACCGAGGCGGCATCCTGCTGCAAAACCTCGCCGGAGACGGATTCGAAGAACTCGCCCTGGCCATTGCCGGCGACGCCGGCAATGCCGATCACCTCGCCGGCGCGGACATTGAGGCTGATGTTCTTGAGAGGAATGGAAAACGGCGTTGCCGGCTTGCGGCCGAGGCCGCGGATTTCGAGCAGCGGCTGCGCGGTCTCGATCCCCTCGACCGGCGCCCGCACCACAGCCTGCACCTCGCTGCCAACCATCATGCGGGCGAGCGATGAGGCGGTCTCCTCGCGCGGGTTGCAGTGGCCGACCACCTTGCCGTGCCGCAGCACGGTGGCGCGGTCGCAGATGCGTTTGACCTCTTCGAGCCGGTGCGAAATGTAGAGGATCGATTTGCCTTCCGCGCGTAGCCGCTCCAGCGTCTCGAACAGCTTGTCGGCTTCCTGCGGCGTCAGCACCGATGTCGGCTCGTCCAGGATGATGAGTTGCGGCGTCTGCAGCAGGCAACGGATGATCTCGATGCGCTGGCGCTCGCCGACCGAAAGGTCGCCGACCAGCGATTCCGGATCGAGCGGCAGGCCATAGCTGTAGGAAAGCGCCCTCGCCTTGGCCGCGATGCTGCTGATCGGCGAGCCGTCATCCAGCGACAGCGCGATGTTCTCGGCGGCCGTCAACGCCTCGAACAGCGAAAAATGCTGGAACACCATACCGATGCCGAGCTTCTTGGCAACGCCCGGGCTGGTGATCCGCACCGCCTGGCCGTTCCAGAAAATCTCGCCGGAATTGGGCTCGAGCGAGCCGAACAGCATCTTGACCAGCGTCGACTTGCCGGCGCCGTTCTCGCCGAGCAAAGCGTGGATCTCACCTTTGGCGATGTTGAGGTCGATATGGTCGCACGCCGTCAGCGTGCCGAATATCTTGGTCAGGCCACGAACCTCGAGCAGGTTCGCTCCATCATGATTTGCACTCACAGTGCCTCCCATCCGGATTGCCGGACATGTTCTGTGTTCCCGCAAGCATCGTATGCGCGGCCGGCTCTCGTGCGAAAGCAGCACCCGACTTGAAAGAGCTTCAAGAATTTCAGCGGAAACTCAAGGGCAAAGATCAGCCTGCCTCGCACAAGCATGTGGCTGGCCGACTTTTCGTGCAAACCAAGCCCGCGGCTGCGGCGGGACGCTGAAAACCAAGGCAGACTATCGTCAGGGAACCAGGATGGTCGTGCCTGTCGTTCTGCGTCCCTCAAGATCCTGATGCGCCTTGCCCGCGTCTTTCAGCGCATAACGCTGATTGATCTTGATCTCGACGGCACCACTGAGCACGACCTCGAACAATGCGGCGGCGGAGGCATCGAGGTCCTCGCGTTTTGCATTGTAGACGAACAGTGTCGGCCGCGTTGCGAACAGCGAGCCCTTCTGCGCCAGCAGCGACATCGAGAACGGCGGGATGGGTCCCGAGGACTGGCCGAAGCTGACGAACATGCCGAGCGGCTTCAGGCAGTCGAGCGAGGCCGGGAATGTGTCGTTACCCACGGAATCGTAGACGACGTCGCATTTCCTGCCGCCGGTGATGGCGGCGACGCCGGCGACGAAATCCTGCTCCTTGTAGTTGATGACATGGTCGAAGCCGTGTGCCTTGGCCAGTTCGATCTTGTCGGCGGAGCTGGCGGTGCCGATGACCGTTGCGCCGAGGTGTTTTGCCCATTGGCCTAGAATGAGCCCGACGCCACCAGCCGCGGCATGAAACAGGATCGTGTCGCCTGCCTTGACCTTGAAGGTCCGGCGCAGGAGATATTCCGCGGTCATGCCCTTCAGCATCATGGCGGCGGCCTGTTCGTCGCTGATGCCGTCCGGCACCTTGACGACCTTGCTGGCATCGATGACGCGCTCTTGCGCATAAGCACCCGTCGTCACGGCGTAGGCAATCCGGTCGCCCGGCTTCAACCAGTCGACGCCCTGGCCGACTTCCAGCACCACGCCGGCGGCTTCGCTGCCGGGAATGAGCGGAAATCCGCCGGGCGGCGGATAGAGGCCCGAGCGATGATAGACATCGATGAAGTTGAGACCGATCGCGGTATGCTTGATCAGGATCTGCCCCGAACCGGGCTGGCCGGGATCGGTGTCCTCGTAAGTCAGGACTTCGGGGCCGCCATTGGCGTGGATTCGGATGGCTTTGGACATGGACAGGATTCCTTGAAGAGCGGCTGATCAGGCCTTTTTGGCGCCGAGTTTTGGAAAGAACTGCATAATGCCGCCAATGCAGGCCAGGTAGAGCCCCGTGATGGTAATACCGATCTTGGTAAAAGTGCTGACCTGCTCACCCAGCACGCCGATCTCGTCGTAGAAGGCGGCGAGCGCCGCCTGCGCAAGCGCAAGCGCGCCGAAGGCGCACCACAACAGCGTCATGCCGAGATTGATCGGCCGCAGCCGCTTCACCCGCACCGGATGGATGAAGTTTATCGGCACAAAAGTCAGAATGCCGGCCACCACCACCACGGCGAACGAAACCCATTGTCCCGGCTCGATAACGAACAGCGTGAACACCACCATGTTCCAGACCACCGGGAATCCCTTGAAGAAATTCTCCTTCGTCTTCATGCCGGTGTCGGCGTAGTAGATCGCGCTTGAGACCACGATGATCGCCGCCGACAGGAACGACAGGCCTTCGCCCATGAAACCGCGCTGATAGAGCGCGAAGGCCGGGATCAGCACGTAGGTCACATAGTCGATAATGTTGTCGAGAAGTTCGCCCGACCAGGTCGGCAGGATTTCCTTGACCTCCAGCTTTCGGGCGATCGGCCCATCGATACCGTCGACGAACAGCGCCAGCCCCAGCCACCAGAACATGGCCGTCCAGCGCTCCTCGCTCGCCGCCACCAGCGACAGGAAAGCCAGGAACGAACCGGAAGCGGTCAGCAGATGCACCGAAAACGCGCGCGCCTGCGGCCAAGTGACCTTCTTCTTCGGTCGCGGAATCCGTTCCGTGATCTTCTCGGCGATCTTGCGGGCCTTTGTGTTCTTCCTCACGGGCCCCGCCAATCCAGCTTGCATATCTCGGCCGAGCGGCCGGCGAAATTCCAGTTGCGGCCAAAGGCCCGCATCTTGCTCTTGTCGGACCTGGCCACGATGATCTCCGGCGCGATCCAGTATTCGGAATTCGTGATCACCGTATCCTTCTCGCGGTCCTTGCCCGCGATTGGTGTGACCGCCCCGTCGATAATCCTGGGTATCTGGAAAATACGCGTCTTGTCGCGCGTCTCGTAGGTGATCGGCACCTGTTCGACGCCCAGGAATTTGCCGACCAGGATCGAGAGCAGCGACGTCGTTCCGCCGGCTTTGCCGGTGAATATCTTGGTCAAGGCCTTGACCGCGTAGACAGAGGCCCTGACGTCGATGAACAGGCCCGCGGTCCAGTTGCCACGGCTCATGTAACCGGGGATTTCCATGATCAGCCCAAGATTGAGACCGGAGAGGTCGACCTCGCCGAAATGGCCGGCGTCGATACGAAAACCCGCCCAGGTCTGGCAGTAACCTTCGGTCGGAGGATGGTTGCCAAGCGACAGCACGCAAGGGCAAAAAACCGTGCAATTGCAGGAGAGTACGAGCTCTCCTTTCATTGCCCAGCTCTGATCTGCCATCGAATTTCCCCCACTCATAGCGAGACTACTAGCAGCGCGGCTGCCCAGACAAGCAGTATCGCACCAGCCAGCCGGGTTGGAAGACTGCCCGTCGTCTGTTTTTCAATCAGGGTGAACACGCCGATCAGCGCCATCCAGAAGACGTTCATCACGCCGACTGCGAACATCACCAGCATCAATGCCCAGCAGCAGCCGAGGCACCAGATGCCTTGCGCGACGCCGAGCTGGAAGACGCGGACGGTTCTCGCGCTCCAGTTCGAAAACAGGATCGAGAACGGATTCCGGCATTTCTTCAGGCAGGCCTCCTTGAGGCCGCTGAACTGGTAGAGGCCGGCAACCAGCAAGGCGAGCCCACCGGCAGCGCCAAGCAGCGGATCGAATATCCCTCCCGTGGCGGCGAATGCGTGGACGGCAAGTGTCACTGCCGCAAACAGCATCGAGGCGGCAAGCCAGACGCTGAGGTAGCCGGCAACCAGCACCAGCGGATGGACGACTGGCTCCCCCTTGATCCGCGCCGTATCGGCGATCTCGCAATAGGTGCGGATCATTGGCGCCGCGGATGGCAGCATCGCGCCGATCGCCATGAGAAACCACATGAGGATGAGCGCCAGGGTACGCGGGCCGATGCTAGCGTCCAGCGGCGCAGGTGAAAGGCAGAGTACGAAGAACCGTTCGAGCACGGCCGGTAACGGCAGTTGCGGCAAGTTACGCAACAAAGTGTCGCCTGGCGCGCCGATCTGGGCCTCGGCGCCGCGAATCGCCATCGCGGCAAGCAGCAGCCAGGCCAGTGCGATGCTTGCACCGACGACGACGTTGACCGTCCAGCGCGGCTTGCGCGCGACGTTTGCCGTGGCGCGGCCGGCGCGGTCGAGGTGGCTGAAATCGTCCTGTTGGCCGGTCATGACACTCGAATGGGCCGAATCGCCGCGTTGATCAAGCCGCATGATCTGCCCTATATGCGTCTCTCGACTGGGCAGGCCTGATGGCCGCCTCGCACAGCAAGCCGGAAGCCGATCTTGGAGCATCAGGAAACAGCGCGGATACTGATCGCAGGCACCGGGCCGGCGGGATTGATCGCCGCGCTTGCCTTCGCCGATGCCGGCTTTCCGGTGACGATTGCCGGGCCTGAGGTTTCGGCTCCCGACGGTCGCACCACGGCGCTCATGACGCCTGCCCTGAAAGTGCTCGAACGGCTGGGCGTGCTCGAGGACATCGAGCCCAAGGCCGCCCCCTTGAAGGTGATGCGTATTGTCGATGCGACCGGCAGGCTGATCCGCAGTCCCGTCGTCATTTTCCGCGCCAGCGAGATCGACGAGGAACGGTTCGGCCTGAACCTGCCCAACGGCGTCCTTGGACCCGCGCTTGCCGGCAAGGTGGCCGCGCATTCCGGGATCGAATGGCGCAGATCGATGGTGAAGGCCTGGCATCTCGGCGCCGCCAAAGCTCATGCCGCGCTGGTCGACGGCAGCGAGATCGATGCGTCGCTTGCGGTCGCTGCCGATGGCCGCCTGTCGCCGGCCCGCGAGGCCGCGGGCATCTCGACGGCGGCGCGCGCCTACCCTCAGGCGGCGCTCGTCCTCAATTTCGGCCACAGCCGCGAACATGGCTTCACCTCGACGGAGTTCCATACCGAGACCGGCCCTTTCACGCAGGTGCCGCTGCCGGGCAATCGTTCCAGCCTTGTCTGGGTGGTCAAACCTGAGACCGCGAAGGAGCTTGCCGCGTTGGACGACGCAATGCTCTCGCTGCGGGTCGAACGGCAGATGCAGTCGATGCTGGGGCGGGTAACCGTGGAGCCGGGCCGCCAGATCTATCCTTTGTCGACGGTGACCCCCCTGCGTTTCGCGGCGCAGCGGGTGGCGCTTGTCGGCGAAGCGGCGCACGTGTTCCCGCCGATCGGCGCGCAAGGCCTCAACCTGGGTATCAGGGATATCGACGATCTGGTTGGAATCGCGCGTGAAAATCGTGAGGATCCGGGGGCTGCCGCTACCCTTGCTGTATACGATCTCAAGCGCCGGCCCGATATTCTGGCGCGCAGCAGCGCGGTCAATCTGCTCAACATATCGCTGCTTTCGGACATGTTGCCCGCACAGATGGCGCGCGGCGCCGGCCTCGGCGTGCTCGGCGGCTTTGCACCTCTGCGCGCTTTCTTCATGCGCGAAGGGCTTCGTCCTGGCAGCGGCTTTGCGGCGCTTGCAGGTGGCCCTCGGAAGCCGACGCGGCAGCGGTAGCGATTCTGCGGAATTTGCCGCGGTATCGCGACGTTCATCAAAAACCTTTGTTGCGCATTCCACGTATTTTTGAGGCGCTCAGACGCTTGGGATTGAATTGATGCGGAGTCTGCGCCAAATAAAGTCAAGGAATTCAGTGGTGAGTGCGATGAAAACGGCCAAATTCGCGATCGGACAGGTGGTTCGTCACCGGCTGTTCCCGTTCCGAGGCATCATTTTCGACGTCGATCCGCAATTCGCCAACACCGACGAATGGTACGACGCCATCCCCGCCGACGTACGGCCGCGCAAGGACCAGCCGTTCTACCACCTGCTCGCCGAGAATTCGGAAACCGAATACATCGCCTATGTGTCCGAGCAGAATCTGCTCGAGGATCAGTCGGGAGAACCCGTCCGCCATCCGCAGATCAAGGAAATGTTCGACAAGAAGCCGGACGGGCGCTACGCGCCGAAACGGCAGTCCAAGCACTGACTTCCGGCATGCCGGGTACAGCCAGAAATGAAAAAAGCGGGGCATGACCCCGCTTTTTTTGACACGATAATGAGTCGACGCCGGATCAGTTGGCGGTCTTCGCCTTATCCTGCTCGTCCTTGAGCTTCTTGGCGAAGTCCTGGTTGTTCTTGGCGACGAAATCCTGGAGCTTCTTCTGCCGGTCCTCGATGTCCGACTGCTGCAGCGGGGGGCCGTCATAGGCGCCGCTGAAGCCCTGCAGCGCGATCTTAATCGGGTTGGCCTGGTTCTGGAAATTAATCGAGGTCAGCGTGATCCCCTGACCCTTCTTGAACGAGGCGACGAGCTGGTCGGTCAGCGGCACTTCCGCCACGCAACGATCCGGGAAGCAGATGACATAGTCGAGCTTCTGCGCCTTGCCGGTGTCGATCTGCAAGCCGATGCCGGGAGGCACGAGGCGACCGGTCGGGACCGTCACCTGGAACACCTTGCGGTTCACCTTGCCCTTGAGCTCGATCAGGCTGACGCCGGTGACAAGCTGGCCATTGCCAGCGGTGACGATGTTCTGGACGTTGCAGATGTCGACGTCTTCCTGCTTGGTGCAGGCCTTGAACCAGCCCTGCGGTATCTGCTGCTGCTGCTGGGCGGAAGCAGAGGGAAGTCCTGCGCCGAGAAAGCCAACCACGCCTGCGGCCATGACCGACAGGCGGTACGCGTTGCTGTTCAGGCTCGTCATGTCGTGCACTTCCTCTCAATGATCCCGGGACCGGCTTTTTCGTGCCGTGTGGTCCAGCTACCTGTTGCCAAAATGAGGCAACAGAATGACTTCGGACGGCGTGTTACACTGCAAGCGGCGTCGAATCCAGCCCGCTCACTTGTAATTCTTGACGACGCCATTGGCCGCCACGCAGTTGCCCCATGCTAGGGTGCGGATCGAATCATCAAGCCGACCTGTTAAGGAGACGGTCATGGGCCGCGTTCTTGTTTGGCTGGTCACCGCACTATCGTTTTTCACCCTGTCGTCGCCACCGGCGTTGTCGGAGCCGAAATACGCGATTGCGATGCAGGGCGAACCGGCCCTGCCGCCGGACTACACCCATTTCAGCTACGTCAATCCCAACGCGCCGAAGGGTGGCAGCATCACCTATTGCGTCGTCGGCAGCTTCGACAATCTCAACCCCTTCATCCTCAAAAGCCTGCGCACGACGGCGCGCGGCATGATGGACACGATCTTCGGCAATCTGGTGTTCGAGCCGCTGCTGCAGCGCAGTGCCGATGAGGCTTTTACTCTCTACGGACTTCTGGCTGACACCGCCGACATGGATGCCGAGCGCAGAAGCATCGAGTTCCACCTCAACCCGAATGCCAAATGGTCGGATGGTCAGCCGGTAACGCCGGAAGACGTGCTGTTCACTTACGATGCCTATACGCAGAAGGGCCGGCCACCCTACAGCGACCGCATGGCCAGGATCGCCAAGCTCGAAAAGACCGGCGACCATAGCGTGCGCTTCACCTTCAACGACAAGGCCGATCGTGAGTTTCCCCTGATCATCGCGCTGACGCCGATCATCCCCAAGCACGCTTTCGACATCGATACTTTCGACAAGACGACACTGAAGCCGTTGATCGGCAGCGGTCCCTACAGGATCGCACAGGTGACGCCCGGCCAGCGCATCGTCTTCAAGCGCAACCCCGACTACTGGGGCAAGGACGTTCCCGCCAAGCGCGGTTTCGACAACTACGACCAGATCACCATCGAGTATTTTCTCAACGCCAACGCCAAGCTCGAAGCCTTCAAGAAGGGGCTTTGCGCCATCGACGACGACGGCGACCCGGTGAAACGCGAGCGCGATCTCGACTTTCCCGCCTTCCATAGAGGCGACGTGATCTCTGAAACCTTCGACACCGGCATCCCGCCCGTCGTGACCGGGTTCCTGTTCAACACGAGACTGCCGAAATTTTCCAACCCGGTGGTTCGGCGCGCACTCGGCATGCTCTATGATTTCGAATGGGCCAACAAGAATCTGTTCGGCGGCAAGTACACCCGCACGATGAGCTATTGGCAGAATTCCGAGCTTTCAGCGCTCGGCCATCCGGCTGACGACAGGGAAAAGGCGCTTCTGGCCCCCTACCCCGGCCGCGTGCCGGCCGACGTCATGGACGGCACCTGGAAACCGCCGGTGACGGACGGTTCTGGCCAGGACCGCAAGGTGCTGAAGACCGCTTTCGATCTTCTGAAAAGCATCGGCTACCACGTGAATAATGGCACGATGCTCGATCCCGACGGCAAACCTTTCGGCTTCGAGATACTGACCGCATCGCAGGACGAAGAGCGCCTGGCCGGCATCTATCAGCGTACACTGGAGAAGATCGGCATCAACGTCAGCATACGCAGCCTGGACGGCGACCAGATCCAGTCGCGCAAGCAGCGTTTCGATTTCGAGGTGCTGATCGGCTCCAGCGGTTTCAACAACTCGTTGTCCCCCGGCATCGAGCAGATCGGGCGCTGGTCGTCCGCAGCGGCCAGGACCGAAGGATCGTTCAATCTCGCCGGCGTCGCCGATCCGGCGATCGATGCGGCCATCGACGCAATGCTGCGAGCCCGTTCGAAGGAGGATTATGTCGCCGCTGTCCGCGTGCTCGACCGGCTGCTGATCTCCGGCAATTACCTGGTGCCGATGCAGTACAACACGCAACAGTGGCTTGCTTACTGGAATTATCTGGAACATCCGCGAAAGACGCCCATATTCGGTTATCAGCTGCCGACCTGGTGGCGCAAACCGAACTGAAGATCCGGAGATAGAGATGAGCGAAGCGAACGCCATAACCGTCGATGTGGTGTCGGACGTCGTCTGCCCGTGGTGCTTCATCGGTCAGAAGCGGCTGGACAAGGCGGTGGCGGCTGCCGGTGATGTCGAAGTGCACATACGCTGGCGGCCGTTCCAGCTCGATCCGACCATTCCGCCGCAAGGCAAGGACCGCCACGAATACATGCTGGCCAAGTTCGGCAGCGACGAGCGCATTCGCGAAATTCACGCCCGCATCGAACCGCTTGGCGAAGCCGAGGGCATTTCCTTTGCCTTCGATGCCATCAAGGTGGCGCCGAACACGCTCGATGCGCATCGGCTGATCCGCTGGGCCGGGGCCGCCGGCGAGGACGTCCAGAACCGGCTGGTGCGCCGCCTGTTCCAGTTGAATTTCGAGGAAGGCGCCAACATCGGCGACCACACCGTGCTGGTCGAAGCTGCCCGCGAGGCCGGCATGGATGCATCTGTTGTTGAAACGCTGTTGCCGAGCGATGCCGATGTCGAAGCGGTTCGCACGGAAATCGCCACCGCGTCGCGCATGGGCATCACAGGCGTGCCGTGCTTCCTGCTCGAGGGCAAATATGCGGTGATGGGCGCGCAGGACGCGGACACGTTGGCTGATGCGATCCGTCAGGTAGCGGCCGCCAAGGCGCGTGGCGAGTTGGAAAAGGCCGGCTGAGCCAGCCATCCCCGCGCCGATAGCAAGAGCAGGCGTTGCGTGAGCAAACTGAGCTCCGCACGCCATGAATCGGACATCAAGGACGGCCTGTTTCGGGAATTCTGGTCAGTTCCCGATAAGAAATTCGGCCGGCCCAAAGGACTTTTGAGTCACAAAACCGTGTGCGGAGCTTCCCTAGGGGAAGGTTTCTCGCGGCCATCTGCCTAGAGCCTAATAGATTGAAATAAATAGAGATTTTATGGGTTTTGTCAGGCATTCGGGTGGCGATCCAGCCATCGATATGTTGCCTCAGGGCAACGACTGCGGACGCAATCTCGCATCCCCACTTTAAAAATTAATGGAAAATGATCAATTGGTGTTACCATCCGTAACAAAACAAAAAAGGTTTGGGCGGGATCGTGATTCGGATCGGCAGACGATCGCAAGAGTCAGTACCGGATGGACTACAAGGCGATGCCTCAGGGCGGTCGCATCTGACGCCGGTATCCTCGATGCGCAATTTTTGGGGCCTCGTGCGAGCCTACTGGGTCTCGGACCGCTGGAAGGAAGCCTGGACGCTGACGCTGGTGATCGCGTTGCTCACCGCGCTGTCCAGCAAGGCCAGCGTGTGGTTCGCCATGGCTTCGGGCGAATTGGTGAATTCGATCGCCTTCCTGCACGATGCCGCCAACACTCGCCCGCTGGAGACAATCCTGACCAACGCCGGGGTGCTGGTGCTGCTGGTCCTGCTCAAGGATGCCGGCTTCACCGGTATACGCAATCTCGTCTCGGCAACCTTGCACCGCAAATGGCGTGGCTGGCTGAACGACCAATTCAACCAGGCCTTGCTCGACGGCAACCATACCCATTTCCATGCTCAACATGGTTCCGCGGACGGCGGCATCGTTGCGCCCGACAACGTTGACCAGCGCATCCAGGAATCGATCAAGGACATGACCGGCGGTGCGATCGGCCTCGCCATGGGCGTGCTGGGGCTGGCGACCTCGCTCTACTTTATCGGCCAGAACCTGTTGCAGTCGTCAGTTGAGGTCAAAGGTCTGGAGTTCCTTGGCAGCTATGGCAGCGCCGTTCTCGCCCTTCTTGCCGTTGCCACTTACGTGCCCCTAAACACCTGGATCGCCGTCAAGCTCGGCAGCCTGCTGGAACGTCTCAATATTCGCATGCAGAAGGCCGAGGGGAGCTATCGTAGCGAACTTACGACATTTCTGCGCCGCAGCTTCCATGTCGCCGCCTCACATGGCGAAGGCGTGCAGAAAGCGATGCACGACCGGCTCTATGTCGACATTGATCGTACCTGGGGACGGCTGAATGTCGTCAACACCAGCTATATGTCGTTCGAACTAATCTACAATTTCATCGGCGCCCGCATGGTAGCCTATGCTCCGGGCCTGGTGCCGTTCATCCACAGTCGCCTGGACTATAAAGGCTATATCACCGGCTCCGAAATGGTTGCCCAGCTCATCAGCCAGTGTTCGTGGTTCATCCATGTCATGCCCGCCATCGCCACGCTTCGCGCCAACAGCCAGCGTGTGACTGAGCTCGCCAACGCGATCGAGAATGTCCAGCACCCGCAGGAATTCTACAGCCAGAGCGGCCGTTCCGACTTCCACTACGCCAACCAGAATCCGGTTTTCGGCCTGACCATCCAGAAGCTGGAGTTGGCGCACCAGGGCGAGGACGCGACGCCATTCCTCAGTTCCGCCAACTTGCGCTTCCGGCGCGGCGAATGGACCTTCCTGAAAGGCGAATCCGGTTGCGGCAAGACCTCGCTGATCAAGGCGATCAACGGCTTATGGCCCTACGGCCGCGGCACCATCGTCTTCCCCGAGGGCGTGAAGAGTTTTTATGCCGCCCAGGAGGTCAAGCTGCCGCAGGTGTCGCTGAAACAGCTGGTCTGCCTGCCCGGCTCCGAGCGCGACCATGGCGATGCCCAGGTTGCGTCCGCGCTGCACAAGGCTGGCCTTGGCGATTTCATCGAACACATGGCCAATGAAAGCCGCGAGGGTAAAAGCTGGGATCAGGTTCTGTCGGGCGGCCAGAAGCAGAAGCTTGTGGTGGCTCGTATCATACTGCAGCAACCGGGGCTGCTGTTCCTCGACGAAGCGACCGGTGCTCTCGATCCTGACGGCAAGATTGCCTTCCACCAGGCCATCAAGGACAACTGCCCCGATGTGACGGTGATCAGTGTCATGCACGAAGCCGTGGCGCCGAGATCGGCTGCGGGGACCGAGTTCTACCACTCGATGGTCTTGATTGCCGACGGTGTCGCCACCAAGAAGCCGCTCGCCCCGAGCCTGCCCGTCGAACTCACCACGATCCTGGTCCAACCAAGGCCGGTCGAGGACAAATGGACGCGGTTCTCGCGCCGGCTGAAGCAGAAATAACGACGACGTAACGGGAACTTCCGCGTCAACCCGCGCGCCGTGATCACAGTCTCGCGATCAGGGCCGTTCGGGACTGTTTTCCCTCCTCACCGCGATTGACTCGGCAAGGCTCGCTCCTATGTTGCGCCGGCTTGCAGACAGTCAAAAGCGAACCCGCAAGCAGAAAGGTCACCGCGCCATGCCTGGCGATAGTCACAGTCGAACGCAACCGCCGTCCGCCTAGACGTGACCTGAATGGTTCACGTCCTGCCGGACGGCAAGGAGTGAACCATGAACGATTTTTTCCCCGTAGCGGACGATGAGGCCGTCGCCATCGCCCGCATCCTTGCCAACGACCACGTCGCCGACGTTGTCGAGGCGCTCAATCATGAAACGCGCGAAACCGCGACGGAGCTGCTTTGCGCCGTGCCCTTCGAACGGCTGGTCGAGATTTTCGACCAGCCTGAGCTCGAAAGCGCGCCCGAATTGGCGGAGGCCCTGCCGCGCCCCAAGGCGAGCAAGCTGCTCACCGCCATGTCCGTCGACCGCGCGGCCGACATTCTGCGCGAACTCGACGAGCCGGCACGCTCCGAACTGCTCGGCGCATTGGCCCCGCCACTGCGCGCGACCCTGCTTTCCATTCTGGGCTATCCCGAAGGCAGCGCCGCCTCGATCATGACGACGGAGTTCGTCAGCGTTCCCTCCGACTGGACCGTGGGGCGCACGCTCGATTACATCCGCAAGGTCGAGCGGACGCGCGAGACTATCTACGCAATCTACATCGTCGATCCGCAAACACACCTCCTGGTGCGGTCGACGGGCTTGCGGCGGCTCATCACCGGTGAGCCGGGCGACTCGATCCTGTCGGTTGCGCCCGACCGCATGCCGGTGACGGTCAGCCCGCTGACCGATCGCGAAAACCTGGCGCAGACGATCTCCAAATACGATCTGCTCGCCGTCCCGGTCGTCGACCACGGCAAGATCCTCGGCATCGTCACCATCGACGACATCATCGACACGATGATCGAGGAGACCACGGAGGACGTGCATCGGTTCGGCGGCATGGAGGCTCTGGACGAGCCGTATATGAAGATGAGCTTCCTCGCCATGATCAAGAAGCGTGGCGGCTGGCTTTGCGCGCTGTTCATCAGCGAGATGCTGACGGCCAATGCGATGCAAAGCTACGAGGGCGAGCTGGAGAAAGCGATCGTGTTGACGCTGTTCATCCCGCTGATCATGAGCTCCGGCGGCAATTCCGGCTCACAGGCTACCTCGTTGGTCATCCGGGCGCTGGCGTTGCGCGAGATCGGCCTTCGTGACTGGTGGCGGGTGGCGTTGCGCGAATTGCCCACCGGTCTCGTGCTCGGCGCCATGCTCGGCGTGGTCGGCGTCTGCCGGATCGCGCTCTGGCAATATATGGGCTTCTACGACTATGGCCCGCACTGGCCGCTGATTGCCGCAACGGTTGGTGCTGCACTGGTCGGCATCGTCACGTTCGGCTCGCTCTCGGGGTCGATGCTGCCTTTCGCCCTGAAACGGATCGGTTTCGACCCAGCCAGTGCGTCAGCGCCGTTCGTCGCCACGCTGGTCGATGTCACCGGACTGGTGATCTATTTCTCGGTGGCGCTCGTCATCCTGCGCGGCACGTTGCTATAGCGGTTTGACTGCCGCCGCCGGCCAGGGCTGGTGGCGGCGCGCCGGTAGGCGAGGCGTCAGATGCGCTCGCCGTCCTTCACCCGATAGGTCGGCTTGTACATGGTGACGAGCTCTTCTGCCGCGGTCGGATGCACGGCCATGGTGCGATCGAAATCGTCCTTGGTCAGCCCCGCCTTCAGTGGGATCCCGAGCAGCTGCGCCATTTCGCCGGCATCCGGCCCCAGTATGTGGGCGCCGAGAACCTTGCGCGAAGCGCCGTCGACGACCAGCTTGATCAGCATCTTTTCGTCACGGCCCGACAGCGTGTGCCGCATCGGCCGGAAGCTGGCGCGGTAGATTTCGATATCGGCGAAGCGCTTGACGGCTTCGTCCTCCGACAAGCCGACCGTGCCGATTTCCGGCTGCGAGAAGACGGCGGTCGCGATCGTGTCGTGATCGGGCGCGGTCGGATTGTTCTTGAACGCCGTTTCGACGAAGCACATGGCTTCGTGAATCGCCACCGGCGTCAGCTGGACACGGTTGGTGACATCGCCGATCGCCCAGATATTGTCGATGTTGGTGCGGGAAAACCGGTCGACCTTGATCGCACCCGTCGCGGCGGTCATCTCGATGCCTACGCCTTCCAGGCCCATATTCTCGGTGTTGGGGATGCGGCCGATGGCCAGCATCACCTGGTCGACCGTTAGCACCTGCCCGCTCGTGAGCTGCGCGTCGAGCCGCCCGTCCGGCCGCTTGCTGACCGATTCGGAGACGGCATGGCAAAGGATTTTTATTCCCTTCTTTTCCATCGTCTCATGCAGCGTGCGCCGCAGGTCCATGTCGAAACGGCCAAGGATTTCCTTGCCGCGATAGACCAGCGTGGTGTCTACGCCGAGGCCGTGAAAGATGTTGGCGAACTCGACCGCGATATAGCCGCCGCCCTCTATCATGATCGCCTTCGGCAGCTCCTTGAGATCGAAAGCCTCGTTGGAAAAGATACAGTGTTCGTGGCCGGGCAGTGCCGGATGGGCAGCCGGACGGCCGCCGGTGGCGATCAGGATCTGATCGGCGGTGACGGTGCGGTCCTCGCCCAGGAGATGGATCACGTGCGGGTCGACGATCATCGCCCGCGAATGAAAGGTCTCGCCACCCGAGCCCTCGACATTCCTCTTGTAGATCGCTTCCAGGCGGCTGATCTCGCGGTCCTTGTTGGCGACCAGCGTTTGCCAGTCGAAGCTGGCTTCCGGCACCGTCCAGCCATAACCGGCGGCGTCGGCAAAATGCTCGGGAAACTGCGAGGCATAGACATAGAGTTTCTTCGGCACGCAGCCCCTGATGACGCAGGTGCCACCGAAACGGTATTCTTCGGCGATACCGACGCGTTTGCCGAGTGCTGCCGCGACCCGCGCCGCCCTCACCCCGCCGGAGCCGCCGCCGATGACGAAGAGGTCGTAGTCGTAACCGGCCATGAAGCGGCTCCTTGAACGTCGAAAATGTGAGTGACAGGTAGGCCGCAAACCATCAAAAGAAAAGCCCGGACAGGCCGGGCTTTACAGATGGCCGCAAGGGCCGCGTTTGAAATGCAGGATCAGTTCTGCGTGCCGTCGGCGGGAGCCGATCCGTCCGCGGGGGCGGCGCCATCCGCCGGGGCCGCATTGTCTGCCGGAGCGGCGCCATCGGCGGGCGCGGGCGTAGGCGCAGCCACCGCCTTCGCTTTTGCCGCCGCCGCCAGAGTTTCGCCGACCTGCTGGGCAAGATCGCGGGCTACGCCGTTCTGCCAGATGTCGGCGGCCTTGACGAGGTCACGCGTCACGGTCGGGCCGCTGTCGAGCAGCTTCTTGCCGGACTCGGAACTGTAGAAGGCCGCGATGTCGGTGAGCTCCTTTTCGGAAAACACCTTCGCATAGGCAAGAGCCGCTTCCTTCTCGAGGTCCGCGCGGCGCGAGGCCAGCGCCAGCGCCTTCTCGTTTATCGTCTTGCCGATCAGCTCCTGCATGTCAGGGTTCTTCTGGATGAGCTGCGATTCGAGCGCCGCGGCGGCCTGCGGCAGGATGTTGTCGAACGGGTCGGTCGCGTGGATCGCGGCGACCGCGGCGCGTGCGGCCTTCAGATGCGATTCCGTGACGTCCTGCGCGAAGATAGGCGAGGAGAACGCGAAGACAGCCGAAGCCGCCACGAGAACTGAAAGACGGCGAACCCGGTTATGCAACATCATGATCGGTAGAACTCCCTGGTTTTCGGGCGGCATGGACGGTTTGGATACCGTCGCCGCCGGCGATGATGGCCGCTGACGCCAGCCCGATGAAAAGACCATGCTCGACCACGCCAGGAATGGCGTGGAGAGCATTCGAAAGCGCTCTTGTATCCGGAATGCGGCCAAAAGATGCATCGAGGATAAAATGGCCGCCGTCTGTAACAAAAGGCTGGCCTCCCGTCATCCTCAATGTCACCGGACCGGAAAGGCCGAGATTTCCGGCCACCACGGCCACGGCGATCTCGGTCGAGCGCAGGCCGAACTGATTGACTTCGATGGGAAGAGGAAACCGGCCGAGCGTCTCGACCATCTTCGAACGGTCGGCGATGACGATCATGCACTGCGAAGCCGCGGCCACGATCTTCTCACGCAGCAGCGCACCGCCGCCGCCCTTGATCAATGTCAGCTCACCGTCGACCTCGTCGGCGCCGTCGACGGTGAGATCGAGCTCGGGTGTTTCCTCCAGCGTCGACAGCGGCACACCGAGTTCGCGGCACAGCGCGGCGGTGCGTTCCGAGGTCGGCACGCCGATAATGGTCATGCCTGAGGCAACCTTGTCGGCGAGCAGCCGCACGAATTCCTCGGCAGTGGTGCCGGTGCCGATGCCGAGCCGCATGCCGTCGGTGACATGGGCAAGAGCCGCCCGCGCGGCCTCGACCTTCAATTGCCTCGCATCCATGCTGCTTGCTGCCCCGAAACCTGATGCACGTCGCCCAACAGTGACCTCGGTTTGGGAACGACATGCATGAAACAAAAACCCAAGGCGTGTCGCATGGGTCCGTTTCGATGCGACGTGCTTTGGCGTTTGGGCTCCTAGCATTTTTGCTGGCCGGGTCAAAGCCCTTGGCGGCTGCGCCACCAGTTTGCTTGCCTTAAAGCGTCGCAGCCGCTATCGCCTGCCGATGCGCAAACCTGCTCAGGATGGATCATGAGTCGCCCGATCATCGTGTTCGACCTCGACGGAACGCTGATTGACACGGCGCCGGACTTGCTCGACAGCCTCAACCACAGCCTGGCGGCCAGCGAACTGGCGGCCGTCGACGAAGCCGGCTTCAAACGCTTCGTCGGCCATGGCGGCCGGGTGATGATCGAACGGGCGCATGCCGCGCAGCAACGATCCCTCAAGGTTGAGGAGCACGACCGGCTGCTGAAACTGTTCCTTGATCACTACACCGACAACATTCCGGGCAAATCCCGCCCCTACCCCGGCGTGATCGAGGCGATTGCCCGCTTTGAGAAGGCCGGCTATCTGCTGGCCGTCTGCACCAATAAATACGAAGCCAATTCGCTGGCGCTGATCGAGGCGCTCGGCCTGACCAGGCATTTCGCGGCAATTGCCGGACAGGATACGTTCGCGTTTCGCAAACCGGATCCGCGCCACCTGATCGAAACCATCAAACTGGCCGGTGGCGATCCGCACCGCGCCTTGATGGTCGGCGATTCGCAAACCGATATCGACACTGCCAAGGCCGCCGGCATTCCTGTCGTCGCCGTCGATTTCGGCTACACCGATCGTCATGTGCGCGAGTTCGAGCCCTCGGCGGTGATATCGCATTTTGATGCATTGACGCTCGATCTGGCACAAGGGCTGATCGGCGCCGCCGCACACTGAGCGCCGGGGACGAAATCTCTCCGGAACGGGCCAGCCGGGACCGCAAATCCGATCTGTGTGAGAACACCAGACACTGCCTTGACTTAACCGGCCGGCCTCCCTTATATCGCGGCTCGCTTGGCCTTCGGGCAACGAGCGGGCGATTAGCTCAGCGGGAGAGCACACCCTTCACACGGGTGGGGTCGCAGGTTCAATCCCTGCATCGCCCACCATCCAACCTGAAGAAATCGTTGGATGTTCGGCCGCAATCAAATTCTCTTGAAAGCTTACTGGCGCGTAGGACAAGGCTTGCTGGCGCGTAAGCAAATGTAGGCCAGTGCAAAATCATGGTCGGAAACTCGACGTTCTAAGTCGTCCGAAAACACGGCGGGTTTAGATGTCTTTCGTCGGCGCGGTCACGCTTCTTTTGGGCCAACAGTTCCCTGCCTCCGGAACCAACCAATACACCAGCGAGTTTCCCTCCGTCGAAACCTGAGGGAAAACCATGTCCAGATTTCTGCTGGCGACCAGCGTCGCCGTTCTTCTTACCAGCGGATCGGCCTTTGCCGCGGATGAAGCCCCCCTGCCGCCACCCAATGCCAAGAAGCTGTCGGAGATCATCGCGAAGGTCGAGCAACGCGACGGCTTTCGCTACGTGAAAGAAGTCGATTGGGACAAAGACGGCTACACCGTCACCTACTACACCTCGGACAAGGCAAAAGTCGAAATCGACTTCGATCCTGTGACGGCCGAACCAAAATAAGGTTCGCAGGGACCTCGTCGCCAATGCGCTGCCTCCGAGCATTCTCAGCGACGAAACGCGGGCCCACATTGTCCATCCTGGGGTATGTTATGCCTTGGACAAACCTGTTGGCTTGGGGGCTATGATGCGATGTTTCGCTGGAACCTATTTTCTGTCTGTACTCGCCATCATCCCAGCCGACGGCTTCCTTGCCGTTTCTCCCGCGCGAGCCGATGGCCCGTCCTTCGACTGCGCCAAGGCTGCAGTGCCCGCGGAAAAAGCGATCTGTGCCGACCCGCGGCTGTCGGCGATCGATCTGCTGGTTTCGAAGGCGTTCAAGGGATTCGAGCCGGCGTTCGGCGGCGACAAGCGCAGGATTGCCCGCGGGCTGATCGCCGACCGCAATGCCTGCGAGAGCGATACGGCCAGCGCCCTCAACAACGCCTTGCAGACCTATGGCAATGCGCCTTCCTGGATCCAGGACTACAACATCGCGCTGATTGGCAAGAAGGCGCTCGAAGCCGCCGGGCGAAACCCCGGGCACGTCGATCAGCCCCTGCCTTCGGCTATCGGCCAATGCGCATCGACGCACATCAAGACGCTTAGCGCCCGGCTCGGCGACGATCCGCTGGAAACGGCCAGTCCCGAAGCGGGCAGCGCGACCACGTTCACCAATGGCGGCGGGGCTGTCTCCTATGATCGCGAGGCCGGCTTGGCCGCCTCGAAGGTCGGAGAACCGGTCGTCATATGCCTGATCTCGATTCCCAGGGACTGCCCCAAGGACGACGACCGTGGCCGGGTCTATTATTCCGTCGACCTCGTCTCGAAAGGCTCCTGGGCTCTGCCGGATTCGCAGCATATGTGCGGCGGCGCCTGAACGGCGGTTTCATCCGTCCGCGTCGGGCCACGACGCTGACAGTCTCTGTCTCCCCTTGCGTCAATTCGCCATTGATGGCTGATTGTGGAGTGACCGGGCTTCACGGGGGTGGGCATGTCGACTGCGAAGCACTTGATGAAGCGCGTCCTGATGATGCTCGCCGGCTATTTTGTCGCGATACTGGTTGGCCTGATCGCCGTGGTGGCGATCTATGCCGCGCTGAGCGCCCTGCCCAACGCGCCGGCCTATTTCGACTTCATGGGCGTCTCGCCGATCGCGGCCTTTGTGGTGCCGCCGCTCGGCATGTTCATCTATTTCCTGACGGTTGTGGTGACAGCGCCGCAGACGCTGATTTTCGCGCTGATCGCCGAGTTCTTCTCCCTGCGCAGCGTCCTGCTGCACATGTTCTTCGGCGCCGCGGCGGCCGCCGGCGGCTTCTTCCTGATCTGGCCGAGCGCGGCGGAAGACGTGGATCTGGAGCGCTGGGCCGACATCGGCATCATAGCCGCCGCTGGTCTTGTGGCCGGGCTGGTCTATTGGCTGATCGCCGGGCGCGACGCCGGTTTCCGGCGCCCGCTGTCGGAGCGTTGACTGTTAGCTCGACGGTGAGCGCACCGCCTCGGTCGCGTCCAGGGCCTGCTTCAGCCGCGAGTCGCGGTCATAGACGTCGCTGAAATACTCGACCTTGCCGGACATGTCGGGCCAGGCGGTGAAATAGGCGACATAGACCGGGATCTTGCGCGTCACATCCTCGGTCGAGTGTCCGTGCTTCAGCTTCTCCGCGATATAATCGACAGAGGTGCCAAGCACCGCCGCTGCCATTCCTCGCGGATCCTGCAGGCGTACACAGCCATGGCTGAGCGCGCGCATGTCCTGCTTGAAGAATGATTTCTGGGGCGTGTCATGCATGTAGATCGCATGCTTGTTGGGGAACAGGATCTTCAATTCTCCCAGCGCATTGGCCTCGCTCGGCTGCTGGCGCACGCTGTAGGGAATGTTGGCGCCATAATCGCCCCAGTTGATCGCCGACGACGGAATGCGCTTGCCGCGTGAATCCGTCACCTCATAGCCGGCACGGTCGAGATAGCCGGGATCGCCACGCAACCTCGGCAGCATTTCGTTGACGATGATCGACTGCGGCACGCCCCAGTAGGGATGGAAATCGACCTGCTTGATCTGGTCGTAGAAGAAGGCCGTCTGGTTGGTGACACGGCCGACGACGGCGCGTGTCTTCAGCTTTTCCTGGCCGTCGTCAATGTAGCTTGCGGTGAAGGCGGGCTGGTTGATGAAAACACGCGGACTGCCGAGATCGGAAGGCAGCCAGCGCAGTTCTTCCAGCGCCACCTGAACCTTGAGCAGCCTGTCGGCCTTCGACGTGCCGGCAAGCAAGGCGACGGTGCGCGGTCCGATGACGCCGTCGCCCTTCATGCCCTCCTTCTGCTGCACCGCCTTGATCAGAGGGACCAGTTCGGGAACATAGACTTCGCTGGTTGCCAGCCGCGACAGAACCTCGCCATAGGTGCCGCCCATCTCGTCATCGAGATTGCGCGCGATCAGCGACAGGAGCTTCGGCAGTTCGGGGCTGGTTTCGCCCGGCTTCAGCAGCAGTTTCGGATCGACGACGATCTCGTTCTCGGCGCTCGCCTGCAGTGACTCCAGTTCGACGCGCAGCGCCTGGTATTCTGCATTCTGCGGATGGCGCGATTCGAGGTAGGTGCGAACTTCCTGTGTATGCGCCAGTGTTTTCAGCACGCCCACCATGTCGAGCGGCTTGGCCGGGAAATCGTAGTAGCCGGTCATGCGGTTGGGCTCGACACGGCCGCTCTGGGCGTCATGGGCGTAACGCAGGACACGCGCGGAAAGCGCCATCTCGAAACGGACGAGTTCCTTCAACTTGGCTGCGTCGTCCGCCGAGGTCGAACCGAGCGCTGGCACATCGACCGTGTAGTCGGCGGGCGTGAGGCCGTAGCTGGCAGCCTCGCCAAGCACCCGCACGGCATCTTGCGCACGGTTGTTGGGGCTTGTCCCGCCTACCCAAATGAAATCCGGGTTGGCAGAGTAGTAGGCGATCAGCGCCTTGGCGATGTCGGGCTCGGCATAGAGTTCGTAGTCGCTGAGGCCGGCAATGGCATCGTGGAAAGCAGCACCCGTGGCCGAGGGAACGAAAGCGGCATCTTGCGGCGCCGCCGGCTGCGGCGCGGCGGCCAGCGTCGAGAAGTCGACGCGCACCAGTCTGTCGGCCTTGTAAGTATAGTAGGACGGACTGCTGATCCTCGCACCGCCGCCGTCGCCACCGGCCGGCGCCTTCGGCTTGTGCTTTGGCGGAGGAGGCGGAAACTCGCCGTTCGGCTCATGCCTGATGCCGCCGCCGAACAGCATGTCGAAAAGCCCTTGGGCACCTGCCTGAGGCGTACCGAAAGCCAGCGTCGCCGTAATCGCCACCAGCGGCATCACGGTTGCTTTTTTACCGAGGAAGTTCATGGATCACCCGCTCCGGCCGCAACCGGTTCCCGTTCCGCACGCTAGACCGTCCCGCTAACCGCATGGCGGATGTAAGGCGCGACTATACCGATTCATACCGATTTCGTTAAGCTTTCATAAATTTCGGCGGGCCTGTTGCAGAACGGTTTCACAAGATCGTGACGGCCGGGGCGACCTTTGGGTCGCCCCGGCCGCGGGGATCCCTGCGTCTTCAGGCGTTTGCGCCACCGTCGATGGTCAGCGCGGCTCCGGTGACGAAACGGCCCTCTGGACCTGCGAGCCAGGCAACCATGCCGGCGATGTCCTCCGCCTTGCCGAATCGCGGAGTTGCCATCTTCTTTCGCTGATGTTCGGCATGCGGGCCGTCGGCCGGGTTCATGTCGGTATCCGTCGAGCCGGGATGGACGACATTGGCGGTGATGCCGCGTGGCCCGAGGTCGCGGGCCAATGCCTTGGTCAGGCCGACCAGCGCCGCCTTGCTGGTCGAGTAGGCTCCCAGGTTGGTGTCGGTGACCCGTTCGGCCAGATTGCTGCCGATCGAGATGATCCTGCCGCCCTCGCCCATGTGTCTTGCCGCCGCTTTCGAGGCGATGAACGGCGCCCTCAGATTGACCGACATGGTTTCGTCGACATCGGCAAGCGACAGCATATCGATGGGTGCGGCGCGCCAGATGCCGGCACTGTTGACCAGGATGTCGAGCCGGCCGAAGGCGGTCATCGCATCGGCAACCGCCTGGTCTATGGCTTCGGCGTCGCGGTTGTCGGCCTTGATCGCGATCGCGCGACCGCCCTTGGTCTCTATCTCGGCGACGACCGAGCGGGCCTGGTCCTCGCCATGCACATAGGTCAGCGCGACATCGGCCCCCTCCGCCGCGAGCCTTCGCGCGATTGCCGCGCCGATGCCGCGGCTGCCTCCGGTGACGAGTGCCGCCTTGCCGTTCAAATTCCTGGATGCCATCGGTTTCTCCATTTATGTAGTGATTGATACATAAATATCTGCCAGCCTTGCCTGATTGCGTCAACTCATTTATGTTTCGATCAACACAGAAATGAACGTCATGTCGGAAAGAGGCCGTCCCCGCACCTTCGATCGAAACGCGGCCCTGCGGCGCGCGATGGATGTGTTCTGGGCCAAGGGCTATGAAGGCGCGTCGATCAGCGACCTCACCGCGGCGATGGGCATCAATTCGCCGAGCCTCTATGCCGCCTACGGCAGCAAGGAGACCCTGTTCCTCGAGGCGGCGGATTTCTATTCCCGCGTGGAGGGCGCCGATATCTGGCTGGCGCTCGACGAGGCCGTGACGGCAAGGCAGGCGATCGAAAATTTCCTGCGGCGGACAGCCGATGCCTATTCTCAGACCGACCGCCCGCAGGGCTGCCTTATTACGCTTGGCGCATTGCATCAGGACAGCACGCGCGGCGCGATCTGTGACGATCTGCGCCGCCGTCGTGCCGAAAACCATTCGGCCTTGCTGAAGCGGCTGGAGCGTGGCGTGGCCGAAGGCGAGTTGCCGGCAAGCTTCGACAGCAATGCCGCCGCCACCTTCTTCGCGACGGTCCAGCACGGCATGTCGATCCAGGCGCGCGACGGCGCTTCGCGCGCGGCGCTGCTGGCGACGGTGGCCGGGGCAATGGCCGCCTGGAAGACCATGGCCGACACCGCCGAGGCGTGACAAACACCGTTCGTTGTGCTCGAAATTCGACTTGCTAGCAAACCAGCGGCCGGGAGGGACGACGTGAAAAAAGGGTATCGCGAACTGCTGGATGAGGCCAACGCCGAGATCGAAGTGGTTTCGCCCGAGGAAGCGGCAGGACTGCTTGAAGACGAAAGCACCATTTTCGTCGATCTCCGCGACCCTCGAGAGATCGAACGTGACGGCAGAATACCCGGAGCCAAGCATGTCACCCGTGGCATGCTGGAGTTCTGGATCGATCCCGAAAGTCCCTACCACAAGCCCTTCTTCGCTTCCGGAAAAAGCTTCGTCTTCTTCTGTGCCGGCGGCTGGCGTTCGGCGCTGGCCACCAAAACGGCGCAAGACATGGGGCTTTCGCCGGTCAAGCATATTCTCGGCGGCTACACGGCCTGGAAGGCAGCCGGATTGCCCGTAGAGTCCGGGGAAAAGAAGAAAGCCTGAATGCCGCTCAGTGGGCCAGCGACGCCCCGCGCTGCGTGGTCACGAAGCCGACGGCGCGTTCGACCACGCCCTTGTCGGCCAGAATGCGGCGATGGCCAAGCCCATCGGCCCAGTGAAGCCGCACATGGTCGCCTGCGCCAGCATAGCGTCGTGCGTGTTCAGCCGGCACTTCACGGTCATCGGGGGCATGAATGACCAGCGTCGGCACGGGCGCCTGGGCGAGCTGGCGGTCACCGGTGAATTCATGCAATGGCCGGCCAGAGAGATATTCAACACGGTCGGCCATGGCGATCTGCGAGCGGGGACCGACATTAAGCATGCGGCTGAAGTCGGCGAAGATTGCCGGCAGCGAGCTCGGTGCCGCGATCAGCACGAGGCGTGCGGCCGCCAGCGGCGGGATATCCTTGACGGAACCGGCAACGGCGTTGGTGGCGACGGCGCCGCCGAAGGAATGGCCGACGGCGGCCACGAACGGCCCGAACCATTCACCGGCCACTCTGGCGGCTTCGACGGCGTTGACCATGTTCAGGTGCCTGCCCCGCGAATGGCCGTGACCGGGAAGGTCGAGCGAGACGACCCTATAGCCGGCAGCGCGAAAACCTTCGATCAGGGCGCGCATATATTCGGTGCGCGAGCGCCAGCCATGGATGACAAGGACGCTGCCGGCAGGCTCGCGGCCGGGCTCGGGACGAAATTCATGAACCATGACGCAGCCGGTCGCGGTTTTCAGCCGGTGATGCCGCGCCTCGGCCATGAACTCCGCGGCGCGGTCGATGGCGCGGCGCTCGCCGTCAGTCAATGTCCTGGTGCTTGGCGTACGGCAGAACAATTCGAAAGCCGCGCGTCCGGTGATGCGCGGCGCGACATGTTCGGCCGCACCAAACACACCGCGGATGACCTTCAGCCCGAATGATGCCATAGTCAGAATCCATCCATACGTTCAAGCATGAACATAATAGTTCAAAGATGAACAATAAACAAGAGCTACCCTGGGACAACCCGCGTTTTCGCAACTGGGTCGCGGTGGCGCGCGCGTGCCATGTGCTGGAGCGCACGCTGGCGGTGAAACTCGCGCCGCTCGACCTGAAGCCAGCGCAACTCGACGTGCTGATGAACCTCTATCGCCATCCCGGCATGTCGCAGCACGACCTTGCCCGCAAGCTGCTCGTCGGCCGCTCCAACATCACCATGCTGTTGCCGCAGCTCGAGGCGCGTGGCCTACTGCGGCGGGAAGGCGATGAGAAGGACAAGCGCATCTTGCGGCTTACGCTGACCGAAGGCGGCGAGGCGCTGCTGATGCAGGCGCTGAAAGTGCATATGGCGCTGATCGAGAAGGCGATGAGCCAGTCGACGCCGGAACAATGCGACATGATCGGCGAGCAGATGCGCAAGATCTATGACGTGCTGAACGAGGCGTGATCGGCCTTTCCGCCCCTCAACTCACTACCACATCGATTTTTTAGCCCGCTCCGGCCATTCCCTGTCGTAGGTTTCGCCGTCGATATTCTTGCGGCTGGTGATTTCCAGGATCTTTCCGGGTGTCGGCAGCGATTTCGGATCGACATGCCTCTCCGGATTCCACAGTTCCGACCGCACGATCGCCCGGGCGCACTGGAAATAGACCGAATCGACATCGATCACGGTGACCGAACGCGCCGGCTTGCCGTCGACCATGAACGACGCACACGACGCCGCATCCGTGGTGATATGCGCCCGGCCATTGACGCGCAGCGTCGTGCCGGAGCCCGGCACCAGGAACAGCAGGCCGACGCGCGGGTCGCGGATGATGTTCTTCAACGAATCGGCACGGTTGTTGCCGCGCCGGTCCGGCATCATCAGCGTTTTCGCATCGACGATGCGCACGAAGCCCGCGAGATCGCCGCGCGGCGAACAGTCCAGCCCCTCTGGGCCGCTGGTCGCGAGAGCGACGAAGGGGGACGCTTCGATAAAGGCGGCGTATTCGGGAATGACATGGTCGAGTTCCTTGACCACGGAGGCTTCGCCGGGCAGTCCGTAAAGGGCTTCGAGTTGTTCGATTGTGGTGATGACCGACATTTTCCGTCTCCCGATCCGCCGCCCCTACTCCCGACACGTGACGTTTTGACGACGCAATGGCGGCTAACGATCGCGGCTCAGGCCCTTCTCGGCGAGTTCCGCGAGATAGACGCTCCAGCGTGCGTCCTTCTCGTGGCCGAGCGTGTGCAGGTAATTCCAGGTGAAGATGCCGGTGTCATGGAAATCATCGAAGGTGATGCGCACGGCGTAGTTGCCGACCGGTTCGATCTTCAGGATGGCCACATTGCGTTTGCCGGGAACCGTCACCCTTTGTTCCGGCGAATGGCCCTGCACTTCCGCCGAAGGCGACGCCACGCGCAGCAATTCCGCCGGCAGCTCGAACGGCTGGTGGCCCGGAAACGTCACGGTGAGCAGCTTGCGGTCCTTCGAGACCCTCAGTTCTTTCGGCGCCGTCATGGTCGATCCTGCTTGAATTCCCCTTCCCTACGCTGCTTCGCTCCGTACGCAAAGGCGTCAACGGTGTCCGACACGCAATGTCGGTCGGGGAATGTTACCAAAGATCAAGGCAAGCTATCTTGAATGGCGGGCTGGATCGTATCACATAGCTGTATATAACGACGCCGTTAACGGCCACGGAAACGCTCGAACATGAACATGATCGACCCCTTCGGTCGCACGATCAGCTATCTCAGAGTGTCGGTCACCGACCGCTGCGATTTCCGCTGCACCTATTGCATGGCCGAGGATATGGCCTTCCTGCCCAAGAAGGACCTGTTGTCGCTGGAAGAACTCGACCGGCTCTGCACCGTGTTCATCGAAAAGGGTGTCAAGCGGTTGCGCCTCACCGGGGGTGAGCCGCTGGTGCGCAAGAACATCATGCACTTGGTGCGCCAGCTTTCGCGGCACCTTGAAAGCGGCGCGCTGGAAGAGCTGACGCTGACCACCAACGGCTCGCAGCTTTCGCGCTTCGCCGCCGAACTCGCCGATCGTGGTGTCAAGCGCATCAACGTTTCGCTCGACACGCTCGATGCCGACAAATTCCACGCCATCACGCGCTGGGGCAATCTCGGCAAGGTCATGGCCGGCATCGACGCGGCTCAGGCGGCCGGATTGAAAGTCAAGCTCAATGCGGTGGCGTTGAAGGATTTCAACGACGTCGAACTGCCCGAGATGATGCGCTGGGCGCATGGCCGCGGCATGGACCTGACCGTCATCGAGACCATGCCGATGGGCGAGATCGACGCCGACCGCACCGACCAGTATCTGCCGCTGTCGCTGCTGCGCGCTTCGCTTGAGCGCCAGTTCACGCTGACAGATATCCCCTTCAAGACCGGTGGCCCGGCCCGTTATGTCCATGTCGCCGAGACCGGCGGAAAACTCGGCTTCATCACGCCGATGACGCATAATTTCTGCGAAAGCTGCAACCGGGTCAGGCTGACCTGCACGGGCACGCTCTATATGTGCCTTGGCCAGGAGGATGCGGCCGATCTGCGCGCGCCGTTGCGCGCGTCCGAAGGCAACGAACTTCTCGCTGACGCCATAGACGAAGCCATCGGCCGCAAGCCGAAAGGTCATGACTTCATCATCGACCGCCGCACCAGCCGCCCTTCGGTGTCACGCCATATGAGTGTCACGGGCGGCTGACCTTCTCGTCTGTCTGTGCAAGAATTGCCCCGCAATCATCGGCTTCGGGTCAGACATGCGGTGGCTCTATTCAATCGTGACATCTCTAGCCGTGGTCTCGGCGACCACCGCTATTGCCGCGCAATCCACCTATGTGAACGAGCGCTTCGGCACCGAATGCACCTTTCCCGGCGATATCTTCACCGATCGCCAGCCCGAGCCTGAAAATGGCGACGGCCAGATGTGGCTGAGCGCGGACGGCGCCAGCCTGACCTGCTCCGGCATATTTAATGTCGATGACGACACGCCGAAGGGGTTCATTGCCGGCGAAAAGGCGAGCAATGAACCAGGGTACGAAGTCACCTACAGCAAAGCCGGCAAGGACTGGGCGGTGCTGTCGGGCGTGAAGGATGGAAAGATCTTTTATGAGCGGCGGCTGTTTGGCAGGGATGGCGTCATCCGCACGGTCTGGATCGATTATCCGCCGGCGCTGAAATCGAAATATGACCTGTTGGTCGGCGTCATCGCCGGCAGCCTCAGGGGGCCATGAGCCGTAGGCGGCCATCAGCATTTTAGCCACACCGCAAACAAATCTTTGTCCGCAAATATCCGTCTGATTTACTGGTGACGGTTTCCCGCCTAGCCTCCGTTCCGTAGCGGTTCTTCGCTGTCTCGGGGGATTACATCATGCGCGAACTTCTTCTTTCCTTCGCCCTGCTCGGCCTGGCCGCCCTGCCCGCGGCTGCCCAGTCGATCGGCGGCACTTACACCGTCGCCGGCACCAATTTCGACGGTTCGGCCTATGATGGCGAAGCCACCATCACACTGACCAGCGGGACCACCTGCGCGATCCATTGGGAGACGGGCGGCTCGTCTTCGGATGGCATCTGCATGCGCAACGACAATGCATTCTCCGCCGGCTACGTCATGGGCAAGGATATCGGCCTCGTCGTCTACAAGGTCGAGGATGACGGGTCGCTGCATGGCCTGTGGACCATCGCCGGCAAGGACGGCAACGGCACCGAGGTGCTGACGCCGAAGAAATAGACGTCGCCTCGGCTGTACAAGTGTCGGGAGACGACGCCGCCTTCCGACCGAATTCGTGCCTGATCCGGGATGATTTCACGCCGGCGACGATGTGTATCCGGTGCTGGCCCAGCCCTTTGCCATTGCTGTTTCGTGGCGGGCTGTTACAGGCTTGCTTGCTCAGGCAATCGGTAGGTGTCTTGCCCCTTTCCCCAAATCTTCGCGGCGCGTTGTTCATGGTGGTGGCGATGGTTGGCTTCACGCTCAACGACGCCATTACCAAATACTCTTCGCAGTCGATGAACATGGCGCAGGTCATGCTGATCAGAGGGGCATTCGCCTCGCTCTTCGTCGGCCTGCTGGCCTGGCAACGCGGCGCGCTTTTCCAGCCTCGCCTGATGCTGCAGCCATTGGTGGCGATTCGCGTGCTGAGTGAAGCGGGCGCTACCGTTTTCTTCCTGGTTGCGCTCGCGCATTTGCCGATTGGCAGTGTCTCGGCCGTCCTGCAAGCGCTGCCGCTGGCGGTGACGATGGGCGCGGCGCTGTTTTTCGGCGAAACGGTCGGCTGGCGGCGCTGGCTGGCGATCGCTATCGGTTTTGCCGGGGTTATGATCATCGTGCGGCCGGGTTTCGAGGGCTTCAGCGTTTACTCGCTGGTGGCGCTGGCATCCGTCGCGTGCTGCACGGTGCGGGACCTCGCCACCAAACGCATCCCCCAGGCCATCCCGACGATGCTGGTCTCGACCGCCACCGCGCTTGCCATGACCGTCGTCGGCGCCTTCCTGTTGACGCCGATGGGTGGCTGGACCCCGATGACCGGCAAAGGCACGGCGCTGCTGGCATTGGCCGCGGTGCTGGTGCTGATCGGCTATCAATTCATCATCATGGCGATGCGTTCGGGCGAAATCTCCTTCATCGCGCCGTTTCGCTACACCGCGCTCCTCTGGTCGATCCTGCTTGGCTTGATCATCTTCGGTGACGTGCCGGACATGCCGATGATCGCCGGTGCGGCAATAGTCGTCGGCTCGGGTCTCTATGCGCTTTATCGCGAGCGCGTCGTCGGTCGGCGAAGGATCGTCGCCGAAAGCACTGGGCCGGCCATGGCGCCGGACGGAATCTAGCCGCGCCCGTGGGTAATGCATCAGTTTGAAAATGGCGGGCCTTGAATATGTTGTGTGAAAAAGGCAGTTATCCCTAGCTCTGGCGGGGCGATGCGGCTCGATACGCCATCTGGACATCAAGCCCTAGGATGTCGCACCCTCTTCTTGGAACAAGGGGGAGATCTGCAATGGCCAGCAAAGTCAGGGCTATCTCAGCTTACACTGCCAAGGATTATCCTCGCATCCGCCAGCTTCCTGGTGCCGATGACATGCCGGCGACTTGGGAAGAGTGGCACGCCGATTTCGAAGCTTCCAAGGCGGAACGGCTACACCGCCGCGACTTCACCCACGCCAAAGTCCTCATAAGACCCGGCAAGTTCAAAGCGTGGCTAGACGAAAACTCACTCTCGGCCTCGGAACATGCGAGACAACTCTACGCTCAGGAGCGCCGGGATTCAAAGCGGGCAACGGAGGAAGGGCGCCGCGAGTTGGAGCAAATGCTAATCGTCTCACAACGGCAAATGTTATCCTATTATCGGCCGCCACGGCTACGCGTGGCGCACCATAAGCCCATGCCCAAAGGTCCGGTCGGCTTTATCTATGCGGCCATAGCCGGATTGTACCTCGCGTGGCTGGCTCATCATTGGCTTGGTTGAAGGCCTCGCGCGCGTAAAGCGCCGGATTTCAAACTGATGCACTACCCGCCCGTGAAGTCGCTTGCGATTTCACGGGTTGGCGTACAGGCTGGGCAGAATGAATCGGGATGTCGCAGGGATCATTCTGGCGGGTGGCCAATCGAGACGGATGGGCGGTGGCGATAAAAGCCTTTTGCCGCTTGGCGACGGCTGTGTGCTTGACCAGATCCTGTCGCGGTTTGGCCCGCAGTTCGAGACCCTGGCGCTTAGCGCCAATGGCGACCCGGCGCGGTTCGCCCGGTTCGGGCTACCGGTACTTGCCGATACCGTCGAAGGCTTCGCCGGGCCGCTTGCCGGAATTCTTACCGGCCTCGAATGGGCCGCTGCCGGCACGCCTTGCAAGGCGATCGTCACCGCTGCCGGCGACACGCCTTTCCTGCCGCTGGATCTCGTCGACCGTCTGGCGGCGGCAGCCGGTGAACGTCCCGGTTCGATCGCGGTCGCTTTCTCGGCAGGCAGGCAGCACCCGACCTTCGCGCTATGGCCGGTCGGATGCCGCGACGCCTTGCGGCATTTCCTGGTCGATGAGCACAACAAGCGGGTTTCGGCCTTCATCGAACGGCACGGCCATGTCGAGGTCGAATTCCCGATCCTGCAATCCGCCGGGCAATCCATCGACCCTTTCTTCAACATCAATGTGCCGGACGATCTTGCCCAGGCCGCACGCCTGTTGCAGAGCATGACGTCATGAACAGACGCGTCTTCGGCATCACCGGCTGGAAAAACTCCGGCAAGACCACACTCACCGAGAAGCTTGTCGCCGAGCTCGTGCGGCGCGGCTGGAAGGTATCGACGGTCAAACACGCCCACCATGATTTCGACATCGACAAGCCAGGCGCGGACAGCTTCCGCCATCGCCAGGCCGGCGCCACCGAGGTTGCGATCGTGTCAGGCAATCGTTGGGCGTTGATGCACGAGTTGCGCGGCGAGGGTGAGCCGCCGCTGGACGCCATCCTCTCGCGGCTCGCCCCATGCGACATCGTGCTGGTGGAAGGCTACAAGCGCGAACCCCACCGCAAGATCGAAACGAGGCGACTGGAAGCAAAGGAGCGGACGCCGCTTGCGGCGGGTGATCCCAATATTGTCGCCATCGCCGCGGATTTCGCCATCACCGGCCAGAGCTTGCCGGTGTTCGACCTCGACGACACGAAATCCATAGCCGACTTCATCGAGCGAACGACCGACCTCGTTGCTTGAGAAGTAACGTAACGGCAGAAGCCCATTGCCGATTTTGGCGGTTTTGCAGTTGCTTTTTTCTTGGAAAGAGTGGGAGTATCGGCCCAGCGGGCGGTCAAAAGCACCGCCCCACAGAGCCGTTTCGGAACGACGGCCGGGACCATAAAGAGAGGACTATCATGCGTATTGCACTGCGTATCGCGCTCGCCGCATCGGCTGCGCTGCTGACGCTCGGCGTAGCCCAGGCCCAGGAAAAGACCCTGAGGATCGGCACCGAGGGCGCCTACCCCCCATTCAACAACCTCACCGCCGATGGCCAGCTTGTCGGCTTCGACATCGACATCGCCAAGGCGCTTTGCGATGAGATGAAGGTCAAGTGCACCTTCGTGGCCCAGGATTGGGACGGCATCATTCCCGCACTTCAGGCCGGCAAGTTCGACGCCATCGTCGCCTCGATGTCGATCACGCCGGAGAGGAAGGAGAAGGTCGACTTCTCGCACAAATACTACAATACGCCGTCCGCAATCGCCGTGCCGAAGGATTCGCCTCTGAAGGGCGTGACCAAGGAAGACCTCGCCGGCAAGAACATCGGTGTGGCCACCACGACGACGCATTTCAACTATGCCTCGAAGACCTACACCGACAGCACCGTCAAGGGCTATCCGAGCAGCCCCGAGGAGCAGGCAGATCTTGCCAATGGCCGTCTCGACGCCATCGAGGACGATATCGTCGTGCTGCAGCAGTGGCTTGATTCGCCAGACGGCGCCTGCTGCAAGATCCTCGGCCAGCCCTCGCCGCAACCGGTCGAAATCTTCGGACCTGGCGCCGGCATCGCCGTTCGCAAGGGCGATACCGACTTGGTCAACAAGCTGAATTCCGCCATAGACGCCATCCGCGCCAACGGAAAATATAAGGAAATCAACGACAAGTACTTCAAGTTCGACGTCTACGGCGCCGAGTCCTGATAGTCTGTTGCAAAGGCGGCAGGGGTCCCCTGCCGCCTTGTTCATCTCGGGTGCGCCGTGGGGTAAGACCAGTCAATGCCAACCCAAAGCATATGGACACTGCTGAGTTGGGGACCCGAGGGCTGGAGTGACGATATTGCTTATGGCGCGTTGGTCACCATCGCGCTTGCCCTTGCCACGCTGCCGATCGGCCTGACGATCGGCTTTTTCGTAGCCTGGGCCAAGCAATCCGAAGAACCGTCGCTGCGGGTGGCCGCCAACATCTACACCACCGTGTTTCGCGGCCTGCCGGAACTGGTAACGCTGTTCCTGTTCTTCTTCGGCATGCCTATCCTGCTGCAATACGTCATCCGCCTCTTCAAGCCCGAGGCGACGATCGACGTCGACAGCTTCATCGCCGGCATGATCGTGCTGTCGCTGATCTTTTCCTCCTATGCCAGCGAGGTGTTTCTTTCCGCCTTTCGCGCCATTCCCAAGGGCCAGTATGAAGGCGGCTACGCGATCGGCCTGTCGACATGGCTGACCATGCGCAAGGTGATCCTCCCTCAGCTGCTCCGCATCGCCTTTCCCGGCCTCGAGAATTGCTGGCTCAGCCTGCTCAAGGACACCGCACTGGTCTCGGTCGTCAACCTCGCCGAAACCTTGCGCAACGCCGGCGTGGCGGCGCGTGTCACGAAACACGCCTTCCTGTTCTACAGCGTGGCCGCGCTGGTTTTCCTCGCTCTGGCGATCCTGTCATCGATCGCGACCGGGTTCATCTTGCGCTCGCTGGGGCGGAGGGAGGCACGATGAGCGTCAGTCAAGCCATCTCCGTCGACCGGCCGCCGCCGCGGGCACGCGGCTGGCCGCGCACCCGTATCGTCGGGTACGCGCTCGTCGGCCTCTGGATTCTCTTCGGCCTCGGTATCCTCGCCTATCTCATCTATGCCTGGAATGGCGAGTTCTTTGCCAGATATGCGCCAGCCTATCTGCAGGGCCTCTGGACGACGCTGTCGCTCGTGGCGATTTCGATGGTGGTCGGCGCGATCTTTTCGTTGCCCGTCACCTATGGCCGCATGTCGAAGAGCCGCTTCCTGTCCGGCATTGCCTACTGCTACGTCTACTTCTTCCGCGGCACGCCACTGCTGGTCCAGGTCTACCTCGTCTACTATGGCTTGGGCTCTTTCCGGTTGCAGCTTGAATCCGTCGGGCTGTGGTGGTTCTTCCGCGAGGCCTTCAACTGCGGCGTCTTCGCCTTCGCGCTCAACACCGCGGCCTACCAGGCCGAGATCCTGCGCGGCGCCATCGAAAGCGTGCCCAGGGGCCAATGGGAAGGAGCTGCTTCGCTCGGCCTGCACAAGCTGCAGACGCTGCGCAAGGTTGTCCTGCCGCAGGCCTTCATCGTGGCGTTGCGGCCCTATGGCAATGAACTGGTTCTGATGATCAAGGCCTCGGCCATCGTCGCCATCATCACGGTCTATGATCTCATGGGCAATGCAAAGCTCGCCTACGCCAAATCCTTCGACTTCCAGGCCTATGTCTGGGTCGCCATCGTCTATCTGGTGATGGTCGAGATCCTGCGCCATGGCGTCGAATGGGTCGAGCGCCGGATCACCATCCATCTGCATCGCTGACGCATCGCCGAACCGTTCCTGATCGACCTGTGCCAGTCGATGCGACGGTGCGCGCCTTGACGAATTCGTCGCATGGCCTAGAGCTTCCGCAACTGAAATCTCTGTTTCTCCGGAAGGACAAGGCATGGCATCGGTGGCATTTCTCGGTCTGGGCGTCATGGGTTATCCCATGGCCGGACACCTGAAGAACAAGGGCGGCCACGACGTTACCGTCTACAACCGCACCCAAGCCAAAGCCGAACAATGGGTCGCTCAACATGGCGGCAACCTTGCCGCGACGCCGGCGCAGGCCGCCGAGGGCAAGGATTTCGTCTTTTCCTGCGTCGGCAATGACGACGATTTGCGTTCGGTGACCACAGGGTCCGAAGGCGCCTTCAAGGCGATGAAGAAAGGCTCGGTCTTTATCGACAACACCACGGCTTCGGCGGAAGTCGCGCGCGAACTGGCGGAAGCCGCGCAGGCGAGCGGGTTCTCATTCCTCGACGCGCCGGTCTCCGGTGGCCAGGCCGGCGCCGAGAATGGCGTGCTGACCGTGATGGTCGGCGGCGATGAGGCTGCGTTCGACAGGGCCAGGCCGGTCATCGACGCCTTTGCCCGCATGGTCGGGCTGATGGGGTCGGCGGGTGCCGGCCAGCTCACCAAGATGATCAATCAGATCTGCATCGCCGGACTGGTGCAGGGCCTGTCGGAAGGCATCCATTTCGGCAAGAAGGCCGGGCTCGACATCGAAAAGGTGATCGAGGTGATTTCCAAGGGTGCGGCCGGCTCCTGGCAGATGGAAAACCGGCACAAGACCATGAATGCCGGCAAATATGATTTCGGTTTCGCCGTCGACTGGATGCGCAAGGACCTCGGCATCTGCCTGGCGGAGGCCGACCGCAACGGCGCCAGGCTGCCGGTGACAGCGCTTGTCGACCAGTTCTACAAGGATGTGCAGGCGATGGGCGGCAAGCGCTGGGACACGTCCTCGCTGCTGGCGCGGCTGGAGAAGTAGGCGACGATGTCCCTGCCCGCTCCAGGCTGGACCGCGCAGGATATCGTCGCTCATCTGCGTTCGATCGGAACCGAGGAAAACCGCGCCGGCATGGCGCGGTTCGGCATCAACAACGCGACCGCGCTCGGCATCGGCAATGCGGACTTGCGGCCCTTGGCGCGCAAGGTGAAGCGCAACCATGAACGGTCCCTCGCGCTATGGGACACAGGCATTCGCGAGGCGCGGCTGATGGCGGCCTTCACCGGCGAGCCGAAAAAGATCGCCATCGAAGAGTGCCGCCGCTGGGCCGGCGATTTCGACTCATGGGAGATCGTCGACACCGTCTCCGACCTGTTCGTGGACACCCCGTTCTGGCGCCGGCTGGTCGAAGAGTTCGCCGCCGACGAGCGCGAATTCGTCCGCCGTACAGCCTTCGCCATGCTGGCATGGGCAGCCGTGCATCTGAAGAAGGAATCGGACGCGACGTTCCTGCCTTACCTGCCATTGATCGAATCCTATGCCGGCGATGAGCGAAACTTCGTCCGCAAAGCGGTCAATTGGGCGCTGCGGCAGATCGGCAAGCGATCGATGGGCCTGCATGCCCCCGCCCTTGCCCTGGCTCGGAAACTTGCGACCTCCCTGGACAAGACCGCCCGCTGGATCGGCAAGGACGCCGCCAAGGAACTGTCGGATGCCAAAACGCTTGAACGCCTCGCCGCCAGGAAAGTTTGACGGCGCCGATATCCTTTTCACCGAGGTGACACGGGCAACACGCGCCAGCTTCGAAACGTTGTTCGAGCAGCCGGGTGCGCCAAAATATTGCTGGTGCATGGCTTGGCGCCACAGCCCCGAGCCCGCCCAGACCGACGAGAAGAAACGCCAGATGATGGCGCTCATCGATGCTGGCACGCCGGTCGGCATCCTCGCCCATGTCGGCGGCAAGGCCGTAGCCTGGTGCTCGGTCGCGCCGCGAGAGACCTATCGTAAGCTATCGAAGCAGCAGGACGACGGCGACACAGGTGTGTGGTCGATCGTCTGCTTCTATGTGCCAAGGGCCTTGCGCGGCGGTGGCCTTGCTACGGCATTGCTCGATGCTGCCATTGACCATGCCTTCGCCAATGGTGCGCGCATCATAGAAGCCTATCCGGTGGACGAGGCCTCGCCGAGCTACCGTTTCATGGGCTTTCACGACATGTTTGCCAGCCGCGGTTTCCACGAGACCGGCATGGCCGGTTCTCGCCGCCATGTGATGCGGCTCGAGCATTGACGCCGCCGACAGCAGTGTCTTTACTTGCCCGCAAAGGGATGCGGCCATGAACCATTTCAAGTCGATCATAGCGCTTGCGGCCGCGCTTGCCCGCTCCACCGCCGGCGCCTCGGCCGAGGCCACGCACATCCTCTGGAAGGATTTGCGCCCGGTCACCCAGGCGGTCGCCGAAGACGCCGGCCTGCCGATGATCGCGGCGAAACTGCCGGATCACGGCGAGACGCTGTCGGTCGTCCTGCAGGACAAAACGATACAATTAGCCGGCTATGCATTGCCGGTCGATCGCGACGGCGATCTCGTTTATCAGTTCCTGCTGGTGCCTTGGACCGGCGCGTGCAGCCATATGCCGACGCCTCCTCCCAACCAGATCGTGCTGGTCACGCCTGCCCATCCCTACAAGATGTCGCAAGCCTACCAGCCTGTCGCCGTGACCGGTGACTTGAAGCCGGACATGGAGAAAAGCCAGTTGTTCATTCTCGACGGCGTCAGCGTCATCCAGTCCGGCTATACCGTACGCAAAGCCGATGTCGTGGGCGTCGACACGGTTCCGGACTCCGTCATATTGCCGGTGAACTCGCCCTGGAGTTTCCTCAACAAGAAGAAGAATTGAACGGCGCGATCAGGCCGCGTTCGCGCCCGACTCCTTGTCCAGCACCATATAGTCGAGCGGGATTTCGGTCGTGTACTTGATCTGCTCCATGGCGAAGGACGACGACACGTCCCGGATCTCGATCTTGGCGATCAGCCGTTTGTAGAAGGCGTCGTAGGCGGCGATGTCGGGCACCACGACGCGCAAGAGATAATCGACGTCGCCGCTCATGCGATAGAATTCGACCACCTCGGGAAATTCCTGGATGACCTCGGAAAACCGGCGCAGCCATTCATGGCTGTGCGAATTGGTGCGGATCGACACGAAGACCGTGACCCGCACATTGACCTTTTCGTGGTCGAGAATGGCGACGCGCCGCTTGATGACGCCCTCTTCCTCGAGCTTCTGGATGCGCCGCCAGCACGGTGTGGTCGACAGGCCGACCTTCTTGGCGACGTCGGCGACCGCAAGCGTCGCGTCCTCCTGCAGGAGGCGGAGAATTTTTCGGTCAAGGCGATCCATCGGAAGCTCCTGGTGGAATGGTTTCGCTATATTCCCTTTTGTTTAGGCTATTCACAAGAAAGAAATTCTGCCACTCGCGTCAAAAGCGAGTGATTTCTTGCTTAATGCCTAGCCGAGGCGATAGCGGATTTCCGACCGCAGGAAAGGCAGCAAATCCATTTCAAACCACGGATTCTGCTTCAACCAGCCAGTGTTGCGCCAGGACGGATGCGGCAGCGGCAGCACTTTGGGGCCGACAGAATTCTCCCAGATGGCGCGCCAGTTCATCACCGTTTCCGTCAGCGAGGGGCGGCGCGCCGCGCCCATGTGCCAGGTCTGCGCATAGATGCCGATCGTCAGCACCAGATCGATCCGCGGCATCAGCGCCATCAAGGGCGAGCGCCAGGCCGGAGCGCACTCACGCCTCGGCGGCAGATCGCCGCCCTTGGAGTCTTGTCCGGGAAAGCAGAAGCCCATCGGCACGATGGCGAATTTCTCGATGTCGTAGAATTCGTCGCTGCTCACATCGAGCCAGTTGCGCAGCCGGTCGCCGGAAGCGTCGGTGAATGGCATGCCCGACAGATGCACCTTGGTCCCCGGAGCCTGGCTGGCGATCAGGATGCGGGCGCTGGACGAGGGTCGCAGCACCGGACGCGGCTCATGCGGCAGCGGTTTGCCGACGGGATTGTCGACGCAGATGCGGCAAGCGCGGACCGTCGCGGCGAGCCTGTCGAGTTCGACGCTCAAGCGGCGGCACTCGGCCGGCTCGAGACAGCCTGATGCCAACGCAGCACATTGGTGCATTCCTCCGGCACCTTGATGCGTGCCGGCTTCATGAAATCGATCGCGATCAGGCCGGTGATGTCAGCGATCGAATAGCTGTCGCCGGCGGCGAATTCACGGTTGCCGAGTTCAGCGTCCAGCAGCCTGAGAAACTCCACCGCCTTCGGCTTGTTGGCCTCGCCCCATTCGGGAATCTGCGGGATTTCCCATTCCTTCATGGCCGGATGGATGTGGCGGAAAGCCTGCGCGACGCTGCTGAGCAGGTTGAACTCCATCCGCCTCTGCCACATCTCGACCTGTGCCTTGCCAAGCGAGCCGCGCCCGAACAATGCCGGCTCGGGGTAAAGCTCCTCGAAATAGCGGCAGATTGCGACGGATTCGGTGAGGATGGTGCCGTCATCGAGCTCCAGAACCGGCAGGCGCCGCAGCGGATTGCGCGAGCTGACTGACTGCTGCTTGTGTTCCAAAGCGCCCATGTCGACGGGCACCAACGGAACCGTGATCCCTTTTTCGGCGAGGAAAACGCGAACCCGGCGTGGGTTGGGCGCACGACCGCCGTCGAACAGCTTCATTTCGATCCTCCTTTTCTTTCCGCTGACGCGCTTCACCAGAAGCGAAATATCTCGCGCGCCGCGTCGCCGATCGACGCCAGCGTGCCATGTTTTCGCTCCACGACATCGCCGTGGTGGCTGTCGCGCCAGTCCTGCGGCTGGTCGAACGTGCCCGCCCAGATACCGACTTTTGCCGCGCGGGCGGTCGCTTCCACGCCTTCGAAGTCGCCATAGGCGACGGCCCAGCCCGCTTCGACCTGGGCACGGTTGAGGTCGGTGGCGCCTGCCTTGCAGTCGCCGAGCAACCGGCCATAGCGATCGCGCTGCCAGCCGCTGCAGGTGACCGGCCTGCCGCCGATCAGGCGCACCAGTGATTGGCGCGCCAGCGTGCCACAGGCATAATCGGCGCCGTTCTTGCGGCAGGTCTGGGTGTATTCCGGGGCGTCGATGCCGCGCATGCGGATGCGCTCGGTGCCGAGCGTGATCGAGTCGCCGTCATTGATGATGGCGCCACCCTGCGTCTTGCGCGTCTCCACTCGATCGAGACGCGCCGCAAGCAGGATCAGCAGCCCCAGAATGATGACGGCCAGCCCGTAGTCCAGCAGCTTGCGCCACGGGCTTGTCGGGCGCGGCGCCGCGTACCGCGGGCGCGACCTTGGCGACCAGGAACGGCTCATATGGCAAACGGTTGGTTAATCATTCGAACGTAGCTTAACACCTTGAAATCGCTGCGCGCATAAATTGAAGCTCTTGATGCCCTTGCAACGCTCGAACACAGCGGACAAGTTCATAGTGGACCGCAGGAAACGGCATCGCAACAGCGATGTCGCGCGCGCGGTGCGCAAGACGCGCGACCGTCTTTCGCAGCAGGCCGGCAATCCCGATTTCGACCGTGAACTGCTGAAGCTGCACGCCCGAGCCATGACAAGCGGCGCCGTGGTCATCCCGTTGCTCGTCCTGGCGATCGCCGCGGCCGGCCGTCTGGCCGGCATCGGCAATGAGATCGGGCTCTGGGCGTTGTTTACGCTCACCTGCTATACGACAGTCGTCTTCATGGCGCGGCGCATCGAGCGTACGGAAGCTTCCGAGCTCAACTCATTGCAAACGCGAAGGGAATTCCTGGTCGGCCATTTCCTTTGCGGTCTGGGCTGGGCCTGGTTCGTCTGGCTGGGCTGCGGCGCCTGCGAGGTCGACCAGTTCCAGGTGCTCAAGGCGGTGGTGCTGCTGTTTGCCATGGCAGGGACCGCTCTGATGGCCTCGTCCCTGAGCGGAGCGCTGCTGGCGACCTTCGCGGTTCCGGTGGCGCTCTACGCCTATGCCGCGGCCAAATCGTGGATGCCGGTCGAGGCGATCATGGCCGGGCTGCTTGTCCTGTCGCTGCCTTTCTTCACCTATATCGCCAGTCACCTCAATCGCTTCTCCCTGCTACTCTTGTCGTTCCGCTCCGAAAAGGACGCGCTGATCGCCGAAGTGGAGACGGCGAAATCGATGTCGGACGAGGCGCGGCGGCGGGCCGAGGACGCCAACCTTGCAAAATCGCGTTTCCTCGCTTCGATGAGCCATGAATTGCGCACGCCGCTCAACGCCATTCTCGGTTTTTCCGAGGTGATGGCGAACGAGGTGCTGGGGCCGATGAGCAATCCCACCTATCGCGACTACGCCCATGACGTGCATGATTCAGGCCAGCACCTGCTTGACCTGATCAACGAGATCCTCGACCTGTCGCGCATCGAGGCCGGCCGCTACCAGCTCAACGAGGAGCCGGTGATGTTGCTCAACATCGTCGAGGATTGCTGCCACATGATGGAGCTGAAGGCGCGCAACAAGGACATCCGCGTCGTCCAGGATTTCGAACAGACATTGCCGCGCCTGTTCGCCGACGAGCGCGCCGTGCGCCAGATCGCGCTCAACCTTCTGTCCAACGCCATCAAATTCACCGCCACCGGCGGCGAGATCCGCGTGCGGGTCGGCTGGACGGCGGGCGGCGGCCAATACATTTCGATCAAGGACAACGGCCCCGGCATTCCCGAGGACGAGATTCCGGTCGTGCTTTCAGCCTTCGGCCAGGGTTCGATCGCCATCAAGAGCGCCGAGCAAGGCACCGGGCTTGGCCTGCCGATCGTGCAAGGGCTGCTCGCCATGCATGGCGGCGAGTTCGAGCTTCACTCCAAGCTGCGCGAGGGCACAGAAGCGATCGCCATCTTCCCGCTAAGCCGGGTGATGGAGGAACTGCCGGCGCTGCCGACCGCGGCGGTGGCCGCGCGGCGGCGGTAGTACCCCTGCAAACCTGCGTCGACAAGGACTAGAAGAAGGCACGCAGACCGCAATGACGGCAGATTGGGATGCCAGTGGCGTCGAAATCAAATCGGAGCGACTTCGTCTGAAGCTGTTCACGTCCGACGATGCCGCGGAAGTCTTTGCCGCCATCACTCCCGCGATCACTCGTTTCATGCAGTGGGAACCACCTCGATCACCAGCGGCCTTTGCCGAGGTATGGCGATCCTGGCTTGCCCCGATCCTTAACGGATCGGACTTGCATTTCGTCGCGCGTTCGTTGGCGGACGGTCGCTGCCTGGGGCTTGTCGGCCTTCACGCGGCCAAGACTGCCTGTCCCGAGATCGGAATTTGGATAAGGGAGGATGTACATGGAAACGGCATCGGCCGTGAGGCCGTTGCCGCCGTTGCGGCATGGGCGTCTGAGGAATTCAATCCGGATTGCTTCGAGTATCCTGTCGCAGAAGAGAACGTCGCGAGCAGAAGGATCGCGGAAGGCCTTGGCGGTTCGATAGTCGAGACACGCTCGAATTCGAAATATATCTCGGTCGTCTACCGTATCCCCAATCTCAGACGTTGAGACGTCGAGGCGCGAACGCTCTAGCCCCGAACAGCCGCCGCCATGCCTGAACTGGTCAGTGCCGCTGCCTTGACGAGCCCGGCCGCCAGGGCCGCTCCCGCACCTTCGCCATGACCGATGCCGAGATCGAGCAGCGGACGCAGCCCGAGGTGCTCTGCGGCCCTTGCATGCGCGGGCTCCGGCGACAGGCTGGCGAGAAGACAATGATCAAGCGCTGCGGGGTTTGCTGCATGCAGCACAGCCGCGGCTGCCGTTGCCGCGAAGCCATCGAGCAGTACCGGTATCTGCTGCATCCGCGCGGCGAGGATTGCGCCAGCTATCGCCGCGAACTCGCGGCCGCCAACCCGGCGCAGGGCCTCCAGCGGATCTTCGAGATGGTGGCCGTGAAAGGCCAACGCCGCATCGACCACCTCTGCCTTGCGCACCTGCATCGCCGCGTCGGCGCCGGATCCCGGGCCGACCCAGTCGGCGCCCCTGCCGCCGAACAGCGCGGCGAACAGGGCGGCGGCGACGGTGGAATTGCCGACGCCGAGATCGCCGAGGCAAAGCAGGTCGGTGCCGCCGGCAATCGCTTCCATGCCGAAGGCCATGGTGGCCGCGCATCCGCGCTCGTCAAGCGCCGCATCCTCTGTGATGTCGCCGGTCGGGATGTGCAGGGCAAGATCGAACACCTTCAACCCCAGATCATAGGCAATGCAGATCTGGTTGATCGCGGCACCGCCGGCCGCGCAAAGCTCGACCGCGTTGGCGGTGGCCGCAACCGGACGCGACGAAATACCATGTCGGGCCACGCCATGGTTACCGGCAAAGACAGCCATCAAGGGCCTTGTCACCGCAGGCGGAGCCCGGCCACTCCATGCGGCGAGCCATGCGGCGATGTCCTCGACGCGGCCAAGCGAATTCCGAGGCTTGTCCGCCTTGGCAAACAGCGTGCGCACGCGCGCTTCAGCTTTGAGGTCAGCCGCCGGCAAATTGTCGAGCAGATTGCGGAAATCGTCGAAAGGCAGTGCACTGGTCATGTCGTGACAATCGTTCCTGGAGTGGAGGAGCGGCATAGCCGCGTTGCGTGATCGGCACAACCTCCCCGATCGTCCTTCCCGACTTGCCGCAAAGGCGGCCACGGAAGGCGCTATCGCGAGGGCTTGCATTGGCTTTGCCGTTGCACCATGTGGAGATGGAAGAGCGGATTCCGAATGGAGTTCCTCCAGAGAAAGTCATGACGGCCATCGAATCTCCCTGCATCCTGGTCTGCTCGATCGATATGAAAACCGGCTTCTGCTTCGGTTGCGGCCGCACGCGCGAGGAGATCGGCGCCTGGATGGGGATGACGCCCGAAACGCGCCGCGATGTGATGGCCGAACTGCCGGCCCGGCTGGAAACCGTCGAGCGCCGGCCGCGCCGCGAAACGCGCCGCGTCCGCATGGCGCGCGAACGCGACGCACTCTAGCGAGGGACGGATGAGCAGCCGGCTGTTCTGGATTGTGATGGCGGTGATCGGCGTGGGGGCAGCCCTGCTCATGCTCAACGATTCCGCCGGCAGCACGCTCGGCGTCGAGAATTACGATTTTGGCCGGCTGATCTGGCTTGGGGCTTTCGGCGCCCTTATCGGCGCGGGCTTGCTGCGGTCAGCTCCGCTGGGAGTGATGGCCCGCAACCTCGGTGCATGGGCGGCTATCGTGCTCGCGCTGATCGCCGGCTACCAATATCGTTACGAGCTGCAGGACGTCGCCAGCCGCGTGACCGCGGGCCTCGTTCCCGGCAGCCCGCTGGCGCTCGGCGTCGAAGACGGTCACGCGACGGTGACCCTGGACAAGGCCGACAACGGTCACTTCGAGGCGCGCATCCTGGTCAATGGCAATCCGGTGCGGGCCGTTGTCGACACCGGCGCGACCAGCACCGTATTGACTTCGGAGGACGCTCAGGCCGCAGGCTTCAATCCGGCGGCGCTCAACTACACCATACCGGTTTCGACCGCCAACGGCATGGCGCGCGCCGCGGCGGTCAAGACCGGCGAGCTGGCAATCGGCGGCATCGTGCGCAAGGATATGCCGGTGATGGTCGCCGCTCCCGGCATGCTGAGCCAAAGTCTGCTTGGCATGAACTTCATCGGCTCGCTGTCGGGTTTCGACGTGCGTGGCGACCGCATGATCCTCAGGGACTGAGATCAGGCCGCTTCGGCGGCCCCTCCACCGAATTCGACCGCCGCGAAAGCCGTCTTCAGCACGTCCGGCCCGGCCCCGGGCCGCGTAGCGGCGGTAGACAGGATCTGGCGGTAGCGGCGCGCGCCGGGCAGCCCGTGAAACAGCCCGACCATGTGGCGCGTGACATGGCCAAGCCGCCCGCCCTGTTCGATGTGGCGTGCCGCGTAGTCCGCCATCGCATCGATCAGCGCGGCGAAATCGAACGCCTCCGGCCGCGCGCCGTAGAAGGCGGCGTCTACACCAGCCAGAATGCCCGGTGTGTGGTAGGCGGCGCGGCCAAGCATGGCGCCATCGACATGACCGAGATGCACCCGCGCCTCGTCAAGGGACTGAATACCGCCATTGATGCCGATGAATTTGCTCGGTTTTCCGGCCTTCAGCCGATACACTCTGTCATAGTCGAGCGGCGGGATGTCGCGGTTTTCCTTGGGGCTCAACCCTTCCAGCCACGCCTTGCGTGCATGCACCCACAAGGCATCGGCGCCGGCATCGAAAACCCCATTCGCCAGCGCATCGAGCGCCGGCTCCGGATCCTGTTCGTCGACGCCGATGCGGCATTTGACCGTGACCGGCACCGTCACCGCCGCTTTCATCGCGGCGACGCAATCGGCGACAAGATCGGGCACTTTCATCAAGCACGCGCCGAACGTGCCGGACTGGACGCGGTCGGACGGGCACCCGACATTGAGATTGATCTCGTCATAGCCGAAGGCCTCGCCAATGCGCGCCGCCTCTGCAAGTTTTGCGGGATCCGAGCCGCCAAGTTGCAGGGCGACGGGATGTTCCACCTCATCGAAGCCGAGCAGCCGCTCGCGTGCGCCGTGGATGACGGCGTCGGCCACCACCATTTCGGTATAAAGCAGCGCACGGCTCGTCAACTGGCGATGGAAGAATCGGCAATGCCGGTCCGTCCAGTCCATCATCGGCGCAATGGCGAGCCTGTTCAACATACTGATTTTATTCGTTTCCTTCGGCGAGCTGGATCTATCCAACTTCGGCGACCGGTAATCTGCGGTTTTTTTTGCACTTAGTTTGAATCGGTTTAGAGTCATAATCTATTTCACAATGCAATAGGCAAGGTGACGGCTCCTGACTCTGGGTGATCGACCGCTGGCGCGGTAAAAGCACCGTTCTCTACCGTGCGTCTCGCGGCGTCAAGCGCGACCAGAGGCACCCGCCTTGTTGGACCCTTGGCCAACTGGGCGATTTTGCAAATTGCGTTAAAAGTACTCAGGGGTTTCAGGCAATTGGTCTCCGCCATCGCCGCGCGTTTCGGCTTTGTGGGCGGTAAGGCTGCGCTCTTCTGGGGATACTCCACATGCGAAGTGAGAGAATATTCTCATCGCTGTCCGCTTTCGCACAGCGCCCGCAGGAACAAGCGAATAGACCTTGGAGAGTTTAAATGAGGTCGCCGGAACTGGGAGATCATGTGAGAACGGAGATACGAATCCAGCAGAATCGGGGTAGGAATATTTGGTATCTTGTGTGCGTCGCCGGTATGAATACCCTAGCGAGCATGGTCGGGGGAGAACCGTCACGATTGTAGCTTGTTGCCGAGAAAACTAGATCTGTACCGTCATCCAGAGGGGAAACCATGCTGACCTTAATCCGCAGAGCATTTGGGGCGTGACCGTTCTGTCTGGCGTCCTCCTTGCTCAACCATTGCGCGCCGCCGATATGGTCTCGCCCGTGACGCCGGATCTGAAACCGGTGGTGACCGAGCAAGGCTGGACGTACTCCATTGCCCCGTATTTCTGGGCAGCCGGGCTCTCGGGCGACGTGACGCAATTCGGACTGCCGACAGTCCACCTGGATGCGAGTTTCGGCGATATCTTGAAGAATCTCGATTTCGCTGCGATGGCCGTCGCCGAGGCACGCCACGATCGGTACAGCGTTTTCGGCGACCTGATGTATGTGAAGATATCAACCGGCCGCGGAACGTCGAGAGGCGTCATCGCCAATGATGTGGATGTCTCCTCCGAGACATTTTCAGGGCTTATCGGAGCTGGCTACTCGGTCTTCCAGGGTGACGCCGGATATCTCGATATTGTGGGCGGCATGAGGTTTTGGTCTGTAAACACGGACATCGGGTTTCATGGCGGTATCCTTGACGGTGTGTCTGCCAGCGACGGGGCGACTTGGGTGGACGGGCTCGTCGGCCTTCGCGCGAATTACTCGCTTACACCCGAAGTCTATCTGACGGGCTGGAGCATGGTTGGCGCAGGCGGAGCCGATGTCGATTGGGACGTTGCGGCCGCGCTGGGCTACCGGTTCAACGAGCGGTTTTCGGCTCTTGCCGGCTATCGCGCACTAGGGGTCAACTACAGCAACAACGGCTTCGAATTCGACGTGGTGCAGCAGGGCCCGATAATGGGACTTGTCATGCATTTCTAGGCGTGCGGCAACGGCAAGACAATGGCATAGCCGGCTAAGATTCTTGTTCGGGCTCCTGGTTGCCACAGCCCCCATCGCGTAACCGCTGGCTGCCACCGGCAGCTCGGCATCCTGGGCCGCGGGTTTCACAGTTCATGGTTCGTCGAAACTGTGCTTGCCCGGTCATTCATTTCTTCGGAAACAGGAATGTGATGCCTGTTCTGAAGCCGAATCCCTCCGCTCCCCCGTCCGGGCTAACAGCCCAGTACCGCACTCCCGCCTGCAGGCTGACTGGCTGGCTGCCGAACTTCACCAGCTTGCTAACTGTAAAATTGACCGGCACCGACCAGTCTTCCTTGACCCAGTCATAAGTAGACTCGGTATTAAGAGCGAACGTCCAAGCATCTGCCGTGGTGTATGATAGGAAAGGTTGGAGGAAGGTTGCGTTGACGTCGCTCCTGTCCTCGTCGCCTGCAAACGACCAGATGTGGTTGGCCAGCATGCCATATGTCCAGGGACCTGACTGCTTAAGCACGACGCCTGTCGGGCCAACTCCCCATTTCTGACCGCCCAGCATCGCGTCAGTGCCGGTTGGCAGCAGAAGGACCGGACCCACGCCCCAGACGAGACCGCCCGGACCAGGAGCCTTGGGCGAGAAGAATAGGCTCTGGACTGTATCGCCAAGTCCGAACTGGCTGCCTGAATCGCCAGCGATGTCGTCCTGCCACGTGACCGGCAGTACGGTGCGTGAGATTAAGTTCCAGTCGTCGTTCAATGATATTGGGATCACCGGCTGGATGTTGATCACCGACCTGGACCCATCGTCAGGCCCATAGCCCCTGTCGTAGTTGTACTGAAAGGGCACGCTGATGAGCGAGGCGATCGGATTCGATAACTTCTTTGCGAGATCGGCGTCTTGAGAAAATACTTCACCAGTCGACAAGAGCACGATAGCGAACAAGAGAAGCACTGTTCTCGAGGCTGCCTTTCGGCTCATGAAATTCTCCCAAAGCCGCGGTCTAGCTTCACCTGTCACCGACATCAGGCGGCGCTTGATGACATCGCATGAAACCTGAGTCGCTGGACCAATTCAATCGCCGGCGCCTTCCAAGACCCGTCGAGGATAGGTTCCTTGCCCCAATAGGCGCGGATGTAGAGCGAGACCGTGCAATCCGGGCGGGCAGTCAGTTCGCCTCCTTATCCGCGCCGGGCGTCATCCCTGGAACGGACCGATCTGGAAGAGCATACTGACGATTGCAGCTATCCCGACGACGAGCAGTATCACGGCTGTGATCAAGGTGACCGATGGGGGGAAATGGCTCTCGCCATGGATCAACTCTTCGGCGCGCATCGCGTTTCTCTCATGGCGCAAGCCGATCATGAATTGCAAGTGGTAGAATATGCCGAAGATCAGCATGACGATGCCAAGCAGCACCAGTGTAATGCCAAAATTGAGCGGTGCGCCAGCCTGGGTGAGCGTCCCGGCATTCTTCAGCTTCTGGAACACCTGATAGATTGTGAACCCGAAACTGATGAGAGAAAGCGAGGTGCGGATCACCGACATGAGCGTGCGCTCCGCGCTCATGCGCGTGCGCTGAAATGACATGCCGGTGCGCCGCATGGACATCTCGGTGCGGTCGGTCGACAAGTCCGTTCGATGGATAGACAGGTCTGTTCTGAATTCGGACAGCGAGGTCCGGTGCTCCGAAAGGCCGGTCCTGTGATTGGACAATTCGGTTCGGTAATGAGAGTACTTGGTGGAGGCCAGATCCGATCTTGATTCGTCGACCTTGGGAATCGGTGGGACCGGCGTCACGGGAAGCCGCTCGGGACGGACAAGTTGGCTCGTCTCGGTAGGTGTCTTGCCGGTCGTTTCGCTCATGACAACTTCCTTTCAGCTTGAATGATCTTGGCCGTCCTCACCAAGATCGATTCTTCCCGCCTCTACCTTCCAGCCGATCTATTTCACCGCCGGATAGACCGTCTGCCAGTCACTCTTCATGTCGACGATGGTCCAGCCTCTTCGGACGCCTTCATCGAGCGCGGTGTCGAGCTTTCCGATGTTGGACTGGCGGTCGTAGGCCCATTCACGTTCGGCATCCGTGTGATGCACAAGTCCAATGAAGCGAGCTCCGTCGCCCGCCGCCGTCCATTCAAGCATCTGCTGGTCGCCGTCCGAATTGCCGAAGGCCAGGATCGGCCGCCTCCCGATGAAGCGGTTGATCCCGACAGGCTTGCCCGGACCATCATCGACGAACTCGACCTTGGCCTCCTTGGCGAGCACCAGCTTTCCGTCCCTGTCCTCGAGCTTCACGACGCCGGACGAGCCGACGACCTGTTCGGGCGGAATACCATAGGCCTCCTCGGCAAAGACCCGCATGAACTCGACACCGCCGCCAGAGACGATGAAGGTTTTGAAGCCGTTGGCCCGCAGGTAGGTGAGCAACTCCAGTTGCGGCTCGTAGACAAGCTCATTGTAGGGGCGATCGAAGCGCGGATGGCGTGCGCTCGCTAGCCAACCGGCCACAATCTTGGAAAAGTCCTCGGTCGTCATGCCGGCATGGGTCACAGCCAGGATTTCCATCAGGCCTTTCTCACCAGACGCCATGAGGCCTTTCGGATCGCCCTTCAATGCCGACTTGAAGGGCTCTGTTTCCTTCCATTCGGGGTGATCGGGGGCCATGGCCTTGATGCGGTCGAGCGCGAAGGCAAGCTGGAAATAGACCGGCTGCTCGGACCACAGCGTGCCGTCATTGTCGAACACGGCGATACGCTCAGCCGGCTTGACGAAATCGGCGCCACCGTCCTGCGTGACCTTGGCGACGAACTGCGTGATGGCCACCTTGACCGGGCCGTCTTTCCAGGACGGCAGCGGATCTGATTGCGCCCAGGTGGCACCAGCCAACGCTGTTAGCAGAAGCAACGACGCGGCCAGTGCTTTCAGTAACCGGCCGAATTGTGGGTGCGTGGCTCTCGACAACTCGAACAAGGGTCCCCTACGTCCGGTTAATGCCATGGCAAGTCGCTGCAGCATTGCTCTCGACTCCTTCAGCTACTTCGGGAACAGCAATGTGACGACGCCACGAAAACCCCAACCCTCCGGGCCGCTCTCTGGACTTGTCATCCAGTAGCGCGTGCCAACGCTGAGGCTAACGGGCTGATTGCCGAACTTCACAAGCTTCGCGACGGACAGGTTGATCGGCACCGACCATTGGTGGCTGGCCCAGTCATAGGTGCTTTCGGTGTTGAGGCCGAATGTCCAGGCATCGGCGGTGGTGTAAGAGAGGAAGGGCTGCAGAAAGGTCGCATTGATTTCGCTGCGATCGCTATCGCCGGCGAAGGACCAGATCTGGTTGGCGAGCATGCCGAAGGTCCAAGGGCCGGCCTGCTTGAGGGCCACGGCTGTCGGACCAGCTCCCCACTTCCCTCCACCGAGAAGGTCGTCGGTTGCGGTCGGCAACAGCATCACCGGCCCGACCCCCCATATGACGCCGCCGGGTCCCGGCGCCTTGGGCGAGAAGAAGAGGCTCTGGGTGACGTCGCCCAGGCCCGATTGCGAGCCCGACGGTCCGGCGATGTCATCCTGCGTGATGATCGGCAGGATCGTTCGCGAGATCAGGTTCCAGTTGTCATTGAGAGAAATCGGAACCACCGGCTGTATATTGAGCGTTGCACGGTAGCCGTCGTCCGGTCCGAACCCGGAATCGTAGTTGAACTGGAACGGTACGCTGATCAGTGAAGCAATCGGATTGCTAAGTTGCTTTGCAAGATCAGCATCGTCTGCCAGGGCTTGCACCGGCAACAGCATGGCAACTACCATCGCAACGCCCGCAAGAAATCGGAAGGGTTTTGCCATCGCACTATCCTTTTTCGGCACCGGGTGACCTGAGATGAACCGCCTTTGCCTCTTCTGCGGTCATCGCTTGCTCCGTCTCCTCCGAGAGGTCGCGTCCAAGAAAATAGTTGAGGAAAGTACGGACGACCGCAATCGCCGCCAGACGCCCGATGTCTTCCCAACTCGGAGTCAAGGCCGACTCGATGATATCCGAGGCGAGTTGAAAGGTCAGGCCGGCGACAAGCCAGCGCGCGTAGCGCATCCAGATTTGGTGATATAGCTGCCGCCGTTTAGTGACGGCCGCCCGACAGGCCCCCCAAAAAGCCTCCAATGTCCCGTAGACGACAATCAGCAGAGCCATAAAGTCGATCAGAAGGATCGAGACCTCGGTGAGTTGCGCGAAGGTTTCTCGAACAGCCTCCATTTCAATCATCCAGGCGACGAATGAGACGAAAGCCGAGATGCGAGACCGAGGTGTCTATCGGCTGTGCCATTCGTGCCGCTGGCCGATATCGCCTGCAATAGTTCGGGGCGCATAGATGTGAGCCCCCCTTTGTCACCCTGCGCGGTATCGCGGCGGGATCGCGCGGATCCCGGCTCGCCTCACGGTCGCCGCCCCGCGGGTTGGAGACCGTGCAGCATGGGCTATCGATCCTGCGGTGATCCCGATACCAGTCGGACGTCCATTCCCAGACATTGCCCGCCATGTCGTGGAGGCCGTAGCCGTTTGCTGGAAAGGAGCCCACAGGCGCTGTGTATTCGAAGCCGTCTTCCACCGTGTTGCGATATGGGAATTCGCCCTGCCACGTATTGGCCATGTGCACGCCGCCGGGCGTTAGTTCGTCGCCCCATGTGAACTCGGCGCCTTCCAGCCCACCGCGAGCAGCGAATTCCCATTCCGCCTCGGTCGGCAGCTGCATGCCGGCCCATCGGGCATACGCCTCGGCATCCTCATAGGCGATATGGACGACGGGATGGTCCTTGAGCTTGGCGATCGAGCTGGCCGGTCCACGCGGATGGCGCCAGTTCGCACCGGGTACGTAGGTCCACCAATTGTACTGATTGCGGACATCGACCGGGCCCGCGGGCTTGCGGAAGACGGTCGAGGACGGTGACAACATCTCCGGTAGCGCTTCAGGATAATCATCCGGATTGGCAGACTTCTCGGCCAACGTGACATGGCCGGTCTCCGAGACGAATTTTTCGAAATCCCGGTTGGTCACCGCGAACCGGCCGATCCAGAAGCCGTCGACCTTCACACGATGCGCCGGCGCCTCTTCCGGGTAGTGGGCATCGGACCCCATCAGGAACGTCCCGGCAGGTATCCACACCATGTCCCTTCCCGCGGGACTGCTTTCGGAAGCGCGCGGGCGGATTGCGGCACTCATCGGCCAACCCTATTCGTCTGCCGGTCCGATTCGACGGTGGCGGCTTTGTCATGTAGCGCCCTGCGCCACCGCACATACGGAATAGACACGATCGCCCCGATGACCAGATGCCAAAGCATCACCGCCAAGGCTGCCTTCTCGTCCGGAAAATTCAGGCTTGCGATCGCCATCGCAACGGCCGGATGACGGGTGCCCGTGGCGAGAGCGAGCACGGTTCGATCGTCGGGATCTGGCCCGCCAAGCAAGTGGCCGACGAAAAGCCCCAGGGCCGTGAACAGTGCCAGGAGTACAATCACACCGTTGCCGACCTGCCCCCAGAAGGTCACGCCGCTGGTGAAGACGACTGGAATAGCTGCGACCACGAGGAGGATGACCGCGAAAAGCGAGATCGGCCCGGCTATTCGCGCCGCCAGTGCCGGAAGCAGGCGGCGAACGAGCACGCCTACAAGCAGGGGAGCGATCACCGTCACGAGAACGGGCCGCAGCACGCGTGCCGGGGGCATGTAATACTCAGCGTGAAATAAGCTTCCCACAATCCCGATCGAGATGGGCACCAGCGCAATCGCCGCGATGGACGCCACGATGAGGAGGCTAAGGGCGAATGATTGCGTTCCGCCCGCCTTGGTCTGCTTGCCTGGAAGGATCGGCGGAACCGGCGAAACCGCCAAGGCGATCAGCGCGATCTTGATTTCGATAGCGAGGGGAAAGAGCAAGGCTACACCGACGGCGAAGATCAGCATGATGATGTTCATGGAGATGATCGATCGGATCATCTCGCCGGGCCGCTTGACCAGATAGAGCAGATCGCCTGTCGCCGCCTTCAGACCCAGTGCAAACACCAGCGCCACGAGACTGACTGTGATGCCAAGTTTAATTAGCTCTTGAACGGTCATCGATCTGCTCGTTTCCGAAACTGCGGAGCGTCAGTCCATTTCTGATGCATCGCTGCCTCAGATTGTTCTGATGTCGTTAAGGATAGACTTCTGGAGGTCGACGGCGCCTTTCCGCCGACCTCCATGTCCGCAACTCGGTGGCTAATCGACAGCCATGGCCGCCGCCGCCAGTTTCTCGAGATCAAGGTATTGCCCCTTCTCGACAGTCACGCCGACGAACTTGATCGTACCGCCCTTGAATTGGCCAGGAGACTTGTATTTCTCACTCACCGCATCGCCGCTGTCCCGGCCGATGCAGAGGCCGTCGCCGGAGAGCGTGAACTTGCCGAGTTGGGTCTTCATATCGCCCTGTGCCACGACTTCATCGTTAACGTACAGGGTGGTCTTGCCAAGCGACTCGCCGTGCGGCCCCGGCTTCTTGTCGCGGATGAACTCCATTCCAAACGTGTATTTGCCAGGCTTGAGTTGCTTGGAGACGAAGGTCTGTTCCGGCTTGATGCCAAGGAAATTGTAGACGTAGTGCAGTTTCATATCCTTGATGAACAAGCTATGGCCGCCGAAGCGTGAGCCATGGGCGAAGATCACCCCCTCGCATTTGTCCCCGAGCTCCACATCGGCGAGGATCTTGTAGCTACGACCCCGCACATTGACCGCAACGCCTTCCGGCACCGGCGAAGTGCCGGGGTAATAGATGTAGCGTTCCCTCGGTGGCTCCTCGCTCGGACGTTCGATGCCGAGAAGCTCCGCGGCGCTGCGATCGTCAAGCGGAAGAACCATGTTCTTCTCCGCTTCCTCGTCCCATGCTTTGATCAGGGCCTTGAGCTTGTCGGGATGCTGCTTGGCAAGGTTGTTGGATTCCGAGCGATCCACATCAGTGTGATAAAGTTCCCACTCATCCTTGTCGAAATGGCCCTTGCCCGTCAGGGGAGCATGAAGGGCTGCCGCTTTCCAACCGTTTTCCCACATGCCGCGCGTGCCGAGCATCGCGTAGTACTGGCGCGTCTTCTTCGTCGGCGCATCGGCTTTGGCCTCGAACGAATAACGCATCGAGACTCCTGAGATCGGCCATTGTTCAGCGCCACGGAAGGTTTTGGGCATCTCGACGCCACAGACATCGAGGATCGTGGGTACGATGTCCGTACAGTGATGATATTGGTTGCGCACCTCCCCCTTCGCCTTGATGCCCTTCGGCCAGGAGATAACCAGCGGGCAGCAGGTGCCACCGGCATATTCGGAATAACGCTTGAACATCTGGTAGGGCGTCGAGAACGCCGCGGCCCAGCCGGTCGGGTAATGATTGTAGGTTTCGGGGCCGCCGAGAACGTCAAGATACTGCAGGTTCTCCGACAGTTCGTCGGGATAGTTGTTGAAGAACTTGTTCTCGTTGACCGAACCATTCGGGCTGCCTTCGCCGGAGGCACCATTGTCCGAGCAATAAAAAACGATCGTGTTGTCGAGCTGACCGCTTTCCTGCAGATAGTCGACCAAGCGACCGACCTGGACGTCCGTGTATTCGGAGAAGCCAGCATAGACCTCCGCCATGCGCGAGAACAGCTTTTTCTCGTCGGCGTTCAGTTCGGCCCACGGCCGCACGGCATCGCCCGGATTGGCCACCTCCTTGGGGAGCGGGTTGAACGGAGTGAGCTTGGTGTCTTTTGGCAGAAGACCCTTCTCGATCATGCGCGGGAGAACCCATTCGCGATAGGCTTCGTAGCCCTTGTCGAACTTGCCTTTGTACTTGTCGATATATTCCTTCGGTGCGTGGTGCGGGGCGTGATTGGCGCCCGGGCATAGCCACATGAACCAGGGTTTTGATGGATTGGAAGCCTTCTGGTCACGGATCATCTGCATCGCCTGATCGACCAGATCTTTCGACAGGTGATAACCTTCCTCGGGGCTGTAGGGTTGGTCGATGAACTTGTTGTCCTCGACGAGGTCCGGATACCACTGGTTGGTTTCGCCGCCCACGAAGCCGTAGAAGCGGTCGAAGCCCTTCTGGATGGGCCACTCCGACTTCGTGCCGCCCGCACAGATATCCTGTTCAGGAACGTTGTGTTCCTTGCCAAGCCAGAACGTGGTCCAGCCCGCCCCCTGCAGCATGTGGCCGATCGACATGCATTCTTCCGGTACGCGGCCGCTCCAGCCCGGGAAGCCCTGTGCGCCTTCGGTGATGCACGACATACCGTTCAGATGGTGGTTGCGGCCGGTAAGGAAGGTAGACCGGGTCGGCGAGCAGAGCGCAGTCGTGTGCCATTGCGAATAGGTCAGGCCATTGTCCGCGAGTTTCTGCAAGGTGGGCATGTTGATAGCGCCGCCATAGGGCGACCAGGCCGCCTGGCCCGTGTCGTCGTAGAGGACAATCAGGACATTCGGCGCTCCTTTTGGCGCACTCGGCGGTAGGTACGGCCCCCAATCTGGCTTGGAATCTCGTACGTCGAGCTTGATGACGCCTTTGAACGGTTTCTTCGACATGATCTATCTCCGTTGTTCGCCGTGATCTCACATAATTGTTCCGAAAATTCTGGTTAAGGATAGTGGGACCTAGGACTCACAGAGCGTGGTGCCGCTGTCTATATGCGTGTCGGCTAAAAGATGAATTCAGCGATGAAAAATACATTCAATGAGCTGAACTAGGTTACAGTTAGAAAGTGCGCTGTAACTGCAACACGCTGGCCGAGTAGGACGACCTCGGCTATGATTTTTCAGACATGCGGTGCGCTGAAATGGAATCTTTGGTATCATCTGTCTTGGCGATGCGAATTCGCCGAGAAGTATGTTGGCGATGGTCAATGGTTTTCTGGTTGGCAATCGGCATTGCTGACCAGCCAAGCCTAGTTTTTGCTCGAGAATCTAGTGGGATGCATCGCGTCCTGATCGTCTACGAGAACGAAAGCACCCAGGTTGCGGCGGTCGAGATCGCACGTGGACTCCACAAAGACCTTGACGATCGCGATCCAACGCAGTTCGAAATCTACTCTGAGTATCTCGACAATGCCCGCTTTCCCGATCCGGGAAATCTCCCTCGCATAGCGGCCCAACTGAGCGCCAAATACCGCGACATGAAACCGGATGTCGCAATTGCCGCCGGCCCCACGGCACTGCGCTTCATGCTCGACCATCGCAGGGAGATCGCTCCGGGAGCTCCATTGCTGTTCGGGGCTGTCGCAGCAGATGCGGTCACCCAGTTGGCATTGCCGCCCGACGTCAAAGGTATCGTCACCAGGTTCGATCTCAAACAGACAATGACGTTGGCGCGCCGGCTGCAGCCGAATGCCAGACATGCGGTTGTCATCTCCGGCTCGTCGGCGTTCGACAAGCGATGGGAAGCTACCGCCAGAGCCGATCTTGGCGACAGGTACGACGGCTTCGACATCCGCTACCTGTCCGGTCTGAGGCTCGACGGCTTCGCGGATGCTGTTGCAAGACTATCTCCCGACACTGCCGTCCTCATCCTGACGATCTTTCAAGATCCGGATGGCCGGAACTTCGTCCCGCGCAATGCCACGGCAGAGATTGCGCGGGTATCGGCTGCGCCAGTCTACGCCGTCTACGACACATACCTCGATCATGGCGTCCTGGGTGGCTACATGAGCACATTCCAAGAGCAAGGCGAGCAGCTTGCCGCCCTTGTCACTCACCAAATCGCAGGCGAAGCGAACTTACCGCAGATCACCCCCCTGGTCATCCGGCCAATCGTCGACTGGAGGGAGATCCGGCGCTTCCTGATCGATCCTGGCCTGCTGCCGCCTGACGCCGAGATACGGTTCCGGGCGCCTTCACTGTGGGATGAGCATCGAACCGCGATACTGGTATCGATCGCGATGCTGCTTCTCCAGTCTGGCACGATAGTCGCTCTTGGCATACAAGCCCATCTGCGCAAGAAGGCGGAGGCGGAGGTCAACGCCGGGCACACCAAGCTGGTACACCTGTCTCGCACGTCGCTCCTCGGAGAGCTGTCGGGCGCGTTTGCGCATGAACTGAACCAGCCCCTCACATCTATTATGGCCAATGCGGAGGTCGGCAAACAGCTGCTCGAAAGCAGCGATCCAAGCCTCACGGAGGTGAGCGACATTCTTTCGGATATCATCGCGGATGATGAGCGTGCAGCGGAAATCATTCGTCAGCTCAGGCGCTTGCTGACGACGCATGAGGTAGCACTAGAACCTGTTGATCTTAATCACATTACTGTCGCCACGCTGGCGCTCGTCAAAAGTGAACTTCTAATTAAGCAAACAGCGGTGGCGTTCAAACGGGCGAATTCGAGTGTTCGGATTCTTGGCAATGCCGCGCAGCTTCAACAAGTAGTCCTGAATATTATTATCAATGCCCTTGACGCCACCTCGCATTTGCCGCCATCGGCCCGAATGATCGAGGTCGCCGTTCGGACGGACGGACGGACGGGTGAGGTTACGGTGACCGACAATGGCTGCGGACTGACGCCCGAGTTCATGGAGGGTGCCTTCCAGCCGTTCGTGAGCACAAAATCCAACGGACTGGGACTGGGCCTGGCAATTTGCCGCTCCATTGCGCAAGCGCATGGTGGCGCTCTCGAATTCGATCCCGAATATTTAGCCGGTGCCCGCATTATCCTTTCGCTGCCACTTCGAAGGAGTGCCTCATGACTGATGCGATGTTTCAAGTCAGCCTGATCGACGATGACGTCCAGGTTCTCAAAGCCCTTTCGCGGCTGCTTTCCATTGCCGGATATCAGGTTCAGACTTTCACCGACGCCGAAACATTCCTTGACGAACATGACCCACTTCTTCCTGGTTGCGCGGTGGTCGACCTGCATCTGCCGGGGAAGAGCGGCTTCGAGATTCAGGAGGCACTGGATGCGTGCGGCCGGCCGGTTGTTTTCCTAACAGGCCAAGGCAATGTTCCTGCCAGCGTACGGGCGATGCGGGCGGGCGCGCAGGATTTTCTCGAAAAACCGGTAAATACTCAAACCTTGCTCGCTGCCGTTGAACAGGCAAGGTTGGTGGACGTCGCGAGACGTCGGAACTTTCAGGATCAGGAAGATCTCAAGAAGCGGGTCTCGCGACTGACGGCACGGGAACGCCAGGTATTGGACCAGGTGGTGGCTGGACGTTTCAACAAGCAGATCGCGGGTGATCTTGGGATCGTCGAGAAAACGGTCAAGGTGCACCGTGGTCGGATGATGCACAAGATGGGCGTGCGCACGGTTGCCGATCTGGTAAGGATCGTCGAGCACTTTAACGCTTGATCGTCCAAGTTAGACCGAAGGCCAACTACGCGGCCATGGTCAATTGGCGTACAGATCGGTGATGGCGACCGCCAACCCAATCATAGCGATCGTAGATGACGACGATTCTGTAAGACGCGCTCTCAAGCGTCTCCTATTTTCGCTCTCCTATGAGTCGATCGCGTTTTCATCCGGGGAAGCCTTCCTCGAAAGCTTAGAGATTACTATGCCGAGCTGCGTTCTTCTCGACCTACATATGCCAGGCCTCAACGGTCTGCAGGTAATTGAGGCCATGCGCTCCAGGAACAAAAACATTCCAGTGATCGTGATTACGGCCAACCCGCAACCAGAGATGCGCAAGCGCAGCATTGCCGCCGGCGCAGTGGCTTATTTGTCGAAGCCGCTAGGGCGCGAGGGGATGCTCTCGGCGATACAGAGCACAATCGCGGACTGACGGAGCGACGAATGAACCATTGTGTCCGCGCGGCATGCCTTTCTCGAGCAGCATCGCATTGGCGAGAGTTTGCGAGGGGAAGCGGTGAAGGATTGGTCCAAGGAGGCAAGAACCAGATGGGCACACAACCACGAAAGAACATCCGCAAATTTATCTTGACGGCCACCACGATGCTTGTGTTCGCGATCGCCGGTGTGCCAGCGGTAGTCTGTGCCCAGGAACAAACGGCGGCAGCCGCTCCGCAAGGCGCGAGCGCACCCGGGCAACTGAGCGCCGATGAGATGGAAGTGCTCGTCGCCCGGATCGCTCTTTATCCCGACGATCTTGTGGCCCTGATTACCTCGGCCTCTCTCTATCCGCTTCAGATCGTCGAAGCATCCCGGTTTCTAGAGCAGGCCAAGGGAAATTCCTCGTTGAAGCCAAAGGACGACTGGGACGGCAGCGTGATATCCCTCCTGAACTACCCCGATATCGTCAAGATGATGAGCAATGACCTCGACTGGACGCAGCAACTCGGCGGTGCGGTCGCCGACCAGCAGAAGGACCTGCTGATCGCCATTCAGACTTTGCGCGATAAGGCGGTCGCGGATGGCATCATCAAGAGCGATGACAAGGTCACGGTCGTCCAGCAGAACGACAATGTCGTCATCCAAGCAGCCAACCCCGAGAAGATCTATGTGCCGCAATACGAGCCGCGAATGCTTTACGAGGAAGGCTACGCAACCGCGCCGATCCGCTACTATCCGGATCCCTACCCCAACTATTACTACCCGACAGCACCCTACTTCGCGGGCTTCGTGACCGGTGCCGTGTTTGGAGCGGTCGTCGATTGGGACAGATGGGGGGTCTGGGGCGGTCGATTTGATGGCAACGACATCAATATTGATTGCGACCATTGCTTCAACGGCATGGATCGAAACGGCAAAGTCAATTTCAATGATGTCGACTGGAAGAACGTCGACCGCAGCAAGATCAAGTTTGACCACAACCAGTTCGCAAACATGGACAAGACCAACATCCGCAACCGGGTCGAAACGGGCGGCAATAACGACATCCGCACCAAGGCGAAGTCCGTGCGATCCAACGCCGCGAATGTCGACCGCTCCAGGGTGACTCCCTCAGCTATCAAGGACGTTAGGGCCAATAAAATGGCGGGTGATCGAACGCATCAGGGCGGGATGGGAAGCCGTTCGAATGCGGACAGCAAAATCGGCCATCACGCGATGGCGGGAAAACGTGACGCCCGTCCCAGCCGCCCTTCGGGGCTCGGAGAAGTCCGCCCCCGCAGCGCTGCCAATCTTCACTCCAAACGTGGCGGTAGTGCAATGGGAGGCGGCCATCACGCAAGCCGGCCGCAACTCAGCGGACCGCGGGGCGGCGGTGCTCACCTCCGTGGCGGACGTCCTGGTGGCGGCGGGGGACATGCACGCGTCCCACATCGTGGGCGCCATCGCTAGATCGAACAAATGGAGCTTTTGTCATGAGCTTGAACACGCGCTGCATGAAATTTCACTTGATAGCCACTACCGCGCTGGGACTTTTCCTTTCGGCTGGCCAGGTTGCATTTGCGGCTGAGGCAAACCTCGCCGTTCTGGTCGCCAATCAGCCGCCAACCGAATTCGACACGCTCGATGCCGCAACAGCCGCGTTCAAGGAGGCCGTGACCGCATCCGACCTCGATAAGCTGGCTTCCATCCTCGGCGTCAACGCCGGTCGTCTGAAAGCGACCGAAGGGGTTGAGGAAACGCTCGCTGCCATTAAGCAAGGTGTAGGAAAACGCATCGCGGTCGAGACGAAAGACGGCCGGAGCATCATTGACGTCGGCGAAGTCATGTGGCCGTTCCCCTTCCCGATCAACAAGACCGATAACGGCAAATTCGCCTTCGATCCCGTTGTCGGCGTTGAGGAAATCATCAACCGTCGCATAGGTGAAAACGAGATTCAGACGATCGAAACCGTCCGTGGATATGTCGACGCTCAGGAAGAGTACGCCAGCACGGATCACGATGGCGATGGGGTACTGGAATATGCCCAGAGGCTCGTCAGCAAACCCGGCAGAGCCGACGGCCTCTATTGGCCGGAGAACGAGAACCTGGGCGACAGTCCAGCCGCGCCGTATCTCGACTACGTCCAGTTCGACAAGGCGAAGGACAAGGGGTACTTCGGCTACCGCTTTAAGGTTCTCACCAGCCAGGGCAGCAATATCGCCGGGGGACCCTATGACTACGTCATCAACGGCAACATGATCGCGGGCTTTGCCTTGGTCGCGTGGCCAGTCAAGTACGGTGAGACAGGAGTAAACACCTTCGTGGTCAACCGCAATGGCATCGTTTATCAGGCAGATCTCGGGGATGCCACGGACAAAATCGCGCGCGGCATGAAGCAATTCAATCCCGGAGATCGATGGACCGTGACCGAGGATTGATATGGGGGACCAAGCTCGCACCGTCCCGCACATGACTGAAAGCAGGCCAGCAGGAGGCATCAACCTGGATTTTCTCGCCTTTCACGGCGGCCCGTTCTTCGAACTTCAGCAGCGGCTCAATCTTCTCCATGACAGAAGTCTAAAAACAGGGAGGCGAGTCCTTCTGTTCGTCTCTCTCGCGTGGGGCGCGCCTCTCTTGCTGACGCTCTCGACCCTGTTTTCCGATGATCCGACCGTGTGGCGCTACCTCACGGACCCAGGTCCGTGGGCTCGGTTCCTGATCGCGATCGCCGCTTTCGTGGCGGCCGAGCAGTATGTCGAAACTGGCCTTCGCCGCACACTGGCGCAATTCGCTCGAGCTTCACTGATCGCGCCCGAATCTGTTGGTGATGCGACAGTTGCGTTGACATATGCTCTGCGTCAACGCGACTCTAGGTGGGCAGAGCTTGTGTGCCTGGCGCTTGCCGCCATATCGGCGCTCATTGCATACGCTACCTTCGGGGAAACCACGACGTCTACATGGGCGGCCACTGTCATCGCTGACAGCTACAAACTCACGGCCGCCGGCTGGTGGTGCGTGCTGGTCAGCATTCCGCTGTTCGTATTTCTGTTCTTTCGCGGTGTCTGGCGGCATCTCGTGTGGGCGAAGCTCCTTCGCACGGTCGCGCAGCTTAATTTGCGCCTGGTGGCGACACATCCCGATGGCAACGGCGGGCTTTCTTTTCTGGCGGCCTATCCCAACGCCTATGTCCTGTTCGTGTTCGGTGTCAGTTGCGGCGTAGCGGCCGCTGTCGCGAAGCACCTGACGCTAGGCGGGCTATCGGCGACGACGCTGACGACCATCATGGCGTGCTGGCTGGCACTCGTCATTGGATTCTTCGCCTACCCGCTCTCCGCCTTCTCTAAGCCGCTTTTGACGCTGAAGGACAAGACGCTTCTGGCGCTGGCGGCACATGCAACTGCACAGCAGAGAGCTGCAGAACGAAAGATGATCGGCAGCAACATTGCCGCACCCGATCCGCAAGAAGCCGAGCAAGCAGTCGAACCCATTGACGTTACGAAGCAGTACGAGTTGACGCGCAAGTTGTCGTCGATGCTGGTCAACCGCAAAACCCTGCTGCCAGTGGCGGCGGCAGCCCTCATTCCGTTCGCAGTCGCTGGCGCAACCAAGCTGCCGTACAAGGAAGTCTTCTCCGTGCTGAAGAAACTTCTTCTTGTTTGAAGGCCGTGACGTGGATCTCAGTGCTGGGAATACCATGCGGTGATCCGGAGCCTGCACACTCTTTAATCGCTGACCCTGAGCACCGGAGCGGCCACGATAAAGAAAGTACGGCCGGCCTGGAACGAGTGGGATGACTGGGCTGCGACATGCCGGCGAGATCGACGGCATGACAGCGCTGCTTGAGCCCGATGCGGTGATCGATGGCGGAAGGGACGGATTCTGCGCGGCCATGAAGCCATTCGCGGTTATGCCGAAGTGGCTGCCTCCAGCCGCAGGTTTGCCGTCGGTGAGCAGCGTGTGTCGCTGATCTGCGGTGATCTGACCCTGACGTCGGCTCGCTTTCCGGATGGCGGCGTGACACACCAAGTCGCCCCTCGGCAAGCAGATGGACCCTGGCGACTGTGTCGATTGGCGACTGATGACCTGGGTAGGTGCAAGCACCACCACTGCCGCTCCCGCAGCGGGCGCGGACCAGCAACAAAGGGGTTGGGGGCTGCTAGCGCCGTAGCGCGTGTACGCTCGCCATGCTGTCGCCGCCCATCGGCAATGCCATGTCGTCGTCGAGAAGCCGCGTAATTCGGGCAAAGCCTGTGAAGGCCTTCCTTGCTTCCTCTGCCGACATCTGGCCCGACAGGGCGGCCGAGCAGCAATTCAACGCGCACTGATACACTGGCCCACGTCGTCCCGTCGGCCATTTGCGCAAGAAAACCATCGCCTCGGCGACGCTATCCACTTCTTCTACAGGATGCCCCTGCCCGCGCGATATCCGCACGGGCGAAAAGAAATGCAGGTAGTCCATTGTTTCCTCCCGTCGATCGAGATGCGCTCGATCGAACCCAATCAAACGCGCCGCACGTCGGTTGGTTCCATGCGGACAACTGAATTTTTGAAGAATTTTCCGACCGGATGCGGCCCTCCGGGTACAAGGCGCGATGTTTGCTTATACCGTCGGAAAGTGGCACGCCACCTTGCGGCCGGGCCTATACTCTTTCAACTCAGGCCGCTCTGTGCGGCACCGCTCCGCCGCTATTGGGCATCGGGGATGGAACCGGCAGCCGGATGGCGGGTTGAGCGGGCTCGGTACATCGCCCGTGAGGACAATGCGCTTGCGCATCCCGTTGGGCGTCGTCTCCACCACGGGAACCGCCGAGATCAGCGCCTGGCTGTAAGGATGGGCGGGGGCTGAAAACACCTCTTCCGCTGGTCCCTCCTCCACGATCGAGCCGAGGTACATGACCGCGATGCGGGTCGAGACCTGGCGCACCACGGACAGGTCGTGGGCGATGAAGACATAGGTGAGATCCAGCTTCTCCTGAAGGTCGGCAAGCAGGTTGACGATCTGCGCCTGTACGGACACGTCGAGCGCGGAGACCGGCTCGTCGAGAACGACGAGATCGGGATTGAGGGCAATGGCGCGCGCTATGCCGACACGCTGGCGCTGCCCGCCCGAGAATTCATGGGGGAAGCGCATGACATGGTCCGGCAACAATCCAACGAGGTCGAACAGTTCCGCGACGCGATTGGTGATCTCGCGCGATGAAAGCTTGCCATGGATACGCAGCGGTTCGGCCACGAGATCGCCGACGCGCCGGCGCGGATTGAGCGAGGCCGACGGGTCCTGGAACACCATTTGCAGGCGCCGCCGCAGCGGCCTCAGTTCAGACAGCGACTTCGACGTGATGTCTTCGCCTTCGAACAGAAGCTCACCGTCCGAAATGTCGTAGAGCCTGACCAGGCAGCGCGCCAGCGTGGACTTGCCACATCCGGACTCCCCGACCAATCCGACGGTTTCGCCGCGCCGCACCGTCAGCGAGACATTGTCGACCGCGTGAACGGTCCGCCTGCCTTCGGCGGAAAAACGGGTGCCGATCGAGAAGCGCTTGCCGAGCGAGCGTGTTTCGAGGATTGGACGGTCTTTGTCGATCATCGGTCCGCTCATACCTGCGCCACCCGAAAGCAGGCCGCAGCGTGCGTGGCGGCGCCAAGATCGGGCTTGTCGGTTAGACAAGGCTCGTACCGGACCGGACAACGCGGCCCGAAGGCGCAGCCTTGCGGCAATCGCAGCAGCGACGGCGGTGACCCGGGAATAGCCGGCAGGCGGCGGGGTTTCGCACCGGTCAGCGGCGGGATCGAACCAAGCAATGCGCGCGTATAAGGGTGTTGCGGGTCGGAAAATAACTCCGTGCGGCTGCCGCGTTCGACGATGCGGCCCGCATACATGACCATGACCCGATCGGCGAGTTCGGAGACCACGCCCATGTCATGCGTGATGAAGACGACGGCCGATTTGTGCGTCGAGCGCAGCTTGCGCACGAGATCGAGAATTCCGGCCTGCACCGTTACGTCGAGCGCGGTGGTCGGCTCATCCGCCACCAGCAGCGCCGGGTTGCAGGACAACGCCATTGCGATCACCGCCCGCTGCCGCATGCCGCCGGAGAGCTGGTGCGGGTAGCGCGACATCGCTTCGTGGGGGTTGGGAAAATTCACCTCCGCCAGCAGTTCCTCGACGCGCTCCATGGCCCTGGATTTGCTGATGTTGCGGTGGGCACGGATCTGCTCGGCGATCTGCCAGCCAATCGTGTAGACCGGCGTCAGAGCCGTCATCGGATCCTGGAAGATCATCGCGATCTCGTTGCCCCGCAGGCGCCTGAGTTCGCGCGGAGGCAGTCCGACCAGCTCGCGGCCCTTGTAGCGGATCGAGCCTTCGATGATCGCGTTGGGGTCGGTGATGAGCCCCATCACCGCCAGCAGCGATACTGTCTTGCCGGAGCCGGACTCGCCGACGACACCGAGAATTTCGCTTTCCGCGAGATCGAAGGAAACGCCATCGATGGCCCTCACTAGGCCGTCGTCGGTCCGGAAGGACACTCTAAGGTCGCGCACCGACAATATCATGATGTCCTCAGGCGCGGATCGAGAAGGATGTAGACGAAATCGACAACCGCATTGGCGATGACCACGAACATGGACGCATACATCACCGTTGCCATGATCATCGGCAGATCCAGGTTCTGCAGCGCGTCATAGGTGAGCTTGCCGATACCATGCAGCCCGAACACCACCTCGGTCAGCAGGGCCGAGCCGCCCACCAGTGCGCCGAAATCGAGGCCGAACAGGGTGACGAAGGCGATGAGCGATGTGCGCAAGGCGTGGCGCAGCAGGATACGCGTCTCCGACAGGCCCTTGGCCCGGGCCGTGCGGATATAGTCTTCCTGCATGGATTCGATGATTGCCGCGCGCAACACCCGCCCGTAGATGCCGATGTAGAGAATGGCCAGCGTGATCCAAGGTATGACCAGCGTCAGGAACCAGCCTTTCGGATCGTCGGAAAAATTCTTGTAGCCGAGCGGGGGCACCCAGGAGAACGCCCAGCTGTCGTGGTAGCGGCTCTGGGTGATCAGGTTCATCACCTCCCCCAGCCAGTAGACTGGCATGGAAATGCCGAGCAGACCCAACGCCATCAGCAGCTTGTCCAGCCAGCTGTCGCGGGTGGCGGCGGCGACGATGCCGATGGCGATGGAGACAACCACCCACAGAATCGCCGCTCCGAACACCAGCGAGAGCGTGACAGGGATCGAATCCATGACTGCCGGCACCACCTTCCAGCCACGATTGACGAAGGAGGTCAGGTCGCCAGTGACGAAGATCTTCTCCATCATTTTCACATATTGAACGTAGAGTGGCCGGTCGAAGCCGAAGCTGTGGCGCACCGCCTCCAGCACCTCGGGCGATGCATTGCGGCCGGCGATGCGCGCCGCAGGGTCGGCCCCAGGTGTCGCGAAGAAGATCAAAAAGACGATGACCGAGATGCCGAACATCACGAACAGCATCTGACCGAAACGGCGCAGGATGGCATAGATCATCAGTCGCGCCCCAGCCGAACCTTGGAGCGCGGGTCGAGCGCATCGCGCAGGCCGTCTCCGAAGACGTTGAGCGCCATGACGGAAACCGCGATCGCCAGGCCCGGTACCAGCGCCACCAATGGCCTGGTGTAAAGCAGCGCCTGGCCGTCCTGGATGATGGTGCCCCAGCTCGCGGCTGGTGGTTGCACGCCGATCGAAAGGAAGGAAAGCGCCGATTCCGTCAGCATGTTCAGTGCCATCATCAGCGGCACGAAGACGATCAGCGTGGTGGTGATGTTGGGCAGGATATCGCGCCACAGAATTCGCGGCCCCGGCACTCCCAGATTGATCGCGGCGAGCACGAACTCGCTGTGGCGCAGCGACAGGACCTGCCCGCGTATCGGGCGCGCCACATAGGGTATGTAGACGATACCGATGATGATGACCGGCAGCCACAGACTGCCGGACTCGATCTCGATCGGCCCGATCGAGATGCCTTGCGCCATGGTGACGATGGAAAGCGAAATCGCCAGGAGATAGATCGGAAACGCCCAAAGCACATCCAGCAAGCGCGACAGCACCGTGTCGGTGACGCCGCCGAAATACCCCGCGATCAATCCCGCCGCCGTGCCGAGGATCAGGGTGAAGATAGTGGCCGCACCGGAGATCAGCAGCGAACTCAGCCCGCCATAGAGCATCCGGGCCATGACATCGCGTCCCTGGCTGTCCGCGCCAAGGAAATAATTGCCGAGCCGCCAGGTCGGCCCAAGCGGCGTGTAGCCGAGCCCGAGCCCCTCTGTCGATTGTTCCATCACAGGAACGTCGGCGCCGTCGATCTGGATGACGGCGTCGAGCGTCGAGGCGAATGGGTCCGTTCCTGCCCATTTCGCGTAGAGAGGCGCGCTGAGGCAGGCGAAGACGATGAGGAGGAACACGGCCAGGGATGCCATGGCGGCCCTGTCCGTTGCCAGCTTCGCAAACGCGACGGCCCAAGGCCCTCGCGTCTTGCGCGGCATGGCGACAGCTTCGTTCGACACGGACGTGCCCCTCCGCGGTTCGTTACTTTACCCAGGCCATTACTGTACCAAGGCCATTACTGTACCCAGGATTGGGTGATCATCCAGTTGAACTGCCGGTTGAACTTGAAATTGCCAACGCGTTTGCTGACGAAGTCGAGCCGCTTGGGCGTGAAGAGGCCGACGGCCGGCGCCTTGTCCGTGACTTGCTTGTCGATTTCAGCCCACAATTTGTCGGCGGCTTTCTGGTCGGTCACGCCGAGGTCCAATGCCTTCTGCATCTTGGCGTCGATATCCTTGTCGCAGAAGCCGGCGATGTTGATTGAAGCGTCCGAACCCTCGCGGAACGAGGCACAGCTGAACAGGATGTTCAGGAAGTCCGAGGCCGCAGGATAGTCCTTGTACCACTGGGTGACGGACATCTGCACTTTGTTGTTGGTGTTCTGGATGTAGGTGAACTGGATGTTGGACGAGATCGGCTTTACGTCGGCGACGTAGCCGATGGTGGTCAGCACGCTCTGCAGATAGACGCCGATGGACCGGGAAATGGCCGTGTCCTCGACGATGATGGTCACCTTCTGGCCCTTGGTGCCCGATTCCTCGACGAGTTGCTTTGCCTTGTCGAGGTCAGGCGCCGACCATTTGGCGCCGGGGTTCTTGGTGAAGGGGCAGTAGTCCTCGTGGCCAGGGAAATCCGGAGGCAGAACCTGGCATACCGGCGAGGCGAGCACCTTGCCGCCGAACAGCTTGACCAGCGTGTTGCGGTCGATCGCATAGGCAACGGCCTGACGCGCCTTTTCGTTGTCGAACGGCGCCAGACGATTGTTGAGCGGCGCATACCACCACGCCGAAAGCGGCGAGATGTGCAACTGGTCCATGGCCTTGGTGCCGAGTTCGCCAAGGCGGTCGCTCGGCAGCGCGTCGAACATCCAGTCGGCTTCCCCATTCTGGATCGCGGTGACGGCGGCTTCCTCGGAGAGGCCGAAATCATATTGGACGACGTCGGGGTAGCCGTCGGGCTGGGCTTCCTCGCTCCACTGTTTGAAGTTGGGGTTGCGGGTCACCGTCATCCCTTTGTTGGGATCGAAGGCGGAGATCATATAGGCGCCGGTGCTGGGGATAGGCTTGGAACCCATGTCTTCCGCGGGCGTCTCCGCCGGCAGGACGACGGCGTGCGGCAAGGCAAGCTTGTAGAGAATCTCGGCGTCCGGCTTGGTCAGGTTGACGGTGATCGTGCCGGCCGCCTCGTCGCCGACAACGCCGCCTTCCAGCGTGCAGCTCTTGGTGTCGGCAAGGCATTTGTCGGCACCGACGATGCCAGCATAGAAGGTTCCGGACGTCGGTCCGGAGACCTTGAAGATGCGCTGGAAGGAAGCAACGACGTCCTTCACACCGAGATCCTTGCCGTCGGAGAACTTGATGCCCTTGCGCAGTTTGAAGGTAAACGTCTTGCCGTCATTGCTGACCTGCGGCAGCGCCTCGGCGAGATCGGGGACGATGGTGAAGCCGTCCATGCCCTCGGCCTTGCGGAAGGCGACCAGCCCGTCATAGATCGGCTGATACATTTGCCAGCCCTGGTCGGTGTAATTGATGTGCGGATCGAGCGTTCCGGCCGCCGAGCGCGCCAGCAGGCGAATGGTGCCGCCGCGATGTTCCTTGAGGTACTCGGCCTGCGCCGGAGCCAGCCACATGCCGGCCAGCAATGCCGCGGCCGATGCCGCGAGAAGCAGTTTCTTCATGTCGTAGTTCCCCTTTTCTCAGTTGTCGTTGTCGTCCAGGAAGTCTCCCACCACCCGCATGCATAGATCCTGCTCTTCGACATGCGGCATATGGCTGGAATGCTCGAATACCTGCCAGCGCGATCCTTTGATGCCGTCCTTGAAGGGCTGGACGGTTGCGGGCGTGGCTTCGTCGTAACGGCCGGAGATGATCAGCGTGGGAACATCGATAGCGGGCAATCGGTCGATGATGTTCCAGCTCTTCAGCGTTCCGATGACGTGGAATTCGTTCGGACCATTCATGAGATGATAGACGGTCGGATTGCGTGCGAGCTGGGCGAAGGTTTCCGTCACCTCGGGCGGGAACGGAACGACCCGGCAGACATGCCGCTCGTAGAACACCATCGTCGCCTCTTGATAGGCCGGATCGTCCGTCGTGCCGGCCTGTTCGTGCCTTGCCAGTGTCTCCTGCACATCGCTCGGCAGGGCGGCGCGCAACCGGTTGGCCTCTTCCGCCCACAGCTTCATGGAAGCCGGTGAGTTGGCGATGGTCAGCGACTTCAGACCCTTTGGCCGCGTCACCCCATATTCAGCGCCCAACATGCCGCCCCAGCTCTGTCCGAGCACGTGGAAGCCGCCGCGGATGCCGAGTTGGTCGACGAGGTTTTCAAGTTCATCGATGAACAGCCTGGGCGTCCAGAAATCGGCGCCTCTGTCAGGCAGCAAGGTGGAATTGCCACAGCCCAATTGGTCGTAGTGGGTGACGGCACGGCCCGTTCGGGCAAGAAGCTTGTACGCATCGACATAGTTGTGGGCGGCACCCGGCCCGCCATGCAGGATGACGACCGGAGCCTTGTCGGCGTCGAGTTCGCCGCTGACCCGATACCAGGTTTCGTAGTCGCCAAAGCCGGCCCGCCCTTCCCTGGTGGCGATTTCCGATGACATCCCCGCTCCATGCGTGATTGAAGACATGTTGCTTTGTCCCTAGTTCGTGACCCGGCTGGCCTGAACCCATTCTTCCAGCATCTGCACGCCGAATGCCGTGGCGCCTTGCCTGCCAAGGGGGCGATCCGCATCGGCCAGTTCCTTGCCGGCAATGTCGAGATGCACCCAGGGCCGATCCTCGGTGAAGTGACGCAGGAACGCCGCGGCGTAGGGAGCGTCACCGTCTTCCATGTCCTTGGCGTGATGCCGCAGGTCCGCGAACGGCGATTGCAGCCCCTCGTCGTAAGCCCGGTCGAGTGGCAGCTGCCAGAACCGCTCGCCGACCGCTTCTCCGGCCGCGATCATCCGCGAGGCGATGGCGTCGTCGGTGCTGAAGAGGCCGGCGAATACCGATCCGAGACCGCGCATCACCGAATAGGTCAAAGTGGCGAGGTCGACGATCACCGACGGGTTGAAGCGCGAGGCGGCATAGTAGAGGCAGTCGGCCAGGATCAGGCGTCCTTCCGCATCCGTGTCGAACACTTCCACGGTTTGGCCGGACGCTGTCGTGATGATGTCGCGCGGCTTCAGCGCGGTGCCCGACGGCATATTCTCGGCGATGCCGAGCACGCCGACCACGTGCACCGGACTGCCTTGCCGGGCCAGCGCGATCAGCAGGCCGACCACGGCGGCCGCGCCGCCCATGTCGGCCTTCATATCGAACATCTGCTCGCCGCGCTTGATGCAGAGGCCGCCGGAGTCAAAACAGACACCCTTGCCGACGAAGGCCAGCGGCTGAGCGGGGGCACCCTTGCCGCGATAGCGCAGGACCGCGACGCGCGGGGGGCGCACCGAGCCTGATCCCACAGCCAGGATCGCGTTCATGCCGAGTTCCCCGAGCCTTGCCGTATCGAGTATCTCGACGTCGATGCCAGCTTCGCGCAACGGCTCCAGATGATCGTGGAAATTGTCGGGATGGAGATGGTTCGGCGGCAGGTTGACCAGAGTGCGCGCATATTCGACGCCATCCGCGATCGCATTGATCCGCGCCAGCGCCGAATTCAGCGCCGGACCGCCGGCCCCGACCAGTTGTACCCGCAGGGTCCGATCGGCCCCCGCTCCCGCGCGCCGGTTGCGCATGTCGAAACGATAGCGCCGCAGCCGCATGCCAAGCGCGACCCTTGCCAGGATTTCCGCTCCCGTCAGACCTATGCCTGCAATGGGATCCAGGACCAGGGTAGCCGCGCATTCCCCTTTGCCTTCCAGATGCGCGGCCAAGAGGCCGCCGGCACGCGTCAAGGAGAGCGCGGTGACGGCCTCGGCCTTGCCCAGGGCAAGGACAATCACGCGCCGGGCCGATACCGCTTTAGGGGCGATGACATCGATGCAAGTGCCGGATTCAGCCAGTACGGCTGCATCGGAACAGGCTCGGGAGAGTATCCCGCTCATTTCCGTGTCCAGTGCCGCCGCCCGAGGGCCAAAACCCGTCTGGGCAGTCTGCAAGATCACGACGACGGAGGTTTCCGCGGAAATCTCGTCCGCCGTTTCAAAGACCGGCACTGGCGATTGAGGCATAAGCGGGCATTCTCCTCATTGCGGGGCTTGGGCCGAGGCGTCGCTTGCAGCTCGTGCAATGCTTCGCCCGCCACCGGTGGAAGCCGGTCAAACCGGTCGCCGCCGTTGGTGGAATGGTGCCGAAGTTCCCGAATAGCCGTTTTCGTAAGACGACTTAGTTGCTGTTGCCTCTTGGGTATCCCTGAACGGGCCAAGCGATCAAACGCCAATTTTGTCCATGTCGATTGACAAAAACTCAACTGACAATTCATGATTGGCCAATGGCCCTACCCTCACTCAACGGCATGCGCGCTTTCGAGGCGGCAGCACGTCTTGGCAGCATCAAGGATGCGGCGGAGGAGCTGCATTTGACGCCCTCGGCGATCAGCCGCCACATCCGTGCACTCGAACGCAATCTCGGTCAGGACCTGTTCGAGCGCGGCTTTCGCCAGATAACGCCGACCATCCGGGGTTCATATTATGCGCGCAGCCTCTCCGAGGCGTTCGAGGCCATCTGGCGCGCCACCGACGATGTCAGTCTCGTTGACGGCCCGAGTCACGGCAGGACCCGGCGTGTCCGGGTCCTGTGCGTGCCGGCTGTCCTGAACCTTTGGCTGGCCGACCGGTTGCCGAATTTTCGCCGGCAGCATCCGACCGTGGATCTGGAGATCTCGACATCGGGCAAGCGGGCCAATTTCGATTTGGCCATTGTCGACGAGTTCGTCTACAAGGCCGGCCCGGCGCTGACGCTGCTGATCCCGCTGGTTCTGACGCCGGTCTGTGCACCCTCGTTGCTTGAAGGGCCGATGCCGCTACTGTCGCCCGCCGATCTGGTCAATCACCACCTGATCCACGAATGCGAGACCATGCGATGGAAGCGCTGGCTGGAGCAGGAAGGCGTTTTGGACACCACGCCGAAATCCAGCACGACGCTGGATGACTGCACGCTGATCATGCGCGAGGCCATCAATGGCGCTGGAATAGCGCTTGCCGACACGATGATGGCGCAGGATTTGCTTCAGCAAGGCAAGCTGGTCGCCCCATTCAGCGCCCGCCATACCTATCCGGCCGGCATCTACCTGCATCAGCGCCGCAGTATCGGCAACAAGCCGGGTACCGGCATGTTTCAGGACTGGCTGCTTTCCGAAGTCGAGGACCACAAGCGGGTGATGGCCGTCGCCTAGGCTGCCGCTCTTGCCGGCAGAAGTTGGCAGGGCGGATTCATCCAGCCTGACGCGGTGGATCGAAAATTCGAATCGACAGACGGGCGCTTTTCCAAAGCGGCTCACCATTACCGTCTGTCGATAATCGCGGTTCGCATTGAATATCTTTAAGGCCAAAGCCGGCAAATCGGTTGCTTGTCGGTTCCCCTGCGTCAGGCGTAACCTCTGCGGTCAACGCGTGAGGGCGCGTGCTGCAAGAAGGGGATATTGCAATGACGATACAAGGCGCATCGCCTGACCTGTATAATGAAGACCTCGCTCCCGCCAAGGTTCGAAACTGGGGACCGTTCTCGATCTTCAATGTCTGGACATCGGACGTCCATAGCCTGTGGGGCTACTATCTCGCCGCCAGCCTGTTTCTGTTCTGCGGCGGCTTCGTCAATTTCATCATCGCCATCGGCATCGGCTCGCTGATCATCTACGCATTGATGAACATGGTCGGCTATGCCGGTGTGAAGACCGGTGTGCCCTACCCCGTGCTGGCCCGAGCCTCCTTCGGCATCTGGGGCGCCAACATTCCGGCACTGGTGCGCGCCATCGTCGCCTGCTTCTGGTACGGCGCGCAGACCGCCGCCGCCTCCGGCGCCATCGTCGCATTGCTCATCCGCTCGCAATGGTTCGCCGATTTCAACGCCAACACCCATTTCCTCGGCCATTCCGGCCTGGAGGTGATCTGCTTCGTGATCATATGGGCCCTGCAACTGCTGATTATCCAGAAAGGCATGGAAACGGTGCGCCGCTTCCAGGATTGGGCAGGACCCGCAGTCTGGGTGATGATGCTGCTCCTGGCCATTTATCTCTGCGTCAAATCCGGAACCTTCGCCTTCACCAGCGACATACCGATGGACGTGCTTCTGGAGAAGACCAGGGATGCCGGCGTGCCTGGAACGCCGGGCTCGTGGACGTCGCTGTTCGCGGTGGCCGCGATCTGGGTGACGTATTTTTCGGCGCTCTATCTCAATTTCTGCGATTTCGCCCGCTATGCCCCCGATCAGGCAGCGCTGCGCAAGGGCAATATCTGGGGCCTGCCGGTCAACCTCATCCTGTTCTCGCTGGTCGCCGGCGTCACCACCATCGCCGCCTACGACGTCTATCATGAAGTGCTGCTGCATCCCGACCAGATCTCGGCCAAGTTCGACAGCTGGTTCCTGGCTGCCCTTGCGGCCTTGACCTTCGCGGTGGCGACCTTGGGTATCAACGTGGTGGCCAACTTCGTCTCACCCGCGTTCGACTTCTCCAACGTCTTCCCGCGTCAGATCGACTTCAAGAAGGGTGGCTACATCGCCGCGCTGATTGCGCTCGTACTCTATCCCTTCGCGCCGTGGGAAGGCAGCGCCGCCTCCTTCGTCAACATCATCGGCGCGACGATGGGACCGATCTTCGGCGTCATGATGGTCGATTACTACCTGATCCGGAAGGGCGAGGTCGACGTCGAGGCACTCTACCGCGAGGACGGCGAATTCCGCTTCCAGGGCGGCTGGCACGTCAATGCCTTCATCGCCGCCGGGATCGGCGCCGTCTTCTCCTCGATCCTGCCGAACTTCACCAACTGGCTGCCGTCCTGGTGGGGCGTCTATGGCTGGTTCTTCGGCGTGGCGATCGCCGGCGTCATCTACTACGTGCTGCGCACCGCGGCCGTGGGCGCAGGCGCCAAGACAGCGAAGGCTTGAAGCAGGCCTTAGGCAGTGGGCGGTAGGGCCTAGGGAACTACTGCCTACTGCCTACTGCCTAACCATCTCGGCCAGCTTGCGCACAGTATTCCAGTTGCGCGAGGTGCCAATGCCGAGGCGCCTGTGATTGGCGGCCGCAAGCAGGCGCGAGCTTGGCTTCTCGCGCGAAAACACAAGCCATATGTCGCCACCGACCAGAAGCACCTTTTCGTCCCCGGCGGCACGGGTCTGAAGACCCGATATGGCATCTTCGGTCACGGGTTTGCGCATTACACGCACCGCGACCTGGTCGCCGGCTTCAACCGAGTCAGCCGGGAATGGATTGCTGGTTGCGAGTCTCAGCCAATCCTCGGCGCTGCGGACAATGATGTCGACGTGGCGGCCAAAGGCCTTTTCGAAGGCGACTTCCAAGCGCGTCTCAAGCGTGGCGACCGAAATCTTTTCACTCTCGAAGACCAGGTTGCCGGTCGCCACCAAGGTGCGGACATTCTTTAGGCCGATGCCTTCCGCCATCGCCTTGAGGTCGGACATGACGACCCGCCGCCCCTCTCCCAGGATGATGCTGTAGAGGAGCGCGACATAGGTCCGCATGGAATCAGTCAGACCAGCCGGCTCTGCTCCACCGCCGCCTCGATGAAGCTGGCGAACAGCGGATGCGGATCGAGCGGCCGGCTCTTCAGCTCGGGGTGATACTGCACGCCGATGAACCAGGGATGGTCGGGATACTCGACCGTCTCAGGCAACACGCCGTCAGGCGACATGCCGGCAAAGACCAGCCCGCAATCCTCAAGGCGCTGCTTGTAGTCGATATTGACCTCGTAGCGGTGCCGGTGACGTTCGGAAATCTGGGTGTCGCCATAGATGTCGGCGATCTTCGAGCCCTTGGCGAGTTCGGCCTGATAGGCGCCGAGCCGCATGGTGCCGCCGAGATCGCCGGTCGCCCGGCGCTTTTCCAACATGTTGCCCTTCAGCCATTCGGTCATCAAACCGACGACCGGTTCCTTGGTCGGGCCGAACTCGGTCGAGGAGGCATGTTCGACGCCGGCCAGGGATCGCGCCGCCTCGATGCAGGCCATCTGCATGCCGAAGCAGATGCCGAAATATGGCACCTTGCGCTCACGCGCGAATTTCGCCGCCAGGATCTTGCCCTCCGAGCCGCGTTCGCCGAAGCCGCCGGGCACCAGGATACCGTGCACCTTCTCAAGCCAAGGCGCCGGGTCTTCCTTTTCGAAGATTTCCGATTCGATCCAGTCGAGCTTGACCTTGACGTGGTTGGCCAACCCGCCATGCGAGAGCGCCTCGATCAGCGATTTGTAGGCATCCTTGAGGCCGGTATACTTGCCGACGATGGCGATGGTGACCTCGCCCTCCGGATTGTGGATGCGGTTGGACACAGCCTGCCACGGTTCCATGCGCGGCTTGGGCGCCGGGTCGATGCCGAAGGCGGCCAGCACTTCCGAATCGAGACCTTCCTTATGGTAGGCCATAGGCACGTCGTAGATGTGCGGCACGTCGAGCGCCTGGATGACGGCGCTCTCCCTGACATTGCAGAACAGCGACAGCTTGCGGCGCTCTTCCTTGGGAATGGCGCGGTCGGCGCGCACCAGAAGTATGTCGGGCGCAATGCCAATGCCGCGCAATTCCTTGACCGAATGCTGGGTCGGCTTGGTCTTCAGCTCACCTGCTGTCGGGATATAGGGCATCAAGGTCAGATGCACGTAGACGGCATTGTTGCGCGGCAGATCGTTGCCGAGCTGGCGGATTGCCTCGAGAAACGGCATCGCCTCGATGTCGCCGACCGTGCCGCCGATCTCGCACAGCACGAAATCATAGTCGTCATTGCCGTCGAGGACGAAGTTCTTGATCTCGTCGGTAACGTGCGGGATGACCTGCACGGTCGCGCCGAGATAGTCGCCACGCCGCTCGCGCTCGATGATGTTCTTATAGATACGCCCGGTCGTGATGTTGTCCTGCTGATTGGCGGAACGGCCGGTGAAGCGCTCGTAATGACCAAGATCGAGATCGGTTTCGGCACCGTCATCGGTGACGAACACCTCGCCATGCTGGTACGGCGACATCGTGCCGGGGTCGACATTGAGGTAGGGATCGAGTTTTTTGATGCGAGCGCGATAGCCTCGCGCCTGCAGGAGAGCCCCAAGGGCCGCTGCGGCAATGCCTTTTCCAAGTGAGGAAACCACGCCGCCTGTGATGAATACATATCGCGCCATGGGAGTCATCGCTTAACGCGGCCGGATTGATTCCGCCAGAGAAAAAACCGCCGCGAAGGCTTTTTCCCAAGAAGGCGCTCGGACCATGATCCCTAAAATGGAATCCGGTTTTTTGGACAGGATCCCGACCAAAACGGGTTTTGATCGAGACCTTCCGTCCGGAATTGGCGTAAAAACAAAGACTTAGAGCAGGTCGGCGATTCTATCAAACGTTGAACCGCTCCAAGCAAAACAAAAGGGCCGGCTGAGCCGGCCCTTTCGGCATGATGATGGAAACGTCAGATGATGACGACCTTGGTGCCGACCCGGACGCGGCTGTAGAGATCCATGACGTGCTCGTTCATCATACGGAAGCAGCCATTGGAGGCGCTGGTGCCGATAGACTGCGGCGCGATGGTGCCGTGAATACGCAGATGCGTGTCCTTCTTGCCGTCATAGAGATAAATGGCGCGGGCACCGAGCGGGTTCTGTCCGCCGCCGGCCATGCCGTCCTTGTACTGGCCGTAGTGCTTTGGCTCGCGCTTCTGCATGTCGAGTGTCGGGATCCAGCGCGGCCATTCCTGCTTGTCGCCGACCGCGACCGTGCCCTTGAACTGCAGGCCTTCGCGGCCGACCGCGATGGCATAGCGACGCGCGGTCGTGGACGATTCGACGAGATAGAGCCGGCGAGCGCTGGTGTCGATGACGATCGTGCCGGCATCATAGCCCGTAAATTCCACGTCCTGAGGCACGAATTCCGGCTTCACCTTGAACGGCTTCTTGGCGTTTCTCTGGGCAAGTGCCGAATCGAGCGCGCGGGTCTCGGGCAGATAGCTGATCGATGAGCCCGATGAAGTTCCACCGAACAGGCCGGCGAACAGGCCGCCACTCGACTGCTTCTGGCCGCCGACGACCTCGCTGCGCAGTTCGCCATTGTTGCCGGTCAAAGCGACATTCATCGCTTCGGCCGGGATAGGCTCAGCCGATTGGATCGGCGTGACGGGTTCAATCGGTTCGATGATCTTGGTGGTCTTCTTGGCTGTGTTGGCCTCGGCCACTTCAGCCGCCGGAGCGCTTTTGCCCTTCTGGGCTAGGAAGGCCTGCCGTGCGGCATCGGCCCTGGCTTTCGCCGCTTCGCGCATCGCCAGCTTCCTGGCCTCGAGCGCCTTGGCCTTGGCGTTCTCCTTGTCGGCAACGATCTTGGCCTCGATCTTCTTGATCTGGGCAAGATCGTCCGGCGTCGGGTTTTTCTTCTTCTTGAGAAGCTTCAACTGCGCCGCATCGCTTTTGGCCGCGACGGGGATGGCGTCGGTTTTCTCAAGCGACACCGGCTGTTGTGCGGCCATGTTTGCCGGCATGGCGGCGAAGGCCGGGGAACTCATGCCGATTGCGGCGCAAAGTCCCAGGAAAATGAAGCTGCGAAGCTGCATGGCGAAGATCCGATCGTTCAATGCTTGTTGCCCACGGCGTCGCCCGGCGTCCCCCAAGGACGCCGAAAATGCCGCGTGCAATCTATAGTCGAATAAGCGCGGATGCCTCAAGCGCGAGACCGCACTGCTGCCCGTCGAATCTTCGTGATCGCGCAGCATTTGCCGCGACTGTGTTCAAACGATCACAGATCGCGGTTTGGAAACGTCGAGGTTTACTGGTTCGGAACCTGGGGCGCCGCCGGCGCTGTGTTGGTGGTTCCGTTGGTGGCCGGCGGCGTTGAGCCTGCGGCGGGGGCAGTGGCCGGGGCCGTTGCCGGAGGCTTTGCCGCGGCGTCGTTTCCGGATGGCGGCGTCGGCGTGGTGGTGCCGGCGGGAGCCGGGGTGGTGGTGCCGGGCAGTTGGTTGAGCACGCCCTTGCCGGCGCCGTCCGAGGTCACGGGAACCCGGTCGAGAATGTCGATCGGCTTCTCGCCGTAGCGGGCAATGATCGACAAGGTCAGCGACGTCACGAAGAACGCTGCCGCCAGGATCGCCGTCGCCCGGGTCAACGCGTTGGCCGCGCCGCGCGCCGTCATGAAGCCCGACCCGCCACCAATGCCGAGGCCGCCGCCTTCGGAACGCTGCAGCAGCACCACGCCGACAAGGGCGAGCACGACCATGAGATGGATGACGATCAGTACGGTTTGCATAGTTTATCCTGGCAAGGCCTTGCCCGGCCGCGGACACGACCGGTGAATTGGAGGCGGCTCAATACAATGCTTTCACGGCATTTCCAAGCCCGTGGCCGGAATATGGGAAGCAACGTGCCCTTTGCAACGAATTTGGACGAGATGGGACCCGCCAATCGTCGTGGATCTCAGCCTGCAATGCTGCGATAGGCTTCGGCGATACCCAGGAAATCAGCCGCTTTCAGGCTGGCGCCGCCGACCAGCGCGCCATCGACGTTCCTGACGCCCAGCAGTTCGACCGCGTTGGACGGCTTGACCGAGCCGCCATAGAGAATGCGCATCCTGGCAGCGGCGGTCCCCAGCTTTTCCGACAGCTTTTCGCGGATATGCGCATGCGCCTCGGCCACATCGGCCGCCGTTGGCGTCAGGCCGGTGCCGATCGCCCACACCGGCTCGTAGGCGATAATGGTATTGGACGGCGTGGCGCTCGGCGGCACCGAGCCTTCAACCTGGCGCGAAAGCACCTCCAGCGTGGCGCCGGCTTCACGCTGCTGCTGCGTCTCGCCGATGCATACGATGGCCACCAGTCCGGCACGCCAGGCCGCGGTGGCCTTGGCCTGGACCGTCGCATCGTCCTCGCCGCGTTGTTCGCGGCATTCGGAGTGACCGACAATGACATGGCTCGCGCCCGCGTCCTTCAGCATCTCCGCCGAGATGCAGCCGGTATAGGCGCCGCTTTCCTTGGGGTGGCAGTCCTCACCGCCGGCATGGACAGGCGTGCGCGACAGGATCTCCGCCGCATGGGAAAGCAGCGTCGCGGGAACACAGACCAGTGCTTCGGTCTCGGCGTCGAGCCCGCTCATGAAACCGTTGCCGATCATCCTGAGTTCGTTCAGCGAGGCGCTGGTGCCGTTCATTTTCCAGTTGCCGGCGACAAGCGGGCGAATTCCTGGCGTCATGGTGTGCTTCTCCGGGCGATATCAGGCTCTGGCCCTCACTACCAAAATCAGGCCACAAAGCAATCGACAGTGGACCGGAAGGGCGCTATTGCGCTTGTTTCAGACTCGGCGCATGCGAAAATGCGCATAAATCGGAAGTAACCATGCTTGGTATATTGAGAAGCGCGGCAGGTACCTGGGTCGCGAAGACGCTGCTTTCGCTGCTGGTGGTCAGTTTCGCTGCCTGGGGCATCTCCGGAAAGCTCATGGGCGGCTTTGCGGGCCACGATTCGGTGATAACCGCTGGTGGAACCAAGGTATCGATCAACGAATACCGCCTTGCCTATGACCGCCAGCTCGCCGTCATGTCGCAGCAGTTCGGTCAGCGCCTCACTCATGAACAGGCAAAGGCGCTCGGCATCGACAATCAGGTGCTGGCGCAACTCGTCTCCGGTGCCGTTCTCGACGAACAGGCACGCAAGCTGGGCCTCGGCCTCTCCAAGGACCGGCTGGCTGAACTCACCCGCGAAGATCCGGCGTTCAAGGGCCCTGGCGGTCAGTTCGACCGGCGGACATTCGACTACATGCTGCACGAGGTCGGCATGCGGCCCGAGGATTACCTGAAGAACCGCGCCCAGGTGGCGGTGCGCCAGCAGATCGTCGAGGCTGTCTCGGACGGCCTCAAAGCCCCCGACACGTTCTTCAAGGCGGTCGCGCTCTACCGCGGCGAAGACCGCACCGTCGACTATCTGACATTGCCAAAGACGCTGGTCGAGCCGATCGAGGCGCCGAGCGACAGCGTGCTCCAGGCTTATTTCGAGGCCAACAAGAAAACCTACGCCGCACCTGAGTACCGCAAATTCTCCTATGTCCGCCTGGAACCGGTGGACATCATGGATACGACCGCGGTCACCGACCAGCAGGTCAGTGACGACTACAACAAGAACAAGGCGCGCTACACCACACCCGAAATGCGCACCATCGAGCAGCTTGTGTTCAAGACGCCGGATGCCGCGAAGGCAGCGCTCGATTCGCTCAAGGCAGGTGCCACCTTCGACAAGCTGGTGACCGCCGAAGGCAAGACCCCGGCCGATATCCTGCTTGGCACGCTCGCCAAGGACAAGATCGCCGACAAGGCGGTTGCCGATGCCGCCTTCGCGCTCAATGCCAATGAAGTCAGCCAGGTCGTTCAGGGCACCTTCGGTCCAGTGCTGCTGCGCGTGACCGAGATCAAGCCCGAGGTGGTGAAGCCGCTTGCCGAAGTGTCCGACCAGATCCGCAAGGACCTGGCGCTGGGTGAGGCAAGCCGCATCCTTTTGGATGTGCACGACAATTATGAGGACACCCGTGCATCGGGCAGTTCGCTGGCCGACGCGGCCGCCAAATTGAAGCTCAAGGACATCACCATCGACGCCATCGATCGCAATGGCCTGAGGCCCGATGGCACCATCGTCAAGGACCTGCCGGAATCGCCGTCGCTGATCAAGGCCGTCTTTGATGCCGAACCCAACACCGAAAACGAAGCGCTGACCACGGCGGACAACGGCTTCGTCTTCTATGAGGTTGGTTCGATCACACCGGCTCGCGACCGCACTCTTGATGAGGTGCGCCAGAGGGTGGTCGCCGACTGGACGGCTGCCGAGACCACCAAGCGGCTCGCCGCCAAGGCGGACGAACTCGAGAAGCGGCTCAAGGCCGGCGCCACGCTCGATGTCATCGCCAGTGAACTCAAGCTGGAAAAGCAGACCAAGCGCGGCCTGAAGCGCGAAGCCGATGATGCCGATTTCGGCAAGGAGGGCGCCGCCGTGATGTTCGGCGTCGGCGAAGGCGGCACCGGCTTGATCCCCTCGCCCACCGGCGACGGCCAGATCCTGTTCAAGGTCGCCGAAGTGTTCGAACCGGCCGGCGCCGACGCCAGCTCGGTGCCGGACGACGCGCAGAAATCATTCACCTCCGGCATGTCCGACGACCTGCTCGACCAATTGGTGGCGCAGTTGCAGACGCAATACGATGTCCGCATCGACCAGGCCGCCGTTGCCCAAGCCTCGACAAGATGAGCGCGCTGAAAACCCATATCGCCAAGGTCGCGACCGGCACCGCCCTGTCCTTCGAGGAGGCGTGCGAGGCCTTCGACATCATCATGTCGGGCGATGCGACCCCAGGGCAGATCGGCGGCTTCCTGATGGCGCTGCGCGTGCGCGGCGAGACGGTCAGCGAGATTTCAGGCGCCGTCGCCACGATGCGTGCCAAGATGCTGCGCGTCGATGCCCCTGACGGCGCCATCGACATCGTCGGCACCGGCGGCGATAATTCGCACTCGGTCAACATCTCGACAGGATCAGCCTTCGTCATTGCGGCCAGTGGCGTGCCGGTCGCCAAGCACGGCAATCGCGGCCTGTCCTCGCTGACCGGTGCGGCCGATGTCCTGATCGCGCTCGGCGTCAAGATCGACCTCTCGCCCGAGTTCATCGGCCGTTGCATTCGTGAGGCAGGCGTCGGCTTCATGTTCGCCCCCGCACACCATCCGGCGATGAAACATGTCGGCCCCACACGCGTCGAGCTCGGCACCCGCACCATCTTCAACCTGCTCGGTCCCCTGTCCAATCCGGCGGGGGTGAAGCGGCAGATGGTCGGCGTGTTCCTGCCGGAATGGATCATGCCGGTGGCCGAGACGCTGAAGGCGCTCGGCACCGAGCACGCCTGGGTCGCCCATGGCGACGGCTATGACGAGATCACCACCACCGGGCAGACGCAGGTTGCCGAACTGGTTGGCGGCGAGATACGCAGCTTTACGCTGACCCCTGAAGAGGTTGGACTGAAGCGCCATACCAAGGACGAGCTGCGCGGCGGTGACGCCGCCTACAATGCCAAGGCCTTGCGCGATATGCTGGGCGGCGCCGCCGGCGCCTACCGCGACACAGTGTTGATGAACGCCGGCGCCGGACTGGTGATTGCGGGCAAGGCGACGACGCTGGGTGACGGCATCGCCATCGCCGCGCAGGCGATCGACAGCGGCCGGGCGCTGCAGGTGCTCGACCGGCTGGTCGAAATTTCGAACGGGTGAACCGTGTCTGACATTCTGCGCAAGATCGAAGCCTACAAGCGCGACGAGATAGCCGCCGCCAAGGCACGCGTACCGCTGGCAGAGATCAAGGCGCACGCAAAAGACGCCGACGCACCGCGCGGCTTTCTCGCGGCGCTCGACGCGAAACGCAAATCCGGCGATTTCGCCCTGATCGCCGAAATCAAGAAGGCAAGTCCCTCCAAAGGGCTGATCCGTGCGGACTTCGATCCGCCGGCATTGGCGAAGGCCTATGAGAAAGGCGGCGCCGCCTGCCTTTCCGTACTGACGGACGAGCCGTCCTTTCAGGGGGCGCCGGAATTCCTCACCAGGGCAAGGGCAGCCGTCGCCCTGCCCGCGCTACGCAAGGATTTCCTGTTCGATTCCTACCAGGTCCATGAAGCTCGCGCCTGGGGCGCGGACGCTATCCTGATCATCATGGCCAGTGTTGACGACGACTTGGCGCATGAGCTGGAAACGACCGCGTTCGAACTCGGCATGGATGCGCTGATCGAGGTCCACGACGAGGCCGAGACGGAGCGCGCGTTGAAATTGTCGTCGCGGCTGATCGGCATCAATAACCGCAATCTGAGAACGTTCGAGACCAGCCTTGAGACCTCCGAGCGGCTGGCGGCCATGGTACCTGCCGATCGCCTGCTGGTTAGCGAGAGCGGCATCTTCACCCATGACGATTGTCTCAGGATGCAAAAGAGCGGCATCGGCACCTTTCTCGTCGGCGAAAGTCTGATGCGGCAACAGGACGTCGCCGCCGCGACGCGCTTGCTCCTGACGGGCAAGGCAGTAGCCGAGGCGATCTGATCGTGGCCAACCTCACGCACCTTGGCGCGCAGGGCGAGGCCAACATGGTCGATGTCGGCGACAAGGAAGAGACGACGCGCACCGCGATCGCCGAAGGCTTCGTCTCCATGCAGCCCGAGACATTGAAGACCATTCTCGCCGGCAACGCCAAGAAAGGTGACGTGCTTGGCACCGCGCGCATCGCCGGCATCATGGCGGCCAAGAAGACGCATGAGCTGATCCCGCTCTGCCACCCTCTGCTGCTGACCAAGGTTTCCGTCGACATAGAACCGGACCATGCTCTGCCCGGCCTCAGGGTCACGGCGCTGGCGCGCGTTACCGGCAAGACCGGCGTCGAGATGGAAGCATTGACCGCCGCGTCCGTGGCCTGCCTGACCATCTACGACATGGCCAAGGCGGTGGACCGCGCCATGGTCATCTCCGGTATCCGGCTGGCCGAAAAGACCGGCGGCAAGTCCGGCGACTACAAGGCAGGTGCCTGATGGTGCTGGTTCCGGTCGCCGAGGCGCTCGAACGCCTCCTCGACGGCGCCGTGCCGCTGGCCGGCGAAAGCGTCCCCCTCATCGAGGCTGTCGATCGTGTGCTGGCCGAAGCGGTGGTGGCGCTTCGCACCCAGCCGCCCTTCAACGCTTCTGCCATGGACGGCTATGCGGTGCGAGTCGCCGACGTGGCGTCGGTGCCGTCGAAACTCTCGGTGATCGGGATAGCGCCGGCCGGGCGTGGCTTTGACGGCGCGGTCGGCCAAGGACAAGCCGTGCGCATCTTCACCGGCGCACCGCTGCCTCATGGTGCCGATACCATCGTCATCCAGGAGAATGTCAGGGATCTCGGCGGTGGCAACATCGAAGTGTTCGAGCCCACCGCCGAGTGGCGCAACATCCGCCGCGTCGGCCTCGATTTTTCCAAGGGCGACGTGCTGCTGGAGAAGGGGCGTTTGCTCGACCCGGCTGCACTGTCGCTGGCGGCATCGGCCAACCACCCCCGAGTGAGCGTGGTGAAACGGCCGTTGGTCGCCATCATCGCCACCGGTGACGAACTGTTGCAGCCCGGCAGCGAACTCGGGCCGGACCAGATCATCTCGTCCAACGCTTATGGCGTCGCCGCGGCAGCACAGTCGGTCGGTGCCCGCGCGCTCGATCTCGGAATCGCCGCCGACCGCAAGGACGCCATCGCCGCCCTGGTCAGGAAAGCGGTGGCCGCCGGCGCCGATGTTATCGTCACGCTGGGCGGTGCCTCGGTGGGCGACCATGACCTTATCCATGACGTGCTGACCAGCGAAGGCATGACCCTCGGCTTCTGGAAGATCGCCATGCGTCCTGGCAAGCCGCTGATGTTCGGGCGCCTCGGCGATGTCAGATGCATCGGCCTGCCCGGCAATCCGGTGGCAAGCCTGGTCTGCTCGCAATTGTTCCTGAAGCCGCTTCTGGCGAGGCTCGGCGGCCGCGATCATCGTCAGGATATCCGCCAGGCACGGCTGGGCGCCGCAATGGCGGCCAACGATCTGCGCCAGGATTATGTGCGGGCGGTGGTCCGGGAGGACGGCAGCGGGTTGGTGGCGACGCCGTTCGGCATCCAGGATTCTTCGATGCTGAGGATGCTCGCCGATGCCAACGGATTGGTCGTGCGCGCGCCTTTTGCTCCCGCATCTGTTGCCGGAGACGCTTGCAGCGTTCTGATGTTGCGTTGAAGAATTATCTTACAAATAGCTGATAACAGGACAAAAATGATCTCGGCTATTCCGAGATCAAAGTCCGCGTCAAGGCGTGCGCTGGATCGACAAGGCCATCGACAACATCGTAATGATGCCGATCAGGTTCGACCACGGCATTGGTAATTGCGCCAAGTCCGGTCCAGATGTTGGCCAGCAACGCATTCTGGCGCAGGAATTCGGATCGCTCCCCACCGCCGGCCCAGCAGGTGACGCGGATACCATCCAGGGGGCGCAGCAGTGCCGGGCTTTCCGTCTGCGCCTCATGCTCATCGATTTTCAGCGTCGCGTTCATGTCCGTGCACATCAGCGGGCGCAAATCATGCAAGCCTGAAATCGAAACGACATGGCGTATACGCCGCGCGACATCGGCAGCCAAAGGCGTGGTCACCGTCACCATGCGGCTGGCGAGATGTCCACCGGCCGAATGTCCGGTCAGAATCAACGGCCCGTCGACCATTGCCGCGGCCCTGCTGATAGCCGTCCCGATTTCGGTGACGATGCCGGCGATGCGTATGTCGGGGCACTGCGTGTAGGACGGCATCGCCACGGCAAAACCGCTGTCGACCGCGCCGCCGGCGAGGTGCGACCACAAGCTCTTGTCGGTCTCCATCCAATAGCCCCCATGGATGAACACCACTAGGCCCCTCGGCGCGGCCTTGGGCAGAAAGAGGTCGAAGCGGTTGCGCGGACGATCGCCATAGGCAATGTCGATACGTGCCCGGCCCTGTGCCGATAGCGCATCGCGGAACGCCTGCGCGGGTTCCGCCCATGCGGCCGGCCAACGGTCACTGCCGGCGATATTGGCGCCGTTGGCGTAGGCATTGTCCCAGTCGGCAATGCGATGGTCTGGCATCGGCACCCTCCCCCGAAGCGGCATCGTTTCTGCACTAGCAATGGCCGCCGCCATGTCATGCGTCAATGCTCCGGCAAAAACATTTTAGGCTTGAAACAAATTTCGACTGGTGCGATCCTGCCTGCGGAACAGTCGACAATGGGAGGTCCGCTGTGCTGTCCGAATCTGCCAATCGTCACCTTTCCGGCGACATGGTCGACAAGGTGTAGCCGGCTGCACGAAGCCTTCCGCGAAAGATGGGAATTCAGATCCACCGCCTCCGGCCAGGTGCCCCCACGCTGGCCGGGCAGCAGACAGGGACAGCGGCGACATGCTTGGGCCTTCAGCGCATACCGACACGTTCACGCGCGATCATCTGCCGCCGCCCGAACAATGGCCCGACTTCCTGCTCGACGGCTTCGACTACCCCGAACATCTCAACGCCGGTGTCGAATTGACCGACCGGCTGGTCGAGAAGGGTCTCGGCGACCACACCGCCCTGATCGGCAATGGCCGCCGCCGCACCTACAAGGAACTGTCCGACTGGACGAACCGGCTCGCCCACGCGCTGGTCGAGAATTATGGCGTCAAGCCGGGCAACCGGGTGTTGATCCGCTCCGCCAATAACCCAGCCATGGTCGCCTGTTGGCTGGCCGCCACCAAGGTCGGCGCCGTCGTCGTCAACACCATGCCGATGCTGCGTGCCGGCGAACTCACAAAGATCGTCGACAAGGCCGAGATCACGATCGCGCTCTGCGACACCAGGCTGATGGACGAGATGACCGCCTGCGCCAAGGACAGCGCGTTCCTGAAGCAGGTGATCGGCTTCGACGGCACCGCCAACCATGATGCCGAGCTCGACCGCGCCGCCCTCGACAAGCCCGTCACCTTCACCGCCGTCAGCACCGGCCGCGACGATGTCGCCCTGCTCGGCTTCACCTCGGGCACGACGGGCGTGCCGAAGGCGACGATGCATTTCCACCGCGACCTGCTGATCATCGCCGATGCCTACGCCCGCGAAGTCCTGCAGGTGACGCCGGACGACATCTTCGTCGGCTCGCCGCCGCTCGCCTTCACCTTCGGTCTTGGCGGGTTGGCCATCTTTCCCCTGCGCTTCGGCGCGGCGGCGACCCTGCTGGAACAGGCGACGCCACCCAACATGATCCACATTATCGAGAGCTACAAAGCCACCATTTCCTTCACCGCGCCGACCGCCTACCGCGCCATGCTGAAGGCCATGGATGAGGGTGCCGACCTGTCATCGCTGCGTGTTGCCGTTTCCGCCGGCGAGACCTTGCCGGCTCCGGTCTTCGAAGAGTGGACACGAAAGACCGGCAAGCCGATCCTCGATGGCATCGGCGCCACGGAAATGCTGCACATCTTCGTCTCCAACCGCTTTGACGACAGGAAGCCCGCTTCGACCGGCAAGCCGGTCGGCGGCTACGAGGCGCGCATCGTCGACAACGACATGCGCGAAGTGCCGCGTGGCGAGACCGGACGGCTGGCGGTGCGCGGGCCAACCGGCTGCCGCTACATGGCCGATGACCGGCAGAAGGACTATGTGCGCGACGGCTGGAATCTCACCGGCGACACCTTCACGCAGGACGAGGACGGCTTCTTTCACTTTGCCGCGCGTTCCGACGACATGATTGTCAGCGCCGGCTACAACATCGCCGGACCCGAGGTCGAGGCGGCGCTGCTTTCGCATCCCGATGTCGCCGAATGCGCTGTCATCGGCGCCGAGGATGGCGAGCGCGGCCAGATCGTCGAGGCGCATGTCGTGCTGGTGCGAGGCGTGGCGCCGGACGCGATGACCGTCAAGCGCCTGCAGGACCACGTCAAGGCAACCATCGCGCCCTACAAATACCCGCGATCGGTCAAATTCATCGCCGCGCTGCCCAAGACCCAGACCGGCAAGATCCAGCGCTTCCGCCTGCGCACGGAGAAAATCAATTGAGCGAACCCTACGATCCGGCGTCCGAAGGCGCACAGATGTCGTTCAAAGAACGCATGTCCTACAGCGACTATCTGCACCTGGAGAAAGTACTCGACGCGCAGGCGCCGCTGTCGTCGGCGCATGACGAGATGCTGTTCATCATCCAGCACCAGACATCGGAACTCTGGATGAAGCTCGCCCTGCACGAGATTGGCGCCGCGATCCGCTCGATCCGTGCCGACCGGCTGGAGCCGAGCTTCAAGATGCTGTCGCGCGTCGCCCGCATTTTCGAGCAGCTGAACAACGCCTGGGACGTGCTGCGCACGATGACTCCAAGCGAATATACCGAATTCCGGGACGCGCTCGGCCAGTCCTCGGGTTTCCAGTCCTGGCAGTATCGCGCCATCGAATTCATGGCCGGCAATCGCAACCTCGCCATGCTTGGGCCGCACAAGCACCGGACGGACCTCACGGGCAGGCTGGAGGCAATCCTGACCGAGCCGTCGCTCTACGATGAAGCGCTGCTGCTTCTGGCACGCAACGGATTCGACATCGGCGCCGATGCCAGGCGCACGGACTGGCGAGAGACGCGCAGCGAGAACGAAGAGGTCCTCGTCGCCTGGCAGACCATCTACCGCGATCCGCAGCGCTACTGGATGTTCTATGAACTGGCCGAGAAACTGGTCGACTTCGAGGACTACTTCCGCCGATGGCGCTTCAACCACGTCACCACGGTCGAGCGCATCATCGGCCTGAAGCGCGGCACCGGCGGCACATCCGGTGCCTCCTACCTCAAGAAGATGCTCGAGGTCGTCCTGTTTCCGGAACTCTGGAACGTCCGTACCCGGCTCTGAGCTCCTTGGTGCGGACTGGAAAGCGGCGCGGCACTTTTCCTGGAATTGCGCCGACGCTTCAGGTCACCGCGGTCTTGACCGCGAAGCGCGCGTCCTTCCACGCGCCGGTGCGCAGGATATCTTCCAACACCCCGACCGCCTGCCATACATCGGCGTAACCGACATAGAGCGGCGTGAAGCCGAAGCGGATCGTCGATGGCGCACGGAAATCGCCGATCACGCCGCGCTCGATCAGCGCCCGCATCACCTGGTAACCGTTGGGGTGGAGGAACGAAACCTGGCTGCCGCGCTGCTTGCCATCGCGCGGGCTTTCCAGCTCCAGGCCGTAAGCGCCGCATCTGGTCTCGACGAGTTGGATGAACAGGTCGGTGAGCGCGATGCTCTTGTTGCGCACTGTCGCCATGTCGACATCGTCCCAGATATCCAGCGCCCCCTTGAGCGCCCGCATCGACAAGACCGGTTGCGTGCCGCACAGGAAGCGACGGATGCCGCTGCCGGCCGCATAACCCTGCTCGAAGGCGAAGGGCCGCGCGTGGCCCCACCAACCGCTGAGCGGCTGCTGGACTTTGTCGTGATGACGCGTGGCGGCGTAGATAAAGGCTGGCGCGCCCGGACCACCATTGAGATATTTGTAAGTGCAGCCGATGGCGAAATCCGCATTGGCGCTGTCGAGTTCGACCGGCAAGGCGCCGGCGGAATGGCAGAGATCCCAGACGATCAGCGCGCCGACCTGATGGGCCTTGCATGTCAGTGCCGCCATGTCGCGCAGCTGGCCGGATTTGTAATTGACATGGTTGACCAGGATGACGGCGACACGCTCGTCGATCAGTTCCTCAATGGTCGGCGCGTCGACGCCCTCGAGCCGCAAGACAGTGCCGGGTCGCGTCGAGGCCACGCCTTCGGCCATATAGAGATCGGTCGGAAAGCTGTCGCCTTCGGCGACGATGACCGACCGGTCCGGCCGCATGCCGAGTGCGGCATGCAGCACCTTGTAGATATTGATCGAGGTCGTATCGCACACCACGGTCTGGCCGGGCGCGGCGCCGATCAGCCGTCCGAGCTGGTCGCCAAGTGCCAGCGGCATGTCGAACCAGCCGGCAGTATTCCAGGCGCGGATGAGATCCTGCGCCCACTCCTGGGTGGCAGCCTTCTGCAGCTCGTTGAAGACGGCGGGTGCCGCGGCCCCAAGCGAATTGCCGTCGAGATAGATGACGCCTTCCGGCAAAATGAACCGGTCGCGCATGGCGCGCAGCGGGTCCGCCGCATCCATGGCCTCGACGGCTGCGAAATCGAGCGGTGCACGCATCATTTGTGACATTCCCTGGTTATTCATGCCCTGGTTATTCACGGATCGCTTCGCGTGCCGGCGCGGACCCGCGGCTACGCTTGAGGCTGGGCAAGGCAAGCATGGCGAGCACGAACAGACCCGTGGCAAGCTTCAGGTCGGGCGGCGGCATGCCGGCGGCAAGGCAGAACGACACCAGCTGGTAGTAGATGATCGCGCCGGCGAAGGGCGCCAGCAGCTGGCGCCAGACCGTCTGCTTGCCGACGACGGCCTCGCCGATCATCAGCGCGGCAAGGCCGTTGATGAGGATCCCCAATCCCATATTGACGTCGGCAAATCCCTGCGACTGCACCATCAGCGCGCCGCTTGAAGCCGAAAAAGCGCTCGCCAACCCGACACCGCCTATGGTCGCGGCCCAGACATTGATGCCTTGCGCCTCGGCCATGTCGGGATTGGCGCCCACGGCACGCACGGCCGTCCCCTTCTCGGTCCTGAAGAACATGTGGAGCAGCATGAAGGCGATCAGCGCGAGAAGGCCGGCGACGACGATCTTGCTGGCGGGAAAACCCGGCCGCGCGAACGGCACCCAGTCGAACACCGTCGGCGAGCCGAAGACCGAGAGATTGGACTTGCCCATGATGCGAAGGTTGATGCTGTAGAGCATCGTCATCATCAGGATGCCCGCCAGAAGCGTGTGGATGCGGAAGCGCAGATGGATGAAGGCGGTGCAGCAGCCCGCCGCGAAGCCGGCAACGAGGGCGGCGGCGATGCCGACCAACGGCGATGCGCCGGCGGCAAGGAGGACGCCGCAGATGCAGCCGCCCAGCGGAAAGGCGCCCTCGCTGGTGAGATCGGGAAAATTCAGCATGCGAAACGGAATCATGATCCCGAGCACGACAAAGGCCAGGATCAGGCTTTGCGCCAGCGTGACCGGCATGATCGCGACGAAGCTGGCGAGAACGTCCTGAATGAAGCCCATGATGATCAGCTCGCCAGCAACATGCGGTCGGTCTTGACTGAGAAATGGCCGATCAGATCGATAACCGTGATCCTCGCCTTCTCTTCGCCTGTGACCTCCAGGAGGACGCGGCCGGCGTCGAGCATGATCACCCGGTTGCCGTAGTCGACGGCATGCTGCATGTTGTGGGTCACCATCAAAGTCGTCAGCTTCAGCGCGCTGACGGCGCGCACCGTTGCCTGCATGACGATCTCGGCCGTGCGCGGGTCGAGCGCCGCGGTATGCTCGTCGAGCAGCAGCAAGTCGGGCGATCCGCCGACCGCCATGATCAGCGACAGGGACTGCCGCTGCCCACCCGAAAGCAGGTCGACGCGGGTGTCCATGCGGTTTTCAAGGCCGAGGCCCAGTATCGACAGGCGTTCCTTGTAGGACGCGAGCCGGGTGGCGTTCAGCCCCTGGCGCAAGGTGCGCTTGCTGCTGCGCAAATCAGCCAGCAGCATGTTTTCCGCGACCGTCATGCTGGCGGCGGTGCCGCGCATCGGATCCTGGAAGACGCGGGCCAGCTTCGCGGCGCGCTTGTGCACCGGCATATCAGTCACATCGGCGCCATTGATCAGGATCTGGCCGGAATCGAGGATCAGAGCGCCGGAAATGGCGTTGAGCATGCTGCTCTTGCCCGCCCCGTTGGAGCCGATGACGATGCCGAACTCGCCAGTCGCCAATGACAGGCTGAGGCCGTCCAGCGCGATCTTCTCGTCGGCCTGGCCCCTGTAGAATACTTTGCGCGCGGATCGGATCTCGAGCATCGTTCCTCCCTGACATGAAAAGTGACGGCGCCCGCGCCGTCACCTTCATGCAGCCTGATGTCAGTCGACGATGCAGCCGCAATCTGCCATCGAGGCCGGTATCTCGATGCCGAACGCGGCCATCGCCTTGCGGGAAATCGTTGCCATGTGATCCTTGTAGGCCGGGCGCGACGGCGCGATCGTCTTGGGATCCTTGCCCTTGAGTATCTCTGCGGCGATGTCGCCGGCGTTGATGCCAACCTGCGTGTAATTGACCGCGAAGCTCGCCGGCACAGTGCCGTTGCGGACCGCGCTGTCATCGGAGTTGACGACCGGGATACCGGCCTGGCGGGCGGCGGCGGAGACAGCGGCGATCGCCGGCTGGATCAGGTTCGAGGCCGGGCCGTAGATGACGTCGGCCTTGCCGGCGAGCGAAGCGATACGTTGCTGGATGTCATTGACGTTGTCGATGCCGACCTCCACCACCTCGAAGCCAGCGGCGGGCGCCGCCGCCTTGATCTTTTCGACCAAGGCAACGTCATTGGCCTCGCCCGGATTGTAAGGCACGCCGAAGCGCTTGGCGTTCGGCAGCAGCTTCTTGGTGAAGGCCATCACCGCGGCGACGTCCTGCAGATCGCTGGCGCCGGTCATGCCTTCGTCACCTGAATCCCACGACGGCACCAGCTTGGCCGCCACTGGATCGGTGACCGCGGCAAAGACGATTGGAATGCCGGAACCGGCGAGCGCCTTCTTGGCGATCTGCGAGACCGGCGTGGTGATGGTGTAGATCAGCTTGGGCTGCTCCGCCTGCAGCTTGGCGATCATCTGCGGCACCAGCGATGCATCGAAATTGGTATGGCTTTCCGTATAGACGACGTCCTTGCCCTCGACGAAGCCATTGTCCGTCAGCGCCTTCTTGAAGCCGGCTATGGCGGCATTGAGCTGGGGGTGCTCGCCGAAATTGGCAATGCCGATGCGTATCTGGTCGGCGGCGGCACTGCCGGCGCTCACCATCAACGCGCTAGCCATGAACAAACCCGACAACCAAGCGGATTTCGACTTCAACATCATTTCCTCCCAGATTTGATCAGCGCCGCTTGCAGCGCGGCTACTGCAAACGATCATGGTCAGTCCGCCGGCTTGTGTCAAACATTATATATAATTCTTGCCATGCCCCTACATCATATATAATTTTCCCTGCCAGACGACGGATGGACCGCGATGCAGGATCAAACGAGCTCCACAAAGACGGAGGCAGCCTATCAGCTGTTGCGGCGCGATATCCTGACCACGCGCCTCATGCCCGGCGCCCCGCTCAAACTGAGTGCACTGCGCGGCACCTATGGAGTCGGCTGGACGCCATTGCGCGAAGCCTTGTCGCGGCTCGAGGCCGAACGCCTGGTCACCGCCATCAGCAATCGCGGTTTTACCGTGGCTCGGGTGTCGCGGGCCGAACTGGAGGACCTGGCGCGCGCCAGGATGGTGGTCGAGATCCCCCTGTTCCTCGAATCGATGGAGAAAGGCGGCAAGGAATGGGAAGATGCCGTGGTCACCGCCCACTACCGGCTCTCCCGTTGCAAAACCGCGGTCGACGATCCCTCGGATGCGGCGGTCGACAAATGGGACGAGAATCACGAGGCTTTCCATGCGGCGCTGCTGAGCGCCGCCACATGCGATTGGCTGTTGCGTTTCCGCTCGACGATCTCGGATCAATTGCGCCGGCATCATCGCTTTCTTGGTCTGGCGCCGACATTGCGGGCCGCGGCCGGCCTCAAGGATGGCTACGAAGAGGCGATGGAGGCGCTGCGCGAAGCGATTGCGATCGAACACCATACCGCGATCATGGAAGCGGCACTCGATCGTGACGTCGAGCGGGCCAAGGCGCTTATGGTGGCCCATATCGGCTACACCCTGCACGTCTATGTCCACAGCTAAGACAGCGGCCCGACCAAATACGCCGCCCGCGCCGGCAGCTTGAAAGCTGGTTCGGGATGACTCCGGCGCTTCCGCGACACCTATTCGCACGCGTTGGTCGGAGTGGGGCCGGACGCCTGGGTCCATCGCTGCCCCGAAGCTGCCAGTCGTTGGCGTTTTGGTTTCGTTTCGTTCCGCGAATAACGGACCGATAAATTATACAATCCGCCCGGGGAAAGCCTTCCGAACGGCTGACGCCAAACTCGGGAGCGGATGGGCCACAGGCCATTAACCATAACGATTTCAATGGGCCTGCCGATGGCGGAAAAGGTCGGCTTCTGCCCGCCGTAGCGGACAAAAAACATCCGCAGCCTTAACAAATTCATTAAACTTTAAACGGTTGCGGAACACAACTGGAACAGATAGTGTTTGTTCTGGGTTTGTTTTTTCGATTCTGGTTCAGACCTTCGTTCAATGCCTTGGGGGCCGCCATGCTGACACGCAAGCAACATGAACTGCTGATGTTCATCCACGAACGGCTCAAGGAAAGCGGGATACCGCCCTCCTTCGACGAGATGAAGGAAGCGCTCGATCTTGCCTCCAAATCCGGGATTCATCGCCTGATCACGGCGCTGGAGGAACGCGGCTTCATTCGCCGGCTACCCAATCGGGCGCGCGCGCTGGAGGTGCTGCGGCTGCCGGATTCGATCGCGCCCGGCCTGAACGCGGCAAAGAAATTTTCGCCCAGCGTCATCCAGGGCAGCCTTGGTCAAAACAATCTTGGCCGCCAGCTCAAGCCGGCGACGGCGCCTTCGCGTCTGCCCGCGGCCGGCAATGACGACGATGTGGTTTCAGCCGTGTCCATCCCGGTCATGGGCCGTATCGCCGCCGGTGTGCCGATCGATGCCATCCAGCATCAGACGCATTCGATCTCGGTGCCGCCGGATATGATCATGGGCGGCGAGCACTATGCGCTGGAGGTCAAGGGTGACTCGATGATCGAGGCTGGTATCTTCGACGGCGACACGGTCATCATCCGCAATGCGAACACGGCAAGTCCGGGCGAAATCATCGTGGCGCTGGTCGACGAGGAGGAAGCGACGCTGAAGCGGTTCCGCCGTAAAGGCGCCTCGATCGCGCTCGAAGCCGCCAATCCAGCCTACGAAACGCGTATTTTCGGGCCGGACAGAGTCAAGGTACAAGGCAAGCTGGTCGGGCTGATCAGGCGCTACTGAGCCGGTTTGCCATCGGACTTGTCTGGCTTTTTATAGGGCGGCAGCCCCCTCGCCTCGCGTGAGAATTTTCGCTGCTCGTGCCAGGGCCGGTATGGTCCGTCGACAGCGAATTCGATCACAGCCGGGGTTGTGGCCGACTGGGGATCGAAGAAGACGGCAGCACTTCCCTTGCGGGCGAGCTGCCGTTTCGTGACGACGACAACCAGCGGATTGTGGCAGGCGTCATAGGCGGTCGCGTCATTGACGACGATCAGGTCGGCGAAGGCGCAGGCTTTCCAGGTGTTCTTGCGATCCTCGACATAGGCGACGATCGCGCCGGAAGGGTGCCTGGCAAGGCAAAGGCCTTCGCGGCAATAGAACGGCGATCCCTGCGGCAGGTCGGTGGGAGCGGCAATATCGAATTGCCCGTCCGCCTTGTCGAACATTTCCGGTTTGACGATTGTTTCGGAGACCAGAGCGCGTTTCCAGTTGTCGGCCGCGAATTCGTTCGGACGTTCCCGGTTGACGGCCAGTTCGCCATTGCCGATCGGCAGTGCGACCAGCCGTGCGTCTTCCGAGATCAGCACGTCGGGCGTGCGTATGTCCGACACAGTCAACAGACCGGCAAGTGCGAATGGCAGTGCCGCGAGCCGCAGCCAGGTCGTCGCCATCGTCGCGATGACCAGCGCGACGGCCACCAGCAGCACGGATTGCTGCGAGATCAGACCTACCCCATCGATTGGCGAGCGCTCCGATATCCATGACGATACGGCGATCATCGCTGTCAGGCCTTTGCCCATCACGTAGAGAAACGGGCCGTCGGCGCCGAAGGGCATCGCCAGCGAACTGAGGACCGCAAAAGGCATGACGACCACCGACACGATCGGCATGACGGCCAGATTGGCGAACAGGCTGAGCGGCGATACGCGCTGGAAATGCCAGATGGCAAACAGCGCCGTCGCGCTGCCGGCAATGATGGAGGTCATGGCCAATCCACCTGTCGCCAGCAGGAATTTTCGCGTCAGGAACCCGGGTAGTGACCGCTTTGGCGACGGTGGCCTCGTCTTACCAGCGCGGTGGTCCGCCCAGCCGGCATAGGCGCCAACAAGGGCCGCGGTTGCCGCGAACGACATCTGGAAGCTCGGGCCGACGACCTCGTGCGGGGAAACCAGGATAACGGCGATCGCCGAGATGGCCAGGTTGCGCATGGTGAGCGCCGCGCGATCGAACAAGACGGCAATCAGCATCACCGCCAGCATGATGAAGCTGCGTTCGGCCGCAACGACGACACCGGAAATGACGAGATAGGCGGCGATCGAGAAAAGTGCGGCGGCGGCCGCATATTTCTTCACCGGCCGGCGCGCGGAAAAGTCTGGAAACAGCGCGAAGGCACCGCGCAACAGACCCATGATGGTGCCGGCGACCAGCGCCATATGCAGTCCCGAAATGGAAATGATGTGATAGATGCCGGTACGCCGCATCGCTTCGTTGATTTCATCGGGAATGCCGGCGCGCACGCCGACGATCAGCGCCGCCGCGATCTCGCCTTCGGCGCCGCCGATGCTGCCCCTGATGTGGTCGGCGATGGCTTCGCGGGCGTTTTCGATGCTTGAAAAAAGACGGGCTGGCAGCGACATCTCACCATCGTCGGTAGCGACAACCGTTGGATTGCCGAGAAAGAAGCCGCTGCCGCCGATGCCTGCGAAATAGCTGTCGAAGGAGAAGTCGTAGCTGTCCGGCCGCACCGGACCGGTCGGCGGCAGCAGTTTGGCGTAGCCTGTGATAAGCGAGCCAGCGGTCATTTCCGGCGGTATCTTGCGTGCCGAAAGCCGGACCCTTTCCGGCGCATAGCGCAATTTCGGCCGGGCGGTCGAAATCACGTCCATGGTCAACCGGATACGGCCGCTCTCCATCTCCTCGAGCGAGACCACGCGGCCGGTCAATTGAGTCGAGATTTCCGAACCCAGCATCCGGGTTCCTGCTCGCCATGTTTCGACCTTCGCCGCGAGCAGGCCCAGCGCGCACAACAGCACTGCCATGAAACACAGATGGGTTTTCGGCCAGGAACGCGAGACGAATGCACAGGTCGCCGCCAGCACCATGACCGCGACAGGCTTTGCAAAATCGGGCTCGGTCGCCAGCGAAAAGTAGCCGATCGCCCCAACCGCCAGGCAGACCGGCACCAGCAGGAAGGCGATGCCCCGGTCAAGTTCCAGCTCCGCCGCCTTGGCCAAGCCGTGGCGCAGGCGAAGCAAGGATATCCGGCCGATTTGCCGGCGCGCGCGCACGATCCTGCGTGCGGCAGGAGACGGAGTTGGCGCCGGCAAGCCCGCTTGCAACGGCTGGGTTGCGGGCGCAGCCACGAGCGGCGATGGCAGCGGGATCGCCGGAGGCGTCGCAAACAAGGACCGTTCGCTGACGCCGACAATGGCGCCCTCGCCCCGATCCGAGCCCCGGCCTCGTCCAGTCATCGGGTCTGCCCCTTGCGCCCTCGACACCCTATGCTACATGAACGCGCGAAGCGCGAAAGTCCGCGCCCTCCGCACCCAGCTTCAGACGTTTTCCGAGAGTTCCATGTCCGACAAGGTCATCACCCGTTTTGCCCCCTCGCCGACCGGCTATCTGCACATCGGCGGCGCGCGCACGGCACTGTTCAACTGGCTCTATGCCAAGCATACCGGCGGTACGATGCTGCTGCGCATCGAGGACACCGATCGGGAGCGTTCGACCGATGCGGCCACATCAGCCATTCTCGACGGCCTGACCTGGCTCGGCCTGTCATGGGACGGCGATGCGGTTTCCCAATTCGAGCGGGCGCCGCGCCATCGTGAGGTGGCCGAGGAACTGGTGCGGCTGGGCAAGGCCTATTACAGCTACGAGACTTCAGCCGAGCTCGAGGCGATGCGCGAGGCAGCACGCGCCAAGGGCCTGCCGCCACGCTATAACGGCCACTGGCGTGAGCGCGATCCGTCGGAGGCACCCGCCGGCGTCAGGGGCGCCATCCGCATCAAGGCACCGACCGAGGGCGAGACGGTGGTGCAGGATCGGGTCCAGGGCGAGGTGCGCTTCCCCAACAAGGATCTCGACGACTTCATCATCCTGCGCTCGGACGGCAACCCGACCTATATGCACGCCGTCGTCGTCGACGACCACGACATGGGCGTCACCCACATCATCCGTGGCGATGATCACCTGACCAACGCCGCCCGCCAGACCGTGATCTACAACGCCATGGGCTGGGACGTGCCTTCGATGTCGCATATCCCGCTGATCCATGGCGCCGACGGCGCCAAACTGTCGAAGCGCCACGGCGCGCTTGGTGTCGAGGCCTATCGCGCCATGGGCTATCTGCCGGAGGCCCTGCTCAATTACTTGGCGCGTCTCGGCTGGAGCCATGGCGACGACGAGATCATGTCGATCAAGGACATGATCTCGTGGTTCGACATCGGCGACGTCAACAAGGGCGCGGCGCGCTTCGATTTCGCTAAGCTCGAGGCGTTGAACGGCGTCCATATGCGCCGCATGGCCGATTCCGAATTGTTCGACATTTTCATCGCCACCTTGCCTTATCTGGAGGGCGGCCCGGCGATGGCGGCGCGCCTCGACGAGAAGAACAAGGCGCAGTTGCTGGCAGCCCTTCCGGGCCTGAAGGAGCGCGCCAAGACGCTGGTCGAGCTCGTCGACGGCGCTGCCTTCCTGTTTGCCGCGCGGCCGCTGCCGATCGACGACAAGGCGGCGCTCCTGCTCAATGACGATGCCCGCAAGATCCTGCGCGGCGCTCACGAAGCTTTGAAGTCGCTGTCGGGTGAGTGGACGGCGGCCACGGCTGAGGCCGCCATCCGCGAGTACGCCCTGACTGGCGGCCATAAGCTTGGTGCCGTGGCCCAGCCGTTGCGTGCTGCCTTGACCGGCAAAAGCACTTCACCGGGCGTATTCGACGTGCTGGCCGTGCTGGGGCGTGAGGAAAGCCTGGCCCGCATAGCGGATCAAATCGATTAGCAGCAAACTGGCCCAAGAAGATTGGCATTGAAAGGCGCGTTTCGCAGTGCAACATTATGTCTTGGCCCAATCTGGCACGCACCTCCTAGAATGCGGTGGCGAAGACGCGCATTGCGGTGATTTCGACGTGTCGCTCTGCGGAATTTGCCTTTGCCGGCATGAGGAAACAAGAAGGAGTTTGCAATGACCGAAGCTGCGAAAAAACTGGATGTGGGCGGCCAAGAGGCCACGGCAACGCTCGAATTCGCCGGCAAGACCCACGAATTCAAGGTGCGAAGCGGCTCGGTCGGACCTGACGTCATCGACATCGCCTCGCTCTACAGCACCACCGGCGCTTTCACCTATGACCCCGGCTTCACCTCGACGGCAAGCTGCGAGTCGGAAATCACCTTCATCGATGGTGATGCCGGCATCCTCCTGCACCGCGGCTACCCGATCGACCAATTGGCCGAACATGGCGATTTCCTCGAAGTCTGCTATCTCCTGCTCTACGGCGAACTGCCCACCAAGGCGCAGAAGGACGATTTCGATTACCGCGTGACGCGCCACACCATGGTGCACGAGCAGATGTCGCGCTTCTTTACCGGCTTCCGCCGCGACGCGCACCCGATGGCGGTGATGTGCGGCGTGGTTGGCGCGCTGTCGGCCTTCTATCACGACTCGACCGACATCTCCGACCCGTACCAGCGCATGGTTGCGTCCATGCGCCTGATCGCCAAAATGCCGACGATCGCGGCCATGGCCTACAAGTACCACATCGGCCAGCCCTTCATTTACCCGAAGAACGATCTCGGTTTCGCGGCAAACTTCCTGCATATGTGCTTTGCCGTGCCGTGCGAGGAATACAAGATCAACCCGGTGCTGGCGCGCGCCATGGAGCGCATCTTCATCCTGCACGCCGACCACGAGCAGAACGCTTCGACCTCGACCGTTCGTCTCGCCGGCTCTTCGGGCGCCAACCCCTTCGCCTGCATTGCCGCCGGGATCGCTTGCTTGTGGGGCCCGGCCCATGGCGGCGCCAACGAAGCGGCGCTCAACATGCTGGGCGAGATCGGCCATGTCGATCATATCCCGGAATTCATCGCCCGTGCCAAGGACAAGAACGATCCGTTCCGGTTGATGGGCTTTGGCCACCGCGTCTACAAGAACTACGATCCGCGTGCCAAGATCATGCAGAAGACGGCGCATGAGGTCCTGGGCGAGCTCGGCATCAAGGATGATCCGCTGCTCGACATCGCGATGGAGCTGGAAAAGATCGCGCTGACCGATCCCTATTTCATCGAGAAGAAGCTCTATCCGAACGTCGACTTCTACTCCGGCATCACGCTGAAGGCGCTGGGCTTCCCCACCACCATGTTCACCGTGCTGTTCGCGGTCGCCCGCACGGTCGGTTGGATCGCGCAGTGGAAGGAAATGATCGAGGATCCGCGCCAGAAGATCGGTCGCCCGCGCCAGCTCTACACCGGCGCGCCGGAGCGCGACTACGTACCGATTGCGAAGAGATGAGGCAATAGGGATTGGGCTGTAGGGAATAGGCCTGCCCACTGCCTACTGATTGCTCTTGATGCACCCCATCACCACCTCCGCAGCGATATCGCCGGAGGGCCTGTCGGTCGCCATCCGCCTTGCCACTTCCGCAAAGCCGTCCTTCTGCCAGGCTCGGTAGCCGGTGTCTGAAAACAGCGCCTCGAGCTGCCGCGCCAGATAGCGCGGCCGCACATATTGGTTGTAGTGCTCCGGCACCACGATCTGGTCGGCAATCAGATTGGGCAGGGCCGCACTCCACACCGTGACCAGCCCCTGGGCCATGCGCATCACCGGATCGAGCCGGTAGCACGAGATCATCGGCACGCCGGACAGCGCCAGTTCCAACGACACTGTTCCCGAGGCGATCAGTGCCGCATCGGCTTTGCCGAAGGCCTGCCATTTGCGCTCAGGCTCAAGGATGATCTCAGGCTTTTCATCCCAGCGAGCGACCGATGTTTTGATCAGGTCAGCGACATGCGGCACCGTCGGCAACAGCAGGCGCAAGCGATGTCCGCGCGCCCGCAATGCCGAGACCGTCTCACCAAACGGACCAATAAGCCGGCTCGCTTCGCCGCGCCGCGATCCCGGCAGGACGAGCAGCGTCTTGACACGATCGCCCGAGAGATCGCGCGGCTGGCCTTGCGCCTTGGCCGCGCCAAGTACGCCGGGATCATGCGTCAGGCGATGTCCGACATAGGTGCCGGACGGGCCACCGAGGCGGCTGAGTTCCTTCACTTCGAAAGGCAGGATGCACAGTATGTGGTCGACGTAGGGCTTCATCGCCGCCGCCCTGCCCGGCCGCCACGCCCAGACGCTCGGGCAGACATAGTGGACGATCGGGATGTTCGGATCGGCGGCTCGAACCTTTTTGGCGACGCGCAGCGAAAAGTCAGGGCTGTCGATGGTGATGAGGCAGTCGGGCTTTTCAGCGGCGACGGCACTTGCCGTCTGGCTGATCCGCCGCATCAGGCGCGGCAGGTCGCGCAGGATGGCGCTGAGCCCCATCAGTGCGATCTCTGATCCGTCGAACAGCGGCGCCAGCCCAAGCGCCCGCAGATGCCGCCCGCCAATGCCGACGAGGCGCACCTCGCGCCCGGTCATGCGTTTCAGGGCCTGGACGATGTCGGCGCCAAGCAGGTCGCCGGATTCTTCGCCGGCGACGATCGCGATCTTCAGCGGCTTCTCAGCTGCCATGGGCAGGCCCCGCGGCCGGCAGGCCGATCACGAACAGACCGAGCGCATTGGCGCGCGCAACGACAGTCGGCCCTTCGAGGATCAACGAGCGGCCGGCTTCGACGGCAATGCCGGCAAGGCCGGCTTCATGCGCCGCCTCGACCGTTTGCGGGCCGATAGAGGGAAGATCGGCGCGCAGTTCCTGGCCGGGCTTGGCGCATTTAACCAGGACGCCGCGCGTTTTGCCGGCGAGCCTGCCATGGCCACGCAGTTGCTGCGTCCGCTCGAGCAGACCGCCGGTGCCCTCGATGCCTTCCAGGGCAATGACGCGACCGCCGATCGCAATAGCGGCCTGGCCGATGTCGAGCGCGCCGATGGCCTTTGCCGCCGCATGCGCCGCCTCGATGTCGCGCCAGTCCGACTTTCGCGGCACTGCCTTGGTCAGCGGCCCCTCAGTCGCGACAAGTTTCGGCACGACTTCGTGCGCGCCGACGACCTTGATGCCGCGCGCCTCCAGGCCTCGGGTCAATATCTTCAACAGGCCGTCATCGCCGCGCGCAAGCGCCATGGCGGCGGAGGATATCACAGCCAGCAGGCCGAAGCTCGGGCGCATGTCGATCAGACGCGGCCTGCGCCTGATCTCGCCGGCAAGCACGAGATGGCTGATCCGCCGGCGCCTCAGCAAGGCAGCCAGCGAGCCGATGTCTTCCAGGGCAAGGCTTTCATGCTCATAGACCGTGAGCTCGGACTGACGGTCGGCCTGGCCTTCGACCAAGATGATGACGGGCGGATGTCCGCCCTCCGCCAGCCCTTCGGCGACTTCGACCGGCAGGCTGCCGCCGCCGGCAATGATGCCGACCCTGGCGCCCGGCGCGAGAACGAAGCCTGCCGAGCTGGCCTCAGCCTTCGTCATCGGTGACGTCGCCATCGCCGCCCTTTAGCGATGGCACCGCATAGTGCCGCTTGCCGCGACTGGTGATGAAATCGATGATCTTCATTGCAGTTGGTGACGAGGCGAACTCGGCCTTGGCGAACTCGATATTCTCACCGACGGTGCGGGAGCGGTCGAAGATCGTCTTGTAGGCCTTGCGCAGCAGATAGATTTCGGAACGCGGCAAACCGGCGCGCTTGAGGCCGATGATGTTCAAGCCGCGCAAGCTGGCGCGGTTGCCGACCGCGATGGCATAGGGAATGACATCACCAACAAAAGCCGAGCACCCGCCAAGAAAGGCGTTGTCGCCAACGCGCACAAATTGATGGACGGCGCTGAGGCCGCCAATATAGACGTTGTCACCGATTTCGCAGTGTCCGCCCAGCGTCGCGCCGTTGGCGAAGGTGGCGTTCTTGCCGACGGCGCAATCATGGGCGATATGGGCGTAGGCAAGGAAATTGCCATTGTCGCCCACCGTCGTTTCGCCGCGGCTGGTGTCGGTGCCGACATGCATGGTCACGCCTTCGCGGATGGTGCAGTTGGCGCCGATGACGAGTGTGGTGCGGCCGCCCTTGTGCTTGGTATTCTGCGGCGGCGCGCCCAGGATCGCCATCGGATAGACCTTGGTCGACGCCCCGATAGTGGTAGCGCCCATCACCGAGACATGGCTGACCAGTTCGACACCGTCGCCGATCACGGCATCGGCGCTGACATGGCAGAACGGCCCAATGCGTACCCCCTGGCCGATCTGGGCGCCTTCTTCGACGACGGAGGAAGGATGGATTGACGTCTTGATTTTCATAGGCACTCGATCGTCAGTCGCCGGTGACCATCATGGCTGAAATCTCGGCCTCGGCCGCCTTGGTACCTTCGACCAGGGCTTCGCAGGCGAATTTGAGCAGGTTGCCGCGCTTCTTGATTTTCTTGACATGGATCTTCAACTGGTCGCCGGGAACGACCGGTTTGCGGAATTTTGCGTTGTCGATGGTCAGGAAATAGACCAGCGACGGTTTCGACGCCCCGAGGCTGCGAATGCAGATGGCGCCGGCCGTCTGCGCCATGGCCTCGACGATGAGCACGCCCGGCATCACCGGCTGCTCCGGGAAATGCCCCTGAAAATGCGGCTCGTTTATGGTCACGTTCTTGATGCCGATAGCGGAGTCGTCACCATCGATGTCCACGATGCGGTCGATCATGAGGAAGGGGTAACGGTGCGGCAGGAGCTTCATCAGCCCCAATATGTCAACCGCTTCCAGCGTTGTCGCCGCCACCATGTCAGCCATTGTCCTTGCCCTGCTTGCGTGCTCTGGCCATCGTGCGCAACATGGCTATCTCTCGCATGGCTTCCGCCATCGGCTGTGCCGGATAGCCACCCCATATCTCGCCGGCGGGAACATTGCTCATAAATCCACTTCTGGCGGCAAGCTTGGCACCTGTACCAATCGTCAGATGATCCGCAAGCCCGACGCCGCCGCCCATAGTGACATTGTCACCCACCACCACGGAACCGGAAATACCCGAAAGCCCGGCCACTATGCAATTGCGACCGATGCGGACGTTATGGGCGATCTGCACGAGATTGTCGATCTTTGTGCCTTGCCCAATGATCGTATCGGACATCGCGCCGCGATCGACTGTGGAATTGGAGCCGATCTCGACATCATCCTGGATGACGACGCGTCCGATTTGCGGGACCCGTTCCGGGCCCTTGGCGCCGCCGACAAAGCCAAAGCCGTCCTGGCCGATCCTGGCCCCACCATGGATGATGACCCGATTGCCGATCAGTGCGTACTGGATGCTGGCGCCCGGGCCGACATATCCGTCACGGCCGATCTGGCAGGACTGTCCGATGACGGCGTTCGGCGCAATGACGGTGCCGCTGCCGATCGAGACGCCAGGCCCGACGACGGCGCCGGCCTCGATGACGACGCCGGCTTCGACATGCGCGGTCGGGTCGACATGGGCATGCGGCGAAACGCCGGTTTCGCCAGTCATCGGCCCCGGCGTGGCGGCTGTCGGGAACAGCAGGCGCCCAACCAGCGCGAAAGCCTGTTGCGGCCGCGGATGGATCAGGACGGCGATGCCGGGAGGCGCCTTGTTCGCGAATTCCGCCGGACACAGCACCGCAGCCGCCCGCAGCGACGGCATCAGCGCGGAATTACGCCTGCCATCGACGAAGACGAGCGCGTTGGCGCCGCCTTCACTGGCTGGCGCCAACGCTTCGATCGAAACGTCGGATTGGCCCGAATCGACAAGCACCGAGCCAGTCAGATTCGCGACTTCGGCCGCCGTATACCGGCGTGATGGCGCGAAGAACACCGGATCGGTCATTCCAGAAGCTATATCCAGCTAGGTCGGAACATTTCTCCCGGATCCAAAACCCGGGAGCATCGTTGGCCGCCGATCAGAAGCGGGTCGATATGCCGAAGTTGAATTCCTGCACGTCGTCGCTCGCCTCTTTCCTGACCGGGATCGCATAGTCGATACGGATCGGGCCGAAGGGCGAGGCCCACATCAGGCCGAGACCGACCGAGGCGCGCAACTTCATGCCGGTAGAATCTTGATCGACCAGCCCAGTCGCAAGCTTGCTGCCATAGAGCGTCGCCGCATCGGCGAACACCGCGCCACGCAAGCCGAAGCTCTCCGGAACAACCGGCAGCGGGAACTGGGCTTCGGCCGAAGCGTTGAAGTAGGTCGTGCCACCCAGGTGGTCACCGCTGGTGTCGCTGGCAACCGGGCCGATACCACCATAGGCAAAGCCGCGGATCATGCGGTCGTTGCTCTGGAAGTGATCGAAGATGCGCAGGTCGCCGTTGCCATATCCCTCGACATGACCGGCCCCGCCCGAAAGGAGCCCGACAAGGTCAAGCTGTTCGGACAGCGTCTGATAGATGCTGCCCCGTCCGGTGATCTTCACGAATTTGGCATCGCCACCGAGACCCGCGACCTCCACGGTCGTGTTGGCGTAGATCCCCTCATGCGGGTTCTTCATGTCGTCGATCGTGTTGTAGACCAGCCCCAGGCTGACCGAAGACTTGATCCACGGACTCTGCTCGATGCCGTCCAGAATGGCCTGTGAGATGTTACAGCTGCCGTCGGGATCTCCGATGGAGGTAGGACCGCAACTATCGTCGACCTTATATTTCTCCTGCGAGATATTATACGCCAACTGGGTCGTGATGCTGTTGGTGATCGGCAGCCCGAAGCGGATCGTCGCGCCGGTGGTGTCGCTGTCGTAGTTGTTGTTGTATTCCCGCGTCGACCTGTAGATGTCGAAACCGGCAGCGATGCGCCGCCCGAGAAAATAAGGCTCGGTGAACGACAGGCTGTAGTCACGCGAGTTCTTGCCGCCGCCGGCCGACAGCTTGATGAACTGGCCACGGCCGAGGAAGTTGCGCTCGGTGATCGATCCTTCGACCGACGGTCCGGCCGCGTCGCCACCGGTCGAATAGCCGGCGCCGATCGAGAACTCACCGGTCGACTTCTCGACCACGTCGACGACCAGCACGACTTGGTCAGGGGCCGAGCCAGGCACGGTCGAAATGTCGACTTTGTCAAAATAATTCAGGTCTTCCAGGCGCTTCTTCGCGCGCTGGATGAGCACCTGGTTGAACGCGTCGCCTTCGCTGACATCGAATTCGCGGCGGATGACATAGTCACGCGTACGATCGTTGCCGCGGATCTCGATGCGCTCGACATAGGCCTTGGTGCCCTGGTCCACCGTGTAGACAACCGAGATCGTGTGGTTCTCGAAGTTGCGGTCGCCGCGCGGCGTCACCTGCGCGAAGGCATAGCCGGAACCGGCTACCTTTTCCGTCAACGCGATGATCGAGTCTTCGACATCCTTGGCGTTGTAGACATCACCCTTGCGGGTTTCGACCACCGATTCCAGCGACTTGGAGTCCACTTCCGGGATCGTGCTTTCGACGCTGATGTCGCCGAAATTATAGCGATCGCCTTCCTGGACGGTGATGGTGACCGTGTATTTGTTGGTCGCATTGTCGAGTTCGCCGACGGCGGACACGACCTGGAAATCGGCATAGCCGTGATTGTAGTAGAAACGGCGCAGCAATTCCTGGTCGGCGCGCAGCTTGTCTTCGTCATAGACGTCATCGCGCAGGATGAACGAGACCCAGGATGAACGCTTGGTGTTGATCACATCCGACAGGCGGCGGCTGGAATAGGCGCTGTTGCCGACGAAATTGATTGCCGCGATCTGCGTGCGATCGCCTTCGGTGACGTGGAAGACCACGTTCACGCGGTTGTCGCCGAGCTCCATGACCTGCGCGGTCACGCCGGCATCGTCACGGCCGATGCGCCTGTAAGCGGCCTTGACCGCCTCGACGTCCGAATCGAGCGTGGCCTGCGAGAACGTGCCGCGCGGCTTCAGCTGAACCGCTGCCTGAAGCGCGTTGTCCTTGAGCTTCTTGTTGCCCTGAAACAGCACCTGGTTGACGACCTTGTATTCCGAAACCTTGACCACCAGGGTCGAGCCGACCTGATTGATCTGGACATCCGAGAACAGGCCGGTGCCGAACAGCGCCTTGACCGCGGCGTCGACATCGGAGCTGGAGAAAGCCTTGCCCGGCTTGATGGTGATGTAATTGCGGATGGTATCGGCGTCGACACGCTGGTTGCCGCTCACCTCAACCCTGCTTACGACAGCGGCTTCGGCCGCCGATGTGGCAACGAACTGCACTGCGAACGCACCTGGTACGACCAGAGCGGCGGACAGTGCCGCCGCTGACGCGGCGTTTAGAAACTTGGATGCTGCCTTCATCGGGCTTAATAACCTTTTCTCGTAGTCCCCACGGCGAGAAAACCGGACGTGCGGTCATTTCCCCTACCGTATTAACCGGATTTTCCCTACACGCAAGGCTTCTGGTTAATTTGTATTTACTTAACCCTGTTGCGTGGCTTTCGCGTCACTCATATCCCCGTGCATGGTAAACGGCGTCTCAACATCGCCCATGCCCAGGCCAAATTCCTTCATGATTTCAGCACCCAAAGAGATCGTTCCAGAACACGAACCCCATGAAGCACAGCACCACAAGCAGACCAGCCCGATAGGCCATTTCCATCATCCGTTCCGACACTGGCCGGCGGATGACGGCCTCCACCCCGTAGAACAACAGATGGCCGCCGTCGAGGGGGGGAATCGGCAAAAGGTTTAGAATGCCTATCCCCACGGACAGCAGCGCGACAAGCTGCACCAGCCACTCGAAACCGAGTTTGGCAGCCTTGCCGGCCATGTCGGCGATCTTGACCGGGCCACCCAGCTGGCACTTGTCCTCGCGCCCGACCGCGAAGCGTTGCAGGAACTGTCCGGTGCGCTCGATGACGTGGCCCGTTTCCTCAACCGCCGCCGCGACCGCCCCAACGGGGGTGTAGGTGATGAGACGGGGTTGGCCGAGTTCCTTGTTGTTGACGACGCCGATCACCGCAACCTTGACCTTGTTGCCGAGCGCGTCCTCCTGCTCCATCAGCCGCGGCGACGCGGTCACCGTGACCTCCTTGCCGTTGCGCAGCATGACAAAGGTGATGGTGTCGCCGGCCCGGCCCGAAACCAGCCGCTGCACGTCTCCGAAAGTTTCGACCTTGCTGCCGTCGACGCTGACGAATCGGTCGCCAGGCAAAATGCCGGCCTTGGCCGCCGGGCTGTCGGCGGTAACCTCCGCCACCATGGGCTCCGCGACATAACGCCCATAGGAGGCAAACAGCACGGAAAAGACCACGATCGCCAGCAGGAAGTTGAACAGCGGCCCGGCCGCCACCGTTGCCGCGCGCTTCCAGATCGCCTGGGTGTGGAAGGCAACCTTGCGTTCCTCGTCGGTCAGCGTTTCGAGCTCTTCCGATGTCGGCTGGCTGGAGGTGGCGCTCATGTCGCCGACAAACTTGACGTAACCGCCGAGCGGTATGGCGCAAAGCTTCCAGCGCGTGCCATGCCTGTCGTTGAAGCCGATGAGCTCCGGACCGAAGCCGATCGAGAAGGCCTTGACCCCGATGCCGCACCAGCGGCCAACGAGGTAGTGGCCCATCTCGTGAACGAACACCACCACGGTGAGCACGAAGAGAAACGGCACGAGCGTGCCGAGAAAGAGGCCTTCGGTGCTGAAAATCGCGTGAAGAATCTCGTTCAACTCAGGCCCTCAAGTTCTTCCGCGGTCGCGGCGTGACTGTGACATCAATCCAGGCGAATCCAAGGCACGTCGGCGCCAGATCGTGGCATGACAGCATTCAAATGGGAAACAGCCCCTGTGCCGGATGGTCGGCACCCGCAGAAATCCAACCGATGACGTATAGGGCAAGAGCGGCCGCGACAAGCCCGTCGACGCGATCCATGATGCCGCCATGGCCAGGAATGAGCACGCCGGAATCCTTGCAACCGTGCCGCCGTTTGACCCAGGACTCGAACAGGTCGCCGGCTTGGGCGACAACTGACAGCACCAGCGCCACAAGGCCGAGCAACGCCAGGTTGCCGGCGCCAGCAATGGCTGCCAGCAGAAGTCCCGCGACGACGCCACCGACCGCCCCGCCGAACGCGCCGCTACGCGTCTTGCCTGGCGAAATCGACGGCGCCAGTTTAGGCCCGCCGACAGCGCGTCCGACAAAATAGGCAAAAATGTCGGTTGCCCAGACGACCGCGAACAGGAACAGAATGGCGACGAGGCCCGAATGGTCGCCATCGCGCAGCAGGGCAAGCGACAGGCCCGACGCGCAGGCATAGGCAAGGCCGCCAGCGTCCCACTGGCCGATTTTGCGAATTCCCGCGCTGGTCGCCGTTATCGCAACCAGAATCACGACCAGCGGCAGCAGCCACAATGCGGACAGGCCAGCGATCAAGGCGCCGACGAAAATGACCATCAGCGCTTCCGGCAGCAAACCAAGCCCGTCGGCCGCGGCGGGCCGCGACATACGTGTCCACTCATAAAAGATCATTGCCGACATGACCGCGCACAGCAGCCGGAAAGGCAGGCCGCCAAGCCAGGTCAGGCCAAGGGCGACAATGGCGAGCACGACCGCCGAAATCACACGCAGCTGAAGGTTGCTCATCCGGCGGCCGGTCGCGAAGCGACGTCTTGCGGGTCCAGTCCGCCGAAGCGGCGCTCGCGGCCGGCATATTCGCGCAAGGCCTCGGCGAGGTGCTCGCGATTGAAGTCCGGCCAGTAGCAGGGCAGGAAGACGAGTTCGCTGTAGGCAGCCTGCCACAAGAGGAAGTTGGACAGGCGAAGCTCGCCGCTGGTGCGGATGACCAGCTCCGGATCGGGAATGCCTTGCGTGTCGAGAGAGCCGGCAAAGCTTTCGGCGGTGATCGCCTCGCTATCGATTTCACCGCGCGCCACGGCCAGGGCAAGCTTGCGCGCGGTGCGGACGATCTCGTCGCGCCCGCCGTAATTGAAGGCGATCACCAGCGTCAGCGAGGTGTTGTTGATCGTCAGCGATTCGGCTTCCTCGAGCAGTCCCCTGATGTCCGCCTGCAGCCCTGCCCGGTCGCCGATGATCCTGACCCGCACGCCGCTCTGGTGTAGCTCGGCAAGGTCGCGACGGATGAACAGCTTCAACAGACCCATAAGGTCACTGACCTCGGACTTCGGCCGCGACCAGTTCTCCGACGAGAAAGCATAGACGGTCAGGAAGGAGATGCCGAGACCGGGGGCGGCGCGCACCGCCTTGCGCAGCGCCTCGACGCCAGCGCGATGACCCGCGAGCCTCGGCATGCCGCGCGCCTTGGCCCAGCGTCCATTTCCATCCATGATGATCGCGACATGCGCGGGCGTTGTCATGATCTCGCTTTCGGATCAGCCAAGGGCCAACCCTAAACCTGCATGATTTCAGCTTCCTTGTCGGAAAGCAGATGATCGATGGTGCTGATGGTTTCGTCGGTAAGTTTCTGGACCTGGTCGGAACGCTTGCGCTGGTCGTCCTCGCTGATGTCGCCGTCCTTCTCCGCCTTCTTCAGGAAGTCCATGCCGTCGCGCCGCACATGGCGCGCGGCGACACGCGCGTTCTCGGCATAGCCGTGCGAAATCTTGACCAGCTCCTTGCGGCGCTGTTCGTTGAGCTCCGGCAGCGGAATCCTCAGATTGGTGCCGTCGACGATCGGGTTGAAGCCCAGATTGGATTCCCGGATCGCGCGGTCGACCGCGCCGACCATCGACTTGTCCCAGACCGAGACCGAGATCATGCGCGGCTCCGGCACGGTGACGTTGGCCACCTGATTGATCGGCATGGTGGTGCCATAGGCTTGCACCTGGATCGCGTCGAGCAGGTTGCTGGACGCGCGGCCGGTCCGCAGCGAGGCCAGATCATGCTTGAACGCCGCGATTGCCCCATCCATGCGCCGCTTGAGATCGTCGTACTCACCACTCATTTTAGTCTCCTCGACCCGTCTGCCGCGGGTTCACTGCTTCGGGGCAAGGCCCCGTGTTCGAGCCTGATTTCGAAACCCGGCTTCCCTTCTTCGGGATCAGGCCCCGGATCACTCGTCCGCGACGACCGTACAGCGGCCGCCGCCCCTCAGAATATCCCCGAAACCGCCCTTTTCGTGGATCGAATAGACGATTATCGGAATGTTGTTTTCGCGCGCAAGTGCAATCGCAGCCGTATCCATGATCGAAAGCCCGCGATTTATGACTTCGGCGTGGCTGATGCGCTCGAAACGCGTCGCGCTGGGGTCCTTTTTCGGGTCGGCCGAATAGACGCCGTCGACCTGCGTGCCCTTGAACAGCGCGTCGGCGCCGATTTCGGCCGCACGGAGCGCGGCAGCCGAATCAGTGGTGAAGAACGGATTGCCGGTGCCGCCGGCGAAGATCACCACCTTGCCCTGGTTCATGTAGGCGGTCGCCTGGCGCTGCGAAAAGCTCTCGCAAAGCTCGGGCATGGCGATCGCGGACAGCACGACGGCGTCGACGCCGATCTTGTTCAGCGATGTGCGCAGCGCCAGCGAATTGATGACCGTGGCAAGCATGCCCATATGGTCGCCGGTAACGCGGTCCCCGCCCTTGGAGGCGACGGCCACGCCGCGAAAGATATTGCCGCCGCCAATGACGACACCCACCTCGATGCCCAGCGCGCGCGCCTCGGCGATGTCGCCGGCAATGCGGTCGACGACCGAGACGTCGATGCCGAAATGCTGTTCGCCCATCAACGCTTCGCCCGAAGCTTTCAGCAGAACACGTCGGTAGAGGGGCTTCACCGTCATCTGGTTCCTCGAAAATCCCGGCGCGGCAAGCTCCGAAGGCGAAAAAAGGCCTCCTGCTTCGTCCGGCGGTGCTGTCATGACGGGTTGACCGGATACACGAAGGGCGCAGCGATGTCACGCCGCGCCCTTGTGCAAAATTCCAGGCTTTTTGGATCAATTGCTGCTGATGGCAACGGCCTCGCCTTCGACCACCACCGGCAATGCATAACCGGACGGCTTGTCGCCGGTCACGACACCGCCGGCGACACGGACCTGGATCTCGGGACCGAAATAGGAATGCGGGAACGGCGCCGGCGTGCCGCTCACCTTGTCCAGCCGCTGGCGAAGCGCGGGCGGTATGGAGAAATCGAGCGCCGCGAGATTGTCCTGCAACTGCGAAAGCCTCGTTGCTCCAAGGATGACGGTGGCAATTCCTGGCTGTGTCGCCACCCAGTTGAGCGCCACCTGAGCCATGCCGCGGCCGAGCTCGGCGGCGACCTTCTCCAACTCCGCCACAACAGCCCAGTTGTGCTCGGTAAATTTCTGGAAGCCTGGATGGGTGGTGTTGCGGAAGCCGTCGAGCCGGCCGGCATTGCCCGCTTGCGCCGGGCGGTATTTGCCGCTCAACAGCCCGCTGGCCAGCGGGCTCCAGACCATGATGCCGGCGCCATGGCGTGTCCCGAACGGCACGAATTCATGCTCGATGGCACGCTCCGCCAGGGAGTATTCGAGCTGCAACGCCGAGATCGGCTCATAGCCGCGCAGTTCGGCGATCGCCTGAGCCCGTCCGGCATACCAGGCCGGCACGTCGGACAGGCCGATGTGACGTATCTTGCCCGCCCGAACCAGATCGTCGAGGGTCCGCAGCACTTCCTCGGCCGGCGTCAGCCTGTCCCAGATATGCATGAGATAGAGATCGATGTAGTCGGTGCCCAGCCGCTTCAGCGAGGCGTCGACGGCACGCATGATGTTCTTGCGGCCATTGCCGCCGGCGTTGGGATTGCCGGGGTTCGAGTTCATGGTGAATTTGGTGGCGATCACCGCCTTGTCGCGCAAGCCTCGCTCGGCCACGAATTCACCGAGCCAGGTCTCGGCCGTGCCGCCGGTATATAGGTCTGCGGTGTCGAAGAAATTGCCGCCAGCCTCGACATAGGCGTCGAACATCGCGCGCGCCGTGTCCCGGTCCGCGCCCCAGCCCCATTCCGTGCCGAAGGTCATCGTGCCCAGCGCCAGCCGGCTGACGCGCAGGCCGCTGTTGCCGAGTGTGTAGTAGCTCATCGTCATTGTCTTTTCCGATCCTGATCCGGTTGGTGCGGGCGTCATTGGCCCGGGGTCGCCTTGACCCAGGGATTGCCGCGTTCATGCGTCATGCGGAAGGTGAAGCCATCGACTTTCCAGACGGAGCCAGAACGTGTCAGGTGGTGCTCATACGTGCCCCAGACTTCCCACAGCGGATCGCCATTGCCCTCCATCCGGTTCCAGGCATAGCCGTTCGACAGAACGGTCGCGCTGTCCGCCTCGAGAACGACCTGGTGATTGGTGCGCAGGTGCAGGCTGGTCTTGCTGCCCTTGAGATTGCCGGCCCAGGCGCCGATCAGATCGTCGGACGCAATGTTGGCCGCGGGCTGCCCGGACAGGCTGCTGAAGTCGGCGGTGACCCGATCCGCGAAATAGAAGCGCGCGCGCTTCCAGTCCTGCGCGTCGACGGCGCGGTCGATGGCATCGGCGATGCGGATGACCGCGCGTTCGTCCGCGAGCGCTTGCCAGCCGGATGGTTCCGCCCCGCCGGCATCGACCGGTGACAGCGCCACGCCGGCCGCGAAAGTTACGTGCTTCAACGCATTCATGTCTCTTCTCCTCAATGCCATCAGCCAACCGCGGATGTGTCGGCGACAATATGGATCGGTGTCTTGGCATCGATTAGATTGCATTGTTCGCAAGGACCATGCGATATCATTCATGAATGGATCGGGATCTGCTCTCTCATCTGCCTGTCATCGTCGCCGTTGCACGGCGCGGCGGCTTCGCGCTTGCGGCGGCCGAACTCGGTATGAGCCCGTCGGCGGTCAGCCATGCGGTGCGCCTCGTCGAGGAGCGGATCGGCCAGCCGCTGTTTGCGCGCACGACGCGCAGCGTTTCGCTCACCGAGGCCGGCAAGGCGCTGGTGGAAACGGCCGCCCCTGCCCTCCAGGACATTGCCGAGCAGATGGACCGCATCCGCAGCGTCAAGGGCAGGCCGTCTGGCCTGCTCAGGCTCAATGCCTCCAACATCGCGATCCCATTGGCGGTGACGCCGGTCGTCGCCGCGATGGCCGAGCGCTATCCCGACATTACGGTGGAGGTTTTTGCCGATCAGGGATTGGTCGACATCGTCGGCGAAGGTTTTGACGCCGGCATCCGGCTCGGCGAGATGATCGCGCAGGACATGGTGGCCATCCGACTGACGCCGCCCTTCAAAGTCGTCGTCGTCGCCTCTCCCGCCTATATCGGACGACGTGGGCGTCCGCGCAGCGTGGCCGATCTCGCGAACCACAATTGCATCGGGTACCGGCTTGTCCGCTCGGGTGCCCTCTATCGCTGGGATTTGACCTGGGATGGCAAGGATGTGGTCATGGACACCAGCGGTACGGCCATCGTGACGGACTCGCTGGCCGCCATTGATCTGGCGCTCGCTGGCGTCGGCCTCGCCTATATGTTCGAGCCGCTGGCGCGCGCGGATCTGGCGGCCGGGCGCCTGGTGCAGGTTCTGCCGCAATCTGCGATCGAGGAACCCGGCCTTTTCCTCTACTTCCCGCGCCGCGCCGCGATGGCGCCGAAGCTCAGGGCCTTTATCGACACCGCAAACGAAATCGGCCTGACATCCTTGCGGACATCAGGCCGAAAAACACAGTCGCAATAATGCGGTAGGACGCTTACTTCTTGACCGCCGCAGCGACTTCCGCGGCGAAATCGGACTCTTCCTTCTCGATGCCCTCGCCAAGCGCGAAGCGCAGATAGGCCGTGATCTTGGCGGGCGCGCCGATTTCCTTTTCGGCATCCTTCAGCGCCTTCTCGACGGTGATATCGGGATTGAGCACGAACGCCTGCTTCAAGAGCACGACTTCTTCATAGAACTTGCGCAGGCGACCCTCGACCATCTTCTCGATGATCGCTTCCGGCTTGCCGGACTGGCGCGCCTGGTCGGAGAAGATGGCCTTCTCGCGCTCGACCGCTGCCGGGTCGATCTGCTCGGCGGTCAGCGCCATCGGATTGGTGGCGGCGACATGCATGGCGACCTGGCGGCCGAAGGCATTGGCGGCATGCTCGTTGCCGGTGGTCTCGATCGCGACCAGCACGCCGAGCTTGCCAAGGCCATCGGCAACCGAATTGTGGACGTAGGTCGCAACCGCGCCATGCGGAACGGTCAGCTTGGCCGAGCGGCGGAAGCCCAGGTTCTCGCCAATGGTGCCGACAGCGTCCTTGATGGTGTCGGTGACCGACTTGTCGGAGCCCGGATACTTCGCCGCAGCCACAGCCTCGGTCGTGCCGTAGGCAAGCGCCACCTTGGCGACGTTGGCGACGATTTCCTGGAAGGCGGCGTTGCGGGCGACGAAGTCGGTCTCGGAATTCACCTCGACGACGGCAGCTTCGCGCACGCCATTGTCGACGCCGATCAGGCCTTCGGCGGCAGTGCGGCCGGCCTTCTTGTCGGCTTTGGAAATGCCCTTCTTGCGCAGCCAGTCGACGGCCTCTTCCATGTTGCCGTTGGTCTCGTTCAACGCCGCCTTGCAGTCCATCATGCCCGCGCCGGTCAAGTCGCGGAGTTCTTTGACCTGTGCAGCCGAAATGCTCATTGTCGCCTCTTTGTTTCAAATGCGCCGACGCACCATCGAATCTCGACGGTGCGTCTGTTTAGCGTGCCAAAATATGAGAAAGATGAAGGCCGCAAGCCGGCCTTCGATTATCAAGCCTCTGGGGCTTCCGACGCCGGAGCCGGATCGAGCGCCGGTTCGACCGGAGCTTCGACCGAAGCGCCGATGTCGACGCCGAGCGCGCCCTGCTGACGGGCGATGCCGTCGATCGCAGCCTTGGCGATCAGGTCGCAATAGAGCTGGATGGCGCGGGCCGCGTCGTCATTGCCGGGGATCGGGAAGTCGATCTTGTCCGGATCGCAGTTCGAATCGATGATGGCGACGACCGGGATGCCGAGACGCTTCGCCTCGAGGATGGCGATCGCCTCCTTGTTGGTGTCGATCACGAACATCAGGTCGGGCGTCGAGCCCATGTCCTTGATGCCGCCGAGCGCCTTGTCGAGCTTCTCGCGCTCACGGTCGAGGTTCAGGCGTTCCTTCTTGGTCAGGCCTTGCGCCTCGCCGGCCAGCATCTCGTCGAGCTTGCGCAGCCGCTGGATCGAGTTCGAGATCGTCTTCCAGTTGGTCAGCATGCCGCCGAGCCAACGCGAATTGACGTAGTACTGGGCCGAACGCTGTGCCGCATCGGCGACGATGTCGGACGCCTGCCGCTTGGTGCCGACGAACAGCACGCGGCCGCCCTTGGCAACGGTGTCGGAAACCTGCTTCAGCGCCTGGTGCAGCAAAGGCACCGTCTGCGAGAGGTCGATGATGTGGATGTTGTTGCGGGCGCCGTAGATGTAAGGCGCCATCTTCGGGTTCCAGCGGTGGGTCTGGTGGCCGAAGTGAATGCCAGCTTCCAAAAGCTGGCGCATGCTGAAATCAGGCAGTGCCATTCTCATTTCCTTTCCGGTTAGCCTCCACGGACACAGGCATTTGTGGACCGAAATCCTCGAACGCCACCGGAGGTCTCAGCCGGATTTCTCCCGGGCAGACACCAAAGTCCGTGTGTGGAATGAGCGCGCATATAGAGGGGAAGTGCTGCAAACGCAAGCCGTGTAGCGCTTTAACGCCTAGCGTGCGGCAATCAGCGCTCCGGTGCCGATCATGGCGCTGCCGGCAAACCTGTTCATCAGCCGCATGCGCCTGGGCGTCCTGAACCAGCCCGAAGCCCGGCCAGCAAGCCCGGCATAGACACCCATGGTGAGGATATTGACGCTGATGACCACGGCCACCACCAGCAGGCCGTCGACAAATGTCAGCGTGTCGAGATTGAGAATCAACGGCATGATCGAGGCATGGAACAGAATCGCCTTCGGATTCCCCAGCGCAATGGACGCACCAAGGAAGAAGAACCGCGACAATCTCGTCGGTGCCGCCTGCGGCTCGTTCGTTTGCGCGGTCGAAGCCCTCCACATCCTGACGCCGAGAAAAATCAGGTAGGCGGCGCCTGCATATTTCAGCAGGAGGAAGATCCATTCGAATGTCTGGGCCAGGGCCACCAGCCCGAGCAGGGCCAGGGTGACCAGTACGGCATCGCCGGCGGCGACCCCAACGCCGGCTATGAAGGCGCGGAGGAAACCACGCGACACGCCATTGGTGATGACGGCGAACATCGCGGGTCCCGGTGTGGCGGCGGCGAGCGTGACAGCGGCGCAATAAGCAAGAAATGCCTTTAGTGTCATAGTTTGGCCTTTCCGTTGGGCACCCGCACGCGCCGGAAGATCGCGACGATCTCCTCGCGGCTGCATTCGATGGCGCCGAGCCGTACCGCGCGGTCGCGCTCGAAACCGGTGATGTCATAGTGTGGCGCCGATGTCCTGGGCGGCCCCTGATAGGACGAGCGCTTCACGCCAAGCCGCGATGCGAACCGGTGCAGCTCGTCGGTGTCGTCGGCCATCAGGTGGCACCAGCGATGGCCGGCCCACTTCCAGATCGCCGCATCGACATAGACCGCCATCAAGCCCGCCACGGCCAGCTCACTCGCGCATCGCCGCTATTTCGATACCGGGCAAGGCTTTGTCTGGTCGAACAGCGACAGATTGACCAGCTTGCCGGTCATCGAGAAGTCGCCATAGTCCATGACGAGATCACGAGTGATGCCGTTCTCGTGCAGCTTGAAGCTGATCCGGTATTCCGGCACTTCCTCGCCGTTCTGGGTGCTGTCGTCGAAATAGGCGATGTCGACCGGCCAATATTTGTCGGCGGCAAGCTTCGCCAGTGCCGGCGCTTCCGGATCGGCCTTGTCGGCCTCGGTCTTCTTGCCGACGACAACCGTGGTCGTCATCACCTTGTTGGCGTCCTCCGAGCCATCGAACAGGTTGGTCTGGTAGAAGTTTTCGCCTTTTTCGGCCTTGCCGATCAGCTCGACCAGATGTTGGGTCGGGAACTGGGTGGCAGCGAGTTCGAGACTATTCTTCTCCGGCTTGTCGATATCGACCTTCAGGCCCTTGGCATTCTTTGTCGCGACGCCCTTGACCTCCTTATCGAGGTTCTGGTCGACGAAGGACTTCGTCACGAAGGAAAACATCTTGCCTTCCGCGTCCTCGAACGTGGTGGTCTGCTGGTCGGTCAGCTTCGTGTTGTCGTTGGTCGCGATCTGGGTGACGAAACGGAATTTCACCGTATAGCCTTCGCAGGCCGAGCCGTTGAACTCGTAGACCATGCGGCCGGTGATGCCGGTGATGCCGGAGCGATCATCCGCCTTCTTGAGGGTGAGATCGTAGACGGCACGATGCGCCTGCAGCGCCGGTACGGCGAAAGCGGAGCCCACGGGGAACAGCGCCGACAACAGAACGGCGTGGAATGCAAGGCGCGTTGCGCGCATGAGGTACTCCAATCGTCGCGGCTGATGGCAGGCCGCAGGGAAAGATGGTCCAGCTTAAAAAAAGTCGTGGCGGAAGCGAGGCAAAAATAGCAATTTCGGCCCGGCCAGCGCGGCACCTTCCAGCAATAGGGAAAAGCAATGAGTGAAACAATCGAAAAGCGGCTAAGTGATCTCGGCGTGACGCTTCCTGTTGCCGCCGCGCCCGCCGCCAACTACGTGCCCTATTGCAGGACCGGCAATCTGCTGTTCACGGCGGGACAATTGCCGCTCAAGGACGGCAAGCTGCAGGCGAGCGGCCTGCTTGGCCGCGACGTCGACACGGCAAGCGGCAAGGAGGCGGCGAAATACTGCGCCATCAACATCCTGGCGCAAGCCAAGGCGGCACTTGGCGACCTCGAGAAGATCCGCCGCCTGGTGAAGATCACCGTCTTCGTGGCGTCGGCCCCCGATTTCGTCGAGCAGCATCTGGTCGCCAACGGCGCCTCCGATTTCCTGGTTGCCGCGTTCGGCGAAGGCGGCAAGCACGCACGCTCCGCCGTCGGTACCGCCTCCCTGCCGCTTAATGCCGCGGTGGAGATCGAAGCGGTCTTCGAAGTCGAATGAGTGAAGGTGCAGACATGACCGACCTCTCCTGGCTGACTGCCCGGCCGGTTGCCCATCGCGGCTTTCACGACATGAACAAGACGCGCTGGGAAAACACGCTTTCCGCCTTCGCAGCCGCGGCCGAACGCGGCTACGCGATCGAATGCGACGTGCATCTGTCGTCGGATGGCGTTCCCATCGTCATCCATGATGATGATCTGCAAAGGTTGACCGGGCAGGACGGGTTCGTCTGGCAACGGAGCGCCGCCGAACTTACCGCGCTCAAGGTTGGCGGCACGGCGGATCACGTGCCGACGCTGCAGGAAACGCTCGACCTCGTCGACGGCCGTGTGCCTATGGTCGTCGAGCTGAAAGGAACTCCCGGTCGCGATGAAGGCCTGGTGGCACGCGTCGGCAAGATGCTGAAGCGCTACAAGGGCAAGGCTGCGATCATGTCGTTCGATCACTGGCTGATCCGCGATTTCCCCAAACACGCGCCCGGCATTCCGGCTGGATTGACCGCCTATGGCAAGGACGCCAAGCTGATCGAAGCGCATTTCTCCATGCTGGCGCACGAGCTCTCCTTCACCTCCTACGCCGCCGGCGATCTGCCGAACCCGTTTGTCAGCTTCGTGCGCGAAAAGCTCAAAATGCCTGTCATCACCTGGACGGTGCATGACCAGCCGGCGGTCGACCTGACCTTTAGATATGCCGATCAGATGACGTTCGAAGGCTTCGAACCCGACTTGGTCAAAGTCGCCTGAAGAGGGTGCCCGAAACGTGACTTGTAGCGGCCCGAATGGAGCTTAAATAAGCCTCATGGATCAGGGCGACGACGGCGACGGACAAACGGCGAATGCGGACTATGCGATCCGCATCGCCGCCGGTATAGGCGCCTTTACCTGCGATGAATGGAATGGCTTTGCCGGGACCACGCGCGGCGACGCGGAAGTCGGCTATAACCCGCTGGTTTCATTCGCTTTTTTGAGCGCTCTGGAGGATTCCGGCTGCGCCGTTCGGCGCACTGGCTGGCAAGGCCATCACCTGCGGCTGGAGACTGCGCAAGGCAGGCTGCTCGGTGCGGTTCCCTGCTATCTCAAGTCGCACAGCCAGGGCGAATATGTGTTCGATCATGGCTGGTCGGATGCCTTCGAGCGCGCCGGCGGCCGTTACTATCCCAAACTGCAAAGTGCCGTGCCGTTCACGCCCGTCACCGGCCCTCGCCTGCTGGTCGGCAAAGGCGAGGATCAGGATGCAGTGAAGGCCGGCCTTGCCGCCGGGCTCAAAATGGTGACCGACAAGCTCGGCGTATCCTCGGCACATGTCACTTTCGCGCAGGAGAGCGACGTCGCGACGCTTGAGGCTGCGGGCTTCCTGCATCGCACCGACCAGCAATTCCACTTCTTCAACGAAGGCTTTTCCACCTATGACGACTTCCTCGCCACGCTTGCCTCGCGCAAGCGCAAGGCGATGAAGAAGGAACGGCGCGAAGCGCTCGCCGATGGCATCACGATCGACTGGCTCACCGGCAAGGACCTGACCGAAAAGGCCTGGGACGACTTCTACGCCTTCTACATGGACACTGGCAGCCGCAAATGGGGCCGCCCCTACCTGAACCGCCAGTTCTTCTCGTTGATCGGCGAACGCATGGCGGACGACATTCTGCTGGTGATGGCCAGGCGCAACGGGCGCTACATTGCCGGCGCCATCAACTTCATCGGCTCCGATGCGCTCTACGGCCGCAATTGGGGCTGCATCGAGGACCACCCCTACCTGCATTTCGAGGTCTGCTACCACCAGGCCATCGACTTCGCCATCGAACGCAAGCTGAAGGTGGTCGAGGCGGGTGCGCAAGGCGAACACAAGCTGGCGCGCGGCTACCGGCCTGTGACCATGCATTCGGCGCACTACATTGCCCACCCCGGCCTGCGCAAAGCGGTCGCCGATTATCTCGGGCGCGAACGGCGCGAGGTGGAGCGGATGGGCGAATATCTGGAGGAGCATACCCCGTTCCGCAAAGATCTCGAGGAATAGCCTGCCTCATCGCGCGCTCGTCGAGGCCGGCATGGTCGATCTCGATCGATCTCCCCGCAGCTTCGTCTTGCCGCTCGGAGGCGGCTTCGTTACACCGGACGGCAAAGGCACACTCCGGAGCGTTCGCCATGACTGAGGCCTATGACACCGACAACATCTTCGCCAAAATCCTGCGCGGCGAAATACCCTCGCACCGTGTGTACGAGGACGAGGCTGTCGTGGCTTTCATGGATGTGATGCCGCAAGGACCAGGCCATACGCTGGTGGTGCCGAAAGCGCCGTCGCGCAATCTGCTCGACGCCGAGCCCTCGACATTCGCCCTCCTTTTCACGGTCGTTCAGAAAGTGGCACAGGCGGTCAGGAAGGCTTTCAATGCCGACGGCGTCACCATCATGCAGTTCAATGAGCCTGCATCCGGACAAACCGTCTATCACCTGCATGTCCATGTCATCCCGCGCTTCGACGGCATCCCCCTGAAGCCGCACACGGGCCCGATGGAGAATCCGGAAGTGCTGGCGCGGAACGCAGACAAGATCCGCGGCGCCCTCCAGAGCGGATTTTAATCCTTTATAAACCGGCAGATCATGGTGTCGCCTGTATTACAGCCTGCGATTACTTTGTTCATACCTTTGCAAGCCTTTCCGGGGCATGTTTTCGCGGAGGACGGGCGATGCGGGATATTTCGGAAACTTTAGGCAGGCAGCCTGGCGCCAGCGCGAGCGGCGCCTTCCTGCATCTTTTGGCCGAATCATTTTATCGCCACCGCGCTATTCATGCGGTCGCCCTGTTTACACTCGGACTAAGTTTCATGATTGGCGCCCGGGTCGGCAACCGGCCGGATTTTGGACTGCTTGTCGAATACGGCTTCTACCTGGGGGTGTATTCCTGGGTTGTCGGATGTGTCTACGCGGCATTCCGCCTGTTATGGCTGGCCATTGTCGACGGCGCCACCTCGCCGCTCCGTCTTTTCCTGAATTCATTCTGGGAGTTGCTGTCTGATCGAAGGCGCATCGCCAACGGCGTGAACGGGCTGGTCGCGATCATGGCTTTTATATCCGGCTTCACGGTACTGAAAGGAGCGATCGCGTTGCTGGCGCCTTTCTCCTGGGACCAAGCCTTTGCACAATTCAGCGTCGGCCTGCATTTCGGCCGCCCTACTTACCAATGGGTCTGGTGGATCGTCGAAAGCCCCCTGGCCGTTCATTTTCTCAATCTTTGTTACAATCTTTGGTTCGTGGTGCTGCTCTCGGCGATCTTTTCAAGCGTCGCGGCGGCTCGCGATTCCCTGCTGCGACATCAGTTTCTGCTCAGCTTCATGCTGGTCTGGCTGATAGGCGGCTTCGGCATTGCCCTGATATTCTCATCGGCCGGCCCTTGCTATTACGCCAGGCTCGGCCTTGGCGATCTCTATCAACCGTTGATGGACGCACTTCAATCGGCAAATCGGCAGTATCCGATCTGGGCCCTTTCCCTGCAGGACAGGTTGTGGGACGGTTATCAGGGTTTGCCTTCGGGCAGCATGGGCATATCGGCATTTCCCTCCATGCATGTCGCGTCGGCCGTGCTCATTGCCCTCTATGCCACCAGGCTATCGGTCAGCCTTGGCACTTTGATGTGGATATTCGCGGTGCTCATCATGCTCGGTTCGGTGGTCCTTGGCTGGCACTATGCCATTGACGGCTACGCCGGCGCGCTTATTGCCCTTGCGATCTGGAAAATCACCGGCGCGGCGTTGTCCCGGGCGGACGCAAGAACTATTACCGTTTTGGAAGAGCTGTCCGGCCTCGGCGCGCTGCCACTCATTTGTTTAACGCCGCAACCGGCGGATGGCCTGGCCATGGCCGACGGCGCTTATCCACGCCAAATCATTTGCGGACAATTGGATCAGGAAGACCGGAGCGCCGCAAAAGCCGGATCCGAAAGCCTCTGAAATGCCGTTGGCGCCACCACTCCCTTCAGAAACTGCTGGCGGATCGCATCCGCGCATTGCCCGACACCGAGGCGTGACGTATCGACTTCCAAATCATACACGCCAGGCCGGTGCACTTCTCCCTGCCACAGGCGTACAGGCAAAGGCACGGGATCACCGGGCGCGCCGGTAACGTAGTTCCCGCCCGCGGCGCTGGCGGCGCGCCTTTCCATGATGACCTCGATCGGGCAGCGAACGCCAACAAACAGGACCGGCAGGCCGGCGAGCCGCCTCGCGCAATCGGCCAGGATGTGGAGCGGTTTCGAATAAGCGTCGTGGTGGCCGACATCCGCAACGACATTCAGCCCCAATCGACTATGCGCCGCGATCGATTCATAGAGGGCCGCATAGAAGCGCGGCACGAAAACTTCCAGATCGGGCCGCTCGCCGCCAGGGCGCAGGCCTATTCCGGGACGATATCGCGGCGGCGTGATCTGCTCATAGCTGTCAACGCCAAGATTCATCCATGGACCGTCAAAGCTCTCCCCGATGGCCTCGGCTATACTCGACTTTCCCGAACGCGGCGCGCCGTTGAGGATGATGATTTGCCCGGCCACGCGCCACCTCATTGTTTCCATGAAAAAAGCCCCGTTTCCGGGGCTTTTTCGACTTTCGCCAGGCTCAGCCCTTTCTGGGCAGTTGCGGTACAAGGCTGCGCTTGCCGCCGTCCTTGCCCTTGGGCTCCGGTTTCTGCGCCACGACCTTCTTTGCCGCGGGCTTCCTGGCCACGGCTTTGGGTGGCTTCGGCGCGTCTTCCGGCTCTTCCTTCTTCGGCTTCACCGGCGCCTCGTCGGCAAGCGATTCGAGCTTGAGGCCGGTCTCGCCGGTTTCCTTCTTCTCGACGGTGACGCGCACCGTGCCGCCCTTCTTCAGCTTGCCGAACAGCACCTCGTCGGCCAGCGGCTTCTTGATGTGCTCCTGGATGACGCGGCCGAGCGGACGCGCACCCATGCGTTCGTCATAGCCCTTGTCGGCGAGCCAGGCGATCGCGTCCGGCGACAGGTCGAAGGTGACGCCACGCTCTGAAAGCTGGGCTTCCAGCTGCATGACGAACTTCTGTACCACCTGGTGGATGACCGGCACCGGCAGCGAGCCGAACGGAATGATCGCATCGAGGCGATTGCGGAATTCCGGCGTGAACAGCCGGTTGATCGCCTCGACATCGTCGCCTTCGCGCTTGGTCGAACCGAAACCGATCGCCGCGCGCTGCGCATCGGATGCGCCCGCATTGGTGGTCATGATCAGTATGACATTGCGGAAGTCGATCTGCTTGCCGTTGTGGTCGGTCAGCTTGCCGTGGTCCATAACCTGCAACAGGATGTTGAACAGGTCCGGATGCGCCTTTTCGACCTCGTCCAGCAGCAGCACGCAGTGCGGATGCTGGTCGACACCGTCGGTCAAAAGGCCGCCCTGATCGAAGCCGACATAGCCGGGAGGCGCGCCGATCAGCCGCGAGACGGTGTGGCGTTCCATGTATTCCGACATGTCGAAGCGGATCAGTTCGACGCCCAGCGAGGCGGCCAGCTGCTTGGCGACTTCCGTCTTGCCGACACCCGTTGGCCCAGAGAACAGGTAGGAGCCGATCGGCTTCTCCGGTTCGCGCAGACCGGCACGTGCCAGCTTGATCGCCGAGGTCAACGCGGTGATGGCGGTGTCCTGGCCATAGACGACGCGCTTGAGCTCGATGTCCAGGCCCTGCAGCACCTTCTCGTCATCGGCCGAAACCGTCTTCGGCGGGATGCGCGCCATGGTAGCGATCGTCGCTTCGATTTCCTTGATGCCGATCGTCTTCTTGCGCTTGGCTTCCGGCACCAGCATCTGCGAGGCGCCGGTCTCGTCGATCACGTCGATCGCCTTGTCCGGCAGCTTGCGGTCGTTAATGTAGCGCGCCGACAGCTCCACCGAGGCCTTGATCGCCTCGTTGGTGAACTTCACCTTGTGGAATTCCTCATAATAGGGCTTCAGGCCCTTCATGATCTCGATGGCGTCCTCGATGGTCGGCTCGTTGACGTCGATCTTCTGGAAGCGTCGCACCAGCGCACGATCCTTCTCGAAGAACTGACGGAATTCCTTGTAGGTGGTCGAACCGATGCAACGTATTGCACCCGACGACAGAGCCGGCTTCAACAGGTTCGACGCGTCCATCGCGCCGCCCGAAGTCGCGCCGGCGCCGATCACCGTATGGATCTCGTCGATGAACAGCACTGCGCCCGGATAATCCTCGAGCTCCTTGACGACCTGCTTCAGCCGTTCCTCGAAATCGCCGCGATAGCGCGTGCCGGCCAAAAGCGTGCCCATGTCGAGCGCGAAGATGGTGGCATTGTGCAGCACTTCCGGCACGTCGCCCTCGACGATGCGCTTGGCGAGGCCCTCGGCGATCGCCGTCTTGCCGACGCCGGGATCGCCGACATAGAGCGGGTTGTTCTTGGAACGGCGGCACAGCACCTGGATGGTGCGGTTGATCTCGCTCTCACGACCGATCAGCGGATCGATCTTGCCGGCCTTGGCCTTGTTGTTGAGGTTGACGCAATAAGCGGTCAGCGCGTCCTGCTGCTGCTTCTTCTTGCCGCCTTCCTCCTGCGGTTCGGCGCCGTTCTGGCCGCCCTGCTCGTCATCTGCGCCGCGCGGCGTGCGGTTCTCCGACGCGCCCGGACGCTTGGCGATGCCATGCGAGATGTAGTTGACCGCGTCGTAGCGGGTCATCTGCTGTTCCTGCAGGAAATAGGCGGCATGGCTTTCGCGCTCGGCGAAGATGGCGACGAGCACGTTGGCACCCGACACTTCCTCGCGGCCGGATGACTGCACATGGATCACCGCGCGCTGGATCACGCGCTGGAAACCGGCCGTCGGTTTGGAATCCTCATCGTAGCCGGTGACCAGATTGTCGAGCTCGGTATCGATGTAGGTCAGAACGGTATGCTTCAGCTCGTCGAGATCGACGTTGCAAGCGCGCATGACGGCGGCCGCCTCGGTGTCGTCGATAAGCGCGAGCAGCAGGTGTTCAAGGGTTGCATATTCATGGTGCCGCTCGTTGGCGAGCGTCAGCGCTTGATGAAGCGCCTTTTCCAGGCCTTGGGAGAAAGCCGGCATGTTACCTCACTTCTTCTCCATCACGCATTGCAGCGGATGCTGATTCTGTCGGGCGAAATCCATGACCTGGGACACTTTGGTCTCGGCCACCTCGAATGTATAGACCCCGCACTCGCCCACTCCATGATTGTGAACATGAAGCATGATGCGTGTGGCGGCTTCGCGGTCCTTCTGGAAAAAACGTTCCAGCACGTGAACCACGAACTCCATCGGAGTGTAGTCGTCGTTGAGGATGAGGACCCGGTAAAGGCTGGGCTTCTTGGTCTTGGTTTTGGTGCGCGTGATAACGGCCGTCCCGCGGCCGGCCTCATTGCCGTCGCCGCCGCCGTTTTGCATCCGCGCCACTCGTCTCGTGGCAGTCAAACCGATCGTCACGTAATCCTGCCTCTTCGAATCCTCATGCGAGTTCGACATGTAGGTGTTCGATGGACGATTTTAAGCCCTTCTGGTTAGCTGACAATATGGCTAGGTGACCAACTTGGCGGATTTTCGCATTCGTGAAGCGCTACGCTGTCGCGGATCGGAAACTGGCATGAAAAAACCCGGTCGCGTTTCCACGACCGGGTTCTGCCCCACCCACGAAGGGCCGGATCTTGAAAATTGTCGGGCGAAAATTACTTCGCCTTGGCAACGATCGATTCGAACGGCTTGTAGGCTTCCTTGGCGAGTTCGGCATAGAGGTCGCCAATCTTGGTGGCCTCGGCGACGAACGCCTCGTAGGACTGCTTGGCATAGTCGGACTGGATCTCGATCGCCTTGTCCAGCGACTTGGCCGAGAACAGCTTCTCGAACGCGGCGCTGCCGGCTTCGAAGCTCTTCTTGGTGTATTCGCCGGCCTCGGTGGCGATCGCCTGCGCGCCCTTGGACAAAGAGGCGAAGCTCTTCAATCCGGTGTCGGCGAACTCCTTGCCGTACTTGCTGAAGTCCTCATAGGTCTGGGTCATTTCATACTCTCCCTGGACGGTTGAAGCGCCCTGCCCCGAGCGCCGTTGTGCAATGCATGATAATATATTGTGCGCCGCACAAAAGTCAAGAATTCAAGGGCTCGCCACCCCGCCGGCACCGGCAATGGCTAAAATTCGAATAAAGGAAGGCTCAAACCACCAGAAAATGGTGAACGCGGCGGTTACCATAAACGGATTGGTAACGCTGCCCCGCTAGCTTGGCCGGAAGCGAGGCAGGATCCCTTTGCCGCCTCCAGCGCAACGAGAAATTCAAAGGAACTACCAGTGCGTCAGGCGTTGTCGGGCATCGTTTCCAAATCCGCGTCCCCTCTCAAAACGATCATGATCCTCGCCATGGCGATGACATTCGTCGTCGCGGATGCGGCATCGTCGCTCGCGGCAAAGTCAGCGGCCATCGTCGTCGACGCCAAGACCGGCAAGGTGCTCTATTCGGCAAACGCGGATGGCCGGCGCTATCCTGCCTCGCTGACCAAGATGATGACGCTCTATCTGACCTTCGAAGCGATGGCGAAGGGCAAGATCAGCAGAAACTCGCCAGTCGTGTTTTCGGCCCATGCCTCCGCCGAGGCACCGACCAAACTGGGCGTAAAGCCGGGCGGATCGGTCACGGTCGAGACGGCGATCCTGTCGATAGTCACCAAGTCGGCCAACGACTCGGCGACCGCGCTTGGCGAAATGATCGGCGGCAACGAAACCAATTTCGCCCGCATGATGACGGCCAAGGCGCGGCAGCTCGGCATGGACGGCACCGTCTTCCGCAACGCCAACGGCCTGCCGGATCCGGGGCAGTTCACCACCGCGCGCGACATGGCCACGCTCGGCATCGCGCTGCGGGAACATTTCCCCCAGTACTACGGCTATTTCGCGCAGCGGTCCTTTCTCTACGGTCGCCAGCGCATCAATGGCCACAACCGCCTGCTCGGGCGCATCAAGGGCGTCGACGGCATCAAGACCGGCTATACCCGCGCCTCCGGCTTCAATCTCGTCTCGTCCGTTAATGACGGCAACCGCCGCCTTGTCGCCGTTGTCATGGGCGGCACGTCGGGCGGCAGCCGCGACAACCAGATGGCTGGCCTGATCAACACCTACCTGCCGAGGGCCTCGACCCGCGGTGGCGGCGATCTGGTCGCCAAGGCGGACAGCAATCCAATCAAGGCACTTGCGAAGGTTCTCCTGCCCAAGCACGACGCGCCGACCCCGGACGAAAAGCCGGTGGCCGTCGCGGAAGCCGATACGGCTATCGCGGACGACACGACCACGGCTGTCGCGGACGACGCCACAGTTGCCCAGGGCGACAGCGAGGACGAGGATACAGCCGAGGCAGAGGCGTCCAAGCTGGTTGTTCCGGCAAAGAAGGTGAAGACGGTCATCGTCTCCGCCCCCAAGGTCGCCACCGCGCAGGTCGTGGCCGCCTATGCCGAGCCCGCCCCGGCCGCCGTCGATCCGGTCAGCACCGCTTCGGTTCCGTCAGGCTGGGCCATTCAGGTTGCCTCCTCGCCCAACCAGTCCGAAGCTCAGGCTTTCCTCGACAAGACCACCAAGCAGGCTCCCAAGGTGCTGGCCGACGCTTCCGGCTTCACCGCCGCTTTCGACAAGGGCGGCGTCACTTACTACCGCGCCCGTTTCGGCGGCTTTGGGTCGAAGGACGCCGCCTGGAAGGCCTGCACCGCTTTGAAGAAGAAGAAAATCGAGTGCTACGCCGTCCAGCAATAGGACTGCGTGGAAGATTTCTCCCGGAAGAATATTGCGTCGAAGGAGACTAGTTGTGATTGGAGAGCAAGACGTCCTTGGCTTCGTTAATCCGCGCCGCCAGGAAAGACGTGCCGCCGATGTCGGGGTGCAGGCGCTGCATCAGGCGGCGGTGCGCCTTGCGGACATCCGCCGCGGCGGCCCCCGCTTCAAGACCAAGGACCTTGTAGGCCTCCTCCTTAGTCATGGCGCCCGGACCTGGCGCAACACCCAGCCCTTCGCCACCGTTCGTCTCAGCGTTTTTGCGCCAGACGGGAAATCTGCCGTCAAGATACGTCTCTAGCAGCTGGCGGCTCTCCGGATCGCCGGAGAGCTCGCGGTAGAGATGCTGCAATTCCGCCTGGGTCATCGAGCCAAGCATCTTGCCATCGTGGCGGCCGGCAAGAACCAGCCCTTCAAGGCCGCCCGTATCGTGATCGAGTTCCATCTCGAGTGCCGCTGTCCGCACGGTTGAGCGTTTTCCAGCAATTGGCCTGGCATTTGGGCGCCCGGTACGCGTGGCGCCATACCAGGCGATTGCCACGAACAGGATAATGCCGCCGATGCCTTGACCCCCGACCACGAGCACGGCGCCGCCGATCAGCGCCAGCAGGATCGGCCCCAAGGTTCTCATCCCGCTTGCGAGTTGCGCCGGATCCGCACGGAGAAAGGCCATGGCCAACCCCAGGAGCACCAGCAACAACGCGACCACAACGATAATTGCGCCTAACATTTCCCATCGCCCCGCAGATATCCTGTCCGCCTGGACAGCCGCGTGATGTCCTTCAACACTTTTTCTGCGCCAGAATCATGGCCTTTACCCCCGCTGGAAGAGGACCATCATACGAGCTGGTTCTCCAACGCCGCGGCCTGTGTCGACTTCGACAGTTCTTCCTCGCGCATGGATTTCAAGATGTGGCGTCGTCGCGTCGCTTGCAAGTCCAGTGCGAAGCAAGTTTGAGGGCCAGAAATGTCTAGAGCAGGCCGAGATCGGCGAGCTCGCGCCTGAGTTTCGGCGGCATCTCGACCAGCCCCGCCTTGCCCTTGCCGAGATCCGCCGGGGCGTCCGTTGGCTTCAGATAACGCCAGCCCTGGAAGGCGCGGCGCGGCTGCCAGTCGGTGCGCACCACCTCGGGATCGAGCATCAAATGGCAGCGGCCGATGCCATCGTCATCGGTGAACGGCCGGATCTCCGTGATCAACTGCCGGCATTGCACGCTGCCCTTGATCACCCAGTAGAGCGAGCCGCCATCGGTGACCTCGTCGCCACGTGTCGGCACCATGCGGGTGGTGTGCCAGTGTTCGGCTGGTTCGCCGGCACGGCGGCGCTCGTCGAGACGGAAGGCGATCCAGTCTTCGAGATCCTCGACACTGTCGCAGCCGACGCAAAGCTTTAGGAGATTGAGAGCCATGCGCTAAGGTTAGCCCGGGGCGCCAGGACGTCAACGGCCTGGCGGACTTCTCCACAGTGCCGGTTTGGGCCAGATCTCAACACTCAACGACATTGACGGCAAGACCGCCAAGGCTGGTTTCCTTGTACTTCTCGTTCATGTCGAGGCCGGTCTGGCGCATGGTCTCGATCGCGGCGTCGAGCGGCACGAAATGCACGCCGTCGCCCTTGATCGCCAGGGACGCGGCCGTGACCGCCTTGACGGCACCCAGCGCGTTGCGTTCGATGCACGGCACCTGCACCAGCCCGCCGACCGGGTCGCAGGTCATGCCGAGATGATGTTCGAGCGCGATTTCGGCGGCATTCTCGACCTGTTCGGGCGTGCCGCCCATGACGGCGCACAGGCCGGCGGCCGCCATCGCCGAAGCTGAGCCCACCTCGCCCTGGCAGCCGACCTCGGCGCCGGAGATGGACGCATTGGACTTGATGATGCCGCCGACGGCCGCTGCCGTCAGCAGGAAATCGCGGATGCTCGGCTGGTCGGCCTCGGGATGGAAATGCAGCCAGTAGCGCAGCACCGCCGGCAGAGTGCCGGCCGCGCCGTTGGTCGGCGCGGTGACGACACGCCCGCCGGCCGCATTCTCTTCGTTCACGGCCATCGCGTAGATCGACAGCCAGTCATTGGCGAGCAGCGGGTTCGGCCGGTTCTGCTGCCACTGCTCCTGCAATTTGTCATGGAGCTGCCTGGCGCGCCGCCGCACCTTCAGCCCGCCCGGCATTATTCCGTCCTGCGACAGGCCACGGTCGATGCAGCTCTTCATCGCGCCCCAGATGGCATCGAGGCCGGTGTCGAGCTTCTCGCGCGACATCTGCGTTTCCTCGTTGGTGCGCTTCATGTCGGCGATGGAAAGGCCGCTCTTGGCCGCCATCTTCAGCATCTCGACCGCGTTCTTGAAGGGATACGGCACTTTCTTGCCCTCGGTCGTGACCGAGCCCTTGACCTTCATCCGTTGCAGCTCTTCTTCCGAAACCACGAACCCGCCGCCGATCGAATAGTAGATGCGCTTGAGCAGCAGCCGGCCGCCCGCGTCGTGGGCATGGAACGCCATGCCGTTGGCGTGACCGGTGAGCGGCGTCTTGCGGTCGAGCACCAGATCGGTGGCCGGGTCGAAATGGTAGGAGGGATGACCGGGCGGTGAAATCAGCTTGTCGGCAGCGATGCGGCTGATGATGCCGTCGGCCTGGTCGGGGTCGACCGTTTGCGGCGTCTGGCCGGCAAGGCCGAGAATGACGGCACGGTCGCTGCCATGGCCGATGCCGGTATAGGCGAGCGAGCCATGCAGGCTGGCAGCGATGCGGTCGACCTTGGCACCGGCGGGGCGCGGCCAGTCGTCGCCCGCGACCTCTTCGAGAAAGCGGCGCGCGGCCGTCATCGGACCCATCGTGTGCGAGCTCGAAGGGCCAATGCCGATCTTGAACAGGTCGAAAACGGAAAGGAACACGCTGTCTCCTGGGTCACGTCGAGGAATACATATAGGAATTCCCGGGATGTTTCCGCTCTTTTGACGATCGCGGCGCAGCACCTGCCGACCTTGTTTGCTCCGGCAGCGACATTGATTGACTGTCGCCGTATGCGGCGATCGAAGCGATCGCGCGGGATATGGTAAACTCAACCATGGGCGATTCCTCCTATCTGTCGGCGGCCGATCTCGGGGCGCTTGGCTTTTTCCTCCTTGCGTGGGTGCTGCACACGCTCGCGTCCGATGGCAAGCTGGTTAGCCGCATGTCGCTGACGACCGCCATGAATGCGCAGCGCGAGGCCTGGATGCGCACCATGGCCGAGCGTGAGATCCGCATCGTCGACACCGCCATCATGAGCGGCCTGCAGCAGGGAACCGCCTTCTTCGCCTCCAGTTCGCTGATCGCGCTCGGCGGCTGTTTCGCCCTGCTTGGCGCGTCGGACCGCGTCATCGAGGTTCTCAGCGACCTCCCGCTGGGCGGCGTGCCGGATCGAGCCGCTTTTCAGATCAAGGTGCTGGGGCTGGTGCTGATTCTCGCCTTTTCCTTCTTCAAGTTCGGCTGGGCCTACCGGCTGTTCAACTATTGCTCGATCCTGATCGGCGCGGTGCCGATCCCGCATGGCGAAGCCTCGCGCAATCCGGTCACGCAAACGGCCGTGTGGCGCGCGACACAGATGAACATGCTGGCCGGCAAGCATTTCAACTCGGGCCTGCGCGGCGTGTTCTTCTCGATCGGCTATCTCGGCTGGTTCGTCGATCCCCTGGTGTTCGTGCTGTCGACGCTTCTGCTGCTGGCCGTCCTGGTGCGGCGCCAGTTCTTCTCGGCAGCGCGGCGCGCCGTCATCGGTCAGCCGCCCGGCGCCGGAAACGGCTGATCGATGCGCCCGGAAAGCCAATAGGCCAAAAGTCCGATCCACTCGCGAACCGCCATCGTGGTCGCCTGCAGCGAGTCGGACGGGTTGTCTCGGAACAGGCCGATGCCTTCCTTGCCCGAGGTACGATAGTCGACCGGCCATGGAACGGTTGGAAAACCGGCCTTGTCGAACAGCGCCTTGGCGCGGGGCATGTGAAAGGCTGATGTCACTAGCAGCCATGTCTCGCCCGGCTTGGGTTTGACCAGTTCGCGGCTGAAGACCGCGTTCTCGTAAGTGTTACGGGATTTGTCTTCGAGGATCAGACGGTCGGCCGGTACACCCAGCGCCTCGAGCAGGCGTGGCGCCGTGTCGGCATCACCTTCGCCATCGAAGAACAGTGAGCCGTTTCCACCGGAGACCACCACTTTTGCCCGCGGGAAACGCCGGGCGAGGATTGCGGTCTCGACCATGCGATCGCCGCTGCTGTTCAATTCATGGCCGCCGTGCACGAGGTTGATAGCGCCCTCGAAGCCGCCGCCGAGCACGGCGATGCCGTCCACTTTCTCCGGCAGCGACGGCTTTGGAAAGCGTTCCTCCAGCGGATTGAGCATCATGGCGCCGAGCGACGTCCAGGCCGACAGCGCAAGGATCAAAAACGCCAGCACACTGCCGGTGACGGCAAGCCGCCGCCGGCCGATCATCCCCGCGATCAGCCCCGCCAAAAGCAGGAAGATTGTCAGGTTGAGTGGCTGGATGAAGAACCAGAAGACCTTGGAAAGATAGTAGAACATCGCTCCACCCTTACAGCGTCAAGGACGCCGTAATGCTTCAGTTTCACGCATGATCCTATCCGAAAATCGATCGCGATTTTCGGGGGCATGCGTCAGACGAGCGATACCCTTACCACCACTTCTCCGGATGGAATGTGCCGGCCGCCTGCTCGATGACGGCGGCGGTCTGGAACAATGTCTCTTCCTCGAACGGCCGGCCGATCAGCTGCAGGCCGAGCGGCAATCCCTTGGGATCGAGGCCGGCGGGCACCGCAATGCCGGGCAGACCGGCCATGTTCACGGTGACCGTGAAAATGTCGTTGAGGTACATCTTGACCGGATCGGCGGCCATGTCCTCGTCGGCGATGCCGAAGGCGGCGGACGGGGTCGCGGGCGTCAGGATGACATCGACACCGGCGGCGAAGACGTTTTCGAAGTCGCGCTTGATCAGGTTGCGCACCTTCTGCGCCTGCAGATAGTAGGCGTCGTAGTAGCCGGCCGACAGCACGTAGGTGCCGATCATGATACGGCGCTTGACCTCGCGGCCGAAGCCGGCGGCACGCGTCTTCTCGTACATCTCGACAATGTCCTTGCCTGGCACGCGCAAGCCGTAGCGGACGCCGTCATAGCGGGCGAGGTTGGACGACGCCTCGGCGGGAGCCACGATGTAATAGGCCGGCAGCGCGTATTTGGTGTGCGGCAGGGAGATGTCGACGATCTCGGCGCCGGCATCCCTGAGCCAGGCAATGCCCTTCTGCCACAGGGCCTCGATCTCCTCAGGCATGCCCTCGACGCGGTATTCCTTGGGAATGCCGACCTTCATGCCCTTGATCGGCTTGCCGATCGCAGCCTCGTAGTCCGGCACCGGCCTGTCGACTGACGTCGTGTCCTTCGGATCGACCGAGGCCATGGATTTCAAAAGAATGGCAGCGTCGCGCACGTCGCGAGCGATCGGGCCGGCCTGGTCGAGCGACGAGGCGAAGGCGACGATGCCCCAGCGCGAGCAGCGGCCGTAGGTCGGCTTGATGCCAACAGTGCCGGTGAAGGCGGCTGGCTGGCGGATCGAGCCACCGGTGTCGGTCGCCGTCGCACCGGCACACAGGAAGGCCGAGACGGCAGTCGCCGAACCACCGGAAGACCCACCCGGCACCAGCTGTGCATTGTCGAGGCTACGCTGGGTCTTCGTGCCGCCGGCCGACACGAAGCCGCCATCCCCTTGATGTGTCGTGGGCATCACCACCGTATCGAGGCGCGAACGCCGCCACGGATTGATGACCGGGCCATAGTAGGAGGTCTCGTTGGACGAGCCCATGGCGAATTCGTCCATGTTGAGCTTGCCCAGCATGACCGCGCCGTCGGCCCACAGATTGGAGGTGACGGTTGATTCATAGCGCGGCTTGAAGCCGTCGAGCACATGGCTGCAGGCCTGGGTATGGACGCCTTCAGTACCGAACAGGTCCTTGATCCCAAGCGGGATGCCTTCCAGAGCACCGCCCTCGCCCTTGAGCAGCCTGGCGTCCGACGCCTTGGCCATCTCGCGCGCCTTGTCGCCGGTCACCGCGACATAGGCATTGAGCGTGCCATTGGCGCGATCGATCGCCGAGAGATAGCTTTCCGTCAGCTCAGTCGCGCTGATTTCCTTGGCGCGCAGCTTGGCGCGGGCCTGCGAAATCGTTAGTTGGGTCAGGTCGCTCATCATAGGCTCTTTTCGTAAAACACCGACCACTCGGAATCGGGATAATCGAGCACCGGCCCGCAGCGCGAGAACCCGGCACGTTCATAGACGGTCCAGGCGGCCGGATGGCGGTCACCGGTCTCCAGCACCAGCCGCTTCAATCCTTCATCGCGCGCCAGCGCCTCAAGCCGCTCGACGATCCCGGCGCCGAGCTTGCGGCCGCGATGCGATGGCCTGATATACATGCGCTTGACCTCGCCGATCGCGTCGCCGTGCCGCTTCAGCGCGCCGCAACCAATGGCGATCCCATTGTCGCGAGCGATGAAAACCGTCGTGTCCTGCCCCGCCATCTGCTCGACAGTCAGATGGTAGCAATGCTCCGGCGGCGTCAATTCGAGCAAGGTTTCGTTGAGCTCTCTCACCAGGCCGCGCACGTCGTCCTGCAGCGGCGTCTCCATGGCGATCTCGATTGCCATCGGCGCCTTACTCCACGACCTTCGGCACGAGGAAGAAATTCTCGTCGGTCGCCGGCGCGTTGGCGACGATGTCGGCCGCCTTGTTGCCGTCGGTGACGGCATCCGCGCGCTTCTTCATCTCCATCGGCGTCACCGAGGTCATCGGTTCGACACCGGAAACATCGACCTCGTTCAACTGTTCGACGAAGCCCAGAATGGCGTTCAACTCGCCGGTCATGCGCTCGGCATCTTCCTCACTCACCGCGATGCGGGCGAGATGCGCGACGCGCTTCACTGTCTTGACATCAACGGACATGTATTTGCCTCGGGAAAAACCAGATCGCGCTATAGCGGCGCGGCGCGCGGCGCGCAACATGCGCCGGCCGACAATCGGGCAAACAGCTTCATGGCAGGGCAACGCCTTCGCAGAGATAATAGCTGCCGCTGTTACCGCTCGCCTCGCTCTCATCGTCGATGGGTCGGACCGAGACGAGATCGAGCTGCGTCGGGCTGATCCGCGTCACCGACAGGACATCCGGAAAGACGTAGCCCGGTTCCTGGCAGATGGCCGTCACCGCCCAGCTGGGCGAGCCCGTCGCCTTGCTGACTTGAACGAACTCGCAGCTATACTCGACGCCCTGCAGGCCATGCACCGAAAGCACGATTGTTGCCGGCATCGACAAGCGTCTGCAGCGTCTCCTTCCTGGCCTGTCCACAAAAGCTCCTCGGACTGCAGATAGACGCCGTCGATGAAATCATCGGCGGCGAGCGCGGGCGACGCCGCGACAACCATCGAAACGCAAAGAGATCGCCCCAACGCCATGGATTTGTTCCGCTTTCGTTGTTTCTAGATGGTAATCGCTTGGCCGATTTTCGGCAACGCGACCTTGACGCCGGACCCTTCCAAGCCGGCTTCGAACTTTTCGGGCGTCGGATCGATCATCGGAAACGTGCCGAAATGGCAAGGGACAACCGTGTCGAACTTGAAGAAGCGGCGGCAGGCAAGGGCCGCCACCGCGCCGCCCATGGTGAAGCGGTCGCCGATCGGGACAATGCCGATCTTCGGCTCGTGCAGTTCGTTGATCAGCGCCATGTCGGAAAAGATATCGGTATCGCCCATATGATAGAGCGTGCGGTCATCCGGGAAATGCAGGACGAGCCCGCCCGGATTGCCGAGATAGACGTTCCTGCCGCCATCTTCGCCAAAGGAGGAGGAGTGCAGCGCCTGGACAAAGGTGGTGGTGAAGCCGCCGCAATCGACCGTGCCGCCGATGTTGCCGGGATTGATCTTCTTGTCGCTGACGCCCTTGCCGACTAGGTGCATGCAGATTTCGAAATTGGCGACCAGTTGAGCGCCACTCTTGCCGAGCACTTCCAGCGCGCCGCTGATGTGGTCGCTGTGCCCGTGTGTCAAAAGAACATGCGTGATCCCTTCGGCAGGCTCTTCCCAACCGCCGGTCCAGGACGGGTTGCCGATCAAATAAGGGTCGATCAGGATTTTCGCGGCACCGGTTTCGATGCGGAACGCCGAGTGGCCGTACCAGGTCAATTTCATCAATGCATTTCCTCGATTTTTGTCGAGCCAGAGGATAGAACGCCGCTAGCCCCGAGATCAAAGGGTATAGTGTCCGCCGCGCATTCGAAAAGACGCGTGCTACCGAAAAGACGAGGGAAAACCGTTGGCTGTCATCACGATTGAGCAATTGCCGGCGCGCCTCGCCGACGGCAGGACCCTGGCGGGGCTCGATCTCGGCGACAAGACGATCGGTGTCGCGGTTTCCGACCGGGGGTTCTCCTTCGCCCATCCCCGCCCGGTCATCCTCAGAAAGAAATTCTCGATCGACGCCGCCGTCCTTCTGGCGTTGCTGGAGAAGGAGAATGTCGGCGCGGTGGCGATCGGACTGCCGATCAACATGGACGGATCCGAAGGCCCACGCGCCCAGAAATCGCGCGCCTTCGTGCGCAACATGGCGCAACTGAGCGACCTGCCCTTCGTGTTCTGGGATGAGCGGCTATCGACGGTCGCGGCCGAACGGACGCTGATCGAAATGGACTTCTCGCGCGCCAAACGCGCCGGCAAGATCGATTCGGCGGCAGCCGCCTTTATTCTGCAGGGAGTTTTGGACCGGCTTCAGTCGCTCGATGCAGCCGATCGAACCGAACCGGACCCGTCCAGCGCCGGCTGACCCAGCCCAAAATCTCGCGACGCCTGCGGAATGCCCACAAGGCCGTCAGCAGAAGCCCGTCGAAGACGCAAGTCTTCGCCACCATTCCGGGGATGATCGATGGGTCGATGCCCAGAATCTGGCCGTAGAGCTGGAAGAAGAAGTCGTGCGTCTGCCGGCTGAACATGACGTAGCCGAAATTGATGTCGTTGGCCGACAGATAGAACCAGCCCCAGAAAATTGCCATCGGGGCGGCCCACATTCCGAAGATGTAACGCATCAGCGGCCTCCCTTTCCGTTCGAGCCAGTCCGACCCGATATCAGGGAGAGCAGTGAATTATGCGCCGCGGCCTTCGCCATGCTGTGCGCCGTGGCGTGGAAATCGTCCTCATCCAACGCGGCTACCGAACGCCGCTCGGCGAGCATCGCGACATAGGAGGCCAGGAGTGCGGCCAATTGCACAGCCACCACCATGAACAGACCGTTGATGCCTTGGGCAGCGCCGCCGATCAGGATCATCGACATCACGCCGGAAGCGGAAATAAAGGCGATGCGAACGACGCTGTCGGCACCCGGGCTGGACGCGTCGTTGATCAGCGTATCGACAAAGGCCCAGAAGAACAGCACCGCCACGACCAGCAATGCGGTCGCCAGTGGAGCGACCACGACGATGTTCTCCAGATTGATCAATCGGGCGCTCTCGACGGTCACGCCGAGTACGCCAAGAGCCGCCGCCACGCCTCGATTTCCATCGATACAGATCAGCGCGAGCAGAGCGAAAACGATCGCCCAGTGCACCGACAGAAAGGAGGTCAATACGTGTCGCATCGTGATTCCTGCTTCGACAGGAATGACAGTGGGCTTTGCGGTTCGCCGCCGCAACGGAAACCATTTGTTAAGGTTAACGGCGACGGCGGGGATCGGCAACGCCCCCGATGACCGGCATCGCGTCAATTCACCGGCGGATAGAGCGTATCGATGATCATGCGCGCATCGTGACGCGAATCGAGCATACCGTAGGTATTGCGCCACTGGCCCGCGAGCCGCGTCTCGACGAAAGCATCGGCGATCCGCCCTGCCCCCAGTCGGCGTAACTCGGCGGCCGCCGCCGACAGCGCAAGCTGTTCCGTAAGCAGCCGGGCCGAGCCCTCGTCGGTCGAAGCCACCTGCATGGCCGCCTTCAGAACACCGATCGTGCCGCGCCCGCCGGCGCCGAGGTCGCGGTCGATGCCGCCCAGCACCTCTTCGAAAAGGCCGGGCGCGCGGCCAAGCACGCGCAGCACGTCGAGCGCCATGACATTGCCCGATCCTTCCCAGATCGCGTTGACAGGCGCTTCACGGTAATAGCGGGCGAGTGGAGCTTCCTCGACATAGCCATTGCCGCCAAGGCATTCCATCGCCTCGTAAAGCAGCGGCGGCGCGATCTTGCAGACCCAGTATTTGACGACCGGCGTCATGGCGCGGGCGAAGGCCGCCTCGCCGCGATCGCTCGCCGCCTCGTCGAAGGAACGCGCCAGCCGGAATGACAGCGCGGTCGCCGCGGCGACATCGAGCGCCATGTCGGCCAGCACGCGCTGCATAAGCGGTTGCTCGATCAGGTTGGTTCCGAACACCTGGCGATGGCGGGCATGATGGATCGCTTCGGCCAGCCCCGCCCGCATGATCGCCGAAGACGCCACCGCGCAGTCGAGCCGGGTCAACGTCACCATGTCCATGATCGTCTTGACGCCGGCGCCGGGCTCGCCGACCATCTCGCCGATGGCGTTGACGAACTCGACTTCGGAAGACGCGTTGGAGCGGTTGCCGAGCTTGTCCTTCAGCCGCTGGAAGCGAAAGCCATTGCCCGACCCGTCACCGAGCACACGTGGCACCAGGAAGCACGACAGCCCCTCCGGCGCCTGCGCCAGCACCAGGAAGGCATCCGACATCGGCGCCGACATGAACCATTTGTGTCCCGACAGGCGGTAGAACCCGCTTCCGACGCGTTCCGCCCTGGTCACATTGGCCCGCACATCCGTGCCGCCCTGCTTCTCGGTCATGCCCATGCCGAGCGTCAGTCCGGTCTTCTCGACCGGCGGCTTCTGGCTCTGGTCGTATTTGCGGGTCGTCACGCGCGGCGCCCATTCGCGAAACAGTTTTGGGCTGGCCATCAATGCCGCCAGCGAGGCGCTGGTCATGGTGATGGGGCACAGGTGCCCGGTCTCGAGTTCCGCCGTCAGGTAGAAACGGGCGGCCCGCACCTGATGGCGGCGGCCAATCTCGGCGTCGCCATTTTCCCAGACCGAGGAGTGCAGACCGTTGGCCACCGAACGGCGCATCAAGGCGTGGTAGGCCGGATGGAACTCGACCAGGTCGATGCGCCGTCCCTGGCGATCGTGCGTCCTGAGTTTTGGCGTCTCGACATTGGCCAGGCGGGCCAGTTCCTGCGCTTCTTGCGTGAGCACGAAACGGCCAAGCCCGTCGAGATCCTTGCGCACCGGATCGGAAAAGCGCTCGGCAAGCTGGATCAGCAACGGATCGCCTCGCCAGGCGTTGCCGCCCGTCAGCGGCGGCGGCTGGTTCGTTACGTCGTCGGTCACGCCCAATCCTTCTAGAAAGGCCTTATCGTCGGAAAGCCTCGAATCCGAGGCCATCGGCTAGATATAGCCAAGCGTTGCTGCGCGCGCGACGAAAATACCGGGGAGAACGGCGTCAATGCAAAGCGGGTGCTTGCGGGCGCGAAATCCGCACCCTATAGCAGCCCCTTGAGATGACCGACGCTTCGTCCCTGCCACTCTATCCTCACCGCCATCTTCTGGGCATCAGCGATCTTTCGCCCGCCGACATCGAGCTGTTGCTCGACAGGGCGGATCGAGCGGTCGCGATCTCGCGGCAGTCCGAGAAAAAAACCTCGACGCTGCGCGGCCGCACCCAGATCAACCTCTTCTACGAAGCCTCGACCCGCACGCAGTCCTCGTTCGAACTGGCTGGAAAGCGGCTTGGCGCCGATGTCATGAACATGTCGGTGGCGAGTTCCTCGGTGAAGAAGGGCGAGACGCTCATCGACACCGCGATGACGCTGAACGCCATGCGGCCCGACATATTGATCATCCGCCACCAGTCGGCGGGCGCCGCGGCCCTTCTGGCCCAGAAGGTCGGCTGTTCGGTTGTCAATGCCGGCGACGGCGCCCATGAACACCCTACACAGGCGCTGCTCGACGCGCTCACCATCCGCCGCGCCAAGGGTCCGTTGTCGAAGCTGATCGTGGCGATCTGCGGCGACATCCTGCATTCGCGCGTGGCGCGCTCCAACATCATGCTGCTCAACGCCCTTGGCGCACAGGTGCGGGTGGTGGCACCCTCGACGCTGCTGCCCTCGGGCATTGACAGGATGGGCGTGATCGTCTGCCGCTCGATGGCGGAAGGCCTGAAGGACGCGGATGTGGTGATGATGCTGCGCTTGCAGCGCGAGCGCATGGAAGGCGCCTTCGTGCCGTCGGTGCGCGAATATTTCCGCTATTTCGGCCTTGATGCCGAGAAGCTGAAGGCGGCCAAGGATGACGCGCTGGTCATGCATCCCGGCCCGATGAACCGAGGTGTCGAGATCGCCTCCGAAATCGCCGACGGCCCGCAAAGCGTCATCCAGGAACAGGTGGAAATGGGTGTCGCCGTGCGCATGGCGGTGATGGAAGCGCTGCTTGATCCCCGTCGCAATCAAGAGAGCCGCAATCAAGAGGGTCGCGGCGCATGAGCACGACTGTCTTTGAACGCGCCCGCATCGTCGACCCTTCGCGCGGCATCGACGAAGTCGGCTCCGTCATAGTCGATGGCAAGAAAATCGTTGCCGCGGGCAAGGCGGCGCTGAACCAGGGCGTCCCCGAAGGCGCCACGGCAATCGACTGCGCCGGCAAGGCGATCATGCCAGGTTTGATCGATGGCCGGGTCTTCATCGGCGAGCCGGGCGGCGAGCATCGCGAAACCATCGCTTCGGCGAGTGTCGCCGCGGCCGCCGGCGGAGTGACGTCGATCGTCATGATGCCCGACACCGACCCGGTGATCGACAATGTGGCGCTGGTCGAATTCGTGTTGCGCACCGCCAAGGATACGGCCGTCGTCAACATCTTTCCGGCCGCAGCCATCACCAAGGGCCTCCACGGGCGCGAGATGACGGAGTTCGGCCTGCTGCGCGAGGCCGGCGCGGTCGCCTTCACCGATGGCCGGCACACCATATCGAGCGCGCTGGTGATGCGCCGCGCGCTGACCTACGCGCGCGATTTCGGCGCCACCATCGTCCATGAAACGCAGGATGCCGACCTTGGGTCATCGGGCGTCATGAATGAAGGCCTGTATGCCAGTTGGCTCGGCCTTTCCGGCATTCCGCGTGAAGCCGAATCCATCCCGCTCGAGCGTGACCTTGCGCTGGCGCGGCTGACGCGGGGTTCGTACCATGCCGCGAAGATCTCGACGGCAATGGCGGCAAGCGCCATGGCACGGGCGAAGGCCGACGGAGCGGCAGTGACATCGGGCGTGTCGATCCACAATCTGTCGCTCAACGAAAACGACGTCGGCGAGTACCGCACCTTCTTTCGCCTGACGCCGCCGCTGCGCGCCGAGGAAGACCGGCTGGCTGTCATCGAGGCGGTCAGGGACGGTACGGTCGATGTCATCGTCTCCTCGCATGATCCGCAGGATGTCGACACCAAGCGCCTGCCTTTCGCCGACGCGGCAGCCGGTGCCATCGGACTCGAAACCCTGCTGGGCGCTGCCTTGCGCCTCTACCACAATGGCGATGTGCCTTTGCTCCGGCTGATCGAGACCTTGTCCACCGCGCCGGCGCGGCTGTTCGGATTGCCCGGCGGCACGCTGAAGCCAGGCGCGTTAGCCGATCTCGCGCTTGTCGATCTCGACGAGCCCTGGATCGTCAGTGAAAGCGGCATCCGCTCGCGCTCGAAAAACACCTGTTTCGAAGGCGCACGCCTGCAGGGCAAGGTCTTGCAAACGCTGGTGGCGGGCCGCACAGTGTTTTCCGCCTGAGCCGGCAATAGCCATGCGACATCGAGCATGGCCGGGGGAAATGCGGGGGAAACAATGACGTATGGCCTGATCCTGGCGTTGGTGTTCGGTTATCTGCTAGGCTCAATTCCGTTCGGCCTGCTGCTTACCCGCGCGGCCGGCCTCGGTGACGTGCGCAAGATCGGCTCCGGCAATATCGGCGCCACCAATGTGCTGCGCACCGGCAACAAGGGGCTTGCCGCCGCGACCTTGCTGCTTGACGCGCTGAAGGGCACGGCCGCCGTGCTGATAGCAGGCCATTTCGCGCCTGAAACAGCGGTCTGGGCCGGCCTTGGCGCTTTTCTGGGGCACCTGTTTCCGGCATGGCTGGGGTTCAAAGGAGGCAAGGGCGTCGCGACCTATCTCGGCGTGCTGATCGGCCTCGCCTGGCAGGTGGCGCTGATCTTTGCCGTTGTCTGGCTGGTGATGGCTTTTCTGTTTCGCTTCTCCTCGCTTGCAGCGCTTGCTGCAGCCGTCGTCGTCCCGATCGCCCTCTACGTCATGAGCACACCCCAGGTTGCAGCGCTGTTCGTGGTGATGAGCATCATCGTTTTCATCAAGCATAGGGCCAATATTTCGCGGCTGATGGCCGGCACCGAAGGCAAGATCGGAGCCAAGGGGTGAGCGAACCGGCCGCCGGGCCGCGTCTCACCGATCGCCAGCGGCTGAGCTGGTTGCGGCTGATCCGCACCCAGAATGTCGGCCCGGCCTCCTTTCGCGACCTGATCAACCGTTTCGGTTCGGCCGAGGTCGCGTTGGAAATGCTGCCGGAACTGATGATTTCCGGTGGCGCCAACCGGATCGTGCGCATCCCTTCGCTGGCCGAAGCCGAGGCCGAGATGGAGGCCGCGCGGCGGATCGGTGCACGCTTTGTCGGCATCGGCGAGGCAGACTATCCGCCGCTGCTGCGCAGCATGGACAATCCGCCGCCGCTGCTGGCGGTCAAGGGTAACGCCGCGGTGTTCCGGTTGCCGGGGATCGCGATCGTCGGCGCCCGCAACGCATCGCTTGCCGGCATCAAGATGGCGCGCATGCTGGCAGCCGATCTCGCAGGAGACGGCTATGGCATCATCTCCGGCCTGGCGCGCGGCATCGACACGGCGGCGCATCAGGGCAGTCTCTTGACCGGCACGGTCGGAGTGCTCGCCGGTGGCCTCGACCTGCCCTACCCGCCCGAAAATACCGGCCTGTGCGATGACATTACCGAGCGTGGCGCCATCATCTCGGAAATGCCGTTCGGCTGGCAGCCACGCGCCCAGGATTTCCCGCGCCGCAACCGCCTTGTCGCCGGTGCCGCCCTTGGATTGGTCGTGGTCGAGGCTGCGCAGCGCTCCGGCTCGCTGATCAGCGCCAGGCTTGCCGGCGACATGGGCCGACTGGTCTTTGCCGTGCCTGGCTCCCCGCTCGATCCACGCGCCGCCGGTACCAACGGCCTGCTCAAGGATGGAGCGACGCTGGTCACCGAGGCTTCGGACATCTCCAGGGCGATCCTTCCGCTGACCGGCATGCGAACACCTGATCCGCCGCCGTTTGAAGACCCGCCCGACTTTTCGGCCACGGCGCCACCAGGCGAGAGCGACCGGGCCAAGGTGATCGAAGCGCTGGGGCCGACGCCGGTGCCGGTCGACGAGATCATCCGTCACACCGGCCTGCACCCCGCCCAGGTTTTCATGGTGCTGCTTGAACTCGACCTCGCCGGCCGCCTTGAACGCCACGCCGGCGGCAATGTTTCGCTGGTTTTCGGGGACGGCTAACCCGCCCTCAGTGGCGGTCGGTCTTTTTATCCTCCGCCTCGGCGTGATCCTGTGTGTCGGCGCCAAAGAGATCCTTTTGGACAAACTGGCGCCAGACCTCGTCCGCGTCCCGCGGGCGCGACGGATCCAAACTCGGCTCGCTCTCGTGCGCATTCGGGACCGAGCGCCGGCGTAGCCAAGCAGGCATCATCTCCTGGATGAGACTGGTGAATTGGGTCATCGCCGACTCCTTCGGTTCAAGGGATGGATCAGACCGGTCGATCCATCCAAGTTGCTCTGGCTCACCGCACCCAGCCAAGCCAAAGCCTCGCCGACGTCGGCCAGCGCATGGCGCGCCGCTGTCGGTCCGCGCGGTTTTATCCGGATCGAAATGCCGTCCATCTCATTGACGGCCTCGAAACCATTCTCGTCGGATGTGTCGTCGCCCAGAAACACTGGCCGCCTCCCCTCGAAAGCTGGCAGATCCAAAAAGCGCCTGATTGCCGCTCCCTTCGCCGCCTCCAACGGCATCAATTCGACGCCGGCATTGCCGGCCAGCACCCGATACCCCACGGGCAACCTGTCCAGCGCCTGCTCGATCAGTTGCGTCGCGCGCTGCAACAAGTGCGGTGCCGCTCGTGTGTGGATTGCCAGGATCGGACCCTTGCGCTCGATATAGACGTCCGCACTATCCAGCTCCGCTTCGATCTCCTCGGCAAGTGCGGCGATGTCGGCGGGCTCTCCCGCCGCCTCGACCGGCCCATCACGCGCGAGCCTGTGCTCAAGACCGTAAAGCCCGGCGGCGCGCAATCTGAGGGGCTGGAAAAGATGATCGACAGCAGCGATCGACCGCCCCGTGATGAACGCCAGAGCTCCGTCCAATTGCAATTCGAGCCCCACCAACAGCGTCCGCAACTCATCGCCGACAACCACCGCATCGGGATGCGCGGCATGTTCGAGAAGCGTGCCGTCGATATCGAGGAACAAGGCCCACGCACCCTGCGGGACTTTGGGTACGGTCAAGTTTGACAATGTCAACATCACAGGGCCGCCACGCGCTTGCGGTCGAGCAGCGATATCACATTGCCGGGAGAACTGGGACCAGGAGAACGTGGGGCGGCGCTGACGGCACGATCGACCGCATCCCGCTTGCGCAGGCGCGCCGCATCGAACAGCATGCTGCCCGCCCATCGATAGACATTGTTTTCGCGCACGACCTCGCGCATGCGTCGCATGCGCTGACGTTGCTCTTCCGGTGACATGGTCAAGGCCTGCAGCAGGGCGTCGCCCATCATCGCCGCGTCGTAGGGATTGACGATCAGCGCCTCCAGCAATTCCTTCGACGCGCCGGCGAACATGCTGAGCATCAGCACGCCCTGTTCATCCTCGCGGGCCGCGACAAACTCCTTTGCAACCAGGTTCATGCCGTCGTGAAGGCTGGTGACCATGCAGACGTCGGCGGCCCGGTAAATCTCGTACACCTCCGTTTGCGAGTGATGTTCGGTCACCAGCACCACAGGGGTATAGTTTTCACGACCATGGCGCTCGTTGATATCCTCGGCATGGCGCAGACATTCCTCATACAATTGTTGATAGGCAGGCAAGGTGCCGCGGCTGGGCGCGGCGATCTGCAGGAACGCGACCTTGCCGATCCATTCCGGATGCAGTGTCAGCAGCTCATCGAGTGCGTTGAGACGATCGAGGATGCCCTTGGTGTAGTCGAGGCGTTCGACGCCGACGCACAGCCTGACGTTCTCGGCCAGGCCGAATTTCTCGCGAATGAGCTGGCGACATTCTGCAACGGCAGGCAGTTTGCTCAGATGCGGCGGCTCCCATTCGATTGAAATCGGATAGGCGTGAACCAGGCTGATCTGGCCGCCATAGGAGATGGCGGAATCCTCACGCTCGATCCTGCTCTCCAGGAAGCGGTCGACGCTGTCGATGAAGTTGTTGCAATGGAACTGGGTGTGAAAGCCGACGATTGAACTGCCCAGCAGTCCTTCGAGAATCTTCTCGCGCCATGGACAGATGCTGAACACCTCGGAATTCGGCCACGGAATGTGCCAGAAGGTGATGATGATCGCTTCCGGCAGGCGCTCCCGAATCATCCGCGGCAACAGCGCGAAGTGATAGTCCTGGACCAGCACGATGGGCCGCTCGTTGCGGGCCTCCGCCACGACGGTGTCGGCGAATTTGCGGTTGACCGTCTCATAGGCCTCCCAGTCGGAGGCGCGGAATATCGGCCGGGTGAAGGCTATGTGGCAGAGCGGCCAGAGCCCTTCATTGGCAAAGCCGAGATAATAGCCCTGCTGTTCTTCCTCGCTCAGCCAGACACGGCGCAACGTGTAGGAAGGGTTTTCAGGCGGCACCTCGACGCGGTCATTTTCATCGACGACAAGCGCATCGGCCGAACCGCCGCCATAGGCGATCCATGTGCCGGCGCAGGCGCGCGTAATCGGCTCCAGCGCTGAAACGAGCCCGCTGGCAGGCACGACCAGCTGGATATCGTCCCCCTTGCGGTTATGAATGTAGGGTTCGCGATTTGAAACCACGATCACCTGCGCATCGGGAAGTTCCTTCGCCAAAATGTGACGCAGAGTTTCCGGCGACCATTGGACGAGCGCGGCGGTCGCGGATTGCCCGTTCTTTTCGAATTCCGGCAATGGACCGCGAACGGGTCCTGGTTCGAGACTGGCGCGCTTCGTGTTTCTGGCCCGATGCGCCCGTGACACCACCACCGCAAGCGCGATGCATAAGATACCGACAATTGCGAGAATGAATAGCCACGGTGCGGCCGAAGGGACGACCAGGTACGAACTGTTGTCGGGCATTTCGAATTGATTACCTTTCAATGGGATGCGGCAGATCCACCGACAGGAACTCCGGCATCCTTGGCGTGGTGATCCAACGTTCCGCACACATGATGGTTCCGATTTTTCAACTCCTGACCACCAGAGGCACCAGTCCCTCATGCGCATCCGCAAGGAAGGCGCCGACACGATCTCCCACGCGTTGAAACGTCAGATCCACCGCCACATGTCCTACCGAGAGATGACGAATGACGAGATTGTCGATACCGATCGGCAAGCGCGGCTGGGTCACGTGAATTTCGTTCGTCCCACCATCGATCTGAAGGCCGAGGCAGGCCTGCATGAGCATGAAGGCGGAACCTGCGGACCAGGCCTGCGGCAGGCAAGCCACTGGATAGGCAATCGGCGCTTCGCCGGCCGCGCGCGTGAACCCACAGAACAGTTCGGGCAGCCGCATGTTGAAATGAACCGCGGATTCGAAAGTCCCGCTCATCAACCGCACCACGCTGTCGCGGATGCCGTAGCGCGCCAGTCCGGCGGCGCAGATCGCGGTGTCGTGCGGCCAGATGGACCCGTTGTGATACGACATCGGATTGAAGAAGATCGCGTCGTCAGCCAGCGTCCTCAGCCCCCAGCCGGAATGGAATGAAGCCGACAGCAGCTGGTCGGCGACCATGCGTGCGCGATCCGGATCGGGAAGGCCGACATACAGCAGGTGACCGGCGTTGGACGTGCGTACCTTGCAGGGTTGGCCATCGCCATCGATCGCCAGCGCATAGTAGCTGAGGTCCTCGATCCAGAAATGGCGTTCGACTTGTTGGCGAATGACATCGGCGCGCATTTCCCAATTTTCGGCCCGCTCCTCTTCGCCGCGCAGCCGTGCAAGCTTTGCCAATCCCTGGAACGCTGCAAAGACGTAGCCCTGCACCTCGACCAGAGCGATCGGTCCTTTCGGAATGCGGCCATCGGCATGGAAGACGGAATCGAAACTGTCCTTCCATCCCTGGTTGGCAAGGCCGGACTCGGCGGCGCGCTGGTAGGTAAGGAACCCTGTCGAACGACTGGCTGTCTCGATCCACTCGGCGGCGGCGCACAGCGATGGCCACAGGCCATCGATGAAAGCCGTGTCTCCCGTGCGGTCCGCATAGGCGCAGGCGAGATGGATGTAGAGCGGCGTCGTGTCGACGCCGCCATAATAGCGGCCGAACGGCAACTCACTCAGCGCCGCCATCTCGCCCTTGCGGGTCTCGTGCATGATCTTGCCGGGCTCGGAATCGCTGAAGGGGGAGGTCTCGGTCGCCTGGTGCTGGGCGAGAAAGGCAAGCACACCACGAGCCAGGCCGGGATTGAGCCAAAGCATCTGCAGAGCTGAAATCACGCCGTCCCGGCCGAAGGCGGTGGAGAACCATGGAATCCCGGCGTATGGGTAAGGGCCGGTCGCCAATTCCGTCGTGAGCAACGCCACATCGGCGCGGGCCCGCTCCATCCAATCATTGAAGACGCGGCCCGAACTGTGGAGTGTCGCCCCGTGCCGGCGCTTGGCGCGCATGCCGAAACGGGCGCGGGCGGCGGCAGCCCGGAACCGCCGGCTTTCGGGGCGGTCTGACGTCTCGCCGCCCACTTCCACGTAAAGCGTCTGGCTGCTTCGCTTGGTAATCGCGATGAAGAAATCCGCCCGCTCGGAGGTCAATTGATCGGGCGTCTGCGAAAACGATATCGCGGATGTTCGTACCACCTTGTCCAGGCCTTCGTAGCGGAGCACGACCGAGTTCCCGTCGATCTCGGCCGTGTGGGCGGTGCCGCGTTTGGACCGGGTCGAGCCCCGGACTTCGAACATGTCCCGAAAATCGGCACCAAAGCGCAGCGACACCAGGACCGTCGAATGCTCCCGACTGTAGTTGGAGAGCGTGATGCGTTCATACAGCCTTTCCTCCCACAGAAGCCTGGCGCGCTCGATATGGATCGCGCCCTGCGGAATCTGGCGGCTTGCGGTGCTCTCGATCGGCAGATTGGTCAGGTTGGTGGTGAACAGGACGTTGTCCTGGCTGAGCGATGCGCCAAGCAACGACAGCGACCGCCCGCCAACTGTCAGGCGAAATTCTGAAAGCACACGCGTGTCGTCGCGGAAGAAGCCGTCGCCGGCGCCACGTATGTCGCCATAGGCATCGGCGACGGCAAAGCAATCGCCATGCTTGAGAGCATAAAGCCGATGCGGCTCCCTGGGGGCGGTTTCGTCCAGCGAAGCCAGTGCTATTGCAGGATCGAGCTTTCGCTCGTCGAGTTGGGTAATGGTCAAGAAGATTGTCCCGTGCTGGTTTCCGAACGGGGTGACGGTCTACGAGGCTCTGCTCTCCTCGACGCCATTGGTCAGCCGCGAATACGCCGCGACATAATCCCTGGCCATTCTGTCGGCGGAAAACCGCCTTTCGAAGACCGTTCTTATTCTTCGCCTGTCGAGTTGCAGGAGATCGGGCATCGAGGCGACGGCATCTTCGATGGTTTCGACGACAAAGCCGGTGACCCCATAATCGATGATCTCGGGCATGGCCCCGCAACTCCAGGCCATGACTGGGGTTCCGCAGGCCATGGCCTCGATCACCGCAAGCCCGAAGGGTTCGGGCCAATCGATGGGAAACAGCAAAGCGGCCGCATTGCCCAGAAACCTGCTCTTCTGGTCCTCGCCGATCTCGCCGACAAACTCGACCCGGTCGCCATCGATCAGGGGCTGCACGACTTCCTCGAAATAGGCGCGGTCGCCATCGCCGACCTTGGCGGCGAGCTTCAGTTTCAGGCCGGTGCGGCGAGCGATCTCGATCGCCCGGTCCGGCCGCTTGTCGCGCGACATCCTGCCGAGGAACGCCAGATAGGCGCCATCCGTGCCTGCCTCGAAATCGGGCTCATAAAGCCCAAGCGGCAGCCCATGATGGATTGTCGCCAGCCAATTCGCGGACGCGAACCGCGCCCGCTGGCTGCGGGATATGGAAATCATGGGAAACCGCGGAAACCGGTCATAGGCCTGCGCGAGGTCCGCGTAATCCAGCCTGCCATGCGGCGTCGTCACGGTGCGCTGTGGAATATCGCGGAAAAAAGGAAAATGCAGGAAATGGCTGAGATGGAAATGGACGACGTCGAAGTCGTCGGCCCGTTTCCTCACTTCGTCGAGCATCGACAGATGCGCCGCGATCTCGGATTTCAGCGGACGGGGATCGAGACGAAGCGCCCTTTCGCGGCATGGCACCAGTTTGGCGGAAGTCTTCGTGTCGCCGCTGGCGAACAATGTCACGTCGTGGCCGAGGTCGACGAGCGCCTCGGTAAGATACGAGATGATGCGTTCGGTGCCCCCGTAGAGTCTTGGCGGCACCGACTCGTAAAGCGGTGCGACATGGGCAATCTTCATGTCCCGGCGTCCCTCAATGAGCTGGTCATAGAGCCAAAATGCATCAGCGCCGGGATCGTTCCTGAATCATTGGAAGATGCGTCGAATGAGCCGTCCCCTGTTTGATTCGACCGGCCGCTCTATTTCCTGTCGGTAATGCCGGCTTGCGCTTTACGGCAGCCGAAGGAGGTCCAGATGCAGCAACCCAGGGATATCGCAGCCCGGCGTCTGAGCATGATCGTCGAACAATATGTCGAGGCCAGAAAACGGCACTTTGGCTTTGTGTCGACGGACCAGGCTGCCCGGGTGATCCGCAGAACCCTGAAACCCGATCCTTCGGAGCCAGCACTTTCCGATCACGACCTTGACGACATGGTCGCCGCACTCGCCGTAAAGAACGGCCTGGCCGTCCTCTTCGATCGGGGCGTGCGGGGACCAGCCGGCGGCGCCGAGGCCGACTTGAACAGAAAGGAACCGATCATGCGAGCACCGACGGAAACCCCGGATGTTGCCGGCGCGGTGGACGCCATCCTGAGCGGTCGTACCGCCCAACTTTCGATGAGCGCGGTGATCTCCCTGCTGCGCGAACGGACCGGCACCAAGCGATCCGATGCGGATCTGGAAGGACTGATCGCCAAGAAAGCCGCCGTCTTGGACGTGCACCTGTCACGGAGCGTCTAAGGGGTCACTGCTCGTCGGGGCGTCGTCATCATAACGAAACCCCGTCACCCTAAGTCGGTTGATCGTCAGGACCACACGGCCAAGCTCGTCGCTTATAGCGCAAGTCCAGTCCTTGACCGCGATCACCTTCTTTCCGGCCATATGCCTCCGGGGGCTTTACGCGATCTGAAGCCGGTTCACGGAACCTTCGCCGGATATTACAACCAGCCGTGCAACGGCAAACGCGGCCAGAATTATGAAAAACGCCGTGATGTTCAAGAACATCGTTGCCGCAAAGATGCTCGCGCTTTGGTCATAGCAGCTTGCGAATTCCATGACGCTTTACCCCCTTCAAACCTGTTGCATCATGATCCTGCTTCAGAAGAAATTCAAGCAGATGCTAAAATACATGGACGGGGTTCAAATGCGCGACAGCCAATTGCTTGTCCCCCAGCGACTAGTGCAAGGCTGCACGGGGCGCTGACGGTCACAATGCCGTACGCCGTGGCCCCTCAGTCCCTGGTTAATGAAAAACCCGCCACAGGAGCGACCTGCGACGGGCTTTTGGAGTGGCTACATCCCTGAAGGAATCGACCGCTTGTAGTTCTATTGTGAACTGTGTGATCGCGTTAGCCTATGGTGTGATCGCGGAAAGCCTTGGGCCTGCCCGCCTCAATTTTGCGAACACCGAGCGGACACAGATTTACGGATACTGAGACCTGATTTGGTGAGCGCGATGGGATTCGAACCCATGACCTACTGATTAAAAGTCAGTTGCTCTACCGGCTGAGCTACGCGCTCCCGCGGGCTCGAAAAGGCCGCCCCCGAAATTGCGCGGAACATAGGGAGAGTGCCGCGACCGGTCAACCGGAAAAGATGGGTTTCAAACCCGCTCTTTGCCCTAAATCGCTGCCCCTTGCTTTTGTTCCCCGGGTCCAGGTGAGCAGCCCGCGGTTTCGGTTTCGGTCCGGCAACGGCTGCCAACACGGCGGAACAAATCCGAAGCACCATCGTTTTCCGCCAAAGGGACGTTCGCCAAACCTTCGAGGAGAAGACCAATGAATAGAGTGACAACGGGTCTGCTAGCCGCCACGCTCTCGGCCACATTCGTCGCGGCGGAGGTGGTGCCGGTCAACGCCCAGCCGGCCTACGTGCCATTGTCCCAGGCGACAACGTCGGACATGCAGACAGTGCAATACCGGGAATGGCGGAGAAACCGCTCCTTCGACCGCAATTTCTCGCGCAATCGCAGCTTCAGCCGCAACGGTGACATGTATTGGAATGGTCATCGCGGCTATCGGGAATATCGCCGCGGCTATCGCCGTCATGGGGATTACTGGTTCCCGCTCGCTGCCTTCGCGACTGGCGCCCTGATCACCGGCGCGATCGTCAATGAGAACAACCGCGTCTATGAAGGCAATGCCCATGTGCAGTGGTGCTACGATCATTATCGGAGCTACCGCGCTTCGGATAACACCTTCCAGCCGAACAATGGTCCTCGTCGGGAGTGCCGTTCGCCTTACTGAGTGAGTATGAGTGGCCTAAAAGTGTGTGAGCCGAAGGCCCGCGTTGGAAACGGCGCGGGCCTTTCCTTATGCGCTCAGTGTCCTGCGCACTGCATCACGCCAGCCTGCTAGTTTCGCAGTACGATTGGACGCGTCCATATCAGGCTTGAACCGCCGCTCGAGCGCCCAGCTTTTAGCGAACTCCTGCGCGGCGGGCCACACGCCCGCCTTCGAGCCGGCGAGCCAGGCCGCCCCCAGCGCGGTCGTCTCCAGGATTGTCGGCCGATCGACCGGCGCGTCGAGGATGTCGGCGAGGCGTTGCATGGTCCAGTCCGAAGCCACCATGCCGCCATCGACCCTGAGCACGGTCTTTGCCTTGGCGCCCTTCCAATCCTTGTGCATGGCGTCGAGCAGGTCGCGGGTCTGGTAAGCGACTGATTCCAAAGCCGCCCGGGCAAACTCGGCAGGACCGGAATTTCGGGTCAACCCGAAGATAGCACCCCGCGCCCCGGCATCCCAGTGCGGCGCGCCAAGTCCGACAAAAGCCGGCACAAGGTAGACGTTCTGCGTCGGATCGGCCTCGGCAGCCAGCTTGCCGCTCTGCTCGGCCTTGCCGATCACCTCGATGCCGTCCCGCAGCCATTGCACCGCGGCACCCGCAATGAAGATCGAGCCTTCCAGCGCATAGGTGGTCTTGCCGTTCAACCGGTAGGCGATGGTGGTCAACAGGCGGTTCTTCGAACGCACCAGATCGCTGCCGGTGTTGAGCAGCGCAAAACAGCCGGTGCCGTAGGTGGATTTCATCATACCCGGCTCGAAACAGGCCTGCCCGATGGTCGCGGCATGCTGGTCGCCGGCAACGCCGAGTATCCTTATCTCGGCGCCAAACAGGTTTTTCTCTGTGATTCCATAATCATCGGCGCAATCCTTTACCTCCGGCAGCATTGCGGCCGGGATGCGCAGGATGGAAAGCAGTTCGTCGTCCCAGGCATTCTTCTCGATATTGTAGACAAGCGTGCGTGAGGCGTTGGTGGCGTCGGTGGCATGAACCTTGCCGCCGGTCAGCCGCCAGATCAAAAAACTGTCGATGGTACCCGCCAGCAATTCGCCTCTCTCGGCGCGCCGCCTTGCCCCTTTCACCTTGTCCAGCATCCAGGCGATCTTGGTGCCCGAGAAATAGGGGTCGAGCAGCAGTCCTGTCTTGCGGGTGAATTTCTTCTCGAGCCCCTGCTTCTTGAGCTTCTGGCAGAGCGGTGCGGTGCGCCGATCCTGCCATACGATGGCGTTGTGGACCGGTTTGCCCGTCGCCCTGTCCCAGACAACGACGGTCTCGCGCTGGTTGGTGATGCCGATGGCCACGACATCAGCAGCCGTACGGCCGGCCTTTTTCAGTGCAGCCTTCACGGTGGTCACGACGCTTGCCCAGATCTCTTCCGGATCATGTTCGACCCAGCCGGAGGCCGGATAGCGCTGGGTGAATTCCTTCTGCCCGCTACCCACGACCTTCATCTGGCCATCGAACAGGATCGCCCGGGTCGATGTCGTTCCCTGGTCGATGGCCAGCACAAAACCACTCATTCCGCATCCTCCGCCTCGATACAAAGAAGGGAGACGGCAACGCGCCGCCTCCCTCAATTTCACACGGGCGCGAACGCCCGCATGGACAGTCTCACTTCTGCCAGCTCTTGACCAGTTCGTCGTAATTGATGGTCTGCGGCTTTTCCTTCTCGTTCTCGAGCTTCAGCTGAGGCGCGAGATTGCCGGCCTTGACCGCATCGGCGTTCCAATAGGCCAGGTCGTGCTCTTCGGCCATCTTCGGACCAATGTCACCCTGGACACCGGATTTCTCGATACGGCTCAGGACCTTTTCCTGGTCGGCACAAAGCGAATCCATGGCTTCCTGCGGCGTCTTGGCACCAGAGGACGCGTCGCCGATGTTCTGCCACCAAAGCTGCGCCAGCTTCGGATAGTCCGGCACGTTGGTACCGGTCGGCGTCCACTGCACGCGGGCCGGCGAGCGGTAGAACTCGATCAGGCCGCCGAGCTTCGGCGCACGTTCGGTGAAGCTCTTGTCATGGATGGTGGAGTCGCGAATGAAGGTCAGACCAACCTGGCTCTTCTTCACGTCGACGGTCTTCGAGGTGACGAACTGCGCATAAAGCCAGGCGGCCTTGGCGCGGTCGGTCGGTGTCGACTTCATCAGCGTCCAGGAACCGACATCCTGATAGCCGAGCTTCATGCCGTCTTTCCAGTAGGAGCCGTGCGGAGACGGCGCCATGCGCCATTTCGGCGTACCGTCGTCATTCATGACCGGGAGGCCCGGCTTGACCATGTCGGCGGTGAAGGCGGTATACCAGAAGATCTGTTGGGCAACATTGCCTTGCGACGGCACGGGGCCGGATTCGGAGAAGGTCATGCCCTGGGCTTCCGGCGGCGCATAGGCCTTCAGCCAATCCAGATACTTCTGGATGGCATAGACCGATGCTGGTCCATTGGTGTCGCCGCCTCGTGCCATGCACGAGCCTACAGGTCGCGAATTCGCATCGACCTTGATACCCCATTCGTCGACCGGCACGCCGTTCGGCAGGCCCTTGTCGCCGTTGCCGGCCATCGACAGCCAGGCGTCGGTGAACCGCCAGCCGAGCGACGGATCCTTCTTGCCGTAGTCCATGTGGCCATAGACCTTCTTGCCGTTGACGTCGCGGCCGGTGAAGAACGCGGCGATGTCCTCATAGGCCGACCAGTTGACCGGCACGCCGAGTTCGTAGCCATACTTGGCCTTGAAGTCGGCCTTGTTCTTCTCGTCGTTGAACCAGTCGTAGCGGAACCAGTAGAGGTTGGCGAACTGCTGGTCGGGAAGCTGGTAGAGCTTCTTGTCCGGCGCAGTGGTGAACTTGGTGCCGATGAAGTCGTCGACATCGAGCATCGGATCGGTGACATCCTTGCCTTCGCCCGCCATCCAGTCGGTCAGGTTGCGCACCTGCTGGTAGCGCCAGTGCGTGCCGATCAGATCCGAATCGTTGACCCAGCCGTCATAGATGTTCTGGCCGGTTTGCATCTGGGTCTGGATCTTCTCGACGACGTCGCCTTCCTGGATGACGTCATGCGTGACCTTGATGCCGGTGATGGCTGTAAAGGCCGGCGCCAGCACCTGAGACTCGTACTGATGGGTGGTCAAGGTTTCCGACACGACTTTGATGTCCATGCCGGCGAAGGGCTTGGCGGCGTCGATGAACCACTGCATCTGCTTTTCCTGGTCGGCGCGGGAAAGCGTCGACACGCCGCCTATCTCCTTGTCCAGAAAGGCTTTTGCTTCATCCATGCCGGCATAGGCATTGCCTACGCCGAGCAACAGGACAAGGGCCGTTGTTGATGTTAAAAATTGCCGTCGCATGTGTTTCCTCCACTGTTTTAGGTTTCAAGTGCGATCTGGAGCGACCGCCGGCACGCGGCCGCTCCAACAGTTTCCCCCTCTATACGTAGCGGAACACGCCGATGGCGTAGACCACGGAGAGAGCGAGAGCCCACCAGAGGCTCGGTCCGACAAGACCCAGCCAAGCGAGATGGATAAAGGCGCTGCCAAGCAGCGATAGAAACAGACGGTCGCCGCGCGTCGTCTCGAAGCGCAGCACGCCGACGCGCGGATTGCCACCCGGCGAAGCGTATTCCCAAACGCCCATGCCAAGCAGAAGCAGCGCGATGACGGTGAAGAACGCGGCCGTCGGCCAGGTCCACGCCATCCAGGAAAAGTCGAGGTTCATGTCACACCCTCCCCAGCGCAAAACCCTTGGCGATATAGTTGCGCACGAACCAGATCACGAGCGCGCCGGGGATCAGCGTCAAAACGCCGGCGGCTGCCAGCAGCCCCCAGTCCATGCCCGAGGCCGACACCGTACGCGTCATGGTCGCAGCGATCGGTTTGGCGTCGGTCGTGGTCAGCGTGCGGGCGATCAGCAGCTCGACCCATGAAAACATGAAGCAGAAGAAGCAGGCGACGCCGATGCCGCTGGCGATCAGCGGCATGAAGATCTTGAGGAAGAAGCGCGGGAACGAATAACCGTCGATATAGGCGGTCTCGTCGATTTCTTTCGGCACGCCCGACATGAAGCCTTCCAGGATCCACACCGCCAGCGGCACGTTGAACAGGCAGTGCGCCAGCGCCACCGCTATGTGCGTGTCGATGAGGCCGAAGGCCGAATAGAGCTGGAAGAACGGCAGCGCGAACACGGCCGGCGGCGCCATGCGGTTGGTCAGCAGCCAGAAGAACAGATGCTTGTCGCCAAGGAAACGATAGCGCGAGAAAGCGTAAGCCGCCGGCAGAGCCACCGATACCGAAATCACCATGTTCATGACGACATAGGTGATCGAGTTGATGTAGCCGGAATACCAGGCCTTCTGCGTGAAGATGGTGACGTAGTTGGCGATCGTCGGCGCGTGCGGATAAAGCGTCAGCGAGTTGACGATCTCGGCATTGGTCTTGAAGCTCATGTTGATGAGCCAGTAGATCGGCAGCAGAAGGACGATGATGTAGAGCGTCGGCACGATCCACCACCAGCGCGACTCCTCGCCGCGCCGGCGCATCCGCCTGTCGAGTTCGCTCTGTGACAGCGAACTGGCGAGCCCTTCGGTGGCGGCGGTCCCGTTCATTGCATTGCGCTCGGTGCGTTCGTTGGCGCCAGCCATGTCAGCGCTCCGCGTCGTAATTGGTCATCACGGTGTAGAACACCCATGACAACAACAGGATGATGAGGAAGTAGACCAGCGACATCGCCGCCGCCGGACCGAGGTCGAACTGGCCGAGTGCAGTCTTGACGAGGTCGATCGACAGGAACGTCGTCGAGTTGCCCGGACCGCCGCCGGTGACGACGAAGGGCTCGGTGTAGATCATGAACGAGTCCATGAAGCGCAGCAGCACGGCGATCAAAAGCACGCGCTGCATTTTCGGCAGCTGGATGTAGCGAAACACCGCCCAGCGCGAGGCGCCGTCGATCTTGGCCGCCTGGTAGAAGGCATCCGGGATCGAGACCAGTCCTGCATAGCAGAGCAGAACGACAAGGCTGGTCCAGTGCCAGACGTCCATGATGATGATCGTCACCCAGGCGTCGAACGGATCCTGCACGTAATTGTAGTCGATGCCGATCGCGTTGAGGTAATAGCCCATCAGACCTATGTCGTTGCGTCCGAACACTTGCCAGATGGTGCCGACCACGTTCCACGGTATCAGCAGCGGCAGCGACATCAGCACCAGGCAAACCGGCACGCCCCAGCCTTTTTTCGGCATGTTGAGCGCGATGAAGACGCCAAGCGGCACCTCGATAGCCAGGATGATGAAGGAGAAAGCGAGGTTGCGGACCATCGCTTCCCAGAAGCGGCTGGAGGAGAGCAATTCCTCGAACCATTCCGTGCCGGCCCAGGTGAAGACGTTGTTGCCGAACGTGTCCTGCACCGAATAGTTGACGACCGTCATCAGCGGGATGACGGCGGTGAAGGCCACCAGCACCAGCACCGGCAGCACCAGGAACCAGGCTTTGTTGTTCCAGGTCTTGTCCATCTATGCCCCCATCTCGACACGCCAGGAATCGGCATAGATGTTGATGCCGGCCGGGTCGAAACGAACTTTCGGTTCGGCCGGAACGGTCTCGTCCTCGCCGATGACGGCCGCGATCTCTCGGCCCTCCAGCTTGGCGCGCACCACCTTGTGGCGGCCGACATCCTCGACCTTACTGATTGAAACGGCCATGCCGTCGCGGCCGAGCCGTACATATTCCGGGCGGATGCCAAGCTCGACGGCCCCGGCGCTGGCCTTCGGCACCCCAGGCAATTCGATCCGTTGCGAGCCGAGCGTCGCCGTCCTGCCTTCGATTGCCACCGGCACGACATTCATGCCTGGCGAGCCGATGAAATAGCCGACAAAAGTGTGGCGCGGCCGTTCGAACAGTTCCGCCGGCGTGCCGATCTGCACGATGCCGCCATCATACATGACGACGACCTGGTCGGCGAAGGTCAGCGCCTCGGTCTGGTCGTGCGTGACATAGACCATCGTGTAGCCGAAGCGGCGATGAAGCTGCTTCAACTGCGAGCGCAGCACCCATTTCATGTGCGGATCGATAACGGTCAGCGGTTCGTCGAACAGGATGGCGTTGACGTCCGAGCGCACCAGGCCACGGCCGAGCGAGATCTTCTGCTTCTGGTCGGCGGTCAGGCCCCTCGCCTTCTTCTTCGCCCATGAGGCCAGGTCGATCATCTCCAGCGTCTCGCGCACCTTGCGGTCGACGTCGGCCTCCGGCACGCCGCGATTGCGCAGCGGGAACGCCAGATTGTCGTAGACCGTCATGGTGTCGTAGATGACCGGGAACTGGAACACCTGCGCGATGTTGCGCTCCTGCGTCGACAAATTGGTCACGTCCCTGCCGTTGAACAGCAACTGGCCATGCGAGGGATGAAGCAGCCCTGAAATGATGTTGAGCAGCGTGGTCTTGCCGCAGCCGGACGGCCCAAGCAGCGCATAGGCGCCACCATCCTCGAAGGTATGATGCACTTCGCGCAGCGCGAAATCGGCATCCGTGCGCGGGTTCTGCAGATAGGAATGCCTGACATGGTTGACGTCGATGCGTGCCATATCGCCCCTCCTAAGCCGCCAGCTTCGGCGCGGTCATAGCCCGGCCGTGCTCATCGAAGACCATGATGTGACGCGGATCGATGAACACTTCGACCACCGCGTCTGTCTCGAAATCCCTGATGCCGTGGGTCAACATCACCCAGCGGGCATCGGCAAAATCGAGATGGATGAAACTCTCGGACCCGGTGATTTCGGTGATGGTGACCTTTGCCCGCACCGGCACCGCGGAAGCATTGGGCCGGTCGAGCGAAAGATGGTGCGGCTGAAAGCCGATCGTATAGTTCGTATCGGCGATGCCGACGAGTTCGGCGGGCACCGGCAGCTTGACGCCGCCCTCGAGCAGAAAGTCCGCGCCCTTCTTGGCCAGCACGATGCTGTTGAGCGGCGGATCGGCGAAGGTCCTGGCCGTCACCAGATCAACCGGCTTGCGGAATACGTCGATGGTCGGCCCGAACTGGGTGATGCGGCCTTCCGACAGCGTTGCCGTGTTGCCGCCGAGCAGCAGGGCCTCATGCGGCTCGGTGGTGGCGTAGACGAAGATTGTGCCGGCAGCGGCAAAGATCCTCGGCAGTTCGGCCCGCAATTCCTCGCGCAGCTTGTAGTCGAGGTTGGCAAGCGGCTCGTCGAGCAGCACCAGGCTGGCATTCTTGACGATGGCGCGCGCCAGCGCGGTGCGCTGCTGCTGGCCGCCCGACAGGCTGAGCGGGGTGCGGTCGAGATAGGGTGTCAGCTTGAGGAGAGCTGCCGCCTCGCGCACCTGGCTGTCGATCTTGCCTTGCTCGACACCAGCCACCCTTAGCGGCGAGGCGATGTTGTCATAGACCGTCATCGCCGGATAGTTGATGAACTGCTGGTAGACCATGGCGATCTTGCGCTTCTGCACCGGCGTGCCGGTGACATTCTGGCCGTCGAACCAGACCGAGCCGGAAGTCGGCACATCGAGGCCGGCCATCAGCCGCATCAGGCTGGTCTTGCCGGAAAGCGTGGGCCCGAGCAAAACGTTGAGCGAGCCGTGCTGAAGCGTCAGCGACACGTCGCGGATGTGCTCGACCGCACCGACCGTCTTGGTGACGTTCCTCAGTTCCAGCATGACGCCTCCTCCCAGGCTTTCCGCATCAGCTCAAAACCTCTTCATTCGGCGGCCGCGACATGTTGCCGGCTTATGCCACGCATGAATTCATCGAGTGCCGAGACCTGCTCGCGGCTAAGATGCAGACCGCGCTTGGTCCGTCGCCACAGCACATCTTCCGCCGTGACGGCCCATTCGTTTTCAACGAGATAGCGCACCTCGGCCTCGTGCAGATCGCCGCCGAAATTGCGGCCGAGATCGGCAATCGACTTGGCCAAGCCGAGCAGAACCTGCGCACGCGTCCCGTAAAGCCTGGTCAACCGGCGCGCCAAACGCTGGTCGAGGAAAGGGTAGGCGCTTTTCAGCTTCGCCACCTGCGCATCGAAACCGGTGGCCGGAAAATCGCCGCCCGGCAGCGGCGCATCAGATGTCCACGGCTTGCCGCGCTTGCCGAGAAAACCTTCGATCTTCTCCAGCATTGATTCCGCCAGCCGGCGGTAGGTGGTGATCTTGCCGCCAAACGCGTTGACCAGCGGTGCGGCGCCCTCGCCGCCATCGGCCTTCAGCACGTAGTCGCGCGTCGCTTCCTGCGCCTTGGAGGCGCCGTCATCATAGAGCGGACGCACGGCCGAATAGGTCCAGACAATGTCCGAACGCTTGACGGGAACCGCGAAATACTCGCTCGCCGCGGCACAGAGATAGTCGATTTCGGTGTCGCTGATCTTCACATCGTGCGGATCGCCGGGATAATCCCGGTCGGTGGTGCCGATCAGCGTGAACTCGTCCTCGTAGGGAATAGCGAAGATGATGCGGCCATCCCTGTTCTGGAAGAAATAGGCGCGCGGATCGTCGAACTTCTTGGCGATGACGATGTGGCTGCCCTGCACGAGGCGGACGTTGTGAACGTCATTCTGCCCGACGACGCCGGACAGCACGTGGTCTACCCAGGGCCCCGCCGCATTGACCAGCAACCGTGCCTTGACCTCTTCGGTCTCGCCGGTTTGCAGGTTCTCGATCTTTATCGTCCAGATCCCGCCTTCGCGGCGGGCTCCAACCACTTTCGTGCGGGTCCGGATGGTTGCGCCCCGGTCAGCAGCGTCACGTGCATTCAGCGCCACCAGCCGCGCATCGTTGACCCAGCCATCGGAATATTCGAAGGCCTTTTTGAACAGCGGCTTCAAAGGCTTGCCCGCCGGGTCGCTTGCCATGTCGAGCGTCCTGGTCGCCGGCAGCAATTTGCGCCCGCCAATGTGATCGTAAAGGAACAGGCCAAGCCGGATCAGCCAGGCGGGTCGCAGGCCCCTGGCGTAGGGCAGCACGAAGCGCATCGGCCAGATAATGTGCGGTGCGTTCTTCCACAGAACCTCGCGCTCCATGAGCGCCTCGCGCACCAGGCGGAATTCGTAGAATTCGAGATAGCGCAGCCCGCCATGGATCAGCTTGGTCGAACCGGACGAGGTTCCGCTGGCGAGGTCATTCATCTCGGCGAGAAAGACCGAAAACCCGCGGCCAACGGCATCACGGGCGATTCCGCAGCCGTTAATACCGCCGCCTATGACGAAAATGTCCCGGACTGAAGATGGGTCCACTTAATTCCTCCACGATTTCGCACTGCACCATTTTGGGTCTTTTGCGAAACCGTAGCGGAATTATTTCGAACTCATAACGAATGTCAAACGAAATATCACAAGCCGGTGAACAAGCCGGCGAGAAGACGATAAAAGACCTCAGGCGGGCGACGTCTCGATCAGCTGAACCTCGGCTTCCTGGCAGATCTTGCGCACCGAATCGATCTCGCAGCGATCGGTGATGAAGGTGTTGACCTGCGACAGATGACCGATGCGTACCGGCGCCGTACGCTCGAATTTGGTCTGGTCGGATACCAGGATGACATGCCTGGCATTGGCGATGATCGCTTGCGCCACCTTCACCTCGCGAAAATCGAAGTCGAGCAGCGCTCCATCATGATCGATCGCGGAGGCACCGATGACAGCATAATCGACCTTGAACTGCCTGATGAAATCGACCGCCGCCTCACCGACGACACCCCCGTCCGAGCCGCGCACCACACCACCGGCAATCACCACCTCGATCGAAGGATAGATGCGCATCCTATTGGCAACATTGATGTTATTGGTGATAACCATCAGGCCGTTATGATCGAGCAACGCCTTGCTGACCGCCTCCGTCGTGGTGCCGATGTTGATGAACAGCGAGGCGTTGTCGGGGATCAGCCTCGCCGCCGCACGGCCAATCGCTTCCTTCTCGTCGGCCGCGATCTTGCGCCTGGCTTCATACTCCATGTTCTCGATGCCGGAAGGGAACAAGGCGCCGCCATGGATGCGCGAAAGCAGCCGCTGGTCGCACAAATCGTTGAGGTCCTTGCGTATGGTCTGCGGCGTCACATTGAAATGCGTGGCCAGATCGTCGACCAGCACGCGGCCGTTGTCCTTAGCCATCTGGATGATCTCGGCATGGCGCGGCGACAGATACATCAAGCAAGCTCCCGTTTTCGTTTTTCTTGCTTATAGTCGAAAACGAAACCGATGAAAAGGCACAAGCCGGCTAACGAAATCCGATGATTGTAGGGGAACCTCGGCGCGACCTTGATCCAGCCTTTTTCAGGCCACGGCGCGTGCAATTTCGGTAATGGCGGTGAAAGCCGCGTCGACGTCTTCCGCCGTCGCATCGAACTGGCCCACCTGGAAGCGGATCGCCACCCTTCCATCGACTTTCGTTTGCGTCAGGTAGATGCGGCCATCGTCGTTGATCGCATTGACCAGCCGCAGATTGTGCTCGTCGGCATCGGTGTCCGAAGCCGTCTTGTGCCGGAACGAAAACAGCGACAGCATCGGCTCGCTGACGATCTCGAAATCCACCTCCCTTGCCAGACGCGTGGCGAGGCCTTCGCTCCAGGCGACATGGTTGCGGATCATGGTTCGCAGGTTTTCCAGTCCATGGGCGCGCAGCAGGAACCACAGTTTCAGCGCGCGGAAGCGCCGGCCGAGCGGCACCGACCATTCCGAGTAGTTGATGATGCCGTCATGGCCGTGCGTCTTGAGATAGTCGGGCTTGATGGCCAGCGTCCTGACATGGCTCGAGGGGTCGCGCAGGAACTGGATCGAACAATCGAACTGCGCGCCCAGCCATTTGTGCGGATTGAAGACGATCGAATCGGCGCCTTCGACGCCAGACCAGAAATGCCGGTATTCCGGGCAGATCATCGCCGACCCGGCCCAGGCGGCATCGACATGCAGGTAGAGCCCGTGCCGCCTGGCAACCTCCGCAACCGCTGCAATATCGTCCGTGCCACCGGTGCTGGTGCCGCCGACACAGGCGATAATACCAGCAGGCAGCATGCCGGCTTTCCGGTCGGCAATGATGGCTGCTTCCAGGGCTGCCGTGTCCATGGCGCGAAAACGGCCGGTGACCGGAACGCGCACGAGATTGTCCTCGCCGATGCCCGAGACCCAGATCGCCCGGTCGATCGATGTGTGCACCTGGTCGGAAGAATAGATGCGCAACCGCCCCTGCCCGGCCAAACCCTTTTTGTTGCCTTGCCAGCCGAGCGCCCGCTCGCGCATGGTCAGCACGGCGTTGAGTGTCGCCGACGAGGCCGAATCCTGGATCACGCCGGAAAAGCCCTCTGGCAGGCCGAGCGCCTGGCGCATCCAGTCGACGGTGCGGGTTTCAAGCTCGGTCGCCGCCGGTGACGTTTGCCAAAGCATGCATTGCGCGGCCATCGCCGACACCAGGTATTCCGCGACGACCGAAACCGGCGCCGCGTTGGCCGGGAAATAGGCGAAGAAGCGGGGGTGCTGCCAATGTGTCATCCCCGGCACGATCTTGGCTTCGAAATCGGCGAAGATTCTGTCCATCGGTTCGGCGTCTTCGGGCGGCGACACCTCGATGCTCCTGAAAATGTCGCCCGGCTCGACCAATGGCCGCACCGGCCGCTCACGCAAATTGTTGCGATAGTCGGCACCCCAGTCGGCGGCGCGTTGCGACCATTGCCGGAAATCGTCATTGTTCATCTTGTCTTCCCGACATGATCTTTCGTGGCCGGCGGCAGCCGCCCGATCTTCAAGATCATATTAATTAACATGTGAAATATTTGCAACCACCGTCGAATGGCGAGATAGGCAAAACTAGCCGGGGAAATCCGGCAGGCTGGCGAACGCCGTCTTCAGGGCATTCGACCATCCATCGGAGATCGTGCGGTAATACTGATCGTCCTGGCCGATCCGCTTTTTCAGGCCGACCTGAAAGGCGTCCCGTTCCAGGAAAAGCAGGTCGAGCGGCAAGCCGACCGACAGATTCGATTTCAACGTCGAATCGAACGACACCAGCAAGAGTTTAACCGTCTCGGCGAGGCTCATCGTCTTTTCATAGGCGCGGATGATGATCGGCTTGCCGTATTTGGTCTCGCCGATCTGGAAGAACGGCGTGTCGTCGGTCGACTCGATGAAATTGCCTTCGGGATAGATCATGAACAGGCGTGGCGGGCTGCCCTTGATCTGCCCACCGAGGATGAAGGAGGCATTGAAATAGGAATCGGCCTTCTCGCCGGCGGGCGACGATTGCGCGATCACCTCTTTCACCGTGTCGCCGACCAGCCGCACCGTCTGGTACATGGATGGCGTTTCGAGCAGCTTCTCATGGCGGTCGGTCACCGCCTTGGTGCGCTCGTCGAGTAGGCTGACCACGGCCTGTGTCGTCGCCAGATTGCCGGCCGACATCAAGACGATGACGCGCTCGCCCGGCTGCTCCCACACATGCATCTTCTTGAAGGTCGAGATCGAATCCATGCCGGCATTGGTGCGCGTGTCCGACATGAACACGAGCCCGCGATCGATCTTGAGGCCGACGCAATAGGTCATAGAATCTCTTGAGGCAGCAATCCTGGGGGGGATTACTGCTCTACCGTGACGGTGACCGCAAGCAGTTCTTCCGCCTGTCCCATCCGAATTCCCGACACCGGCGAAGCGTCACGGTAGTCGCGGCCGGTAGCCACCTTCACATAGCGTTCATCGGGAGAAATACCGTTGGCGGGATCGAAGGCAACCCAGCCGAGGCCCGCGACATGGGCTTCGGCCCAGGCGTGGCTCGCCGCCTGCTCCACCGCCGCATCCATCATCAGATAGCCACTGACATAGCGGGCCGGAAATCCCATGGCGCGCGCGGCGGCGGCAAAGATGTGGCTATGGTCCTGGCAAACGCCGGTCTTCAGCGCCAAGGCTTCCTCGGCCGCGGTCGTCGCATTGGTGGCGCCGGGCGTGTAGGCGACGCGCTCACCGATGGCGGCCATCAACCTGTGCAGCCTTTCGAGGTCGGTGCCCTTGCCGACCGCCTCGGTAAGATCACGAATGCCGCCGCCTATGGTGGTCAAGGCAGTCTCCTGCGCGAACAACCAGAGCGGCGCGAAGCCTTGATGCGGCCCGCAAACGCCTGATGTATCGCGCGTCACCACCTCGCCCAAGGCCTCGACGGTGATGAAATCGTGGTCACCTTCGACGCTCAACAGCCTGTTATCGTTGCCGTAATGGTCGGTAAATCGCACTTCCTCGCGCGCGCCTTCGACCTTCAGCGCCCAGGACAGCACTGTCTGTGTCGGCCCGCTCATGGGAAGCAGCCGCAGCCTCTGAAGTAGATATTGCACCGGCGCGTCATAGCGATATTCGGTCCGGTGAGTGATTTTCAGCCGCATGGCTTCCTCAATAAAACCTGTAGTCCTGCGCGATCTCGTCGCCGAGCCTGGTGTTGTCGCGAATGAACCCGGCCAGGAACTCGTGCAGGCCCGCGTCGAATATGTCCTTGATCGATCCCGCGCGCAGCATCGTCTGGGTCTTCTCCGCGGTCGCGTGGCAGGCATGACGCTCGCCATAGTCGTCGCCGAGGAACTTCAGATGCTCGGCCAGGAAGCGATAGCAGAAGGTCAGCGACCTCGGCATGCGCACATTGAGGATCAGGTAGTCGGCGATGTTGGTGGGCTTGTAGTCGGCATCGTAGACCCAGCGATAGGAGCGATGCGCCGACACCGAACGCAGGATCGATTCCCACTGGTAGTTGTCCAGACTCGATCCGACCCATGAAATCGACGGCAACAGCACGTAGTATTTCACGTCGAGAATGCGCGCCGTGTTGTCGGCGCGCTCGACATAGGTGCCGAGCTGCGAGAAGTCGAAAATCTCGTTGCGCAGCATGGTGCCGTAGAACGAGCCACGGATCAGCGCTGTCTCGCGCTTGATCGCATCGAGCACATTGGGCAGGTCGCGCTCGTCGATCGGCCTCGCCAGCATCCGTTTCAGCGCCATCCAGGCTTCGTTGATGCTCTCCCAGGTCTCGCGCGTCAGCGCGGTGCGCACCATGCGCGCATTGTTGCGGGCGGTCTCGATCGACGACATCGTGCTTGAAGGGTTCGACGTGTCGCGCAGCAGGAAATCAGCGACATTCGCCGCCGAATAGTCCGAATACTTCTGCGTGAAGGCAGCGTCGGAGCCGGCGCTGAGCAGCACGGAGTTCCACTCCTCCGAGGCGCTTTGAGTGCGGGTCAGCGCCATGCGCAGGCCGGCATCGACCAACCGCGCCATGTTTTCGGCCCGCTCGATATAGCGGTTCATCCAGTAGAGCCCGTTGGCGGTGCGGCCGAGAAGCATGGAATGGCCCTTCGGGCTAGTGAGCAGGGAATAGCGAGTAGGGAATGGCAAGCGACTGAATCTCAACGGAATATGGCATTTCCCTGTCCCCTCTGCTTCCACTATTCACGACTGACTATCCCCTACTCACCCATCTCAATCATCCAGCACCCAGGTGTCCTTGGTGCCGCCGCCTTGCGAGGAATTCACCACCAGCGAGCCTTCCTTCAGCGCAACGCGCGTCAGCCCACCAGGCACGATCTGGATGCGATCGGAAACCAGCACATAAGGCCGCAAGTCGACGTGGCGCGGCGCCAGGCCCTTGTCAGTCAGGATCGGACAGGTCGAGAGCGCTAGCGTCGGTTGGGCGATGTAATTAGACGGCTTGGCCTGCAGCTTCTTGGCAAAATCCTGGCATTCCTTCTTGGTTGCAGCCGGGCCGACCAGCATGCCGTAGCCGCCGGAACCGTGCACTTCCTTGATGACGAGCTCATCAATGTGTTCGAGCACATATTTCAGGCTGTCCGGTTCCGAACAGCGCCAGGTCGGGATGTTGCCGAGGATCGCCTTGCGGCCGGTGTAGAATTCGACGATCTCCGGCATGTAGGAATAGATCGCCTTGTCGTCGGCAATGCCGGTTCCCGGCGCATTGGCGATGGTGATGTTCCCGGCGCGGTAGACATCCATGATGCCGGGTATGCCAAGAGCTGAATCCGGCCTGAAGGTCAGCGGGTCCAGGAAAGAATCATCCACGCGGCGGTAGAGAACGTCGATCTGCTTGTAGCCTTCGGTCGTACGCATCGCGACATGGCCGTCGACGACGCGCAGATCCTGTCCCTCCACAAGCTGCACCCCCATCTGGTCGGCAAGGAAGGCGTGTTCGAAATAGGCAGAATTGAAACTGCCGGGCGTCAGCACCGCGATGGTCGGCGCCCCCTTGGTGCCTTGCGGCCGCACCGCCGCCAGCGACTGGCGCAGCAGCTGCGGGTAGTTCTCCACCGGCCGCACCTTGATCTTCTGGAACAGCTCGGGGAACAGTTGCATCATCGTTTCGCGGTTCTCCAACATGTAGGAGACACCGGACGGCGTGCGTGCATTGTCTTCCAGCACGTAGAACTCGTCCTCGCTGATGCGCACGATGTCGACGCCGATAATGTGGGTGTAGACGCCGGCCGGTGGCCGCACGCCGATCATTTCCGGCAGGAAAGCCTCGTTCTTGGCAATCAAGTCCCTTGGGACGCGGCCGGCGCGAAGGATTTCCTGGCGATGGTAGATGTCGTCGAGGAAGGCGTTCAGCGCCTGTACGCGCTGCTCGATGCCTTGCGTCAGGCGGCGCCACTCATTGCCTGAAATGATGCGGGGAACGATGTCGAACGGGATCAATCGCTCAGATGCTTCCTGCTCGCCATAAACGGCAAAAGTGATGCCGGTCTTGCGAAAGACGCGTTCGGCGTCCTGCATCTTTTCGGTAAGTCTGGCTGGATCCTGCTCCTTCAGCCAGCGATCGTAAGCCGAATACGGTCTTCTAAGTCCGGAGACCTCCGGAAGCATTTCATCGAACGCTGCCAATCGCATACTCCCCTGTGACGCCATTTCACTGGCGTCGCCGGAGAAAATCAAGCGCAATCGGCGATTTGGAAGAACCTGACGATGAGTATGTCGCGGCTGCCTAAAATTGAGGCAGCTGAAATATGCGCTTGATCAGGCTTTGCCTCGTGCCCGGGCAAATCCGCTTCGCGACTAGAAGGCGCGGAAGGTGACGACGGTGAAGGTGTCCTTGATGCCGGGAAGAATCTGCACCTTCTCGTTGACGAAATGGCCGACGTCTTCCTCATCATCGACATAGAATTTGGCGAGCAGATCGTAATTGCCGGCGGTGGAGTAGATTTCCGAAGCAATCTCGGCGTCGGCAAGCGCGCTGGCAACCTCGTAGGATTTGCCCAGCTCGCATTTGATCTGCACGAAAAACGCCTTCATGGCTTCGTCCCGCTAAACGTCCACGTTCAAGCGGCCCTTCTGGCAGACTGGAGGCGGGCTTTCAAGCGCTGGAATGCGCACTTAGCCGGCGCGGGCCTTGGCCACGGCCTCGCGCATCTTCGCAACCGGCATGCCGCGCTCGAGGAATCCGCCTAGCCGGGACGAATATTGGCGGCCGCTGAAACCGTGAAGCGCCGTCACCCGTATGTTAGGATGCCTCCGCAACAGCTTTTCTGGAGGCGGCTTTTCGAGGGACGGTGGAGACAGGCCATGCGCCGCGGCTTTTTCGCATTCGCGTTCGTTTCGCTCATGCTGGCTTCCCAGGCGTTTGCCGGCGATGCCGAGATCAAGGCTGGCCAAGCCGTCATCGACGGTCAATTGAAGGCCCTCATCGCCGATGACGGCGCCAAGGCCTACAGCTTCGCCGCTCCGAACGTGAAGCAGGTATTCCCGACCGTCGATGCTTTCATGAACATGGTGACCAACGGCTACCCGCCTGTGCGCAAGCCACGGTCCTACTCTTTCGGCAAGGTCGAGCAGACGGGCCCGGGTTCGATCGTCCAGCAGGTGCTGATCATTGGCCCCGACGGCAAGGACTATGAGGCGGTCTACACGCTTCAGCAGCAGCCCGACGGCACATTCCAGATCACCGGCTGCAGCCTGCGCGCCTCGAATTCGCTGAGCTCCTGAACCAGTTCGCTCACTTCAATCCTGGCGTTGATAGAGCGTCCAGCCCTGCCCCGACAGTCCCCAACTCGTCGAGGCATCGACGCGATCATAGGTCAACAGGCAGCCGGACGGGGCGGCGACATGCTCCGGCTGCTGGTCCACGGCGCCCTCGAGGATCAGCCAGGACGGACGCTCGTCACATATCTTGTCGGCCGCGACGAGCAATGACTGGCGTCCCAGCCGTTTGGCAAAATAGTTGACAATCACCGCGATCCGAAAATCTTGATTGCTGGCGTAGCTCGTTGCGCCATTGCGCGTCATCTCCTCAACGATGACAGCATAGGATCCGCGTCCCTTTTCGTAGAATGGCAACAGAAACGTCATCGTGCCGGCTAGGATTGCCACCAGCCCCCCGACGGCAACAAGCCGATATATGCCAGCGGCGGCGAACCCGAGCGCAAGCAACTCGCCCGCGCAAAGCAACAGCAATGTTGCACTGACAAGAAAGTAGCGCGGGAAATCGAGGGTCGGCAGCTGTGCTGCCGCCATCAGAATAGGCAGTCCGATAATCCCGATGACATAGAGACTGGCCCGCCGATCGCGCCGAATACCGGCAAAGACGCAGACAAGGCCGCAGGCCAAGGCAATACAGGCCAAGTTGCTGATCCAAGGCGGCAAGCCGAACAGACAGCGGATCATTCCGCCGTAGCCTTGGACGAAGGCCTGGAGCGAGAACGGCGAAACGCCGCCGACCTTGAAGCCAAACGTCTGGCTGCCGATCGTTACGCAGGCGGCTAGCGGCAGCAAAGCAAGGAATGCCGGCGTGAAAATCTGCCCCAGTTCGACATTGACGCGACCCAGACTGCCGGTGCGCCGCCAGATGAGCCAGGCGCTCCAGGCCACCAGAACCACCACCGTTTCTACCATCGTGAGGTGGGACAAAAACCCGAGAAGGACGATGACCGCGAATGCGATGCCTGAACGGCCTGTGTCGAACCGGCGTTCCAGGAACACGACCGAGAGGAGCGTGAACAGCACCAGCCCGGCATAGCCTCTCGCCTCGGAGCCGTAATGGACCATCGGATAGCTCACCGCAAACAGCATGCTTGTGATGACACCAGCCCATCGGCCTTGCGCAGCCACGGCTGCGGCAATGATTGTGCCGACGCCGAGCGCAATCGACAAGCCGCGCTGAAGCAATGGCGAGGCATAAGGACCGATCAGGTACAGGTAGATCGAATTGAGGAAATGATTGTTGTCGTGGTTTACGCGCCAGAATATCTGATCGATCGAGGTAAGCGGCTCGAGCAGCAAGAAGCTCCAGATCTCGTCCAGCCAGAGATCGCCGCGCGCACCCATCAATCGCAAGAAAAGGCCGATTGCTGCGATCGCGGCAATCGCCGGGCCGACACCACGATGCTTGCGCGTTGCCAAACGCAGGACACTAGCATGCGAATTATGCAGTGCTAATTTAGAATTGTCGACAGATGGGTCTGCTGTTGCGGACAGTTTCTTGCCCCTTGCCTGAATATAGCTCGGAACAATTACTCTTGGTTATGTTTAGAAAGAGTGTGCTCGGATCCCAATTCAAAGTACGGGCAGGTCGCCTTTGGCCCAACCCTCGGATATCTCGCCCGAGCGCAGTTCGAAGGTGCCGCTCTCGATCGCGGCCCGGATGTCCTGCATCAGCTTCTGGTAGTAGGAAAGATTGTTCCAGGTCAGCAGCATCGCCCCGAGCGCCTCCTGCGAACGCACCAGATGGTGCAGATAAGCGCGCGAATAGTCGCGCGCAGCGGGGCAATCACTCTCTTCGTCGAGCGGGCGCGGATCGTCAGCGTGACGGGCGTTGCGCAGATTGACCTTGCCGCGCCTGGTATAGGCAAGACCATGCCGGCCGGCTCGCGTCGGCATCACGCAGTCGAACATGTCGATGCCGCGCGCCACCGATTTCAGGATATCGTCCGGCGTGCCCACGCCCATCAGGTAGCGCGGCTTTTTGTCAGGCAGTTCCGGGCACGTGATGTCGAGCATGTCGAGCATCACCGCTTGCGGCTCGCCGACAGCCAGGCCGCCGACGGCATAACCCTTGAGGTTCATCGCGCTCAGCGCCTGCGCCGAACGCACCCTGAGCGCGGCGTTGTCGCCACCTTGCACGATGCCGAACATCGCCTTGCCGGGCTGGTCGCCGAACGCCGTCTTGCAGCGCTCCGCCCAGCGCAGCGACAGGTCCATTGCGCGCTCGATCTCTTTCAACTCGGCCGGCAGCGCCGTGCATTCGTCAAGCTGCATCTGAATATCGGAATCGAGCAGGCCTTGAATCTCGATCGAACGCTCGGGTGACATCTCATAAGCCGCGCCATCGATGTGCGAACGGAAGGTGACGCCTTTCTCTGTCAGCTTCCTCAGCTTCGACAGCGACATCACCTGGAATCCGCCGCTGTCGGTCAGGATCGGGTGCGGCCAGCGGGCGAATTCGTGCAGACCGCCAAGCCGCGCGACACGTTCGGCGCCAGGGCGAAGCATCAGGTGATAGGTGTTGCCCAGGATGATGTCGGCGCCGACGCCGCGCACCTGGTCCATGTACATGGCCTTCACGGTGCCACCGGTGCCGACCGGCATGAAGGCCGGCGTGCGGATTTCGCCGCGCGGCATGTCGATCAGGCCGCGCCGCGCCTTGCCATCGGTCGCCAGCACCTTGAAGGTGAACGTCTCAGCCATTGAATTCCTTGTCGTGGACCGGCGCACCCGGCGCCTGCCTGTCGAGCGACTGGCGGTATTGGATGCAGCCGCGCATGAATTTGGGCCAGGGTGGCACGGCGATCGCCGGCTCGGTCTTTTCAGGCAGCAGATCCCACAGATCGGGGTGATGCCAGCACAGATCATGGCCTGATGTATCGCGGTGCGCGCGAATACCGGCGCGCAGCTTTTTCACTTCCGCGACGAGGCTTTCGCGATCGAGGGTTTGCAGATCATCGTCCATCGCTCATCTCCGCTCGGTAAAGCAGGCTTGCGTCGCCATAGGAGTAGAACCTGTAACGGTTCGCAATGGCATGCGCATAGGCGGCACGCATCGTATCGAGACCGCTGAAGGCCGAAACCAGCATGAACAGTGTCGAGCGCGGCAGATGGAAATTGGTCATCAGCATGTCGGCGGTGCGAAAGCGGTAGCCGGGCGTGATGAAGATGTCGGTCGGTCCGGACCATGGCGCCACCGTACCGTCGTCACGCGCCGCGCTTTCCAGCAGACGCAGCGAGGTGGTGCCGACGGCAATGATGCGCCCACCCCTCGCCTTCGCGGCGTTGAGCGCGCTGGCGGTCGCCTCGCTGACCGAGCCGATCTCGGCATGCATCTTGTGGTCGGCGGTGTCGTCCGCCTTCACCGGCAGGAACGTGCCGGCGCCGACATGCAGCGTGACGAAGCGGCGCTCGATCCCCTTGGCGTCCAACGCCGCAAAAAGCTCGGGCGTGAAATGCAGGCCAGCGGTGGGCGCCGCTACCGCACCTTCTTCCCGGGCATAGATGGTCTGGTAATCGGCATGGTCGCGCTCGTCGTCATCGCGCTTCGAGGCGATGTAGGGCGGCAACGGAATGTGGCCGACCGCGTGCAGCGCCTCGTCGAGGAAGGGCCCGGATAGATCAAAGCCGAGCAACGCTTCGCCGCCCTCGCCCTTTTCGATCACCGTGGCATCGAGCTGGCCAAGGAAACAGGAATTGCCGTCATGACCGAAATGGATGCGGTCACCGGCGGCGATGCGCTTTCCCGGCCGCATGAACGCCAGCCAGCGGTCTGGAGCCATGCGCATGTGCAGCGTGGCCTCGACCTGCGCAGCCGCTTCACCGCGCCGCCTGATGCCTTTCAGTTGCGCTGGAATGACCTTGGTGTCGTTGAAGACCAGCACGTCGCCGGCGCGGAGCAACGACGGCAGATCGCCAACCGTCCGGTCCTCCAGCCCCTTGCCCGGCTCGACGACGAGCATTTTGGCGCTGTCGCGCGGCTCTGCCGGGCGAAGCGCGATGCGCTCTTCCGGCAGGTCGAAATCAAAGAGGTCGACGCGCATCGGGAATCAAAACAGCCGAACGAGCAGCGCTCCGGCCAGCAGAAGCACGGCGCCGGCGATGCGGCCGAGCGAGATTTCACGCACCGCGACACCGAGGAAGCCGACGCGGTCGATGAGCATGCCGGCGAGCAACTGACCGGCCACCAGGAACGCCATAAGGGCGGCGGCGCCGATGCGTGGCGTCAAGATGGTGGAGAGCGTGACATAGAAGCCGCCGAGCATGCCCCCGGCGACGAACAGCCACGGCGCCGGCGCCTTCCAGTCAAGCGAAATGCCTTGCAGCTTCACCACCGTTACCGAGATGATGCCGAGCACGACCGCGCCCGACAGGAACGAAAACGCGGCCGCCGCGACCGGGAGACCCAGGCCGCGCGCCAGCTGCGAATTGATCGGCGCCTGAATCGCAATGAAGGCGCCGGACAGGATGCCGAGAAGCGACCAGACGACGCCCATCATTGTCGTTTCGCCTTACTTGACGTCTGCCGCGACCTTCAGCGACACGATCTTGTCGGGATCCTGCACCGGCTCGCCGCGCTTGATCTTGTCGACATTCTCCATGCCTTCGATGACCTGGCCCCAGACCGTGTACTGGCGGTTGAGGAACGCGGCATCGTCGAAACAGATGAAGAACTGCGAATTGGCCGAGTTCGGGTTCTGCGAACGGGCCATCGAGCAGGTGCCGCGACCGTGGTTCGCGTTGGAGAACTCTGCCTTCAGGTCAGGCTTTTCCGAGCCGCCCATGCCCGCGCGGGAAGGCGCGAACGAGGGCTTGCTCGAGTTGCCGAACTTGACGTCGCCGGTCTGCGCCATGAAGCCTTCGATGACGCGGTGGAAGACGACGCCATCATAGGCGCCTTCGCGCGCCAGTTCCTTGATGCGGGCGACATGGCCGGGGGCCAAATCGGGAAACAGTTCGATGACGACCTCGCCCTTGGTCGTTTCCATGATGAGCGCGTTCTCGCGGTCCTTGATCTCAGCCATGTCAGATATCCTTTTGTAAAATGGAACTATTTGTCGGCGGCAATGCGCACTTTGATCATCCGGTCGGGATCGGCAACCGTGCCATTGTCCGCCTCGTCGCCCTTCTTGATCTTGTCCACCAGCTCCATGCCGCTGACGACATTGCCGACGATGGTATATTGGCCATCGAGCGGCGGTGCCGGTGCGAACATGATGAAGAACTGCGAATTGGCGGAGTTCGGATCCTGCGAGCGGGCCATGCCGACCACGCCACGCTTGTAGCGCTCGGTCTGAGAGAATTCGGCCGGCAGGTCGGGCAGGTCCGAGCCGCCGGTGCCGACGGCCTGGGCGTTAAATCCCTTTTCCATGTTGCCGAACTTGACGTCGCCGGTCTGCGCCATGAAGCCGTCGATGACGCGATGGAAAGCCACATTGTCATAGGCATGATCGCGCACCAGCTTCTTGATCTGCGCGACATGCTTGGGTGCCAGATCGGGGCGCAACGCTATGGTGACGTCGCCCCCCTTCAGCGTGATGATCATGGTGTTTTCCGGGTCTGCAGCATAGGCGGAAACGGACGCGGTCAAGAGACCGGCGAGCACAACAAGGAATGAGGCGAGCCTTTTGAGCTGCATGAGGATTTTCTCCGAGCTTATTTCGCGAATTTTGCGGTGAGCGCACCGGCCACGGCCGCCGGCACGAAGGGGCGGATGTCGCCGCCCATCGAGGCTATCTGGCGCACAAGTGTGGCGGTAATGGTTCGCACCGACGGGCTGGCGGGCAGGAAAACCGTCTGCAACTCCGGCGCCATGGTTTCGTTCATGCCCGCCATCTGCATTTCGTAGTCGAGGTCGGTGCCATCGCGCAGACCGCGGATCATGATCGAGGCGCCTTCCCTTCTGGCGGCATCGATCACCAGCCCATCGAAAGCGACCACTTTGATGCGGGCGCCATCGCGGCCGAATTCGGCTTTCGTGGCGGCTTCAATCAACCGCACCCGCTCGTCGAAGGAGAACAGCGGCTTCTTGCCCGGATGAATGCCAATCGCCGCATAGACAGTGTCGGCAACCGCCAGTGACGCTTTCAGCACATCGAGATGGCCGTTGGTCAGCGGGTCGAAGGAGCCGGCGTAAAGGGCGATGCGTTCGGTCATGCCGGAGCTTCTAGCGAGCCTCTCTCACAAAGGCAAATCCGATCGGCAGGCGGCCCGTGAACCTTTTCCGGCACATGAACGACAGATGAATACGCTGATCACGAAGCCTTCACGCAGCGTTCACTAGGTTGCACCCTTAATAAGATGAAACCAAAGCCCCATATATCCGTTGTAAGGCGCAGGAGAACACGCACATGCTGATCTACATGCTCGCCACCGCAATGACCGTCGCCATGCTGATCGCCACAGTATTCGGGCTGCATCAGGAGGCGCAGCGCATTCGCGTCAAGGCAACCACCAAACGCTTCGAAGGCTTCGGCCTGCGCAAGCCGTATCGTCACTACTAAGCTATTGTCGACTTGCTGCCGCGCCGGCCACAGGCCGGCGTTACTATGCTAACCAACGACTATTCGCTGTTATCCGGACTGCCGTCAGGCGTCGAACCGGGCTCCGCGCCACCCTCGACCTCTTCCGCTTCCTCGTCCGCTTGTGGCTCCGAAATCCGTTCGACCGAAACCACCTTTTCACCTTCAGCCGTGTTGAAGATGGTCACGCCCTTGGTGGCGCGGCTAGCGAAACGGATGCCATTGACGGGCACACGAATGACGGTGCCGCCGTCCGACACCAGCATGATCTGATCGTCATTGCCGACCGGGAAAGTTGCCACCAGACGGCCGATTTCGGCCGTCTTCGACACGTCTGTGGCGCGGATGCCCTTGCCGCCGCGTCCAGTCAGGCGGAAATCATAGGACGAAGAGCGCTTACCGTAACCGTATTCGGTGACCGTCAGCACGTACTGCTCATGCGCCTTGAGGAACTCGTAGCGCTCGTCGGAAAGCTCCGTCTCCTCGCCGACCTCTTCATTGGTCAGCGCGATCTCTTCCTCTTCACCGGCGGCGATGCCCGCGGCAAGCCGCCGTTCGGCCGCGGCACGCTTAAGGTAGGCGGCGCGTTCAGCCGGCGGCGCATCGACATTCTCGATCACCGACATTGAGATGATGCGGTCGGTGTCAGCCATGGTGATGCCGCGCACGCCGACCGAGTTTCGGCTCTGGAAGACGCGCACGTCACCGACCGAGAAGCGGATGCACTGTCCCGAGCTGGCGGTCAAAAGCACGTCGTCATTGTCGGTGCAGGTCTCGACGCCGAGGATCTCGTCGCCCTCCTCCTCCAGCTTCATGGCGATCTTGCCGTTGCGGTTGACCTGGACGAAGTCGGAAAGCTTGTTGCGGCGCACGGTGCCCCGCGTGGTGGCGAACATCACATCGAGTTCGCCCCAGCTCGTCTCGTCCTCGGGCAGCGGCATGATCGTGGTGATGCGCTCGCCCTGCTCCAGCGGGAGCATATTGATCAGTGCCTTGCCGCGTGACTGCGGGTTGCCGATCGGCAGGCGCCAGACCTTTTCCTTGTAGACGATGCCGCGCGAGGAGAAGAACAGCACCGGCGTGTGCGTGTTGGCGACGAACAGCCGGGTGACGAAATCCTCTTCCTTGGTCGACATGCCGGAGCGACCCTTGCCGCCGCGGCGCTGCGCCCGGTAGAGCGAAAGCGGCACGCGCTTGATGTAGCCGGAATGGCTCACCGTCACGACCATGTCCTCGCGCTGGATCAGGTCCTCGTCTTCCATGTCCGCGCCACCGTCGGTGAGCTCGGTGCGGCGTGGCGTGCCGAACTCGTCGCGCACGGCGGCGAGTTCGTCCTTGACGATCTGCTGAATACGCGCGCGAGACGACAGGATGTCGAGGTAGTCCTTGATCTCGTCGCCGATCGTGTTCAACTCATCGGCGATTTCGTCGCGGCCCAGCGCTGTCAGGCGCTGCAGGCGCAGTTCGAGGATGGCGCGCGCCTGTTCCTCGGACAGATTGTAGGTGCCGTCCTCGTTGATGCGATGGCGTGGATCGTCGATCAGCAGGATCAGCGATTCAACGTCACCCGCGGGCCAGCGCCGCTCCATCAACTGCTCGCGCGCCGACTGCGGATCCGGCGCGGTGCGGATAAGCTTGATCACTTCGTCGATGTTGGCGACGGCGATGGCTAGACCAACCAGCACATGGGCGCGGTCGCGCGCCTTGCGGAGCAGGAACTTAGTCCGCCGGCTGATCACCTCCTCGCGGAAGGTGACGAATGCCGTCAGCATGTCGGTCAGGTTCAGCAGTTCCGGCTTGCCGCCGTTCAGAGCCACCATATTGGCGCCGAAAGACGTCTGCAGCGGCGTGAACCGGTAGAGCTGGTTGAGGACGACGTCGGCAACGGCGTCACGTTTGAGTTCGATGACGACGCGATAACCCTGACGGTCGCTTTCGTCACGAATGTCGGAAATGCCCTCGATGCGCTTGTCGCGCACCAGTTCGGCCATCTTCTCGATCATCGAGGCCTTGTTCACCTGATAGGGAACCTCGGTGATGATGATCGATTCACGGTCATTGCCGCGCTGTTCGATGTTGACCTTGCCGCGCATGACGATTGAGCCACGGCCGGTGGAATAGGCGCTGTAGATGCCGGAGCGGCCAAGCACGATGCCGCCGGTCGGGAAATCAGGGCCCGGAATGATCTCCATCAGCGCCGGCAGGTCGATCGCCGGATTGTCGATGACGGCAATGGCGGCGTTGCAGACCTCACCGAGATTGTGCGGCGGGATGTTGGTCGCCATGCCGACGGCAATGCCGCCCGAGCCGTTGACCAGCAGATTGGGAAAGCGCGCCGGCAGAACCTTCGGCTCGGTGTCCGACGCATCATAAGTGTCCTGGAAATCGACGGTGTCCTTGTCGATATCCTCCAGAAGCTCATGCGCGACCTTGGTCAGGCGCGATTCGGTATAGCGCATCGCCGCCGGCGGATCGCCGTCAATCGAGCCGAAATTGCCTTGCCCGTCGATCAAGGGCACACGCAGCGACCAGTCCTGCGCCATGCGCACCAAGGCGTCATAGATCGAGGCATCGCCATGCGGATGGTATTTACCCATCACGTCGGCGACAGGACGCGCCGACTTCACGTATTTGCGGTTCCAGTGGTAGCCGCTCTCATGCGCCGCGTAGAGAATGCGGCGGTGCACGGGCTTCAGGCCATCGCGCACATCTGGCAACGCACGGCTGACGATCACGCTCATGGCGTAAGAGAGATAGGAACTCTGCATCTCCTCGATGATGGAGATGGGTTCGATGCCGGTGGGGCCGCCGTCGGCGCCGCGCGGTGTCTTTTGGTCGGTCAAATCGGATCACAATCTAATCAGGAATCACTGACCGCTTATATAGGAAGCACGGCCGAAACTCCAATGTTCACGGCACTTTTCCAGTGTCATTTTTAGTGGTAATTTCAAAAGGATACCGCTAATTGCGACGATATGGCCGTTACGCTTTTCGCCGCCACCAAGGCAAAAGCCTGTAATGGACCAACTCCCCAAGCAAAAGCCGCGATCACCATGAATTGGAGCTCATGGCTGCCTTTGCGGGCGCTGCACGGTTGGACGCCCCGGGATTTCAATGGCGATCTGATCGCGGGCGTGACACTGGCCGCGATCGCCATTCCCGAGCAGATGGCGACAGCCAGGCTCGGCGGCTTTGCGCCCGAGGTTGGATTTTTCGCCTTTGTCGCCGGTTCGGTGGCGTTTGCGCTGTTCGGCGCCAATCGCCACCTTTCGTCCGGCGCGGATTCGACCATCACGCCTTTGTTTGCCGGCAGCCTGGCGCTGCTCGCATCATCAGGCTCACCGCATTATCTGGCGCTGGCCGCCACGCTGGCGCTGATGGTCGGGCTGATCGTGATGCTGAGCGGCGTCTTTCGCCTCGGCTGGATTGCCGACCTGCTCTCGGTGCCGGTCACGACTGGCTTTCTGGCAGGCATCGCCGTCCATATCATCGTTTCACAATTGCCTGGACTGCTCGGCCTGCCGGCGGAAAGCGGCGAAACCGTGCAGCGCATCGGCGAAATCGCCAGCAGCCTCCATCTCACCAACCCCTGGAGCCTGACGCTCGGCCTTGGGGTATTCGCAATCGTGTTGTTTTCCGAGCTTATCAGCGCCCGCATCCCCGGCGCGCTGATCGGCATGGTGCTTGCCACGACAGCGGTCGCCATTTTCGGCCTCAAGGATCATGGCGTCGAGGTGCTTGGTGCCTTGCCGAATGGCCTGCCGCGGGCAGGGTTGCCACTGGCCGGTCTCGACGACGTGCAGGCGCTCGTTCCGCTGGCATTGCTGATCGCCATCGTCGTCATGGTGCAGACGGCCGCCACGTCCCGTTCCTTCGCTCCGCAGGGCGACGCGCCCGACGTCAATCGCGATTTCGTTGGTGCCGGCGCCGGCAGCATCGCGTCGAGCCTGTTCGGCGCCTTCGCCGTCAACGCCAGCCCACCACGCACGGCAATCGTCTCCCAGTCGGGCGGCCGCTCGCAACTCTCGAGCCTCATTGCCGCGGCGCTCGTTGTGGCGCTGGGCGCCTTTGGCGGCGGCCTGCTCGCCGATGTTCCGCAGGCCGCCCTCGCCGGGGTCCTGATGTTCGTCGCCCAGCACATTCTGCGCTGGAAGGTTTTCGCCAGTGTCTACCGGCAAGCGCCGGTCGAATTCGCATTGATCCTGATCACCATGGCGGCCATCGTCGTGCTGCCCATCGAGACCGGCGTGGCGGTCGGCATCGGCCTGTCGCTGCTGCACGGAATCTGGAGCGCGACCCAGACGCTGCCGATCGAACTTGAACAGGTCCCGGGAACCTCCGTCTGGTGGCCGCCGGGCAAGCCGAGCGCTGGCGAACAACTCCCCGGCGTGCTGGTCGCGGCGTTCCAGGCGCCATTGTCCTTCGTCAATGCCGACGGTTTCAAACGCGGCTTTTGTGATCTGGTCGACGCCCGCAAGGGCGATGTGAAACTCGTCGTGCTGGAGGCCAGTAACATTGTCGAAATCGACTACACCGCCGCCCAGGCATTGATCGAAACCATCACCCATTGCCGCAATGCGGGCGCAATATTCGCCATTGCTCGGATGGAATCGGTGCGTGCCCAGGCAGCCCTTGCGCGGTTCGGCATCATCGATCTCGTCGGCCCGCAGCGGATCTTCCACAGCGTCGATGCCGCCATCAGGGCTCTGCATTCCGGCCCGCCGGAAAACCAGGAGAGTACACCATGATCGTCCTGAGAGAGCCGCTGGTGACCCCGGTCCCGGTCAAGGAACTGCGGCCAACGCAAATTACGGTCGGGATGCGCGAGGTGGATCTCAAGCGCCAGCTGGTCCGCTCGCAGAGCGCCGCGAACACAGGCGCCTTTCTGGGCAAGCACATGATCCCGGTCGTGTTGGGCCCGAAAAACCGCAACTACGTCACCGATCACCATCATCTCGCCCGCGCCCTGATCGAGGAAGGCGTCAAGGATGTGCTCGTGACGGTGATCAGCGACCTGTCGGCACTGGACAAGGACGCGTTCCTTTTCATGCTCGACAACCGCGGCTGGATGCATCCATTCGATGAAAACGGCCAGCGCCGGGCTTATGCCGCCCTGCCGAAGACCATCGGCGAACTGGTCGACGACCCTTACCGGAGCATGGCTGGCGAACTGCGCCGGCTGGGTGGCTACGCCAAGGACACCACGCCGTTCAGCGAATTCCTGTGGGCGGATTTCCTGCGCCGCGCATCGACAAAGGCGCGGTGGCGAAAAATTTCGACCAGGCGATGAAGGATGCACTCGTGCTGGCCAGGGGCAAGGACGCCGACTATCTGCCCGGCTGGTGCGGGCCGACCATGGACTGATGCCACGGGTGGTGACGCAACTTTTCAGCCGCTGCCCGCGCGCATGGCGCGATAGCGGCCCGGGGTCTCGCCCATGACCCGCCGAAACCGGCGGTTGAAGGTCGACAGATCGTTGAAGCCGGTCTCGAAAGCAATTGCCGAGATGGCATCGTTCGACGTGCGCAATCGCACTGCCGCGCGATGCAACCGGGTCCTGAGCAGGTACTGATAGGGCGTCATGCCGGCGACCTGCCGGAAGGTGCGCAGGAAATGATAGGGGCTGGTCGCGCTCTCATCCGCCAACGCTGGAAGCGAGATCGGTCCGTCGGCACCCAGTTCGATCCGCCGCACCGCCTCGGCAACCCTTTTCTGATCGCGGCGGCTTGGGCCGCACCCGGCATGCGCGGCGCCGGAGATTGTAGCCATGGCGGCACCCGCGATGCGCAAGGCGAGTTCCTCGAAGGCGTCCGCGTCGGCCAGGTCGCGTGCGGCTTCCGCCTCGGCCAGCAACGGCGCCAGGGCCGGTAACGGCGGCAGGCGTGGCGCCGCGAAGGTGAGCGTCCTGGCGCCCGGCACATCAGCCACGATCCGGTCCATATAGGCCGGCCCGAAATGGAAGGAGAGGCAACGGTCGCCGCTGCCATGCTCGTGCCCGCATTCGTAGCAGGTGCCGGAATTGCCGAGCAGGAGACTGCCTGGCGCGAGCATTGCCGTGCCTTGCTGCGCGCGGTAGCGGAACGAGCCGCCGGTGACCGCCGCGACGCAAAAATCCCGATGTGCTTCCTCGAACGGCCGATCGCCGGCGCTGGCCGTGCAGATGACATCCGCCACATGCCAGTCAGGTCCGGATGCAAGGGTATTCGCGGTCGCCGTCATGACCGAAATATAGCAACTTTTCCCAAGCCCAGAACCCTGCCAGCGCCTATTCCTCGCGGTCTCCTGACAAGAAGAGGCCGCAGCCATGGTCGACCAATCCTCATTTGCCGAAGCCTTGCACAGTCCCGGACCGATCGAAGGGCTCGCTGAAAAACTGGCCCTCTACGGCCGCTTCGTCGGTGCCTGGACATTTGACGCCTCTCGGCATCTCGAGGGCGGCACGGTGCTGACCGGCCGCGGCGAGGTGCATTTCGGCTGGGTGCTGGAAGGCCGGGCGATCCAGGATGTCTGGATCCTGCCCGCGCGCGACGCCGGCCCCTCGCCTTCGCTCGGCAAATGGACTTTTTACGGCACGACATTGCGGGTCTATGACCCAAGCGCCGATGCCTGGCACATTTTCTGGAGCGACCCGCGCAACCAGTATTACAGCCGCCAGCTTGGCCGCGCCGAGGGCGACACCATCGTACAAGTGGGCGCCGACGGCACCGGGTCATCGGTGCGCTGGAGCTTTTCGCGGATCACCGAGAATTCCTTCCGCTGGCTCGGCGAGCGCTCGCACGATGGCGCGGACTGGCACCTCGAGGTCGAATTCCTGGCGCGGCGAGTAACTACAAGCTGAAGCAGCACATCATTGTAAGAATGGAGAAAAACATGTTCGATCATGTCTCGATCGGCATCCGCGACGCCCAATGTGCCGGATGCGAAACGGCCTCGTGACAATGGCCATTTCTTCGTTTCTCACTGCTCTCGTATCCGAGGCTCCCCCAGCCGACCGAGCGAAAGACATGGACCTCTATGGATGGTTGATCGGAAGCTGGGAAATGGACACGGTCCACCACTTTGACGACGGCACGATCCAGAAATGGACCGGAGAATGCCATTTCGGCTGGGTACTCGAAGGCCGCGCGATTCAGGACATCTGGATCAGGCCCAGGCGCCCTGCGCGGTCCACCATGTATGGCACGACTTTGCGCATCTTCGATCCTGGGATCGGTGGCTGGCACATCATCTGGAATGATCCGCTCAACCAAGATTACTCGCGCCAGATCGGGCGGGCCGAGGGTAAGGACATTGTCCAGATCGGCGATGACTCGCGCGGTCTGCAAACTCGATGGCGTTTCACCGAGATCACTGCCAACAGCTTCCATTGGATCGGCGAGGAAAGACCTTCCGAGAGCCACCCCTGGCAAATCACCTATGAACATTTAGCCCACCGGACAAAGCGCGTCGCCTGAATCCGTTTCGCCGCGACGCGCCCTACCGCATCGAAGTCTCCGGCCCCTCCGACAGTTCCCATCGACCGGGCTTTGCGCTACCAATATCGGAGTGCGGGCTCGGCCCGGCGGGAGGGGTCAGCGATGCCGAGTTTCGACAGCCTGTTCAATGCCTTCGTCACCATTCTCGTGACCATCGATCCGCCCGGGCTGGCACCGCTGTTCCTCGCCGTGACACGCGGCATGAATCGCGACGAGCGCCAGCAGGTCTCCGTACGCGCCTCGATCATCGGCTTCCTGGTGATGGCGCTGTTCGCGATCGCAGGTGCCTCGATCCTGTCGGTGTTCGGCATCACGCTGCCGGCCTTCCGCGTAGCAGGTGGTTTTCTGCTGTTCTTCATCGCCTTCGAAATGGTGTTCGAGCGCCGCCAGGACCGCAAGGAGAAGATCGGCGACGTCGCCATCACTAAGGACATGATCCACAACATCGCCGCCTTCCCGCTGGCAATCCCGCTGATCGCCGGTCCCGGTGCGATTTCGGCGACTGTGCTGCTCTCCGGCTCGTTTCAGGGCTTTGCCGCACAGGCGGCGCTGGTCGGCATCATCTTCGTCTGCCTCGCCATCACCTATCTGGTGTTCGTGCTGTCGGAGCGCATCGACCGCATCCTCGGCCAGACCGGCCGCTCGATCCTGACCCGCCTGCTCGGCGTTATTCTGGCGGCGCTGGCGGTGCAGTTCGTCGCCGACGGCATCAAGGCGCTGATGGCTAGTTGAACGGTATCCCTGCGGCCCTACTGCGCTGTCGTATCGACGATCTCGAAGTCATGCGTAAGCGTGGCCGTCTTGGCCATCATGGCGGAAGCCGAGCAATATTTGTCGATCGACAGATCGATCGCCCGCTTGACCTTGTCGCGCGACAGCGCGCGGCCCTTGACGATGAAATGCATGTGGATGCGGGTGAACACCTTCGGGTCGGTCTCGGCCCGGTCGGCGTCGAGTTCTACGACACAGTCCTCGATCGCCTCGCGTCCCTTTTCAAGGATGTGGACGACATCATAGGCCGAACAGCCGCCGGTGCCGATCAGCACCAGTTCCATCGGGCTCGGCCCCGGGGTCTTGCCGTCCGGGCTGGACGCGGTTCCCAATACGACCTTGTGGCCGCTGCCGGATTCGCCGACGAAGGTGCGCTCCTCGACCCATTTTACCCGTGCCTTCATCGCCCTGTCCTTTCAGTCCTTTGTTCCCAAATCAACAATGCAAAACCCCGAAAGTCCATGCAGGACCCTCGGGGCATATCAAGCACAAGCATTCGCCGTTTGGTGCGGCTCCCGATCAGAACGGAATTTCGTCGTCCAGTTCGCGCGACGAACCGCCGCCACCGCCGCCCCTGGGAGCATTGCCGCCACCGCGGTTGAACCCTTCATTCGGGCTCGACTGGCCAAAATCCGACCCGCGGCTGCTGCCGCCACCGCTGTAGCCGCCGACCTGGCCGCCCTCACCCTGGCCGCGCGCGTCAAGCATCTGCAGCTCGCCACGGAATTTCTGCAGCACGACTTCGGTCGTGTATTTGTCGGCGCCGGTCTGGTCCTGCCATTTGCGGGTCTGCAACTGGCCCTCGACATAGACCTTCATGCCCTTCTTCAGATATTGCTCCGCCACCTTGGCGATGCCCTCATTGAAGATGACGACGTTATGCCACTCGGTCTTTTCCTTGCGCTCGCCGGAATTCTTGTCGCGCCAGCTTTCCGAGGTGGCGATGCGGATGTTGACGACCGGCTCGCCCGAATTCAGGCGGCGGATTTCAGGGTCCGCGCCGAGATTGCCGACCAGAATGACCTTATTGACGCTACCCGCCATGATATTTCTCCGCGCTCATCCGAAACAAATTTTTGTCGCAGCACCTTACAGGCTACGGACGTCAGCCGCCTGCCAAGGCTGGCTTTTCCCACAAGGTTTTTGTTCCCTTTTCGTTCCTATATGCACCGCCGCTGATTGTCAAGGAATGGCAGCAATGGCCAAGGCCTTCATATGGGTTGCAAAACAGCGCTTGCCAAATCAATAAGTATCGACTTATGCTTTTGCCATGATCGAAGCAGAGATTTTCCGCGCCCTGGCCGACCCGACACGCCGTGCCGTCTTCGAGCGGCTCGCGACAAGCGAGATGAGCGTGTCGGAACTGCGCTGCGGCCTGACTGTGTCGCAGCCGGCCGTGTCCCAGCACTTGGCGGTGCTGCGCGGTGCCGGTCTCGTGGTCGAGCGGCGGGCCGGCCGCAACGCCTATTACCGCGCCGATCCGCAGGGGCTTGCCCCGCTGCTCTCCTGGATTGAACGCTACCGGACGTTCTGGCCGGAGCGCATCGAAAGGCTGAAGACGGTTTTGAAGGACATGGATCAATGAAGAGCCAACGCGAAGTCGCACCGGATGCGATCGAATTCGAATATGACCTAGCCGAGCCGCCGGAAAAGGTGTGGCGGGCGCTGACCGTGCCGGAACTGCTCGCCGCCTGGATGATGCCGAATGATATCAGGCCACAGACCGGCAGCCGCTTTGCCTTCGCCGGGCCCGACGCGGCGATCGAGTGCGAGATCCTCGACGCCGAGCCTGAGCGTCTGCTGCGCTATTCCTGGCGGGAACAGTCGGACGATGCGGCGCGACAGCACCCGCTCGACAGCACCGTCACCTTCACACTCGCCCGCACCGTTTCGGGCGGCACGCATCTGCGCATCGTCCATGACGGCTTTGCTCGCAAGGCGGCCGTTACCATGACGAGCGCCGGCTGCCGGCTTTCGCTGCGCGGAGCCGGAAAGCTCATCGCCGCGAGCAACACGCCGCATCTTCTGCTGCGCACGGCCTGAACACGGAAATTGGAGAAGAAAAATGAGCGGTGTTGCCAGTCTTGTGCCGATGGTGATCGAGCAATCGAGCCGCGGCGAACGTGCATTTGACATTTTTTCGCGGCTGCTGCGCGAGCGCATCGTCTTCATCAACGGCGAGATCAACGACGGCGTCTCAGCGCTAGTCTGCGCGCAGCTTTTGTCGCTGGAGTCGGACAATCCCGAGAAGGAGATTTCGCTCTACATCAACTCGCCGGGTGGCATGGTGACCAGCGGCTTCGCCATTTACGACACGATGCAATATATCAGTTGCCCGGTGTCGACCGTGTGCATGGGCTTTGCCGCGTCGATGGGATCGTTCCTGCTGATGGCGGGCACGGCCGGGCGCCGGATCGCGCTGCCCAATGCCACCATCCTGCTGCATCAGCCGCTCGGCGGCTTCCAGGGCCAAGCTTCCGACATCCAGCGGCATGCCGAACGCATCGGCCAGACCAAGCGCCACATGACCGAACTCTACGCCCAGCATTGCGGCCGCAGCTATGAAGAGGTCGAACGCACGCTCGACCGCGACCATTTCATGACGGCCCGCGAGGCCCAGGCATGGGGCCTTGTCGACCATGTTTTCGACACCCGCAAAAAGGCGGCGTGACCCGAGAACGAAGATTTGACGATACCGGTCTGGTTCAAGTGGCGGCAGGTCCCTATAACAGGGGGATGACCGACGCACATCGATCAAGACCATTGCACCGTGTCACAGCCACCATGGTGCTCGCCATCGTCGGCCTTTTCTCCTGTGCGGCACTTGCCGACGGCGCCTCGTCGTCGGCTCGGAAAGGCGCCCTGCCCGGCGTGAGCGGCGACTATCGCATCGCCAAGCCAGCCCCGGTGCCCGAACCCGACGACGCATTCCCTAGCAGCGGCAACGGGCAGTTCAAGATCGGCGATACGGATGTCAGGATTTCCGGCAGCATCACGGTCGATGTCGGGGTTGGCGGGATCAAGCCGCCCAGGTAGGGCAAAAGATCGGTCCTGCAAACTCGAGCCCGCCCAAAAGAATAGCCCCGCCGTGCCTGGGGCAAACGGACGGGGCTTTTCTGGATCTCAAATCCATTTTTTGCCGGGAGTGTACTGCCGGCGTTGGATTTCGGATGCTTCGCGGCATTCAGCCGACGATCCGACTAACAGTCTCTAATTTTGGGGGATATGGCAGGTCACGGTTTGTCTGGTGGCGCAAACGCTATACCCTGGCACTTATGCCTGCCTCGGCTCCAACGAGACGTGGAGCCCTGGGGGACTGTCCGGTGGCGTCATGCTCCGCTCCTTTTGTCCGTTGCGACATTGCCATCGCGAAGCGCAAATCGCAAATGCCTGCGGCGTCTCGCAGCCCGCCTTGGGGCGGCGAGGCCATCGAAAGACGGCCGGCTTCGCTGACCTCTGGAGACTGCCCCCGTGAGCCGGTCGCGTCAACCATCAATAGCCGGTTACGGAAAAATGTGATCGCCGGGAGGTTACGTCAGGGTCAGTTTCCGCACAGCTTTGTCAGGAGCGTGTTCGGTCTTTGTTCTTTGCGCTTGCCCCTTCGCGCGAAAGACGGTTAAACGACTTCTGTCGGGAGTTGTGGCGTCTCTCGACGTGGCGGCAAAAAGACCTACATAGAGGATGGCCGGGAAAAACCCGCCAATCCCATGAATTCCAGATCTGAGGCGGCGACCGGCGATGGCCGACCATAAATTCCTTTCCATTCGCGGGGCGCGCGAACACAATCTGAAGAATGTCGATCTCGACCTGCCGCGTGACAGCCTGATCGTCATGACCGGCCTGTCGGGCTCCGGCAAATCATCGCTCGCCTTCGACACCATCTATGCCGAGGGCCAGCGCCGCTATGTCGAGAGCCTCTCGGCCTATGCACGGCAATTCCTCGAAATGATGCAGAAGCCCGACGTCGACCAGATCGACGGCCTTTCGCCGGCCATCTCCATCGAGCAGAAGACCACCTCGAAGAACCCGCGTTCGACGGTCGGCACCGTCACCGAGATCTACGACTATATGCGGCTTCTGTTTGCCCGTGTCGGCGTGCCCTATTCGCCGGCCACCGGCCTGCCGATCGAGAGCCAGACGGTCAGCCAGATGGTCGACCGGGTACTGGCGGTCGAGGAAGGCACGCGCCTGTTCCTGCTGGCGCCCATCGTGCGCGGCCGCAAGGGCGAATACCGCAAGGAACTGCTGGAGTTGCAGAAGAAGGGGTTCCAGCGCGTCAAGGTCGACGGCGTCTTCTATGAAATCGCCGACGTGCCGGCGCTGGACAAGAAATACAAGCACGACATCGACGTCGTCGTCGACCGCATCGTCGTGCGCGGCGACCTTGCCACGCGTCTCGCCGACTCCATCGAGACGGCATTGAAGCTGGCCGAGGGGCTGGCGGTGGCCGAGTTCGCCGACAAGCCGCTCGACGCCAGCCAGACCGGCGAGGATTCGGTCAACAAATCCAAGAACGAGACGCATGAGCGCATCCTGTTCTCGGAAAAATTTGCCTGTCCGGTGTCCGGCTTCACCATTCCGGAGATCGAACCCAGGCTGTTCTCCTTCAACAACCCGTTCGGCGCCTGCCCGACCTGCGACGGTCTCGGCAGCCAGCGCGCCATCGATCCCAACCTCGTCGTGCCCGACGAGAACGTGTCGCTGCGCGACGGCGCCGTCAGCCCGTGGGCGAAGTCGACCTCGCCCTATTACTCGCAGACGCTCGAGGCATTGGGCAAGGCCTACAACTTCAAGCTCGGCGACAAGTTCAAGGATCTTTCCGCCGAGGCCCAGGAGGCGATCCTGCGCGGCACCGGCGAGCGCGAAATCACCTTCCAATATGATGACGGCCTGCGCTCCTACAAGACGACCAAGACCTTCGAAGGCGTCATCCCCAATCTCGAGCGACGCTGGAAGGAAACCGAATCCGCCTGGATGCGCGAGGAGATCGAGCGCTTCATGTCGGCAACGCCCTGCCCGGCCTGCAAGGGCTATCGGCTGAAGCCTGAAGCGCTGGCGGTGAAGATCGGCGGCAAGCATATCGGCGAAGTGACGGAACAGTCGATCCGCAATGCCGATCGCTGGTTTACCGACCTGCCGGCGCAGCTCAACGACAAGCAGAATGAGATCGCTGTCCGCGTCTTGAAGGAAATCCGGGAGCGCCTGCGCTTCCTCAACGATGTCGGTCTCGACTATCTCACTTTGTCGCGCAATTCCGGCACGCTGTCGGGCGGCGAAAGCCAGCGCATCCGGCTGGCCTCGCAGATCGGCTCGGGCCTCACCGGCGTGCTCTACGTTCTGGACGAGCCGTCGATCGGCCTGCACCAGCGCGACAACACGCGTCTGCTCGACACGCTCAAGCATTTGCGCGACATCGGCAACACGGTGATCGTCGTCGAGCATGACGAGGACGCCATCCTGCATGCCGACTATGTCGTCGACATGGGTCCGGCCGCCGGCATCCATGGCGGCGAGATCATCGCCCAGGGCACGCCGCAGCAGGTGATGGCCAACCCCAATTCGATCACCGGCAAATATTTGTCGGGTGCGCTCGAAGTAGCGACGCCCGGCGTGCGTCGCGAGGCGAAGAAGAACCGGCGCCTGAAGGTTGTCGGCGCGCGCGGCAACAATCTGAAGAACGTCACCGCCGAAATCCCGCTCGGCACCTTCACCGCCGTCACCGGCGTGTCGGGCGGCGGCAAGTCGACCTTCCTGATCGAGACGCTGTTCAAGGCGGCCTCGCGCCGCATCATGGGTTCGCGCGAGCATCCGGCCGAACACGACCGCATCGAGGGGCTGGAATTCCTCGACAAGGTCATCGACATCGACCAGTCGCCCATCGGGCGGACGCCGCGTTCGAACCCCGCTACCTATACCGGCGCCTTCACGCCGATCCGCGACTGGTTCGCCGGCCTGCCGGAAGCCAAGGCGCGCGGCTACCAGCCGGGACGTTTCTCGTTCAACGTCAAGGGCGGCCGCTGCGAGGCCTGCCAGGGCGACGGCGTCATCAAGATCGAGATGCACTTCTTGCCCGACGTCTACGTCACCTGCGATGTCTGCCACGGCAAGCGCTACAATAGGGAGACGCTCGACGTCCTGTTCAAGGGCAAGTCGATCGCCGACGTGCTCGACATGACCGTCGAGGAAGGCGTCGATTTCTTCGCCGCCGTGCCTGGCGTGCGCGACAAGCTCGACACGCTGAAGCAGGTCGGCCTCGGCTACATCCATATCGGCCAGCAGGCGACGACGCTGTCGGGCGGCGAGGCGCAACGCATCAAGCTGGCCAAGGAACTGTCGCGCAAGGCGACGGGCAAGACGCTCTACATCCTCGACGAGCCGACCACTGGCCTGCATTTCCACGACGTCGCCAAGCTGTTGGAAGTGCTGCACGAATTGGTCGACCAGGGCAACACGGTGGTGGTCATCGAGCACAATCTCGAAGTGATCAAGACCGCCGACTGGGTGCTCGACCTCGGTCCCGAAGGCGGTGATGGCGGCGGCGAGCTGGTCGCGTCTGGAACGCCGGAAGCAATCGTGCGGGAGAAGCGCAGCTACACCGGCCAGTTCCTCAAGGAGCTTCTGGAACGGCGCCCGGGGGGCAAGCGCGAAGCGGCGGAGTGATGGGTAGGGATGGTCGCATCACGGTCCAGAGCAGCTTTGGCGTGAGGCTTGCCCGCCCAGAAGATCTCGCCGCGATCGTCGCGCTGACTCAAGCGGCCTATGCCCCCTACAACGCGATACTCGACGCGCCACCGATCCCGGTTACCGAGGACTACGCACCGCGCGTCGCCCAGGGCGAGGTCTGGCTGCTGGAGAGGGACGCCACGCTTGCCGGGCTAATCACGCTGGAGCGCCATCCCGACCACGTCATGATCTTCTCCGTCGCGGTCGCCCCCGGCTCCCAAGGCAAGGGATTTGGCATCGCGTTACTCAATCACGCGGATGAACAGGCAAGTCTGTGGGGCCTGCCGGAGGTGCGGCTCTACACCAACGCCAAGATGGAACGGAACATCGCGCTCTATCTCGCCTATGGTTTTCACGAAACGGGTCGCCGACCCAATCCCTATCGGCCAGGGTGGGTACTGGTCGACATGGCCAAACCCGTCGACAGGCCCACCGCGGCTTGATCGCTTTTAGAAATCTGGGAGGACGACGATGAGCAAATCGGGAACAATCCGCGCCGGCATGGGCGGCTGGACCTTCGAGCCTTGGGACACGTCCTTCTATCCGGACAAGTTGTCGAAGGCCAAGCAACTGAACTACGCCAGCCGGCAAGTGCCGAGCATCGAGGTCAACGGCACCTATTATTCGAGCTTCAAGGAGCCGACCTTCGTCAAATGGGCCAACGAGGCGCCAGACGGTTTCGTCTATTCGCTGAAAGGCAACCGCTTCGTCACCAATCGGCGTGTGCTGGGCGAAGCCGGTGAATCGATGATGCGTTTCCTCGGTTCCGGCGTGGCCGCGCTCGGCGACAAGCTCGGCCCGATCCTGTGGCAGTTCGCGCCGACCAAGAAATTCGACCCTGACGATTTCGAGGCGTTTCTGAAACTGCTGCCGGAAAAGCAGGACGGCGTCGCGCTGCGCCACGCGCTCGAAGTGCGCAACGACAGCTTCATCGTGCCGGAGTTCGCCGCACTCGCGCGCAAATACAAGGCGGCGATCGTCTATGCCGACCATGCCAAATATCCTGACATCGCCGATATCACCGGCGATTTCGTCTATGCGCGGTTGCAGACCGGCAGCGACGACAATCCCGACTGCTACACGCCAAAGGGCATCGACGAATGGGCGGCGCGCGCAAAAATCTGGGCGGAAGGCAAGCAGCCGGCCGATCTGCGGCGCGCCGACCCCGCTACCGACGCCCCGGTCCAGCCGCGCGACGTCTTCCTCTACTTCATCACCGAGGGCAAGGTGCGCGCGCCGTTCGGGGCAATGGCGCTGATGAAGCGCGTAAGCGACTGAAAAAGCATCAGTCGGTTTCCAGCACCCACTATAGTGCGTCGCCCATGCGTTTTGGGCGCAGCAAAGCGCCTATTCCTGGGCATCTTCGCCGTGATCGTAACCTTATCGACACTTCCTTGCCGCATGAATACTCCGACGCCAAGCTGCAGAGCTGGAGCCGTCGCCGGCAGGGAAAGAGGGGCATGTCGCTCGACTACACTTCACTTCTGCTCGCTGTCGGTTTCTCCGCCGCTTGCCTCAGCCTGACGCTGTTCGGCATGTGGCTGACCGCCCGCTCGGAAAAGTTCCTGCTGACATGGGCGATCAGCCTGGTGTTCGTGGTTGGCGATATTTTCATCTATGACGCCTATATCGACATGCCCGGGCGCCTGCTCGGCATCGCCACCTCGGCGTTCCTGCTGATCGGCTTTTCGGCCATGCTGGGTGCCGCCTATCAGTTCCGCACCGGCGGCTCGCCGCTGCCGCGGGCGCTGTGGGGTTGCGTTTCCCTGGCGATAGCGCTGCCTCCCATGGCTTTGGGCTATGACGGCCTCGGCTTCATGTTCGAGAACATGTTCGCCGCCTTGCTCCTGTTCGCCACGGCGTTCGAATATTGGAGAGGCCGCGATGAGGCGCCCGCCTTGACGATCGGCATCACCACGCTCTATTCGGCCACGGCCACGTCCTTCTCGCTCTGCGCCATGGTTCTCGCCTGGGACGGAAAACTAGTGCTCGGCCACGCGCCAAGCAATTGGGCGGAAGAGCTCAGCCTGATCGTGGTGATCGCCAGCATGACGGGTATTGGGGCACTTTCGCTTGCCCTCAACCAGGGGCGTCTGGCGCGGCACCACCACCGCAACGCCCTGACGGATCCCCTGACCGGCCTGCTCAACCGGCGCGCCCTGTTCGACATGCATGGCCATATTCCGGTCGGCGCCTTTACCGCCGTGGTCGTCTTCGACCTCGACAATTTCAAAGCCATCAACGACGAATTCGGCCACGCGGCGGGCGACGAGGTGCTGAAGGTGTTCGCCAGAGAGTTGGCAGCCAACCTTCGATCGGCCGACGTCGCCGCGCGCATGGGCGGCGAGGAATTCGCACTGGTGCTGAGGCGCACTCTGCCGGAGACGGTCGAGGAATCAGCTGAGCGCATCCGGGCGGCTTTCGCGATGCGGTTGATAGAAACCGAAACCGGCTCGCTCACCTGCACGGTCAGCGCCGGATTTGCGTTTGGCAGCAAGGAGGGCCTCAGCTTGGACAAGGTGCTCAGCGCCGCCGACAAGGCGCTCTACGACGCCAAGCGCGGAGGCCGCAACCGCGTCATCGCCTCGCCATTCCGGCGCGCGAGCTAATCACTCGCATCATGGCGAGTCTGTGATCGAAGACTGCCCCTAGGCGGCCATGACGATTTCATTGAAGGCATCGAGGTCGACGTAGAAGACCTTGGTGATCTCCTCGATCAGATCATCGTAGTCGCAGCCCTGTGACCTCAAGATATTGATGGCGGCAATGATGTCGACACGTTCGGTAAGCCGCCGCTTCTGGTAGTCCTCGACGTAACGTTCCATGGCTGTCCCTTAGCCTGTGTGCCCAAACGCGTTTGAACGACAGAGATCGGGAAGCTAGGAAGCCTTGCTTGCGTGGAACTTGCAGAACCTTCGCCGCGCCTCGATCTGCGATAACCAGACTGATACGGAAGCGGCCGACTCACAAAGCCTGGAAAAGACTAGCATGCGACATCGCGTGTGCCAGAGACGCGGATGATGGATGGAAGAAATATTGGACTTGCCAAGAACTTCAAATCTTCAACTGAAGTCCAGTGCCGATTCTAGACCGTGAGGAATTTGCGAACATCAGCCCGGTCTAAATCTTGCGCCGGGCCGGTGTGGACGATCTGGCCGCGATCCATGATGTTGACCTCGTCGGCAAGCTCTCGGCAGAAGTCGAGATACTGTTCGACCAGCAACACAGCGATGCCGGCCTGGTCGCGCAGATAACGTATGGCGCGGCCGATGTCCTTGATAACGGAGGGCTGGATGCCTTCGGTCGGCTCGTCGAGCACCAGCAGCTTCGGCCGCATTACCAGCGCCCTGCCGATGGCCAACTGCTGCTGTTGACCGCCGGAAAGATCGCCGCCACGGCGGCCAAGCATCTGCCTCAGCACCGGAAACAGCTCGAAGACGTGCGCCGGCACGTCGCGGTCGGCGCGCCTCAAGGGCGCGAAGCCGGATTCGAGGTTTTCGCGCACGCTGAGCAGCGGAAAGATCTCCCTGCCCTGCGGCACGAATGCGATGCCCGACCGGGCGCGGTCATACGCCGCGCTCCGGTCGAGCGCCTTCCCCTCGAAGGCAACGCTTCCGCTCGTCAGCCGGTGATGGCCGACGATCGATCTCATCAAACTTGTCTTGCCGACGCCGTTGCGGCCGAGCACGCAGGTGATCTGGCCGGCAGCCGCCTTCAGCGACACGCCACGCAGCGCCTGGGCGGCGCCGTAATGGAGCGTGGCATTGGAAACTTCGAGCATGTCAGCGCCTTCTCCAGAACCGAAGAAACGACATGTCGAAGTGATGGAATTGCACCCGCCAGACCATGCTCATCTCCCCAGATAGACTTCGACGACGCGCTCGTCGGCCGATACGAAATCGAGCGTCCCTTCGGAGAGCACCGAGCCCTCATGCAGGCAGGTGACCTTGACGCCGAGTTCGCGCACGAAATGCATGTCGTGCTCGACGACGATGACCGAATGGTCACGGGCGATGTCCCTGAGCAGCCGCGCGGTTTCCTCGGTCTCGGCATCGGTCATGCCGGCGACCGGCTCGTCGACCAGAAGCAACTTCGGATCCTGGGCCAAGAGCATGCCGATCTCAAGCCACTGCTTCTGGCCGTGGCTAAGATTGGCCGCCAGGTCATGACGCTTGTCGCCCAACCGGATGATGCCAAGAATCTCGTCGATCCGTCGCGTCTCGGCGGGCGATTGGCGGTGGAACAGCGCCGGGAAGATCGAGCGCGGCCCCTTCAGCGCCAGCATCAGGTTTTCCTCGATCGTGTGGCTTTCGAAGACGGTCGGCTTCTGGAATTTGCGGCCGATGCCCATCATGGCGATCTCGGCTTCGTCATGCCTGGTGAGGTCCACCTGGCCGTCGAAGAACACTTCGCCTTCGTCGGGTCGCGTCTTGCCGGTGACGATGTCCATCATCGTCGTCTTGCCGGCGCCGTTGGGGCCGATAATGGCGCGCATCTCGCCTTTGTCGAGCACCAGCGACAGATTGTTGATGGCGCGAAAGCCGTCGAAGGATACCGAGACGCCGTCGAGATAGAGGATTGTGTTGGACTTGCTCATGGCCGCTTACTCCGCAGCCTGCGGTTCGGGATCAGACCAGGACCATTCGCCTGGATTTCTCGCCGGCGATCGAGCAGGCTTCGAGGTGGCGGATGCGACTCTCACCTCGGTGCCGGCTTCGTCAGCGAGGGAAGCTACGCGCAATGCCCTGGCATTGCCGCGCCAACTGTCCCACATGCCGATTATGCCCTTCGGCAGGAGCAAGGTGACGGCGACGAACAGGCCGCCCAGCGCGAACAGCCAGAATTCCGGCAGCACACCGGTGAACCAGGATTTGCCGGCATTGACGAGCAGCGCGCCGATGATCGGCCCGACGATGGTGCCGCGTCCGCCCACCGCCGCCCAGATCACCACCTCGATCGAATTGGACGGTTCGAATTCGCCGGGATTGATGATGCCGACCTGCGGCACGTAGAGCGCGCCGGCAATGCCTGCCATGACGGCCGAAACGGTGAAGGCGAACAGTTTCACGTTCTCCGCCCGCCAGCCGAGGAACCGCGTGCGGCTCTCCGCGTCGCGCACGGCCATCAGCAGCTTGCCGTATTTGGAGCCGACGATCGCCCAGGTGATGAAAACGGCGAGCGCGAGCATTACCGCGCTGGCCGCGAACAGCGCCGAACGGGTCGCGTCGGCCTGCACGTTAAAGCCCAGAATATCCTTGAAATCGGTGAGCCCGTTGTTGCCGCCGAAGCCCATGTCATTGCGGAAGAAGGCGAGCAGCAGCGCATAGGTCATCGCCTGGGTGATGATCGAGAGATAGACGCCGGTGACGCGGCTGCGGAAGGCGAACCAGCCGAAGACGAAGGCAAGCAGGCCGGGCACCGCCAGCACCATGATTGCCGCGAACCAGAAATGGTCGAACCCGGTCCAGAACCACGGCAATTGCTTGTAGTTCAGGAACACCATGAAATCAGGCAGGATCGGATTGCCATAGACGCCGCGCGAACCGATCTGGCGCATCAGATACATGCCCATCGCATAGCCGCCGAGCGCGAAGAAGGCGCCGTGGCCAAGCGAAAGGATGCCGCAATAGCCCCAGACCAGATCGAGCGACAGCGCCAGCAGCGCGTAGCAGAGATACTTGCCGGTCAGCGCGACTATGTAGGACGGCACGTAGAAGGCGCTGGTTGGCGAAACAGCCAGGTTGAGCAGCGGCACGATGACGGCCACCGCCAGCAGGGCGAAAATGGTGATGGCGATGCGGCGGTTGGCACCCGCGGCGAAGAAGCGTCCTGACATCATGCTTCCACCGCCCTGCCCTTGAGCGCGAACAGGCCGCGCGGGCGCTTCTGGATGAAAAGGATGATCAGCACCAGCACGACGATCTTGCCGAGCACGGCGCCGGCATAGGGTTCGAGAACCTTGTTGACAATGCCGAGCGAGAAGGCGCCGACCAGCGTGCCCCAGAGATTGCCGACACCGCCGAAGACGACGACCATGAAACTGTCGATGATGTAGCCGCGGCCGAGATTGGGCGAAACATTGTCGATCTGGCTGAGCGCGACGCCTGCAATACCGGCAATGCCGGACCCCAGCGCGAAAGTCAGCGCGTCGACCCACGGCGTCCTGATGCCCATCGAGGCGGCCATGCGCCGATTGGCGGTGACTGCGCGCATCTGCAGGCCCCAGGGCGTGCGCTTCATCACGTAGAGCAACATGCCGAACACCGTGAGCGCGAACACCAGTATCCACAGCCGGTTCCAGGTGATGGCCAGTTGTCCGACGTCGAATGAGCCGGACATCCAGGACGGATTGCCGACCTCCTGGTTGGTCGGTCCGAAGATCGAGCGCACCGCCTGCTGCAGGATCAGCGATACGCCCCAGGTCGCCAGCAGCGTCTCCAGCGGCCGGCCGTAAAGAAAGCGGATGACGCCGCGCTCGATGATGAGACCGACGAATGCCGCAACCAGGAAGGCAAGCGGCAGCGCGATCACCAGCGACCAGTCAAAGAGGCCGGGAAAGGACGTGCGGATCACCTGCTGGACGACGAAAGTCGTGTAGGCGCCGAGCATCACCATCTCGCCATGTGCCATGTTGATGACGCCCATGACGCCGAACGTGATCGCAAGCCCGATCGCTGCCAGCAGCAGCACCGAACCCAGCGATATCCCATACCAGATGTTCTGGCCGGCATCCCACAAGGCCAGCGTCGAATTGATGTTTGCGATCGCAGCCGTCGCCGCGTCCTTGACCGCTCCAGAGGCGTTGGCCTCGACCGAGGTGAGCAGCGAAACAGCATCGCGGTCGCCGCGCGCACCGATCAGGGCGATTGCGGCGAGCTTGTCTGCGTCGGGCTTGTCTGAAACCAGAATGGAAGCGGCACGCGCCTGTTCCAGCAAAGCCTTGACGCTTGCCACGCTTTCACTGGCGATGGCTGCGTCGAGCGGGCCGATATTGGCGGCGTCCGGTGTCTTGAACATGGTGTCCGCGGCGGCGATGCGGACCGTCGGATCCTTGGAACCAAGCGTCAACGTGCCCAATGCATCGCGGATCGTGCGGCGCAACGTGTTGTTGACGCTGATCTTGGTTATGTCGTCCTCGGAGGCCTCGCCTGCTGGCTCGCCGCTCAGCGGGTCGAAAAGCTGGACGTTTTCGTCGCCTTCCTTGCCGACAAACACCATCGAGTCGGCCGTACGAACGTAAAGATTGCCGTCCGCCAATGCAGCAAGCGGCCGTTCGACAGCCGGATCGCCTGTGGCCGTCAACTCTTGAACGACAGCTCCTGTTTCGGAAAAGTCCGTTACTGTCGCGAATTTGGCGATGATGGCACGCAGATCGGCTTCCGCAGCGCCCGAAGACGACAGCGTCGTCAGCAGGAACAGAAGCGTCAGGCCAATCGCGTGGAGAATCTTCATCGGCTTTCGGTGACCATTGAAGGTTGAAGTTGGCGTCCGGACAGTGGAGGAACTGTCCGGACGCGCGCGGTCTTGGGCGTGGACCCGAAGGTCCAGCCCGGGGAGGATCAGTTCGTGCCCTTGCCGCCGCACTTGCCGGTTTTGACGTTGAAGTTGCCGCAGCTGAGCGGCGCGCGCCAATCGGAAATCAGGTCCTTGGAGTCGGGCAGGTAGTCGGACCATTCGTCGCCCATCACCAGGCCCGGTGTCTTCGAAACCGTTTCGAATTGGCCATTGGCCTGGATTTCACCGATCAGCACCGGCTTGGTGATGTGATGGTTCGGCATCATCGTCGAATAGCCGCCGGTCAGGTTCGGCACCGAAACGCCGACCATGGCATCGATGACCTTGTCCGGATCGGTGGTGCCGGCCTTTTGAACCGCCTTCACCCACATGTTGAAGCCGATATAGTGGGCTTCCATCGGGTCGTTGGTGGTGCGCTTGTTGTTCTTGATGAACTTGTGCCAGTCGGCAATGAACTTCTTGTTCTCGGGCGTGCTGACGCTCTCGAAATAATTCCAGGCCGCAAGATGGCCGACCAGCGGCTTGGTGTCGAGACCGGCAAGTTCTTCCTCACCCACCGAGAAGGCCATGACCGGGATGTCTTCGGCCTTGATGCCCTGGTTGCCGAGTTCCTTGTAGAACGGAACATTGGCGTCGCCATTGACGGTCGAGACGACGGCGGTCTTCTTGCCGGCCGAACCGAACTTCTTGATCGCCGAAACTTCGGTCTGCCAGTCGGAAAAACCGAACGGCGTGTAGTTGGTCATGATGTCTTCGGCCGCGACGCCCTTGGACTTCAGATAGGCTTCGAGGATCTTGTTGGTGGTACGCGGATAGACGTAGTCGGTGCCTTCCAGCACCCAGCGCTTCACCGAGCCGCCGTCCTTGCTCATCAGATAGTCGACGGCCGGAATGGCCTGCTGGTTTGGAGCCGCACCGGTGTAGAACACGTTGCGCTCGCTTTCCTCGCCCTCATACTGGACGGGATAGAACAGGATGTTGTCGAGCTCGGAGAACACCGGCAACACCGATTTGCGCGACACCGAGGTCCAGCAGCCGAACACCGCCGCGACCTTGTCCTTGGAGATCAGTTCGCGCGCCTTTTCGGCGAACAGCGGCCAGTTGGAAGCCGGATCGACGACGACGGCTTCAAGCTTCTTGCCGAGCAGGCCGCCCTTGGCGTTCTGCTCGTCGATGAGCATCAGCATGGCGTCCTTCAGCGTCGTCTCCGAAATCGCCATTGTGCCCGACAGCGAATGGAGAATGCCGACCTTGATCGTGTCGTCGGCAGCCCTGGCCGGAGCGGATATCATCAAACCGGCGGCGACCACGCCCGCCGAGACCATTTTTGTTATTGTCGAGAAATTACCCCTCATACCGAAGACTCCCAAGCTGGTTGATTGCACCGCAACACTACGATGCAACCCCCGTGCCAACCGCTGCCGGCTTGCTGAAAATAGCAAACTAACCGAACGTTATCAGTTAGTTGATACATTAGAATGAACAGAGATAAGAGAGCCGGTTAAAAAATGATTGAGGGAAATTTGCGCAGCGCACGAGGCGTATGCCTAATTTTAGCTCATTTTTGACACGTGCCTATATTTTGACCTTGGCGCACGTGTCGCGGACGACAAATGTTGCGGCGCGGCACGAAAATAGGGCAAGCTTGTCGTTCAAACGGACGACGTCATGACATCAGGCATTTCACGCATATTCATCGGCATTTTGTCTGTGGCGGCGGCAACCGGAGCGGCACGAGCCGATTTCAGCGATGGCAAGATGCCCGATGGCACTTATCACTGCGAAGTCTATCTGCTCGGCCTGTTCCTCAACCTCGGCGACATCACCATCAAGGGAAACGCCTACACAGGCCCCGTCACCTTCGGTACCGCCCAACAGGCTTACAACTATCAGATGGATGCAAACGGTGTGATTTCGTGGCTGGGCCCGCTCGGCGGCTATACCGCCGGCGGCAACGCGCTCTCGATGACCCAGGCAACCCTGGAAGGCCAGAACCCGCCCTCCTTCGACATCATCATGAAGCAACCCGACGGGGCCTTCACCGCCTCGACCTGCACCAAGGGAGGCAATCAGTAGGCCTTCGCCTCCCATCGGGGCTGCCTTGGGAGTCTGCACGTCTGCCGTGTCATCTGGATGTTGCCGAAACTGGATAGGCAGCGGTGCGCCGTCACATCCACCTCGAGAGGCCGACACCATGGCCAATTCCCCGTCTTCATCCTCCCCCTTCATTCGCGACGCTTCAACTCGGGAAAGCCGAGTGTCGAAAGAGCGGCGACCGCATGTGTTTCGCCGGCAAACAACGAGCCGACAAAGCTGCCGCCGGCGATCAATGCGCTGGATGCAAGGCTGCCTTTCAGGAGCGTGCGGCGCGAAACGCGCTCGGCGATGACGCGTCTACGACAAGACCCACGCCGCCGCCGATGGCTATGAAACAACGATCGTTGCGCGAGGCCGCCTAGCGCGCTTCCGTGGCAATTTCGAGCGCCAGGCGGCTCATGTCGGTGAAAAGCTCCTGGCGTTCGGAATAGTCGGTCTGTTCGCCGGTGAGCAGATTGTCGACCACGGTCAGCAGCGATAATGCCCTCGCGCCGAAATGCGCCGAGATGCGATAGAGAGCGCTGGTTTCCATGTCTACGGCCAGCGCTCCGAGCGCCCTGGCGTCGGCATAGCGGGCACGTGGGTCGGGATGGTAGAATATGTCGGTGCAGGCTGTCAGGCCGGCGTGGTGGTCGATGCCGAGTTCGGTTGCCTTGGCCAATGCGCAAGCGAGCAGCGCCGGATCCGGGCCGACATCAGCCTCGTAAAGGCCAAAGACCCGGCCGTTCTCAGTGTCTTCAGGCCGTGCCGATTGCGAGATCACAAGGCTGCGCAGCTTTGCCTCGGCGCTCAGGCCACCGCAGGTACCGGTGCGGATCAGTGTCCGAGCGCCATAATAATCAAGCAATTCATGCGCATAGATCAGGAACGATGAAACACCGATACCCGTCGCCTGAATGCTGATGGGCCTGCCTCGAAACGAGCCGGTAAAGCCAAGCGCACCGCGACGACGATTGACACAACGCGGCGTGTCGAGGAACGTGCCGGCCATCCACTCCGCGCGCTGCGGGTCGCCCGGCAACAAAATCGTGTCGGCGTAGTCGCCCTTGCTTGCCTCGATGTGTGGCGTCAACAGCTGCTCCCCCAAGCCCGCCTGCTATATTGCCAATAATCATGGCGTTGTTACCGCGTTGTGCAAGGGGCGCGGCATTGGAAATACCTAAGATTCAAGCACATCCTTGACGATCGTAGCCAGTTGCTTGAGCGAGAACGGTTTTGGCAGGAAGCCGAAATGCGCCTCCGCCGGCAGGTTTCTGGCGAATGCGTCCTCGGCATAGCCGGAGACGAAGACGAACTTGATGTCCGGCTGGCGTTTGCGCAATTCACCGAGCAGCGTCGGCCCGTCCATTTCCGGCATCACTACGTCGGAAACGACGATATCGACCTTGCCGCCGAGCGCTTCGAACACTTCCAGCGCCTCGACGCCGGAGGACGCCTCGTGGACGGTGTAACCACGCGAGGTCAGTGCCCGCATGCCGCCCATGCGCACGGCGTCCTCATCCTCGACCAGCAGTACCGTCGCCGACCCGGACAGGTCCTTGATGCTATCGGCCAGTTTGACTGCCGCGGCGGCCGGTGCTTCACCGGGTTCGGCCGCCTTTTTCGCTTCCGCGATGTGACGTGGCAGGAAGATGCGGAAAGTCGATCCCTTGCCGACTTCGGAATCGCAGAAAATGAAACCGCCGGTCTGCTTGATGATGCCGTAGACCATGGACAGACCGAGGCCCGTACCCTTGCCGACCTCCTTGGTGGTGAAGAACGGCTCGAAGATCTTCTTCAGCACGTCGGGCGCGATGCCTGAGCCGGTGTCCTCGACCTCGACCACCACATAGTCGGCGGCCGCGAGTTCGCGATACGGGAAGGTCTTGGACTCCTCGGCGGTCACGTTGCGTGTGCGCACGGTGAGATCGCCTCCCGCCGGCATCGCGTCGCGCGCGTTGACCGCCAGGTTGACCACCACCTGCTCGAACTGGCCGATATCGACCTTGACCGGCCACAGGTCGCGGCCGTGGTCGACCTTGAGCTTGATGTCGTTGCCGACCAGCCGGGCAAGCAGCATCCTGAGATCGGCGAGCACGTCGGTGAGGTTCAGCACTTCCGGCCGCAGCGTCTGCTTGCGCGAGAAGGCCAGCAACTGCCTGACCAGCGAGGCGGCCCGGTTGGCGTTCTGCTTGATGTTCATGATGTCGGGGAAGGACGGATCCGACGGCCGGTGATTGGTCAAAAGCAGGTCCGACGCCATGATGATGGCGGTCAGCACATTGTTGAAGTCGTGCGCGATGCCACCGGCGAGCTGGCCGACGGCCTGCATCTTCTGGCTTTGCGCCATCTGCCCTTCGAGCGCCTTTTGCTCGGTCGTCTCGACGGCGTAGACGATGGCCGATTCCTCGGCCCCTTCGCCGCCGGTACCGTCGGCGACGGCATTGACGTAGAAGCGGATGTGCCGTTCTTCGTTGCCGGGCAGCACGGTGTCGATCGGTTCGATATCGGCCTGCCGCTGCCGGGCTTTCTCGAACGCCGCGGCAAAGGCCGGCCGGTCGCGGTCATGGATCACCGTGTCGAGCCGTACGCGGCGATCCACGGCATCGCGATCGACGACCGAGGAAAACAGCGACAGAAAAGGTGCGTTGGTGCGCAGGATGCGTCCGCTGGCATCGACACCGGCGATCGCCATCGGCGTCGAATTGAAGAAGCGGGTGAAGCGCACTTCCGAAGCGCGCAGATCGGCCGAGGCATCCTCGCCTTGCGTACGGTTGAGCACGATGGTGCGCGTCGGGCCGCCGACGCCCTCGCGGCTTGCCGAAACGCGGTGCATGAAGCGCACTGGCAGCGCCTCGCCGGTCATCGTCGTCAAGTCGAGATCGATGACCGCATTGCGCGTCGTGCCGGGATCCGCCTTGACGGAGCGCACCAGCGCCATGCCGTCGCCGGCAACGATATCGGGCAAGGTGACGGCGCCGGGCGTGAAGCTGGCAAGGTCGATGCCCAGCCATCCGGCGAGCGTGGCGTTGATGTAGGTGACGCGGCCGTCCTGATCGGCCGAAAAGAAACCGGCCGGCGCGTGGTCGAGGTGATCGATGGCCTTCTGCAGATCGAGGAAGAAACGCTCCTGCTCGGCCCGCTCCTGCGAAATATCGGCGAGTTGCCAGGCCAGCATCGGCAACCGCTGGCCCGGAACGCTGAACGCGCGGGCGCGCGCCCGGTACCAGCGGGCGCCCGGTTCAGCGCCGGGCCGGATCGATTGCGCCAGCCTGAACTCGCCATCGCCCGGCTGCCCGTCACGCAAGCCGGACGCCAGCCGGTAAATGGTCACCGAGGCCTCGGGGACATCCGAGAGCAATCCTTCGACGGTCTTCAGATCGGCGGCCGAGGTGGCCCCGGTCATATCGGCATAAGCCCGGTTGGCGTAGACGACGCGACCCTTGGTGTCCGTGACCAGCAGGCCTTGGCCCATCGAATCGACGAAAGCCTTGGACAGTTCGTCGCCCGTCGAGCGCGGTGTGATCTGCACGAAGCCGATCGCGGTCGCGAACAGGAAGCCGACACCGATCATCGCCAGCACGCCGAGCATGCCGAGCAGGAAGGGATCGCCGAGGCGCTCGCGGAAAAGGCCGAAGACGATGGCCGCGCCCGTCAGAACGACGATGAAGATGATAAGCCGGGTGACCGCGCCCGGTCGCGTATTCTGGTCGACGATCGGTACCGGATAGAAATCGCCGCGCGCTTCCTTGGCCATATGCCCCCTGCTCGTGAAATCCGAGGTTCCGACACCCGCCCCTAATGCATGTCGCCCAAAAGTGACTTCGGTTTTGGGAAAACGTCACGCATGAAAAACAAGGACCTGAAGCGCGTCGCATGAATCCGTTTCAGCGCGACGCGCTTTAGCCGGTTGAATCATATTCTCCTAGTCCGGAAAAGGCCCGGGCGGCAAATGTCAGATAAAAATGATGTCGAGCGGCCTTCCCTGTGTTTCAAGCTGTTCACGATGCGTGAAAGGCAACTTGCGGTGGCCAGTCGCAACGGTCTAGTGTCGCGTCACTTTCCAAAACCGATCAGGGGAAACCAATGCAGTGGCTGGATAGCGTGGCGGGCCCCGGTTATGCGGCGGCACTCCTGTGGACCTTCGCGGCGCTGATCCTGCTGGTCATCGTTCTCATCATCGTCAGGCTCGTGCGCAACCTGACCTTCGGGACGTTTGTCGCCGGTGGCCGCAACCGCAAGACGCGGCTCGCAGTCATGGACGCCACCGCCGTCGACAGCCATCGCCGACTGGTGCTGGTGCGACGCGACGACATCGAACATCTGCTCCTGATCGGCGGCCCGACCGACGTCGTTGTCGAACGCGACATCCGCCTCGCCGCGCCGCGCCGTCCGGCATTGACCGGGGATGGCGGCCCGCAGCCTGTCCCGGCGGCCGGGACCCCGGTCGCGAAGCCGCGGCCGCCGCAGCCCGCTCCCGCGCCTCCCAGACAACCACCCGCTCCGCAGCCGGTGGCAGGGCCCGCCCGCCAGCGCCCGGCGGCACCGCCACCGGCTCCCGCAGCGAAACCGGCGGCGCAAATCTATCAGTCGACCAATGTCACGCCGCTGCCCGCCTACGGCTCCGCCAATGCCAATGCCGTCAGGCACGCGCCACCGCCGCCGCAGGACAGCATCGACGACACGCTGATGAAGGAACTCGAGGTTTCGCTGGACCAACCACGGTCCGGCGGTCCGGCGGCCAAACCGGCAGCCAAGGCGCCGCCGTCGCTCGATGATGAAATGACGAGGCTTTTGGGCGAACTCTCAAGCCAGAAGAGATGATTTGCGCCCAGGGTGGCCTGCCGGTGAATTGAACCGGTCGATGTTCAAGCGCGCTTTGGCATGCGCGGCGACATCGAACAAAAATGGCCGGAAAACCGGCCATTTGGAAATCGATGCAGCGCTACTGTCAGTCGTCGCGATAGACTTTTTCACGGCGCTCATGCCGCTCCTGCGCTTCGATCGACAAGGTAGCGATCGGGCGGGCGTCGAGCCGCTTCAACGCGATCGGCTCACCGGTCTCCTCGCAATAGCCATAAGTGCCTTCGTCGATGCGCTGTAGTGCCGAATCGATCTTCGAGATGAGCTTCCGCTGACGGTCGCGGGCCCTGAGCTCGATGGCGCGGTCGGTTTCCGAAGAGGCGCGGTCGGCGAGGTCGGGATGGTTGGCGTTTTCCTGCTGCAGGATTTCGAGGGTTTCGCGCGCTTCGCGCAAAATGTCATTTTTCCAGGTGACGAGCTTTAGGCGGAAGTAGGATTTCTGCCGTTCGTTCATGAACGGCTCGTCTTCGGAGGGTACGTAATCGGCGGTAACGATGTCGTTCATTCGACTCACCCAAACAGCCCCAAATTTGGCGCCTATATATTCGCCGCCAGACGCCTGCACAAGCGCAATCAGCCACCGGCTCACGCAATTGTTAAAGTGCGCCCGCAGCCTTCCCCGGAGCGGGATAGATCTGTTTCGATGGCGAAAGTAGGACGATCTTCGCCGCTTGCCCCCGCAAGTGATTCGCCGCGCCGAAGAACGTGCACCATTGTGCGCGATGCTTTTCTCGTGGCTAATCGCGGCAGGACTTCGGCTTTCGGGCGTCATTGGAGGTTGAGTGAGCAGGCTTTATCTGTTGCGACACGCCAAGGCCGGCTGGGCCTTGCCGGGCATGCGTGATTTCGATCGTCCGCTCGACGCATCCGGCCGCGCCGATGCCGAAAAGATGGGGGCCGCGATGCGATCCCGTTCCTATGTGCCGGACCTGACGCTGTGCTCCAACGCCAAACGCGCCAGGGAAACGCTCGAGGGACTGGCCGGTCAGACGGACACGGGCAAGGTGCTGTTTTTCGACACACTCTACAGCGAAGACGCGGCCGGCTATCTCCGGCTCGTCCGGGATCATGGCGGATCCGGCTCGTTGCTGGTCATAGGCCACAACCCGATGACGGAGGATCTCGCCATGGCGGTTTCGGGCGATGGTGGCGAGACGGAGCGGGCAATGCTCAATCATGGCTTTCCGACCTCGGGCCTCGCCGTCGTCCGTTTCCCCGGCAATCTGGCGAAAGCGGCCCAGGGAGCGGGCTATCTCGAAGCCTTCCTGACACCGGCCGATCTCTGATGCCGATGTCCAGCGCCATTTCAAAGCCGGGTTCCACCGCCTATATCGGGCGGACGCAAGTCCGAGAGAGCATATTTTGGCATCATCGCTGACCACCTTCACCGACGAGGCAAGAATTGCCCTCGACACATTGTCGGGACGTGCCACCGGACTTTTTTCTCCATCGCTGCGCTTGGGTGTCACGGGTCTATCCCGCGCGGGCAAGACCGTCTTCATCTCGGCCTTCGTCCACAATCTGATCCACGGCGGACGCCTGCCGCTGTTCGAGGCGCAGAAATCGGGGCGTATCGCGCGCGCCTTCCTCGAACAGCAGCCCGACGACGCCGTGCCGCGTTTTCAGTACGAGGACCACATCGCCGCTCTGGTCAACGATCGCGTCTGGCCGGACTCGACCCGCGCCATCTCTGAACTGCGGCTGACGATCGAATATGAATCGGCCTCCGGCTGGAACCGTATGTTCTCGTCGGGCAAGCTGTCGGTCGACATCGTCGATTACCCCGGCGAATGGCTGCTCGACCTGCCGCTGCTCGGCAAATCCTTCGCCGATTTTTCGCGAGAAGCCCTCGAAATGGCCACGTTGCCGGTGCGCGAGGACCTGTCGCGGGCCTGGCGGGCGATCTCGACGGAAATCGACCCGAATGCCGACGCCGACGAAATGACGGCACGCCGGCTGGCTGAGAGCTTCGCCGCCTATCTCAAGGCATGCAAGCTCGACGAGCGAGCGCTTTCGACCTTGCCGCCAGGACGTTTCCTGATGCCGGGCGACCTTGAAGGCTCGCCCGCGCTGACTTTCGCGCCGCTGGCCGGCCTCGGCGACAGGCGCGCGCGCAACGGGTCGTTGCATGCCATGATGGAACGGCGCTACGAGGCCTACAAGACACATGTCGTCAAACCGTTCTTCCGCGAGCATATCACGCGTCTGGACCGCCAGATCGTACTCATCGACGCGATGCAGGCGCTGAACGCCGGGCCTGGCGCGATGGCCGACCTGGAGCGCGCCGTCACCGAGATCCTCAACTGCTTCCGCCCCGGCCGGGGCAGCTTCCTCACCGACCTTTTCTCCCGGCGTATCGACCGCATCCTGGTTGCCGCGACCAAGGCCGATCATCTGCACCACGAAAGCCATGACCGGCTGCAGGCGATCGTGCGGCGCCTGGCCGACCGCGCCGTGGCGCGGGCGAATTTCACCGGCGCCGATGTCGACGTGGTCGCGATGGCGGCCGTGCGCGCGACCCGCGAAGGCACCGTCAAGCAGGGCCGGGAAACATTGCCTGTTATCATCGGCACGCCGATCGCCGGCGAGAAGATCAATGGCGAAACCTTCGACGGAAAGACGGAAACAGCTATATTTCCTGGTGATTTACCGGAAAAAATTGATGCTGTTTTCGATCTTTCGGGACCGGACCACAGGCAGGACTCCACAGACCCGGCAATCCGCTTCGTCCGGTTCCGTCCGCCCAAACTCGAACGCACGGCCGAAGGCGTCACGCTGTCGCTGCCGCATATCCGGCTCGACCGTGCCCTGCAGTTCCTGATCGGAGACCATTTGGCATGACAGCGCCCCGCAAACCGGCGGCATTCCGTATCGAGCCGGAAGCCGCGGCGAAACAAGACGCGCCACGAGCCCGCCAGGCCGAACCGTCGCGCAAACCACGCTCGGTGAAGGCCGATGTGGCGCTGGTCATCCCGGCGGAGGTCGACGTCTTCGACGAACCGGACATTATTGCCGCCGAGCCGTCGCCGTCGGTCGCCCCCCGAAAACGCTCGGTTCTCGGCAGCATCTTCTTTGGCGCCTTCGGCGTGCTGGTTTCGCTGGCTGTCGGCCTGTGGACCGACCAGTTGATACGCGATCTCTTTGCCCGCGCCGAATGGCTGGGCTGGCTCGCCGCCGGCATGGCGGCGACAGCGTTGCTGGCGCTTCTGGTGATCCTGATTCGCGAATCCCTGGCGATCGCCCGGCTCGCCGAGGTCGAAAAGCTGCAAAAGCGAGCCCTCGACGCCATCGCGCGTGACGATCCGAAAGCGGCGCGATCTGTGGTCGATGAACTGTCGGCCTTTGTCGCGGCCAAACCCGAGACCGCGGCCGGCCGGCGCGCGCTGGCCGAATTGCGCGGCGAGATCATCGACGGCGCCAGTCTGGTACGCCTGGCGGAAGCGGAAATCCTCGGCCCCCTCGATGCCAGGGCCAAGGTGATGGTCCTCGAGGCCGCCAAGCGCGTCTCGCTGGTGACGGCGGTGAGCCCGCGCGCGCTCGTCGACGTCGCCTATGTCGTCTTTGAGGCCGGGCGCCTCATCCGCCGGCTGTCGGAACTCTATGGCGGACGACCCGGAACGCTGGGTTTCTTCCGCCTGGCGCGCAGTGTGCTGGCGCATCTGGCGGTCACCGGCTCGATTGCCGTCGGCGACAGCTTTGTCCAACAGATCGTCGGCCACGGCCTGGCGGCGCGCCTCTCGGCCAAGCTCGGCGAAGGCGTCGTCAACGGCATGATGACGGCGCGCATCGGCATCGCCGCCATGGAGACGGTGCGCCCCCTGCCCTTCAGCGCTGCCAAGCGCCCGGGACTGGGCGATTTCCTCGCCGCGCTGACGTCGTTTGCGACAAGGAAAGACGCCGAAACAAACGCACCCGACAAATGACGAGCGCCTCTTTCGCGGCACGATGGGATTGCGCTTTCGAGGCCCTGAGGTGACGAAGCATTAACCAATCTTCTTCATGGTCAAACCGGTTTCAAACAGCCTCGTTGTTGCCGGGTGTCGTCGATGAAAAGCGTAATTCTGTCCAGCATCTTGCCCCTGGCGGCGGCGATCACAGCAGTCGCCGGTATTGCCTCCGGGGCTTGCGCCGGAGAGCCGGACAAGCAGTTTTTCCAGTCGGCCGAAGGCAAGTGGGTCGGCCCCGGCGAAATCGTCGCCGGCAAGTACAAGGGCACGAAATTCAACTGCAGCTTCACCGGCTCCACCCCCGACGGCAAGACGGGCATGACGCTTGACGGCGGCTGCCGGGTCGGCATGTTCACCCAGCCGATGTCGGCCAAGATCGAGCGCAACGGCCGCGACTACAAGGGTTCCTTCATGGGCGGCTCGGCCGGTGCCGGGCTCGATATCATCGGCGGCAATGTCGTCGACGCCCGCAAGGTGGTCTTCACCATCAACCGCAACCAGCTGCGCGGCGTCATGCAGGCACGCATTCCCGACGACAATTCGATGACGGTGACGGTCGCCGTGCGCGTTCAGGACCAACTGGTGCCGGTGATCGGCATGAGCCTTAAGCGAGTCGATGCCGTCGAAGTCGGCTCCATCACGCCGAACTGAGGCGCACCCCGCCTCCATTTCTTTAAGCAATTCCGGATGGTTCTTGGCATTGCTGGGATACCCCCAAACAAAAGAGGCGGCAGCCCATCGCCACCGCCTCCTTTGAAACAAACGAACCGGGCGTCAGCCCTTGATCGCGGCGGTCACCTCGTCATAGGCCTTGCAGGCGTCGGCCAAGGTCGTGGAACCCTGATACTTGGTCGTCACCGCCTGGACCTTGGCGGTCAGGTCAGCCGCCTTGGACGGGTCCTTGGTGATCGCCTCCTGCAGCGCGGCGGCCATGTCCTGCGCTTTCTTGGTTGCGATCTCGGTCGTGCATTCCGGCGCCTTTGAACAGGCCGAACCGGCAAGCACCGCCAGCCCGACGGCAACGAGCAAAAACTTCTTCATGTCAGTCATCTCCTCAAAAGGGCGCGACTTGATCGCCGCTCACCCCCAATGGCCGAAGCCGAGCGTGCTTAGCCTTCGATTGTGGCAAGATGCAACGCGTTACCGACGTTAACTTGTGTAGCGCGCCTGCAATATCGCCAACGGCCGGATTCAGGCTGCTGTGTCGGCGGCGGCAAAGTTCAGCTACGCGGTTGTAGCAGCGCCAAGACGGCCGTCGATGCGGCAAGGATGGCCGTCACGGTCAAAGGCGCTGTCGGGCCATAGGTGTCCACAACATAACCGCCGACAACCGCACCGGTGGTGATGGCGACCTGAAAGGAGGCGACCATCAGGCTGCCGGCTGCTTCCAGCGCGTCAGGCGCCGCGCGAGACAGATTTGTCGGCAGCACCACAGGCGCCATGCCGAAGGCGAAACCCCACAGGGTGGCGAACCCAAAGGCAACGCCGATGTGCACGCCCCAAAGCACCAATGCCAGCGCCGCGAACGCCATCAATGCGGCCGTAACCACGAGAGCCACGTGGATATTGGCGTCGGCCATGCGGCCACCGGCAATATTGCCGATCACAGCCGCGATGCCAAATCCGAGCAATGCCAGGGCAATTGGCCCGGTTGCAAGGAGCGTCACGTGTTCGAGAAAGGGACGCACATAGACCGAGCCGGCAAAATGCCCCGTCATCAGCAAAAGGATGGCGAGCATACCGAGTTGAATGCCACGCCGCCGTGTCAGCCGAAAGACGTCTGCAAGACTATTGCTTGCCGTTGCAGGCAAGGTCGGCAGGCTGAGCAACTGCAGCAGCATGGCAAGCAAGGCCAACCCCGCCGTCATGGCCATGGCGCTGCGCCAACCCAGCCAATCGCTGATCAACGCGCCCATCGACGGTGCGGCAATTGTTGCGAGCGAGACGCCGAGGGTGACGATCGCCATGCCCCGCCCCGTCGCATTGGCGCCAACCAGCCTCGCCACGACGGCGACCGAAAGTGCCCAGAAAGCGCTGAGAGCGATCCCCAGTCCGGCCCGGCCCAACAATAACAGCCAGAAATTGGGCGCCAGCGCCGCAAGAATGTTGGAACCGACCGCCAGGGCCATGAGGCCGACAAGCACCGTCTTGCGGTTCAATCGGCCGATGAGGACATTGCTCAACATGGCCGTCACGGCGCCGACGGAAGCGGTGGCGGTGACCACCTGCCCGGCCGTCCCCTCGCTGATGCCGAGATCGCGCGCCATCGGCGTCAACAGACCTGCCGGCAGGAATTCGGCGGACACCAGCGCAAAGCTGGTTGCCGCCAACGAAAGGACCGCGAACCATGTGGTTGCGCTCCACGTCGCCGGCGCGGCGGCATCAAGGTCTATCGCCGCGTCTTCAAGCTGTAATGTTGTGTCAGTCACGGAAGGATCTCCAAAGTTTGGAGATCTTTCATAAACGAGTCTTTTCGGATGATATGTATCTCAAAATCCGAAATTCATGTCTATTCGTCCAGGAATTGTGCGACGCACAACGCCCGGCGAGACATTGGTGATGCGCTTGAAGGCGCGAGCGAAGGATGCCTCGGAATCATAGCCCAAGCGGGTAGCAACCTCGGCCACCGACAAGCCGTTTTGTCCCAACAACTCGCGGGCAAGCTGCATGCGCAGACGGGCGAGATAGCGTGCCGCGCCTTCTCCCAATACGGCGCTGAAGCGCTCCGCGAAAATCGAGCGCGATTGGCCCGCCAGGCCGGCGAGGCTTTCGAGCGTCCAGTTATGGCCGGGGTCTCGGTGCATGGCTGCCAGAGCGCGGCCGATATGAGGGTCGCGGATGGCCGCGAGCCAACCGGTGGTCGAAGTTCCCGTGCAATTGACCCAGCAACGAATGAGCCGGGCTGTCAGCAAGTCCGCCATACGCGACAAGATGGTGGCGCTGCCCATCTGCGGTTGCGCGGCCTCCGCGGTCATTGCCGCCAGCAAAGGACCAACGACCGGGTCATTGCCGGCAACGTCGCAACCCTTGATGAGAGGTGGCATCAACGCGATCAATGGGTTAAGCGCACAGGCGCCCAAGGTCATGGAGCCGCAGAACAGGGTGCTTGTCGCGCCCGTGCCTTCCCGCACGACTTCGCAGACGTTGCCCCCCAACTTGGTCACCTGGCAATCATCGAGCGAGCCGCCTGCGACGTCCGGCGCGCTAGCCAGCCGATGGGCGATGCCTTGCGGCAGCAGCACCAAATCGCCATTGCGCAACTCATGCCATCCCTGCGCTTCGGTATGGATCCAGCATGGACCCTGACTTACAAAGTGAAAACGAAGGAGCGGTTGCTCCGGAAAGGCGATGCTCCACGGATGTCGGAGCTCGCATCGGCCATAGTTGACGCCACTCAAGCGAAAGTCTTGCAGGACTTCGCTGAGCGCATCCATCGGAATATGTGGCGCCGAAGACGACCGGGACGAATGGTCAGGCATTGGGCAGATATAGACACCAATCGTCCGACAGGCAAGCGGAGACCGTTGTTCCACCAGGGGAATCGCTTCGACGGCACCCCTGCCGGCCCTGGCAGGCTCCCCGCCCTTGCCTCCCGCTCCAACTGCATGCAAGGAGTGATTTCGGACACAGGGACAAGAGGCATGGCAGCGGAAGCATCAGGCAGCGATCTCATTCAGGTGGTGGCGCTGCTTGCCGCAGGGGTCGTCGCCGTCCCCATCTTCAAGCGCATGGGTCTCGGCTCGATCCTCGGATATCTCGCCGCAGGCGTGGTGATCGGCCCGTTCGGCATCGGTGTCTTTTCCGAATCGGGAGCCATCCTGCATGTCGCCGAACTCGGCGTCGTCATGTTCCTGTTCATCATCGGCCTGGAAATGCAGCCATCGCGGCTCTGGGGCCTGCGCCGCGAGATCTTCGGGCTTGGCGCGCTTCAAGTCGGGGTCTGCGCGGTGCTGCTGACTGGTGTCGGCATGGCCGGAGGGTTTCCGATCGCGCAATCCTTCGTCGCCGGGGCCGGTTTCGTGCTGACCTCGACGGCCATCGTCATGCAGCTTCTGGAGGAGCGCGGCGAAATCGCCTCTCCCAAGGGCCAGCGCATCGTCTCCATCCTGCTGCTGGAGGATCTGGCCATCGTGCCGCTGCTCGCCCTGATCGCTTTCCTGGCGCCCGGCGGTGCCGATACCAGCCTGTCGGAGCGGCTGACCGAGGTCGGTATCGGCCTCGCCGCGATCGTCGGACTGGTGGTGGCGGGACGCTACCTGCTCAATCCCTTCTTCCGCATCCTGGCGGATGCCCGTGCGCGCGAGGTGATGACGGCCGCGGCTCTGCTGGTCGTGCTCGGGTCGGCGCTCGCCATGCAGCTCAGCGGCCTGTCGATGGCGATGGGCGCCTTCCTGGCCGGGGTGCTGCTTTCGGAATCGACCTTCCGCCATCAGCTCGAAGCCGACATCGAACCGTTCCGCGGCATCCTGCTCGGCCTGTTCTTCCTTGCGGTCGGCATGTCGCTCGACCTGCATGTGGTGGCCGCGAACTGGAAGCTGATCGCCATCTATGTCGTCGCCTACATGGTGATGAAGGCTTTCGGCATCTACATCGTCGCCCGCATCCTGAAATCAGGCCACCGCGAGGCACTGGAGCGCGCGGTCTTCATGGCGCAAGGCGGTGAATTCGCCTTCGTACTCTATTCCGCGGCCGCCGCCGTCGGCATCATCGACGGCCAGGCAAACGCGACGCTGACGGCGATCGTCATCATCTCCATGGTGCTGACGCCGCTGGCGATCATCGCCTTGCGCCATTTGACGCCGCGCGACGAGCAGTCGCTGGACGGCGTCGAAATCGCCGACGGCCTGACCGGCAGCGTGCTGATCATCGGCTTCGGCCGCTTCGGCCAGATCGCCAGCCAACCACTGCTCTTGCGCGGTATCGACGTCTCGATCATCGACAACGATGTCGAGATGATCCAGGCGGCCGCCGATTTCGGCTTCAAGGTCTACTATGGCGATGGCACGCGGTTGGACATCCTGCACGCGGCCGGGGCCGGCCGGGCGCGGGCCGTGCTGATCTGTGTCGACAAGCCCGACGCCGCCATCCGCATCGCCGAACTCGTCAAGGCGGAGTTTCCCTTGCTTACGGTGTTGGCACGTGCGTTCGACCGCGGCACGGCGCTGCAGCTCATCCGCGCCGGCGTCGATTATCAGCTGCGCGAAACCTTCGAATCGGCGCTCGTCTTTGGTGGCTCGACCCTCGAGGCGCTGGGCGTCGATCCCGAAGACGTCGCCGAAACGATCGAGGACGTCAGGCGTCGCGACACGGCCCGCTTCGAGACCCAGCTCGCCGAAGGCATCCGCTCGGGACAGCGTTTCCTGAAAGGCAATATCGGCACGCCGATCCCGACCCCGCTTTCCACGCCCCGCCGTCCTGGCCAGGCGCTCAACGAGGAAACGGCCGGCGTCCTGCATAAATCCGAACCGGCGGATTGAACGGGGAAATCAACGATGGAACTGAACAGCAGAGCCCTCTCGGTCACCAAGTTCTGGCGCGACGCCGGCGAGGATGCCTGGTTCGAGAAGAACGACGCATTCGATGCCGATTTCCGCGCCCGCTTCCTCGACCTCCATTACGCCGCCGCGCGGCGCGAATGCGACGACTGGTCAGGACATGCCGAAGGCTCGCTGGCGCTGATGATCCTGCTGGACCAGTTTCCGCGCAATTGCTTTCGCGGCACCGGCCATATGTTCGCGACCGACCCCCTGGCAAAGCATTTCGCGCAAAAGGCGGTCGCTGCCGGCCACGATTTGGCGCTGGAACCGGAGGTCCGCGTATTCCTCTATTTGCCGTTCGAGCATTCGGAAAATCTTGCCGACCAGGACCGGTCGGTTGAACTTCACACAGCCAGGGCCGAGTTCAATCTGAAATACGCCCTGGAACATCGTGACATCATCCAGCGCTTCGGCCGTTTCCCGCACCGCAACAAGATGCTTGGGCGCGAAACGACCGCTGAGGAAAAAGCATTCCTGGATGACGGTGGTTTCTCCGGCTGATACCAGCGGTCTAGCGCAGCCACCAATCCTGGCCTGACGGCAGGCGCTCGATGCCGGCGGCATCGACCGAGCCCAGGCGATCGACAACGCGTTTGCCGCCAATGGTGAGGTCCGGCGCGATCTCGGCCAGCGGTGCCAGCACGAAGGCGCGCTCCAGCATGCGCGGGTGTGGCACTTCCAGGCCCGTTTCATGGATGATGCGGTCGCCGAACACCAGGATGTCGATGTCGATCAGGCGCGGCCCCCACCTCTCCTCGCGCACGCGCTTGAGCTTTCGCTCGGCATCGAGGCAGAGGTCGAGCAATGCCCGCGGCGACAGCCGCGTCGACAGTGCTGCGGCCGCGTTGAGGAAATCCGGCTGGTCGAGCTTGCCCCAGGGCGGCGTCCGGTAGAGCGAGGAAACGGCGGCCATGTCAGTGTCGGCATCGGCGTCGAGCAGGCGCAATGCAGCCCCCATCGACTTGGCCGGATCACCGAGATTGCCGCCGAGGCTCAGATAGACGGTGTTACTCGGGCCAGACAACGGTCACCTCGACGTAATCGAGCACGCCAGGCACCGGCGCATTCGGCTTGCGAACGGTGACCTCGGCTTTGCGAATCTGGGGAAAGCGCCCGGTGAGGGCCTTTGCGACTTCCAGGGCCAGGGCCTCGATCAGGAAGCGCCTGTGTCCGGTAATGATCTCCTCGATGACGGTGAAGGCAACGCCGTAATTGACGGTTTCCCCGATGGCGTCATCGACGAGCGCACGTCCGGGCTCGACGGTGAGCGAGGCATCGACATAGAAGCGCTGCCCGAGCGCTTCTTCCTCGTCCAGCACGCCGTGCCGGGCAAAGAAGGCGCAATTCTTCATGCGGATGACATACATGGCTCAGCGTTCCGATCCGGTGTCCCGCGCCAGCATAGCATCCGCCACGGCCAGCGCGTCCACGTTGATTGCGACATCATGGACGCGAAACAGATGCGCGCCCTTGAGCCTGAGTATGACGCTGGTCGCCGCCGTACCGGCCGCCCGGTCGGCTGCGTCGCGGCCGGTGACGGTGCCGATAAAGCGTTTTCGCGACGTACCGGCCATCAGCGGGAAGCCGAGCGCGCCAAGCTCGGAAAACCGCGCCATCAGATCGAGGTTTTCCGCCGCCGTCTCCTTGGCGAAACCAAAGCCGGGGTCGAGCACGACATGGTCGTCGGCGACACCCTGCCCGCGCCCGATCTCCAGCGATTTTCCCAGGAACGCCAACTGGTCGGCGATCACGTCGGGCAGCTTTTCGCGGTCGCGGCCGGTATGCATGATGACGAGCCCGGCGCCGGTTTCGGCCGCCACCCGCGCAATGCCTGGCTCGCGCTGCAGACCCCAGACATCATTGACGATGTGCGCGCCGGCTGCCACCGCGAGCCGTGCTGTCTCCGCACGATAGGTGTCGACCGAGATCAGCACGTCGCCTGCACGCGCCAGCGCCTCGATCACCGGCAGGATACGGGCCTGCTCCTCGCTGGCCGAGATCGCCGCCGCGCCGGGCCGGGTCGATTCGCCGCCGATATCAATGACCGCGGCGCCTTCCCCGATCATGCGGCGCGCATGGACCAGCGCGGTTTCGGGAGCATCAAACAGGCCGCCGTCGGAAAAGCTGTCGGGCGTGACATTGAGGATGCCAACTACCACGGCCTTGCCGCCAAGCTCGAGATGACGCCCATGCGCCAGCTGCCATCGCCTCGCCGTCATTGCGCATCAACCATGGGCTCATCAACCAAGGGGGTCATCAACGATGTGTGATCCGCATCGGATCAGTTCCGTTGCGCCGGCAAAGGCCGTAAAGCAAGGTGACCGAAGAGGCAACATGATGACACGATCCCTGCTCTGCGCACTGCTGCTTACCGTCGCCGTTCCGGCGGATGCGGCCAATCTGGTGAAGACATACAGCTATTTCGCCATTGGCGGCAGAACGCTGGAGGATATCGAGCAGCAACTCGCCAAACACGGGCCGCAGGTCAAAAGCACGGGGTCGCGCCACCCGGGCGCCACCCAGATGGCCTTCACGACACGCATCAGCTACGCCAGCCAGTCCGGCTCCTGCCGGATCGCCGACGCGGTCGTGACCGTCAAGGTCAAGGTGATCCTTCCCGAATGGCGCCGCCCACGCAAAGCCGATGCCGATGTACGGCTGTTCTGGGATACATTGTCCGCCGACATCAAGCGCCATGAAGACCGCCATGTCGAGATCGCCAAGAACCACGGCCGCGCACTGGAAGACGCGCTGAAGGCAACCCATCCGCAGAAGGATTGCAATGCTGCAAAGGCCAAGGCCGCCGAGATAACGGCGGCCGAGCTTGCCAGACACGACCAGGACCAGTTGCGGTTCGACCGTGTCGAAGGCGTCAATTTCGAAAGCCGCATCCTGCGGCTGATGCGCTACCGGATGCAACGCATCGAGAGTGGCCAATTGCCGCCGCCAACCTGAGTTTCCTCGCCGGCTCCGTTCGCCTGGATGCAAGCCAACCGGGCGGAAGCGTAGTGCCAGCTTCGAATTTTTTTCGAGCGGCGTTCGAAATCGGTCTATAGGGAACGACATATCCAGGGTTGCCTCGGGCACAAGCTGGAAGCACGACCATCACGATCGATCGCGCCGCGAATGCACCACAAAGACCCGATGGTGATGCGGCAGCGCAAGGCGCATGGACGAGAAATATGGACCAGGCAGTCGACAAGCAGGCCGTGGCGGCCGCGAGCGCGCCGCTGACCGAAAGCGAAAAGAACGCCATTATCGGCGGCGTCCTTCTGTCGATGCTGCTGGCGGCCCTCGACCAGACCATCGTCGCGCCCGCCATGCCGACCATCGGGCGCTCGCTCGGCCATGCCGAATACCTGCCCTGGATTGTCACCGGCTACCTCTTGACCGCAACCGCCGTGGCACCGCTCTACGGCAAGATTTCCGACGTCTATGGGCGTCGGCCGACCGTCTATGCGGCAATTCTCATCTTTCTTGTCGGATCGCTGGTCAGCGCACTGGCTCCCAACATGTTCGTCCTTATCCTGGGGCGCGCGATCCAGGGGGCCGGTGGCGGCGGCCTTTTCGCGCTGACGCAGACCGTGGTCGGCGACCTTGTCCCGCCGCGCGAGCGGGCGCGCTATGCGGCGTGGTTTTCCGGCACATGGGCCGTCGCCAGCGTCGCCGGGCCGCTGCTGGGCGGCACTTTTGCCGAACATCTGCATTGGTCCCTCATCTTCTGGATCAATATCCCTCTGGGCTTTGTTGCGATGGCGATCATCAACACGCCGCTCAAGAAGCTGCCGATCGCGGCCAAGAATCACAGCATCGATGGTCTTGGCGCATTGCTGCTCATCGTGGCCACGGCGCTGTTGCTGCTGGCGCTGAACTGGGGCGGCAGCGCTTACCTGTGGATGTCGCCGGAAGTCGTCGGCGTCCTGGCCGGCTCCGCGCTTTTCTGGGGAGCCTTTGCCCTGCGGCTGATGCGGGCGGCCGAACCGCTCATTTCGCTGGAAGTGCTGGGCAACCCGATCGTCCTGGCCGGCACTCTGTCGATGTTCCTGCTCCAGGCCTCCAGCGTCGGCCTTGCCGTCTATCTGCCGGTCTATCTGCAATCGATACTTGGCCTGACGGCCAGCGAGTCGGGCATTGCAATGCTCGGCCTTCTGCTTGGAACCGTGGGCGGCGCCGCTTCCAGCGGCCGCCTGATACCGCGCTTCACCCACTACAAGCGCATCGCCATGGTCGGCGTCCTCTTCGCCATCCTGTGCATGGGCCTGCTGGCCTTTGTCGCCGGCCATGCATCGTTGCTGGTCGTCGAAGTCCTGACCATCTGTATCGGGCTGGGGACCGGGACGACATTTCCGGTAACCACCGTCTCCGTGCAGAATGCCGTCGACCGCATGCATCTTGGTGTGGCGACGGGGGTGCTTACCTTTCTGCGGTCGCTGGGCAGTGCATTGGGGGTCGCGATGCTCGGGGCCATCGCTCTGGGCTTTGGGTTGCCGCTGGCCGGTGAAGGCGTTGCGGTGGCTGGACATGTCGCATCGGCCCAGCCCTTCGTGATGATCTTTCTCGTCGCGGCCGGCACTCTGGGACTGGGCCTCATCACGCTTACGCTGATGCCCGAGAAAGAACTTCGAGGCCACGTCGACGATCCGGCGCCCATCCTGGCGGAATAGCTAGCCGGAGACGCCGAGCTTCTTCTGCAGGCTGGTGGACGAAGTCGTATACTGGAACACGATTCGTTCGCCGGGGCTGACGACGCGCTTGGCGGCCTGCGCCATCAGCGCCACCTCGTGGAAACCCGACAGGATCAGCTTCAGCTTGCCCGGGTACCAGTTGATGTCGCCCACCGCGAAGATGCCGGGCACCGATGTCTGGAATTTCTCCGTATCGACCGGGATCAGGTTCTCATGGAGATTGAGCCCCCATTCCGCGATCGGGCCGAGCTTCATGGTCAGGCCGAAAAACGGCAGCATGCGGGTGCAAGGCACCTCGATGTCGCCATCCGGGCCTCCCTTGATGGTGGCCGATGCCAGCTGGCCATCGGCTCCGGTGAGCCCGGTCACCTGGCCGACCCGAAATTCCAGCTGCTTCATCTCCTGCATGGCGTACATCTTGTTGACGCTGTCGGGCGCTGCGCGAAACTCGGGCCGCCGGTGAACGAGTGTCACGCTCTTTGCCACCGGCTGCAGGTTCAGCGTCCAGTCCAGCGCCGAGTCGCCGCCGCCGACGATGACCAGGTCATGGTCGCGAAAATCCTCCATCCGGCGAACCGAATAGAAGACGCTCGTGCCTTCATAGGCCTCGATGCCGGGAATTGGCGGGCGCTTCGGCTGGAATGAGCCGCCGCCGGCGGCGATCACCACCACCTTGGCTTCGAACACCTCGTTCTCGTCCGTGGTCACGCGAAAGCCGCCGTCGTCCAACTTTTCGAGACTGGAGACCATGCGGTTGTAGGTGAAGTCAGGCTTGAACGGCTCAACCTGCTCAAGCAACTTGTCGACGAGCCCTTGCGCCGAAATCGAGGGCCAGCCGGGGATGTCGTAGATCGGTTTTTCCGGATAGAGTTCCGCGCATTGGCCGCCCGGTTTGTCGAGAATGTCGATCAGGTGGCACTTGAGGTCCAGCAGGCCGAGTTCGAACACGGCGAACAGGCCGACCGGCCCTGCCCCGACAATGAGGACGTCTGTGCTGATGATGCCGGTCATGATGCGCCTCGCTGCGAAAGTCCCGGCGAGACTGCATGACCATTGCCCCGCTGCCAAGCGTCAGCGGCAAAAATCGCCGATGCAGGCTTTCAGCCCTGACGTTCTGGCACCCGCACGATCAGGCCGTCGAGTGCGTCGCGCACCTTGATCTGGCAAGACAGGCGCGAGTTCGGCTGGACCTCATAGGCGAAGTCCAGCATGTCTTCTTCCATCGCCTCGGGCTCGCCGACTTCGGCCGTCCAGGCCTCGTCGACATAGACATGACAGGTCGCGCAGGCGCAGGCGCCACCGCACTCCGCTTCGATGCCCGGAACGGCGTTGCGAATGGCGTTTTCCATGACCGTCGAGCCGTTTTCGGCATCCACGTCGAAATGTGTGCCGTCATGGGCGATGAAGGTCAGTTTGGTCATTTGTCACCTGAAGGGAGTTTCGCCCGCAACGAAGAGCCTTTCGCCTGGGACGAAAGAGAGTTTCGCCCGAGATAATCACTCCGGCAAACAAGTCAACTGCCGCACGAAAGCGGCGCTCCGTGACGTTTTTGTCGCAAACCGGAATCAGCGATTGATGGCGGCGATGAAGTCGCGCATTTCGTCGATCAGCCGGCCGAGCCGCTTGAGGGTCTGGACGTCCTCCGGACGGCGCTCGATATCGGTGGCGCAATCGGCGATGGCGAAGGCGCCCACGCCGCGTGCCGATCCTTTCAAACCATGAGCCAGCAGCAGCCGGTCCTTGATGTCGGCATCGACTATTTTGTCGCGCACCGACAATGCCTGCTGTACAAACAGCGCCAGCACCTCCTGCTCAAGGGCGCGGTCGCCCATCGTTTGACGGGCAAGGTGTGCCAAATCGACCGGCCGGGACTGCCTCGTTCCCGATACGTCGCCCCCGGGCATTGAGAAGGCAATGCCGCTTTCGCCACGCATGAACTCGAACTCCATTTTCTTCGGCCGCCTGAAAAACTAGGCGATTCCAGTGGACAACGGGTTAATGAATGGCCGGGAAAAATGTTGCGAAAACGGCGCCCAAATCACGGTTCCGTTAACCTTATATTTAAAGTTTTACGTATCCCGCGGAATGCATGTTTTCTTTACCCCCCTGTGTCATTACGATACGAGGGTCCATTTTCAGCCTCCTGCGCGGGGGTAAGATAACCAGAATTATAAGCCCCCGCGGCAGCTAGTACAGGGTAGCGAAGGCATGGCGAAGAAACCAACGACGACCAGAACTCTCGACAGCGACGTAGCCAGGGAACTCGAAAAAGCGCTCGATCTCGACCTGAGCAGCGATACCGACAGCGGCGACCTCGATATCGCGGCTTCGATGGAAGATCTGGAAGCGCAGATATCGCAGGCCGCCGACGAGTTGGCACGCGAGGGACGCAATCAGCAGCCGTCGGCGCCCGTCGTCAATCAGGCTCAGGCCGCAAAGCCCGCGCCAAAGGCCAAGCCGGCCGAACTTCGCCCGGTGGAGACGCGCAATGGTGGCCAGCCCGCTGGTTTCGCGCCAGCCAACGACGATCGCCAGAAAGATTACAAGACCCTTCTGCACAGCCTGAACAGGCGCGCCTCCAACACCATCTACTGGGTCATCGCCTTTGTCTCGCTCGCCTGGATAGCGGGCGCCGGCGGACTGGCCAACCTGCTTTTTGGACCGGGCATCTGGCGGATACGCACGCTGGACCAGTTTTTCGCCCGCCCCGAACTGATCGGCCTCGCGGTCGCGGCAATCGTGCCCGTCATCCTGTTCTGGGCCTTCGCGGCGATGATCCGCCGCGCCCAGGACATGCGCATCGCCGCGCAATCGATGACGGAAGTGGCCTTCCGCCTGACCGAGCCGGAAAACATGGCCCAGGATCGCGTCATGATGATCGGCCAGGCCGTCCGCCGCGAGGTGGCCGCCATGGGCGAGGGCATCGAACGCACGCTTGCCCGTGCCGTGGAGCTGGAAACGCTGGTCCACAGCGAGGTCAACCAGATCGAGCGCTCCTATTCGGAAAACGAAACCCGGATTCGGTCGCTGGTCGACGGACTGGGCAGCGAACGCGAAGCCGTGGTCTCCCATGCCGAACGCGTCCGCGCCTCGATCTCCGGTGCGCACGAGACCTTGCGCGATGAAATCGGCGCGGCAAGCGACATCATCCGCGACAGCATCCTCAATGCGTCGACCAAGCTGTCGATGACGATCACCAATTCCGGCGACACGCTGATCGACCGCATCAATGAAAGCTCGATGTCGATCTTCGACTCGGTGGAAGGCCGGCTCGACAACATCACCGACCGGCTTTCGACCTCCGGCGAGGCTTTCGCCAGCCTGCTCGATACCCGCATCGCCAAGCTGACGGACACCACGGACGGCTTGACTCGCTCGTTGACCGACCTGCTCGACGACCGCACCACCGGCATGGTGTCTCTGCTCGGCGGCGCCGCGCGCACCCTCAATTCCGAGTTCGAGGCCAGCCTCAACGGCATCGAGCGCACCTTGGCCGAACGCGGCCAGGCGCTGATCAGCGAATTTCAGACCCGCGCCGAAGCGCTGGACACCGGCACGCAGAAGCTCAATGCGGCGCTGGAAGCCCGCGCCCGTCAGATCAACGAAACGCTGGTCGAGCGTGCGCGTGAAATCGCCCACACCTTCGCCGAGAGCAAGGACACGCTGTCGGCCATGATCGATCAGGGCAAGACCCAGATCGGCGCCGACATGGCCGACATCGTCACCTCGACCTCGTCCATGCTCGAAGCGCGCGCCAGCGATTTCGCCGGCCGCATGGAGGCAGCCCGCCACGTCGTGTCGCGCTCCTTCGACGCCGACATCCAGAGACTTGCCGACGCCCGCGTCGGTATCGAGGAAGCCGTCGAAAACCACAGCCGCAAGCTTTCCGAGAGCCGCGAGCGCATGGCGGAAGCCATGCAGGCGGACCTGGCGAAATTCGCCGAGGGCCGCGCCGGCATCGATGCCGCGGTGACCAACCAGGTGCAGAAGCTGGCCGAAGGCCGCGGCCTGATAGCGCGTGCGCTCGAAGAAGACCTGCGCAAGGTCAACGAATCGCGCGCCGCCATCGATGCGTCGCTCGGCAGCCACCTCGAAAGGCTGGAAGAAGGCCGCAACCGGCTCTCTCTGGCCCTCAACGAAGACTCTGGTAAATTGGTGCAAGCTCGTACGATCATTGATGAAATGGTCGCCGGACATGTCGGAAAACTGGCTGAAGGCCGCAACATCCTGTCGCGCGCTTTGGAAGCTGATCTCGGCAAATTGTCCGACAGCCGCGCCGACATAGACGGCCTTGTCGCCGGCCAGGTCGAGAAAATCGCCGAGGGCCGCGCGGTGCTCGCCAAGGCGCTGGAAAACGACATTGCCGGTATCAAGAACCTCATCGAGGCGCATTCGGCGAAACTGGCCGAAGACCGCACGCAGCTCGGCCGTTCGCTCGAAAGCGACTTGTCGGGCATACGCGGCCTGATCGACAGCCATTCGGGGCGCCTGGCGGAAGACCGCGGGCTGCTGTCGCAGACGCTTGAAGCCGATCTCGCCAAGTTGGCCGAAAGCCGCGCCAGCATCGACGGGCTGGTCGCCGGCCAGGTCGAGAAGCTCGCTGAAGGCCGCGACATTCTCAAGCGTGCGCTGGAATCCGACCTCAACACCATCAAGAACGTCATATCGAGCCAGTCGGACAAACTTGCCGAGGATCGCGGGCAGCTCTCGCGCGTTCTGGAAGCCGATCTGCAGAACGTGAACAGCGTCATCGCCGACCACATGAACAGGCTGGTTCAGGATCGCTCGACCTTGTCGAAAGCGCTGGAGGACGATCTCGCGAAACTGGCCGAAAGCCGCTCCAGCATCGACGGGCTGGTCGCCGGCCAGGTCGAGAAGCTCGCCGAAGGTCGCGACATCCTGCGCCGCGCATTGGAGGCCGACCTCAACACGGTCAGGAACACCGTTACCGACCAGTCCCAGAAACTGGTCGACGACCGCGCCCAGTTCGCCCGCGCGCTGGAGGCCGATCTCGAAACCGTCAACAGCCTTGTCAACAGCCACTCGGACCGACTTGCCCAGGAGCGTTCGACATTGTCGAAGGCGCTTGAGGCCGACCTCGAAACTGTCGGCAGCCACGTCAACAGCCACACCGAGAGGCTCGCCCAGGATCGTTCGACCTTGTCGAGAGCGCTCGAGGCGGACCTGCTGACCGTTAGCGGCCACGTCAACAATCACGCGGAACGGCTTGTCCAGGAGCGTTCGACCTTGTCGAAGGCGCTCGAAGACGATCTTGCCAAGCTGGCCGAGAGCCGCTCCAGCATCGACGGGCTGGTCGCCGGTCAGGTCGAGAAGCTCGCCGAAGGCCGTGATGTCCTCAAGCGTGCGCTGGAGGCCGATCTTGCCAAGCTGGCCGAGAGCCGCTCCAGCATCGACGGCTTGGTGGCCGGCCAGGTCGAGAAGCTCGCCGAGGGCCGCGACATTCTCAAGCGCGCTCTCGAAGCCGACCTGCAGAGGCTGACCGAAAGCCGCGGCGATATCGACGACATCATCGCCGGGCATGTCGGCAAGTTGTCCGAAGGCCGCAATATGCTCAGCCGGGCGCTGGAAGATGATCTCGGCAAGCTCGCCGAGACCCGCAAGGACGTCGATCGCTCGCTGTCCGGCCATATCGACCAGATTGCGGCCCGGAGCACGGACATTTCCGTCGCCATCGCCGCCGATGTCGACAAGATCGAGCAGGCGTTCAGCCGCCAGACCGGCATCATCGAGGAACGCGCCGGCACCATGGAGCGCGCCCTGTCGACTGGTGTCGACAACGTCCGCAGCGTCCTCGAGAAGAGCGCGGTCTTCGTCGCCGGCGCCTTGCGCGAAAAGGTCCTGGAAGTCACCAGCACGCTGCACGAGCAGGCCGGTGCGGCCTTCAGCGACGCCGATCGCAAGATCGCCGAGCGCGCCGAACAGACGTCCGCCGCCCTGCTGGCACGGGCCGAAGACATTGCCCGCACCTTCGAGGAGGCCGATCGTCGCCTCCACGCCCGCGCGGAAGATACGTCGAACGCCTTGCTCGCCCGCGCCGACGACACGTCCAGCTCGCTGCTGGCCCGCGCCCATGAAACCGCCGATCAGCTCGCCGCTCGCGCTGGCGAGATCGCCGGCACCTTCGACATGACGGACCAAAAGCTCGCCGCCCGTGCCCAGCAGACCGCCGATCAGCTGGCCGCCCGCGCAAGCGAGATTGCCGGCACGTTCGACGCGGCCGACCAGAAGCTCGTCGCCCGGGCCGTGGAAACGGCGCAGTCGCTGGCCGCCCGCGCCGGCGACATCTTGCGCAACTTCGAAAGCGCCGACCAGCGGCTCGGCATGCGAATCGGCGAATCCGCCGAGGCGCTCGCCGCCCGCGCGTCGGACCTTGGCCGCATCTTCGACGCCGCCGACCAGCATTTGGTCTCGCGCATCGCCGAGGGTTCGGACGCGCTGTCCAGCCGGGCGTCCGAAATCGCCCGCATCTTCGACGACGCCGACCAGCGCCTGGTTTCGCGCATAGCCGACAGCACCTCGACGATCGGCGAGCATGCGCAGACCATTGTCGGCGCCTTCGCCAGCACCGAGCAGAGGGTCGCCGATCGTGCCCGCCAGACCGGCCAGGAACTGGCCGTGCATGCGCGCGAAATCGAGCAGGCGCTTGCCGGCGCCGACGAGCGTCTTGCATCGAGCGCGGCGGCCGCGGCCGCCCGTGTCGAAGAGCAGATCGCCGGCGTCGAAAACCGGCTCGCCTACACGGCCGAGACGATGGGCCAGAAGCTCAACGAGCAGGTATCGACCGCCGAGGCGCAACTCGTATCGCGTGCCAATGTGATCGCGGAGACCTTTACCGCGGTCGGCCAGCATATCGGCCAGAGCACCAACGATGCCGCCAAGACGATCGGCGCCAACACCCGCGAGCTCAACACCATGCTCGCGGCGCGGTCCGCCGAGATGTCGAAGATCCTCGACGAAACCGCGCGTCCTTTGGTCGAGCGCTTCACCCAGGGCGGCTCGGACCTGCAAAAGAGCATGGAAGAGGTCACGGAACGCGCGACCGAGAAGCTGCGCAGCGAGAATGCGACCCTGGTCAACGCGCTGGCCAGCCGTACCGCCGAAACCTTGTCGGCGGTCGAAGGCGCCCGTTCGTCGCTGTCCGACAGCGTCGCCGATCTCATCGGCCGGATGACCAAGTCCAGCTCGCAGCTCGGTCAGTTGATCGAGCAGGCCGCGGTCAACCTCGGCGAGGTCGACCAACGTCTGACCGGCAGCACGCAAAGCTTCGCGGCAACCACCGAAAAGGCGGCGCAGACCTTTGCCAGCTCGGCGCGTCTGGTCGATTCGAACACGACAAGGCTGACGGAACTGTCGTCGTCGACCTTGCGTGAGGTCGCCTCGATCGCCACCAAGTTCGACGAACACAGCCGCCTGCTCGCCGGCGCCTCGGACCTCCTGAGCTCGGCCCAGAGCAACCTCGAACACACGCTGGAAAGACAGTCGTCGCTCGAGGATCTCGCCGTTGGCCTGGTCAAGAAGTCGGAAGATCTCGAAAGGGTCATGCGTTCTTTCGAAAACCTCGTCGGCCAGACGCTGCAGAACGCCGAAGGCAAGACGCTGGAATCGGCCGACAAGATCCGCAACGCCATCACCGAGGTCGTCGAGTCGGCAACCAAGCGCTTCGCCGATGCGACCGAGGAAATGCGGCGCACGGCGGGCTCGATCAAGAGCGAGCTCGACCTCACCCGCGCCGAGCTCAAGAAAGGCGTCATCGAGATGCCGGAAGAGGCCAAGGAATCGACCTCGGCCATCCGACGCGCCGTTTCCGAGCAGATCAACGCCTTGAAGGAGCTTTCGGATATCGTTGCGAAATCCGGTCGTGGCGGCGACTCCTCGGAACCGCGTCCCTTGCGTCCGGCGCCGCAGGCACCGGCGGCACGCGCCGCCGAGCCGCCCCGTCGCGCTCCGGCGCCGCAGCAGGCGGATCTGCGCCCGCCGCAGGCACCGCTGGGCGGCGCGGCACTGCGCGGCACGCTCGATCTGGAGCGTCCGGCGGAGCCAGCACCACGCCAGCGTGCCACCGACGCCGGTGCCCGCGCGCCGCAAGGCGGCTGGGTGCGTGATCTGCTGACCGCCGCGTCGAACGATGCCGACCTCAGGCCGGCGGCCCCCCAAGCGCCCGCGGAAGCACCGCGCCCGGCCCCTGCCCAGCGTTCCCCGCTGCATGTCGTGGAATCGCTGAACTCGCTGTCCGTCGATATCGCGCGGGCCATCGATCACGATGCCTCGATCGAGCTGTGGAACCGCTACCGGCGTGGCGAGCGTGACGTCTTCACGCGCAGGCTCTACACGCTGAAAGGCCAGCAGACGTTCGACGAAATCCGCCGCAAGTACCAGGCGGAGGCCGAATTCCGCGCCGCCGTCGACCGCTATTGCGACGATTTCGAGAAGCTGCTCAAGGATGTCTCGCGCAACGACCGCGACAACATCATGGCGCAGACCTATCTCACGTCGGACACCGGCAAGGTCTACACCATGCTGGCCCATGCCAGCGGCCGCCTGCATTAAGCGGTCGCCAAGCCAAAACGAAAAAGGCGGGGGATTTGTCTCCCGCCTTTTTTCTTGAAGGGACTGATCTCGCCACCCGGAAGACGCATCCGTATTTGGTCTCGCTTTTCCGGAACCGGATACTGACTTGTGAAGACGGCAATCATCTTCGACTGCGAGTTTCTCTGCCTTGAGGGCTCACAACGCAGATACTGGTGCGCGGCCCATGACCCGGATCCGGTCATCGCCCAGATCGGGGCTGCAAGGCTCGGCCTCGAAGGCGACTTCCCCGTGCTGGGCACGCACAAGGCCTACATCACGCCGATAGACCGATTCGGCGAGAGATACGCGCTCGATCCGTTCTTCACCGGGCTGACCGGCATCACCGAAGAAATCATCGAGGCCGAAGGCGTCGGGCTGGAAGAAGCCCTTGCGGGCGTCGATCGGTTTTCCGATGGAGCTCGGTTCTGGTCCTGGGGCAAGGACGAACTGAACATGATCGCCATCAGTTGCTATGTCGCGGGCATCAAGCCGCCCATCCCGGCCACCCGGTTCGACAACGCCGTGAAACTGCTGATCGCGGCCGGCATGCCGATCGAGGACCTGGCAAGGACACCGAGCAACAAGCTTGCGCAATATTACGGCGTCGAACACCAGCCATTGCAGGGGCATGACGCGCTAGACGATGCGCTGTCCGTCACCTACACCCTGCAGCACCTGATGAAGACTGGAAAGCTGCGGCCGGACGTCTTCGACCGTCCGTAGCCCGAAAGATGGAACTCCTGCGCGCCTGGCGCTCAGATCACCGAATCGGTCCAGCGGACGATCTGCTTGGCCGCATCGCCGAAGGCCGCGTCGAGCGCGCCGACATAGGCCGGGTTGCCGCTGCCTGATACGGGTGCGGATGCGGTGAAGTTCTTGGAAGCCTTCACTTCGCCGTTGCGGTCGTTGAGCAGGCGCACGAACAGGTCGACCTCGGCATGTTCGCCGCCATTGACGCGGACCTCGAAGGACCGGACCTCGACGATCACCTGATAGTCGATCGCCAGCCCCTCGCCCGGCTTGCCGACGCCGGCAAAGCTGCCCGAGCGCTGGAACGTCTCGGCCAGCCGCGCCTGCACGATCAGCGGCAGGCGGTCGGCCCATTGCGCGCCCTTCAGATACTGGATCGAGCGGTCGGAGGGTTTGATGACGATGTTCTGGCTGTCCAGCGCCTTCAACGCCGAAGGCTGGGCGATCAGGATTTGCTTGCGGCTATGGCCATGCGCGTCGACCGATGGCGCCGACAGTTCGAACGTGTCGAGCGGTGCCGGCTTGCCGCCGAGAGCCGCGCAACCGGCAACCGCCAGGACAACCAGCAGCGCAGCTGATTTCAACCCGCCTGTTCCAAGCCTACTCAACGGCACGCGTGATCCCCGCTGTCCCCGATCGTAAGATCAAACCTGCATTCACGAGCACTGTTCTTGCGGCGGGGCGGCGCCGAAGTCAACGCCGCGCCCTGCCGTCGAACTGACGAACCTCGCCCTCGCCACCCGAAAGGATGCGCTGCGGATTGCGGCTGAGATCCGTCACCGCCTCCTCGATGCGGTTGATCGAGCGGCGGCTGTCCTGCACCAGCGCCTCGACATTCTGCAGCCCCTGGCCCGAGAAGCGCGCCAGATTGTCGGTGATGACCCCAAGGCGGGCGTTCAGCGTATCGGCGACCTGCTTGAAGGATTTCAGCGTATCCCTTGCGTCGGCCATCACGCCGTCGGCCTGACCCGAGCCGAGCAGCTTGTCGACCTTGGCGAGGATGCCGTCGACCCGCACCGAGGCGTCGTTGAGCCGTTGCGCCAATTGCCTGGCGTCCTTGATTGTCTGGTCGATGTCGTCGGCCCGATTGGCGATCTTGCCGGTCACCTCAGCGATATCGGCAGCCGCCTTGTCGGCGTTGTCGCTGGCCTTCTGGATGTTGGCGAGCGCTTGGCGCACCTGCGCCGGGTCGATGCCGTCGAGTACGCCATCGACCTTGGCCAGCGTGCCTTGCGTCTGCTTGGCGAAGTCGTTGACCGATCCGACAGCCGTATCGACGTTCTTGATCACGCCATCCAGCTGCCGCGAGGTTTCCTTGAGGTTCCCCGTCACCGTGTCGACATTGGCAACGATGCTCTTGATCTTGTCTTTGTCGACGGCATTGAGCAGGCCCTCCGCTGCCTTCAACGTGCCGTCGAGCTTGCCTGAAACGCCTTTCAGCTCATCGGACAGCGCGCTGACGGCGGACAAGAACTTGTCGATGCCGTCGGAATTCCTGGCCAGTGCATCGGAAAACGTCCGTACGTTCTGCACGGTCTGCGTCAGCGGCCCGCGGACATCCTTGGTGAAGCCCTCCAGCTCCGTCAGCACCTTGTCGGCGCGGGTAAAGATGTTCTGCGCCGTCTGCAGCAGATTGGTCACGGCCGAAGGATTGGCGATGATCTCGGCGACCTTGCCCTCCTTTTCAGCCTGGTCGAGCAGCTTCACTTCCTTGGGGTCCGCGCCCTTGAGCTCGATATTGGCCTGCCCGGTAAGGCCGGCAAGGCCGATATCGGCCTGCGTCGACTTGGTGATCGGCGTCATCCGGTCGATCTCGGTGTCGGCGATGGCGACAGTCGGATTGTCGACGTCGATATAGACACGCTTGACGTCGCCAACCTTGACGCCGTTGAACAGCACGAAGCTGCCGCGGCCGAGACCAGAGGCCGAGCCCGGAATGCGCACCCGCAGCAGCGTCGTCTCGCCCCTGTCGCCGATCGCGGCCGTCCAATAGACGAAGCCGAAAGCCGCCAGGATCGCAACCAGCGTGAAAATGCCGACAATGACGTAGTTGGCTCTGGTTTCCATTGCTTCACTTATGGCTATGCACGAGCGGCAAGATCAAGTTGCCGTGCGCGTTTTCCGCGGAAATAGGATTTCACCCACGGTTCCTCGCTCTTCAGCATGTCGTCGATAGTGCCTTCGACCAGGACCTTTTTCTTGCCCAGCACCGCCACGTGGTCGCAGGCTGTAAACAGCGTATCGAGGTCGTGGGTCACCATGTAGACGGTCAGATCCATGGTGTCGCGCAGCTTGACGACGAGTTCGTCGAACTCGGCCGCGCTGATCGGGTCGAGGCCCGACGTCGGCTCGTCGAGAAAGACGATGTCGGGGTCGAGCGCCAGCGCCCTGGCAAGCGCGGCGCGCTTGATCATGCCGCCGGAGAGTTCGGAGGGAAACTTCTGCGCCGCATCCGGCGGCAGCCCGACCAGCTCGATCTTGAGCAGCGCCAGCTCGTCCATCAGCTTCCTTGGCAGGTCGAGATATTCGCGCATCGGCACCTGCACGTTCTCCATCACGGTCAGCGCCGAAAACAGCGCACCATGCTGGAACAACACGCCAAGACGCATGTCGATGCGCAGCCGCTCGATGTCGCTTGCCTTGTCGACGTCGACGCCGAACAGTTTGATTGTTCCCGACTGCTTGGGCATCAAGCCCAGAATGGTGCGCAACAGCACGGACTTGCCGGCGCCCGAGGCCCCGACGAACCCCAGTATTTCGCCGCGCGTGATGTCGAGCGACAGCTTGTCGAGGATCAGTTTGTCGTCAATGGCAACGGTGACGTCGTGCACCGAAAGGACGATTTCGCTGTCGACCTCGTCCTTCACCTCGACCCCATTGCCCTTCGCCATCTTGTCAGAACTCGATCGCTGCGTAGAACATGGCGAAAAGCCCGTCGAGGATGATGACGACGAAGATCGACTTCACCACCGAAGCGGTCACGTGCTGGCCGAGCGATTCGGCGCTGCCGCCAACCTTCATGCCCTCGACGGAGGCGATCGTGCCGATGATCATGGCCATGAACGGCGCCTTGATCAGGCCGGCGAAAATCGTGCTGAGATCGATTGCGACACGCAACCGGTCGATGAAGGCAGCGGGCGGGATATCGGAGTAAAGCCAGGCGGCGACAATGCCGCCGCCAAGTGCGGCAAAATTCGCGATGATCGTCAGGCAGGGCAAGGCGATCACCAGGGCAACCAGCCGCGGAAAGACCAGGACGCCGATCGGATTGAGGCCGATGACCTTCAGCGCATCAACCTCCTCGCGCATCTTCATGGAGCCGATTTCGGCAGTGATCGCGCTGCCGGAGCGGCCGGCGATCATGATTGCCGTCATCAGCACGCCGAGTTCACGCAGGATCAGCACGCCGACGAGATCGACGACGAAGATGTCGGCGCCGAAATAACTGAGCTGATAGGCGCCCTGCTGGGCGACGATGGCCCCGACGATCGCCGACATCAGCACCACCACGGGGATAGCGCCGACGCCCATGCGATCGATCTGGTTGAAGATGGCTGCCGGGTTGACCGCATGGCCGCGGCCGAGCTTCATCTGCGCGCCGCGGATGGTGGCGCCCAATATGTTCATCGAGGCGAGGAAATCGTCGCGCATCTCGTAGACGCGCCGGCCAACCGCCTCCAGCGCCCGAATGACAATGTTGGGCGGCCGCGCCGGTCCGGATTCGGGCTCGCGCCGGACGGCTTCGCCGACTGCTTCGAGCAATATGGAAGCGACGTCACTTTGGCCTTGCAGCCGGACCTCGACATTCTTCTTCTCGAAGACGCTGACCAGCCGGTCGATCAGCCAGGCGCCGGCGGTATCGATCTTCTCGATTTTCGAAAGATCGAGCGCCAACGTCTTGAAACCGCTTCGCTTCTCGATCTTGCGCATCTCGGCGTCGATCAGCGCCACGGTCCGTGTCGTCCAGACTCCGGAAAACGCGCAGCCGAGGACGCCACCCTCCTCGCCGACCGCCACGCGCGGGTCGTGATCAGCCCCCGAGGCGGTCGTGCCGCTTGCGTCGCGTTTACCGATGGTCAACATGGCGTCCTGTTTAGCCTGATGGGTCCGACCTTGTCGATTTGCCGACAACCCTTCTCGCATAGCCGGAGCAGAAAAATATGGCGCGTGTCATTTCGGTCGAGGCCGAGCGTTTTCCGATCGCCGGGACCTTCACCATTTCGCGCGGCTCCAAGACCGAGGCCGAGGTCATTACCTGCACGATCAGCCAGGGTGGCCATAGCGGGCGTGGCGAATGCGTTCCCTACAGGCGCTATGGCGAGACCATGGCTGGTGTCCATGACGCGATCCAGGCGATGAGTGACCAGATCGCCGGCGGGATGGACCGCATCGCCCTGCTCGACGCAATGCCTGCCGGGGCGGCGCGCAACGCCATAGACTGTGCCCTTTGGGATCTTGAAGCCAAGATCAGCGGCAATCCGGTGGCGAACGCAATCTGGCCGGACCCGTTGCATCGGCTCGAAACCGCTTACACGCTGTCGCTCGGAGAACCCGAGGCGATGGCGGCGCAGGCCCGCGCCAACGCCGGCCGGCCGCTGCTCAAGGTCAAGATCGGCGGCGACAACGACATCGCCCGCATCCGGGCGGTGAGACAGGCCGCGCCCGAGAGCCGGTTGATCCTCGATGCCAATGAAGGCTGGACCGACGACAACATCGTCGCGAACCTCGCCTTTGCCGCCGAACAGGGCATCGCCCTGATCGAGCAGCCGCTGCCGGCGGGCCGTGACGGCATTCTGCGCCACATCGCGCATCCAGTGCCGATCTGCGCCGACGAGAGCATTCATGAAGCAGGGAACCTCGAATCCCTTGTCGGGCTCTACGATGCCGTCAACATCAAGCTCGACAAGTCCGGCGGGCTGACGGCGGCGCTCACCTTGCGCGACCGCGCTCGTGAGCTGGGTTTCGGCGTCATGGTCGGCTGCATGGTCGGCACCTCGCTGGCAATGGCGCCGGCCGTTCTGCTCGCGCAAGGAGCCGATTTCGTCGACCTCGACGGCCCGCTGCTGCTTGCCCGGGATCGTGTGCCGGGTCTCGTCTACCAGGGATCGCTCGTCTCACCCCCGGACCGGGCGCTGTGGGGCTGAGCGGGCCGCAAGCCCGATCAGCACGAGGCCAATGATCGCGATCGGGATCATCGCCAGGAAGCCATCGACGCCGAGACGGTCATAGAGCGGACCGGAGGCAAGCGTGACGGCGGCCATGAAGAAGCCATTGAAGAAATAGGCGATGCCTTGCGCGGCGCCCGTGCGTTCTTCTGAGACGGTTTCGGCGATCATCTTCTGCAGGCCGATCAGCACCATTGCGACAGACACCGAATGCAGCGACTGCACTGCGAAAAAGCCGCCGACGCCAAGGCCGAGCGGCCACACCAGCGGAAAGGCGATCCAACGCACGATCGAGCCGATGCCGGCAATGAGCATAACCCGGACGACGGGTACGGAGGCGAATATTCGATTGAAAAACAGGAACATGCAGACCTCGGACACCACCCCCCATGCCCATAGCAGGCCGACGACGGAATCGCTGATGCCGATCGATCTCCAATAGATCGAGACGAAGCCATAAAGGAAGGCGTGGCTGGCGGTGATGATGCCGACGCCAAGCGTGAAATAGAGGAAATAGGCATTGAACAGGCCCGGCGCCGCGTGCTGGATTTCCGTCGCCGACAGCGGCGAGGCCTTGCGCGGCTTCCCCAGGCGCGGCGCCATCAGGCCTGCGGCGAGTGCCGCGCCAAGGGCAAGGAATATGATCACCGGAACGGCCCGGGGACCAGTAGCCGCCAGAATGAAGCCGCCCGCGACATTGGCCAGGAGATAGCAGATCGATCCCCATTTGCGCATGCCCGCATAGTTTGACCCGAAGCGGCGCACGCCCGAAAGCGCCAGCGAATCGGCGATCGGCGAATGCGGGGTCCAGACAATGGTCAGCAGCAACGACACCGCCAGCACCGTCGCGTAGGTCGGCGTCAGGAAATACCCCGCGGACAACAGCAGCGAGGCCGCGACGAGCACGACATAGACATCGGCGCGGTCCCTGGCTCGATCGGCAAGCGTGGTCAGCAGCGGTGTCGTCACCACGCGCAGGAACATGGGCGCCGCAAGGATGACGGCGATCTGTTCGGCGTGAAACCCCTTAGCCTGCAGCCAAAGCGGGAAATAGGGCAAATGGGTGCCAAGCGATATGAACAGCGTGCCGAAGATGAGGCTCATGCGCAGCTCAAAACGGCTCGGCTTCACGAGTTGTTCGGGCGAAAGCGGCGGCAGCGGCATGAATCGATCCAATGACGCTGCGCTCAACGACCGGCGAGCAGCGCAAGCCGATCCTTAACATGAGGAAAAACCGGGCGAAACCGGCTGGACCAGTCGATTAACACCAGAAAGTATGGGGCCGGCTTCCGCCTCAGGCGGCCTGCACCACCCTATCCTCGATGAGCATCGGGATGAAGGGCTCGTCAGGCGCTTCAGGCAGCACATGCGCCCAGGTCAGGATCTCCATGCGGCCGTCGAAATGCTCGACCACGGCGGTGCAGCTCTCCACCCAGTCACCGGTGTTGATATATTGCACGTCGCCATAGCTTTCGATGGCGGCATGGTGGATGTGCCCGCAGATGACGCCGTCGACATGCGAGCGTCGCGCTTCCTCGCTGAGCACCGTCTGGAACGAGCCGATGAAGTTCACGGCCTTCTTGACCTTGACCTTGGCCCAGGACGAAAACGACCAGTAAGGCAGGCCGAGCAGCTGACGCAGCCGCGTGATCACCCGGTTGACCTGCATGGCGGCGTCATAGGCATGGTCGCCGAGATAAGCGAGCCAACGCTGGTTGTGGACGACGGTATCGAACTGGTCGCCATGAATGACCAGCAGTCGCCGGCCATCGGCGGTTTCGTGGATGGCGCGGTCGGCCACGACGATGCCGCCGAAATGCACGCCCTGGAACTGGCGCGCGAATTCGTCGTGATTGCCGGCGATATAGGTGATCGAGGCGCCCTTGCGCGCCTTGCGCAGCAGTTTTTGCACGACGTCATTGTGACTTTGCGGCCAGTGCCAGCTGCGCCTCAGGCGCCAGCCGTCGACGATATCGCCGACCAGATAGATGATGTCGGCATCGTGGTAGCGCAGGAAATCGATCAGGAAATCGGCCTTCGCCGCTTTCGAGCCCAAATGGACATCGGAAATGAACATGCTGCGGAAAGTGCGGGGCTCTTGGCCTGACATTGCGGATTCACCCTTGCTTTCGACCAGCCTATGCTCCGATTCATGCAACAACCGTATGACGGTTGCGATTGGTCCAGCGCTGGCGCTAGCCTGCCGGGCAAATCAAAGGAGAAATCGTCATGGATCTTGGTATCCGCGGAAAGAAGGCCATCGTCTGCGCTTCGAGCAAGGGGCTCGGGCGTGGCTGCGCCATGGCGCTGGCCGAGGCAGGCTGTGACATCGTCGTCAATGGGCGCAATGCGGAGCTGGTCGCCAAAACCGCCGCGGAGCTGCGCCAACGCCATGGCGTGACGGTGACGGAAGTCGTCGGCGACGTTTCGAAGCCGGAGGTACAAAAGGCGTTGCTCGCTGCCTGTCCGGAACCCGACATCCTCGTCAACAACAATGGCGGGCCGCCGCTTCGCGATTTCCGCGAACTCGATCGTGGAAAAATCCTCGAAGGCGTTACTCAGAACATGGTGACACCGATCGAACTGGTGCAGGCGGTCATCGACGGCATGGCGGCGCGCGGCTTCGGGCGCATCGTCAACATCACCTCGCTGTCGGTCTACGTCCCGATCCCCGGCCTCGACCTCTCATCGGGTGCGCGCGCCGGCCTGACGTCGTTCCTTGCCGGCGTGGCGCGCACGGTGATCGAGCGCAACGTGACCATCAACAGCCTGCTGCCGGGCAAGCTCGACACCGACCGGCTGCGCGGCCCGCACGAGGCCGGCACGCCGGAGGATCCCAAGGCGGCCGCGGCGCGCAAGACCCGCATCAGCGCCGACGTACCGGCCAAGCGGCTGGGCACGCCGGAGGAATTCGGCCAGATCTGCGCCTTCCTGTGCTCTGTCCATGCCGGCTATCTGACCGGACAGAATATACCCGTCGACGGAGGCCTCTACGTTAGCGCGTTTTGACCGGCGAGCCTGCGAAGCAGCGCAACCTGATTTCGCATGAAACATCCGTAACAAACTGATAAATAATGGATTTTGACGCGCCGGCATTTAAAGCTGCCGGCGCGTCAATTAGCGTCGTGAAAAACCTTGGCCTCATGCTAAAAGGACTCCCGAAGCAGGTTTCGAGGAGCGGCCGCATGGAAGGCGAGAACAAGAAAACGGCACGTTCGGACCTCGACGAAGCCGCCCTCTACTTCCACAAGCATCCTACGCCGGGAAAGCTCGAGATCCAGGCGACCAAGCCGCTCGGCAACCAGCGCGACCTGGCGCTCGCCTATTCGCCTGGCGTCGCCGCCCCTTGCCTCGAGATCCGCGACAATCCCGCGACTGCCGCCGACTACACGGCGCGCGCCAACCTGGTCGGCGTCGTGTCGAACGGGTCGGCCGTGCTCGGCCTCGGCAATATCGGGCCGCTGGCCTCCAAGCCGGTGATGGAGGGCAAAGCGGTCCTGTTCAAGAAGTTCGCCGGCATCGATGTCTTTGACATCGAGATCGACGCGCCGGAAATCGAGCGCATGGTCGAGACCGTCGCGGCTCTGGAACCGACCTTCGGCGGCATCAACCTCGAGGACATCAAGGCGCCGGAGTGTTTTGAGGTCGAGGAACGCCTGAAGGCTCGCATGAGCATACCGGTGTTCCATGACGACCAGCACGGCACCGCCATCATCGTCGCCGCCGCCGTGCTCAACGGGCTGGAATTCGCCGGCAAGACCATTTCGGAGATCAAGGTCGTCACCTCAGGCGCCGGCGCCGCCGCCCTCGCCTGCCTCAATCTGCTGGTTTCGCTCGGCGTGCGCGTCGAGAACATCTGGGTCACCGACCGGTTCGGCGTCGCCTATAAGGGCCGTGTCGACGAGATGGACCGCTGGAAAGACCCCTATGTAAAGGACACCGAGGCGCGCACGCTGGCCGACGTCATACCGGGCGCAGATGTTTTCCTCGGCCTCTCCGCCGCCGGCGTGCTGAAGCCGGAACTGCTCCAGCACATGGCGTCGAAGCCGTTGATCCTGGCGCTGGCCAATCCCAATCCGGAGATCATGCCGGAAGTGGCGCGGGCGGCGCGTCCCGACGCCATGATCTGCACGGGCCGATCCGATTTTCCCAATCAGGTCAACAACGTGCTTTGCTTCCCCTACATCTTCAGGGGCGCGCTCGACTGCGGCGCCAGCGCCATCAATGAGGAGATGAAGATGGCGGCGGTGCGGGCGATCGCCGCCCTTGCCCGCGAAGAACCGTCCGATGTCGCCGCGCGCGCCTATTCCGGCGAGACGCCGGTCTTCGGCCCGGAGTTCCTGATCCCCTCGCCCTTCGATCCGCGTCTCATCCTGCGCATTGCGCCGGCGGTGGCCAAGGCAGCCTGCGACACTGGCGTGGCGACGCGGCCAATCGCCGACTTCGCCGCCTATATCGACAAGCTGAACCGCTTCGTCTTCCGCTCCGGCCTGGTGATGAAGCCGGTGTTCTCCTCCGCCAAGGCTTCCAGCGCCAAGCGCGTCATCTACGCCGACGGCGAGGACGAGCGTGTCCTGCGTGCCGCCCAGGTTGTGCTCGAGGAAGGCATCGCCGAACCGATTCTGATCGGCCGCCCACATGTCATCGAGGTCAGGCTGAAGCGTTACGGCCTGCGCATCAAGCCCGGTGTCGATTTCGGCCTGATCAACCCGGAGGACGATCCGCGCTACCGCCACTATGTCGACCTCCTGATCGAACTCGCCGGCCGCCGCGGCGTGACGACGGAGGCCGCGCGCACCATGGTGCGCACCGACAACACCGTGATCGCGGCGCTGGCGCTGAAGCGCGGCGACGCCGACGCCATGATCTGCGGCCTCGAAGGCCGTTTCGAGCGGCATCTGCGCAACGTCACGCTGATCATTGGGCCGCGCACCGGCATCAAGGACCGGGACCTGTCGACCCTTTCCATGCTGATCTCGCAGCGCGGCATCATCTTCCTCACCGACACTCACGTCTCCGTCGACCCCACGGCCGACGAAATCGCCGAGATGACCGTGCTGGCGGCCGAGGAAATCCAGCGCTTCGGCATAGAGCCGAAGGCGGCGCTGCTGTCGCATTCGGATTTCGGCTCGCGCGATTCGCCCAGTGCTCTGAAGATGCGTCAGGCCGCAGCCATTCTGGCGCGCATCGCGCCGGAACTGCAGTGCGATGGCGAAATGCACGCCGATTCTGCCTTGTCGGAGCATTTGCGCCAGCGCGTCTATCCGCATTCACGCCTGAAGGGCGAAGCCAACCTGCTGGTGTTCCCGAACCTCGATTCGGCCAACATCACGCTGACGGCGCTGCGCGCCATGATGGATGCCCTGCATGTCGGCCCCATCCTTCTCGGCACCGACAAGCCAGCGCACATATTGACGCCCTCGGTGACCTCGCGCGGCGTGGTCAACATGACGGCGCTGGCCGTGGTCGAGGCCGCGCACAAGGCGCAGGCCGTCGCCAATCTGGACTGAACGGGCTCGCGCGACCCGATTGATCCAGCCTCGCGTGGGCGGATGAAGTGTTGCGAGCCCACAACTCTTAACCGAGAAATCCCGCACTGGACGAATGCCGATTTCACGGAACGGATCAATTTGATATGGTCAGGCCGTCTGACTAGGCCGTGAGAATGTCATGAGAGCCCTGTTGCTCGCTTCGACAATGCTGATTGTGACCGGCGCAGAGGCGTTTGCCGCCGACGCCATCGGGTCGGAGCCGACCGTGCATGACTGGTCCGGCGTCTATGTCGGCGGGCATCTCGGCTATGGTTTTGGCAGCACAGACGCGACCTACAACCTGCCAAACACGCCAACGATCCGGGGCACGCAGGATTATGACACCGACGGCTTTCTGGGCGGTGTCCAGATCGGCTACAATTACCAGGTCAATTCCGCGGTTCTTGGAATCGAGGCCGATATTTCGGGCGCCGATATCAAGGGACATTCCGACGAGATCAATGTCGGCGGAGGTGATGTCTACGACACCAAGGTGGATTGGTTCGGAACGATCCGCGCCAGGGCGGGCTATGCTTTCGACAGCACCCTTGTCTACGGGACTGGCGGCCTTGCTTTCGGAGGCGTCGAAAACCAATATCTCGACGGACCCGCCAACAGCTATTCCGAAAAGAACACCAACGTTGGCTGGACGATTGGCGCAGGGCTGGAGCAGGCAATCACCGATCATTGGTCGGCAAATGCCGAATATCGATATGTCGACCTGCGGGACCAGACGATCAACTACGCGCCCAACTCCAATACGACCTTCGACAATACGTTCAGTACCGTCAGGATCGGGATGAACTACAAGTTCTGACGGCCGGCCATGCCCATTGCCGCGGCTGACGGGCACCATCGAATGCGCGCCGCTTTTCAGCCGACACAAGATGACTTCCGAAATGGACGATTAACCGCGAACGGCGTAGCCTTGGCCATTACTGGCAAGCGGGATCGAGGCGGATGGCAAGCGGAGGTTTGAAGCAGGCGCATGCTGCCGTGCTGCTCGGCCTCCTGCTGTCCGGCGCGGCGGTCAGCGAGCCGCAGGCCGCTTCGCGGGTCTGCCGTCAACTGGAGGCTGACCTCGCCGCGACCTCACGCGGCGGTGGCGGAGGCCCGGCATTGGTGCGGAAATACGACGCCGCGATCGAAAGGCAGCGCGACCAGATCTCGAAGGCTCGCGGTCAGGCGAGCAGCGCCGGTTGCGGGTTCTCGCTGTTTTCACGCAACATCAACCAGTGTGCCGGGCTGAACGCCACCATCGAGCGCATGAACGCCAATCTCGACAGTCTACAGGCCAAGCGTGCCCAGCTCGCCGGCGGCGGCTCACGCCGCGACCGCGGCCGCATCCTGGCGGCGCTCGATGCCAATGACTGCCGTGACGATGCGGTGGGGCCCCGTCGCGCGCCTCCGCAGGAAGCCAATCGTGAAGATGGGGACAATGCCAACCTCTTCGACCAGCTTTTCGGCGCCGACAACCGGCGGATCGATACCTTGGACCAGCCTGACGATTCGGGCGAAGAAAGCGATGTCAGCCGCGTCCTGAACCAGCCCGGCATTCCGGACGTTGCGGGCAGCGGCGGCGAATTCCACACCAGTTGCGTGCGCACTTGCGACGGCTATTTCTTCCCCATGTCGAACGCCGCCTCGGCCGGCGATTTCGAGCGCGACCAGAAGAATTGCGAATCGGCCTGCCCCGGTACCGAGATGCAGGTCTTCTATTCGCGCGGCATGGACGACGATTCGGCATCGATGACGTCATCGGTCACCGGCAGGCCCTACGGCGAGTTGCCGACCGCCTATCTCTACAAACAGCCCAACATGTCGCGGCCACCCGCTTGCGGCTGCAATGCCGCGCAGAATTTCCAGATCATTGGCGGCAACTCGCCAAGCCAGCAACAATCACAGCCCGAACCGGACGCGGCGCCGTCTGTTCCGGTACCGGCCTCGAAGCCCGATCCGGGTGCCGACCCCGAGACCCTGGCCAACATGCAAGGCGGGCTCGACCGTGAAGCCATCAAACGTCTTTCGGCCAGGCCGGTGACACCGCCCGTTTCGGCCCTGCCCCCGGAACAGCGCAAGGTCAGGGTCGTCGGGCCAACGTTCCTTCCCGACCCATCAGCGGCAATAGATCTGCAAGCTCCGGCCCCGAAGACCGTCCAGTAAGGGCAAGCCTGAGCGGCATGAACAGCGCCTTGCCCTTGCGGCCGGTCGCTTCCCTGATCTTGCCGGTCCAATCCTTCCAGACCGTCCCGTTCCACGGCTCCTCAGGCAGGAGATCGAGTGCCTGGTGCAGAAAATCGCGGTCGTCATCGGAAAATTCGGGCATCTCCTGCGGCCCTTCGCGCAGGACACGCCACCAGGCAATCGCATCAGCCAGCCGGTCGAGATTGCCGCGCACCGCCAGCCAGAACGGCTCGGCGTGTTCGCCGGAAATACCCAGCACCATCAACCGGTCCCGCGCCTCGGCGAACGGCATACGGTGCAACAGCACCCGGTTGAGCACGAACAGCTCGGCCGGATCGAACTTGGACGACGATTTCGAGGTCGCGGCCGGGTCGAAATGGCCGGCGAGTTCGGTCAGGTCATGCGCGGCCGCGACATTCTCCGATGTGCCGACCAGCACGGCCAGCGAAGCGACGGCCATCGGCTCGATGCCATCCTCGCGCAGGCTCTCGATGGAAAGCGCGCCGGTGCGCTTCGAGAGTCCCTCGCCCGAGACGGTGGTCAGGAGATTGTGGTGGCCGAAAACGGGCGGCTCGGCGCCCAGCGCCTTGAACAGGGCGATCTGCACGCCGGTGTTCGTGACATGATCGTCGCCGCGGATGACGTGGCTGATGCCCATCTCGATATCGTCGACGACGGAGGGCAGCGTGTAGAGATAGGTGCCGTCCTCGCGCACCAGCACCGGATCGGACAGCGAAGCCAGATCCACCGTCTCCTCGCCACGCACCAGATCGTCCCAGTGGATCTCGGTGCGCTCCGGCTGCAGCGGATCGCTGGAGAAATTGGGCAGCAGGAAACGCCAGTGAGGCCGGCGCCCGTCGGCCTGATATTCGGCCACCTGCTCCGTCGTCAACGCCAGTGCCTCGCGGCCATAGACTGGCGGCAAGCCTCGCGTGCGGCGCACCTTGCGCCTGAGGTCGAGTTCTTCCGGCGTTTCGTAGCAGGCGTAAAGGACACCCGCAGCCTTCAGCCGCTCGACCGCAGCGTCATAGATTTCGAAGCGTCGCGACTGATACTCGGTGGCATCCGGGAAAATGCCCAGCCAGTGCAGGTCGTAAAGGATGGCGTCGGCGAATTCCTGCTTCGAGCGGGCGACGTCGGTGTCGTCGAAGCGCTGGATGAAACGGCCCTTGTTGTTGAGGGCAAACAACCAGTTGAACAGAGCGGTGCGCGCATTGCCGATATGGATGCGGCCGGTCGGTGACGGGGCGAAACGAACGGTAACTGTCATGAGCGGGGCGTACCGGATGCCTTTGTGATTGACAAGATGCGCCCCCGCGCCGTGCCGCAGACATAGAACATGGCGGCTGGAATGAAAAGACCGGGCCGGGGCGCGCCTCAGGCCGCGCATGGCCGGCGGCGCCCCCGACGAGGTAAGTCGAAGGCGATCAGCGGCCGAAGTCGTCGGAACTGAGGCGGGTCCAGCGGTCGCCCATCAAGCCGCCGATAGCGATGTCGCCGGAGCGGACCGCCTCCGTGACCTCGGCGATTCGCGAGCGGACCATCGTCCCCCCGGCATAGCGGAAGATGAGATTCCTATAACCGAAGAGGTGGGACATGAACCTGCCCTGGGTCTGCCCGCTGATGCCCACGCAGCCCATATCCCGCGCTGCGGCGACAAGGCCATCCAGCGTCGCGCCCCAGTGAGGTGCGGACGCCTGGATTTGCAACAGGTTCGCCATGTCGCCGGCTTGACCGTAGAAGGCATAGCAGCCGAGCATCCTGCCGGTTCCGTCGTAAGTCCCGCCAAAATGAAGCGGGCCGTCGGCCCGCTTCTCGGCCGCCAATGCGAGCAGCCGCGGCAGCTCGCCATCCCTCCAACTCGGCCGAAGAGCGTAATCCGACAGGAGGGCCGGCAGCCGCTCGGCAAATTGCGCGGCATTGATCGGCTCGGCATGGACCCGATGCGACGATGAAGGCTGGACGGGCGCTTCGAACCTTCGCTTCGTGAGAGCATCGAACGCCCTCGCGCAGGGTTCGAGTGCAAGGCGAGGCAGGCGGGGCCATTTGCGGTGCAGTGCGGCGGCCGCCATCGCGGCTGGCCGGAAGATATAGGTCCATCCCAGACAATGGACCGGCAGGAGCTGGTATTTCATCGGCCGCGCGAAGGCCAGGGATACCCGGTTGGCCGAATCCGTCAGCTGCAGATCGAATTCGCCTTGATGCAAGGCGCGCAGCAATTGCGGTCCGGCCGAGCCGTGATCGGCGCCAGGGTCGGCCATGAACGGACCGATGATCGCCGCATTCAATGCCGCTCCGTTGAGTTCGTAACGGGTTTTCAGAACGCCGAGGAACCCACCCAGATCGCCCTGCGGATTGATCTGGACAAGGGCACTGCTCTCACCGGACTGGCCGGCAGGGTCAAGATAGATCTTTCTCATATACTCGGCCGTCTCCGCGATCGCGCGATCGAGGAGGTGACGGCGACGCCGGCGAAACTGCGTCAGGAAGAGTGCGGCGACGCGTTCGAGATCTTCGGCGGCGAGCGGCCGAACCGAGCCGTGCTGAGATCCCAGCACCGATGGCGCAGCCACCTTTTCCACGCCAGTAGTTCCGGAAGCAAGATGCATTTCGAAGACCGCTTGGGTTGCTTTTTCAGCATACAACAACCAAAAGTAGAGGCAACGAATCTCGGTCGGTAACGTAAACAGACACCGCGATCTCGATATATGAAAAAGGACTTCGCAGGCGGATTTGCTTAGCCGGCATATGCCGGGTGACAGGGGCTCGGACGTCTCGCAGCGCGTGATGGAGATGGCCTCCAGCCTAAGCCGGAGGCCATCTCGGGTCAGACCATGAGGCCCTTGGTCAGTTCCAGCGCCTGGCGCTCGAACAGGCGGCGGTAGATGCCGCCCTTCAGGCGGATCAACTCGTCATGCGAGCCTTCCTCGACGATCTTGCCGCGATCGAACACCAGCAGCCTGTCGAGCGCCCTCACCGTCGAAAGCCGGTGCGCGATGACCAGCGTCGTGCGGCCGACCATCAGCCGTTCCATCGCCTGCTGGATCAGCACCTCCGATTCCGAATCGAGGCTCGATGTCGCCTCGTCCAGGATCAGGATGCGCGCATCGGCCAGGAAAGCGCGGGCGATCGCCACGCGCTGACGCTCGCCGCCCGACAGTTTCACGCCACGCTCGCCGACCAGCGTGCCATAGCCTTTCGGCAGGTTGGCGATGAAATCGTGCGCGCTCGCCAGTCTCGCGGCATGCTCGATCTCCTCTTGGCTGGCGCCTGGCCTGCTATAGGCGATGTTTTCGGCCAGCGAACGGTGGAACAGGATCGGTTCCTGCTGGACGATGGCGATCTGGCCGCGTAGCGACGCCTGGGCGACCTGCGAGATATCCTGGCCGTCGATCACTATCTTTCCCGCGTTCACGTCATAGAGCCGCTGGATGAGCTTGACGAAGGTGGTCTTGCCCGAGCCCGAGTGACCGACGAGCCCGACACGTTCACCCGGTGCGATATCCACCGAAAAGTCGCGATAGAGCGGCGACCGGTGATTGCCGTAGTGAAAGGTGACGTTGTCGAAGGCGATGTGGCCCTGCGTGATGGCAATCGGTCCGGCGCCAGGCCGATCTTCAATGCCGAGCGGTTCGGACTGGAAATCGACCAGTTCCTCCATGTCGTTGATCGAACGCTGCAAATTGCGGATATGCGTGCCGATATCGCGCAAATAGCCTTGCAGCACGAAGAACGAGGTCAGCACAAAGGCGACATCGCCGGCGCTCGCCTGTCCCCACGACCACAGCATCAGCGCCAGGCCGATCACCGCGGCCCGCATGACCAGCAGCAGCGCCCCTTGCGTGGTGCCGTTAATGGTGCCGCGCACCCAAGTGCGCCGCGTGCGCGCACGCCATTTGGCAACCACCCTGGCGAGGCGGCGCTCCTCGCGCTCCTCGGCGCCAAAGCCCTTGACCACGGCGTTGCAGCTCACCGCGTCGGCCAGCGAGCCACCCAGCCGCGTATCCCAGGTGTTGGCAAGTCTTGCCGCCGGCGCCACATAGCCAAGCGACAGCATCGCCGTCACCATGATGAACAGCACGGAGCCAGCCGCGACCACCGCGCCCATCAGCGGCCAGAACCAGCCGAGCAGCAGCGTCGAGCCTAGGAGCATGACGACGGACGGCAGCAGCGCGATCAGGATGGTGTCGTTGAGCAGGTCGAGCGCCCACATGCCCCGCGTCACCTTGCGCACGGTCGAGCCGGCAAACGAGTTGGCATGCCAGTCGGTGGAAAAGCGCTGGACGCGATGGAAAGCGTCCGCCGCGATGTCGGCCATCATCTTCAGAGTCAATTCGACGATCGCCATGAAGGCAAGGTTGCGCAGCACGACGCCGGTGAGCGCCAGCGCCATCAGAATCAGGAATGCCGTCATCGCGGCATTCCAGGCAATCGCGTCCGCGCCGGCGCTGCTGGCGACGGCATCGACCAGCCGGCCGGAATAGAGCGGTGTCAGCACGTCGGCCATCGTCGACAGCAGGAAACCGCCCATGATCAGCGAAAGCCGCCAGGGCTGGCGCCGCCAATGGATGAGCGTGAACCCAAGAACACTGCGAAAGGCGCTGGCGCGCAAATCGATCTTAAAACGAGCCATGATGTCATTCGGGCGCAAACGAGCCCGATCCCAGTAAGGTCGAAAATTGATAAACCGCGCCGGGCAATTGCCCATGAATGCGGAGGTTCGGCTATGGTTGGTCGCCCGCCCAATGGGCGGCGACCGGCAGCGGTAAATGCCTTTTCTGCGTCCGGAATGGTTCCGATATTTCGGAACACCGGCGCAGCCCTAGGCTTCGCGGCCTCGCATAACGATGTCAAATCCTAGCATTCGGTCCTCCCTGAAGGGAATCGCGGAGAGGCCGTTATAGGGATGCTTCGATCGTTCGCCAAGGCAAGCCTGGCCAAAAGCAGTGCTGGACCAGCCGATGAGGCGATTTTGCAACAGTCGCGACTGGTGCCTCTCGTCGTCGCGTTGCTTACTCGGCAGACACCGCACGATCGAGGCGCATGTATCGTCCATCCATCGATGCCTTGAAGCCCAGTCTTTCATAGACCCCATGCGCGTCGCTGGTCGACAGGCTCCAGTGCGAGACGGTGCTGAGTTCAGGATGATCGATGAGTGCCCGCACCAGCCGCAAGCCGATGCCTTGCCCGCGATGCTCGGGCCAGATGATGATGTCGGCGAGATAGGCGAATACCGTGCGGTCGGTGATCGCCCGGCCGAAACCGACCTGCTTGCCGGCGATGTAAGCGGCGGCGCAGAACGAGTTGGCAAAGGCTCGGTGATGAAACGCATCGCTGCGTCCAGCTCCCCAGTAGCTCGCCATCAACAGGTCGGAGGTCGCGCGGAAATCGATGCGTGACAGGTCGAAGCTGATCTCACAATCCGGCATGATGGCACTCTCGCCGCGGTATCGCGCACTCTCGCTCGGCAGGCGAAAGGACCCCTATCCACGATCCCTAAAACGGTTGGTGATGGGATAGCGGCGGTCGCGGCCAAAATTCTTCCTAGTGATCTTTACACCCGGTGCCGCCTGCCGGCGCTTGTATTCGGCGATGTAGAGCAGATGTTCGATGCGTGTCACCGTCGCCCGGTCATGACCGCGCGCGACGATGTCGTCGACGCCCATCTCGTTCTCGACCAGGCATTCCAGAATATCGTCCAGCACCGGATAGGGCGGCAGCGAATCCTGGTCGGTCTGGTTCTCACGCAATTCGGCCGACGGCGCCTTGTCGATGATGTTCTTCGGGATCACCTCGCCCGAAGGCCCGAGCGCGCCCGGCGGCACATGGCTGTTGCGCCAGCGCGACAGCGCATAGACCTGCATCTTGTAGAGGTCCTTGATCGGATTGAAGCCACCGTTCATGTCGCCATAGAGCGTGGCGTAGCCGACCGACATCTCACTCTTGTTGCCTGTGGTGACGACCATCGAGCCGAACTTGTTGGAGATCGCCATCAGGATGGTGCCGCGCGCGCGGCTCTGCAAATTCTCCTCGGTGATGCCTTCCTTGGTGCCTTCGAACAACTGCGTCAGCGTGTGCAAAAATCCTTCGACCGGCTCGAAGATCGGCACGATGTCATACCGGCAGCCAAGTGCGCGGGCGCAGTCCTCGGCATCCTTGAGCGAGTCCTTCGAGGTGTAGCGATAAGGCATCATGACGGCGCGCAGCCGCTCCTCGCCGAGCGCGTCGACCGCAAGGGCCGCACAGATCGCCGAATCGATGCCGCCGGACAGGCCGAGCACCACATTCTTGAAGCCGTTCTTGTTGACGTAGTCGCGCAAGCCAAGCATGCAGGCGCGGTAGTCGGCCTCCTCCTTGTCCGGGATTTTCGACATCGGTCCTTCCGAGCAGACCCAGCCATTGTCCGCACGTTTCCAGGTGGTGACGTCGACCGCGTCCTCGAACTGGCTCATCTGGAAGGCGAGCGTCTTGTCCGCGCCGATGGCGAAGGAGGCGCCGTCGAAGATCAGCTCGTCCTGGCCGCCGAGCTGGTTGGCATAGATCATCGGCAAGCCGCATTCGATGACTTGCTTGATGACGACCTGGTGGCGAACGTCGATCTTGGCGCGATAATAGGGCGAGCCGTTCGGCACCAGCAGGATTTCCGCGCCGCTTTCGGCCAGCGTCTCGCAGATGCCGACCTCGCCCCAGATGTCTTCGCAGATCGGGACACCGATGCGCACGCCACGGAAGTTGACCGGCCCCTGGATCTCGGGCCCGGCCTGGAAAACGCGCTTCTCGTCGAACTCGCCGTAATTGGGCAGGTCGAGCTTGTAGCGTTCGGCGATGATCTTGCCGCCATCGGCGAAGACGATGGAATTATGCGTGCCGCTCTTGCGCTTCAGCGGCGTGCCGATGATGACGCCCGGACCACCGTCGGCGGTATCGGCGGCAAAATCCTGTGCCGCCCGCTCGCATGCCCTGAGGAAGGCCGGCTTCAGCACCAGGTCCTCCGGCGGATAGCCCGCGAGGAAAAGCTCGGTGTAGAGCACGAGATCGGCGCCCTGGCGGGCAGCATCCGCCCTCGCCTCTCGCGCCTTGGCAAGATTGCCAGCGACATCGCCGACCGTCGGGTTGAGCTGGGCAATGGCGATACGCAGTATGTCGAGTTTTTTGGTCATGCCTGCTGACTTAGCGCGGCGGAATTCGCCCCGCAATGGCGTTCGCTTGGACCAATTCAGACCGTCAATCGTCGCCCATATACTCGCGCAGCGATTGCGGCGAATGGTTCTCTCCGATCGACATCGCCAGGATGCGCGAAATGTGCCGGCGCGGCAGGCCCGTCTCCTTCACCCATCGATTGATCTGGGCCTGGATCCTGTCGAGATCCTTCTTCGATGTCGGGTTCTCGGCGATGTCGAGGCCCGCGTCGCGAAGGGCGGCGGCCATATCGGCCGAAATGACGAAAGCGTCCCAGCCCAGCCAGCGCAGGAAATACTGGCCGGTGTTGCCGCCGAGCCGGCTGCCATGCTTGCCGAGATAGGCCATCAGCCCGACCTGGTCGTCGGCGGGCCAGTCGGCGAGAAACCGGCCGAAACCGCGATGCTCCCTGGACACGCGCTCGACGAAGGCGGCGTTGTCGCGAACGGATTTGATCTTCTGCGGATTGCGCACGATGCGTTGATCCGAAGCCAGGTCGTGCCAGAAATCGTCAGGCTGGAACAGCAACCGCTTGGGTTCGAAGCGCAGGAACGCCTCTTCGAATCCAGGCCATTTCTGCTCGATGACCCGCCAGACGAAACCGGCTGCGAAGACGCGCTCGGCCATCGTCGAGAGGATGCGGTCATCGGTGATGTCGGCCACCGCCGCATTGTCGGGCATCGGCCCCAACAGGGAGGTCAGTTCCGCCTCGCCGCCCTTGCGATTTGCCGCGCGAGCGCGAATTTTCTTGAAGTCGGCCATCGGTCCCTGTCGGTTCGCCTCAATCTAGCACTTCCCGCCTGGGCCGGCAGCCTCTACCTCTAGCGCAGCAAAGCGCTTGGAGACAGCCATGAACAAGACGATCGACGATCTGGCGAACCGCTGGCTGAAGCGTAAGCCGGATGGACTGAGCCAGCTGGAAAGCCGGGTGCTGCAAAGCACCATCGAGCGTACCACCATCACCAGGGACACCAACAAGGCCGTCGCCTTCCATCAGACCTTTGGCGACCGCCTTGCCGATACGATTGCCCGCATCGGCGGCTCCTGGTCCTTCATCCTGACCTTCATCGCCTTCCTGGTCGTCTGGACATCAGGCAATGTCTGGCTGTTGTCACGCGATGCGTTCGACCCCTACCCCTTCATCTTCCTCAACCTCGTGCTGTCGATGATCGCCGCCCTGCAGGCGCCGGTGATCATGATGGCGCAGAACCGCCAGACCGAACGCGACCGCATCGATGCCGCCCACGACTACGAGGTCAATCTGAAGGCCGAGATCGAGATCATGGCGCTGCATGAGAAACTGGACGAATTGCGCCACAGCCAGATCATCGGCATGCGCGACGAGATCGTGCGGCTGGCGGAAGTGGTCAAGCGGATCGATGAAAGACTGTCACAGCAGTCGGCGTCATGACCGAGGCGATCCACCATTTCATCGAACAATACGGGTTGCTGGCGGTTTTTCTCGGCTGCGTGGCCGAAGGCGAAAGTGCCGCGATCCTGGGTGGCTTCTTCGCTCACCAACATGTTTTCGTGCTGTGGCATGCCTTTGCCGCGGCAGCGCTGGGCGCCTTCGCCGGCGATACCTTCTTCTTCATCCTCGGCAGGAGTTTCGCCGATAATCGCCATGTCGTCAGGCTGCGTCGGCGGCCCGGCTTTCGCCGCGCCTACCGTCTGCTCAACACCCATCCCAACATATTCGTGCTGTCGAACCGCTACATTTACGGCATGCGCCTGGTCGGCGGCGTCGCGGCCGGCCTTTCGACCATAGCGGCGCCCCGCTTCGTCATCCTCAACGCCATCTCATCGGTGATCTGGGCAGTGCTGTTCAGCACGATCGGCTATGTCTTCGGATTGGGAGCCGAACAGTTGATCGGCCAGGCGCTGATGCGCCACGAGCGGCTGTTCGTCGGGCTTGGCATCGGCCTTGCCGTGGCCGTGCTTGCCTGGCTTGCCGCCCGCCACATCGCCAAGCGGGAGCGCGCCAAGGAGGTTTGACCGGTTAGTCGATGCCGAGCGCCCGATCACCCCGATCGAGAATGAGCGGGATGATCAGGTCCTCCTCATCGGCGAGATGCCGGGTCAGCATCGCGATCAGCCGGCTGTTTTCGTCGGCGTAGGCATCGGCGGCGAAGCGCTGCTTGTCCTCACTCTCCTGAAGTGTGCGGATGAAGGCATTCGCCGCCTCGGCGTTGCGCTCCAGTCCTTCGTGGATCGTGTGGTGATCGGCATCGAGAATGTCGAAGCCGCGTTTCAGACGGGGCTCCGCCTTGGCGAAGGCCGGGAAATACTGGTAGTCCTCGACATTGTGGTGCCCATCGAGATCCCGAGAAAATGGTTGAGGCGCGGTGCGAACCAGCGCGCGAAATCGGGAGCAGGCAGTCTGCCTTCGCGATAGTTGCCAATGCCGTGGCTGCAGCGGCACGACATGTTCCGCGAACTCGGCGGCATGCTCACCGGCGTTCGAGAAGCGAGGAATTCGTGACCTCTGCCATGACGGTCTCCTTTGGTGACTGTCATATAGGGATCAAAGTCTCAGATCGGCACCCCGGTAATGCGTTCGATCAGGGCAATGCCCCAGACGCCGCCAGCGATCACGACCGAAATCAGCACCGCCAGCGAGCCACAATCCTTGGCCAGCTGGATGTCGACATTGAACTCGCGGCTGAACGCGTCGCATGCCGCCTCGATGCCGGTGTTCAGAACCTCGACCATGATCAGCAGCAGCACCGCGCCGATCAGCAAGGCATAACCACGCCAGGAGACCGAAATGAACCATCCGGCCGGCAAGGCGAGCGCCAGCAGCATCAGCTCCTGCTGGAATGCCTTCTCATGAGCGGCCAGCTTGCGAAACGCCCGCACCGAATTGATAAAAGCATCGATCAGCCGTTGCATGCCAAGGCCCCTCTCGGAATCACCGGCCCGGGATAAAGCAATGCTCCGATCAATGGAATAAGGCGGATCGTCCAAATTTCATTCGGCGACCGGTATGGATGGCGTCGACTTTTCAAACTGCGGCAGCCCGTCGTCTATCGAATAATAGTCGCCCTTGTCGCCGACGAAGATATGACATTCGCCCTTGAGCGCGGTCGGCTTGTCGAACGATCCCGCCATGACCGAAATATAGTCCTGATCCATTGCCTTCCAGAACAGCACCGATCCGCATGCCTTGCAGAAGCCGCGCCTGGCGAAAGCGGACGCTTCATACCAGGTGATGCTTTCCGTCCCTTCAATCGAGATGTCGGTATCGGCGACATTGGTCGCGGCATAAAAATGCCCGCTCTGTTTACGGCATTGCGAACAATGGCAGTAGACAACGCCACGCAGCGCCCCGCTTGTCCGGAAGCGGACCGCTCCGCACAGGCATGATCCCTGGTGGTTGTTGCTCATTTCGGCACTCCTCGAAGAAACCTCGTCTCCAGCATCCTTGTCAGGATTCCAGCTTCGCGGTGGTTACGCGCAAGCAAATACGACATCGATTGGCGCGGCGAATTCGAAATTCAGTTTCATTTGCGGCAACACACCGCGGAGTTTCGCATTCAAGACCACCGAACAGCGGGTTGTCCCGGGATGGTTGTGCAAAAATTCATGCGATTACAGCCACAGGTAGAGAACGCCTCTGGAAGTCGGGCGGATTAAGGAAACTTTAGCGCCGACGCAACTATGATCCTCCCAAGCGAAGGGCGCAGGTGGGGACGCGCCTCTTCGCAAGATGTTCTGGCGCACCGGGTAGCGCTCCCCAGGTCGGTGATCAATGGACCCGCGAATTCTGGCCGGGATCCGAGGGGAAGAGTGAATCAGACATGCAGCCGGCAGCAGCCTCGACCGAACGAAGCACCGATATCGCAACCACCGTTGTCGCCACCATGCGCCAGCTTGGCGTCCTCGGTCTGCCACGCAACTATGAGATTTTCTATGAGGCCTTGAGCGGCACCAACCGCGAACTCAGCCTCGCCGTCGTATCGCTGAGCAACCGGCCGACGCAGGACGAGCTGGATCAGATCGGACGCACCTTCTTCGCCCATAACCATGGCCCCGGCATCGTCGAGCATGCCAGGGACGTCATCGCCCACGAGCTCGAAGAGGTCGCGTCGCTCCTGCGCAGCGAACGCAGCCACATCGAAAAATACGGCAGAATCCTCGATGAGACATCGAGCGGCCTGACCAACCGCAGCCTGCTCTCCCAGGATCTTCTGCAAAAAATCGCCAATGCAATGACCATCGCGACCAATTCGACGATCGATCACGGCCGGCAGATCGCCTCGACGCTGAGCGACAAGACAGCCGAACTCGAGAGCGTCAAGTCGAAGCTCGAGGAATACAAGCGGCTGGCCGACACGGATCCGTTGACCCAGATCTGGAATCGCCGCGCCTTCGACAAGGAAATCACCAGGATCTACAACAGCAACAAGGGTATCCTGTTCAATGCCCTGGTGCTTGTCGACATCGATCGGTTCAAGGACATCAATGACCGCTACGGCCATCCCGTCGGCGACAAGATCATCCAGATCATCGCCGAGATTTTCCGGACCAGTATTCGCGGCGACATGTTCGTCGCCCGCACCGGCGGCGAGGAGTTCGCGCTGATCATCGAGGGCGCCAGCGAGGACGCGACCTACGAGATCGCGGAACGCATCCGCACGCTGATCGAGCAGACCCCCTTCACCAGCAGCCAGACCGGCATGAATTACGGCACCGTGACGGTATCGATGGGTATCTGCATGGCATCCGAGGCCGAAGGCCCCGAAGACCTCTACACCAAGGCGGATCGGGCGCTCTATCGCTCGAAAGTCAGTGGCCGCAACCGCGTCACCAGGCATTCGGCCATGGCCGGCCGCGCCGGCAAGAGCTGGCTGCTTTACAAGCAAGACTGAAGCCTGCGCTTTTCGCCGGCCGCGCCAGCACGGTCGGAGGCACAAACAAAAAAGCCGAAAATGGAAAAGGCGCCGGGTTTCCCAGGCGCCTTTTGCTTCATCGGTCCAATTGCCAGGCTCAGCCGTTCGCGACTTGCTTGTGCTGCACCGGATGGCTCTTCTTCAACAGATCCGAGACCAGGAAGGCCAGTTCGATCGCCTGGTCGGCATTGAGGCGCGGATCGCAATGGGTGTGGTAGCGGTCCTGCAACTCCTCGGCCGTGATGGCGCGCGCGCCACCGGTGCATTCGGTGACGTTCTTGCCGGTCATCTCGACATGGATGCCGCCCGGATGGGTACCTTCGGCGCGGTGCACCTCGAAGAAGGTCTGCACCTCCTTCAGGATGCGATCGAAGGGCCGCGTCTTGTAGCCGGCGGCTTCGATGGTGTTGCCGTGCATCGGATCCGACGACCAGACCACGCTGCGGCCTTCCTTCTGCACCGCGCGCACCAGCTTCGGCAGATGGTCGGCAACCTTGTCGGAACCGAAGCGGGCGATCAGCGTCAGCCGCCCCGGCTCGTTCTCGGGGTTCAGCAGGTCGATCAGTTCCAGCAGGCCGTCCGGCGTCAGCGACGGACCGCATTTCAGCCCGAGCGGATTCTTGATGCCGCGGCAATATTCGACATGCGCATGGTCGGGCTGGCGCGTGCGGTCGCCGATCCAGATCATGTGGCCCGACGTGGCGTACCAGTCGCCGGAGGTCGAATCGACACGGGTCAGCGCTTCCTCGTAGCCGAGCAGCAGCGCCTCGTGGCTGGTGTAGAAGTCGGTTTCGCGCAGCGCGAAATTGGTTTCGGACGTAATGCCGACCGCGCGCATGAAATCCATCGTCTCGGTGATGCGGTTGGCAAGCGACTCGTATTTCTCGCCTTGGGGGCTGTCGGAGACGAAGCCGAGCATCCAGCGATGCACGTTCTCCAGGCTGGCATAGCCTCCCTGCGCGAACGCACGCAGAAGATTAAGGGTCGCCGCCGACTGGCGGTACGCCATTTCCTGGCGGGCAGGATCAGGGATGCGGGACTTGGCGTCGAATTCGATGCCGTTGATGATGTCGCCGCGATAGCTCGGCAGCGTCACCTCGCCCTTGGTCTCGTTGTCGGACGAGCGCGGCTTGGCGAACTGGCCGGCGACGCGGCCGACCTTCACCACCGGCTGCGCGCCGGCGAAGGTCAGCACGACCGACATTTGCAGGAAGACGCGGAAGAAGTCGCGGATGTTGTCCGCGCCATGTTCGGCAAAACTCTCGGCGCAGTCGCCGCCCTGGAGCAGGAAGGCCTCACCGGCGGCGACGGTAGCCAATTGCTTCTTCAGCTTGCGCGCCTCGCCGGCAAAGACCAGCGGCGGAAAGGTGGCGAGTTGGGCTTCCGTGTTCTTCAGCGCTGCAAGGTCCGGATAGGCGGGAACCTGCTTGATCGGCTTTGCTCTCCACGAATTCGGCGACCATTTCGTCATCGCTGCACCCAACGCTCTTTCCGGCGAACACCCTTGCCCGCCATTTCCAGCCCCTAGATGGGGTGGCGGCTCCATACACGAAGCCGATTTCCTATTCTAGACCGGAATTTCGATGCTGGCGAATGGCTTGACGCCCCCTGGACGACCCGAAAGCCGGGATCAGGCCGCCTTCTCCGCCAACTTCGCCAATTGCGTCATGACCACAGCCGAGCCCGCCAGGCGCTTTTCGGCATTCGGCCAATCACGCGCGAAGACCACGCTATGGTCCGGCCTGATCTTGGCCAGCGAACCCTGCTCGCCGATATACTTGACCAGTCCGACGGGATTGGGGAATTCACGCTTGCGGAAATGGATGACGACGCCCTTCGGCCCGGCGTCGAGCTTCTCGACATTGGCCTTGCGGCAGAGCGCCTTGATGAAGACGATCTTCAAGAGATGCTTCACCTCGTCCGGCAGCGGGCCGAAACGGTCGATCAACTCGGCGCCGAAGGCGTCGATTTCCTCGGTGGTTTCGAGATCGCCGAGACGGCGATAAAGCGCCAGCCTGAGCTGCAGGTCCGGCACGTAGCCTTCCGGGATCATCACCGCCGTACCGACGGCGATCTGCGGCGACCAGCCGCCATCCTGGACCTCGCCGGAATCCTTCACCTCGGCGACCGCCTCCTCCAGCATCTGCTGGTAGAGCTCGAAGCCGACCTCCTTGATGTGCCCGGACTGTTCTTCGCCCAGAAGATTGCCAGCGCCCCTGATGTCGAGATCATGGCTGGCGAGTTGGAAACCGGCGCCCAGCGTGTCGAGCGATTGCAGCACCTTCAGTCGGCGCTCGGCCGTGTCGGTCAGCTTGCGGTTGGCCGGCAGGGTGAACAGCGCATAGGCGCGCACCTTCGAGCGCCCGACGCGGCCGCGCAACTGGTAGAGCTGCGACAGGCCGAACATGTCGGCGCGATGGATGATCAGCGTGTTGGCGGTCGGGATGTCTAGGCCCGATTCGACGATGGTGGTCGACAGAAGCACGTCGTACTGCCCGTCATAGAAGGCGTTCATGATGTCATCGAGTTCGCCAGGCGGCATCTGCCCATGGGCCACCGCCACCTTCAGCTCGGAAACGGATTCCTTCAGGAAATCATGGATTTCAGCGAGATCGCTGATCCGCGGAACCACATAGAAGGAATGGCCACCGCGGTAGCGCTCGCGCAGCAGCGTCTCGCGGATGACCAGCGGATCGAAGGGCGAGATGAAGGTGCGCACCGCCATGCGGTCGACCGGCGGCGTGGCGATCAGCGACAGTTCGCGTACGCCGGTCAAGGCCAGTTGCAGAGTGCGCGGAATCGGCGTCGCCGACAGCGTCAGGACGTGCACGTCGCTCTTCAGGTCCTTCAGCCGTTCCTTGTGCTTGACGCCAAAATGCTGCTCCTCGTCGATGATCAGCAGGCCGAGATTCTTGAACGAGATCGACGACCCGAGCAGCGCGTGGGTGCCGACGACGATGTCGACCTGCCCCTCGGCCAGGGCCTTCTTCGTCTCGGCGAGTTCCTTGGCGCCGACCAGCCGCGAGGCCTGGGCGACACGGATGGGAAGCCCTGAGAAACGCTGCGAGAATGTCTTGAAGTGCTGGCGCGACAACAGCGTCGTGGGCACCACCACGGCGACCTGAAATCCTTCCAACGCAGCGATGAAGGCGGCGCGCAGCGCCACTTCGGTCTTGCCGAAGCCGACATCGCCGCAGATCAGCCGGTCCATCGGCTTGCCGGCGCCAAGGTCGTCGCGCACCGAGTCGATGGCCGTCTGCTGGTCGTCGGTTTCCTCGTAGGGGAAGCGGGCGGCAAACTCGTCATAGAGGCCTTCGGCCGGCACTAGCGCCGGCGCGGCGCGCATCTGCCGTTCGGCGGCGATGCGGATCAGCTGCCCGGCCATATCGAGCAGGCGCCGCTTCAGCTTGGCCTTGCGCGACTGCCAGGCGCCGCCGCCGAGCTTGTCGAGCGTTGCCTCGGCTGTGTCGGAGCCATAGCGCGACAAAAGCTCGATGTTTTCCACCGGCAGGAACAGCCGGTCGTCGCCCGCATAGTGGATTTCCAGGCAGTCATGCGGCGCGCCGACCGCTTCGATGGTGCGCAGGCCGATGAAGCGGCCAATGCCGTGGTCGGCATGGACGACAATGTCACCGGCCGACAGGGCCGAGGCTTCGGCGATGAAATCGGACGCACGCTTCTTGCGCTTCGAGCGACGGATCAGCCGATCGCCCAGAATGTCCTGTTCGGCGACAACGACTAGCTTTTCAGTCTCAAAGCCGGATTCCAGCGGCAAAACCGCCAATGCGGCCTGGCCCGGCTCGAGCTGTTCGGCCTCGGCCAGCGTCTCGACCTGTTTGAGGTTGCCGAGATGGTGCTCGGCCAGAATCTGGCCAAGCCTGTCGAGCGAGCCTTCGGTCCAGCCGGCGATGACGACCCGGCGCCGCGCCGCGCGCTCGTCGGCTATGTGCCGGACGACGACATCGAAGACATTGACGTTCGGATCGGCTCGCTCCTCGACGAAGCTGCGGCCATGCCGCGAGCCGGCGTGGAAGACTTTCTTACCCCCTACGTCGGGCGCATCGAACACGGTAAAGTCGATGTCCTCGCGCTCGCCAAGCGAAGACTTGAGATTCTCCGGCGAGAGGTAGAGCAGGTCCGGCGCAACCGGCTTGTAGGGCACCGCATCCTTGAGCGCACCGTCAGCCTGCTTTTTGCGCGCCTCGTAGTGGTCGAGGATCAGCGTATGACGTTCGGCAAGCGCCTCATGCGCCAGATGGTCGAAAACCACGGGTGCGTCAGGCAGGTAATCGAACACCGTCTCCAGCCGCTCATAGAAGAACGGCAGCCAATGCTCCATGCCCGCGAAGCGCCGCCCCTCGCTGACCGCGGCGTAGAGCCCGTCGTCACGCGATGGCGCGCCGAAGGCCTCGATATAGGCGCGGCGGAAGCGGCTGATGGTTTGAGGCGTCAGCGCCACTTCGCTCATCGCCTGCAGCGCCATCGATTTGCGCTGGCCAGTGGTGCGCTGCGTGGCGGCGTCGAAGACGCGGATCGATTCCAGCGTGTCGCCGAAGAAATCAAGTCGCAGCGCCTCGGTCCAGCCGGGCGCGAAGAGGTCGAGAATGCCGCCGCGCACCGCGAATTCGCCGATGCCTCGCACGGTCGGCACGCGTTCGAATCCCGACGTCTCCAGCCGCGCGATCAGCGCATTCATGTCGATCTGGTTGCCGGGTCTGGCGTGGAAGGTCTGCGCCTCGACAAGCTCCGCGGGCGGAATACGCTGCAGCAACGCATTGGCGGTGGTGAGAATGACGGCACGATGCGGTTTCTTCGCCAGCGCGATCATGGCGGTCAGCGCATCGAGGCGCTTGGCGGCGGCATCGGAACCCGGCGACACACGGTCGTATGGCAGGCAGTCCCAGGCAGGCAGCTCCAGCACGGGCAGGCCGGGTGCGACGAAGGACAGCGCCTCGATGATGGAAGGCAGGCGCTGGCCGTCGCGGGCCACGAACAGCACCGGCTTGTCGGGTGCGATCTCGAGCGCCGTCTGGACCAGCGCGAAGGCCTCGTATCCATCGGCGACACCGTCGACGATGAACTGGCCGGTGCGGCCCTTCGGCAAGCCAATGGTGGGAATGAGAGCCATCAAATCACGGTCTTGGTTGTCGCAATTCCCGTGGGAAAACCGCTTCGCACTTTTCCTGGAATTGCTTGTGTTCAGAAAGTCATGTGTTCAGAAAGTCATGGTCCGGCGGGACGCCAGGATTTTTTGCAGGACGGCACAGTCGATCTCCGTCGGCACCGGGCGTTCGCCAGTGACCAGCGGCAGGAATTCCGTGTCGGAAATGTCGAGGAGCCTCTCATATTGGTCGATTTCCTCAGCGGTCAAGGTGCCGATCTCGGCATCGGCGAAGGTGCCGAGGATGAGGTCCATCTCGCGCATGCCGCGATGCCAGGAGCGGAACAACAGCTTGCGGCGATGGGCGTCCAGACCCTCGCTTGATCGTTTCGTTCCGGTCATTGTGCCGCATCCTCGCTTCAAGCGGCGCATATAGCGTGGATAGTGGGCGGTGTCAGCCTTGCGCTGCGGCCGTCGCGACATAAGCTGACATCATGCGTCCTTCCATCCTCGATCCCCTGTTTGTCCCGATCACTTCGCTTGCCGGCATCGGACCGAAGGTCGGTGCGTTGATCGAGAAGGTCGTGGCGGCCGACCTCGGCGATCGCGCAGCGCGTGCCGGCGATCTGTTGTTCGTGCTGCCGCACACCGTCATCGACCGCCGCAACCGGCCAGGCATCGCACTCGCGGCCGAAGGCGCCATCGTGACGCTTGAGCTGCGCATAGACCGCCACCAGGCGCCGCCGCGCGGCAACAAATCAGTGCCCTATCGGGTCTACGCCCATGACGATACCGGCGAAATCGGCCTGACCTTCTTCCATGCCCATGCCGCCTATCTCGAAAAGGCGATGCCGGTGGGCGAGCATGTCGTGGTGTCAGGCCGCATGGAATGGTTCAATGGGCGCCCGACCATGGTCCATCCCGACCATATCGCACTCGCCAATGAAGCCGAGAACCTGCCGCTGGTCGAACCGGTATATCCGCTGACCGCGGGGCTGTCCGGCAAGGTTTTGCGCCGTGCCATCGGCCAGGCGCTCGGCCGCCTGCCGGACCTGCCGGAATGGCAGGACGATGCCTTCATGCGCCGCCAGGGCTTTGCGTCCTTCGGCGACGCGCTGACCCGCATCCATTATCCCGCCGACCCGATCGATGTCGCGGTCGAAGGGGCTGCATGGCGCCGCCTCGCCTATGACGAATTGCTCGCCGGGCAGGTTTCGCTGGCCCTGGTGCGGGCAAAGGTGCGACGCCTGTCAGGCCGACCGCTCGTCGGCGATGGCCGCATCGTCGAGAAGCTGCGTGCGGCCCTGCCCTATTCGCTTACCCCCTCGCAGGAATTCGCGCTCGCCGAAATCAACGCCGATCTCGCCGACCCCGAGCGCATGCTGCGGCTGCTGCAAGGCGATGTCGGCTCGGGCAAGACGGTCGTGGCTCTCCTGGCCATGGCACGCGCCGTCGAGGCCGGCGGCCAGGCGGCGCTGATGGCGCCGACCGAAATCCTGGCGCGCCAGCATCTGGCGACGATCACCCCGCTTGCCGCCAAGGTCGGATTGCGCATCGCCATCCTGACCGGCCGCGAAAAGGGCCGCGAGCGAGCCGAAACGCTGGCGGGTCTCGCCAGCGGCGAAATCGACATCGTCGTCGGCACCCATGCGCTGTTTCAGGAAACGGTCAGCTTCCACGATCTGGTCCTGGCCGCCATCGACGAGCAGCATCGCTTCGGCGTCCATCAGCGGCTTGCCATCACCGCCAAGGGCGACGCGCCAGACATGCTGGTGATGACCGCGACCCCCATCCCGCGCACGCTGGTGCTGACCGCTTTCGGCGACATGGATGTGTCGAAGCTGACGGAAAAACCAGCCGGCCGCCAGCCGATCCGCACCGTCACGCTGCCGCTCGAACGGCTCGACGAACTGGTCGGCCGCATGCTCGATGCCGTCGCGGATGGCCAGAAAATCTATTGGATCTGTCCGTTGGTGGAGGAGTCAGAAGAGATAAAACTGATGTCGGCCGAGGATCGTTTCGCCTCGCTGAAGCCGCTGTTCGGCGATCGCATCGGCCTTGTCCATGGCCGCATGAAGGGTGCCGAGAAGGACGAGGCAATGCGCGCCTTCAAGCAGGGCGAGACGCGCATCCTGATCGCCACCACTGTCATCGAGGTCGGCGTCGACGTGCCTGACGCCACGATCATGGTCATTGAGCATGCCGAGCGATTCGGTCTCGCCCAATTGCACCAGCTGCGCGGCCGGGTCGGGCGCGGCGATATCAAGTCATCCTGCGTGCTGCTCTACAAGGACCCGCTCGGCGAAACCGCCAAACGCCGGCTGTCGGTGATGCGTGAGACGGAGGACGGCTTCCTGATCGCCGAGGAGGACCTGAAATTGCGCGGCGAAGGCGAATTGCTCGGCACGCGCCAGTCCGGCACGCCGGGTTTCCAGGTGGCGCGGATCGAGGCGCATGCCGACCTTCTCGAAGCCGCGCGAGACGATGCCAGGCTGATCCTGTCGCGCGACCCCGAACTGCAATCGGATCGCGGCGAGGCGCTGCGGCTCCTGCTCTACTTGTTTGGCCGCGACGAGGCCGTGCGGCTCCTGCGCGCCGGATGAGGGCTTAGCGGCGGATTGGCCAGGGTTCCGTTGATCGGCTCACCGTTCAGCGTCACCAATTTCGTCTTTACCTCAGGGGCCACCAACCCGGCCGACACGATCAGCTTGGCGCCGTCCTCGATCGTCATGTCGAGCGGCACGATGTCGGATTTGGGCACATACATCAGGAAACCGGTCGTCGGGTTCGGCGTGCACGGCATGAACACGGCGATCAGCGGATCACCTTCCTGGTCGAGCTTCTGATTGATCTCGGTTTCCTTCTCGCTGGCGACAAACACCAGCGACCACACACCCTTGCGTGGATATTCGACCAGCCCAACCTGACGGAACATGTCGCCCTTGTTCGACAGCACGGTCTCGAAAATCTGCTTCAGCGAGCCATAGATGCCGCGCACCAGCGGCATGCGGCCAAGCAGGCGCTCGCCAAATCCGACTATGGCGCGGCCGACAATGTTGGCGGCGAGAAAACCGATCAGCGTTATCAGGATCAGCGCGACGATCAGCCCGAACCCCGGAACCGGGAACGGCAGGTAGGTATCGGGGCTGTAACGCGCCGGGATATAGGGTTTGACCCAGGAATCGACCCAGCCGATGAACGACCATGCGATATAGGCGGTGATCGCCAGTGGGGCGCAGACGACGAAGCCCGTGAGGAAATAGTTCCTCAGCCGGGTCATGCCGGGGGTCTTCGGAGCATCGGACATGGTTCACCGGGCGCGCGGATTGCGCCGCAACATTAGTGAACCGGAAGACGGTTTGGAACTGCGAAGTTTTTAAAGGCGCCTGTTTAAGAGTGCCTATTCCACCGTCACCGATTTCGCCAGATTGCGCGGCTGATCGACGTCGGTGCCCATGAACACGGCGGCGAAATAGGCGAGCATCTGGATCGGCAGCGCATAGATGATCGGCGAGATGATTTCCGGCACATCCGGCAGCACGATCGTCTCCATCGTCTTCACGCTCACCTGTGCCGCACCTTTGCTGTCCGTGATCAGGATGATCTTGCCACCGCGCGCCGCCACTTCCTGCATGTTGGACACGGTCTTTTCGAAGATGCGGTCGTGCGGCGCAATCACGATCACCGGCATGTTCTCGTCGATCAGCGCGATCGGCCCGTGCTTCAGCTCGCCCGCCGCATAGCCTTCGGCATGGATGTAGGAGATTTCCTTGAGCTTCAGCGCGCCTTCCATGGCCAGCGGGAAATTGGTGTCGCGCCCGAGATAGAGCACGTCCTTGTAGCGCGACAGCTCGCGCGCGATCCGTTCGATCTGCTCTTCGAGCTTCAGCACCTGGTTGGCATAGCGCGGTGCTTCCGAAAGCGCTCGCACCAGCGTCTTCTCTTGCTCCGTCGAGATCGCCCCGCGCGCCACGCCGGCGCGCACGGCAAGCGACGCGAGCACGGACAATTGACAGGTGAAAGCCTTGGTCGAAGCGACGCCGATCTCCGGCCCCGCGAGCGTCGGCAGCACCACGTCGGATTCGCGCGCCATGGTCGATTCCCGCACGTTGACGACGGCGCCGATCTTCATGCCGGCCTTGCGGCAATAGCGCAGCGAGGCCAGCGTATCGGCGGTCTCACCGGACTGCGAGATGAAGAAGGCCGCATCGTTCGCCGACAGCGGCATCTCGCGGTAACGGAATTCCGATGCGACATCGATATCGACCGGGAGTCTCGCATAGCGCTCGAACCAGTATTTACCGACAAGGCCGGCGAGATAGGCAGTGCCACAGGCGGAGATGGCCAAGCGGCCGATCTTGGCGAAATCGAATGGCAGGTCGAGCGGCTTGGACACGCCGGAGACAAAATCGACATAATGCGCCAGCGTGTGCGAGATCACCTCGGGCTGCTCGTGGATTTCCTTCTCCATGAAATGGCGGCGGTTGCCCTTGTCGACCATGAAGCTGGTCGACAGCGACTGCTGGCGCCTGCGGTCGACTTGTCTGCCGTCGATGTCGAAGATGGCGACGCTGTCGCGGCGCACCACCGCCCAGTCGCCGTCTTCGAGATAGGTGATCGAGTTGGTGAACGGAGCGAGCGCGATGGCGTCGGACCCCAAGAACATCTCGCCATCGCCATGGCCGACCGCCAGTGGGGGGCCGTTGCGGGCGCCGACGATCAGGTCCTCGTCGCCCTTGAACATGATGGCCAGCGCAAAAGCGCCTTCCAGCCGCTTCAGCGCCTTGTGCGCGGCCTCGACCGGCTTCAGCCCCTTGGCGAGCTCCCTCGCCACCAGATGCGCAACGACCTCCGTGTCGGTCTGCGACGAGAAGGAATAGCCGTCGCGGATCAACTCGTCGCGCAATTCGGCAAAATTCTCGATGATGCCGTTGTGGACAATAGCGACGCCGTCGGAAAAATGCGGATGCGCATTGGTCTCGTTGGGCACGCCGTGGGTCGCCCAGCGGGTGTGGCCGATACCGATCGTGCCATCGAGCGGCTCGTCCTTGAGCCGGCGTTCGAGGTTGACCAGCTTGCCTTCGGCGCGGCGGCGGCCGAGCACGCCCTTTTCGATGGTGGCGACGCCTGCCGAGTCATAGCCGCGATATTCGAGCCGCTTCAGCGCATCGACGATAAGCGGCGCAACCTGGGAGTGGCCGACGATTCCAACGATACCGCACATGCAGACAGTCCCCGATTGCCCATGGAAAACCAGCGCTATTTAGGGGTGGCCGGCCTGCCGCGAAAGTCACATTGCATTTCGTCCCGTGTAACGGACGCTTCTGCAGGCATGCACCATGACAGCCCGCCCTTGCAATCCGGTTACTGCAATCGCTCGGTTTTTCGATTGCTTCGGCGAGAAAGCAGCCCCGTCGACCAATCGCTAATGGTCGGCGCCAGCCGCCTTTTTCTTCGCCGCCGCTGCGGAGGCAAACCGTTCGCGCAATTCCTTGGCTTTGCCGGGAATCGTCTTCTGGCGGGCACGGCCGAAGGCCAGCGCATCGTCGGGCACGCTTTCTGTGATGACGCTGCCCGAGGCGATATAGCCGCCCTTGCCGATGGTGACCGGCGCCACCAGTGAGGAATTCGAGCCGATGAAGGCGCCCTCGCCGATATCGGTGAAGAATTTCGAATAGCCGTCATAGTTGCAGGTGATGGTGCCGGCGCCGATATTGGCCCCGGCGCCGACGCGGGCATCCCCGATATAGGTCAAATGGTTGACCTTGGCGCCCTCCTCGATAACGGCCTGCTTGACCTCGCAAAAATTGCCGACCTTGGACTTCTGCTTGAGATCGGCGCCCGCCCGCAGCCGTGCGAACGGCCCGACATCGCAATTGGAAGCAATGGTGGCGCCCTCGATATGGCTGAAGGCGTGGATCTTGGCGCCCGAGGCAACCCTCACACCCGGTCCAAACCAGACATTGGGTTCGACGATCGTGTCGGCGCCAATTTCGGTATCGTGCGAGAAATAGACGGTTTCCGGAGCAATCAGCGTCACGCCCGACAGCATCGCCTCATGGCGCCGACGCGCCTGCCAGATGGCTTCGGCTTGCGCCAGTTCGGCGCGGTTGTTGATGCCCAGCGCACTTTCGAAGCTGGCTTCGGTGGCAACGACATCAAGGCCCTGTGCACTGGCGATCTCGACGATATCGGTGAGATAATACTCGCCCTTGGCATTCTTGTTGCCGACGGCGTCGAGCAGTTTGAGCGCGTGCGCGCCGGCCACCGCCATCATGCCGGCATTGCAGAAGCCGATCTTCTTCTCTTCTTCGGAGCAATCCTTTTCCTCGCGGATCGCTATCAGCTTGCCTCCCTTTTCGATCAGCCGGCCATAGCCGGTCGGGCTGGGCGGTCGGAAACCGATGACCACGACAGCGGCACCTTCAGCCAGTTTCAGTCGCGCCACCGTCAGGGCATCCGCATCGATCAGCGGCGTATCACCGAACATGACGAGGACATCGTCATAACCCTTTGATATCGCTTCGCGAGCGGCGAGGACGGCATGCGCCGTGCCAAGGCGTTTGTCCTGAACGAAGGTCTCCGCCTTCGGTGCAAATTTCGCCGCCGCCTTACGCATCTCATCCGCGCCATGCCCGATGACCAGCGCCTGGCCGCTGGCGCCAGCGGCCTCGGCCGCCTTCACCACATGAGCTACCATCGGCAACCCCGCGATCTGGTGCAGCACCTTCGGCAGCGCGCTCTTCATGCGCGTGCCTTCGCCGGCGGCGAGGATGACGGACAGGCAGGTTCTCTGGCTCATGAAGGCAACCATATGAAAAGGGTTGGGAATCAAATCATGCTAGCAGTGGCGCGATGCTGCACCAATGCGGTTAAATTCCGGTGAGATGCAGACGGAAGAGCAACTGACTTCTAATCAGTAGGCTTACCCCAGCCGCCCCAGCAGCGGAAAATTCTCCAGCAGCCAATAAGACACCGCCTGCACGCCGCCGGTGAGGAAAAACACGCCGGCGACGACCAGCAGCGCGCCGATCGCCTTTTCGACGCGGCCGAGATGGACGCGGAATTTGCCGAGGAAGCGCATGAAAGCGCCGGAGAACAGCGCGGCGATCAGGAACGGGATGCCGAGGCCGAGCGAATAGGCGGCGAGCAGCAGCGCGCCCTCGCCCACGGTTTCACGGCCGCCGGCCAGCGTCAGGATCGGTCCCAGCACCGGTCCGATGCAGGGCGTCCAGCCGAAGGCGAAGGCAAGGCCCATGACATAGGCGGCGACGGCGCTGGCCGGCTTGCCCTGCGACTGGAAGCGCGCCTCGCGCGACAACAAGGGGATGCGCAGGATGCCCAGAAAATTCAGGCCCATCAGGATGATCAGCACCCCGGCGCCCATCGCCAGCGGCTCCTGCCAGACGCGCAGCAGCCGGCCGATGGTCGAGGCGCCGGCGCCGAGCGCGACGAACACGGTCGAAAAGCCGAGCACGAAGGCGATCGAGGAGTAGAGCAGCGCGCCGCGTGCGCCCTGACTTGCGGTCGCGCCCGCATTGCCGCGGAAATCGTCGACCGATATGCCGGCCATGTAGCAGAGATAGGGCGGCACCAGCGGCAGCACGCATGGCGACAGGAACGAGATGGCCCCCGCCCCGACCGCGCTGACATAGCCGATGTCCAATGCCATTCCAAAGCTCCTACTGTTCCGGCGCCGATATAGCGACGCGCCGACCTGTGCGCCAATCACCAATGTGTGGCAACCGGTCGCCGTTCGGGCAATCGCACTCGCCCCGAATTCAGCTGCGCCACCCATCTTAGTACGACCGAACCGAGAGAATTGTTACGGGCAACGAGGCCCGCCAGCTGCCAATGTCCTCAAGCCTCTCGGGAAGAAAACCCGACCGGCAGGCGTTGACACGACGAGGCCGCGATTTCCCGCGCACCTCCACATATTAGCCAGGGAGATTTCCATGAAGACCATAACTGTAGGGCTAGCCGCGCTTTTGCTCAGCACCGTCGCATCCCTCGCCGCCGATGCGTGGAAGGAAGCCAATGTCGGAGGCACCAAGATCTACACCAACGCCAAGGGCATGACGCTTTATACCTACGACAAGGATGAGAAGGGCAAGTCGAACTGCGACGACAAATGCGCCGCCAACTGGCCACCGTTGAAGGCCGAAGCCGGCGCGAAGGCCTCCGAAGGATGGACGATCGTCAAGCGCACCGACGGCACCAAGATGTGGGCCTATGACGGCAAGCCGGTCTACACCTTCATCAAGGACAAGAAAGCCGGAGATGTGGGCGGCGATGGCGTCGCCGGCGTCTGGCACATCGCCAAAGCCGACTGAACCCCTCAACGCCATATCCTGCCCGCTGGGGGACATGGGTTGGTCGCCGGCATCCTTGCCCGATCCGGCGATTGGCTTTTTTGTGAACCATGGCGCGCCCCGGTCCGGCATTCCGGCGGATCTTTCCTCGACTCACCGAAAAATGAACCGGGTCATCTTTCGAGACTGGTGACGATCATCCAGCCTGACCGAAATTCTGTGATTTCTCCATACACTCTTAGAGTGTATTGCTGGCGGCACCCGCGCAATTTGGCCCCTTCCCCTTGACCGGATGCAAAAGCGCGGCCATGTGAGCGACGAACAGAACCGAGATTTCGTCGCGCGCAGCGGAATTCTTCTGCCGCATCACAGCTGATATGAGACCTCATGGACGTCGTCGTCGTCGAATCGCCGGCCAAGGCGAAGACAATCAACAAATACCTCGGCAGGAACTACAAGGTTCTTGCCTCGTTCGGCCACGTCCGCGATTTGCCGGCCAAGGATGGCTCGGTGCGCCCGGATGAGGATTTCGCGATGTCCTGGGCGGTCGACACCGCCTCGGGCAAGCGCCTTACCGACATCGCCAATGCGGTCAAGGATGCCGACGGCCTGATCCTCGCCACCGACCCGGATCGCGAAGGCGAGGCTATCTCCTGGCATGTGCTGGAGGTGCTCAAGCAGAAGCGCGCGCTGAAGGACAAGCCCGTCAGCCGCGTCGTCTTCAACGCCATCACCAAGGCGTCGGTGCTGGAGGCGATGGCCAATCCGCGCCAGATCGATGCGCCTCTCGTCGATGCCTATCTCGCCCGCCGGGCGCTGGACTATCTCGTCGGCTTCACGCTGTCGCCGGTGCTGTGGCGCAAATTGCCGGGCGCCCGCTCCGCCGGCCGCGTCCAGTCGGTGGCGCTGCGCCTGGTCTGCGACCGCGAATCCGAAATCGAACGCTTCATCCGCGAGGAATATTGGCAGATCGCTGCCATCCTCGGCACACCGCGCAACGAGACCTTCGAAGCCCGCCTGACCGCATTCGAGCGCAAGAAGCTGCAAAAGCTCGACATTGCCAACAAGGCGCAGGCCGACGACATCAAGGCGATGCTCGAGGGTGCGACCTTCAAGGCGCTGTCCGTCGAAGCCAAGCCGACGAAGCGCAACCCCGGCCCGCCCTTCACCACCTCGACGTTGCAACAGGCCGCCTCGTCGGGCCTCGGCTTCTCGGCCACGCGCACCATGCAGGTGGCGCAGCGGCTCTACGAAGGCATGGACATTGGCGGCGAGACTGCTGGCCTCATCACCTATATGCGAACCGACGGCGTGCAGATGGCCCCCGAGGCGATCGACGCCGCTCGTGACGCCATCGCCAAGGAATTCGGCCCGAAATACCTGCCGGAAAAGCCGCGCCAATACACCGCCAAGGCCAAGAACGCCCAGGAAGCGCACGAAGCGATCCGGCCGACGGATTTCATGCGCACCCCGGCGTCGGTCCGGCAATATCTCGATGCCGACCAGATGCGGCTCTATGAGCTGATCTGGAAGCGCGCCATCGCCAGCCAGATGCAGCCGGCCGAGATCGAGCGCACCACCGTCGAAATCGAGGCGCTGAACGGCGCCCGCACCGCCGAGCTTCGCGCCGTCGGTTCGGTCGTCCGCTTCGATGGCTTCATCGCCGCTTACACGGACCAGAAGGACGACGACGCGGAGGACGAGGAAAACCGCCGTCTGCCCGAAATCCGGGCCGGCGAGCAGCTTGCCCGCCGCGCAATCAATGCCACCCAGCACACCACCGAGCCGCCGCCGCGCTACTCCGAGGCGTCGCTGATCAAGAAGCTGGAAGAACTCGGCATCGGCCGTCCCTCTACCTACACGGCGATCCTGAAGACGCTCGAGGACCGTGACTATGTCACGATCGACAAGCGCCGGCTGGTGCCGCAGGCCAAGGGCCGCCTGTTGTCGGCCTTCCTCGAAAGTTTCTTCGAGCGCTATGTCGAGTACGACTTCACCGCCTCGCTGGAGGAAAAGCTCGACGAGATTTCCGACGGCAAGCTCGCCTGGAAGGACGTGCTGCGGGACTTCTGGAAGGATTTTTCCGGAGCCGTCGCCGACATCAAGGAGCTGCGCGTCACCGACGTGCTCGACGCGCTGAACGAGGAATTGGCGCCGCTGGTTTTCCCCGCCCGCGAGGACGGCTCCAATCCGCGTATCTGCCCCAAATGCGGCACCGGCAATCTGTCGCTGAAGCTCGGCAAGTTCGGCGCTTTCGTCGGCTGCTCGAACTATCCCGAATGCTCCTTCACCCGCCAGCTCGGCGACGCCGCCAATCCCAATGGGGAGAACGGCGGTGGCGAGGACGGCACCAAGCTGCTTGGCAAGGATCCTTATACGGCCGAGGAAATCACGCTGCGCTCGGGCCGCTTCGGCCCCTACATCCAGCGCGGTGACGGCAAGGAAGCCAAGCGATCGAGCCTGCCCAAGGGCTGGACGCCTGAATCCATAGATCACGAGAAGGCGCTCGCCTTGCTGGCGCTGCCGCGCGACGTGGGGCAGCATCCGGAAAGCGGCAAGATGATCTCGGCCGGTCTTGGCCGCTACGGCCCATTCGTGCTGCACGATGGCACCTACGCCAATCTCGACAGCATCGAGGACGTGTTCTCGATCGGCCTCAACCGCGCGGTCACCGTGATTGCCGAGAAGCAGTCGAAGGGCAAGGGCGGCCGCAACGGCGGCACGCCGGCAGCCCTGAAGGAGCTTGGCGACCATCCGGACGGCGGCGGCAAGATCGTCGTGCGCGACGGCAAATACGGCCCTTATGTCAATTTCGGCAAGGTCAACGCCACGCTGCCCAAGGGCAAGGATCCGCAATCGGTGACCGTCGAGGATGCGCTGGCGCTGATTGCCGAGAAGGAAGCCAAGGGCGGCGGTGGCAAGAAGCCGTTCCGCAAGGCGGCCGCGGCCAAGGCCCCCACAGCCAAGAAAACCACGACCAAGAAGGCAGCAGCCAAGAAGCCGGCCGCGAAGAAAAAAGGATAGGACGGCGTGGCGCGCAGGATCACCGGAAGAAGCCACGGCGATCCGCGCACCGCCGACACCAGGGCCAAGGTCAAGGACGATTACCGGCCCTCGCGCGATGAAATCCTGCGCTACATCGCCGAAAACCCCGATCGTGCCGGAAAGCGCGATATCGCGAAGGCGTTCGCGCTGCGCGGCGACGACCGAATCTGGCTAAAGGATCTCCTGCGCGACCTGCAGGACGAAGGCGTTCTGACCAAGGAACGCAAGCGGCTGGCCCGCGTCGGCGCCCTGCCCCATGTCGCAGTGCTCGACATCTTTGGCCGCGATGGCGACGGGGTCTTGCTGGCGCATCCGGCCGAGGCGGTCGGCCCGGGCGAACCTCCCGTGGTCTCGATCCGTGTTTCGCGCGGGGGGAACGGACCGGCGCCGGGCATCGGCGACCGTGTGCTGGCCAAGACCTTCCCGACCGACGATCCGTCAGGGCCTGCCTATACCGGCCGGGTGATGAAGATCTTCGAGAAGCGCACGGATGCCGTCCTCGGTGTCTTTCGCGTGCTTCAGGACGGCAGCTTCCGCATCGAGCCGGTGGAACGGCGCCAGCCCGAGCTGATCGTCGACAAGGAATTCCAGAACGGCGCCAAAAACGGCGACCTTGTCGAGGTCGAGCCCGCGCGAGCCTCGCGTTATGGGCTGCCGAGAGCCAAGGTGCTCAACGTGCTGGGTTCGCTGACGAGCGAAAAGGCGGTCTCGATGATCGCCATCCACGCGCACGACATTCCGCATATCTTCCCGGCCGAGGTGATAGCCGAATCCGAAGCCGTCAAGCCGGCGACGCTTGCCCATCGCGAGGACTGGCGCGACCTACCCCTGGTGACCATCGATCCGGCTGATGCCAAGGACCATGACGACGCCGTCTTCGCCACCCCTGACCTCGACGAGAGAAATCTCGGCGGCTTTATCGCCACCGTCGCGATCGCCGATGTCGCCGCCTATGTCCGCTACGGCACGGCGCTCGACCGCGAGGCCCTGAAGCGTGGCAATTCGGTTTATTTCCCGGATCGCGTCGTGCCGATGCTGCCCGAGCGCATCTCCAACGATCTCTGCTCGCTGCGCGAGGGCCAGGATCGCCCGGCGCTAGCGGTGCGCATGACCTTCTCCGCCGATGGCCGCAAGATCAGGCATTCCTTTCACCGCGTCATGATGAAGTCGGCGGCCAAGCTCGCCTACAGCCAAGCCCAGGCGGCGATCGACGGCGTGCCGGACGACAAGACCGGCCCGATCCTCGACACGGTGCTGAGGCCGTTGTGGGACGCCTACGCGATCCTCAAGCGCGGCCGCGACAGCCGCCAGCCGCTCGAACTCGACCTGCCGGAGCGCAAGATCCTGCTCAAACCGGATGGCACGGTCGACCGCGTCATCGTGCCGGAGCGGCTCGACGCCCACAAGCTGATCGAAGAGTTCATGATCCAGGCCAATGTCGCCGCGGCCGAAACGCTGGAGGGCAAAAAGCAGGCGCTGGTCTACCGCATTCACGACGCGCCGTCGCTGGCCAAGCAGGAATCGCTGCGCGAATTCCTGCAGACGCTTAGCCTGTCGCTGGCACGCGGCGCCCAGATGCGGCCCAGCCAGTTCAACGGCATCCTGGACCGCGTACGCGGCGCCGACAATGAGGCGCTGGTCAACGAAGTGGTGCTGCGCTCGCAGAGCCAGGCCGAATATTCACCCAAGAACATCGGCCATTTCGGCCTCAACCTCAGGCGCTACGCGCATTTCACCTCGCCGATCCGCCGCTACGCCGACCTGATCGTCCATCGTGGGCTTATTGCCGCACTCGGTCTTGGACCCGGAGGACTGACGCAAGACGAGGAGGCGCGCCTCGAAGACGTTGCGGTGCTGATCTCCGGCACGGAACGGCGCGCAATGGCTGCCGAGCGCGACACGGTCGACCGGCTGATCTCCGCCTACCTCGCGGAGCGCATCGACGACCGCTTCGACGCCCGCATCTCCGGCGTCACCAAATCAGGACTTTTTGTCCAATTGCCGCAGTATGGCGCCGATGGTTTCATCCCGGTGTCAACTCTCGGCGGCGATTACTATATATACGACGAAACGGCCCGCTCCCTGTTCGGAGAACGCTCGGGCAAAGGCTACCAACTGGCGGACCGCGTCGAGGTCCGGCTCGTCGAGGTGGCGCCAATGGCCGGCGCGATGCGCTTCGAGATGTTGACCGACCCAAAGCCCCTGCCAGGCTCCAGCAGGTCGTTTCACAAGGCTAAGGGCCGCGCCCGTGCGTCGCAATCGCGACCGGGGTCGCGCGGCAGGAGACGATGATGGAACAACAGGTTTTTGGCGGCGAACATCACTCGGGCCGGATTGCCCGCCCATTGTGGACGGCGATGAAGCGAGGGCTCTTGGGCCGCTGCCCGAATTGCGGCGAAGGCAAGCTCTTCCGCGGCTTCACCAAGACCGTCGAAACCTGCAGCGTCTGCGGCGAGGAGATTCATCACCATCGCGCCGACGATTTGCCCGCCTATCTCGTCATCGTCATCGTCGGCCACATCGTGCTCGGCGCCTTCATGGGTGTCGAGGCGACCTCGACGCTCTCCACCTGGCAACACATCCTCATCTGGGTGCCCTTGACCATCCTTCTCTCGATCGCGTTGCTGCAGCCTGTCAAAGGCGCCGTCATCGGATTGCAATGGGCGTTCTATATGCACGGATTTGGTGGCGAAAAGGATGTGATCGAGCCGCATCCCGGGGCCTGAGGTGTTGGCTGGCGCAACATGCCAATCGTTAAGGCCACTTTCGCATGCAAGAAGTTTCCGCTAGGTCCCGCGCATGGAAGCTATGACCAAGGCGGACGTCGACAAGATCGACAAGGGCCTGGCCGTGCATGACGGCCGGCCCCTGCGTCCGCGTGATGCCGCGACGCTCATCCTGCTCGACCGCAAAGGCGACGACGTCCTGGTGCTGATGGGACGCCGCCACGCCGCGCACGCCTTCATGCCAGGGAAATTCGTTTTCCCGGGCGGCCGCACAGACCCTGCCGACAGCCGCATCCCGACGGCGACCGCCCTTAACCAGCACGAAGAAGCCAAGCTGACGGCCGGCCCCGGCCGCACCAGCCACGCCCGAGCCCGTGCCATCGCTTTGTCGGCGGTCCGCGAAACCTATGAGGAAGCCGGCCTGCTGATCGGCCGCAAGGGCGCCTTTGCTTCGACCAGGCGCGACTGGCAGGGTTTCGTCGAACATGGCGTGGCACCGTCGCTGGAGGCGTTGCGCTTCGTCGCGCGCGCCATCACGCCGCCGAACCGGGTGCGCCGATTCGACACCCGCTTCTTCAGCGCCTGGCGTGGCGACGTCGCCATCGAATTGCCCGATGGCGGCCCGACCAACGAGCTGGAGGAACTGGTCTGGCTGCCGCTCGCCAAGGCCAAGCAGGCTGATATACCCGACATCACCCGAATGATCCTGGACGAGTTGGAAAGGCGGCTCGCCCACGATCCGCTGCTGCGTCCGGGTGGCCCCGTCCCCTTCTACCGGCTTGTCCGCAACCGCTTCACCCGCGAACTTCTCTAGAGCAATTCCAGGAAAAGTGTGACCCGGTTTTCCCGGGACAAGAGCGAAGCACTTGCCCTTGGGAATTGCGTAAGATCAAACAGACAGAGTATTCAGCATCTCATGACGGTCGATACCCAACCACAGGGCGACGAACGCGTACACTGGCTGCCGATGGTGGCGGCGATCTCGTCGATCAGCGTCGTCGGCATTGCCATCGGCCTCGGCATGCCGCTGCTCAGCGTCATCCTGGAAACACGCGGCCATTCGGCCTCGATGATCGGCCTCAACACGGCCGTAGCCGGCCTGGCCTCGATCGCCGGGGCGCCGCTCGCCACGCCGCTCGCCATGCGCTTCGGCGTCGCCTGGACGATGATCGCCATGATTGCTACCGGCGCGCTGGCTTTCGTCGGTTTCCATTTCGCGCCTGATTTCTGGATGTGGTTTCCGCTGCGCATCGTGCTGCACATCGCGCTGACGGTGCTGTTCATCCTGTCGGAATTCTGGATCAGCACGTCGGCGCCGCCGCACCGGCGCGGCCTTGTGCTTGGCATCTACGCCACCGTCCTGTCGCTCGGCTTTGCCGCAGGGCCGTGGCTGTTCGCCCATCTCGGCAGTTCCGGCTTCAGGCCGTTTGGCGTCATCATCGCCCTGGTGACGCTCGCCGCCATACCGGTTCTGGCCGCCCGCAACGAAAGCCCTACCATCGTGGCGGAGAGCGAGACCAGCCACTTCCTGCGCTACATCTGGCTGGTGCCGACCGCGACTTTCGCCGTGCTGGTGTTCGGCGCGGTCGAGACCGGCGGCTTCGCGCTGTTCCCGGTCTATGGCAACCGCATCGGATATTCCGAGGCCGACGCGGCGTTGCTGCTGACCATGATCGGCCTTGGCAATGTGCTGTTGCAGATCCCGATCGGCATGATCAGCGACCGCGTCTCGGACCGGCGCTATCTGCTGCTCGCCTGTGCCACGGTTGGTCTCGTCGGCACGATATTCATGCCGTTCTTTGCCGCGAACTGGCATTTGATGGCAGCGCTTCTCTTCGTGTGGGGCGGTGTCGTTGCTGCCATGTACACGATCGGTCTTGCCCATCTCGGATCGCAGCTCTCCGGCCACGAACTGGCGTCGGCCAATGCTGCTTTCGTGCTGTGCTATGGCGTCGGGATGGTGCTTGGGCCGCAGGCGATCGGCATCGGCATGGACAGTTTCGGGCCTTCCGGCTTCGGCTGGTCGCTCGGCCTTTTCTTCGGCGCCTACATCGCCCTGGTCTGCTTCAGGCTCGTTCGCAAGATCCTGCTGTAGAGCCCAACCCGTCGCTTATCGGCACTGCCCAGCGACAGGCTGCTGACAGAACCGTGTCAGCAGCCACCGGTTAAAAGGGTGTCCTAAAACACCTGAACCGAGGACACTCCGATGATCGACAGCGGCTTTGAAACCACTTCGCTGCGAATGACCCTCCTGCTGCTCGTCAGCTTCCAGGCTCCGGCTGCCGACGTCGACCGCATCATGGACGCGGTTGTGGCGATCGCACCGCTTGCCATGGGCAAGTATGACCGCAATGCCTATCAGTCGGCGCGCGGCATCGAGCGCTACAGGCCCCTTGAAGGGGCAGCGGCCGGCGCCGAAACCGAATTGCGCCGCCGCCCGGGCACGGTCGAGGTTTCCTTCGAATTACCCGACGACCAGGCGCTGGCGGCCCGCGTCGTCGAGGCGATTTTCCAGGCCCATTCCTATCAGGAGCCGGTGATCCGCATCCAGCCGATCCTTGCCAGCCGCTCCAAGGGGCTGGACGACCGCGCCAATCCGAATCGCTGGTGGAACACGACCGGAAACTGGAAGAAGGTCGCGGTATCAGAGGCGCAAACCGTCTGATTTATGCATACCGGGCAGCTTGAGCGGGCCACATCGGGTCCGCCGGGCTTGACTTTCCAGGCACGTTCTTTATGTGTCGCGCCAAGTTTCCCGCGTCCGGGTGTTTTCCCCGTGCTCCAGCGGCCAAAACTCCACGAACATAACGGACTGAGATCATGGCCAAAGCCGCAAACATCAAGATCAAGCTTCTGTCGACCGCCGACACCGGTTTCTTCTACGTCACCAGCAAGAACAGCCGTACCAAGACCGACAAGCTGTCGTTCCGCAAGTACGACCCGGTCGCCAAGAAGCACGTCGAATTCAAGGAAACCAAGATCAAGTAATCTGGGTTTTCCCTCTGGAATGCAAAAACGCCGCCCGATGGGCGGCGTTTTTGTTTGCAAGGCGGAAGGCTACGGCTGGGTGCGCTCAGCCCGGCTGAATTCATTCAGCCTGACTGAATTCATTCAGCCGATACGGTCGCCGCTTTCCCTGTCAAACAGATGCAGCGACGCCGGATCGGCCGCCAGCCGCACGACGTCGCCGGGTTTCACGCCCGCGCGGCCCATGGCAAAGACGCAAAGCTGCTGGCCGGCCAGCTTGACATAGAACTGCGTCGACAGGCCGAGCGGCTCCACCACACCGACTTCGCCTTGCAGCGCACCGTCATCGGCCAGCCTTATATGCTCGGGCCGCAGGCCGACGGTGATGACGTCGCCATCCCCGAGCGGCAATCCGTCCGGCAGCCGAAGCTTCTGGCCATCGGACAATACGGCGTCCATCTTGCCACCCTTCTCCACCACCGCCGGCAGGAAATTCATGCCCGGCGAGCCGATGAAGCCGGCGACGAACATGTTGGCCGGCCGGTCATAGAGATCGAGCGGCGCGCCGACCTGCTGGATCAGCCCGTCATGCATGACGACGATCCGGTCGGCCATGGTCATCGCCTCGATCTGGTCGTGGGTGACGTAGACCGAAGTGGTCTTCAATTGCTGGTGCAGGGCCTTGATCTCGGCGCGCATGTGGACGCGCAGCTTGGCGTCGAGGTTCGACAGCGGCTCGTCGAAGAGAAAAACCTTGGGATCGCGCACGATGGCGCGGCCCATGGCGACACGCTGCCGCTGGCCACCTGACAATTGCCTGGGCAGGCGTTGCAGGAACGTATCCAGCCCCAGCCGCCTGGCAGCACCATCGACGCGAGCATCGATCGCCGGCTTCTCGGCCTTTCGCAACATCAGGCTGAAGCCCATGTTCTTCGATACGTCCATATGCGGATAGAGCGCATAGGACTGGAACACCATGGCGATGTCGCGATCCTTCGGCGCGACATCGTTGACCAGCCGCTCGCCGATGCGGATTTCGCCGCCGGAGGCCTCCTCCAGCCCGGCGATCATCCGCAAAAGCGTGGACTTGCCGCAACCTGACGGTCCGACCAGCACGACGAACTCGCCGTCGGCGATCTCGAGATCGACCGCATGCAGGACGCGCACGGCGCCGTAATCCTTGCGAACCTTTTCGAGCGTGACAGAGGCCATCGATCATCCTTTGACGGCGCCGGCGGTCAGGCCGGTGACGAGATAGCGTTGCAGGAAGGCGAAGAAGATGCAGACCGGGATCAGCGCCAGGATCGACGCCGCCATCATCTGCCCCCAGTCGACGGCAAACTTGCCGATGAAGGTGAGCAGGCCGACGGCGAAGGTCTTCTGGTCGTCGCTGGAAATCAGCATCAGCGCGAACAGAAGCTCGCTCCATGCCGCGGTGAAGACGAAGCCCAGTGTCGCGCCCATGCCTGGCAGGGTCAGCGGCACGATCACCCGGCGCATTGCCTGCCCACGCGTGCAGCCGTCGATCATCGCCGCCTCTTCGAGGTCCTTCGGGATGCCGTCGAAGAAGGACTGCATCAGGAAGGTGGCGAAGGCAGTGTTGAAGGCGGTGTAGATGATGATCAGCCCGGTCAGACTGTTGATCAGGCCGATCTGGCCCATCACGCGGTAGATCGGCGGAATGACCATCACCAGCGGAAAGGTCTGGGTCAAAAGCAGCATCAGCGCCAGCGCCGCCTTGCCGCGAAAGGTGAAGCGCGACATGGCGTAGCCGGCAAGCGTGGCGATCACCGTCACCAGGGCAGCCGTCGACACCGAGACGATGACGCTGTTGATGAAATAGCGCGGGAAATCGGTGGCTTCGAGCACGGTGATGAAGTTCTGTAGCGTCATGTGCGACGGCCAGAAGGTTATGCCTTCGGAATAGAGAAGCCGCTCCGGCGTGACCGAGATCTTCAGCGTCCAGTAGATCGGGAACAGTGCGAAGACCACATAGGCCGCGATTGCCGCGTAGAGACCGACGCCGCCGAAAAACCGTTGTGAAGCAGAGCGTCCCGCGATCATCAGACGTGCCTCACAAGCGAGCGGCGGATGGCGATCAGCGCAATCGCATAGGCGATAAGCAGGACGAGCAGCAGCACGGCCACAGCCGAGGCATAGCCCTTGTCCAGCGACTTGAAGGCGCTGACATAGATGTAGACCGGCACCGTGTTGGTCGAGCCGGCCGGCCCGCCCTCGGTCATGACGAAGATCAGGTCGGCGAAGGTGGCGATCCAGATCGTGCGCAGCATCACCGTGATGGCTATGGTCGGCGCCAGGAACGGCAGCGTCACCTTGGTGAAGCGTTGCCAGGGCGAAGCGCCGTCGATCGCCGCCGCCTCATGCAGCTCCGAGGGAATCGACTTCAGCGCCGCCAGCAGCGTGATGGCGAAGAACGGAATGCCGAACCAGACATTGGCGACGATCGGCCCCCACATGGCGGTGGCCGGATCGGAAAGCACGTTGGTCGGCTCGGCTTTCAGCCCCAAGGCGAACAGCCAGTGCGGCAGCGGACCGATGATCGGGTTGAACAGCCAGGCCCAGGTCAGGCCCGACAGGAAGGACGGCACCGCCCAGGGCAGGAAGACCAGCGCCTGCACCGCCTTGCGGCCTGGGAACGGCTTGTCGAGCAGCAGCGCCAGGCCAAGGCCGAGGAAGAATTGGAAGAACAGGCTGGCGACCGTCCACCACAGCGTGTTGACCAGCGCCTGCCCCAGCACCTGGTCCGAAAACATCGCCTGATACTGCCCGAGCCCGACATATTCCGACTTGAAGGCGGAGAACTTGCGGAAGGAATAGCTGATGCCGATGACCAGCGGCACGAGCAGCACCACGACCAGCAGGATGATCGCCGGGCTGAGATAGAGCCAGGGCTCGATGGCAGCGTGTGTGAGCCACTTACGTCGCGGCTTGCCGACAGATCGTATTTCGGACACGGCATAGGTCATTGGCTGTGGAACGTCCTTTGGGAGCGCGGCGTTGGCGACAAGCGTCCTTCTCCCCGTTCAACGGGGAGAAGATGCCGGCAGGCAGATCACGGGCGGCGCCAGCTTCTGAGAACTCAGCGCTGCCCCTCATCTGGCCCTGTCGGGCCACCTTCTCCCCGTGAACGGGGAGAAGGAAAAGCCTGCGCTTACTTCTTGTTCTTCGCCAGCCAGTCCTGCTGTTCCTTGGTCAGGAAGGCAGCCCACTGGTCGGCGACGTCCTTGGCCGTCTTCTGGCCGAGCAGCACTTCCTGGAAGTTCTTGATCGCCACCTGGTCGACGAAGTTGCCAAGGTTTTCGAGGTGCGTCGGCGGCGTCACCATCTCATATTTGGCGCCGTCGCTGAGCTCGGTGAACCAGCCCTTGAACTGCTCGGTCTTGAAGTGGGCGTCCTGGTCGGCGCCCTTGTGGATCGGGATGACGCCGACTTCCTTGGCCCATTCCAGATTGTCCTTCGGCGAGAGCAGCGTCGCCATCAACTTCCAGGCATCATCCTTGTGCTGCGAGTTGGCGAACATCGCCCAGCCGGCATAACCGAGCGTCGGATAGGACTTGCCGCTCGGACCGGTCGGCATCGGCGCCACGGCGAAGTCGTCGGCGCTCATCTTGTCGGCGATGCCGAGCAGTGCATCCGGATCCTGGTTGAGCATGGCGCAAGTGCCGGAATAGAAGCCGGTGACCGTTTCGTTGAAACCCCAGCTCACGGCATCCTTCGGCGCCAGGCCGTCCTTGTACATGTCGGCCAGCATCTGCAGGCCCTTGACCGAGCCCTCTTCATTGATGGTCGAGGTGCCGTCCTCGTTGAAATAGCCACCCTTGCCGGCGGCGATGTTCATGAACATGTGCATGCCGTTGAAGGCGCCCGGCCCGCCGCGCAGGCAGTAGCCGTATTTGCCGGGAATGGCCGAGATTTTCTTGGAATCGGCGACGAATTCGTCAAGCGTCGCCGGCGGACCGTCGAGGCCGGCTTGCTTGAACAGCTTCTTGTTCCAGAACAGCGCGTTCACATAGTAGCCGTAGGGGATCATGAACTGGGTGTTGTTGACCGTCGAGCCGAACTGCTTGGCGCGGTCGCCGAGCGTCTTGGCGTCGTCCCACTTGGCCATATAGGGGCCGAGATCCTCGAGCTGAGCGTTGTTGGCGTAAAGCCCCATCCAGCGTTCCGGCATCTCGACCACATCGGGCGTATCGCCGGCCTGCACCATGGTCAGGAATTTTTCAAACGCCTGCCCCCAGGGCAGCGAGACCAGCTCGACCTTGACACCCGGATTGGCCGCCTCGAACTCGGCAATCTGCTTTTTCAGGAACTCCGTGCGCGGCGGGCTGGTGATGACCTCGACCATTTTCAGGGTCGAATCGGCGAGCGCGCCCCCGGCGGAAATTGCCAGCCCCGCGACGGTGGCAAGCATGACGGTCAGTTTTTTCATGTTCAAGACTCCCATTTTGAACCCGCTTGTTATTTTCTGGCTTTTTCGAAGGCCTGGGCGACATCCGCCCAAAGATCCTCGACACTTTCCAATCCGACATTGAAGCGGATGGTTCGGGGGCTGACGCCGAAGCGCGCCATCGAATTCAGTCCCGGCGTCTGCTCCAGCGACGCCTTGGCCGGCACGACCAGGCTCTCATGCCCACCCCAGCTGACGCCGATGCGGAAATATTTCAACGCGTCGACGAAGACGGGAATGTCGATATCCTCGGTAACTTCGAACGAGAACAACCCGCCATAGCCGGCAAGCGTCGCCTTGCCCGGATGGTTCGAATAGACGGGGTGGTTGACCCGCTCGACATTGCCATGCGCCTTCAGCCGTTCGGCGATGGCGAGCCCGCTCTTCATGTGGTGCGGCAGGCGCAGCGGCAGCGTGCGCAGGCCGCGCAGCAAGAGCCAGGCCTCGAACGGTGACAGCTTGCCGCCGAGATAGGAATAGGTCTGCTCGTTGATGTGTTTGATGTGCGCGGCCGAGCCCGCCACCACGCCGGCAACGGTGTCGCTGTGGCCGCCGAGATATTTCGAGGCCGAGTGCAGCACGAGATCGACGCCGTGCGAGATCGGCTTCTGGAACACCGGCGTCGCCCAGGAATTGTCGATGGTGGTGATGATGCCCTGCTCCTTGGCCAGCCGGGTCAGATGCGGCAGGTCCTGAAGCTCGAACATCATCGAGGTCGGGCTTTCCAGATAAAGCAGCTTTGCGCCGGGCAATGCCGCCGCCACCGCATCCGGGTCCGAGCCGTCGACATAATCGACCTTGATGTTGAGCCGCGGCAGGAGCCGCTCGAACAGCCGGTAGGCATCGCCATAGCAATTGCGTACCGCGACGATGCGCTCGCCCGCCCCGACGAAGGCAAGCACGGTGGCGCTGATCGCTGCCATGCCGCTTGAAAAGCCGCGCGCGGCCTCGGCGCCTTCGAGCGCCGCGACACGCGCCTCGAACTCCATGACCGTCGGATTGTCGCCGCGCGAATAGATCGGCTGCTTTCGCTTGCCGGCAAAGGTATCGGCCATTTCGGCGTAATTGGCGAAGGTGAACAGCGACGTCTGGTAGATAGGCGGCACGACGGCGCCGCCGGGGAACGGTTCATCATGCGCCAAAAGCGTCGCCGCCTCGGCGAGATAGTCTTGATCGAAACCGGCTGGGTGCTCGTTCATCTCAGGTCCGAAAGTTTGAGTTTGGCCGCACCGCGCTTCAGGTCGTCCTCGACGGTGGCGATGAGCTTCAGCGCCTCGCCGCGGGCGCCTTGCGGATCACGCGCGGCGATGCACTCGTAGATGGTGCGGTGATAGGGAAAGCTGGCATGGCCGAAATCGCGCACGCCGAGTGGATGTTCCCAGAAACGGTGGAACAGTTCGTGCATGGCCGCGATGATCTGTTCGAACAGCGGATTGCCGGAGACCCGGTAGATCGCCTGGTGGAATTCCCAGTCCTCTTCCGATGACATGCCGTCTAGGGTGCGAAACGCCTGCTCCATGATATCGAGCTTGCGTTCGATCTCGGCAATGTCGGCGGGGCTTGCCCGCTCGGCGCACAGTGCCGCCGCCTCCGCTTCCAGTGCGCGGCGGATTTCCAGCGTCTGCATCAGGCTGGTGAAATCATTGCCGCCCGCCAGCGTCAGCGGCAGATGCAGCATATCGGGCGATACGGCCGCCTTGAGATAGGTGCCGCTGCCTTGCCGGCGCTCGACCAGGCCCAATCCCTCCCACCGCGTCAGCGCCTCGCGCACCGTGTTGCGGCTGACCTTGAGCCGTTCGGCCAGGATGCGCTCGGTCGGCAGTCGCTCACCAGGCTGCAAGGCCTCGGCGCGGACGAAGCCCACCAATGCCTTCAGCACGGCGTCGTCGCGCGCCGTCGTCTGAATGGGTGGCAGGCTGTTCTGGTCCACACTTCCTCCAAGTGGTCCAATGGTCCAACCAATTTCTGCATAGATGGAGCCTCCTGTCAATCGCTTGTCAGGAGGCAGCCGCCTTCAGCCTGTGGAAGCCAGCCTTCAGTCCGTGGAAGAGTGTGACGCGCTGCGTTCGGAAGGACACCCGGCTGCGGCAGCCGGTCCGAACCATCTGGTCAGCGCATCGGCCAATCCCTGTGGAGTCCCAACTCCTACCCAGGCCACATATCCATCGGGCCGGATCAAAACCGCGTCGGGCGCAGCGACCGTTCCGAGTACGGGAAGCTCCCAGGCACCGGCATACCTGGCGTCGATCTGCCGGATCCGGCCGGCCGAAGGCGCACTGTCCAGTCTGCCTGGTTCACCGAAATGGAGGAGCACCGGCCGCGCGTCGTGCAGCAAGGTAAACAGCCGCAACGGCCCGTTGGCGGTGAGCAGATCGAGGTCGGGCATTCGCCGCCCAAGCAGCGCGTGCCCTTCCCCGAGGTCGTAGTGGACACCCAGGCCGGACATCTCGGCGGCGATTCGTTTGCGTGGCCCGTCCATGGCGAGCAGTTCGGCAAACGTGTCGCCCAGAGCCTTGGTGCGGTCGTCCCTGCGACGAAGCGCGACCTGCGCCATCGCATTGCGCAGCACGCGGGCGGCAACCGGATGGCGTTCGGCATGGTAGCTGTCGAGCAGGCTTTCAGGGGACGTCGCCTTGACCACCTGGGCCAGCTTCCATCCCAGGTTCACCGCGTCCTGCACGCCGATATTGAGGCCCTGTCCGCCCATTGGGGGATGGATGTGCGCAGCATCGCCGGCGAGCAGAATACGTTTGTTGCGGTAAGACGCGGCCTGGCGTGTCATGTCGGTGAACCGGGAAATCCAGGTCGGATTGTGGACCCCGTAATCGGTGCCGTAAACCGCGACAAGCGCCTCGCTGAGATCGCGCAGCGTAGGTTCGCCGCCAATGGTCAGATGCCTCTCGGTCAACACCACACCCACGCGGTCGCTTTCTTCAATCTTGCCTATCGCATGAATACCGTAGGCGTCGCTGCGAAAGCCCCATGCAGGTTCCTCAGACATCTCGACGTCGGCGATCATCCAGCTCATCGTCGGATCCCACCCGTCGAACGCGATGCCCGCCGCCTTGCGGATGATGCTGCGTCCTCCGTCGCAGCCGACGAGATATTGCGCTCTCAGGCACCGACCACCGGACAGTTCGACGTCGACGCCATCGTCATCCTGTGCGAGGCCCGTGACGTCCTGTCCGCGATAGATCGGCACCCCCAACTGGCTGATCCAGTCGGCCAACAGCCGCTCGATATGGTTTTGCCGCAGCGCCAGCAGATAATTGTGCCGCGTGGGAAAATCGCTGATGTCCAACCGGATCATGTGGAAGCCCACGGACGGCGATAGCTGTCCCTGTGACAGGAACCGGTCGGCAATTCCACGCTGGTCGAGTACCTCGATGGTGCGTGCGTGCAGGCCACCCGCTCGCGAGCCGATGAGTTCCTGGTTGGGCCGCCGCTCGACAATGGCCACATCGACGCCCGCCAATGCGAGTTCGCCACCCAGCATCAACCCGGTCGGACCGCCTCCGGCGATCACCACTGCACGGTCCCGACCTACTTGGCCTCTTGGCAACAATTCCGGCATTCGCCACTCCCGTTTCGGTTAACTTGGGTCGTGGTTTTACGGGAACAGCCAGGTCTTGCCGCAAGCCCCTTGTACGCCATATGTATGAAATGGAGGGGGTAGCCTCTCGCCTTCCCCTCTGCATACGGCAGTGAAAAGGTCGCGCGTTGCGAAGCGATAGCGCGCGAGGTGCCGTTAGAACCCAGGAAAGCGTTCTTCAGATCCTGCCGCGCACAAAAAAGCCCCGGCACTTCCGGGGCTTGGCGCGGAATCCTGATGTCATGTCGGACAAGAGGGGGCCGGTCGGCGTTTGGCAGCGGTACGAGGAGGCCACTATGTGCCAGCGCCGGCCGGCCGACCCCACGGACCCAGGAGATGCGGCGGACCTGAGCATCATGGGGTATTCCTGAGGGACCGAGCCGGCTGTCTACCCTCGTGCCGGCTTCGTCTTGGCCTGCACATTTGCGCAAGAGCTTATGAAAATCAACAGTTTCTTAACCAAGGCTCGCGAATCGCTTGGATTAAGGTAAATGGGTAACCCTGTTGGGTTGACCGGATAATCGGGCCCGGACCGTCAGGCCGCCTTGGCAACGACGCGGTTGCGGCCGCCGCTCTTGGCTTCGTAGAGCGCGAGATCGGCGCGCTTCATCAGCGCGGCCGCCGTATCCACGCCCTTCAGCACCGATGACACGCCAACGCTGACGGTGACCTCGATCGTCTTGCCGTCGGCGCCGATGGCGAAAGGCTTCTGGGCGATTTCGGCACGGATGCGTTCGGCCACCTTCTCGGCCACGGTGCCGTCGGTGTCCGGCATCACCACCACGAACTCCTCGCCGCCGAACCGGCAGGCAAGGTCGATACCCCTGACGTTCTTGCGCAGCCGCCGCGCGAATTCGCGCAGCACCTCGTCGCCGCCATCATGGCCGTGCGCGTCATTGATGGACTTGAAGCGGTCGAGATCGGTGATCATCACCGACAGTGGCCGGCGCCGCGCCACTGCGCGGTCGAACAGCGTCTGCAGATGGCTGTCGAGATAGCGGCGGTTGTGCAGCCCGGTCAGGCCGTCGGTCACGGCCATTTCGATGGTCTGGGTGACGCTGGCGCGCAATTGGTCGTTGTAGCGCTTGCGGCGCACCTGGGTGCGCAGCCGCGCCGTCAGTTCCTGCTGGTCGATCGGCCGCATCAGATAGTCGTTGATGCCGAGTTCGAGCCCTCGGATGAGGCGCTCTTCCTCGCCCTCCTCCGCCAAAAGGATGATCGGCACAAAACGGGTGCGGTCGAGCGAGCGCAGTTGCGAGCAGAGCCTGAGCGGATCGAAATCGGCGAAGGTGGTCGAGATCATCACGCATTCATAGGGCGTTTCGGCGGCCTGGAAGAACCCGGCATGCGGATCACCGGTGACGTCCAGGTCGGCACGGTCGCGCAACATCTTCTGGATGCGCTCGACCGACGATTTGCGCTCATCGATCAAAAGTACTTTCGGCGTCGTGTCCTCGGACGCGAAATTGCGGCTCAAAAGTTCCTCGATGCCTATGTTGCGTGTGGTCGAGGCGCGTAGCCGAAGCTCGTCGGTCAGCGACTTCAGGCGGACCAGGCTCTTGACGCGCGTCATCAGTTGCAGGTCGTTGACCGGTTTGGTCAGGAAATCGTCGGCACCGGCCTCCAGCCCGCGCACGCGGTCTGAGACCTGGTCGAGCGCGGTGATCATCACCACCGGAATGTGCGACGTCGCCGGATCGCTCTTCAGCCGCCGGCAGACCTCGAACCCGTCCATATCGGGCATCATCACGTCGAGCAGCACGACATCGACCTTGCCGTTCTCGCAGGTCTCGATCGCGTCGGGCCCGTTGGTGGCGGTCAGCACCTCGAAATATTCGGCCAGCAGCCGGACTTCCAGCAGCCTCACATTGGCAGGGATGTCGTCGACGACGAGGATCCGCGCGGTCATTTCACAAGGCTCCGGCTCGGCTGGAAGGGCACATCAGGCATCGCCCAGATAGGATTTGATGGTTTCGATGAAGCGCGGCACCGAGATCGGCTTCGAAATATAGGCCTCGCAGCCACCCTGGCGGATGCGCTCCTCATCGCCTTTCATCGCGAAGGCAGTCACGGCAATGACCGGGATAACGTGCAAATCATCGTCCTCCTTCAGCCATTTGGTCACTTCCAGCCCCGACACTTCGGGCAGTTGGATATCCATCAGGATAAGGTCCGGCCGGTGTTGGCGCGCCAGGTCGAGCGCCTCGAGACCGTTGCGGGTTCGCACCGTCTCGTAACCGCTAGCTTCGATGAGGTCCCGAAAGAGCTTCATATTGAGCTCGTTGTCCTCGACGATCATGACCTTCTTAGGCATCGACATCCCGTCCCGACCGTCCTCCGCCCGGAGGTGACCGTCATGCGCTCTTTCCTTGAACGCACCAAACCCTGCTTCACTATACGGCAATATGATTGACGAAACGGAAACCCGCGGCCTGCAAAGCAGCACGAATTCCGCCTCGACTCCCTGCGCGTCCAATAGGCGCGCCACACTCTAATGGCTTGCCGCAAGCAACTCTTGCCATTACTGCGGGAGAGACTCATTCCACACACCGAAGGTAGTGATGGCAAACGCAGCGTCAATGCGCGAAGAGGCGGAAAACATTGCCGTGAAGGCATTGGGCTTCGTTGCCGCCGATCCCGAGCTTCTACCGCGCTTTCTGGCGATCACGGGAATAGAGGCGCATTCGATCCGCCGGGCGGCAGGCGAGCCGGGTTTCCTGGCCGGCGTCCTGCAGTTCATTCTCGCCCACGAGCCGACCTTGATGCGTTTTGCGGAGGAAACCGGCACCCCGCCGGCGGCAGTCGGCAAGGCGCTGCGCGCCTTGCCGCTCGGCGACGACAATCACGAGCGTTCCACATGAGCGATGATCCCGAAACCGCGCGCCAGATCGAGGAACTTGCGGCCGACGACCGGCCGCTGCTGGTGCTCGACGTCGACGATGTGGTGCTCGAATTCATCCGCCCGTTTCCGTATTTCCTCAAGGCACGCGGCTATGGCCTGACACTGGCTTCCTTCCGGCTGACCGGCAACATTGCCGAAACGGCCAGCGGCCGCCTGATCGAACAACCCGAAGTCACGGCACTCCTGGGCGATTTCTTCGACGCGCAAGCTGATTGGCAAAGCATCACCGATGGCGCCGCGGAGGCCCTGACGGGACTTGGAGGTCGCGCGGAAATCATATTGCTGACGGCCATGCCGCACAGGCATCGCGCCGCGCGCCGCGCCCATCTCGATGCGCTGGGACTAGCCTATCCGCTGCTGACCACCGAGATGGCCAAGGGCCCGGCGGTGGCCAGGCTGCGCGGCAAGACCGGGCGGCCCGTGGTCTTCGTCGATGATCAGCCGCACAATCTGGCGTCGGTGCGGGAATCGGTCGCCGACTCAAATCTTTTCCACCTGATGGCCGACAATTCGCTGCGCGCGTTCCTGCCCCCGGTCTCGGACGATGTCATCGTCGTCCAGGACTGGCACGAAGCCGCGCCGAAGATCGCGAGCGCTCTGGGACTACAGGCGCTTTGACGCAATTCCGGGGGGAATTGCTGGAGGGCTACCCCCTCAAGGGTTCAGCTTGGCCCCTGCTCCGCCATTATCGGTGCCGCCGCTATTGCTGCCTTCGTTAGCGCTACCGCCGTTAGCGCCACCGCCATTGTCATCGCCGCTCTCATCGTCCGCGCCGCCACCATCATCGACACTGTCATCCACCGCCGGATCGGCCGGCTTCAGCATGACGCCGTTGACAGTGACCGAACCGTCGGCCTTGGTGTTGATAGCCCATTCCAGCTTGCCGTCCGGCAGCGTCTTGGCAAAACCCTTCGCCATGAGAGCGACAGGCACGTACTGCCCGACCTCCGGCTCCGCCTTCGCCGCTTCCTGCAGGTGCTCCATGATCTTGTCGAAACCGGCGACATCGACGGTCAGATTTGCATCGGGCTTCTGGCCGAAGGTCGTCATCTCGCCTTCGAGCGCGATCTCCATGTCCTTGTTCTTCACGGTGCTGTGGCCGATGACGACCTTCGGAGTCTTGGCCAGGAAGTCGGCCTTGAGCTGGTCGCCAAACTCGGCCGGCAGTGGCGGATCCTGATTGAGATCAAAGGCTTCGATCGCCTTCTTCGCCATACTGTCGAGATCGATGCTGGCGCCGCCGAAGTTCAGGTCGATATCGGTGGGCAGCAGTGCCACGCTCCAGCTCGGCAAGAGCTGCTGCGGCACGGTCAGCCCCGAAGCCTTGATGCCATAGCTGATCTTGCCATTCTGGGCGACGCCGTCGGAGCCGAACGCTATGCCGAGCTGGGTCGCTCCGAACGTGCCGATCGGGCTGTCGACCGCAAAATCCTTGAAGCCATAGGTCCCGTCGATACGCTCCCACACCGGAAGCGCGGCGAGCAGAAGCGACTTGAGCTGCGCCTGGTTTGCCTTCAGCGTCTTCTCGTCCTCATTGGCCACGGCAAACGCCAGGAGATCGAGCAGCGGCTTGGTCTCGACGCCCTTGCCGCTGGCCTCCACCGACAATTCCGGCGACTTCACGGTAACGGGAAAATTCAACCCGCTCTCGGGATCATTGAATTTTATCGCTTCGACGAAGTTCGCAATCTTTTGCGTCGTCGTGAAATCGACGCCGCCATTGGCTGCCTTGGCCGCGGACAGGGTCGCGGTGCCGGCACCGGCGCTCGCATCCATCTGCTGCTTGGCGTCCTGCGACGACATCGTCATCCCGGCAATCGAACTGGTGGCGCTGCTGAACGCCGCCAGCTTGGGGTCGTAGACGCCGCTGCCCTTGCCGTCCTTGATCGAAAACCGCGTGCTCTGCTTTCCCTCGGGACCGTTGAACTCGAATGAGGCGCTCTGCGAAAAGTCCATCGAGACATCCCAGGACCCGTCGCTGCGCGGCTTGACCAGCAGGGCGTAGGGCGCAAAGTCGAATTTCACCATCTTCTGGTCGGGGAAGGTCGCGGCAAGCGCCTTGAAATCAAACACGATCTTGTAGGCGTCGCCTTCGGCCGAAACCTTCAGGATACCCTTGTCGAGCGCCTGTTTGCCGACATAGCGCGACAGGTCATCGGACAATTGCTTGGCGCCCTGGCTGTCGACGGTCTGGCCGAAAGCAGGTGCGCTGAGCAGAAGCGCGGTAAACGCAATTGGCAACATAGGGTTCACGGGAATTCTCCGTTCGGTCGAAGGCAAAAATCGTTTCGCATCTCTGGTAGGGAAATACCATCCCGACTGCAAGACGATGACAGTCAGGCAATCGGCTTCAACGTCAGCCGCATCAGCGGCCGACCGGCCTTGCGCTCCACAAGCCTCTCGAACCCGGCCTTCTCGAACACCCCAGACGAGCCGACGAACAGGCCGATCGAGCGCGAATCGCGGGACAGGTCTATCGGGCAGGCCTCGACAAGCCGTGCCCCGTTCCTGCGGGCGAAATCGATGCCGCCTTCGACGAGGCGGTGCGTGATGCCCCTGCCGCGCGCCTTGGCGCGGATGAAAAAGCAGGAGATCGCCCAAACGGCCGGATCGGAAGCGTCGGCGGGATCGATCGGCGCCGACCCCCTGCCCTTGTTGTTCCATTCGGGCACGTCGGCGCGTGGCCCGATCTGCATCCAGCCAACCGCCTTGCCGTCCTCGAAGGCCAGCAGCCCGGGCGGCGGGCCGGCCTCGATGCGCGCCTTGATGTGATCCTTGTTGCGTTCGCGGCTGCTCTCGCGCCGCGCCGCCGGCGCCAGCCGGAAATGCGTGCACCAGCAGCCGTAGCAGGCGCCCTGCTTGCCGAAAAGGTCCTCGAAATCAGGCCAGAGCTCTGGCGCCAGCGGCACTATGGTCGTGCTCATGCGTTCTCCCCAGGCCAGGCTTGTCGCTGGCCCTGCGCTGTCGTACCATTGCATTTGTTCTCTTTATGTTCGCAGTGATGGCGGCTCCTGTCAACAATCCCGATCACGGTTTTTGTCGTGACTGCCTGACGTTTCAGCGTGGCGAAACGCGCCGCTGCGAACGCTGCGGCAGCCCTCGCCTTGCCCGCCATCCCGAGCTTTACCGGCTGCACCTCGCCCATATCGATTGCGATGCCTTCTACGCGGCGATCGAAAAGCGCGACAATCCCGCGCTCAAGGACAAGCCGCTGATCATCGGCGGCGGCAAGCGCGGGGTCGTCTCCACCGCCTGCTATATAGCGCGCATTCGCGGCGTGCGTTCCGCCATGCCGATGTTCAAGGCGCTCGAGGCCTGCCCCGAGGCGGTCGTGATCGCGCCCAACATGGAAAAATACGTGGCCGTCGGCCGCGAGGTGCGCGCCATGATGCAGGCGTTGACGCCCCTGGTCGAGCCACTGTCGATCGATGAGGCATTCCTCGATCTCGCCGGCACCGAGCGGCTGCACGGCCTGCCGCCGGCGGTGGTGCTGGCGCGCTTCGCGCTGGCCGTGGAGAAGGAGATCGGCATCACCGTGTCGGCCGGCCTGTCCTATTGCAAGTTCCTCGCCAAGATTGCATCGGACTTCCGCAAGCCGCGCGGCTTTTCGGTCATTGGCGAGGCCGAGGCGGTCGGCTTTCTGGCAACGCAGCCGGTGACCATGATCTGGGGCGTCGGCAAGGCGTTCAACGCCACGTTGGAACAGGATGGCATCCGCACCATCGGCCAGCTCCAGAAGATGGAGCGTGGCGACCTGATGCGTCGCTACGGGGTGATGGGCGAACGGCTCTACCGGCTTTCGCGCGGTGAGGATGTCCGCCGCGTCGACCCCGACCAGGATGCCAAGAGCGTATCGGCCGAAACTACTTTCGACACCGACATCGCCTCGCTGGACGAGCTGGTCTCGGTGCTGAGGGGCCTTTCGGAAAAAGTGTCGGCGCGGCTGAAGAAGTCAGGCATTGCGGGTCGCACCGTGGTGCTGAAGCTGAAGACCCAGGATTTCAAGCTGCGCACGCGCAACCGTCAGCTTGGCGACCCGACCCGGCTCGCGGACCGCATCTTTTCGACCGGCGTGGAACTTCTTCGCAAGGAGACGGACGGGACAAAATTTCGATTGCTTGGCATCGGCGTCAGCGACCTTTCGGATGACGACAAGGCCGACCCGCCGGATCTGGTCGATGTCCAGTCGCGCAAGCGCGCCATGGCCGAAGGTGCCATCGATGCGTTGCGCGACAAGTTCGGGCGCAAGGCGGTCCAAACCGGCTACACCTTCGGCAAGGGCCGGGACGCCCATCCGCCGGAGCCGCTTGAAGATTGAACCCGATCAGCTGCGTCGAAGATCGATGCGGCTGGTCACGACGCTCTTGCCGGTCTTGGGATCACGGTCGACCACGGTCAAGACAATCCCGTCCGCCCCGTTTTTCTGTACGGTAAGCTGCGCGGTGCGGTCGCCATTGACCTCCTTGGCCCAGCGGATGGCGAGGTTTATGGCATTGCCGGAACGGCTTCCGTTCAGCTGCGCCGGTCCGGTGCGCGACCCCACATAGACGCCGCTGTATTTGGCGCCGCTGGTCTTCAGACGGGCGCTGATGGCGCGTGTCACCAGGATCAGGCCGCGGCAGTTGCCGTCGAGCGACAGCGAGGACGATGTCGCACCCGATTTGAACGTGCAGGAAACGCTGACCGTCGGGGCTTGGGTCGTCACCTGAACGGTCCCCTTGCCGGCGAAATTGCCCTGGAAGGACTGGAGAAATTTGCTGTCGTCGGCATGCGCGGCAGTGGCCGCGACGAGCAGGCCTCCAGCAAGCGCAAACCGCGTGAGTGATGTCATCGAAGGTCTCCTTGTGACGGGTGGAAGGGCAATCGGCGATGCTCAGGCGGATACCGCGACTCAACGCACCTTGCCATGTCAGGTTCCGACAAGACTGTTTTGCAACAGCGCGCAAAGTCTCTGGCCCAGTCAAATGGGGCGGCTAGTGGTTGCGGCAAAAACCCCGGCTTGCGACATAGCGGACATGGCACCCACCCCTTCGATCCCCAAGGCAGCGTTCTGGATGGCGCTGTCGATCACGTCGTTCCTGGCGATGTCCGTCGCCGGCCGCGCCACCACGGCCGAACTCAACGTCTTCCAGGTGCTGGAACTGCGCTCGGTGATCGGCTTCTTTATCCTCTTGCCGCTGGTGTTTGCGAGCGGCGGGTTTGCGGCGATGCGCACGCAACGTCCCCTCGCCCATGTCGCCCGAAACGTCATCCACTATACCGGGCAGGCGGCATGGCTCTACGCATTGACCTTGATTCCACTGGCCGTGCTGATCTCGATCGAATTCACCACACCGATCTGGACGGCTATCCTGGCGGTGACTTTTCTTGGTGAAAGGCTGTCCCGGCCAAAGCTTGCCGCGATCGTGCTGGGCCTGATCGGCGTGGTGGTCATCGTTCGGCCCGGCGTGGGCTCGGTCGATCCGGGCCATCTCGTCGTGCTCGGCGCCGCGGTCTGCTTCGGCATCTCGGTGGTCATGGTCAAGTCGCTGACGCGGACGGACAGCGTCGTAAGCATCATCTTCTGGATGCTGATCATCCAGTCGGTGGTCGGCCTCGTTCCAGCCCTTTACGAGTGGCGCAACCCGCCACTGGAACTGTGGCCGTGGATCGTGCTGATCGCCTTCGCCGGTATGTCGTCCCACTTCTGCATGGCCCGCGCGCTTGGCTATGCCGACGCCACCGTCATTTCGCCGATGGATTTCCTGCGCGTGCCGTTGTCGGCGCTGATCGGCTGGCTGCTTTACAGCGAGCAGATCGACGCTTTCACCGCCGGCGGCGCACTGCTCATCCTGATGGGCAACCTGCTCAATCTTCAGCGGAAACCGGCAAGGCCGGCGGAAGTGGCCGCTTCTTAAACCACCGCCGCCGGTCAGTCGCCATCGTTCGGTATGTTGAGAACGTGACCGCAGGCCTTGCAGTGCACGGCGTCCGGCTCATGCCGCTGCAGCCCGCATTGCGGACAGGGAAAGAACACTTTCGCGGGCCGGAAAATCGCCTGCGCCAGCCTGACGAACAGCGATATGCCGATGATCATGGTGACGATCGCCGTCAGCTTGCCGGCGATACCCGGCAGCACGATGTCGCCGAAGCCGGTCGTCGTCACGGTCGCGACGGTGAAGTAAAGCGCGTCGATGTAGTTTTCCAGCCCGGCTCCGTTGCGGAAGAAAAACGTGTAGACGAAGCCCGTGATGACAAAGAGAAAGGTCACAAGGTTGATGACCGCGTGGCTTGCCTCGCGCCAGGGTCTCAGGCCGCGCATCTCGAAATGCCGCCAGATCGAACCGCTGCGCGATAGCGACCACAGCCGCAGAATGCGCAGAAAGCCTAGATTTGCGAGCGCCGTCGGCATCAGCAACGTCAGAAGGATGAAGGCATCCACCCAGAAGGTCGGCTGCTTCATCAGGCGCAGCATGTCGTTTGAGGCCAGCAGCCTGGCGCCCAGATCGGCGGCGACGAGGGCCGCCACGGCATAGTCCAGCCACAGAAACGAGGCCGACTGCTGGATGACCGGCGTGGCGATGAAGAAGGCGATGATGGCGAGGTCGATGATGACAGCCACCAGTTGGAACCGGAACGCGGCGGGCGAGCGCCCATGATAGAGCCTGCGCAGCATGTCGCGCAGACGCGCCGTCGCAGAGAGCCCCCGAAATGCCTTGCTGTCGGCGCCCCTCATCCGGATCGCGAGCGTGCGCAGCGGAGGCTTTCTGGCAAGCGCGCAGATCACACCAGTTCCACTTCGACCACGCCCGGCACCGCGCGCATCGCCGAGGCGATCTGCGGCGAGACGCGATAGCCGCCCTGCAAGGCAATCTCGACCTCGCCCTGCGCCTCTTCCTTGATCACGATGATGCTCACCTGGCTTTCACCGCGCTGGGTGAGCTGGGATTGGATCATCGAGGCAGGCCCATCGTTCCGGACGAAAATGCGCAGCGCCTTCTGGATGCGGCTTGCTTCGTCTTCCAGCGATTGGACGGAGTTGATGCGCAGGTTGACACCCTCGGGCCTGTCTTCCGCCGCGACGGTGATGACAACGGAGCGGCCGGCTTCGAGGAGATCGCGGTACTGGGCCAATCCTTCTGAAAACAACACGGCCTCGTACTGGCCGGAGGTGTCGGAAAAGGCCACCACGCCCATCTTGTTGCCGGTGCGCGTCTTGCGCTCCTGCTTGCTGGTAACGGTGCCGGCCAGCCGGCCGGCGGAAGCGCCGCGCTTGACGGCAGCGGAGAACTCCGCCCAGTTCTGCACCCGCATCTTCTGCAGCGCCGCCTTGTACTCGTCGAGCGGATGCGCCGAGAGATAGAAGCCGACGACCTGGAATTCGCGGTGCAGGCGGTCGGCGGCGAGCCACGGATCGGTCGCCGGCAGGTTGAGCGCCTGCGACTGGGCGCCGAGCGAGGCGCCGAAAATATCGGCTTGGCCGGAAACGGCGTTCTGCTGGGCAAGTGACGCCAGTCCCATCATCCGCTCGACGCCAGCCAACATCTGGGCCCGATCGTGGCCGAAGCAGTCGAGCGCGCCGGCCATGATCAGGCTTTCGAAAACCCGCTTGCCGACGATCTTCGGGTCGACCCTCTCGCAGAAATCGGCCAGGCTCTTGAACGGCTTTTCGCCGCGAACGGCGACGATGTGCTCCACCGCGGCGTCGCCGACACCCTTGAGGGCAGCCATCGAGTAATAGATGCGGTTCTCGCCGACCTCGAAGGCACGGAAGCTGGTCATCACCGACGGCGCCAGGACCTCTATGCCGAGGCGCAGCGCATCCTGGCGGAAGTCGGCCAGCTTGTCGGTGTTGCCCATGTCGAGCGTCATCGACGCCGCCAGGAACTCGACCGGATAATGCGCCTTGAGATAGGCGGTCTGGTACGAGACGACGGCGTAGGCGGCGGCGTGCGACTTGTTGAAACCATAGTCGGCGAACTTGGCCAGCAGGTCGAAAATGAAGTCGGCTTGCGGCTTGGCGACGCCGCGCTCGACCGCGCCGGAGACAAAGCGCTCGCGCTGCTTGTCCATCTCGGCGCGGATCTTCTTGCCCATGGCGCGGCGCAGAAGGTCGGCTTCGCCGAGCGAATAGCCGGACAGCTCCTGCGCGATCTGCATCACCTGTTCCTGGTAGACGATGACGCCTTGCGTCTCCTTTACCAGATGGTCGATCTTGGGATGGATCGAGGCCATCTCTTCCTCGCCATGCTTTCTGGCGTTGTAGGTCGGGATGTTTTCCATCGGGCCCGGCCGATAGAGCGCGACCAGCGCGATGATGTCCTCGATACAGTCGGGCCGCATGCCGATCAGTGCCTTGCGCATGCCGGCACTTTCCACCTGGAACACGCCAACCACCTCGCCGCGCGAGAGCATGGCGTAGGTCTCGGGATCGTCAAGCGGGATGGTCGCCAGGTCGATGTCGATGCCGCGGCGACGGATCAGCTTTACGGCCGTCTCCAGCACCGTCAGCGTCTTCAGGCCGAGGAAGTCGAACTTCACCAGCCCGGCCTGCTCGACATATTTCATGTTGAACTGGGTGACAGGCATGTCCGAGCGCGGATCGCGGTACATCGGCACCAGTTCCGACAATGGTCGGTCGCCGATGACGATGCCGGCGGCATGCGTTGAGGCATGGCGGTAGAGGCCTTCCAGCTTCTGCGCCATGTCGAGCAGCGTCTGGACGATCGGCTCCTTCTCGGCCTCCTCGGCAAAGCGTGGCTCGTTGGCGATGGCATCGGCGAGCTTGACCGGATTGGCCGGGTTCTGAGGCACCATTTTTGAGAGCTTGTCGACCTGGCCATAGGGCATCTGCAGAACACGGCCGACGTCGCGCAGCACCGCGCGCGCCTGCAGCGTACCGAAGGTGATGATCTGGCCGACCTGGTCGCGGCCGTATTTCTGCTGGACGTAGCGGATCACCTCCTCGCGGCGATCCTGGCAGAAGTCGATGTCGAAATCGGGCATCGACACGCGGTCCGGATTGAGGAAGCGTTCGAACAGCAGTGAGAAACGCAGCGGATCGATGTCGGTGATGGTCGTCGAATAGGCGACCAGCGAACCGGCACCCGAACCACGCCCCGGCCCGACCGGAATGCCTTGTGCCTTGGCCCATTTGATGAAGTCGGCGACGATCAGGAAATAGCCGGGGAATTTCATCTTCTCGATGATGCCAAGCTCGAATTCGAGCCGCTCACGATATTGCTCGACCGTGTAGCCCGGTGTCGGTCCGTGCAGGGCAAGCCGGGCATCGAGCCCTTGGCGCGCCTGGCGGGCCAGTTCCTCGGCCTCGGCCTTTTCGGCGGCGTCCTTGTCGGAGGCATCGCCGCCCGTGAAACGCGGCAGGATCGGGCTACGGGTTTTCGGATAGTAGGAGCAGCGCAACGCGATCTCGACCGTGTTGTCGATCGCTTCCGGCAGGTCGGCGAACAATTTCGCCATGTCGGCCTGGCTGCGCAGAAAATTGTCCGGCGATAGCCGGCGGCGGGTGTCGACGGCGACGACCGAACCTTCGGCGATGGCGATCAACGCATCGTGCGCCTCATACTCGTCGCGCGACGAGAAGAAGGCCTCGTTGGTGGCGACCAGCGGCAATTCATGGGAATAGGCGAGATCGATCGAGGATTTCTCGATCATGCGATCATAACCCGAAACCCGGTCCAGTTCGACATAGAGGCGGTCGCCGAACATCGCCTTGAGCGTGAGCAGGCGCGCCTCGGCGAGATCCCGGCGATCTTCCTTCAGGGCTATGCCGATCGGACCGCGCGGCCCGCCACTGAGGCAAATCAGGCCGTCACATTGGCCGTCCATCATTTCGGTGGTCAGGTGCACCGCTTCGCCGGGCGGTGTTTCGAGGTATACGCGGCTGACCAGCCGGACCAGATTGGAATAGCCGGCTTCGGTGGCCGCGATCAGCACGACCGGCCGCATGTCGGGACCTTGCCGGCGGCGGTCGCGCTGGCCATCGCTGTTTTCGCCGGAGAAGGCGAGAGCGATCTGGCAGCCAATGATCGGCTGGATGCCGTCCTTCACCGCCTTCTGCGAGAACTCCAGCGCGCCGAACAGATTGTTGGTGTCCGTAACGGCGATGGCCGGCGCTTCGTCCTTGACGGCATGGCCGACGATCTTGCCGAGTTGCAGCGCGCCTTCCAGCAGCGAATAGGCCGAGTGGACGCGCAGATGGACGAACGGCCGCGCCGGCATCTCCGGCCGCGCGGCAGCAATCGCGGCTTCGCGCTTCAGGGGGTCGCGTGGAAGTCTGTCATCCGCCATGGTTTGTCGCGCTGCCGAAGGTCTTTGAGTCGATGAGAATGTATTGTCCGGGACCGGGCGATACCAGTCCAGCACAAACGACTACTGACCACAGGCTTCCAGCCCGCTCACGCGAATTCCATGATCACCGCATCGACCGCCAGGCTGTCGCCCGGCTTGGCGTTGAGTTTCGACACGACAAGATCGCGCTCGGCGCGCAGAACGTTTTCCATCTTCATGGCCTCGACCACGGCCAAGGTCTCGCCGGCCTTGACCTCCTGGCCCTCGGCAACGGCAATCGACACCACAAGGCCGGGCATCGGGCAGAGCAGCAGTTTCGACGTGTCCGGCGCCACCTTTTCCGGCATTAGCGGTTCAAGCTCGGCGGTGCGCGGCAGCATGGCGCGCGCCGTCACAGACATGCCTTTCCAGGCGATGCGCAGGCCATTGGCGACTGGCCGGATCTGGGCGGCGACCCTGTGCTTGCCGACCGTACCGCGCCAGATCAGGTCGCCGGGTCGCCAGTCGGATGAGACGGTCAGCGTCTTGCCTCCGTCGATCGACAGGTCGATCTCCATCGGGATCGAAATCATCCCTTCGAGGACTGACGCCTGGAGATAGTCTTCGCCGATCTTCACCACCCAATCGCGCTTGAGCGCTCCCGAATGCGGCGCCAGCCGCCCGCCCAGCCGGTCGAGACGGTCGCGGCGCAGCAGTTCCACCGCGGTGGCGATCGACGCCAGCACGGCCTTTTCCTCGCTGTTCGGCACGACGGGGGCAAAACCGTCGGGATATTCCTCAGCTATGAAACCGGTCGATATCGCCCCTTCCCGCCAGCGCGGATGCTGCATGAGTGCCGCCAGGAACGGAATGTTGTGCTCGATGCCGTCGACCACAAAGCTGTCGAGCGCTTCCGACATGGCATCGATTGCCTCGAGCCGGGTCGGTGCCCAGGTACACAGCTTGGCGAGCATCGGGTCGTAGAACATCGAAATCTCCGAGCCTTCGGTGACGCCGGTGTCGTTGCGGATGACGACATCGCCGAACTGCCCCTCCTCCGGCGGCCGATAGCGGGTCAGCCGGCCGATCGATGGCAGAAAATTGCGATAGGGATCCTCGGCATAGAGCCGGCTTTCCACCGCCCAGCCGTTCAGCTTGATGTCGCCCTGCTTCAAGGTCAGCTTTTCGCCGGCGGCGACGCGGATCATCTGCTCGACCAGATCGATGCCGGTGACCAGCTCCGTCACGGGGTGCTCGACCTGCAATCGTGTATTCATTTCAAGGAAATAGAAGTTCTTGTCCTTGTCGACGATGAACTCGACGGTGCCGGCGCTCTGGTAGTCGACGGCCCTGGCCAGCGCCACCGACTGTTCGCCCATGGCCTTGCGCGTCTTGGCATCGAGGAAGGGCGATGGCGCCTCCTCGGCGACCTTCTGGTTGCGCCGCTGGATCGAGCATTCGCGCTCGCCGAGATAGAGGGCGTTGCCATGCGCGTCGGCCAGCACCTGGATCTCGATATGGCGCGGATCGACGACGAATTTCTCGATGAACACCCGGTCGTCCCCGAACGAACTCTTGGCCTCGGAGCGTGCCCGGTCGAACCCGTCGCGTACTTCAGACTGGTCCCAGGCGATGCGCATGCCCTTGCCGCCGCCGCCGGCCGAGGCCTTGATCATGACGGGATAGCCGATCTCGCCGGCGATCTTTTCGGCATGGTCGGCATTCTCGATGACACCGAGCCAGCCGGGCACGGTGGAAACCTTGGCGGCGTTGGCGAATTTCTTCGATTCGATCTTGTCGCCCATCGCCTTGATGGCTTTGGGTTTCGGCCCGATGAAGACGATGCCTTCCGCTTCCAGCGCTTCGCAGAAGGCGGCCCGTTCGGACAGGAAGCCGTAGCCGGGATGCACCGCCTGGGCGCCGGTTGCCTTGCAGGCGGCGATGATCTTTTCCGGCACGAGATAGCTCTGCACGGCCGGCGAAGGCCCGATATGCACCGCCTCATCGGCCATTTCGACATGCACGGCATCGCGATCGGCGTCGGAGTAGACGGCGACCGTTGCAATGCCCATCTTGCGCGCCGTCTTGATGACGCGGCAGGCGATCTCGCCACGGTTGGCGATCAGGATCTTGGTGAACATGCAGGCAGAATTCCCCTCCGGCGAACAGTTTAGTTCTATGGACTATGTCGCCATGTCTCAAGTACCGCGATGGACGACATGAAAGCCGCGCCTGCGACGCGCCATAGCGCTCCCTGCTGAGCCGGTTGTCGAATGGTGTGCTATCTGCGTCAACAAAGCCGACATTTCGTCTCATCTGACAGTTGATGAGCAGCCCAAAACCTGAAAACTTGGACACAAAAATCGCCTTGGAGGAATTGCCCGATGAAAACCCGCGCCGCAGTCGCTGTCGCCGCCGGAAAGCCGCTGGAGATCATGGAGGTCGACCTTGAGGGCCCGCGCGATGGCGAGGTGCTGGTCGAGATCAAGGCGACCGGCATCTGCCACACCGATGAGTTCACGCTGTCGGGCGCCGATCCCGAAGGCCTGTTCCCGGCGATCCTCGGCCATGAGGGCGCCGGCGTGGTGGTCGATGTCGGCAAGGGCGTTACCTCTGTCAAGAAGGGCGACCATGTCATCCCGCTCTATACGCCCGAATGCCGGCAGTGCCCGTCCTGCCTGTCGCGAAAGACCAATTTGTGCACCGCCATCCGCGCCACCCAGGGGCAAGGCCTGATGCCCGACGGCTCGTCGCGCTTCTCGATCGGCAAGGACAAGATCTTTCACTATATGGGCTGCTCGACCTTCTCCAACTTCACCGTACTGCCCGAGATCGCGGTCGCCAAGGTCAACCCCGACGCTCCCTTCGACAAGATCTGCTACATCGGCTGTGGCGTGACCACAGGCATCGGTGCGGTCATCAACACCGCCAAGGTCGAGCAAGGGGCCACATCAGTGGTCTTCGGCCTCGGCGGCATTGGCCTCAACGTCATCCAGGGCCTTCGCCTTGCCGGCGCCGACATGATCATCGGCGTCGATTTGAACAACGACAAGAAGGAATGGGGCGAGCGCTTCGGCATGACGCATTTCGTCAATCCGAAGGAGATCGACGGCGACATCGTTCCGCATCTGGTCAACATGACCAAGCGCGGCGCCGACCAGATCGGCGGCGCCGACTACACGTTCGACTGCACCGGCAACACCAAGGTGATGCGCCAGGCACTGGAAGCCTCGCATCGCGGCTGGGGCAAATCGGTCGTCATCGGCGTTGCCGGCGCCGGCCAGGAGATTTCCACACGGCCGTTCCAGCTGGTCACCGGACGCACCTGGATGGGCACCGCCTTCGGCGGCGCGCGTGGCCGCACCGACGTGCCGAAGATCGTCGACTGGTACATGGACGGCAAGATCCAGATCGACCCGATGATCACCCATACGCTGAAGCTAGAGGACATCAACAGGGGATTCGACCTGATGCATGAGGGCAAGTCGATCCGGAGTGTCGTGGTTTACTGAAGACGGCCACATGCCGCCTGCCAATCGGCCAGCGACCTCTGTGGTGAAACATGGGAGGAAATGGAATGGCGGAGAAACTGCATCCGAAAATCGACAATGGGCTGCCAAGGGAAAGCGCGAGCTTTGCCGGCGGCACGCTGGTCTGCGCCTGCACCAGCAAGCCGGTCAAGGTGAAGGTCAAGGGCCAGATCGCCCACAACCATGCTTGCGGCTGCACCAAATGCTGGAAGCCTGACGGCGCGGTGTTCTCGGTGGTGGCGGTTGCCGGCACCGGCGACGTCACCGTCACCGAGAACGGCGACAAGCTCAAGGTGGTCGACCCCTCTGCGCTGATCCAGCGCCATGCCTGCACCGGCTGCGGCGTCCACATGCACGGGCCGGTCGAGCGCGACCATCCATTCAAGGGCCTGTCCTTCATCCATCCCGAGCGCTTCGAGGAGGATGGCTGGTCGCCACCGGGCTTCACCGCCTTCGTCTCGTCGATCATCGAATCGGGCGTCGACCCCAAGCGTATGGACGGCATCCGGGCCCGGCTGAAGACAATCGGGCTGGAGCCTTATGACTGCCTCAATCCGGGCCTGATGGATTACATCGCCACCTGGACGGCGAAGAAGTCCGGCGCGCTGCCCGCCTGACAACTGTGACAATTCAGGTATGGGGCCGGATGCGTTTCCGGCCCCTGCTTGTTTCTGGAGAGACAATGCCCGCACCAGCCATCTACGTCGACGCCGATGCCTGCCCGGTCAAGGCCGAGGTCGAAAAGGTCGCCGGACGCCATGGCGTCATCGTCACTTACGTTTCCAATGGCGGGCTGCGTCCCTCCCGCGACCCCATGATCCGCAATGTCGTGGTGTCCAAGGGCGCCGACGCCGCCGACGACTGGATCGTCGAGAACGCGAAGCCTAACGACATCGTGGTGACGGCGGACATTCCGCTTGCTGCCCGCACGGTGGAGCTCGGCGCGCATGTGCTGGGACCGACCGGGCGGCCCTTCACACCGGAAACGATCGGCATGGCGGTAGCGATGCGGGACCTCAAGCAGCATCTGCGCGAAACCGGCGAAAGCAAGGGCTACAATGCCGCCTTCGCGCCGCAGGACCGCTCGCGGTTCCTCGGCGAACTCGACCGTATCTTGCGGCGCGCGCTGAAATCCGCCACACCGGACTAGCAACAAAGCGCCATCCAGGTAGAGACCGCCATGGCCGCCGAAACCCCGATCGAGAAACCCATGCAGCGCCACATGCTGTTTGCGGTATCGGCGTGTCTCGGTGCGTTTGCGCTGCTTGTGGCGTTGCTGCTGCACGCCCCGCTCGCCTATTCGATCGGCGCCAACGCATTTTTCGCCGCTTACGTCATTCTTGTCGTTAGCCAGATGCCCAAACTCACCGGCAAGTATCTCAGCAAGAATGCACGCGCCACCGATCAGCCGGTGCTGGTCATCTTCGCGGTGACGCTCGTTGTCGTCGCCTTTGCCGTTGTCTCCTTGTTCCTGCTGATCAATCGGAAAGATGGGGATCACCCGATCCAACTCGGCTTCGCGCTGCTGTCGATCCCGCTCGGCTGGTTCACCATCCATGCCATGGCGGCGCTCCACTATGCCCATGTCTACTGGATGGACGGCGATGCGGTCGACGCCGAAACCAAGAAGAAAATCCCGGTCGGCGGCCTGCTGTTCCCGGGCGACAAACGCCCCGAGGGTTGGGACTTCCTCTATTTCTCGACCGTCATCGGGATGACGGCACAGACGGCCGACACAAACATCTCGACGACGCACATGCGTTGTGTCGTGCTTGTCCACTCGGTCCTGTCGTTCTTCTTCAACACCGTCATCGTCGCCGCGGCCGTCAATCTCGCCGTCAGCCTGGGCGGTCCGTAATAAATCCGTGATCGGATGAAACATCGGTTTGGATCGCGACGTATCAGGAGGACAATGAACACGTAGACCAAGCCGCAGGGCCGGGAGACCAGACAAGATGGAATCGGTTGCCAGAAGCCAATCCGAAATTGGACCGGGTGCCCCCGCTTCAAAAGAGAAGACATTGATCTACCGGCAGTCGCGATGGACGCGGCTGACGCACTGGATCTGGGCCATCTCATTGTTTTTCATGCTGCTATCCGGCCTGCAGATTTTCAATGCCCGGCCGCAGCTCTACATCGGCAAGCAATCCGGCTTCGACTACAGCAACACCATTTTCGCCATAGGCGCCGAAAACACCAATGCCGGTCCACGCGGTTACACCGAAATCTTCGGGCACCGCTTCGACACGACAGGCGTCCTCGGTTGGTCGGGCCCTGCCGGTAACGAAACGGCGCGCGGTTTCCCATCCTGGGCGACGATCCCCTCCTATTATGACCTCGGCACCGCCCGTGTGATCCATTTCTTCTTTGCCTGGATCCTGACCACGACTTTGCTGGTCTGGCTGGTCGCCAGCCTGATCAACGGTCACATCCGCCGCGATCTGGCGCCGCGCCTGGATGACCTCAAACGCTTGCCACAGGACATCGCCAATCACGCCAGGCTCAAATTCCACCACACGCGCGAATACAACACATTGCAGAAAATGGCCTATGGCGGCGTGCTGTTCGTGCTCTTGCCGCTGATGATCATCACTGGCCTGGCCATGTCGCCGAGCATGGATTCGGTGCTGCCCTTCCTCAACGATCTGCTCGGCGGGCGGCAGACGGCGCGCACTATTCATTTCACCGTCATGGTTCTGCTGGTTGCCTTCTTCATCATTCACATCCTGATGATTCTGGCCGCCGGCCCGATCAATGAGCTGCGTTCAATCATCACCGGCTGGTACCGCACCGATCCTCCCGCGCCTGACAACAACACATCCGAGAGGAGTGCCTGACATGGCAAAATTTGAGATCAGCCGCCGGAAATTCCTCACCGCCGCCAGCCTCGGCGCTTCCGGCATCATGCTGTCGGGTTGCGACGCCTTCGACAGCCAGCTCAGCATCGGCAGCGGCCTGCGCAGTTTCCTCGAAAACGCCAATGGCCTCACTCACAGGGCACAACGGTTGCTCGGCGGCGGCAATTCGCTGGCGCCGGAATTCACCGAAGCCGATATCCGTCAGCCAATGCGGCCGAACGGCGTCACCGCGCCGGATGACGACGCATACAAGGCCCTGCTCGCCAACAACTTCGCCGATTGGCGCCTGGAGGTGTCGGGCCTCGTCGAAAAGCCGCTGTCGCTCACCCGCGAGCAGCTCATGAACATGCCGAGCCGCACCCAGATCACCCGCCATGACTGCGTCGAGGGCTGGAGCTGCATCGCCAAATGGACGGGCACGCCGCTGTCGCTGCTTCTTGACCAGGCGGTGGTCAAGCCGCAGGCGCGCTATGTCATGTTCCACTGCCTCGACACGATCGACCGCAGCCTGTCGGGCGACATCAAATATTACGGGACGATCGACCTGATCGATGCCCGCCATCCCCAGACGATCCTTGCCTATGGCCTGAACGGCAAGCCGCTGCCGGTCGAGAACGGCGCGCCGCTGCGCGTCCGTGTCGAGCGCCAGCTCGGCTACAAGATGCCGAAATATCTCTACAAGATCGAACTGGTCGACGGCTTTGCCAATATTGGCGGCGGCCGCGGCGGCTATTGGGAGGACAACGGCTACGACTGGTACGGCGGGATTTGATGGCCGTCCGCATAGAGGCCGAGCACGATCTATCGCCCATCGAGTTGAGTTCGCTCGAGGAGCGTCTCCATCGCGACAACCGGCGTATGACGGACCGCGACGACGACCGGGAACTGGCCTTTGTCATCCGTGATGATGCGGGACACGCGATCGGAGTAGCCGCCGGCTATTCCTGGGCGGGCACGTGCGAGCTCACATTGATGTGGATTGACGAGGCTCACCGAGGCCGCGGCTACGCAAGGCAATTGCTCGACGCTTTTGTCGCCGAGGCGGCCGATCGCGGCGTCAAGAAGATCTGGGTCGCCAGCCACGACTTCCAGGCACCAGGCCTGTATGAAAAGGCCGGCTTCGAGCGCATGGCCGAACTGGCGGGATGGCCCGAAGGCCATTCCAACATCATCCTTTGTAAAACGGTAGCGGCGGCCGGCGCGGCTTAGGCAACCTTGTCGAGCAACGGCTTCAGCGCCGGATGGATTTCCGGCGAGGCATGCTTGATCAAAGTCAGCAGTGCACGCTCATTCTCGTACAGAGGCCGGTTCACCCCGATATGTCCGACCAGCCAGCCGGCTTCACCGGCATCGATCGTCTCGGCGCGTCGGGCCAGCGCCTCGGTGGCCCTGTTCTTCGCCTCCCACTCGGTCTCTATGTCGTCAGGTGACCGATAGGCCCCGATGATGCCGGCAAGACCACCGGAGACCATGCGGCTGAAGAAACCGCCGATTTCCGGACCCGCGTGATCGAGGAAGGTTTCGTGGCGCAGCGCCACCTCGCCGGTGGGCGCCTCGTAACCGGCCGAGCACATGACGAAATTGGCGATCGCCTTGACGAACAGATCGTTCCAGGACGGATCGTTGTTGGCCTGGGCTGTCCGCTCGTTGATCCTGAACAGCACCTCGGCCTCGGCCCGGGTGATGGCGATGTTGCCGTCGCCGCCATGGGCATGGAGGATACGGCGAAGAAGCTCGACTTCCGTTTTGGCGATCAGTCCGGGCACCAGCACACCGCCGAGCATCAGCGGTCCCTTGCCGTCGACGACCGCGTGGGCGACTTGCTCCAGCGCGTAGACGCAAAGCCGGCTCGGCGATGATTTCGCCTCTTCCAGCACGTGGACCAGCAATTCGAGTTCGGTCCGGCTGTCGACCATGCCGTCGCGCGAAATCGTGCGGACCAGCCAATCGGCATTTTCCTGCGAAATATAGCCCGAGGGCTTTTCCTGGTGGACGATGTAGTCGGTGACCGCCTCGACGAAGAAAGGTGCCCATTCCGCGCATTTGTCTCGCGCCGTCTGGTCGAGCGCGAACAAGGCCCCGGCTTCGCCCCGGGTCACCACGCCGTCTGCGAACACGTCGCGGCGCAGCATCACGACATCCTCCGCAGCAATCCGGTTCTTCGACGTCAGCCCCGCCACCGGAGCGCTCATGATCAATTCGCCCATCTGTCGTCCCCGTCCGCCCAACGCGTCACATCGGCCTGCTATATCAAGAGTGTCTTGAAAAACCGCCAAATGGCGTGGTTAGCGAAGACTTGTGAGATCAATGTCGCCCAAAAGTGTGCAGCGGTTTTGGGAGAACGACATGCATCAACAAAGATCTAAAGCGCGGGACGCGCTTAGATGTCGCTGGGAGGTGACAAGGTGTCGCCGACGGGCTATGGATGGCGCGTCGAGGGCTCAGGGTTTGAGTCCTACCTGTTTGCGGGAGAGAGCAGCGAGAGCTGCCGCCGAAGGGGAAATCGCCCGAAATCTCTCAGGCAAAAGAACCGTAGACGGGAAAGACACTCTGGAAAGTCGGGGCTTGCCCCCGCGCCGAAGGTGTAAGCGCCGCTGACAGAGTTCCGGCTGCGCGAGTCTCTCAGGCTTCAGACAGAGGGGCACGGACTGGTCGCCATCAGCGACCGATTGCGTGCGACTCTGGAGACGACATGACGGGCGACGACAAACACCTTCCCCTCGAAGACATCCATACAGCCGCCGGTGCGCGCTTCGGCGCCTTTGCCGGCTGGTCGATGCCGTTGACCTATCCGGCCGGCGTCATGAAGGAGCATCTTCACACCCGCGAACATGTGGGGCTGTTCGACATCTCGCATATGAAGCTGTTCGAGGTCGGCGGGCCGGAAGCGGCTGCGCTGTTGAGCCGCGCTTGCCCGCTGGATGCCGGCGCGCTCGAGATTTCGCAGTCCAAACTGACGTTCTTCCTGAATGAGGCAGGCGGCATTCTCGACGATCTGATCGTCACCCGACTTGGCGACGACCGCTTCATGGTCGTCGCCAATGCCGGCAACGCCATCGCCGATGAAAAGCATCTGCGCGCGCTGGCGGCTGATTTCGATGTGCAGGTCGAGCCGCTCGACCGTGTCTTCCTGGCCATCCAGGGCCCTGAAGCCTGGGCCGCCCTTTCCCGCGCAGGCATCGAGACCGGCTCGCTGCTGTTCATGCACGGCGTCGAGCCACGGAAAAACTGGTTCATGAGCCGGTCGGGCTATACCGGCGAGGACGGTTTCGAGATCGGCCTGCGGGAGGCGGACGCACGGGACCTGGTCGCCAAACTGCTCGAGGACGAGCGCGTGCTTTGGATCGGCCTTGCCGCGCGCGACAGCCTTCGGCTCGAAGCCGGCCTCTGCCTGCACGGCCAGGACATCACGCCGGAGACCGACCCGGCCGCGGCGGCGCTGATGTGGGCAATCCCAAGGGATACCAGGGCTTCCGGCGCCTTTATCGGTGCCGACGCCTTGCGCGCCGCCGTGGAGCGGGGCCCGGCGCAAAAGCGCGTTGGGTTGAAGCCCGAAGGCCGCCAGCCGGTACGCGCGGGCGCGGCGCTATTCGACGCCGACGGCAACCCGGTCGGCCATGTCACCTCGGGCGGCTTCGGCCCGTCCGCCGGCCATCCGGTGGCCATGGGCTATGTCACCACATCGTTGGCAAAGACGGGAACGCGAGTTTTCGCCGATGTGCGCGGCACGAAGATCCCAGTCGAAATCAGTTCCCTGCCCTTCACCCCTCATCGCTACCGCAAAGGATGAATTCCATGGCAACAACCTATTTCACATCAGACCACGAATGGCTCCGCGTCGAAGGCGGCACCGCTACCGTCGGCATCACCGATTATGCGCAGGAGCAGCTCGGCGACCTCGTCTTCGTGGAACTGCCGGAAACGGGAAAGAAGCTCGCCAAGGGCGATACCGCCGTCGTGGTCGAATCCGTCAAGGCGGCCTCCGACGTCTACGCGCCGGTCGACGGTGAAGTCACCGAGGCCAACGGCACGCTGTCTTCCGACCCATCACTGGTCAATTCGGCGGCGACCGGCGCCGGCTGGCTATGGAAGATGAAGCTCGCCGACGAAAGCCAGCTCGCCAGCCTCATGGATGAGGCCGCCTACAAAGCCCATATCGCCTGACATCAGGAACTTGTTGACATGACCGCTGCCCCCTACCCGTTCTCGGCCCGCCACATCGGACCCGGCCTTGCCGACGTTCGAGCCATGCTCACCGTCATCGGTGTTCCCTCGGTGGAGACGCTGATCAGTCAGGCCGTGCCGAGATCGATCCGCCTCGACCAGCCGCTGGACCTGCCAGCGCCAGCCAGCGAAGCCGAAGCGCTTGCCGAATTGTCCGCGACCATGGCGAAGAACAAAGTGCTGAAGAGCTTCATCGGCGCCGGTTACCACGGTGTCCACGTGCCGCCGGTCATCCAGCGCAATCTGTTCGAGAATCCGGCCTGGTACACCGCCTACACGCCTTACCAGGCCGAGATCAGCCAGGGCCGGCTGGAAATGCTGTTCAACTTCCAGACGCTGGTCACGGAACTGACCGGCCTGCCGGTGGCGTCGGCTTCGTTGCTCGACGAGGCAACAGCAGTCGCCGAAGCGGTCGGCATTGCCCTGCGCCACCATCGCGACAGGCGCACCAAGGTGGCGCTCGCCGGCACGCCGCATCCGCAGACACTGGACGTGGTGCGCACCCGCGCCGAGCCGCTCGGCATCGAGATTGACGGCGAGGAGATCGACGACAACACCGCCGCCCTGCTCGTCTCATGGCCTGACACCTTCGGCGTCTATGGCGACCACAAGGCGGCGATCTCCAAGGCTCGCGCTGCCGGCGCGCTGGTGGTTTTCGTCGCCGATCCGCTTGGCCTGACGCTGACCGACGCGCCGGCAAAGCTCGGCGCCGACATTGCGGTCGGCCCGATGCAGCGCTTTGGCGTGCCGATGGGTTTTGGCGGCCCGCACGCCGCCTATTGCGCCGTCTCCGACAAGCTGACGCGCCTGATGCCCGGTCGCCTGGTCGGCCAGTCGGCCGATAGCAAGGGCCGGCCGGGCTACCGCCTCGCCTTGCAGACGCGCGAACAGCATATCCGCCGCGACAAGGCGACCTCCAACATCTGCACCGCGCAGGCGCTGCTTGCCAATATGGCGACCGCCTACGCCATCTGGCATGGTCCGGTCGGCTTGCAGGCGATCGCCGGGCGCATCCACGCGCTGGCCAACCGCCTGGCAAGCGGCCTCGAGGCTGCGGGTGTATCGGTGCTCGGCTCCAGCCGTTTCGACACGGTGACGGTGGAGACGAAAGGCAAGGCCGCCCAGATCGCCGCCGCCGCCGAAAAGACCCACCGGCTGCTGCGTGTGCTCGACGCCGACCATGTCGGCATCAGTTTCGACGAAACCTCGACCAATGCCGATCTCGAGGCGATCGCAGCCCTGTTCGACGCCAAGGCTGCTTCTTCGGCCGACAGCACGGTGCCCGGCAAGCCGCGCGGCAAGGAGTTTTTGACCCAGTCGGTCTTCCACGAGAACAAGTCGGAAACCGAGATGATGCGCTTCCTGCGCCGGCTGGCCGACAAGGACCTGGCGCTCGACCGCGCCATGATCCCGCTGGGCTCCTGCACCATGAAGCTCAATGCCGCGGCGGAGATGATGCCGGTGAGCTGGCCGGAAATCGCCAACCTGCATCCCTTTGCGCCGGCAGCGCATTCGGCCGGCTACCGCGCCATGATCGGCGAGTTGGAAGGCTGGCTGGCGGAGATCACCGGCTTCGACGCCGTGACCTTGCAGCCCAATGCCGGCAGCCAGGGCGAATATGCCGGGCTGCTGGCCATCCGCGCCTATCACCGCTCGCGCGGTGAGGGTCATCGCACCGTGTGTCTGATCCCCTCTTCCGCGCATGGCACCAATCCGGCGAGTGCCGCGATGGCTGGCATGAGCGTCGTCGTCGTTCGCTGCCTGGAAGACGGCAACATCGACATGGACGATATGCGCGCCAAGGCCAATGAGCATTCCAGGAATCTCGCGGCGCTGATGTTCACCTACCCCTCCACGCATGGCGTCTACGAAGAAGGCGCGCGCCATCTCTGCGCGCTCATCCATGAGCATGGCGGCCAGGTCTATTTCGACGGCGCCAACCTCAACGCGCTGGTCGGACTTGCCCGTCCCGGCGACATCGGCGCCGACGTCTGCCACATGAACCTGCACAAGACCTTCTGCATCCCGCATGGCGGCGGCGGACCGGGGGTCGGTCCGATCGGCGTCAGGGCGCATCTGAAGCCCTATCTGCCCGGCCATGTCAGCGAAGGCTCGGCGCATGCCGTGGCGGCCGCCCCGTTCGGCAGCGCTTCCATCCTGCCGATCACCTGGATGTACATCCGCATGATGGGCGCTTCCGGCCTCAAGCAGGCGACCGAGACGGCGATCGTCTCGGCCAACTACGTGGCGACGCGGCTCGCCCCGCACTTCCCGCTGCTTTACAAGGGCAGGAGCGATCGTGTCGCCCATGAATGCATCCTCGACACCCGCGTGCTCAAGGAGAGCGCCGGCATCAGTGTCGAGGACATCGCCAAGCGCCTGATCGACTATGGTTTCCACGCGCCGACCATGTCGTTCCCGGTCGCCGGCACGCTGATGGTCGAGCCGACCGAGTCCGAGCCCAAGCGCGAACTCGACCGTTTCTGCGAGGCCATGATCGCCATAGCCGGCGAAGCGGCGAAAGTGGCCAAAGGCGAATGGCCCTTGGCCGACAATCCGCTGGTCAACGCACCGCATACGTCAGCCGAGGCGCTGGCCGGTCAATGGACCCACCCTTACTCGCGCCTGGAAGCGGCCTATCCCGCCGGCGACGCCGACACCGCCGCAAAGTACTGGCCGCCGGTATCGCGCATCGACAATGTCGCCGGCGACCGCAACCTGGTCTGCTCCTGCCCGCCGCTGTCGGATTATCTGGGTGCTGCGGAATAGCTACGCGGAGCGCAAGGCCGGCTTGATCGGTTCGGCCTTGCCCATCCTATTGTGGCTGATGACGCAGTTTCGGCCGGCGCGCTTGGCCGCGTAGAGCGTGGAGTCGGCCCTGGCCAGCACCTCGTCGAGGGTGCTGCCGTCGGCCTCGCCGAACCCGATCCCGCCGCTGACCGTGCTGCGCAAGGGGCCGAGCGGCGTGGGCACGACTTCCGTGCCGAAAGCGACACCGATCTTGCTGGCAAGATCATAGGCCCGCTCTTCCGTCATCCGCGACATGACGATCGCGAACTCCTCGCCGCCCAGGCGAAAGGCGTCGACCCCGGTCCTGGCATATTTCCGGATGACGGCACCGAAACGGCACAGGACCTGATCCCCGACCGGGTGTCCATAGATGTCGTTCGTCCGTTTGAAGTGATCGAGATCGAACATGACGATCGCCATGAACGGGCCGAAGGTGCGCTCGCCATAAAGCGACGTCAGGCCCCGGCGGTTCATCAGCTTGGTCAGCGGATCGGTCATGGTCTCGGCCTTCAGCTCGATCTGCGCCTGCAAATGGTGGAGCGAAAGCGTCAAAGCGCCGAGGCCGGTCATACAGGCCACCGCCACGACAGAGTTGAGGCGTTCAGCCCAATTGTCGGGCGCGACACCGAGCGTCCACTGCCCTTTGGCCATCAGAACCACGCCGCAAAGGGCAAACGACAGCGCACAGGTGCCGCTCAGGAACGAAACCACCAGCAGGATGCGGCGATCGTGACTGCCATTGATCCAGAACATGGCCCCGATCGTCGAGAGCAGCACGGTAACCGTCGCGTAGGTGATCACGAAACCGATACCGTCAAGGCCCATGAAGGTCACGGCCGCACAGACGGCCATGGCGGCAAATGTCGGAGCAATCACACGCCTGTGGTCCGGCACACCGAGATATTGCATGGCCGAAATGCAGATGATCAGAAAACCCAGGCTGAGCAGCGCCAGCGCGATCTGGCAAAGCAGCGGATCGGGCTCCCTGGTATAGCGCCAAAACAGGATTACATGCGCGACGAGCACGAGAATGCCGCATGCCACCGTCAGCACGAATCCGGCCCGCGGCGCGGTGGCCCAGATCGCGAACATGGTGACACTGAGACAGATGCCCGACAGCGCGGCTGCGAGCAGGAGCGAACTGAAATCCAGCATATCGGGCGGGGGCCTCTCGAGCGTCGGCGGTTGCGCCGCATTCTAGGTCAGCGGCAGCCCTCGGACATGGTTTTCAGGCAATCTCTCGACCCAACCTGCGGATAGGGTTTACAAAGCGTCGATGCCACCTGTGCCGAAACCGCACCCCTGGCCGGCGCGCGGATCAACCGGCATCAGCCCTTGTTGAGCAAGGCGAGGTTGGCGTCGACAACGGTGGGATCGGCCATGCCGGCCTTCGCCTCCAGCAGCAGTGCCCTGGCCTTCGTCTTGTTGCCGCGCAACAATTGCGAATAGCCCATATTGTTGACGATCCGCGGTTTGCGGCCGGCGACTTTCAAAAGCTGGCCATAAGCGCGGTCGGCGAAGTCGAAGCGGCCGAGTTCGTCATAGGAAGCCGCAAGCCCCATCCAGGCCTCCGCATTGTCGGCCTTCAATTCGACGGCCTTGCGGAAATGCTGTTCGGCAAGACCATAATTGGCGTCGCGAAACTGCGCCTTGCCTTCCGCCAGGTCGGATGTGTCGACATCCTTAGCAGTCGGCTGGATGGCGGTTGTCTTGGTCGTGTCGACGTTGGTGTTCGTCGTGCACCCGGTGATCATCAGGACGGTTGCCATCGTGGCCACCGCCGCAAATTTTATCTGACGCATGCCCTGCCCCGTCGCCCGATTTGCCGGGTCGTTCTTCAGGGAAAGACACTACAGCACAGCGATTAAGCTTCGGTGCCGAAATGCGGCTAACTTTTAGTGTCCCGAATACCGGCCATTAACCACGGGTCGCGACGCCCTCGATACCGCAGGGTTCTTACGGCTCCATGGCCCTGAGCTCGCCCGGAACCGGATAACGGCTGCCGTCATAGCGCAGCCGGTAGGTTCGGTTCACAGGTTTGCCGGGATGAGACTGGCACTCGCCATCCGTGTCGGGGGACGGCTCGTCGGTATCCGTCCGTTCGACCGCGGTGATGTCACGATAGCCGTGATGTCTCGCCGCGCCCATCGTCAGGCTGACCCGACTGGAATGAAAGGATCCCGCGCAATTGGTATCGCCTTCGCCACCATTACCGGCAACGACAAGGCCATCGAGCACCATGCGCAGTGCATCGCCGGCGACGGCATAGAGCCGCAGGTCGGTTTCGCTGAAGGGATCGGCCTGCGAATGATTGGCCATCTCGATACGCAGGCCAAAGGCGGTGACACCGGGCGCCAACCCATAGCGGCCGGTATCGAATTCGATCTTGCGGATAGCGATGGCATCGTCGGTTATCAGCCCGGGCTGGAGCAAGCGCTGGCGCACTTGCTTGCTGTTCCTGTCGACGACCAGAAGCTCGATATCGCCAACATGCCCGTCGTCCCTGGATTGGGCGCTGTCGGTCAGCGGCACCGCGACCAGCAGCAGATCGTCATGGGCGGGCCAGATCTTGCAGATCAGGCGGAATGGCGAATCGCTGTCCTGAGGCGCCAAGGCGATGCTGGTGTGGGGCTCGAGCGTGAATGAGGCACCATCGGCGCTCTTGAGAGCCTTCGGATAGGCCTGCTGCACCAACGCGGCGGCATCGCCGCAATCGCCAGCCGCGGCCTGGGCGGGTGACAAGCCCGCCGCGGCGAGGCCCAGCAACAGGGTGGGCAACAGTATTCGCATGGACTTCTCGCTGATTACGGACGTTACAGGTCCAGATTGCGTGCATGTCGCGCGAATCGGTCGCGACCGGCGCGCTTTAGTGACCCGTCATTTTGACGATGATGGGAATGACGGCGATCATCAGCACCACCGGCAGGATGCAGACCACGACCGGCACGGACATCTTTGCCGGCAAGGCGTGCGCCTTCTCCTCGGCCAGCGACATGCGCTTGTGGCGCATTTCATCTGAAAACACCCTGAGCGCGCCCGACAGGCTGGTGCCGAGTTCCTTCGACTGCTGCAGGAGCGTGGCGAAGGAGCGCACCTCGTCCAGGCTGAGGCGATCGGCGAGCGCCTTCAGCGCGTCGTCGAGGCTGCGTCCCGCCCGAAGCTCCAGCGACACGAGCTGCAAATTCTGGCTGAGCGACGGATAGGTCTTGGCGAGTTCTTTCGAAACGCGCTCGACGCCCGCTTCCATACTCATGCCGGCATCGGAGCAGACGATCATCAGGTCCATGAAATCGGGGAAGCCGTTGCGGTATTCGCGCATCTTTTCCCGAACCTTCTGGGTCAGCACCAGACCCGGCAAGAAATAGCCGGCAGCGCCCGACAGGATGATGAAGGTCCACCGGCTGGTCATGGTAGCGTCCGGGCTGGCCATCCACCGGTTGAGCACGAAGACGGCGAACGTCGTGCCGATCATTGCCGTGAACCGGATGAGGAAGAACATGCCAACGGCGCGCGGCTCCATGTAACCGGCCTGGATGAGCTTCAAACGCAGGCGGGCGACATTTTCCGGGTCGCTCTTGGCGTAGAATTCCTGCGCCCTCTTCACCGCCTTCTCGCGCACGACGCCGCTATTCTTCTTCTGCACCGGTTCGGGCTTGGCCGCCACCGGACCGTGGTCGACCTTGAGCCGGCGCTTGACTTCATTGCGGTCACCCTTCGCCGCCACCATCGGCCAGGCGACCGCGGCGACTCCGACGAGCAGCAAGAGGACCGCAACCGGCATCAGCGAGGCCGGCGCGAGCGAGGCGAGGAATTCGATGACGCTCTGCATGTCAGAACCTGAAGTTCGACATCTTGAACATGATCAGATTGCCCAGCATCAGCCAGGTAACCGAGCCGCCGATCATGTACCACGTCTTCGGCACGCCCCAGACGTCGCTGTAATATCCCGGCATCATGGCCATGATGGCGGTGAACAGCAGCGCCGGCACGGCAGTCAAAATGTAGGCCGACAGGCGGCCTTCGGTCGAAATCGCGCGCACCTTGCGGCGCAGCTTGCCGCGTTCGCGGATCGTCGTCGACAACCCATCGAGGATTTCGCGCAGATTGCCGCCCGAACTGGTCTGGATCGACACGGCGGTGACGAACAACGGCAGGTCCTCGTGGCCTACCCGGTCGAAAAGCGAGTTCAGCGCCGAGACCAGGTCGGAACCATAGGTGACTTCGTCGGCAATGACGCCGAATTCCGTACCGATCGGATCGGGCATCTCGCGCGACACCATGGCAATCGCCACCGGAACCGGATGACCGGCCTTGAGGCCCCGCGTGATCAGTTCCAGCGCCTCCGGCAACTGCATGCCGAAACGTTTCAGCCGGCGCTTGCGCATGGAGCGCATCGCCATGACCGGCAGCAGCGGCACCAGCATGACGAACAGAATGAGCCCCATCAACAACGGCAAGCCGCGCGAGATGGCGAACAGCGTCATGGCCATCGCCACGCCGCAGGTGATCGTCAGGAATTTCGACAGCGGCATCACCATGCCCGACTGCGTGCGCAAGGCACGGAACCGGTCCGGCGAGAACAGCGACGTTCCCGCGTCGAGACCGCGCTCCTTGCGCAGTTGGATCAGCACCTGCTCCTGGCTGATCTTGTTTTCCTGAAGTTTCATGCGCCGGTTGATGGCGGTGCGCTTGTCGCTGCGGCCGGCATAGAGCAGGTAGACCGCCTCGGCGACCATGATGCCGGTCAGTGCGGCCCCGGCATAGACGACATAGATCGCGCTGAAGCCGTCGAACACCCCGGCTACTCCTGCGGCCGGCCGGGTTCGAAATAGCGTCCCGGAAAGTCGATGCCCATGGCGCGCAGGTCCTCGAGGAAGCGCGGCCGGATCCCGGTTGCCTCGAAGTAGCCGAGAATGCTGCCGTCGGCATCCATGCCGGTGCGCACGAAGCGGAAGATTTCCTGCATCTGGATGACATCACCCTCCATGCCGGTCACCTCGGCGACGCTCGTCACCTTGCGCTTGCCGTCGGAAAGCCGGGTCAATTGGACGATGATGTCGATGGCGCTGGCGATCTGGCTGCGGATCGACTGCACCGTCATCGGCATGCCGGTCATGCCCAGCATCTGCTCGAGGCGTGAAATGGCATCGCGAGGCGTGTTGGCATGGATGGTCGCCATCGACCCTTCATGGCCGGTGTTCATCGCCTGAAGCATGTCGAATGCCTCCTCGCCGCGGCACTCGCCGAGGATGACGCGGTCGGGACGCATGCGCAGCGCGTTCTTGACCAGGTCGCGCTGTTTGAGCTCGCCATGGCCTTCGATGTTGGCCGGGCGCGTTTCCATGCGCGCGACGTGCGGCTGCTGCAATTGAAGCTCCGCCGCGTCCTCGATGGTGATCAGCCGCTCGTCTTCCGGAATGAAGGCCGACAGCGCGTTGAGCATCGTCGTCTTGCCTGTGCCGGTGCCACCCGAAATGATCGTCGTCTTGCGGGCATGCACGGCCGCGGCCAGCACTTCGGCCATGTTCTGCGTGATGGCGCCGAATTCGACCAGCCTGTGCAGGCCAAGCTTGTTCTTGGAGAACTTGCGGATCGACACCAGCGGACCGTCGACGGCCACCGGGCGGATGGCTGCGTTGAAGCGCGAGCCGTCCAGCATGCGTGCGTCGACCATCGGCTGCGATTCGTCGACGCGGCGGCCGACGGCGGCCACGATCTTGTTGACGATTCTGAGCAGATGCGCCTCGTCCTTGAACGGGATGTGGACCTGCTGCAGCTTGCCTTTCTTTTCGACGAAACAGTTCTGGTGGCCGTTGATCAGGATATCGTTGATGTCGGGGTCCTTGAGCAACGGCTCGAGCGGGCCGAGGCCGACCATCTCGTCGACGATATCGTCGACCAGCGCGTCGAGTTCGGCGGTATTGATCGCCATCCGCTCCTGGCGGGTTTTTTCCGATACGAAATCATGCACTTGCCGGCGCATCTCGTCCTTGGGCAAGCGCTCCAGCGCGACGAGGTTGATCTCCTCGAGCAGCATCCGATGGATGCGCACCCGGGCATCGAGCACCTTGTTGGCATTCTTTGCCGGTGCCGCTTCCGGTTTCGCCGGCAAAGCCTTTCGGCTGGTCGGGATAACGACGGCATGATGCGCGACCGGTGTCGATTCCGCCGGTCGCTGCGGGCGGGCGTCGCGATTCTGCAGGGTGGAAAAACGGCTGGTCATCCAGCTTTCCTTTTCAACAGGCCCCTGCCGAAACCGAATAGCGACTTCGACTTGCTCGCGGTCGCCACCGACTCTTCCGGAAGGATGATCTTCTTCAGGTCGTTGACGACATTGGCGTTGGGATCGATCTCGTGCAGCGGCACGCCGCGGTCGACCGCCTCGCGCACCAGCCGGTAGTTGTTGGCGATGCCGCCGACAAAATGCTCGCCAAGGATTTCCTGGACATCCGCCTGCTTGATGCCGTTGTCGAACATCTTCTGCTCGAAACGGTTGACGATCACGTTCGGCTTCACTTCCTTGCCGGCGGTCTCATAGACGGCCTGGATCAGCCGCTGCGTATGGCGCAGGCACGGCACCGTCATTTCAGCAACGATGTAGAGCTTGTTGGAACCGAGCAGCACCGTTTCCGTCCACGGAAACCAGGTGCGCGGCATGTCGATGACGACATTGTCGAAATAGGCCGAGACGAGGTCCAGCATGCGCACCACGACATCGGTCTTGAACGAGCGCATTTCGGCCGGATGGGTCGGCGCCGCCAGCACGCAAAGTCCGCTGGCGTGCTTGGACAGCATCACATCGAGCAGCTGCCGGTCGAGGCGCTCGGGTTGGTTCTCGATTTCGGTGATGTCGAAACGCGGCTCCAGATCGAGATATTCGGCGCAGGCACCTTGCTGGAAATTGAGGTCGACCACACAGGTCGAGGCGCCGCGCGTCACCGAATGATGCAGCTGGAACGCGGTCTGCAGCGCCAGTGTCGTGGTGCCGACGCCGCCGGCGGCGGGCATGAAGGTGTAGATTTGCGACTCGGTGTTTTCCTCGCGGCCGGGTCCCTGCAACGCTCGCACGACCGAACGCACGAGGTCGGCCGTGGTGATCGGCTTGACCAGGAAGTCGGCGACCTTGAGTTGGACCAGGATGCGGACAGCGGCGGCGTTGAACTCCTGCGTGACCACGACCACCGGTGCCTTGCCCTCGAGCCGGCGCATCACACGTTGCAGTGACTCGATTTCTTCCAGCTTCGCCGCATCCATATCGACGATAACGACGCCGAACTCGGCCTCCTGAACCTCGCCGCGCAGTTCGGTGACGTTCTTCTCGACCGTCATGAGCTGGATGATCTCGGAGGCGGCAAAGGCCGTCTTCGTGTCCTGCGCGAAGGTCCGGTCTGTCGATACGAGCAGGATCTTCTTGGTGCTGTTTGCCATTCTTGCCGCCTATGAGGTCGATCGCCGTCTGGATCAGTTGCCGGTGGTCGTTTGCGCTGCCTTGGCACCGGCCGCCTGATCGGGCGTGGCGGCCCCGGCATCGCCACGCTTGGCAGGCACGAGAAGCCTCGTGTTCTGGACGCCGTACTTCCACGGGTCGACCATCTGCATGACGGTGTTGGCGGCCTGCGCCTCACCGGCGGCTGTCGTCACGCCTTCGCTGCGCACATAGTCGTCGCTGGTACAGCCGCTTGCCAAACCGGCAAGAAGCAGTGCGATGCTCGATCTCAGGACCAGACGCATGGCTTCAGTCCTTCGGCAGGTCGAGGAAATGGCCGACTTTGGTCGCGGAAGCGCCCCGCGCAGCGCTGCCGTCAGCCAGCGCCAGCGCACGGTTGGTGTCCGGCGCCTTCACTTCCTCGGTGTTGTTGAGGAAATAGTCGACATTGCTGGCGGGCTGTGTGCCATCGGTCGGCTCAGCCATTTTCTTCGACGGATCGACCGGCTTGACCAGATAGGGCGTGACGATGATGACCAGGTCGGTCTCGCGCCGCTGATAGGATTTCGACGAGAACAGCGACCCCAGCACCGGCATCTTGCCGAGACCGGGTATGCGAGACGTGATGATGTCGTTCTGGGACTGCAGCAGCCCGGCGATCATGAAGCTCTGGCCGTTCTTCAGGTCGACCGAAGTCTTGGCGCGGCGCACGATGAACCCCGGCACCGAAATGTTGCCGATATTGTACGATGCCGACGCATCGATCGAGGAGACTTCCGGCGCGATGTCGAGGCTGACCAATCCGTCCTTCAGCACGGTCGGCGTAAAGTCCAGGCTGACGCCGTATTTCTTGTAGCTGACGGAGATATTGCCATTGTCTTCGGAAACCGGGATGGGAAATTCGCCGCCGGCGAGAAAGCTCGCCGTTTCGCCGGAGCGAGCAATCAGGTTCGGTTCGGCCAACCTTCGGGCAAGGCCGCGCTCCTCCAGCGCCTTGATGGCGATATCGATCGAGACGCCATTGGACAGCAGCCGGCCGATGATCTCGCCGGTGCCGGCCGCCGGGACCGGGCCTGGATTGATCGAGACGTCGCGACCGCCGAAGCCGTAAGCGAAATTGGCGCTGTATTTCGCGCCCAGATCCTGCCCGGCCTGGCGATTGATCTCGACGAAGCGGACATTGAGCTGGACCTGCTGCGACGAGGAGATATTGACCGAATTGATCACCTCCTCATTGCCGGAGAAGCGGGTGGCGATCTTGTTTGCCTTTTCGGCGGCGACCGCGTCATCCGCCTCGCCCGAAAGCACCACGCGGCCATTGGCCGAGCCGACCTTGATCTTGGCGTCCGGCACGCTGGCGCGGATGGTGCTCGCCAATTGGTCGGTGTCGAGCGTCACTTCGATGTCGATGGTGCCGACGAGCTGCTTGTTCTCGTCGAACAGCGCAATGCCGGTGGTGCCGAGATTGTTGCCCAGCACATAGAAGGATTTGTCGGTCAGCGGATTGACGTTGGCGATCTCCGGATCGCCGATGACGATCTGGTAGAAGGCCGCGCTCGTCATGATCGTCTTGGGCTTGCCCTTGGCGACCTTGATCGACGCATTCCTGGTCGACGAGACATGGACGATGTCGTTGTCCGCCTTGGCCGCGCCGACGAAGGCGAGCATGCCGCTCGCGGCCAGTGAAGCCGCCATCGCCAAGGCGCGCACCAAACGCAACCGATCCGTCATTCGATATAGGGTATGCATCGCCATTATCCCGTCCCGCCCGGTCCCCACCGGTCTTTACTTCTGATCCCGCGAAGGAACCTTGTATTCCTCGGCCTGCGTGCCGCGTGTCACGATGACCGTCTTGAACTTCGGCTTCTCCGGCTCCTTTGCGACGGCATCGAACAGGGAGCCGGCCGCCGCCTGGGCCTTGGAAGCCACAGATCCGCCGAAGGAAGAGATGGTGGTGACGCCGTTCTTGCCGTCGCCGCCTTCGCTGGCGGAGCGCAGCGAAAGCGACAGCGTGCCGACGGTGCGGGCCAGCGCCACTTTCTGCGCGCCGTCGCTCGTCACCTCGATGGTCACGGAATTGGCCACCTGCGGCGTCGTCTGGCGCTCGTCGGCGCCCTGCCCGACGCTCAGCACCTTGGCGTCGGCAACGACGATTTCCGAGGTGATGGTCGAACCGGCCGCGCCTTGCGCGTTCTTGGCGACTTCCTGGATTTCGCCGGCATCGCGGGTCAGCACGACATCGACCCGGTCGCCCGGCGTGACGAAGCCGCCGACGCCGGCGATCTCGTCGGTGCGGATGGTGACCGCCCGCATTCCGGGCGTCAGCATATTGGACAGCGTCGCGCGGCCGTTCGGTCCGGACAGCTTGGTGAGCAGCACCGGCTCGTTGACCTCGATCGGCGACAGCACGACCCGGCCACCTTCGCCGAGCAACCCGTCGATGGTCGCAAAGGCGCCCTGCGGCAGGGAATCCTGCGGCCACGGGATTTCGCTGAGTTTGGTGCGATCGAGCTCCATGCCATAACGCAATGGCGCGGTCGCCACCACGATCGTCTTGAATTCGATCCTGGGTGAGGCCGGAGCGGCGATCGAGGCCGTCTTCTCCTGGGCATCGGCCTGGGCTTGGCTCTTGACCCAGAAATCCGCGGCAAAGATCGAGATCGCGCCGAAAACGGCGGCGATGCCGATCATCGTTATGGCCTTGCCCCTCACACCTAAACCCCTGACGCCTGCAGTTTCTTGTTATGTTGGGCTCACGCTAGTCGGCATTGTTAAAGAATCAGGAATCTTGTGCGGTGGCATTCGACCTATTTCCGCCCGCTTGGTTATCGAATGGTTTTAGGGTAAGAAGGGCTAAATCCCCGAACGTAACAGGAACCTCCGTCGCTTGGCGCCGAAAAGCGTGGCAGTATCGACGGGTGATTCGCAGCACCGGACCCTTATGGTTGGCATGGACGACAACAACGATCTCTTCGGCAACATCGACAAGCAGCCGCAGCCGGTTCGCGCGCCGGCGCGCCCAGCGGATCCGCTGGTGCAAGCGGCCGCCAGGCGCCCGGCCGCGGCCAAGGATGGCAGCGAGGGTTACAGCGCCGCCGACATCGAGGTGCTCGAAGGCCTGGAGCCGGTGCGCCGCCGGCCTGGCATGTATATCGGCGGTACCGACGACAAGGCGATGCACCATTTGTTCGCCGAGGTCATCGACAATTCGATGGACGAAGCGGTTGCCGGCCACGCCACCTTCATCGATGTCGAGCTTTCCGCCGACGGCTATCTCACCGTCACCGACAATGGCCGCGGCATCCCGGTCGATCCGCATCCGAAATTCAAGAAGCCGGCGCTCGAAGTGATCATGACGACGCTGCATTCGGGCGGCAAGTTCGATTCCAAGGTCTACGAGACCTCCGGTGGCCTGCACGGCGTCGGCGTTTCCGTCGTCAACGCCCTGTCGGACCATCTCGAGGTCGAAGTCGCGCGCGGCCGCCAGCTTTATCGCCAACGGTTTTCACGCGGCATTCCGGTAAGCGGTCTGGAGCACCTCGGCGAGGTGCACAACCGCCGCGGCACCAGGACGCGTTTCCATCCCGACGAGCAGATCTTCGGCAAGGGTGCGGCCTTCGAGCCGGCACGGCTCTACCGCATGACGCGCTCCAAGGCCTATCTGTTCGGCGGCGTCGAAATCCGCTGGACCTGCGATCCTTCCCTCATCAAGGAAAAGGATCAGACGCCGGCCAAGGCGGAATTCCATTTTCCCGGCGGCCTCAAGGATTATCTGAAAGCGTCGCTAGGCGACGAATTCCAGGTGACGCGCGAAATCTTCGCCGGCAAGAGCGACAGGCAAGGCGGCCATGGCTCGCTCGAGTGGGCGGTGACCTGGTTCGGCGGCGACGGCTTCATCAATTCCTACTGCAACACCATTCCGACCGGTGAAGGCGGCACGCACGAGGCCGGCTTCCGCAACGTCCTGACGCGCGGCCTGCGGGCCTATGCCGACCTCGTCGGCAACAAGCGCGCCTCGATCGTCACGTCGGAAGACGTCATGATCTCGGCCGCCGGCATGCTGTCGGTGTTCATCCGCGAGCCGGAATTCGTCGGCCAGACCAAGGACAGGCTGGCGACGATCGAAGCGATACGCATCGTCGAGACCGCGATACGCGACCCGTTCGACCATTGGCTGGCCGACAATCCGCAAGAAGCCTCGAAACTGCTCGACTGGGTGATCGCGCGCGCTGACGAACGGGTGCGCCGCCGCCAGGAAAAAGAGGTGTCGCGCAAGAGTGCGGTGCGCAAGCTGCGCTTGCCGGGCAAGCTCGCCGACTGCACACAGAACGCGGCGGCAGGTGCCGAACTCTTCATCGTCGAAGGCGATTCCGCCGGCGGCTCCGCCAAGCAAGCGCGCGACCGTGCCAGCCAGGCCGTCTTGCCGCTGCGCGGAAAAATCCTCAACGTCGCCAGCGCCGGCAATGACAAGCTGGCCGCCAACCAGCAGATATCGGACCTGATCCAGGCGCTTGGCTGCGGCACGCGGTCAAAGTATCGCGACGAGGATTTGCGCTACGACCGCGTGATCATCATGACCGACGCCGATGTCGACGGCGCCCACATTGCTTCGCTGCTGATCACCTTTTTCTACCAGGAGATGCCGGCGCTGGTACGCGGCGGCCATCTCTATCTGGCGGTGCCGCCGCTTTACTCGATCAGGCAAGGCGGCAAGGTCGCCTATGCCCGCGACGACGCCCACAAGGACGAGCTTCTGCGCACCGAATTCACCGGGCGCGGCAAGGTCGAGCTCGGCCGCTTCAAGGGCCTGGGCGAAATGATGGCCTCGCAGCTCAAGGAGACCACCATGGACCCCAGGAAGCGCACGCTGCTCAGGGTCGACGTGATCGACGCCGAGGCGGCGACCAAGGATGCGGTCGATGCACTGATGGGTACCAAGCCCGAAGCCCGCTTCCGCTTCATCCAGGAACGCGCCGAATTCGCCGAGACGGAAGTGCTGGATATCTAGCCGCTGGCGAGTTTAGCTTGCGTCCCTGACATGGAGACCGGCATGTGACCTGGGCGCGGCTGAAAACCTATTTCGAGACGAGCCTGGCCGGCCTGACGCAACCGACGCGATCGGACTGGATCTTTGCCCTGCGCACCGTTTCGGCTGGCATGATCGCGCTTCTCGCCGCCTATGCGCTGAAGCTCGACCATCCGCAATGGGCGATGATGACGGTGTTCATCGTCGCCCAGCCGGTTGCCGGCATGGTGCTGGCGAAAGGCTTCTACCGGCTGCTCGGCACGCTTGCTGGGGGTGTCGCGGCAATCGGCATCACCACGGCGTTCGGCACCGGCCCCTGGATTCTGGTGACGGTGCTTGCCGTCTGGATAGGCATCTGCACCTTCGTCTCGTCGCTGCTGCGCAATCCCGAAGCCTATGGCGCCGCCCTTGCCGGCTACACCGCCATGATCATCGGCCTGCCCGCTTTCGGGCAACCGCATCTGGTCGTTGACCTAGCGGTCGCGCGTTGTGCCGAGATCGTGCTCGGCATCGTCTGCGCCGGCCTCACCAGCCGGCTGATCCTGCCCAAACTGGCCAGCGACGCCATCATCTCGCGGCTGAAACGCTGCATTCTCGACCTCGCCACTTACGCCGGCGGAGCGTTTTCCGGCGGGGATCGGGCAACGCTGATCGGCCTGCACCGGAAGCTTGTCGCCGACACCCAGACGCTTGGCGAGATGCGCGCCTATGCCAGGCTCGAAGCGCCGAGCTTCGCACCGCGCGCGCACCCGGTGCGACGCACGATCGGACAACTGCTCTCGGCTCTTTCGGCGGCGCGCGCGCTCTATTCGCATGCCGCTCCGAAAAACGCGGCCCTCATCCCGGTGCGCTCGGAGCTGCAAGCCCTTGTAGGCGAACTGGCAACCAAGCCGGGAGCGCTGGACGATACCTCGCCCTGGTTGGCGCGGCTCGACGCGATCTCAACCAAGGCCCGGCAAATGCCCGATGCCTCGGTCGATCAGGGTGAGGACAGGGTCGGAACCATCACCCGCCTCACCATAGCGGCCGATTTCGCCGAGGCGCTGAAACAGGTGCTTCGTGGCCTGGACGCGCTGCGCGCGCCGGTGACCCGCCGACCAGGTCCTGGCAGCCAGCAGCCGGCCCTGGTGGTGCATCGCGACTATCCCGGTGCCGCGCGCAACGCCATCCGCGCGGCCGTTGCCACGCTGTTGGTCGCGGCTTTCTGGCTGACGACGAAGTGGTCGGAGGCGGCCGGCACCGTCATCCTGGTTGCCGTCGTGTCGAGCCTGTTTGCCGCTCGCCCCGATCCCGTGCAGGTATCATGGGGTTTCTTCAAGGGAACGCTGCTCGCTTTGCCGTTCGCCTTTCTCGTCGGCCAGATCGCGCTTCCCGCCCTGCCGGGCTTCGGCTGGTTCATGCTGTTCGTCGTGCCCATCATGGTGCCGGCGGCACTCGCCATGGCCAATCCGCGCTATGTCGGCGTGGCGACGGCCTTCGCCATCAATTTCCTGGCCTTCCTCAGCCCGCATCAGGCGATGACCTATGATCCCGGCCCCTTCTTCGCCGGTTCGGCATCGATCCTGGTCGGCATCCTGCTGGCGATCGGCGTCTTCATCGTCGTGTTGCCGGCGGATCCGTGGCTCGCGGCCGACCGCATCGTACGGGCCATGCGCGAGGATCTGGCGCGGCTTTGCCTGCATGAGCGCGTGCCGAGGCGTTCGGCCTTCGAGAGCCTCGCTTATGACCGGGTCAATCAGTTGATGCCGCTGGTGCAGAATTCCGGCAGGAAGGGCGAGGCGGTGCTGGGCGGCGGCGTCGCCTCCGTCACGGTCGGCCTGGAAATCCTGCGGCTGCGCAGTGCCAGCCAAGACCATGCCATCCCATCGGAAACGGCGCTTTCAATCGCCAACTTCCTGAGGGGATTGGCGCGCGAGCTGCTTTTCCGTGCCCCTGGCGATCCGCAAACAGCGACCGTCGCTGTTGCCCGGCAGTATGCGGCGGGCATCGCCCAGCGAAACGCCACCGGCGACATGCTGCAAATCGCGGCGTCCCTGCGCATCATCGCCGCGGCGATGGAGGATTTCCCGGATTTCTTCGCGAGGGATAAAACCTAGGCTGCGGCGATCGCCAGCGCGTGGCCGCGCGCGTTCTCGCGCAGGGCATCGAGATGGATCGACTTGACCAGAGCGGCAAGATCGCCTTCGGCGGATTGCCCGCCCAACTCCTTGAGCATCAGCCAGCTGACCTCCTGAACGCCGGCGACGCGCTTGCCGTTGGCAACCTCACGCCAGATCTTCAGCGCGCGCAGGATGACCGCATGCGTGGCGGCAGCCAGGCCGGCACTGCGGAACAACGCCTGCAGGGCCACGTCGTGCCCGCTGGCCAGCAGCGCCCTCACCCGTGGCTCGGACTGCTGGCTGAGCGCGACCAGCGCCGAGCCGAAGAAATCGACCTTGCCGTGCGCGATAGTGCGGATCAGGAAGCTCGCGGTCAGATCGCCACGCAGCCTGAGATGCTCGATCAACGCCGCATGCTCTTCCTGGCGCGTGCCTTCGATCAGCGTCACCGAGGCCTTGACGCAGGCCTCCCGCATGACGCGTTCTGCACGCGCGGCTCCCATCAACGCCATGACCAGCGGCGATGTCTTCAATGTCTCGCCAAGCTTGATGAGCAGCATGTGCCGGCAGTCGGCGGGCAGCCTGATATCCGATATCAGCGCCTCGCGCACCAAAGGCAGATGCCCATGGCGCTCCGCCATGCGGCGGAAACTCATCGAAGCGATGGCGGCACCGGTGTTGGCCAGAAGCACGGCGCAGGCCTCCGCCTCGCCGATCTCGGCGATGGCCGCCGACAGCGCCATCGAGACGAGCGGCCGATCGGCGATCAGTTTCTGCGTTGCCTTCTGGCTCGCCGCCACGCGGTTGATCAGATCGGCGTCGGTGAGCAGTGGCGAGCGCGCCAGCACGACACCGGCGACTTCCGGCTGGTCGGCGGCAAGCACGCTTATGATCTGCAGCGGCGCGTGGTGGCTCATCGAGAGCGCTTCCGCCATCGCCAGCCGCACCTTCGACGAGGCGTCGTCGAGCAGCAGCGTCAGCGCCGCTTCGGCGGCGCAGCGGTCCTCGAACGGCAATTCGGAATTGACATAGGCCCGGGCCAGCGCATTGGCCGCGGCGGCGCGCTCCGACACCCTGGCCGTGTAGATCCATTTCAGGAAATGCGAAACAACAACCATGCCCGTCTGCTTACGCCCCTAGCCGGAAGGTTTCCGGCCCCGTGAGGACGGTAGGCAGAAATGGTTTACGAACGGTTCACCATGTTCATTAACTGGCTTGCGAGCGCTGGATGCAGCGCCTATCAACCGTCAGACAGCGCAGGAGACGGAAATGGCCGGGCTATATCTCGAGGAGTTTGTTGTCGGCCATGTCTTCCAGCACACGCTGCGCAAGACCGTCACCGAGAGCGACAACATGCTGTTTTCGGTGATGACGCTGAACCCGCAGCCGCTGCATATCGACTTCGATTTCGCCGCCAAGAGCGAATGGGGCAAGCCGCTGGTCAACTCGCTGTTCACGCTCGGCCTGATGATCGGCATCTCGGTCAACGACATCACGGTCGGCACCACGGTCGCCAATCTCGGCATGAAGGAAACCGTGTTTCCGCACCCGGTCTTCCATGGCGACACCATCCGTGTCGAAACATCGGTCGTCTCGGTGCGCGAGTCCAAGTCGAAGCCCGACCGTGGCATCGTCGAATTCGAGCACCGCGCCTACAACCAGCATGGCGATCTGGTCGCCAAATGCACCAGGCAAGCGATGATGCTGAAGAAGGCGGCCTGATGCGCTCGCTGCTGTTCGTTCCCGGCGATTCCGAGCGGAAGCTGGAAAAGGGATTCGGCGCCGGCGCCGACGTGGTCATCGTCGATCTCGAGGATTCCGTGGCGCCGCGGAACAAGGCGCAGGCGCGCGAGATAGCGGCGCGCTTCATCCTCGAACGCAGGGGGCAAACCAACCCGGCGATCTATGTCAGGGTCAATGACCTCTCGACCGGGCTGACGGACGATGATCTTGCCAAGCTCGTTCCGGCAAGGCCGGACGGCATCATGCTGCCAAAATCGAACAGCGGCCAGGATATGCAGCAGCTCGCAGCCAAGCTCAGGGTTCGCGAGGCCGAGAACGATCTGCCCGACGGTTCGATAAAAATCCTGCCGATCATCACCGAAACTCCGGCGGGCCTGCTGGCGGCCGCGACCTATGCCGGCGCAAGCGTGCGGCTTGCCGGCCTGACCTGGGGCGCGGAAGACCTGTCGGCCGCGGTCGGCGCGCGTGCGGCCCGCGACGAGCGCGGCCACTACACCGACCTCTTCCGTCACGCCCGCCTGACAACCATCCTCGCGGCCGGGGCCGCGGAGGTCGCCGCGATCGACACCGTGTTTCCGAATTTTCGCGACATGGCGGCCTTCGCCGTGGAATGCACCGAGGCCGAACGCGACGGCTTCACCGGCAAGATGGCGATCCACCCGGATCAGGTGCCCGTCATCAACACCGCCTTCACGCCCTCGGCCGCGGCGGTGAAACAGTCGGCGGCCATCGTTGCGGCGTTCGAGGCAGCGGGAAATCCCGGCGTCGTCGGCATCGACGGCAAGATGTTCGACCGCCCGCATCTGCGGCTGGCCGAACGCCTACTGGCGCGCGCAAGGGCGGCCGGTATACACATCTGACAGCTACTTTTGTTCCCAGCGCGGTCGGCGCATCGAAAAGACCTCGTCGACGCTGGCATAGTCCATATAGCCGAGACGAGCGACATTGCCGGCCTTGGTGATGTCGAACAGGCCATCCTTCAGGAAGGCATCGTCGATATGCACGCCGATCACTTCACCGGCGACGACGACGGCGCTCGTTGGCGATCCGTCGAGCGCCTTTGGGCGAAACACTTCCGTCACCCGGCATTCGAGCGCCGCGGGTGCCGCCGCCACGCGCGGCGGCCTGACGAGACGCGACGGCGCCATGGCGAGATCGGCATAGACGAACTCGTTGACCCCGCGCGGCGCGGCGACGGACGTGTAGTTCATCTTCTCCGCAAGGTCGCGGCTGACCAGATTGGCGACGAACTCGCCGGTTTCCTGCGCGAACGAGGCGCTGTCCTTCTCGCCCTCGGAGGAAAACCAGACGATGAAAGGCCGGGTCGAGACGGCGTTGAAGAAGGAGTATGGCGCGAGATTGACCTCGCCGGCCTTGTTCAGCGTCGATATCCAGCCAATCGGACGCGGCGCCACGATCGCCTTCGACGGATCATGCGGCAGGCCATGCCCCTTGGACGGCTCGTAGAACATTCAGCCCGCCCAAGGTCCGGTATAGTCCGCATAGAGTTTTGCCGGATCGGGCCGTGGCCGCTCCGGCGCCTGGCCCGCATAAGAGCCGATATGGATGAAACCAACGACGCGCTCCTGCGGCGCCAGTCCGAGGATCGCCCTGCCCTCCGGCACGTCGGAATACCAGTTGCTGATCATGTTGGTGCCGTAGCCAAGCGCATTGGCAGATATCATCAGATTCAGCGCCGCCATGCCTCCGGACAGGAACATCTCCCATTGCGGGATTTTCGGGTTCTCCCTGGGAATTGATACGACACCGATCACCAGCGGCGCGCGCGAGAACCGCGCCAGTTCCTGGTTGCGGCGGCCTTCTGTCAACGGTCCTTCACGTTGTTCAGCCAGCGCCGCCAGTTGTCTGCCGATCTCGATGCGGGCCTCGCCGCGATAGAGGATGAAGCGCCAGGGTTCGAGCCGTCCATGGTCGGGCACGCGTGTGGCGGCGGCAATCATCGTGGCGATATCGGCGTCGCTGGGCGCAGGCTCCTTGAGATCGGGAATCGGCGCTGAATTTCGGGTCAGCAGGAAGTCGATGATCGGCGACGCCATGGGCGCAAGTCTCCTGGACATTCTGTTTTGAGCTGAAGCGCACCATCGGGAATTCGGGCGGCTCGGGCAAAGGCGCGCTAGCGCCGGGCTGAAGAGTCACGGATCGGACTCTTAAGCCTTGAAATTGCCACCGCCATGGGCTTCAACGCAAGGCATGTTTGAGGGGCGACTGCGTCTTTTCCTGGTCCGGCTCTGCGCCGCGCTGTTCCTGCTGCCGGTCTCCATGGCTGTCGCGCAGGAAAAGGATGGCGTTGGCGACCTGAAACTTCCCGGAATTTCGAGCTATGCGACGCCGAAGAGCGGGACCCCGCTGGCGCTTGGCGGCGGTGGCGCCATCACCCTGTCGGCCCAGTTGACCGACAAGGGCACCGACATCACCCGCGGTCTCGTCTGGCGCGTCTTCAAGCCTGAAGCCGTCAACGGCAAATTGCCGATGGTCGCCTCCGCGCATGGCGGCAGCGCCGTCTTCCAGCTCGAACCCGGCAGCTATCTGGTCCACGCCTCTTATGGCCGCGCCGGCGCCACCAAGCGCATCACCGTCGGCAAGGAAGCCAAGCGAGAAAGCCTGGTGCTCGATGCCGGCGGCCTGAAGCTCGACGCGGTCCTGTCCGGAGGCGTGCGCATTCCGCCGAAAAAACTGCGCTTCTCGATCTATGAGGGCACCGCCGAGGCCAATGGCGACCGCGCACTGATCATCCCCGATGTCGAACCCAACAGCGTCGTGCGACTCAATGCCGGCATCTACCACGTCGTCTCGACCTACGGCGCGGTCAATGCCGTCATCCGCTCCGACATCCGCGTCGAGGCCGGCAAGCTGACCGAAGCCACCGTCGAGCATCACGCCGCCGAAATCACGATGAAGCTGGTGCGCGAAGCGGGTGGCGAAGCGATCGCCGACACATCCTGGTCACTGCTCAACGAATCCGGCGATCCGATCAAGGAAACCGTCGGCGCTTTCGCCTCGATGGTGCTCGCCGAAGGCGACTACACCATCATCGCCAAGAACCGCGACCGGATCTATCAGAAGGATTTCACGGTCGTGGGCGGGCAGAACCAGGAAATCGAGGTTCTCGCCACCGAAGCAGCGGCCATGGATCCGGAAGAAGGCGCGGACTGAAGCAATTCCAGCAAAGGTGCGAAGCGGTTTGGCGTCCGGAATTGCGTAAAAGCAAAGAGACGGCGCATTGGAGGCGATCTCGTTTTCGCCGGAGATACTCCTTTAGGCCGCCAGTTTCGTTCGAGCCGGCAGGAAAGGAATGCGCCGACGCGGCAGCTCTGGCGCCAGGTCGAACACGCCGCGATAAAGGCGATCGAGCAACGCTTTGCGGTCGCGCAACGGCTCCAGTTCGCTCCAGCTGAGCACATTGCCGACGCGCACCTCGATCGCCTTGCCGGACAACCGCGCGAATTCACGGATGAGCAGCGAGGTGCGCAAGGTCAGCGAGGCCTTGCCGACGAATTTGGCCACGCGCCCGTCGCGCTCGGCCATGTTCATCGGCCCGCTGACCAGATGGAAAAGCCTGCCGTTCTGCCCGGAGAAATGCATGGGGATGACCGATGCCTTGGCTTCCTGGACGAGACGGGCCGGAAACATCTTCCATGGCAGGTCGCGCGCCCGGCCAAAACCCTTTGGCGCGGTGGCGACGCCGCCGGCCGGAAACACCACGATGGTGACGCCTTCCTTGAGCAGCCGCACCGCTTCATGGCGCACCGCCATGTTGTTCTTCACCGCGTCCTTGGTCTCGGAAAAGTCGATTGGCAGCGAATAGGGCCCCATCTCGCGAATCCTGAGCAGATCCTTGTGGATCATCACTCGAAAAGGTCGCCCGAGTTGCTCTGCCAGTGACAGCACGGCGATGCCGTCGCCAATGCCGAAGGGATGGTTGGCAATGATCACCAGCGGCGTGTCGGGCAATTGCGCGGGCGGCCATTGGTCGGGCGTTCGCACGCCTACATCGATGAGGTCCAGCATGCGGCTGAACACACGCTCACCGGTCGGCACAACCTGATGGCGCCAGAATTCATAGAGCGCTGCGAACCGGTCGCGCCCCGAAAGGCCTTCCACCGAATGAATGAACCAGCGCGCCAGAGCCGGCTGGTGCGGGTTGGCATAGGAAAGCTCGGGAAATGGTCGTTCGCGCGATTTCAGCTTGAGCATAGCGTTCCGGTACAACATCGCCGTGACAGGGATATGAAAATGGCGGTGGATCGCTCCACCGCCATTCGATCGAAAACAGTCCGAATCAAGCAGCGCGCTTGCGTCGGCGATCAGGTGTGACCGCTTCTTCGGTCAGCCGTTCGATCGCTTTGGCAAGGCCAAGCGATTCCTGGTCGCGCGAACCGAGCCGGCGGATATTGACGGTCTGCTCCTCCGCCTCGCGCTTGCCGCAGACGAGGATGACCGGCACCTTGGCCAGGCTGTGCTCACGGACCTTGTAGTTGATCTTCTCGTTGCGCAGATCGGCTTCCGCCAACAGCCCGGCGGCTTTCAGCTTCGCCACGACCTCGTTCGCATAGCTGTCGGCGTCCGACGTGATGGTCGCCACCACCACCTGCAGCGGTGCGAACCACAGCGGGAAATGGCCGGAATAGTTCTCGATCAGGATGCCGAGGAACCGCTCCATCGAGCCGCAGATGGCGCGATGCACCATGACAGGCTGCTTCTTCTCGGAATCCGAGCCGATGTAGAAGGCGCCAAAACGCTCCGGCAGGTTGAAGTCGACCTGCGTCGTGCCGCATTGCCATTCGCGGCCGATCGCATCCTTCAGCACATATTCGAACTTCGGCCCGTAGAAGGCGCCCTCGCCCGGATTGATCGAGGTCTTGATCCGATTGCCGGAGCGCGTCCTGATCGTTTCCAGCACGCTGCCCATGATCGCCTCGGCATGATCCCATGCCTCGTCGGTGCCGACGCGCTTGTCCGGCCGCGTCGACAGCTTGACGCTGATTTCGTCGAAACCGAAATCGGCGTAGGTCGACAGGATCAGGTCGTTGATGCGCAAGCACTCGGAAGCCAGCTGTTCCTCGGTGCAGAAGATATGCGCATCGTCCTGCGTGAAGCCGCGCACGCGCATCAGCCCGTGCAGCGCGCCCGATGGCTCGTAGCGATGCACATTGCCGAATTCCGCAAGCTTTACGGGTAGATCTCGGTATGACTTCAACCCATGCTTGAAAATCTGCACGTGACCCGGGCAGTTCATCGGCTTCAGCGCGAAGACGCGGTCATCGTCGGTTTCATCGCCCGCGACCGTCACCTTGAACATGGCGTCGCGGTACCAGCCCCAGTGGCCCGACGTCTCCCACAGGCTCTTGTCGAGTACCTGCGGCGCATTGACCTCCTGATAGCCCTGCTCGTCGAGGCGTCGACGCATGTAGTTGACCAGGTTCTGGAACATCTTCCAGCCCTTGGCGTGCCAGAAAACCACGCCCGGCCCCTCTTCCTGAAAATGGAACAGGTCCATTTCGCGGCCAAGCTTTCGGTGGTCGCGCTTCTCGGCCTCCTCCAGCATCGTCTGGTAGCCTTCGAGCTGCGCCTGGTCGGCCCAGGCCGTGCCATAGATGCGTGTCAGCATCGGGTTGTTCGAATCGCCGCGCCAATAGGCGCCGGCCACCTTCATCAGCTTGAAGGCGTTGCCGATCTGGCCGGTCGAGGCCATGTGCGGACCACGGCAAAGGTCGAACCAGTCGCCCTGCGCATAGATCTTGAGATCCTGATCCTCGGGAATGGCGTCGATCAGTTCGAGCTTGTAGCGCTCGCCCTTGTCGGCAAAGACCTTTTTTGCCCTGTCGCGCGACCAGACCTCTTTGGTGAACGGCTTGTTGCGCGCGATGATCTCGCGCATCTTCTTCTCGATCACCGGGAAATCGTCCGGGGTGAACGGCTCGTTGCGGGCAAAGTCGTAATAGAATCCGTTCTCGATCACCGGCCCGATGGTCACCTGCGTGCCCGGCCACAATTCCTGCACGGCTTCTGCCAGCACATGCGCGGTGTCATGGCGGATGAGTTCCAGCGCACGCGGGTCTTCGCGGGTGATGATCTCGACCTTGCCGGATTTGCCCACGGGATCACTGAGGTCGCGCACGGTGCCGTCGATGGCATAGGCCACGGCCTTCTTGGCCAGCGACTTGGAGATCGACTCGGCAAGGCCGGCACCGGTCATTGCCGCGTCATAGTCGCGGACGGAGCCATCGGGAAATGTCAGGGAAACGGAATTCAGCATATGGTTCTCCTATCCAGTCCCGCAAACGAGCGCGGGTGGTTGAAATGCATGTCGCCCAAAAATGTATGGCGGTCCTGGATTACGACATGCACAAGATAAAGCCGGAAGCGCCAATCACATGGACAAACGGCAGCGCGCGGGTTTTAGAGGCAGTGCCGGGCCAGGTAAAGAGTGCTGACTGGCCCGGCCGTCAGGAAATGTCGGCAGAGATGTCGCAGACACGTCGCCCAGGCTTGCGCACATCCCCGCAATCGTCTGGAATTGTCGATATGGAAAACGCAACACCTAGCCGAACCGCCCTTGGCGTCGCCCGCATGAGGGCTCTGCATCAATTTTCACCGCAGGCAGGGTTGTTTCGCGATGCCTACGCGATCGCGATTCTGGGTGAAGCCGCTCCCGCGGCGCAGGAGCTTGAGCAGGAAGACGAGCGCCGCCTGCGCATGCGCCTGTTCGTGGCAGCGCGCGCCCGCTTCGCCGAGGACTGGCTGGCGGCGGCAGTGCGTCGCGGTGTCCGCCAACTCGTCGTACTTGGCGCCGGCCTCGATACGTTTTCGCTGCGCAATCCGTATCCGGACCTCAGCGTGTTCGAAGTCGATCACCCGGCCACGCAAGCCTGGAAACGCAAATGCATTGCCGATAGCGGTCTTGCCGAGCCAGCCGCCACCAGATTCGTGCCGGTCGATTTCGAGCGGCAAAGCCTGTCTGCGGAACTGGCCGAGGCCGGTTTGCAGTCGACCGCGCCGGCCTTCTTCATCTGGCTGGGGGTCGTACCCTACCTGACGAAGGAAGCGATCTTCAACACATTGTCCTGGATAGCCGGTATCCCCGGCTCGGAGGTCGTGTTCGACTACAGCGAGCCGACCGAGAACCGCGATGCGGCGGGACAGGCGGCCCAGGCCTTCCATGCGGCGCGCGTCGCGTCTGTCGGGGAGCCTTGGATCAGCTTCTTTGTTCCGGCAGAGCTGGCGAAATCCCTGACTGAACTCGGCTTCGACGAGATCGAAGATCTCAAGAGCGGCGATATCGCCGCTCGCTTTTCCGGAGCACCGAAGGCAATGACGAGCAATTCCGGCGGCCACATCATCCGCGCCCGCCGAAGCGCTTAAGCAAATCCAGGAAAAGCGTGCAGCGGTTTTCCCGGGAGAAGCGCGTAGCGCTTCCCCTTGGGAATTGCGTGGAAATCAAACTCATTTCATCAGCTGCGGCAGGTCCTTCAGGAACGCGGCCCGTGTCGCCAACCCCTTCGGCATGTCGGTCCGCTTCGCATCGACGACGAGCCGGGCGAACACGATCTGGCGGCCGTCTTTCCGCGCCCAGCCGACAAACCAGCCGAGCGAGCGCTTGTCCTTGCCGCCCTCGCCGAGCCTGGTGCTGCCGGTCTTGCCCTGAACGGCCCAATTGCCGGCCTTGAAGCTCGGTATGATAGCCCGTGTCATTTCATGCGCCTTGGCCGACACTGGCATAGTGCCGGCGAGCAGTTGCCGCAGGAAGGCGACCTGTTCGACCGGCGTGATCTCGAGCGAGGAGTTCACCCAGGAATGGGTCAGTCCGTCATCCTTGCCGGGTTTGCCGGAAACGTCGCCGTTGCCGTAGTTGAGCTTCGATACGTAGCCGGCAAACTTCTCGGCTCCAAGCCTGCGGGTGATCTCGCGTGAGAACCAGATGATGGAATCACGTTCCCAGATCGTCGGATCGACGGTTTTCTGGTCGCGCTTCACCGCCTTGAACTCAGGCTTGTAGTCCCATGCCGGAGTGTGTTGATCGGTGAGGATGCCTGCGTCGTAGCCGATCAGCGAAAGCGGCACCTTGAACGTCGATGCCGGGCTGAAGCGCTGGTCGCAGGTACCGTCCTGGTAAAGCGTCTTGCCGCTCTGGGCGTCGGCGATGAGCGTGCAGTGCACATCCGCGAGCGGCGCCGATTGAGCGCGCATCGGAAACCCCAACAGCCAGGCAAGCAGGAACAGGATTCCGGCAAAGATGAAGGGAAGACGGTCGATGTTGCGCATGGGATGCTCGCTCCAGGAGGGGTTCGCGAGCGGGCTTAGCGAGGGCTCTTGTCTCGATTTTGTCTCAAATGCGCAGTTGTTGTGCAGGCTTGCGTTAACCCTACCGGATCGTAAACCGGCGCGGCTGGCGCCGCGTGAGCAGCTTCCTCATCCCTGCGCTTCGCCTCGCTTACGGCCGATCCCCCAGTACCGCCATGGCATGAACCAGGCATAACGGGGCGCCAGAACCTCCGGCACGAGATCGATGCCGTGCGTGCCGAATGGACCGCAGCGCAGCACGCGGAACAACCCCATCCAGCCACCGGCCCAAAGACCATGACGGGCGATTGCCTCATGCGCATATTCCGAACAGGTCGGCAGATGCCGGCAGGAATTGCCGACAAAGCCGGACAGCGTCAGTTGGTAAAGCCGCACGAGCGAGGTGCCGAGCACGCGGCCGGGCGTCTTGCGCCAAGGGCCGGGCCAATTGCGGCCGCGCCTCGACGCTCCGGCTGTATGCGCATGCCCGTGCTGGTCGCCCACTGCGATCTCCGCGTTTCCAGCTGATAGATGTGCGCTTGCGCCGGAGAACGCAATCCCGCTCGCCCCGCCGTCACGGGCGGTGACGGCGAAATGGCTGCCGGTCGACCGGAGGTGCCCACCGGCCAGGGTGGGGCCACTCGTCGTGATGCCCTGCATCGCGTCTTTCGTCACGCCATTGAAACGTCGCGATCCGCATGACATCGCCGAGGATGTTCAGGAACTGGATCATGGTCGTGTCTCCTTTGACCGGATTAGACCGCTGCTGGCCTTCGCCTTCAAACGAGTATAATTTCCGCTTCGGATAATCCTGGGTTATGCGAAAATGAAGCGTGGACGCCTGCCCCTGACGGCATTGAGGAGCTTCGAGGCGGCTGGGCGGCATGTGAGCTTCAGCAAGGCCGCCGAGGAGCTTTTCGTCTCGCAGGCGGCGATCAGCCGGCAGATCCGCGAACTCGAAACCTTCCTGCGCCAACCGCTTTTCGAACGGCACCATCGCCGCGTCGAACTGACGGATGCGGGCCGCCGGCTGCTTGCTCAACTGATGACGAGTTTCGATGCGATTGACCGCCTGCTCGGCGATCTGGCCGCCACCCCGGCCCAGTTCGTGGTTCGCGTCAGCGTCGAACCTTCGCTCGCAGCGGTGTGGCTGGTGCCGAGGCTCAACCGGTTCCGGCAGTTGCGGCCCGACATCGACGTTTCCCTCGAAGTCGACCCAAGGCTGATCGAGTTCCGCAGCGACCAGCCCGAACTTGCCTTGCGTTTCAGCTCACGCTCGACGTCATGGCCCCGTAGCGAGGCCGAACGGCTGGCTTCAACGGTCGATTCGCCGGTTCTGTCGCCGGCGCTGCTTTCATCGGGCCCGGCCCTCGAGAAGCCGGCCGACCTTGCTCGCTTCACGCTTTTGCACGAGGAAAACCGCCAGGGTTGGGCGCGCTGGTTCGAGGCGGCGGGCGTGCCAGCCGATGCGGTGCCCGCGCGCGGCCCGATGCTTGCGGACGCCTCGCTCTCGAAGCAGGCCGCGCTGCTTGGACATGGGGTGGCGCTGGGCGATCTCCTGCAGATTGGCGAAGAATTGGCGACCGGGGCACTGGTCAAGCCGTTCGACATCAATGTCGCGTCCGGCGCCTATTGGCTGGTGGCCAGGAGTTTGCACGATCTCTCCGAACCGGCAGCGGCCTTCGCCAATTGGCTAAGAAGCGAATTTGCCGACAGCAGGCCGGCGCTGAAAGCGCCGGCCTGAGCCATTGCCCTGGCAAGATTCCGCTACTTTGCTTTGTATTTTTCGAGAAGTTTGTCGAGATCGTTGACGTCCAGGGACGGATGTCCCGCCGCAGGGTCGTCTGCCGGGTTGAACGTGACGACGATGTCGCGCCACAAATCATAGTGGGCGGCGTAGGATGCCAGCCCGGAAAACGGCGCGCAACGCGTGATTGCCCGAATGGCGGCTTCGGCTACCTTATCCCGTGGCGGTGTCACGGGGCCGACGATTTTTGGCGGGCCGGCGAGCGATCCGTCCTTGTTCAAGCTGATCCGAACGCGTGCAATGCTTGTGGTATTGGCAGGCATGCTCCAACAGGCTTGGATAGCCTTCATGAGATAGTCGCCGATATCGCGCTGGACCGCTGGTTCCGCCCCGCACGATCCGCCGCTCGACACAAGTGAAGCCGCAAGAATGCCGGCGAACATGAGGTTATTGCATGAATGACCGGCTGTGCCCTGGCTGGATCTGCCCGCCGCCGTAAGGCCAAAGCCCACGCTCAGGCCGCTTCGTCGGCGCGCTTCTTCTCGATCTGGCCGATCGCGTCGACCACCGCGTCGAAGGTCAGCATGGTGGACGCATGGCGCGCCTTGTAGTCGCGCACCGGCTCCAAATAGCTGAGGTCGGCGAAGCGGCCTTCCGGCGGCGCGCCGTTCTCCTTCAGCATCTTCAGCATGGTCTCGCGCACCGCGCGCAATTCCTCGGCGCTGGCGCCGACGACATGTTGCGCCATGATCGAGGACGATGCCTGGCCGAGCGCGCAGGCCTTCACGTCGTGGGCGAAGTCGGTAACAACGCCGTCCTCCATCTTGAGGTCGACGGTAACGGTCGAACCGCACAGCTTGGAATGCGCCTTCGCGGTCGCGTCGGGATGATCGAGCCGGCCGATGCGGGCGATGTTTCCGGCAAAACCGAGAATTTTCGCGTTGTAGACGTCGTTGATCATTATTTTCCAATCCGTCGCCGCCAAGCGAACAGCGATTGCCGTTGTTGCGTCTTTCATTCGCTCGGCACGACCATATATAATGCTGGCAGTCCGGCATCGACAAGGCGGCGAACGCCACTGTCCTTGCCGGGAAGTTCACGCCGCTTACGGGCTGGAAACGGGGCGAGTTTCCGACACCGAAAGGTCGTGGTCCGTTCAACTCGTTCCTCCTGAGAGAGGAACTACGGGAGACGCCTTTTATGGATGCCGTCATCAAGAAGCTCATGCCCCAGTCCGCCTACATGGAAAAGCCGGTCACCGACCGCCCGAGCGAAGCCGAAGTCGAGGCTGCCGTGCACACCTTGCTGCGTTGGACCGGCGACAATCCGGATCGCGAGGGTTTGATCGACACCCCCAAGCGCGTGGCCAAGGCCTACCGTGAAATGTTCGGCGGCTACGACATGTGCCCGGCGGACGAGCTCGGCCGCACCTTCGAGGAGGTCGCCGGCTACGATGACCTGGTCATCGTCAAGGACATCCAGTTCCATTCGCATTGCGAGCATCACATGGTGCCGATCATCGGCAAGGCGCATGTCGGCTATCTGCCCGACGGCAAGGTGGTCGGCCTGTCGAAGATCGCCCGCGTCGTCGATATCTTCGCCCATCGCCTGCAGACGCAGGAAGCGTTGACCGCGCAGATTGCCGGTGTCATCCAGGACGTACTCAACCCGCGCGGCGTCGCCGTCATGATCGAGGCCGAGCACATGTGCATGGCCATGCGCGGCATCCGCAAGCAGGGCTCAACCACGCTGACCTCAACCTTCACCGGCGTCTTCAAGGATACGCCTGAAGAGCAGGTTCGTTTTGTCACCATGGTGCGCGGCGGCGAGGCGTGAGCCCCTTGCCGACGTCGCGGTCAACAGGAAAATAGACCGGATATGTCGGCACTGGAATTCCCGAAAGCTCCGTCAGACAAGAAGACCCTGGAAGAAGGCGCGGTGTTCTCGCCGCGCTTCGACGCCAACGGCCTGGTCACCGTCGTCGTCAGCGATGCCGCCGACGGCATGCTGCTGATGGTCGCGCATATGAATGCGCAAGCGCTGGCACTGACGCTGGAGACAGGCATCGCCCACTACTGGTCGCGCTCGCGCAACACGCTCTGGAAGAAGGGCGAAACCTCTGGCAATTTCCAGCATGTCGTCGAGATGCTCACGGATTGTGACCAGGATGCGTTGTGGTTGCGCGTGAAAGTGTTGGGCCACGACGCAACTTGTCACACTGGCCGACGTTCATGCTTTTATCGGACGGTGGGGCTGATCGACGGCAAGGGGACGCTTGCCGACGACGGCAGCAAGCCGCTGTTCGATGCGGAAAACACGTATCGGAAGCCATCAGCTTGAACCTTCTGCCTCACATCAACTACACAGATTCATCATTTCGATACGGCCCATCCGTATATTAGCTTTGGGACAAGGGAGATCATGATGCTCGAATGGGCGTCATTGCGTAGCAGACCAGACGTCAGGGAGGCCAACGGCCTGTCCTCGACCGGCGGCGCATCCGAAACAAAATCCCCCAAGAAAACAGGTATTTCGCTGGCGCTCGGCGGCGGTTGCGCCAGAGGCTGGGCGCATATCGGCGTGCTGCGCGCGCTCGATGAAGCCGGCATCGAAGTTTCGATGATTGCCGGTACCTCGATCGGTGCTCTGGTCGGCGGCTGTTATCTTGCCGGCAAACTGGATGAGCTGGAAGAGTTCGCCCGCAGCCTCACCAGAAGGCGCATCTTCGGCCTGCTCGATCTCAACCTGCGCGGCAGCGGCCTCTTCGGCGGTATGAAACTGGACGCGCGCCTGCGCGAGCACGTGGCCGGTATCCGCTTCGACGATCTGCCAAAGCCGTTTGTCTGCGTCGCATCGGAAATCCGCACCGGCCACGAGATCTGGCTGTCGAGCGGTTCGCTGATCACGGCCATGCGCGCATCCTACGCACTGCCCGGCGTGTTCGAGCCGGTCGATTGCAACGGTCGTGTGCTGGTCGACGGCGCGCTGGTCAATCCGGTGCCCGTTTCGGTCTGCCGCGCCTACGAGCAGCCGCTCGTCGTGGCGGTCAACCTGCACTACGACCTGTTCGGCCGCGCCGCCGTGATCAAGCACAGTGCCGGCGAACTGGTTATCGAAAAGGACGCCCCAAGGCCCGGCCAGGTCAACGCCCAGCACCAATCGCACCAGACGCGTCTGGGCATCACCGGCGTGATGGTCGAAGCCTTCAACATCATCCAGGACCGCATTTCGCGCGCCAGGCTAGCCGGGGATCCGCCCGACATGTCGCTGCAGCCCAAGCTCAGCCATATCGGCCTGACCGAATTCCACCGGGCCGACGAAGCGATCCAGCTCGGTTACCAGGCGACGATGGCGCAGATCGGCGAACTGACGCGGCTGCAGACGGTTCTCGCCTAGATCATTTAACTCTATTCGCTTGCGCACAAACTGATTGCAAGATGCAATTGGTCATGGTGATCTGCGCCAATTGAAGCGGAGGTGCCGATGGCCAGGATTGTCTATTCCATGCTGACGTCGTTGGACGGCTACATCGCCCGATCGGACGAGGACATCGGCTTGCCGGTACCCGAAGCAGAGCTGCACCAGCATTTCAACGACATGATGAGACAGGCCTCCGCCGTGCTCGCGGGACGGCGCATGTACGAGGCCATGCGCTTCTGGGACAACCCTGAGCGCGAGACCGGCGCCACCGAGGTCGAGCGGGATTTTGCCCGTGCATGGCGGGAGACGCCGAAGATCGTCTTCTCGACCACGCTTCAGCAAGTCGGGGCCAATGCCCGGCTGGTGGATGACGATGCCGAGAACACGGTAAAGTCTCTCAAGGCACGGGCCGATGGCCTCGTCATCCTCGGCGGCGCCGATCTTGCGGCGTCCCTGGCACGAGCCGGTCTCATTGATGAATACCGGCTCTACATGCATCCTGTGGTGCTGGGTGGCGGCAAGCCATACTTCCAATCCGGCCTGTCGCTGACGCTGAAACCGCTCGGCACGGAAAGTCTTACCCAGGGCGTGACGTTGCTGCGTTATGCACCGGCCAGCTGAATTGCCCGGTTTCCGCCGCGCGGCTATGCCCGCGCAGCATCGATGATGCGAAACTGCACCGTACGGTTGCCGTTCCAGTGATTGCCCGACAGCGAGCCGGCGACATGCACGGTCTTGCCTCGGTTCTTGAACAGGAATTCGCCGAGCACGGTGTCGACGGCGCGAAAGGCGATCGCCTGGATGCGGCCGCCGCTCTCCGACTGCAAATCAGCCCGAATATGGTTGGTGCCGACCGGCCTGATATCGACCAGCCGATGGCGCGGCAGCACGAAAACCGGCGCGACATGCCCGGCGCCGAAGGGGCCCGCCTTCTCCAGCGCGTCGAGCAGGCCGAGCGTCGCGCCTTCCGCGGCAAGCGCGCCGTCGATCGCCAGGCTTTCCTCATCCTGCAACCGGAAAACGTCGGCAGCCGCGCGCTCCTCGAAGAAGGCCCTGAGTTCGCCCAGCCTTGCGCGCTCGACGGTGATGCCGGCGGCCATGCCATGGCCGCCGCCCTTGACGATGAGCCCGGCAATGGCCGCCTCGCGTACCAGCCGGCCAAGATCGAAACCCGACACCGAACGGCCCGAACCGGTACCGATGCCCACAGCGTTGAAGGCGATGGCGAAAGCCGGCCGGCGCGCATGATCCTTCAATCGCGAGGCCAGCAGGCCGACAATGCCGGGATGCCAGTTGTTGCTGGCGGTGACGACGATCGCCGGGCCGCTGCCGCCCGCCAGCTCGGCATCGGCCTCGGCGCGCGCGGCGGCAAGCATCTCCTGCTCCATCAGTTGCCGCTCCTGGTTCAGCCGGTCGAGCGTCTCGGCGATGGTCTGCGCCTCGACCGGATCGTCCGTTGCAAGCAGCCGGCTGCCGAGCGCCGCATCGCCGATGCGTCCGCCCGCATTGATGCGCGGGCCGATCAGATAGGCGAGATGGAAGGTGCTGATCGGCTCGCCGATGCGCGACACCCGCGCAAGGGCAGCCATCCCTTCATTCTTCTGCTGCCGCGCCATTTGCAGACCCTTGACGACGAAGGCGCGATTGACGCCGGTGAGCGGCACCACGTCGCAGACGGTCGCAAGCGCCACGAGATCGAGCAGGGAAAGCAGGTCCGGCGGCGCGGCGTCGGTCATCGCGCGCAGCACCTTCGCAGTCTGCACCAGAGCGAGAAAGACCACGCCGGCGGCACAGAGATGGCCCTGCCCGGAAAGGTCGTCGTCGCGATTGGGATTGACGACGGCATGCGCCGCCGGTAGCGCGCCGCCAACCTGGTGGTGGTCCAGCACCACGACATCGGCGCCCGCCTCCTTGGCTGCCTCCACGGAAGCGGCGCTGTTGGTGCCGCAATCGACGGTGACGATCAGCGTCGCGCCGCGCGAGACCAGTTCGCGCATGGCATCGGGATTGGGACCGTAGCCTTCGAAAATACGATCCGGGATATAGATTTCCGACGGCACCGAGAAATGCGCGAGAAACCGCTTCAGCAAGGCCGACGAGGCCGCGCCATCGACGTCGTAGTCACCGAAGATCGCTATTTTTTCCCGGGCCACGACGGCGGCGGCGATGCGGATGGCGGCCTTGTCCATGTCGGTCAATGAGGCCGGGTTCGGCAACAGGTCGCGGATCGTCGGGTCGAGAAACCGCTCGGTCTCATCAGCGGTCACGCCGCGTCCGGCAAGAACGCGCGCGACGATGTCCGGCACGCCATGGCCTTGCGCGATGGCGAGCGCGATCATGTCCTGCCGTTCGGTCAGCCGGTGCTCCCAGGAGAGACCCGTAGCCGACTGCCTGACATCGAGGAAGAGGCGCCTTTCGCCTGTCATGCGCTTTGCCAACTCATGGTTGGCCGCAGCGGCGCGCGTTCTGGGTGTTGCGATAGGATTTTGTTATGGGAGTGGCACGCAGGATCGGATCCGCGTGCCAGTCAAACGCCTTCATCGTCAATCCTTGCGCGGCCAGGTTCAGATGCCGCCAATGGCTAACAACTGCGACCCGGCTCCGCAAGCAGGTCTAGAACTTATCCAGATCCTGGTGCCGGGCCTTGATCTCCCGCACGGTGCGCGACGAGGAGCGCAGCACGATCGTATGGGTGGTGATGTAGGTGCGGCCGAACCTGACGCCGGCCAGCATGTTGCCGTCGGTGACGCCGGTGGCCGCGAACAGCACGTCGCCGCGCGCCATGTCCTCGGCCCGATAAACCCGCTTCGGATCGGCAATGCCCATCTTTGCCGCACGGGCGATCTTCTCCGGCGTATCGAGGATCAGCCTGCCTTGCATCTGGCCACCGGTGCAGCGCAGCGCGGCCGCGGCCAGAACGCCTTCCGGCCCGCCTCCGGTACCGAGATAGATGTCGATGCCGGTTTCTTCCGGGTCGGTGGTGTGAATGACGCCGGCGACGTCGCCGTCGCCGATCAGGCGGATCGCGGCGCCGGTGGCACGCACGGCGTCGATCAGCTTGGCGTGGCGCGGCCGGTCGAGGATGCAGGCCGTGATGTCGGATACGGCGGCGCCCTTCGCCCGGGCGATACTGGCGATGTTGTCGGCCGGCGAGGCATCGATGTCGATGACGCCTTCTGCATAACCAGGGCCGATCGCGATCTTGTCCATGTAGACGTCGGGTGCGAACAGCAGGCTGCCCTTCTCGGCGATCGCGATCACGGCGAGCGCGTTCGGCAGGTTTTTGGCGCAAATCGTCGTACCTTCGAGCGGATCAAGCGCGATATCGACCGCCGGGCCTTTGCCGGTACCGACCTCTTCGCCGATATAGAGCATCGGCGCCTCGTCCCGCTCGCCCTCGCCGATCACCACCGTGCCCTTGATGGCAAGGCGGTTGAGCTCCTCGCGCATGGCGTCGACTGCGACCTGGTCGGCAGCCTTTTCGTCGCCGCGGCCGCGCAGCCTGGCGGCCGCGACGGCGGCTCGTTCGGTGACGCGCACCAGTTCCATGGTGAGTATCCGGTCAAGGCCGGCGACGATATTCTGGGCCACATTCATTTCGGCAAATCCTCGTTTGACGGCGCCTCCCGCCGGAGGCGCGCCTGTTTTGTCAAACGAGCATGACAACGGCAAGACCTGCCGGCAGTTTTATCGAAAGGATAGCAATATCAATCGATTGAACCTTATTCTTGAAACAATGCCGGCCCGGTTCGAGACGAAACGGGCCGGCAGGAAACAGGAAGTTGCCGCCCTTGGTTGCCTAGAAAACCGCGAGGTATTTGAGCAGCGAAATAATGCCGATGATGATGACGATGATCTGCACGATCTGCCTCATTCTGGCGTCGAGCGGCAGCCGCTGCACCAGATAGAGAACGAGAATGATGACGAGAAACGTGATCAGGATGCCGATCAACACGGACGAAGCCATGGTGCCCTCCTTCAATGATGTCCTGAAAAGAAACGAGCCGGCATAGCCGGCTCAATACCGACGCGCTCAGTACCAGCGGCGCGACGTGTCGTTCATCGACTGGCCGACGGCGATCCCGGCCAGAAAGCCGAGCAGGCCGATAAGGCCAACCACGGCGGTCGTCGTGCCCGGATTTTCGCGCGCGACGTCCGAAACCGCCTGGGCCTGGCTGCGCAACTGCTGTGCCGTCCGCGAGGCACGCGAAGCGGCTGTCTCGTAGAAATCCGATGCCTGTTCGCTGGCATCATCGAGCATTTCCGCGCTGCGCGCCGAAATGCTCTTGTTGATCTTGGTGATCTCCTTGCGCAGGTCTGCGATCTGCTTTTCCAGCGTCTTCTGGATGTCGCCGATGTCAGGGCTGTCGGATTTGTTGGTATCGGCCATGAAGCGGCTCCCTTGGTTGCTGACCAAGAGAACGGCGCCGACGCCAATTCGTTCCGGGATATCCCCATCGAACCGAAATGTGCCGGCAGTGGTTATGCCCGGCGATTCCGGGGGCCTGCTACCCTGCCCGCTCGATGCGGATGACCTGCGGCTTGTCGGTCAGATGGCCGTCCTTGGTGATGCCGTCGACGGCCTTGCGCACGGCGGCCTCGGTGGTCTCGTGGGTGACGAGGATCACCGTCTTCTGCGCCGCCGCCTCGCCGCTGACCGCATGCTGGACGATCGATTCCAGCGAAATATCATTGTCGGCCATACGCTTTGCGATCGCCGCGAACACGCCGATGCGGTCATGCACGGTCAGCCGGATGAAGTAGCCGCCGGCATGGCTGCGCATCTGCGCCTTCCTGTAGGGTTTCAGCTCCTTCGCCGGCCGGCCGAAGACAGGACCATGCTGGAAGCCGGGCCGGCTCTTGGCGATGTCGGCGACGTCGCCGATGACCGCCGAGGCGGTGGCATTGCCGCCGGCGCCGGGGCCGGAGAGCAGCAATTCGCCCAGAATATCGGTCTCGATGGCCACCGCATTGGTGACGCCGTGCACCTGCGCGATGACGGAAGCCGTCGGCACCATGGTCGGATGGACGCGCTGCTCGATGCCGCTCTCCGTGCGCTGGGCGACGCCGAGCAGCTTGATCCGGTAGCCGAGATCGCCTGCCGCACGGATGTCGGCCTGGGTAATGTTGGAAATGCCTTCCATGTAGATGTCGTTCGCCGCGATCCTGGTGCCAAAGGCTAGGCTGGTCAGGATCGAGAGCTTGTGCGCGGTGTCATGGCCCTCGATGTCGAAGGTCGGATCGGCTTCGGCATAGCCCAGCCGCTGCGCGTCCTTCAGCACGACGTCGAAGGAGACGCCCTCGGCCTCCATGCGGGTCAGGATATAGTTGCAGGTGCCGTTGAGAATGCCGAACACACGGTTGACCGAGTTGCCGGCCATCGCTTCACGCATCGTCTTAATGACGGGAATGCCACCTGCTACAGCGGCCTCGTAGTTGAGCAGCACGCCCTTCTTCTCGGCGATTTCGGCAAGCGCCACGCCATGCTTGGCAAGCAGCGCCTTGTTGGCGGTGACGACATGACGGCCGGCTTCGAGCGCGGCTTTCACCGAGGCCCGCGCCGGCCCCTCATCGCCGCCGATCAGCTCGACGAAAACGTCGAGCTCGGCGGTCTGCGCCATCTTAACCGGATCGTCGAACCAGTTCGCGGCGCTTAGATCGATGCCACGGTCGCGTTTCCGGTCGCGCGCCGAAACCGCCGACACGATGATGTCGCGCCCGCATTGGCGGGTCAGTTCCGCCGCCTTGTCGCGCAACACGCGCGCCACCGATGCGCCGACCGTGCCGAGTCCGGCAATTCCAACACGCAGTGCTTCAGCCATGGAAGGCGACGCCCCTCAAATCAGATCGAATTTGTATTTACCGGTGGGCGGAAAGCGGCACCACATTGTTGGGCTGCTTGGCGCTGGTCGACAGGAAGCGCTTGATGTTGCGCGCCGCCTGGCGGATCCGGTGCTCGTTCTCGACCAGCGCCACGCGCACGAAATCATCGCCATGCTCGCCGAAACCGACACCAGGCGCCACCGCCACATCGGCGTGTTCGATGAGCAGCTTGGAGAATTCGAGCGAGCCGAGATGACGGAACGGCTCCGGGATCGGCGCCCAGGCGAACATCGAGGCCGCTGGTGCGGGAACGGTCCATCCGGCGCGGCCGAAGGCATCGACCATCACGTCGCGGCGCTTGTGATAGATGTCACGCACCTCGGCGATATCGGCGCCGTCGCCATTGAGCGCGTGCGCGGCCGCCACCTGGATCGGCGTGAAGGCACCGTAATCGAGATAGGATTTGACCCGGGTCAGCGCCGAGATCAGCCGCTCATTGCCGACGGCGAAGCCCATGCGCCAACCGGGCATGGAGAAGGTCTTCGACATCGAGGTGAACTCGACGCAGACGTCCATGGCGCCCGGCACCTGCAGCACGGAAGGCGGCGGATTGCCGTCGAAGTAGATTTCCGAATAGGCAAGGTCGGACAGGATGATGATGTCGTTCTTCTTGGCGAAGGCCACCACGTCCTTGTAGAAATCGAGCGAGGCCACCAGCGCCGTCGGGTTCGACGGATAGTTGAGGATCAGCGCCAGCGGCTTCGGGATCGAATGGCGGACGCCGCGCTCGAGCGCCGGGATGAAGCCGTCATCGGGCTCGACCTGCAGCGAACGGATGACGCCGCCCGACATGATGAAGCCGAAGGCGTGTATCGGATAGGTCGGATTGGGGCACAGGATCACGTCGCCGGGCGCGGTGATCGCCTGCGCCATGTTGGCGAAGCCTTCCTTCGAGCCAAGCGTGGCCACCACCTGGGTGTCGGGGTTGAGCTTCACGCCGAAGCGGCGGGCATAGTAGTTTGCCTGGGCGCGGCGCAGGCCGGGAATGCCGCGCGATGAGGAATAGCGGTGCGTGCGCGGATCGCGCACGACCTCGCATAATTTGTCGACGATGGCCTTGGGCGTCGGCAGGTCCGGATTGCCCATGCCAAGGTCGACGATGTCGGCGCCGCGCGAACGGGCGCTGGCCTTGAGCCGGTTGACCTGCTCGAACACATAAGGCGGAAGCCGGCGGACCTTGTGAAATTCTTCCATGGCAGTTCCAGACAGCAAAGGGAGCCCCGGATATCTTAGGGCATTGGGCGCGCGCTATATACTCATTTGCAGGTAGGGTCGAGGGCGGGGTCGCATTTGCCTTCGATCTGCGTCAGCGTCTGCGGACCATGTTTCTTCGCGAGATCGGTCAGAGCCGCCTGGTTGGTGACGGCCGCGCCGCCTCTTTTGGCACGCTGCGCGTTCTCGTCGGCCTTCAACTGGGCCAGCTTGGCGTTCTTCTCGGCCTCGGTGAACTGTTTCGCCGCCACTTGCGGCGGGATGTTGAGGTTCGGAAAGGTGCCGGTGTCCTTCGGGCCCGCGTCGGTGGCCATCGGCACCGGACCGCCGGTATTCGTGCTCGAGCATCCGGCAATGGCCACGAACATGATCGCCGCGCCGATGCGGCAAAAATGGCCGGCACCGAAAAAAACAGTCTCGCCAAACTTAATCGTCATATTGTTTCCTTGGCAGCCGGGGTAGAGCGAGATTGGACCCTGTCGGATGTCCCATGTTAATATGTCAAGAAAACGCTTCCGGAGGAACCCCGCGAACCATGTCCAAAACACCCGATTCGGGCAAAGCGGAAGATGGCGGACCTTCGACGGTCGAGCAATATCTGGTGAAGGACCCGGAACGCTTCGCGCTGAACATGGCGCGGATGATCGAACAGGCCGGCAAGGCGGCGTCCGCCTGGGCCGAACCGCGCGAAAAGGGTGAGGTGCGCGACCACGTCGCCGAGCCTGTCGTCGACATGGTCAAGACCTTCTCCAAGCTCAGTGAATACTGGCTTGCCGATCCGCAGCGCGCGCTCGAAGCGCAGACGCGGCTGTTCGCCGGCTATATGACGGTTTGGGCGAACGCCATCCAGCGCGTCAGCCCCAACGCCGAGGGTGCCGACGATGCCGTCAAGCCGGAGCGCGGCGACAAGCGCTTCCAGGATCCGGAATGGGGCCGCAACGCCTTCTTCGATTTCCTCAAGCAGGCCTATCTCGTCACCTCGCGCTGGGCGTCCGAACTGGTCGACCACGCCGAAGGCCTGGACGAGCATACCCGCCACAAGGCGAGCTTCTACGTCAAGCAGGTATCCAACGCCATCTCGCCGTCCAATTTCATCCTGACCAATCCCGAACTGTTTCGCGAAACCGTCGCCTCCAACGGCGAAAACCTGGTGCGCGGCATGAAGATGCTGGCCGAGGACATCGCCGCCGGCAAGGGCGACCTGAAATTGCGCCAGGCCGACTATTCGCCCTTCGAGATCGGCAGGAACATCGCCAACACGCCCGGCAAGGTGGTCGGCCGCAGCGATGTCGCGGAGATCATCCAGTATGATGCGGCGACCGAGACGGTGCTGAAGCGCCCACTGCTGATCTGCCCGCCCTGGATCAACAAGTTCTACATCCTCGACCTCAACCCGCAGAAGTCCTTTATCCGCTGGGCGATCGAGCAAGGCCACACCGTTTTCGTCATCTCCTGGATCAATCCGGACGAACGCCACGGCGCCAAGAACTGGGAAGCCTATATCCGGGAGGGCCTCCAATACGGCCTCGACACGATCGAGAAGGCGACCGGCGAACGCGACGTCAACGCGATCGGCTACTGCGTCGGCGGCACGCTGCTGGCGGCGGCACTGGCGCTGATGGCCGGGGAAGGCGACGACCGCATCAAGTCGGCGACCTTTTTCACCACGCAGGTCGACTTCACCCATGCCGGCGATTTGAAAGTGTTCGTCGACGAGGAACAGGTCGCGGCGGTGGAAAAGTCGATGAACGAAAAAGGCTATCTCGACGGCACCAAGATGGCGACCGCGTTCAACATGCTGCGCTCGGGTGACCTGATCTGGCCCTATGTCGTCAACAACTACATGCGCGGCAAGGATCCCCTGCCCTTCGACCTGCTCTACTGGAACGCCGATTCGACCCGCATGGCGGCGGCCAACCATTCCTTCTACCTGCGCAACTGCTATCTCGAGAACAACCTCTCGCGCGGCACGATGGAACTGGCGGGCCACACGGTCTCGCTCGGCGATGTCACCATTCCCGTCTACAATCTCGCCTCCCGGGAAGATCACATCGCGCCGGCGCTGTCCGTCTTCCTCGGCTCGAAATATTTCGGCGGCCCCGTAGAGTACGTGATGGCGGGATCGGGGCATATAGCGGGCGTCGTCAATCCGCCCGCATCCAACAAGTACCAGTACTGGACCGGCGGTCCGCCGGAAGGCGACTTCGACCAGTGGATAGAAAGGGCCACGGACCATCCCGGGTCCTGGTGGCCGCATTGGCAAAGCTGGATAGAGGCCAAGGACAACACCCGCGTACCTGCCCGCAAACCTGGCAAGCATATGAAAACCTTGGGCGATGCTCCCGGCACCTATGTCAAGGTGCGTGTGTAACGGACTGTAATGTGTGGTGAGTTGACGGCCCCCTAAAAGCGGGCGAAATGGTGTCGTCAACCATCAAGCAGCCGCAATTCGGCAATCGCTGCAAAAATACTTACAGGCTTGCTGATTTGACACAGGTCTCGTTTCCGGATCGGAGACAAAGGTCGCCCTGACGCGGACATGCCAGTCAGCGACACGGATGTACCGACCGGACATCGAGGGGGAATTTGACTTTGAAATCAGCAGGATGGAGCCTCGCAAAGGGAGAACGCCGCGCCATTGTGGCAGCGCTCTGCTCCGTGCTTCTAGCCTCCTGCACATCGGCTGGCGACCCGACGATGTCGGTTGGAATGCCGGGCTATAATGCTTCCGCATCGGACATCCACGCCGCCTCCACGAGCAAGCCCCTCGCCGCCACAGATTCGTCGTCGCAGGTGGCGACGGAGCAGACGACCGTGATGAGCGAAAGCGACGCGGCGCTCCCCGAGACAGTTGCCTACGTACCGATGGCCAAGCCGCAGGCCGCCTTTCCGCTCACCACGCCGGCCGGCGTGGAAACGATCGCGGGGCAGACGCCGCAGGCCTTGCAGCAGCCGGTACAGACGGCGCAGCAGACCGACGCGGTCGCCCAGAAGATCGCCGCCGCCGATGCCGCCGCGACGACGCCGAAGCCGGCCGCGGCACCGGTGATGAACAATCCGGTCTATGTGACCGCCGGCGAGGCGCCACAAGCCGAGGCGCCGAAGAAGAAAAGCTTCCTGGCCTCGATGTTCGGCGCCACCCCCGCTTCGGCAACGCCCGCCCCGCTGGTCAACACACGATCGGGCGAACAGCCGGCCGTGCAGGCCAAGTCCGCTCCGGCAGCGGCAAAGCCGATCATCACTTTGGCCTCGGCCGATTCCACGGCAAAGCCGATACAGTTGGCTTCGACCGGTGACGAAGCCGGTCACATCACCGGGAGCGATGCCTTGCCCGGCGTGCGCCAGACGGCCCTGTTCGAGATCAAGCGCAAATCCGGCCTCGACGACGAAAGCGACGTCGACCTCAACGAGGACGAAGGCTCGGGTGGCAGCTATCAGGTTGCGTCGGCCGCCGGCATGGCCCGCCTGGCGCCCAACGGTCTCCTGAAGCAGAATGAGAGCGTGGACGTCGCCTGCCTGAAGCCGTCCCTCGTGCGCGTGCTGAAGACGATCGAAGGCCACTACGGCCGCAAGATGATGGTGACCTCCGGCTATCGCGACCCGGCCCGCAACCGCCGAGCCAACGGCGCCAAGAATTCGCTGCACATGTATTGCGCCGCCGCCGACATCCAGGTGCCCGGCGTCTCCAAATGGGAGCTGGCGAACTACATCAGGACCATGCCAGGCCGCGGCGGCGTCGGCACCTATTGCCACACCGAATCGGTCCATGTCGACGTCGGCCCCGAGCGCGACTGGAACTGGCGCTGCCGCCGGCGCAGTGGCGGTGGCGACGGCTGACAGCGTCAATGGACCTGAGCCTGTTGGGCTCCGCCAATAGCGTTCCCGTGAACCTTCAAGATTGGCCGAAGCCGACTCGACTTCGTCACTCCTGTGCGAAGCAGACGCGAAGCCTTGTCGCGACGGCCCGAGGACGACGAAGCGACTGACGTCACCGCAAATTACCAGGCCCTGCCAACCCGGGCGAAATCGCCGATTTGGCGGGCCGGAAAAAAGTTGTCCAAGGCGGCACCTAACGGGTTGCCGGTTGCGCGCAACGTCAGTATAAGCCGCTTCGTCTGAGCGCGCCCATCGTCTAGCGGTTAGGACACCGCCCTTTCACGGCGGTAACAGGGGTTCGATTCCCCTTGGGCGTACCAGATCTTTCAAGCACTGAGCTCCGTTTTGAGACGATGCGTCGAATATCCGACGAATAACGCCAGTGAATTTGCCTGAACAGTTCGGCTGCGGACGGAGGAATACCGGCGCCGGCTTTCCATGGTGTCCAGCCCTTGGTCGGCGGTCCTTCAGTCCGCGGTCGCGCACGCAGTGCCTCCAATTCGAACGTCTGGTGATCGCGCTGATTATCCATGAAAGCCGTGCAAAGAGAGGTTGACGTTTGCGAGGGACCGTTCAGCGGACCGCTCGTTCATGCTTTGTTGGGACTATTTGCTCATCATCCCTGGCGGCAGAGGGGACCGGTGCCGATGGAACGACTATCTTTTGGACGAGTCTGCGGTGTAACGACCGTCGTGCTGATCGCCATTTGGGGCGTGCAGAAAGCCGGCGATCATATATGGCCGAGGCATCCAGCCGCCGTCGTAAACTCGGCATTGGTGCCGGAATACGAACTGAGGCGTCAAAGAGACGAGGCATGGATAAAGCGTTACGCGCTTTGGCTGACCTAGCGCCGAACAGGAATTAACCTCCTATACACCTTCCGCCTTGCACGGCGGTGATCGCGGTGCTTTGGATATCCTCTCTGTCCGTTGGGAAGGGTTGGGGGCGTGGATGCGATACAGCAGATCGCCGACCTGTTCGGCCTGAAGGCGGTCGCGATCGGCCTGCTGATCTTCATTCCGCTGGAACGGCTGTTTCCGTTGCGGCGGCTGCAACGGATTTTTCGCAAGGGCTTTTTCAACGACCTGTCCTACGCGGCCTTCAACGGCTTCGTCGTCAACTTCGTCGGCGGCCTGATCTTCGTGCCGATCTTCAGCGCGCTCGCCTTGCTGGTGCCGGACGGGGTGACGACGGGGGTGGCGGGCCAGCAGACCTGGATGCAGGTACTGGAAATCATCGTGCTGACCGACCTTGGCGTCTACGCCGCGCACCGCACCTTTCATGCCGTCCCGATCCTCTGGCGCTTCCATGCCATCCATCACAGCGTCGAGGAAATGGACTGCCTCGCCGCCTTCCACGTCCACCCCGTCGACCAGATCGTCACCAAGGCAACGGCGCTGCTGCCGGTGTTCCTGCTCGGCTTCAGCGGCGAGGCCATCGCGCTCTATTCGGTGATTTATATGGGGCACACGATGCTGGTCCATTCCAACACCAAGATCGGCTTCGGCCGCTGACCTGGCTGATCGCCGGTCCGCAGTTCCATCACTGGCACCATGCCGGCGAGCGAGCCGCCTATGACCGCAACTTCGCCGGCCAACTGGCGCTCATCGACCTGGTGTTTGGCACCTATCGCGTGCCTACAGCCTCAATGCCGGCCAAGTACGGCGTCGACGATCCGATCCCCTCAAACATCTTTGGCCAGATCGGTTATCCCCTGGTGCCGCGCAAGGCGGTCACGACCGGGGATAGACCGCGGTCGGAACCGTGAAGCTTGCGCTACGGTTAGATGATTGCGCACTCCTAATTTAGACGATGCTTGCACTCCTGCCGTGACTACGCGATGCTCAGTTGGGGCAATAATGGGGGCGGGTTTTGCGTAGATACCGACATTTCGTGTACGTCGCGCACCGCGGCGGCGCATGATCACAGACCTATTTCTCACTGGCGTCGCCGCTTTTTCTATCCTGATTCCACTCTACGTCATCCTCAAATGACAACCCTGGTCTTGGCTCTTCCGCTCGTGGCGGGAACTTCGAGCGGCAAAACCGAGCTTGCGAGGCCGTTACAGCGCGTTCCTCCCGGTCACCAATGCCAGTCTATCAGACCTCGGTCTCTCTCCCGATCCTACGCGGCCAATGGCTGGCCGATGCGATTTGGCAGGGGGCGGCACCGCGTCGACAATATCGCCGGCTACGACGTCGGCTGCAGCCATGCCTTCGCGCTGACCGCTCGGCTCCTCTATCTTGTCGAGCGGACGGGCCGGTGATTAAATGGATGCGAAAGGAGCGCTCATATGATGGTTCACCTTTCGGCCGATGTACGCGCTCCCGCGGCAACGCCCCCAAAATATCTCTTTGGTCCGCTCGCGGATTTTCTGATGCTTGGCGGCAGCGCATTCCTGATATTGCCGGCGCTGTACTTCGTGCCACTGAGGTACGAAAGTCTGGTGGCGGCGACGATGCTCTTCCTGGCTTATGTGATCAACTATCCGCACTTCGCCCACTCATACCAACTCTTCTACCGCAATTTCGGACGGAAGCTGCGCGGCGACGGCTACGACAGGAACCTCCAGCTCCGCTACATCTTCGCCGGCATCGTCGTTCCCCTGCTCATGGGCGCATTTTTTGCCTACAGCTCGATCACGGCGAACGCCCGGCTGCTGGGAAACGCAACCAACGCGATGTTCTTTTTCGTCGGCTGGCACTACGTCAAGCAAGGCTACGGCATGTTGATGGTGGATGCCGTCCTGAAGCGCAGGTTCTTCACCGATCCGGACAAGAAAATCCTACTGATCAACAGCTATGCCGTCTGGCTGTTCGCATGGCTTCAGACCAACACGGCGGTCAGCCGGGGAAAGTACCTGGGACTGGAGTATTATACGTTTGCCACCCCTGCATGGCTCAATGCGATTGGGCTGTCGGCCGCGGCCGCGTCAACGGCCGCCACTGCCGTGATGCTGATCAATCGTTGGGGCAGGAATGGCGGCAGCCTGCCATATAACGGCGTCATCGCCTACGTCGCGTCGCTCTATCTCTGGATTCTGATTGTAAGGACAAATCCGCTCTGGCTGCTCGTGGTGCCGGCGCTCCATTCCTTGCAGTACCTGGCGGTGGTCTGGCGCTACCAGAGCAATGTCGAGCGTGACGGGCGCGATGTCGAGAAAGTTCCGCCGTCCGGAATCCTGTCCATTCTTGGTCCGGCCTACAGGGTGCGGCTTGTGGAGTTCATCAGTGCTGGCCTCCTCCTCGGCGGTCTGGGTTTCTGGCTGATTCCGACCGCGCTGACGGCCCTTATCCCCTATGACCAGGAGGTGCTGGGATCGTCGCTGTTCTTCTTCATCGTGTTGATTTTCATCAACGTGCACCACTATTTCCTGGACAATGTGATGTGGCGCCGCGGCAATCCCGAGGTCTCGAAATATCTGTTCCGATAGAGCATTTTTGCGGCCACGCGGAATCGCTCGGCGTGACGCGGAAATGAACCGGGAATGGGATTTACTTCCGCCCGAGCCAGTCCATTGCTTCGGAATTTTGGAGGCCTCGCCTCGGAATCGAACCGAGGCTTCCGAGATTTGCAGTCTCTAGCGTAGCCGCTCCGCCACGAGGCCATGCGTGCTTTGGTAACGTGCAGAAGTTTAAAGATTCTTCATGTCTTGGGTAAAAATTTCGGCAACACCCCATTGCGGAAAAGAGCCTGACCACGGGGCTCGAGGCCAGCAGCTTCGTGGTCAGACTGCGTGTCTAACTGCCGACCAGCGGCACGGTCACCGTCGTCGCGTAATTGATCGGGAAGCCGTCGAAGTATGGGAAGTCTATGACGAAGGCATAGGTGGCGGTCAGATGCGCCATGCGAAAGCCGCCGCTCGCCGGATCGATGGCGATCGTGACGTTGACATCGTGCAGGCCCAGGGCCTGCAATTTCTGCGTCGCGATCGACTGGAGGGCAGTTTGGGACAACGTGTTGTTAAGTTGCAGGGACCGTGCGGACGCCTCCAGCGTGTAGCGAACGCTGGAGGCCGAATTCATCGACCAGCCGAAGGCGAAGATTCCGAATAGCAGCATGATAAGGAACGGTGCGATGAGCGCGAATTCGAGCGCGGCTCCGCCCGATCGATCGGCCTTGAAGCCTCCCGCATTACCGAACACGGATCAGCTCCTGCTGGCCGATCGTGCTGGGGGCGGAAAAGACGCCGAAGGTGAAGGGAGGTGTCCATGTCGCCGATGCGTCGATCTGGACAAAGACCGACGGTGCCTTCGGCCCGCTGCACAAGGTCGAAGCGTCGACCACGGTCGTTCCGCATTTGTAGATCCGGCTCAGCGTGACCTGACCGTCGTCCGGCATCCTCTCCCAGTTCGCCAGTGCTGCGGCCTGCGTCGCGCTGTCGTCGGCCGAGCCCGCCAAGAGCATGTTCGCTGCCGTCTTCACGCTGGCGCGCATCGACAGCGAACTCGTGACGTATGACCAGCCGTCGGCTATGCCGAGCAGTACCAGACACAGGATGGGCAAGACCATCGCGAACTCAACCGCGGCAGTGCCCGCGTCTTCGCGAATGGCTGGAATCAATCGATAGGCCCCGGGCTTCATTCGACAATCGCGACTGACGCCGCCGCCGGGAGGTCCTTCATTCCCAGACTCGAGCAGTCCTGGTTGATCGTGGAATTGCCGGACCACTGGATAGTGTCGGCGACAACCTGCGTGCAGCCATTCTTGCCTGAGAAGTTGCCCAGGTAGTTGACTTGCTGCTTGGAGAAATAGATGGCGCCTGTCAGCAAGGAATCTGCAGTACCGTTGAAGGTGCTCTGCGCCGCCATGCCTGTCCTGTCACCGTAGAACAGCATACCGGAATAGGTGCCCGACTGAGGCGCGCTGAGCGTCACGGTCGCATTCCCGTTCATGCTGACGGTGCTGCTGCCCGCCATGAAGATGGTGACGCCGCTGCCCGTGACGACTGCCCCCGCGTTGATCTTCAAATTCCCCTGAACGACATAGACGCCGGGCGAAAGCGTGACATTTCCGGAGAGGTCCATGCCACTGCAATAAGTCCCGGGCTGGATTGTTTGCGTCGTCTTATTATTTTTGAGAGTCTGGCATGGGTTGCTGGCGGCAGGCGCTGGCACGCTGGCGAACGGATCGGGTATGGGCAAGGCCTGGGTGATCGGCGCCTTGCAGATCGTGGTCACCGGATTGTTCAGCACGACGCCGCCCGCCGAGATCAGGCAGTCGGCCTGGAGAGCCGCCGATCCCTGCACCTTAATGGCGTCTTGGGCGATCGAATTCGTCATGATGACGCAGCCGGTGAGCTTCATGCTGGCGCTGCCGGAGACGAGCACCGACTGCGAGGCCGAGGGATCGAGCGCCCGGAGGCAGGCCTTGGATGCGTCAGTGATGAGCGCCACCGCCCTCGCCTGTTCTGGAACCTGACTCTGGGTGAAGATCAGGGTGAACATACGATTGAGCTTTTGGCCGACGATAACTTCAACCGCTTTCTTGGCCGTGTTCGGCCCGGATGCCGGCGGTGTATTGACGACGATCGTGCCGGCGCCAAGACCATTCGTTGCAGCAGACTGGGTCGCGGCAGCGACGATCGTCGGCGTATCCGAACCCGAGATCTGCTCCAGTGCGCCGGCATAGGCTGCGGCATCCGCCGTGGCCTGCAGTCTCAAGCTGTTATAGTACCAATAGGAGGTTTCCACGCCAAAACCCGCCGCACCGACAACGATCGGCAAGGTGAGGGCAAAGATGGTGGCGACATTCGCCGATCTGCTGCGGCGCATGCTGGCCGCCATGAGCCGGATTCGGGTGAAGCAGTTGAACACCATAATCCATTAGAAAACACGCATGTATGAATGAACGCCTAAAAACTTTGGCTCATTTTTGATGAAGGCCGCCATTCTTAATGGGTGCACGCGGCCATCTGGACGAACAGGGGGCCAACGGACGGGGCGCCGGCTGTTTACCGTTCCCTGACGAAACGACCACGCCGCGCTGCATGGGGGAGCCGGTATGGGGACAGGATCAAGCGGCCCGGCTTAGGACCTATCACCGCGAACTGGGATCAGCGCCGTCTGGCCCCAACAACATGCGACGGCACCGGCAGTGGCCGACTCGAAGGATGAGCCAAGAAAACTCGAACCAGTAGCGCGATCTTTGGGATGATATCTGCTTCAGGCGGAAAGAACTGGAGCTGGCTCAGCAACCGACCCAGCCAACAGTTCTCTTTGTACGGCAAGGAAAAACCTGCGTACTTCGTCACTGGCCGCCGTTCTGTCCCTGCCCGTCCCGACAACGAGATCGAGCAACTCCGCCGCTTTTGCCTTCCAGAACGAGGTGGCGGTCTCGCCATGCAGATTGCCGAGCCTGGCGGCAACTTCCCTGACCAAGAATAACTGACGATCGATCGGGAACGCACGGACTTTTTCTGGGGACATCTTCCGAACCATGAAACTGACGCAACGAATCAACCATTGCCGAACAAGCAATGGCTAACCGCGAAAGTGGAAACGGAAGCTTAACGGCGCCGGCCAATGCATTCCCCGCACGCGAATTGTCATACGCACTCGAAGCTGAGCTGGTTTACGCCATTCGGCGCGGCTCTCAAGCCTGCAGTGCTCGCGCCTCACCGCCGCGCTTGCGTGGCGCCATCATGTCGCCCGCCATAAGTCCGGTGACGCGGCAGAACGCCATGAACGCCCGGCAGGCGTCTTCGGTCTTGACCACATCGACGGTCGCGCCAAAACAGGCATTGAAGGCTTTCTGATACACGGGCCCCTGCCGGCGTGCCGGCCAGTCCTGCAGAAAATCGAGCGCCTGCTCGACGCCGTAGATTTCCTCGACGGGCAAGCCGGGACCTGGTGCAATGCGCACCGGCACCTCGAATTGCAATCTGTCCATCCGACATCTCCCGAACCGGCATAGTCCCAAGCAACGCCGCTCGTCGTAAAAAGTTGCTCGCCATCTTATGTCGTGAGAATGTGTCGCCACTGCGGAAGCGGACGATTTGCCGCAGTCAACCGCGACCGTTTGCTGCGGCAAGGACCAGCAGACGCCCGTGAACTTTCGAACACGGACGTCTTGAACCCTCGGTCACTGGTTGGCCGGATCGGTCTCCGCGTCGAAGGCCATCCGCGCCACCGTCAGCAGAACGTAGGCTGACGGCAAGGCGAACAGGGCGCCGAGGACGAGCGCTCCGGTTCTCGACAAATAGAGCGTCTCGGCGATCGCCCAATAAACGGTTCCGATACCGATGAGCGCCTGGACGGAAAGAAATGAAGCAGCCGAGGCCGCGCGTGACAGGCTTTTGAATGTCTTGATACGCTGTTGCATTGCAATGATCCGAAAATGACGCGCCGCGCCACCAATGCGCGGCTCTCGGCCGCCGCACGGGTTGCGACGCGAATGGCTTGGAATGGAGGTGAACGTGCGGTCCCGGACCGCTCAGGCTCGCGTGGAGGGAGGCGCACGCGGCTGGTTGGTGCTGACACGGGGCGCGCAGACCGGCCCATGGCCGGCGACAAACATCTCCGGCGACGTCGGGGCGGGGCGACGGAAGACAGCCTGCGGAACCGGGAGGGCCGGATGGCCGCCGGCGAACTTCGCAAGCACCGGCCGGGCGCCGCGAACCTCCAGCGCCTGGGCCTTGTTGGCGACACGCAGCAGCGCTGCGACCTCACCCGACCGTTCGAGGCCAACGCTGGCACCGCCTTGCGCGGCATCCCAGGAAATGGGCGTGTCCGGCCGGCCGAGACACAGCATCGCCAGCAGCACCAAGCCCATCAGACATGAGCAGGCTGCCGTCAGTGGCGATTCAAGGGACTTGATGCGCCGGACCGCCGGGAACGGATGCGACCTCCAAAACATCACCCCGCCTAACGCACGATGGCCACAATGGAAAGCGAACGCCATGCAAAACCGGGAAAAGGATCGCCTCGGCATGCGAATATCCCGGCGCTGGAGCTGCATCAGGCAGTTCTTCCTTGAACCTTTCGCCCCCAAGTGCCAAATCTGGTGACATCTTAGCGCCAGCACTCCTGCGGCGCGCCACCTTCTATACGGACAAAATGGTCACCTATCTCGACGCCGCCACGGCACCGCTCAGAAACACCGGCCAGATCCGCCTTTATGGCGAGGAAGGCTTTGCCGGCATGCGCAAGGCATGCGACCTCACCGCGCGCTGCCTTGACGAACTGGTGCCGATGGTCGGCCCCGGCGTCACCACCGACACGATCGACCGTTTCGTCTTCGAGTTCGGCATGGACCACGGCGCACTGCCGGCCACGCTCAACTATCGCGGCTATACGAAATCGTCCTGCACCTCGATCAACCACGTCGTCTGTCACGGCATTCCCGACAACAAGCCGCTGAAGGATGGCGATATCGTCAACATCGACGTCACCTACATCCTCGATGGCTGGCACGGCGATTCCTCGCGCATGTATCCGGTCGGCACGATCAAGCGGGCGGCCGAACGCCTTCTCGAGGTCACCCACGAATGCCTGATGCACGGCATCGCCGCCGTCAGGCCAGGCGCGCGCACCGGCGCCATCGGCGCCGCCATCCAGACTTATGCCGAAGCCGAGCGCTGCTCGGTGGTGCGCGATTTCTGCGGCCACGGAGTCGGCCAGCTGTTCCACGACGCCCCCAACATCCTGCACTACGGCAATGCCAATGAAGGCGTGGAAATGCGCCCCGGCATGATCTTCACCATCGAGCCGATGATCAACCTCGGCCGACCGCATGTGAAGGTGCTGTCGGATGGCTGGACAGCGGTGACACGCGACCGCTCGCTGTCGGCGCAATACGAGCACACTGTCGGCGTAACCGACACCGGCTGCGAGATCTTTACGCTGTCGCCCAAAAAGCTCGACCGCCCCGGCTTGCCCGCCTAGGAGGCCGTCCTCTCTATCGTCTGGTTGTTTTCGCGCCTATTTCCAGTGTTTGCGTGGCCGCCGGTCTTCGTCCTCGTCCTGGTCTCGGAACCAGCGCATTATTTCGCGGCAACTGCGCGGACGGCCATCGCTGACCCTGCCATCGGTGCATGGATCGAAGCGTTCGCGCGGGTATTAGTCGTGCCTTTCCCGATAACGCTCGCGGCGATCCAGCATGCGCAGGATCTCCCGGCTTGGGCGCCCCCCATTGCCGCAACATTGCGCGAAAGTTGGAAACTACTCATTCCTTGCCGCCGACTGGGGAGCAATTCCGGCTGCTCGACGGCTGTGGGCTGATTGACAGCGTTGAAAAGACAAAAGACCTCGACCGCCCCTGTCCGCCGTCCTAGTATTTCGTGGGGATCAGCGATCATTGCTCAGCTGCGGGCTGGATATGGGCGGCGCATGGCGACACAAGGCGACGACGATGAGCGGAGTTTCTTCTCCGAGGTGCCGGTGCGGTCGGCGGCGAGAGCCAAGGCGGCAGCCGATGAAAAGCCGCATTATCTCGGCCATCGCGATCGCCTGCGCGAGCGCTTTGCGTCGGCCGGCCCGGATGCCTTGCCCGACTATGAGCTTCTGGAACTCCTGCTCTTCCGCCTGATCCCGCGCGCCGACACCAAGCCGGTGGCCAAGGCGCTGCTCGCCCGCTTCGGCACCTTGGCCGAGGTGCTCGGCGCGCCCGTCGGCCTGTTGCAGGAGGTCAAGGGCATCGGCCCGGCCGTGGCGCTCGAACTGAAGGTCGTCGCGGCGACCGCCCAGCGCATGGCGCGCGGCGAGATCCACGGCCGCGAAGTCCTGGCCTCATGGCAGCAGCTTCTCGACTATTGCCGCTCGGCCATGGCGTTCGAGGCGCGCGAGCAATTCCGCATCCTGTTCCTCGACAAGAAGAACGCGCTGATATCAGACGAAGTGCAGCAGACCGGCACGGTCGACCACACGCCCGTCTATCCCAGGGAAGTGGTCAAGCGCGCGCTCGAACTGTCCGCCACGGCCATCATCCTGGTCCACAACCACCCTTCCGGCGATCCGACGCCGTCACGCGCCGATATCGAGATGACGAAAGAGATCATCGAAGCGGCCAAGCGGCTGGGCATCTCAGTCCACGACCACATCATCATCGGGCGAAAAGGCTATTCCAGCATGAAGGGCCTGCTGCTGATCTAGACGGCGGGACTGGCGCCAGGCCAAGGGCAAGAGCCGGGATTTTTCAATCAACATAGTCGGCTCTAGAATTGCGACCCCAAAATAAGCTATAATGGGCCAGGTATTTCCCTGGACGGCTTCGCGCCTCTTGGAATGCCTGGAGGAACGGGACATGGCCGTAGCGCTTGTACTCGTTTTGATCGTCGTGGGCTCAGTGTTGTTTCACCTGCTGAGCCCATGGTGGTGGACGCCGATTGCCTCGAACTGGGCCTATATCGACAATACCATCATCATCACCTTCTGGATCACCGGCATCGTGTTCGCCGCAGTGGTTCTATTCATGGCCTATTGCGTCTTCCGTTTCCGTCATCGGGAAGCCAACCGGGCTGCCTACGAACCTGAAAACAAGCGGCTCGAATCGTGGCTGACGATCGTCACCGCGGTCGGGGTCACGGCGTTGCTGGTTCCCGGCCTGTTCGTCTGGAGCCGGTTTGTCAACGTCCCAAGCGACGCAACCGACGTCGAAGTCGTCGGCCAGCAGTGGCAGTGGAGTTTCCGTCTGCCCGGCAAGGACGGCAAGCTTGGCACATCCGACACCCGCGACGTCTCCGCCGACAATCCACTGGGCGTGATCGGCGGCGATCCCAATGGTCAGGACGATGTCGTGGTCGAAGCGGCCGATCTGCATCTGCCGGTCGGCAAGCCGGTCAAGATGCTGCTCCGCTCCATCGACGTGCTTCATGATTTCTATATCCCGGAATTCCGCGCCAAGATGGACATGATCCCGGGCTCGGTCACCTATTTCTGGTTCACTCCGACCAGGACCGGGACCTTTCAGGTCTTGTGCGCCGAACTCTGCGGCCAAGGGCATCCCTTGATGCATGGCGTGGTCGTGGTCGACACGCAGCAGGACTACGTGGCCTGGCTTGGCCAGCAGCAGACTTTCGCGCAGTTGTCGGCGCCGCAGCAAACCGGTTCGGTAGAGCAGGCGCCGGGCAAGACGACGGGTTTGAAAATTGCAGCAAAGCTCGAAACGGCCGGAGCTCGCTGAGAAGGACCGGAGGTGTTCCTATGGTCGACATCACCCCTGCGGACGGCATCCCGCCCGCCGAAGTCGCGGAAGTGGAACTCTATCATCCGCGCAGCTGGTGGACGAAATACGTTTTCTCGCAGGACGCCAAGGTCATCGCGATCCAGTATTCGGCGACAGCAACGGGCATCGGTCTGGTCGCCCTGGTGCTGTCCTGGCTGATGCGGCTGCAGCTCGGCTTCCCCGGCACGTTCGACTTCATCACTCCGGAGGCCTACTACCAGTTCATCACCATGCACGGCATGATCATGGTGATCTACCTGCTTACCGCCCTCTTCCTCGGCGGCTTTGGCAACTACCTGATCCCGTTGATGGTCGGCGCCCGCGACATGGTCTTTCCCTATGTCAACATGCTGAGCTACTGGATCTACCTGCTCGCCGTGCTGGTTCTGGTGTCGGGCTTCTTTGCGCCCGGCGGACCGACGGGGGCCGGCTGGACGCTGTACCCGCCACAAGCCATTTTGAGCGGCACACCGGGTGGCCAGGGCTGGGGCATCATCCTGATGCTCTCGTCGCTGATCCTGTTCATCATCGGCTTCACGATGGGCGGCCTGAACTATGTGGTGACGGTGCTGCAGGGCCGCACGCGCGGAATGACGATGATGCGCCTGCCGCTGACCGTCTGGGGCATCTTCACCGCGACCGTCATGGCGCTGCTTGCCTTTCCGGCGCTGTTCGTCGCCAGCGTGATGATGCTACTCGACCGCGCGCTCGGCACAAGCTTCTTCATGCCGGCGATCTCCGAGATGGGCGAGCAATTGCCGCACAATGGCGGCAGCCCGATCCTGTTCCAGCATCTGTTCTGGTTCTTCGGCCATCCCGAGGTCTACATCGTGGCGCTGCCGGCCTTCGGCATCGTATCCGACCTGATCAGCACCCATGCCCGCAAGAACATCTTCGGCTACCGGATGATGGTCTGGGCCATCGTCGGCATCGGCGCGCTGAGCTTCGTGGTCTGGGCACACCACATGTATGTCAGCGGCATGCACCCCTATTTTGGGTTCTTCTTCGCCACCACGACACTGATCATCGCCATTCCGACGGCCATCAAGGTCTACAATTGGGTGCTGACACTGTGGCGCGGTGACATCCATCTCACCATACCGATGCTGTTTGCCCTGGCCTTCATCGTCACCTTCGTCAACGGCGGGCTGACCGGGCTGTTTCTTGGCAATGTCGTCGTCGATGTCCCACTGTCCGACACCATGTTCGTCGTTGCCCACTTCCATATGGTCATGGGTGTCGCCCCGATCCTCGTGGTTTTTGGCGCGATCTACCATTGGTACCCGAAGGTCACCGGCCGGATGCTCAACGAGATGCTGGGCCGGTTCCATTTCTGGGTCACCTTCCTCGGCGCCTATCTGATCTTCTTTCCCATGCACTATCTCGGCCTGATGGGCGTGCCGCGGCGCTATGCCGAACTGACCGACATGACGATCATGACGGAGTCGGCCCACCACCTGAACTCGTTCATCAGCATCATGGCGTTCATCGTCGGCTTTGCCCAAATGGTGTTCCTGTTCAATCTGATCTGGAGCATCCGCCATGGCCGCGAGGCCGGCGGCAATCCGTGGCGGGCCACGACCCTCGAATGGCAGACGCCGCATACACCGCCGGCCCACGGCAATTTCGGCAAGGATCTGCCGATCGTCTACCGCTGGGCCTATGACTACAGCGTGCCGGGCGCCAAGGAGGACTTCATTCCGCAGAACATGCCGGGCTCCTTCGGCCCCTCGAGGGAACCGGCATGAGCGTCATCCTGGTCTTCCTGCTCGTCATTGCCGGTTTTGCCGGATGGTGGCTTTCACACCAGAGGCTGATGGGCAAGCCATGGCTCGAGCAAGGCCTGGCCAGCGATTTTGTCGCCTTCGACAGGTCGGCGCTGCCCACCGCCAAGATCGGCCTCGGCGTCTTCCTCGCCGTTGTCGGCTGCCTGTTCGCGCTCTTCACCAGCGCCTATTTCATGCGGATGACGGTGTCGGACTGGCAGCCGCTGCCGCTGCCGCGGCTGCTCTGGTTCAACACCGGCGTGCTGATCCTGAGCAGCGTAGCCCTGCAATGCGCCTCGGTGGCGGCGCGCAGGGGCCAAGTCGACATGGTCAGGCTCGGTCTTGTCACCGCCGGGCTCACGGCGCTCGCCTTCCTGATCGGACAGCTCATGGCATGGCGGCAACTGACCGACGACGGCTATCTCCTGAGCTCCAATCCGGCCAACAGCTTTTTCTACCTGATCACCGGCATGCATGGCCTGCACATATTGGGCGGGCTTGTGGGCCTCGGCAGAACCACCGCCGGCGCCTGGAATGGAGCGCGGCCGGAGCGGCTTCGCCTCAGCGTCGAACTGTGCGCCATGTACTGGCATTTCCTGCTCTTCGTCTGGCTCGCCATCTTCGCGCTGCTGGCCGGCTGGGCCGCGACATTCGTCGACATTTGCCAACGATTGCTGACCTGAGAGGATCAAGCGGATGGCAGAGACACTGACACATATCGGCCAGACGGAACCACGGCCCACGGGCTGGCAAGGCATTGCCGCCGACTGGTCCTCAGATCAGCGTGCGTTCAAGAACGTGTCCTGGGGCAAGGCCATGATGTGGATCTTCCTGCTCAGCGACACCTTCATCTTCGGCTGCTTCCTGCTCTCCTACATGACCGCGCGCATTTCGACGCGTGTGCCGTGGCCCAATCCGAGTGAGGTTTTTGCGCTTCGCATCGGTGGCTCCGATATCCCGCTGATCCTTATTGCCATCATGACCTTCGTGCTGATCTCAAGCAGCGGAACGATGGCCATGGCGGTCAATTTCGGCTATCGCCGCGACCGCCGCAAGACGGCGATCCTCATGCTTGTAACCGCGGCACTCGGCGCGACCTTCGTCGGCATGCAAGCCTTCGAATGGACCAAGCTTATCACCGAAGGGGTGCGGCCCTGGGGCAATCCCTGGGGCGCCGCGCAATTCGGCTCATGCTTCTTCATGATCACCGGTTTCCACGGCACCCATGTGACGATCGGGGTGATCTTCCTGATCATCGTGGCCCGCAAGGTCTGGCGTGGAGACTACGACACCGGCCGGCGCGGATTCTTCACCAGCCGCACGGGCCGCTACGAGAATGTCGAGATCATGGGGCTGTACTGGCACTTCGTCGATCTGGTCTGGGTGTTCATCTTCGCATTCTTCTATCTTTGGTGAGAGGCAGATATGGCTGAAGCAACCGCAAACGGCCTGGGGCAACACGCACTTCACACTGGCCATGCACATGAAGCGCCGGCGGCCATCGTACATGCCGACTTGCATCAGGAACATCCGATCAAGCTCTATCTGGTGGTCTGGGCATGGCTGTTCATCCTCAGCACCTGCTCCTACCTGGTCGATTATTTCGGCCTTCACGGCTATCTCAGATGGTCGCTGATCCTGATCTTCATGATCCTCAAGGCAGGGCTGATCGTCGCTGTCTTCATGCACATGGCCTGGGAACGGCTGGCGCTGGCCTATGCGATCATTCTGCCGCCGATACTGGTGCTGGTGTTCGTGACCATGATGGTCTTTGAGGCCGACTACACGCTTTTCACCCGGCTGTCGTTTTTCGGAGCCGGCCCCTGACGCGCACACCGGATTTGCCCTTGGCATTTCCGGGCAGAACCCACGGATCTCGCATGCGTGCAGCCCTCTTGCCGGCGCCTTGAAACTATCGGCCGCTGGTCCAGTTTTCCTAAAAATGGACCCGGGTTTGCCGTGCTGATCTTCGGTTCGGAAAAGAACATGCTCAAACAAGGGAGGCCAGGATGACGATCGCAAACAAATTGAAGGACTTCATCGACGGCAAGGGAATTTCCTACGACACCGTCGCTCACCATCGCACGTCGACAAGCCGGCAGGCGGCACTAGCCGCGCATGTGCCCGGCAGCATCATGGCGAAATCCGTGGTCGTTCACCACGAGCTTGGCTATACGCTGGCCGTGGTTCCGAGCACCCACAGGATCGAACTTGGCAGGTTGCAAGACGTCATGGACAAGCGTCTTGGCCTTGCTTCCGAAGACGAGGTGATTTTGCTCTTCGATGATTGCGACACTGGCGCCATCCCGCCGATCGGCGCCGCCTACGATGTGCCAGTGATCGTCGATGAAAGCCTTGGCGACGCCGCCGACGTCTACTTCGAAGGCGGCGACCATCGAACGCTGGTGCATGTCAGCGGCAAGGATTTCCGCAATCTGACCATGGGCGCATACCAGGGCCGCTTCAGTCACCCGGCCTCCTGACGGCTTCGATCAGCCCTGCACCGGCACCTCGCCGATGCAGGGAGGCGCAACGTCCTCAACTCGCCGACCCGGCTGGCGGCTCCACGACCTTGCGGTAGACATGCCAGGTGGCGTGACCGAGGATCGGCAACACGACGGCCAGCCCGACGAACACCGGCAGCGACCCGATGATCAGGGCGACGGCGACAATCAGTCCCCAGACAGCCATGGTGATCGGGTTCGCCAGCACCGCACGCACCGAGGTGTGAATGGCTTCGTAGGCGCCGACGTCGCGATCGAGCAGCAATGGGAAGGCGACAACCGTTGTGCACAAAACCACCACTGCGAAGACGAAGCCTATGGCATGCCCCAGGACAATCAGCGACCAACCGCGTCCGGTGGCGAATATCTCATTGATGAAGCTGGATATCGATTCCGGCGGAGCCGGACCGAAGAGATATTCGTAGAAGAGTTTCGCCGTCAAAAGCCAGGTGATGAAGATTGCCAGAAGCATGATCCCGACCGCCGCGATGGCGGGGAGCGCCGGAGAATTTCTGACTTCGAATGCGTGCCGCCAGGAAGTGTCGAGCCCGGCTTCCCGTCTGCGGCTAATTTCATAGAGGCCTATCGCCGCGAACGGGCCAACCAGCGCGAAACCCGAGACCAGTGGAAACAACAACGGCAAAGCATTGGCGCCGGAAGTCCAGGCGGCGAGCACGACTCCCACCAGCGGATAGATCAGGCAGAGAAAAACGATGTGCGATGGTTTGACCATGAAATCGTCGACGCCCCGCTTGAGCGCGTCGAAAAGGTCGGAAACACCGATTTTTCGAATTCCGATATGTTCCAGCGTCTCGCTGGAACCTGCAATCACGTGAAAGCTTGCCATGACCGTTCCTCCAGACCTGGTCCGGTAAAGTCGCGGTTTCGTGGTGCTGCCGTTCTGTGTGACTGGCCACGCAAAACCGCGACCTGCACCGCAAACAACATACTCTCTTGCCGGAGACTTGTCGCGCTTTGTCAGAGGGAGACCCGCCGGTCTGGCTAGCTCCGGCGGGGTTTTTTCGATATTCTGGTACAGCGCCGCGTGCCCTTTTTAGACACGCGAAGGGCGCCGTACCACGTTGATTGACGCATGGTTCCTGCTGAAGATCGATTTTCGATTTTCAGGACCATGCGCCGGGTCAAGGGTGAAGGTCATGGACGGAAGGACGCTTCTCATACTCGGCCTTGGCATAGTCGCTTTGCTGATCCTGGGATTTTGGGCAATACCATCTTGATCTCGGAGCCGATCCTGGTCTGCTCGCAGGGTCTTCAACGCAACAATTGCGGACTGGCGGTGTCGAGCCGGCGGGTGTGGCAACAACGGCGTCAACCTCCGGCTGACATGAACGCCCGTGTTGCGACGGTGTCGGCAAGCAGTGTGGCAAAGATCGCGAAAAGATAGAAAATCGAGAAGGCAAACAACGCTTTCGCAGGCTTCGTCTCCTTGTCTGCAACGACCAGAACCTTCCAGGCGTGCCAGATAAAACCCGCGCCCAATGCAGCCGACGCAATCCCATAAAACGCGCTCGCGAATCCGAGCATCCAGGGCAGCACGCCGATCGGCGCCAACAACAGTGAATAGGCGAATATCTGTTTTCTGGTCGAGGCCTGGCCGGCCACGTTCGGCATCATCGGAATGCCGGCAGCCGCGTAGTCGCCGACCTTGAACAGCGCCAGTGCCCAGAAATGCGGCGGCGTCCACAGGAAGATGATCAGAAACAGGATCAAGCTCTCAATGCCGATGGCGCCAGTCGCGGCCGCCCAGCCAATGACCGGAGGAAGGGCACCCGCCGCACCGCCGATGACGATGTTCTGCGGCGTCGAGCGCTTCAGCCACATCGTATAGATGACGATGTAGAAGAAGATGGTGAAGGCCAGCAGCAGCGCGGCAAGCCACCCCACCAGCACGCCGAGCGTCATGACCGAAAGCGCCGAAAGCACCAGGCCGAAGCCGAGAGCTTCGCCTGGCGTGACGCGGCCCGACGGAACGGGCCGCTTTGATGTGCGAGACATCAGCGCGTCGATGTCGGCGTCGTACCACATGTTGAGGGCCCCGGCCGCCCCTGCCCCGACTGCAATCGCACCGATTGCAATCACGGCAATGACCGGATTCATCGCGCCGGGCGCCACCATCAGGCCGACGAAAGCGGTGAATACGGCCAGCGCCATCACTCGCGGCTTCAAGAGCGCGAAGAAGTCGCCCGCTGTCGCTTCCGAGAGGCGGATGCCGGTATCCTTGAGGCGGCCTTCCTGGGTCGACATTTCAGCCGGTGAAAGAACAGGGTTACGGAGAGAATTGTTTCAGATAGGCAATGACGTTGGCCACGTCCGCATCGGTCTTGAGGCCGGGAAACGTCATCTTGGTCCCCTTGACCATGGCCTTGGGGTCATGAAGGTAGGTCGTCAATGTCGGTTCGTCCCATTTGACGCCGGATTTGCCGGCGGCGATCATGGCATCGGAATATTTGAAATCCGGATGCGTACCGGCGGTGCGGCCGATGACGCCATGCAGCGATGGACCGATCTTGTTCTTGTCCTCGTCCGCGATGTGGCAAACCTTGCATTTGGTGAAGACCTTCTCACCAGCCGCAGCGTCCTGAGCTTGCGATGGATTGGCGGTGAAGGTTGCAAGAGAGGCGACGGCGAAAAACGCGATCAAGCGCATGGCATTTCCTCCTGATCGTCAAATGTCCCTGAGACGATCTGCGCGCATGTCGGTACCATGCGCCTTGCACGGGAGAACAGATTATCCGCTTCTCCCCATATGGAATTGCGGCATCTATATACCACAGAATCTGGCTGGCAGGTAGAAGAGGTCGACCGTACGAAGGTTTGATGCATGTCGCCCAAAATTGATTACGGTTTCGGGAACAACGACATGCATGGAAGCAAAGGCCAAAAGCGCGTCAAACCGTTGCGACGCGACGGGCTTTAGGCGGTCTGCGGTGGCTCAGGGCACTTCCGTCTGACAAGTCGCGGCAATCTGGCTGACCGCCTCACCGAAGCCGGCCAGGTCGAAATCGGCCTGACCGCGCCCGGACAGCAGTCCGAAACGCCACGACAGCAGCAGGCGATTTGCCGGAACGAGGCGCTTTATGCCGTCGGCGCCATCGCGCATCAGCATCCTGGCGCGTGTGCCGACCGACCAGCTCTCGTCGAATTTGCTGTCCCTGTCGATCGTGACCGACATGGTGATTTTCCGGCTGGCGGAAACCGCGTCGTTCAACTGCAGCCATTCGGTCCAGGCGGGCTCGCCGTCCGCCCGGCAGGCAATTGTCAGCACCGGGCTGTAGCTCAGCGCGCCGCCCCCGGTGATCAACTTGTTAGTGGCATAGAGAGAGGCGGTGACGAGGCCGTCATTGCCGGTATCGAAACGCCAATTGTCCGTGCCGGCCCCGGCAGCGCCGCAGGCCAAGGCCAGGAAAAACACGGTGGCGGCAGCGCGCCTCAGTTCCACGAACACCCGCAACGACATTGCCAACTACCTCTGGTCTTCCAACCAACCAGATAATGATCAAGGCTTCGCACCGCCACCGGTGCCCACCAGGAACGAATCCGATGTTGCAATTTCGCAACGAAAAAGGCCGCCCGGAGGCGGCCTTTCGGAATTCGTTGGAATGTCCGGTCTATTCGGCGTCCTTGGCCGCCTTTTTCTTCGGTGCGGCCTTCTTCTTCGGCTCTTCCGCGTCGTCGGCTTTCTTGTCGTCAGCCTTCTTCGCGGCGGCCTTCTTGGCCGGCTTCGCCTTGGTCGCGGTTTCGGCCTCCTCGTCGTCGGCCATCAGCTCTTCCTTGCTGACCTTGACGTCGGTGACCGAGATCTGTTCGAGCAGGTGGTCGACAACCTTCTCCTCGAACATCGGCGCCCTGAGCGCGTTGAGCGCCTCGGGGTTGCTGCGATAGAACTCGAAAGCTTCCTGCTGCTGGTTGGCCGGGAAGCGACGAACCTGCTCGAACAGGCCGCGCTGCAGTTCCTCATCCGACACGGTGACGCCGGCCTTCTCGCCGATCTCGGCCAGCACCAGGCCAAGGCGCACGCGGCGCTCGGCAAGACGCATGTACTCGGCGCGCGCCTCTTCCTCGGTCGTCTCTTCGTCGGCGAAGGTGCGGCCGGCGGCTTCCAGGTCGCGGTTGACCTGTGCCCAGATGTTGTTGAATTCCGCCTCGACGAGCTTCGACGGTGCTTCGAACGAATAGGCCGCATCAAGCTGATCGAGCAGCTGGCGCTTGACCTTCTGGCGCGTCATCGAGCCGAACTGGTTCTCGATCTGGCCGCGCACGATGTCACGTAGGCGCTCGAGCGACTCCAGGCCAAGATTCTTGGCGGTCTCGTCATTGATTTCCAGTTCGCCGGGCTTCGACACTTCCTTGACGGTGACGTCGAAGGTCGCTTCCTTGCCGGCCAGATGCGCCGCCTGGTAGTTTTCCGGGAAGGTTACGGTGACCTGCTTCTCGTCGCCGGCCTTGGTGCCAATCAGCTGTTCCTCGAAGCCCGGAATGAACTCCTTGGAGCCCAGCACCAGCGGCTGGTCGTTGCCGGCGCCGCCGGCGAAAGCCTCGCCGTCGATCTTGCCGACATAGTCGATGCTGACCCGGTCGCCCTCGGCGGCCTTGCCGGCCTTCGGCTCGTAGCTGCGTGCCGATTCCGCGACGCGCTTGACCTGGTCGTCGATTTCCGAATCGGGAACGTCGAACACCTGCCGCGTCACCTTGATGTCGGAGAAATCCTTGATCTCTATCGCCGGAATGACCTCATAGTTGAGGCGGAATTCGAAGTCGGCGCCGCCGGCCAGGATCTTCTCGGCTTCCTTCTCGTCCTCGGTCATGATGACCTCGGGCTGCATGGCGGCTTTTTCGCCGCGCCCGGTGATGATGGAACGGGTCGAGTCGTTGAGGATCTCGTTGACCACTTCGGCCATGAACGACTTGCCATAGACCTTGCGCAGGTGCTGCACCGGCACCTTGCCCGGACGGAAGCCGTTGATGCGGACCTTGTCGCGGGCATCCGACAGCCGGGCCATCAGCTTGGCTTCCATATCACCGGCCGGCACGGTGATCTTGATCTCGCGCTTGAGACCGGAATTGAGTGTTTCGGTGACCTGCATCGTAAAACCTTTGTTTTCACCAATGAGACTGCCAAACGGCTCCCTGCCGTTCACAGCCTGCCGGTAATTCTTGCCGGGAATGGCTTTTGGTACGGAACCTGGCGATTTGACCGGAAATGCGGCTCAAACTCTCCCAAACTGCGTTCCAAAATGTGAATAAGTTCTTGTTTTTCCTACTTCTTATCACATTCTGCAGAAGCGGATCGTCGCGTCCCGTCACATTTGACACGCCTTTTGTCACAGGCGAGCCTAATTTTCAACAGTCTTCGCGTTTAGGCGAATAACCACATTTCGGTCCTGACCCGACATGTTGTCTCCGACATTGACAGAATGATGGCTACATGGGATTGCCGGGCCACGCGGGTATGGCGGAACTGGTAGACGCACCAGATTTAGGTTCTGGCGAGAGATCGTGGGGGTTCGAGTCCCTCTACCCGCACCACCCTTCGCTCTTCGAACTTTGGGTGGCAGGCCACACGAAGCTCGTTAGACGAAGGAGTGTCCTCCGAAGCCTTGGCGAACGAGGACCGGCGTTATCGTGCCTCCCACGACCTAGTAAAGCGGCTCCTCGAACAGCGTCTTGTCGCCATCCACCAGCGCCTTGATCTGCGCCGTGCCATCGGCGGCGAGCGCCAGCTTGATCCCGAATGGCCGCACCCGCATGTCGGTCTGGATCGCCAGTCCCTCGCCTTCGGGCAGATAAAAGCGTTCGATGCCGTAATCCGGCGCGATTGTCATGCCTTCGCCACGCAGGTCCCAACCGGCGGCGACATGGCCCGAAATGTCGGCCTCCTCCGCGGCGGCCGGCGTCGGCGCCTTGCCGAACCAGGCGATGGTCGGTGTCCAGTAGCCATCGGCGCCCTTTTTCAGCCGGACCACGATCGAGGTATCGTCGCTGGAGAATTTGTCGGCCGGAATGTTGGCGATCATCTTCACCGGTATGCGCGAGATGTCGTAGCCGAGGATGATATAGTCGCCGCGCAGCAGATCGCGTGGGTCGACGGGCTCGATCTTCAGCAGCACTTCCTTGCCATTGCGCAGGATCGCCGCCCGTCCAGCGATGATCCAGCTCAGGAATCCGATCTGGACGAGCGCCAGCACCAGCGCCGAGATGACAAGCCTCTTTCCGGTCATCATGCCGTGGCTCCCCCGCTGACTGGACCCTTCATGCGTTTTTCGACGCGGATGATGACGATCGCAAGCACGCCGAGCAGTACCGCGGCAGCAAGGAAGAAGCCGGCCGTATCGAGCATCGACTGCAAGGTCACGACGTAGATGATGGCGAGTTCGAAGGCGAAACCGAGATAGGCAAGCCAGCGCAGGCCCCGGCTCTCGCGCCCTGCGAGCACGATAGCCGCGACGATGCCGGCCAGCGCGACGACCGAAGCGATGGCGAAGCCGCTGTTGTAGGTACTTTCGTCGGCCAGTTCGAACTGGATGATGGCCAGGCCGGTGAGGAAGCCGAGCAATGCGTGCAGCGGCAAGCGGCCGCCGAGCTGCACGATCCTGTCGACAGGTTCCGGCGCAAAGACCGAACCCGCGAAAAGCAGCGCCGAAACGATGACCTGCGGGATCGCTACCGGCAGCGTCGCATGATCCATCGCCAGCAATATGAGATAGAAGAGCAGCGACAGGATGATCAGGTGCCGCGCCGGCTGGCTGCGGGTCCAGAACGAGATGGCAAACAGCACGATCGCCATGACGACGAAGGCATGCGGAAAGCCGCTGCGGCTGTAATAATCGAACCCTTTCAGGAACAGCCAGGCGTCGGCGATGCCAACTGCTGCCACGGTCAGCGGGTTTGAGCGCAGCGCCACCGCCGCCAACGCCGTGCCGGCGCCCCAGGTGACCAGAGCCGAAGCCTCGTCGCCAGACAAATGGTACATCTGGCCGATCAGCGCGATCGAGCCGCCGAACGCGGCCGCCGCCACGATCCACAGCGCTTCGCCGATTGCCGCGTGGTCGCGCGTCTTCAGCACCGCGCCGCCGACATAGCCGCCGAGGATAATGGCAAAGAGCGCCGCCACTCGCGCCAGGCGCGGAATCGCATCCCAGTTGGCGGCGACGAAGATCAGGATGGCGGCTCCAAAGAGAAGGGCCGCCATCATTGCGAGGATCGAGCCGAAGCTGAGCGACTGGCGTGCGTTGGCCTCGACGTCGCGCCTCAGCACGTCGGCCGTCGAGGCGTCGATCAGTCCTGCCTGCCGCCACCGCTCGATGTCGGCCCTGATCCGTGTCGAGTACCCCGCCATGTCCTCTCTCCCCACCCGGTCGTCATTTTAACCGACGCACCCAAACCGTTGACGTCACGGCACTTTCTGATTCTGGCTTCTTTGTGTCAGGTCCGTGAAGGCGCGTTAATGTTGCATTGCACAATTTGCATTGCTGCCATGCAGCCATAGCGCTTTTAAATCGATATGGGTCCCCCTACTTATGGTTCGTACACAAACGGAATGATCCGCAAGAAAGACGAAACGAGAACTACCATGAACTTGATCCGCAACTACCGCAACTGGCGCCGCTACCGGGACACCGTTTCCGAGCTGAGCCGCCTGAGCAACCGTGAACTGACCGACCTCGGCATCAGCCGCAGCGACATTCCTTACGTCGCTCGCAAGGCGGTCTAATTCTTCGGACCGCGAATGGTCCGAACCAGTTTTGAAAAAGAGAACGACAATGAACCTGATCCGCAACTATCGTAACTGGCGCGTTTATCGCGAGACGGTTACCGAGCTGGGTCGCCTTTCGAACCGCCAGCTGCATGATCTCGGTATCGTCCGCGACGAAATCAAGATCGTCGCCCGCAGGGCGATCTAACAGAATTTCGCTGAGGTCGACCTCCTCCCCGACCTCAAGCGAATACGGTCAGCCCTTACCTCCTCCCAAGGGTTGACCACCAAAACGGCGCCCGCCGCACCTCCTCCCGCGGCGGGCGTTGTTTCCCCGGGGCAAAACGAATTTGCCCCAGAGGCTTCGCCCCTCTTTAAAGTTGCGAAAAGAATTTCGTCAAAGCCGACCTCCTCCCCGGCGATGACGAATAGGCCCAACCTTCACCTCCTCCCGAGGGTTGGCCACCCAAACGGCGCCCGCCGCACCTCCTCCCGCGGCGGGCGTTGTTTCCCCGGGGCAAACGAATTTTGCCCCAGAGGTTTCGCCCTCTTTAAAAAATGCGAAAGGAATTTCGTCTGAGCCGACCTCCTCCCCGGCGATGACGAATACGGTCGATCTTCACCTCCTCCCGAGGGTCGACCCCCAAAACGACACCCGCCGGACCTCCTCCCTCGGCGGGTGTTGTTGTTTTCAGAAGAGGCTTTCCCGACCAGCGTTTGCGTTACCGCCGCGCGACAATTGCAATCGCGGCTGCAAGCGATTATTCCGGCGGCCATGAGCAAAAATCCAATCCATATCATCGGCGGCGGCCTCGCCGGTTCCGAAGCGGCATGGCAGGTGGCGCAAGCCGGCGTGCCCGTCATGCTGCATGAAATGCGCCCGGTTCGCGGCACCGACGCCCACAAGACAGGCGGCCTGGCCGAACTGGTCTGTTCCAATTCCTTCCGCTCCGACGATGCCGAAAACAACGCCGTTGGCCTTCTGCACGCCGAAATGCGGCTGGCGGGCTCCTTGATCATGAGTGCCGGCGACGCCAACCAGGTGCCGGCCGGGGGCGCGCTGGCCGTCGACCGCGACGGTTTCTCCGAGGCGGTGACCAAAAAGCTCGAGGCGCATCCGCTGATCACGATACAGCGTGAGGAAGTGCCAGGGCTGCCGCCGGCGGAGTGGGACCAGGCGATCATCGCCACCGGGCCGCTGACCGCACCGTCGCTTGCCCAATCAATCGCCGAGGCGACCGGCGCCGATGCGCTGGCCTTCTTCGACGCCATCGCGCCGATCATCCATTTCGACACGATCGATATGGATACCTGCTGGTTCCAGTCACGCTACGACAAGGTCGGGCCTGGCGGCACCGGCAAGGACTACATCAACTGTCCGATGGACAAGGACCAATATCTCGCCTTCGTACAGGCGCTGATCGACGGCCAGAAGACCGAATTCAAGCAGTGGGAAGGCACGCCCTATTTCGACGGCTGCCTGCCGATCGAGATCATGGCCGAGCGCGGCGTCGAAACGCTGCGCTACGGACCGATGAAGCCGATGGGCTTGACCAACGCGCACAATCCGACCGTGAAGGCCTATGCCGTGGTGCAGTTGCGCCAGGACAATGCGCTGGGCACGCTCTACAATATGGTCGGCTTCCAGACCAAGCTGAAGCACGCCGAGCAGGTGCGTATTTTCCGCACTATTCCGGGCCTGGAAAACGCCGACTTCGCCCGCCTCGGCGGCCTGCACCGCAACACCTACATCAATTCTCCGACCTTGCTCGACGCCTCGCTGCAGCTAAAGTCGCGGCCCGGCCTGCGTTTTGCCGGCCAGATCACCGGCTGCGAAGGCTATGTCGAAAGTGCAGCCATCGGCCTGCTCGCCGGGCGCTTTGCCGCAGCCGAGCGGCTTGGCCACGCACCGTCCCTGCCGCCGCTCACCACCGCCTTCGGCGCGCTGCTCAACCACATCACCGGCGGCCACATCGTTTCCGACGACGAGCCCGGGAAAAGATCCTTCCAGCCGATGAACGTCAATTTCGGCCTGTTCCCGCCCGTCGAAGCGCCGAAGACCGAAGGCAAGCGCATGCGCGGCAAGGACAAAACCGTGGCCAAACGGCATGCGATCACGTCGCGAGCGCGGAGTGACTGTCGACAGTGGCTGGGTTTGCCGGCGGAGACGGCTCAGGCGGCGGAGTAGCGGACAGCCCGATCAGTCCTCAGGCGATATTATTCCGCGGCCTCGACACCTGCCGACGGCAGTCCGGGCTTGCCCGCCTCCCCCGGATTTCTCCGCAGATACGCTGCCTTCAGCGTCTCCGACGTGTCGCGCGAACCGTCATGGCTCCATCCCGGCGGCTTGATCAGGTAGTTCAGGCGCTCGCGCGGCGTCAGATCGGGTGCGAAGGCGTCCCTGAACATGCCGATCCATTCGTGGAACGCCACCTTCAGCGGGTTGAAGGTGCCCAGGTTCTTGACGATCCCATAGCGCGGCCGATCTTCTTCCAGCTCCTCGACGAAGGTGCCGAACATGCGGTCCCGACAGCGCCATGCCGAGCACGACGATCGCAACCAGTACGGACAAGCTCATGGATTTCCTCCCGGCCGGCCCGTCGTCTTCGGCGACAGTTCTCGGCAGGCGGACTCCTTAACACGATTGACGTTTACGTCAAAGTGCTGGCCAACCCTTGCCTGCACGACGCAGCAGCAACCAATGCCGGCGCAACGCCGACAGCCGTGCCACGCCGCCGAGCGGTGAGTGGCGCGAGCCTTCCATCTTGGCGAGATAGGCGCGTGACAGCGCCAGCGGCAGGAATGCCGAACGCAACGACCCCGGCAGCGCCGCAGCGCCTTGCTCGAAGGCCGACAGGTGTTCGCGCGCCAGCGCGATCATCGCCGCCACCGCGCGCCGGGCACCAGGCCCGCCGTCGCCGGCAACAAATTCTTCCGGCGACGAGCCCGCCGCCGCCAGGATGTCGGCCGGGATAAAACACTGTCCACGCCTGCGGTGCAGCGGCAACAGAAGCAAAAGCCCCGTAATCGCCTGCGCACAACCCGCCCTACCCGCCAGTTCGGCAAACCCTGGCGCGTCGGCGGGATCGAGTACCATCGCCGCGAGTTGGATGAGGGCGGCCGCCGTCTCGCCGCAATAGCCCTCCAGATCGGTGCGCGATGGCATCGGGTCGTCGTAGAGATCGAAGATGCGCGCCTCGAGCATGTTCTCGAAGGCCAGTTTTGGCAGCTTGAATGCTGTAATGGTGAGGTTCAAGGCGTCGGCAACGGGATGGCCCGCGCCCGCCTCACCGCCGGCGGCAATGACATCGCGCCACCATTGCAGCCGCACCTCGCCGGGTAACGGCTCATGGATGCGGTCACGGATGCCGGCGATCTCGGCATTGAAGGCGTAGAGCGAAAACAGCGCGTCGCGCTTGTCGGCAGGCGCGTAGAGCGCGGTGAGATACCTGTCATGGTCGGCGGCGCGCACCGCGTCCATGACGATTTTGGCGTTCTGCAACATATCAATCGACGGCGATGAGCGCCGCGGCCACGGCGCGGTCTTCCGCCAGAAGGACATTGTAGGTCCGGACCGCGGCCCCGGTCGACATCGGGTCGGACGTTATGCCGGCCTCTTTCAGCGCCGCCCGCAGCGCCGCCGGCAAGGGCCGCAAATCCCTGCCCATGCCGACCAGCAGGATCTCGACCTTGTCGGCTTCCGCCAGAAGCTTGTCGAAATCCGCGACGGTCAGCGCCAGGGGATTTGCCGGCTCCCAGCCATGGATGCCCGTGGGCAAGCAGAGCAGCGAGCCGCGATGCGACATGTCGGCAAAGCGAAACCCGCCATTGCCATAGGCCTCGATCGGCGCGCGGCCGGGGAAATGCGCCTCGCGGATGACGATGCCTTTGCCGGTCACCACTCTGTCACCCTTCGGGCCGCGCGTCAGGTCGCGACGGCCTTGCCGCCGTTCACCGGCTTTTCCTCATCGGCCGAAGCCTGCGGCCGCAGCTTGAACAGGATCAGCAACGGCGCCGCGATGAAGATCGACGAATAGGTACCGAACACGACGCCGAACAGCATCGCCAAGGTAAAGGAGCGGATCACTTCGCCGCCAAACAACACCAGCGCCAGCAGCGCCAAGCTGGTCGTCACCGACGTCAGCGTCGTTCTCGACAGCGTCTCGTTGATGGCGTTGTTCAGCAGCTGCGGTAGAGGCATTCGCTTGTATTTTCGCAGATCCTCACGGACGCGGTCATAGACGACGATCGTGTCGTTCAGCGAATAGCCGATGATGGTCAGGATCGCCGCCAACGACGACTGGTTGAACTCGAGCCCGGAGATGACGAAGAAGCCGAGCGTCATGACCACGTCGTGCACCGTCGCGATGATGGCGCCGACCGCGAACTGCCATTCGAAGCGGAACCAGACGTAGACCAGGATGCCGAGCAGCGCGACGATCATGGCGATGGTGCCTTGCTTGGCCAGTTCACCGGAAACCGTCGGTCCCACCACTTCGACGCGGCGGAAATCATACTGGTCCTGCAGCTCGCCGCGGACCTTGTCGATGACCGTCTGCTCGGCATTTTCGCCGCCATCCTGCGTGCCGACGCGGATCAGCACGTCGTTCGGCGCGCCGAACTGCTGAACCTGCACTTCGCCGATGTTGAGTTCCGACAGCCTACCGCGAATGTCGGCAAGATTGGCATCACCGGTCTTGGACTGAACCTCGATCAGCGAACCACCCTTGAAATCGATGCCGTAATTGATGCCGACACTCATGAACGCTACCACGGACAGTATCGACAATGCGCTCGACAGCGCGAACGTCCACCGACGGATGCCCATGAACGGAATTTTCGTGCCGGGCGGTACGAAGGTTATCGGTGCGCGTGGCAACTCCTTCGGGCGGGCACGGCGCAGCCAGATCGACACCAGCAAGCGGGTGAAGGTGAAAGCGGTGAAGACCGTGGTCAGGATGCCGATGGCGTAAGTGATGGCAAAGCCCTTCACCGGTCCGGTACCGAGATAGAACAGCACCACTGTCGCAATCAGCGACGTGACGTTGGAATCGACGATGGTCGCCAGCGCCTTCGAGAAGCCGGTGTCGATCGCCTGGATCACCGAGCGGCCGGCTCGTCGCTCCTCGCGGATACGCTCGTAGATCAGCACGTTGGAATCGACCGCCATGCCGATGGTCAGCACGATACCGGCGATACCGGGCAAAGTCAGCGTCGCGCCAAGCAGCGACAGCAGCCCGACGATCATCGCCACGTGCACCGCCAGCGCGATGTTGGCGAGGAAGCCGAGGAAGCCGTAGGCGACGAACATGAACGCCACGACGAGGATCGAACCGATGATGCCGGCGACCTTGCCGGCATGGATCGAATCCTGGCCCAGGCCCGGACCGACGGTGCGTTCCTCGATGACGGTCAATGTCGCGGGCAGCGCGCCGGCGCGCAGCAGCACGGCGAGGTCGTTGGCGCTCTGGGCAGTGAAATTACCGGAGATCTGGCCGGTACCGCCAAGGATCGGCTCGCGAATCTGCGGCGCCGAGATCACCTGGTTGTCGAGGATGATGGCGAACAGCTTGCCGACATTCTGCGCGGTGGCCTGGCCGAAGCGGGCAGCGCCCTTCGAATCGAAGCGGAACGAAACCACCGGCTCGTTGTTCTGCGAATTGTATGTCGCCTGTGCGTCGACGAGGTTTTCACCCGATACGATGACGCGGTTCTCGATCAGGTATGGAACCGGCGGATCGTCCTGCGAATAGAGCACCGAAGAACCGGCCGGCGGGCGTCCCCTGAGCGCATCCTGCACCGGCATCGACTGGTCGACCATCTGGAAGGTCAGCTTCGCGGTCTGGCCGAGGATTTCCTTCAGCCGCTGCGGATCCTGCAGGCCGGGCACCTGGACAAGGATGCGGTCGTCGCCCTGCCGCTGCACGATGGGCTCGGTCGTGCCGAGTTCGTTGACGCGGCGCTCGACCACTTCGATCGACTGCGCCAATGCGGTCGATGTGCGATACTTGATACCGGCGTCGGTGACGGTGAACTTGAGCAGCCCCGGCTCGGAATCGTCGAGCGACATTTCCTGGATGGAGCCGCCTGTGAACAAGCCGGCTGCGACAGGATCGGTCAAGCTCTTCAACGCCTTCTTGGCGGCATCGAGCTGAGCGGGATCGGTGATGCGGACCTGCAGGGTCTTGCCGGTACCGGCAAGACCCGTATAGCCGATCTTGGCATCGCGCAGCAGTGTGCGAATTTCATCGCGCGTCGTCTCGAGCCGATCCTTGATCAGATCGTTCTGGTTCATCTCCAGCAGGATGTGCGAGCCGCCCTGGAGATCGAGGCCGAGCGTCATCTGCCGCTTCGGCACCCAGCTGGGGAGCTGGGCCAGCGTGCTGGCGGGGAACAGATTCGGCGCGGCGAGGACCACTGTGGCGGCCACGGCCAGCCAGATCAGGATCATCTTGAAGCGCGAGAAATAAAGCATATGGCGTCGTCCGTCAGAGCGTGTCCGCGGATCGCTCCGCCTGGAATTTGGTTATTTCTTGGCGTTCTGGTTGGCGACCGGTTCGCCCTTGACGCGCACGTCGGCAATCGTCGAGCGCAGCGCCGTCACCTTGGTGCCGCCACCAAGGTCGATCTCGAGTTCGTTGTCGTCGATCACCTTCGTCACCTTGCCGACGAAACCGCCGCCGGTGACGACCGTGTCGCCGCGGCGAACCGCCGCCAGCATCTCGCCGCGCTTCTTCAGCTGCGTGCGCTGCGGGCGGATGATCAGAAAATACATGATCACGAAAATCAGGACAAACGGCAAAATGCTGATGAACATATCGGGAGAGGCGCCGCCGATGCCTTGGGCGTATGCCGGTGTCACGAACATCGAGGTACTCCTGAATTTTGAAAACAGCCGCCAAACCGTCTTGTGGAATTTGGCGGCCCCTAGAAATTTGGCCGGAATATAGTCGGTAAAGTTGTCAATGCAACTGCGCGACCGGGCAAATCCGCCGCTTTTCCGGCCTGTTTAGCCGTGTTAGAGCAGGATCGCGAAAAGCGCGAGCCGGTTTTCGGAAAAGATCACGTTCGAACAAATGGTTGCAACCGGTTTCGAAACCGCCGGTATCGAACCGGGTCCGCCTGCCACTGCAAAAACCAAAGCAAAAAGACCTGATATGACCGATACCAGCATCGATGCCTTGAACCAGAAACTCGACCGCCTGATCGAAGCGGTCGGCCGCCTCGCTCCGCCGCCGGTCCCTGAAACCGACCTCGACGTGGCCGACTGCTTCGTCTGGCAGGCCGATCCCGGCTATCTGGAGCCGGTGCGCAAGGTCAATCGCGTCGACATCGGCCTGATCCGCGGCGTCGACCGCGTCCGCGACATCCTCGTCGACAACACCGAGCGCTTCGCCGCCGGCTTCGCCGCCAATAACGTCCTGTTGTGGGGCGCGCGCGGCATGGGCAAATCGTCGCTGGTCAAGGCCGTGCATGCCGAGATCAATGCCAAGGCCAAATCACAAAAGCCCAAGTCCGACCTGCCGCTCAAGCTGATCGAAATCCACCGCGAGGACATCGACACGCTGCCGAAGCTGATGAGCTTGCTGAAGGCGGCCCCTTTCCGCGTCATCCTGTTTTGCGACGACCTGTCCTTCGATCATGATGATACGTCCTACAAGTCGCTGAAGGCGGCGCTTGAAGGTGGCGTCGAGGGACGCCCGGCCAACGTCATCTTCTACGCCACATCGAACCGCCGTCACCTGTTGCCGCGCGACATGATCGACAATGAGCGCTCGACCGCCATCAACCCGTCCGAAGCGGTCGAGGAAAAGGTCTCGCTATCCGACCGTTTCGGCCTCTGGCTCGGCTTCCACAAATGTTCGCAGGACGAATATCTCGACATGGTCAACGGCTATGCCAGCCATCATGGCCTGGATATAGACCCCGAGCAGTTGCGGGCGGAGGCTCTCGAATGGGCAACGACGCGCGGCAGCCGCTCCGGCCGCGTCGCCTGGCAGTTCACGCAGGATCTGGCCGGCCGGCTTGGCAAGCCGTTGAAGGATTGATGCGTTTGATCGCGTCGCGGGCGCAACGTCATCCGGGCGGTTGAGCCCGTCGCAGATCGCCCGGCGTTTGGCCGATCTCGCGGCGCATCCAGTGCGCCAGGTGTGACTGGTGCGCGAAGCCGGTCAATTCCGCCACTTCGCTTGTGCTGAGATCGCCTCGCAACAGCAGAACGCGTGCGCGTTCGACGCGACGTCGCAACACGTAGCGGTGCAGTGACGCCCGTCGCCACCTTGAACCATGTCCGCAAATGCGAGCTGCTCGCGCCGGCAACCCGGCTTAGTCGATGGGTCGAAAGCGGCTCGTGGAGAGCCGCCTCGATGTACTCCAGCACGCGTTTCAGCTGGGTATCCGACAAACGGTTCGTTCGACCGATATCAGGTTCGCCGAGGCCAAGCAGCCTCACCGCCAGTGCGGCGCCAATGCTGTCGGCAAACAAAGGGTCACTCGGCGAGTTCGACTTCAATTCGCTCTCGAGCGCCCGGGCGAGATGTTCGATGCGCTGGTCACGAAGCAGGTGACGCGTGTCGAACCGCACTGCTTGTGCCTTGCCGCCAAGTTCCGCCGCCACCCTTTCCATCAGCGCCGGCTGCAACGCAATCTCTATCGTGTCGAACGGGGTTTCGGCCTCGAAGCCGCCTTCCTGGCCGGCCGGCACCAAGTCGATATCACCAGCGCGCCTGACGAAATATCGTCCGACCTGATTGCAGTAGGAACGCGTCGCCGCGCTGGCATGCACCATGATGCGATGGTGTGGCGCCCGGGACAGACGATGGACGCCAGCTTCGACATGCCGGGAGGCCATTGTTACGTCGGACGCGGCTTGGGCCGAAGCGTATTGCGAACGCATGCTCTCTCGATTCATGGCAAAACCTGTTCAAGATTTGGCAATTCCCGCGCGATTTTCAATGCCGTGGACCTGTACTCACGCCTCTCCATCAAACCTGGAAGAGAGGCTATGCCATGAGTTTCTATGTTGTTGTCGGAGCCGGCCCGGTCGGTCGCGAAACCGCTCGCCTTCTTGGCGAGGAAGGACATGACGTCGTTCTCACCAGCCGAAGCGTCGGTTCGAACGGATTGCGGAATGTGCGGGCCGTACAAGCCGACGCCACCGATGCCTCGGACCTCGCGCGTGTCTGCCAAGGCGCCGATGCCATCTTCATGTGTGCCATGGCCACCTATCACAGGTGGCCGACCGACTTCTTCCCCATCATCGACGGTACCGTGCGCGCGGCCGAAACGGTGGGCGCCAAGCTCATCGTACTGGGAAACCTGTATGGCTATGGGGAAAATGCCGACAGCCCGCTTCGCTCCGACCTTTCCCTGGACCCGACTTCGAAGAAAGGAACCGCCAGGACGATCATGTGGCAGCGGGCGGTTCGGGCCAATGTACCGGCGATCGAAGTGCGGTCGAGCGACTATCTCGGACATGGCGCCATCAGCTACTTCTCGCTTGTTGCGCTGCCTTCCATCATCGAGGGGAAACCCACCGCTTTCATTGGAAACCTCGATGCGACGCATGCCTGGGCCTTCACCAAGGACGTCGCCAGGACGCTTGTCGCGGCCTCCCGCTACACGGGCGAATGGGGGCGCGCGTTTCACGTTCCCTCGCAATACGCCTCACCCAGGGAGCTCATCCAGAAAACCGCTGCGATGCTTCGGCGAGAGATTTCAGAAACGCGTTCCTATTCCATCGCCGAGATGGAGGCATTGGGCATGCATGAGCTGATCGAGATGAGTTATCTTTTTGAGAACCCCTTATTGGTGGATTCTTCCGACGCGGAGGTCCTTCTCGGCATCAAGGCCAGCAGCCTCGAGGTCATGATCGCCGACACCCTGCGCGATCACCTTTGAGCCTTGAGCAACAGGCATCCGACAAAACTGAAAAAGCCCGCTCCTTTCGGGGCGGGCCTGAGCCGGCGGGCTGGACTGGAGGTCAGGCGGCCCGCAAATCGCTTTTTTTATTCTATTCGAGATAACCTGACGGGTCGACCGGAGCCGAGTTCTTGCGCACTTCGAAGTGCAGCTTCGGCGAGTCCGTCGTGCCGCTCATGCCGGACAGGGCAATTTCCTGGCCGCGCTTGACCTTCTGGCCGCGCTGCACCTCGATCGAGCTGGCGTGGCCATAGACGGTGACCAGACCATTCTCGTGGCGCACCAGCACCGTGTTGCCGAATTCCTTGAGCCCATCGCCGGCATAGATGACGACGCCGTTCTCGGCCGCCTTGACCGGCGTGCCTGACGGCACGGCGATGTCGACGCCGTCCTTGCCGGATCCGAAACCGGAAATCACCCGGCCGCGAACCGGCCAGCGCATCTTGCCGATCCCCGTGGCACCCGGCGCCACCGCGTCGTCGTCCTCAGCCTGCTGGATGACCTTCGCGTCCTTCTTCGGCGGCGTGTAGGAAGCCAGCGTTTCCGACGGCGTGGCCTTTGCCGCGGGCTGCGTGGTGGCCGTGGTCACCGGATCGATCTTGGCCGGCTTGGCGCTGGCGACTGTCGCCGTTCCGCCGGCCGGCACCTTCAGCGTCTGGCCAATCTTCAACAAGCCATCCTTCATGCCATTGGCCTGCTTCAGCGCGACGACGCCGACACCGGTCTTCCTGGCGATCGAGGACATCGTGTCGCCCGACTGAACCGTGTAGGTACCGGCGGCGCCGGTTGCCTTGGCCGCCTGCGCCGGCTTGGGCTCCTTGGGCAGGCTCGCGGCGGCCGACGCATCGACCTGAGCGGCGGACTTGCCTTCCTTCAGCTTCGGTTGCTGCGGCAGCACGGCCACCTTGTCCGGCGCGGAAGCCGGGAGATCGTGCTTGCCGTCCTTCGCCGGCCCATCCTTCAACTGCTTTGCGTCGGCAACCTTCGGCTCGCTTTTGCTTGAATAGGCATAGGCCGGGATGACGATCTTCTGACCGGACTTCAGCCCCTTGGTCGGGCTCAGGCCATTCACCTTCATGATGACATCGGCCGGCACCTTGTAATGCGTCGCCAGGCCGGAAATGGTCTCGCCGTCCCTGACGACGATTTCGGTGGCGTGCGGCGTGCCTGCCTGGGCCATCTTCGGCTCGTCGGGCTGGGCATTCTTGAAAGGCTTCGCGGCCGGCGCGACGGTGCCGGTCGTCGTCCTGTCGACGTGAGGAGCGGGCCGAACCAGGGCCGGCGCCGATGCGACACGCACCGGATTGGCGGCAGGCGCGAGCGCTGGAGCCGGCTGCGCCTGCGCGGAAGCCGGCGGCGGCAATGGCCGGCTCGAAACCGGTTCGAGACTGGAGCGGCTCACCGACTGCGTGTGGGTGCCGTCGAGCGGAGCAGCCGAGACATCGCCCGGATAGGGCTGCGCCGCATCCTGTTTGTTGATGATGGCGCGCTGGTTGTTCGTCGAGGAGGTAAAGACGTCATCGACACTGTTGAACCGCGAAGCCTGGGAACTGCATCCGGCCGCCGCGCCCGCAATCATCAGAACAGCGCAGCCCCGCGCCAGATTGCGACTATTTGCCTTCAAAAGACTGAGTTGCATCGCACTAACCCGCACAAAACGCTGCACCAACTGGACAGGATTAAAGCGCGTTAATGTTACTGGGCGGTTAACCCATTAGAATCCGACGAAAATTTTCTTAAAACATTTGAGGATGGTCAGCGATACGGATAGCTGGGCCGAAATGAGATCCGCAGCCTGTCCGAAACTAGATAACCGCTGCCATGCTGCGCAGGATTGGTTGCAGCCGCACCATGCCGATATCCTCGCGTTCGAAACGGCTGCCGACCTTGGTGAGCTTGGCCAGCACCTGCTCGCCCTCTTCCGGCCCAATCGGCGCGATGACGATGCCGCCGCTCGACAACTGGTCGAGCAGGAAGCGCGGCAGGCTGTCGAATGCCGCCCAGGCCACGATGCGGTCGAACGGCCCTTCATTGGGCAATCCGTTGGAGCCATCGGCCTGGCGCACGATGGCATTGCCGATGCCGAGCGCCTCGAAACGCTGCCGGGCTTGCTCGACCAGCGTCTTGTAGCGATCGACGGTCACAATGCGCGCCGCCAGCCGCGACATGACAGCCGATGTGTAGCCGGAACCGGTGCCGATCTCGAGCACACGGTTTCCCGTTTCGATGGCGAGTGCGGCGATCACCGCCGCCTGCATGTCGGCGCCTTCGATCGCTTCGCCGCATTCGATCGGCAGCATGCGATCCGACCAGGCGATCTGGTGGAACTGCGCCGCCAGGAAACCGCGCCGCGGTGTCGCTTCGAAAGCCGCGATCAGTGCCTTCGGCACCGTTCCCCTGCCGCGCAGGCGCAGCAGGAAAGCGGCAAATCCTTCGCGATCATCGATTGGAAAGCCTTGGTTCATGCAAGCGCCTTGCTCAGCTGGTCACGGATCTCATGCGCGGTAAGGTCAAGCTGCAACGGCGTTACCGACACCAGCCGGTTGCGCAAGGCAAAGAGGTCGGTGCCTTGCTTGCCTTCGACCGGCTCGCGGCCGAAGCGAAGCCAATAGTAAGGCAGGCCGCGCCCGTCTCGGCGCTCGTCGACCCACAGGCTGTGCACCAGCTTGCCCTGCGTGGTGACCACTGTGCCGGCCACCTCCTCGGGAAGGCAGTTGGGGAAATTGACGTTGAGCAGGACGCCGTCGGGCAATGGCGTCGCGACGAGCTTCTTCAGCAGCGCCGGCGCCAGCGCCTCGGTGGTCTCGTAAGGGACGACCCGGTCCTCGCCGACATAGCTGTAGCCCTGGCTGAGCGCGATCGACCTGATGCCGAGCAGCGCGCCCTCCATGGCGCCGGCGACGGTGCCGGAATAGGTCACGTCGTCGGCGATGTTGGCGCCCGAATTGATGCCGGACAGGATCAGGTCGGGTGCACCGGGCAGGATCTTCTTGACGCCCATGATGACGCAATCGGTCGGGGTGCCGCGCACGGCAAAATGCTTCTCGCCGATTTTTCGCAACCGCAGCGGCTCCGAAATCGACAGCGAATGCGCGTAGCCCGATTGGTCCTGTTCGGGCGCCACCACCCAGACATCGTCGGACAGTGTGCGGGCGACGCGCTCGAGCGACGCCAGGCCCTCGGCATGAATGCCGTCGTCATTGGTCAGAAGAATGCGCATTATTTCGATTCGATCTTTTCCAGACCGCCCATGTAAGGCCGCAGCACTTCAGGAATGGTTACGCTGCCATCCTCATTCTGGTAGTTTTCGATGACAGCAATAAGCGCGCGGCCGACAGCGGTGCCCGAACCGTTGAGCGTATGGACGAAACGGTTGCCCTTGCCATCCTTGTCCTTGTAGCGGGCGTCCATGCGGCGCGCCTGGAAATCGCCGCAGACCGAGCAGGACGAGATTTCGCGATAGGCGTTCTGGCCGGGCAGCCAGACCTCGATGTCATAGGTCTTGCGGGCGCCAAAACCCATGTCGCCAGTGCACAGCACCATGGTACGGAACGGCAGCTCGAGCCGCTTCAGGACCTCCTCGGCGCATTGCGTCATCCGCTCGTGCTCGGCGAGCGAGGAGTCCTGGTCGGTGATCGACACCAGCTCGACCTTATAGAACTGATGCTGACGAAGCATGCCGCGCGTATCGCGTCCCGCCGAGCCTGCCTCCGAACGGAAGCAGGGCGTCAGCGCGGTGTAGCGCAGCGGCAGCTTTTCGTGCGCCGTGATTTCCTCACGCACGAGGTTGGTGAGTGGCACTTCGGCGGTTGGGATCAGGCCAAGCCTGCCCTCCCCGTGTGGCGTGAAGAACAGATCCTCCTCGAACTTCGGCAACTGGTTGGTGCCGAACAGAACGTCGTCCTTCACCATCAACGGCGGGATGATCTCCTCATAGCCGTGTTCGGTCGTGTGCAGGTCGAGCATGAACTGGCCTATCGCGCGCTCCATCCGCGCCAGGCCGCCCTTCAGCACGGTGAAACGCGAGCCAGACAGCTTTGCCGCGCGCTCGAAATCCATCATGCCGAGCGCTTCGCCGATCTCGAAATGCTCCTTCACCCAGTTCGGCCGCGTCGGCACCTTGCCGACGATATGCCTGACGACATTGTCGTGCTCGTCCTTGCCGACCGGAACGTCGTCGAGCGGCACATTGGGCAGCACCGCCAGCGCGTCGTTCAGCGCCTTGTCGAGCTCTCGCTCGCGCGCCTCGCCATTCTGGATAAAGGTCTTGATCTCGCCGACTTCGGCCTTGAGCTTTTCGGCAAGGGCAGCATCGCCCGAACGCATGGCATTGCCGATCTCCTTCGAGGCGGCGTTGCGGCGCTCCTGCTTGGTCTGCAGTTCGGTGACGTGCTCGCGCCGCGCCTCGTCCTTGGCGATCAGCCCGTCGACCGTGGATTGCGCCTCAGCCGACGGCCACGAGCGCTTGGTGAGCGCCTCGACGAGAGCCTTCGGGTTGTCGCGAATCCATTTGATGTCAAGCATGGTTATCCGTCCTCAAACTAGGCAGGAGGGCGTAAACCGCATCCTCGATCGATGCAAGATGAGGCGGGGCGGCGGTTGTCGTTTTCCGCCGCTGGCGTCTTACGAGGCAGCCGGCGCCGGAGGCTCGTCCGGCGCCTTGTCCGCCACGGTCTCGCCGGCTTCCTGCTTCTCGCGCGCCAGCCGCTGTTTTTCCTGATCCCGCTCGATCCATCGCGCGGCCCAGATGGAGACCTCGTAGAGAACGATGGTCGGAATGGCCAGGCCGATCTGGCTCATCGGATCCGGAGGTGTCAGCACCGCGGCCACGATGAAGGCGATGACGATCGCCCATTTGCGTTTTTCCGCCAGCGCCTTGGACGACAGCATGCCGACACGCGTCATCAGGCTGGTCACCACCGGCAACTGGAACACCAGGCCGAAGGAGAAGATCAGCGTCATGATCAGGCTGAGATATTCCGACACTTTCGGCAGCAGGGAAATCTGTACCTGGTCGTCCGTGCCTACCTGCTGCATGGCGAGGAAGAACCACATCACCATCGGCGTGAAGAAGAAATAGACCAGCGAGGCGCCCATCAGGAACAGGATGGGCGATGCGATCAGGAACGGCAGGAAGGCATTGCGCTCGTTCTTGTAGAGGCCAGGCGCGATGAATTTGTAGATCTGCGTGGCGATCAGCGGAAAGGCAATGACCATGCCGCCGAACATGGCGAGCTTGACCTGCGTGAAGAAGAATTCCTGCGGCGCGGTGTAGATCAGCTCGACCTTGTGCGGGTCGAGCCCCGCCCATTTCGTCGCCCATTTGAACGGGACGACCAGAAGGTTGAACAGCCGCTTGGCGAAGAAGAAACAGACCAGGAAAGCGACGAAGAAGCCGCCGAGCGACCAGATCAGCCGTCGGCGTAACTCGATGAGATGCTCGATCAGCGGCGCGGACGATTTCTCGATCTCGTCCTTTTCCTTGTCCGAAACGCTCACTTGGCGGCTCCAGCCGTCTTTTTGGCTCCCGGCTTCTTCGCCGGAGCAGGCTTCGGTTCGGCTTTTGCTGACGCTTTGGCAGCAGTCGCCTTGGGTGCAGGTGTCGCTTTCGCCTTCACCGCGGGTGCGGCTTTTGCCGTCACCGCCTTCGCAGATGTCGAGGCCATGGACGGCGCCTTCGCGGCCGGGGCCGCCTTGGCGGTTTTCTTGGCCGCAGCTGCCTTCGGCGCAACGGCAGGATCCGTGGATGCCGCCACAACCGATTCATCGGTCATTGCCGGGAAAATCGGGGCTGGTGTCGTGGCTTCAGGCCCGTTGACGCCAGGCATTTCAGTCGCGCCGTTCTTCAACGGCTCGGCCGCCTGTGGCGTCGAAGCGGCAGGGGCCGACGGATCGGCGGCCGGCTTCGGCTTCATCGCGGCATCGACACCGGCGCGCACATCGGCCGCCGCCTGCTCGAACGGATTGAGCTGCTTTCGGATTTCGGCAACCGGGCTCAGGCCCCTGAGCTCGTCGACCGACTTCTTCACGTCGTCGAGCTCGGCTTCCTTCAATGCCTCGTTGAACTGTTTCTGGAAGTCGGCGGCCATGGCGCGCAGCTTCGCCGTCGTGCGGCCGAAGGTGCGCAGCATGTTGGGCAAATCCTTCGGCCCGACGACCACGATCATGACGATCGCGATCACCAGCATTTCGGTCCAGCCGACTTCAAACATGGCAATCCGTTCCGACTAGAACTTCTTGGCTCAGCTCTTGCTGGCCTTTTCCTTCGCGGCCGAAACGGTCTCATCGGCACGGTGTTCGACGGTGCGCTTGTCGTCGGCAACGTCGTCGTCGGCCATGCCCTTCTTGAAGCTCTTGATGCCCTTGGCCATGTCGCCCATCAGCTCGGGAATCTTGCCGCGACCGAACACCAGAAGCACGATGACCAACACGATCATCCAGTGCCAAATCGAAAATGAACCCATAGCAAATCTCTCTCGAATGTTTTCCCTGGCGATGATCTATGCGTTTTCGCGTTGGGATTCAAACACAACCGCGACAGAGTTTATGAAAGGGTGTCGGATGTCACGCATTTTCAGCGATGCGGCCCGCTACCAAACGGCACATCTAAAGGTGCAAGACGGCTTTTGATAGGCGCTCGTGGTCAATCTTCCGTGACGCGCGGCGTCAGCAGACCGAGCTCCTCGAGATCGATGTCGGTCAGCGGATCCTCGTCCTCGGTCAGCGCGTCGGGATCGGCCGGCGGCTGCGGGATGGAGAAGTTCGACGGCATGCGGCCTGACAGCAGGCCGGCGCCCTTCAGTTCCTCCATACCCGGAAGATCGCGGATCTCTTCGAGCGCGAAATGATCGAGGAAGGTTTCGGTGGTGCCATAGGTGACGGGACGGCCGGGCGTTTTGCGCCGGCCGCGCATGCGCACCCATTCCGTCTCGAGCAGCGTATCCAGCGTCCCCTTCGAGGTCTCGACGCCTCTGATGTCCTCGATCTCGGCGCGCGTCACCGGCTGATGATAGGCAATGATCGCCAGCACCTCGAGCGCCGCCCGCGACAGCTTGCGCTGCTGCACCGTATCGCGGCTCATCAGAAAGGCGAGGTCGCCAGCGGTGCGGAACGCCCAGGCGTCGCCGACCCGGACCAGATTGACGCCGCGCCGGGCGTAGATCTGCTGCAGCTCTGTCATGGCGAGGGTAAGATTGATGCCATCGGGAAGGCGTGCGGCAAGCTGCTTTTCGCTGACGGGTTCGGCGCTGGCGAACACGATCGCCTCGGCCATGCGCACGGCTTCCGCCAGATACAGCCGCTCGGCCGGGTTCTGTACCGGATTCCCGGCCGAGGCCTGGTCGATCTCGCCGTCTTCCGACTCATCATCCATCTTGAATGGGATAACCGAAGCGTTGGCGCGTTCGCTCATGATGCCACCTCGACTGCCTTGATTGTCTGTGCGCGGTGGTCGCGCAGATAGATCGGTGCGAACACCTCGTCCTGCCGCATATCCATCTTGCGCTCGCGCACCAGTTCCAGTGTGGCCGCGAACGAACTGGCGATCGCGGTGCGCCGCTCTTGCGGGCTGGTCAGATATCGGATGAGGAAGCTGTCGAGCGTCGTCCAGTCGCGCAGCGAGCCGATCAGCCGGGTCAGGATGTCGCGAGCGTCCTTGAGTGACCAGACGCCGCGCCTGGCGATCGTCACGTTGGTGATCGCCTGCTTCTGCCGCTGCTGCGCATACGCGGTCAGGAGATCGTAAAGCGACGCCGAATAGGTGTTGCGCTTCTCGATGATGACCATTTCCGGCATGCCGCGTGCGAACACGTCGCGGCCGAGCCGGTTGCGGTTGACCAGACGCGCCGACGCATCGCGCATGGCTTCGAGCCGCTTCAGCCGGAATTGCAGCACCGCTGCGAGTTCCTCGCCGCTTTCGCCCTCTTCGCCCGGCTGCTTGGGGATCAGGAGCTTCGATTTGAGGAAGGCCAGCCACGCCGCCATCACCAGATAGTCGGCGGCAAGTTCGAGCCGCAGCGCCCGCGCCGTCTCGACAAAGGTCAAATATTGCTCGACCAGCGCCAGGATGGAAATGCGCGCCAGATCGACCTTCTGGGTGCGGGCAAGGTGCAAGAGAAGATCGAGTGGGCCTTCGAAGCCGGCCACGTCGACGACCAGCGACGGGTCGCCCGTCAGCCGTGACTCATCGTTCTCGGCCCACAGGCGGTCCATCGGTGCAGCCTTCGCGGCCTTGCTTTCCAATGCTTCCGCCACTGCCTGTCACTTCCTCTTTGCTAGGCCACCGCGTCGAAATAGGTGGCGAATTCGGCACGGATTTCGGTTTCTTCGGCCGCGTCGCGTTTGCTTATATAGGTCATCGCCCGCTTGGCACGCTCCAGCGACTTGCCTTCAAGCCCCGTGGTGCGCGATGCGATACCCGCCATCTCCTCAAAAACACCGTTGCAGTGAAGGACCAGATCGCAGCCCGCCGCAAGGATCGAGGCCGCCTTTGTCGGGAAATCCCCAGAAAGTGCCTTCATCGAGGTGTCGTCGCTCATCAGCAGTCCATCGAAGCCGATCTCGCGTCGAATGATCTCGTCGATGACCTTGCCGGAAGTCGTCGCCGGGTTCTTGGGATCGATCGCGCTGTAGACGACATGCGCGGTCATCGCCATCGGCAGATGGTTGAGCTCACGGAACGGAGCAAAATCGTGCCGCTGCAGATCGCTGAGCGAGGCGTCGACGACAGGCAGTTCGAAATGCGTATCGGCAAAGGCCCGGCCGTGCCCCGGAATATGCTTCATCACGGGCAGCACACCGCCCGACATCAGGCCCTCGGCCGCGGCGCGGCCAAGTTCGATGACCGGACGCGGATCCTTGCCATAGGCGCGCGCGCCGATGACATCGCTGGCCCCTTCGATCGGCACGTCGAGCACCGGCAGGCAATCCGCTGATATGCCGTAGCGCAGCAGGTCGAAGGCATGCAGCCGCGCCATCAGCCAGGCGGCGCGTGCGCCGGCGTCGTGATCGTCGCGCCACAGCGCCCCAAGCGCGCCGCCGGCCGGATAATTCGGCGCCAGTGGCGGCCGCAGGCGCTGTACCCTGCCACCTTCCTGGTCGATGAACACCAGCGCGTCCGGGCGCCCGATACAGTCACGCATTTCGGCGACCAGGTCGCGGATCTGCTCGGCCTCGCCAATGTTGCGGGCAAACAGGATGAAGGCCCACGGGCATTCATTGCGATAGAAATTGATTTCTTCGCGGGTGAGCGATTTCCCGGCACAGCCGAGGATCATGGATTTTGATTCGGTCATTTCAGGAGTCTAGGGCTTCGCGCTGTCAAAGGGAATCATCCCTGACCGCATGCGGCGGGCTGCAGGACATGTTCCACATGAAAAAGTCAGGCATATGGATATCGCCATATAAAAAGCCGGCGCGGCCCAGGGCCGCGCCGGCTTTGAAGGATTGGATCGACGTCTAGCGCGATACGAAGCAGTTGCCGCCCGCGGCCTTGTAGCTGGTGCACAGATTGATGGCATCGTTGCGCGACTGAGCCGGAACGCGGACGCGGTAAAACGTTCCCTTGCCGGCAATCTCGGCCTTGACGATGTTGGCCGTGCGGCCGGAAAGCACGCTGCCATAACGGCGCTGCAGATCCTGGTAGGTCGACTGGGCGCTGTCCACCGTCGGCTGCGAAGCGATTTGTATCGACCACGCACCGCTGCCAGTCGCGGTCGAGGCCGGATCGATGGAAGCGACCTGATCGGGCTTGACCTCGCCGACCACGTCGACCGGCTGGTCGGACGGACGTTGCGGCGCGATCGCAACCTTGGCTGGCGTGTTGGCCGACTGCGCCTTGGCTTCAGCCTTGGCAGGCTTGGCGGCAGGCTTCAGAGCCGGCTCATCGTCAGCCTGCGCGGCGGCGGGCGCCACGGTGCCAGTCTGGTCGGTGCCAGTCTCGTTGGCGCCAGTCTGGTCGGCGCCAGTCTGGTCGGCGCCAGTCTGGTCGGCTCCGGCAGGCGCCACATGCTGTGGCGCCGGATCCGTCGGCTCGGCCGCGGCCACCTGCGGTGCCGCCGGTGCCGGATCCTCGCGCGCCACCAGTGAGCCGTCGGACTTGACCACCATGGTCCTGACCTTGCGCGGCGCAACGGCAACGACGTCGTTGTTGGTGCCCTTGTCGGCGTCCTGCAGGACCTGCGCGATGCGATCCTCCGACTTCGGCGCGGGCGCCGCATTGTCGGCCGGGGCCGCGCCAGCGGTCGAAACCTCGCCACCGCCATCCGTGCCGGCGGCGGCGTTCTGATCGGGAGAAAGATTGACGGCGCGGGCCGGGTCTTTCGCCTGCACGTCCACTGGTTCCTCAGTGTTGGTGACAAGCTTCTGCTGGACCGGCTCGGCGGGCTTCGCGCCCTTGACCACCGCGTCATAGACCTTGTTGTCCTGGTTCGGCACCACCGTGCCGCCCGGATTTTCCGGCTTGACCTTGATCGGCGAATTGTCCGCCTTGACGATCACCGGAGCTTCGCTGCCGCCCTTGCCGCCCAAAGACAGCGCAAAGGCGCCAAGGCCGCCCGCGACCGCAACGGCACCGACAATCGCGGCAATGAACAGGCCGCGCCGGCCCGACGGCCTGGCGGCTTCCCGCTCGCCGAGGCCCGGAACCGACATCGCTTCGTCCAGCTCGGGATCGTAGTCGAGTTCATCGACGGCAAAATCGTCCGCCTGAGAGACCGGCTGGCTGCCGGGCAGATTGTCGAGATCGAAGCCTTCGGCAGCATCGGCATAGCCCGAGGCCGACGCGCGGGCGGGCATTTCCGCCGGCCGTGCCGCATAGGTCCGCGCTTCCGGCTGATAGGCTTGCCTCGGCTCTTCATATCCCGGATTGACCCCGTCATATCCCGGATTGACCTCGCCATATCCCGGATTGGCAGCGCCATATCCCGGATTGGCCGCGCCATATCCTTTATTGAACCCGGTATTGTAGGATTCGTCGGCATAGGCGGCGTTGCCGGCAGTAGCAGGCGCGACCTCGACCGAATTCATCTCGGTCAGAAGGCTGGCGAATTCGGCGTCGAGATCATCATAAACGGCCGCTGCCGGCTCATCTTCCTCGAAATGCAACTCCGGAATGTCGAGATCGTCAGCCAGCGCGACGACGCGCTCCGGCACATCGACCGTCTCGACATCGGGCATCTCTTCATAGTGCGAGGACTGCCCGGCCTGCGGCGCCGATACCGGAGCCATATAGGGAGCAGCCGCAACCGGCTCGGCCGAACGGTAGGACGGCACGGTGGCCACTTCCGGGGCCGCCATCCTGGCCGCCATGGAGGGAGCAGGCTGCGCGGCAAACGCCGGCTGTTGGGGAACTGGTGTCACGCGGCTCCAGGAACGGGCCGACTCCGACGCTCCGGAACGTTCCGCCAGCCAATCGAGCGAATCGGCCTGATCCGGCCGGGACGCCGTTTCGTCACGCGAACCGATGCTTTTGGCCAGGGCGGCGTCGAAGGCATCATTGTCGAGATCGACATCACCCTGTTCAGCGGCATCCGGGCCGAAATCCTGGTCCTGAAGTTCATCGAGCAACAGGTCGTCGAGGTTGGCGTCGGCGGCCTGGGCGGAGCCGGATTGATGCGCATCCTCGGACGCTGTTTCATCGAGATCCCAGTCGAGGTCACCAACAAGATCGACGGGTTGCTCCGCGATCTTTGTAGTCGCGGCGAGAGGCGGCTGAACGGGCGCTGCGGTTGGCTGGGTCGCGGCTGGCTGGGTCACGGCGGGCTGAACCATGGCCGGTTCCTTGGCCGACGGCAGCGTGCGCGCGGTCATGGCACCGAGAAGCGCGTTCAGCTCGTCTTCGAGGCTTCGTTCGTCCGCGATGGGCGCTTGCACCGGCGGCACAATGGCTGCCGCGGGAGCTGCCGATTGCGGGGAAGCCGCGGCGATTTCGGCGACGGGCTCTTCGGCAGGCTCGGCAAACGCCTCGTCCAGATTCAGGTCGAAGGCGTCATCCGAAACAGCTTCAGCGCCTGGAATTTCATCCTGCGTCTCGACGGCATCGGCGCGCAGTTCGTGCGCCGGCTCGTCATCAAAAGCCTCCGGCTCGTCCGCCTGAACGTCAAAATCCACATCGACATCGGGCATGGCATCGTCGAAGTGACCCGCGAAATCCTCGTCGGAGATCACCTGGGTTTCATCCGCGGCGGCTAGTACAGGTTCTGGATAGTCGACAGCAGCCGCTTGGCGCTGATCCGCCGGATGGTCGTCGAGCATCAGCTCGTCTTCGAGCGAGATCGCGACCGCATCGTCGAATTCATGATTGGAGGCCGGCTCGACGGCCACCGGCACTTCGGCCACCGGCGATTCAACGGCATGCCGGGCCTCGGCAGCCTCGTCCTCGATATGGAAATCCTGGTCGAGGGAGGCGGCAAGCTCATCCTCCATCGGCAGATCATCGTCGAAGGGCGAGATGTCTTCGAGCGAACTGGCGACGGCATTGTCGAAATCGGCGTCGAAGGCAGGTTCAACGGACGGCACGGCTTGCGCGGCGCCAGCGGTCGCATGGCTGGCGGCGACCGCCTGGTCATCGGCATCCGACATGTCCAGGTGGAAATCGTCGTCGAGTGACAATGCGAGATCGTCGTCCGCAACATCGACGGCCACCGGCTCGACTGCCGGCTCATGAGCTGCGACAACTGGAGCGGCAACGCTGTCGGCAGCGTCGAACTCGCCCATCAGCTCCTTTTCGAGGTCGATGTCGAAATCGCCCTCTCCCGCGGACGGATCGGCCACAGCGGCTTTCGGCTCGGCCGGCGCCTGCGGCTTGACCGGCTGGCGCGGGTCGAATCCCATGATCCTGGTCAGTTCCGCGAACGGATCATCGTCGGCGATGTCGTTGTTGTCGGCTGCTCTCAGTTGGGTTCTGTCTGCCATTATCGTTCCCGAACTCGCACTCATTCGGACGCCTTGGACGTCGCGCAGGGTTGGCCCTTACCAGCGCAATGTGGGCAAAAGGTGACAGGTTTTTTAGTCAAACCTAACGCATTTCGGTGGGCGCAGCCGCTCCGATCAACGTCAGGCCGGACGTCAGAACATCCGAAACAGCCTGCACCAGCCCTAGTCTGGCATGCGTCAATTGTCGGTCGTTAACCTTAACAAAACGTAAGTCCGGATTATCCGTGCCCCGGTTCCAGTGTCCGTGGAAGCTGGAAGCCAGATCATAGAGATAAAATGCCAGCCGATGCGGCTCGAGCGCAAGAGCGGCGGACTCGATCAGGCGTGGATATTCGGCAAGCTTCCGGATCAGCCCGATTTCACCTTCGTCGGCCAGCGACGTTGCCGCGGCCGCCAGGTTGTTGCGATCGAAATTCGCCTCCCCCAACTGTTCGCTCGCCTGCCGGAACACCGAATGGCAGCGCGCCGAGGCGTACTGCACGTAGAACACCGGATTGTCCTTCGACTGCTCGGTGACCTTGGCGAAGTCGAAATCGAGCGGCGCATCGTTCTTGCGATAGAGCATCATGAAGCGGATCGGATCGCGTCCGACTTCTTCCACCACCTCGCGCAACGTCACGAAATCGCCGGACCGCTTGGACATGCGCACCGGCTCGCCATCGCGAAACAGCTTGACCAGATTGCACAAGAGGACGGTGAGCTTGACGTCGTCGCCGGCAATCGCCCGCGCCAAGGCTTCCAGGCGCTTGACGTAGCCGCCATGGTCGGCGCCGAGAACATAGATCAGGTCGACGAAGCCGCGATCGACCTTGTCCTTCAGATACGCCACATCGGCGGCGAAATAGGTGAACGAGCCGTCGGACTTGACCAGCGCCCGGTCCATGTCGTCGCCGACGGCGGTCGAGCGGAACAGCGTCTGTTCGCGGTCTTCCCAGTCGTCCGGCTTCTCGCCCTTGGGCGGCGGCAGCTTGCCCTTGTAGATATGGCCCTTCAGCGTCAGGTCGTTGATCGCCGAGCGGATCTTCCTGGCATTGTCGGCATGCAGCGTGCGTTCGGAGAAGAACACGTCGTGGTGCACGTTGAGCAGCGCAAGGTCCTCGCGGATCATCGCCATCATCGCATCGATGGTCCGGTCCTTGACGATGGCCAGCGCCTCGTCGTCCGGCATCTGCAGCAAGGAACGGCCGAACTCCCTGACCAGGGCCTCGCCGACGGAGACAAGATAGTCACCGGGATAAAGCCCCGGCGGAATCTCGCCGATATCTTCTCCAAGCGCCTCGCGGTAGCGCAGCATCGCCGAGCGCCCAAGCACGTCGATCTGGGAGCCGGCGTCGTTGATGACATATTCCTTGGTCACGTCGTAACCGGCGAACGCCATCAGATTGGCGAGTGCGTCACCGACGACGGCACCCCGGCAATGGCCGACATGCATCGGCCCGGTCGGGTTGGCCGAGACATATTCGACGTTGGTTTTGCGTCCGGCGCCGATCGTCGAGCGGCCATAGTTGCGCCCCTCGCCTAGAAGCGCCGACAGATGCGCCTGCCAGAAACCGTCCTTGAGCCGCAGATTGACGAAGCCTGGACCGGCGACCTCGGCAGCGGCGACGTCATTGTCCGCCCGCAGCGCTTCCGCCAGTTTCTCGGCCAGTGCGCGCGGGTTCTGGCCGGTGGGCTTGGCCAGCACCATTGCCGCATTGGTCGCGAGATCGCCATGGCTGGCGTCGCGGGGCGGCTCGACGGCGATGCGCGACAGATCAGGCGAAACGCCATTGCTGTCTTTCAGGTCAAGCGCTTCGACAGCCTTTACGACTCGCGCGGTGAAATCGGCGAAGATGTTCATGGTGTATGCTCTGGCGGCTTTACGACGAATCCGGCCCTTTGGCCGGCAAATCGAGCCCGCCCTAGCTCAAATCCGGGGTGCGGTCAAACAAACGCCTGTGTTCCTTGAGCGCGTAGGTGTCGGTCATGCCGGCCAGGAAATCGGCGACGCTGCGTGCCTTGATGCGATCCTCGGCGCGGTCCAGCCCTTCGCGCCAGCCATCGGGCATGGCGCGCGGGTCGGCGAAATAGACGTCGAACAGGTCCCTGACGATCTGCTCGGCGTCCGCACGCACCCGCATGACCTCTTCGTGCCGATAGAGGTGCTTGTAGAGGAAGGCCTTCAGTTCCTTCTCGGCTTCCGCCATTTCGGCCGAAAATGTCACCATCGTCTCGCCCGCCGCCCTCACCGCCTCGACGCTCAGCGGCCTGATCCGCTCCAGATTGGCGGTCGTTGACTTGATCACATCCTCGACCATGGCCGTGATCTGCCGCCGCATCAATTCGTGGCCGGTGCGCACGTCGTCGAGCCTGGGATAGCGCTCGCGCACGCTCTTCAGGATCGTTCCAGGCAGCGAAACGGCCTTCAGCATGTCCAGCGTCAGCAGCCCTGACCGCAGCCCATCGTCGATATCATGCGTGTTGTAGGCGATATCGTCGGCAATCGCCGCGCACTGCGCTTCGATGCCGGCGAACCGGTCGAGTTCGAGATCCTGCAATTGCGAGTAGTCGCGGATCGCCTGCGGGACCGGCCCTTTCAGGCCCTTGCCGCTGCCGTCGGTGAGCGGACCATTGTGCTTGACCAGGCCTTCAAGCGTCTCCCAACTCAGATTGAGCCCGTCGAACTCGGCGTAGCGCGCCTCCAGCCTCGTCACGATGCGCAGGGATTGTGCGTTGTGGTCGAAGCCGCCCCACGCCGCCATCTTCTCGTTCAGCGCGTCCTCACCTGTGTGGCCAAAGGGCGTGTGGCCGAAATCATGCACCAGTGCCACCGCTTCGGCGAGATCCTCGTCGCCGCGCAACGCCCGCGCCAGCGCACGCGCGATCTGTGCCACTTCGATCGAATGGGTGAGCCTTGTGCGGTAGTGATCGCCTTCATGGGCGATGAAGACCTGCGTCTTGTGCTTCAGCCGCCGAAACGCCGTCGAATGGATGATCCGGTCGCGGTCACGCTGGAAAGGCGTGCGGGTCGGACTTTCCACCTCGTCGAACAGCCGGCCGCGCGAGCTCGCCGGATCCGTGGCATAGGCCGCGCGCGGCCGATAGCCGAATCCGATGTCGCCAAGCTCATTTGTCATGGCTGATGCTGCCGCAGTTGACTTGCCCCGTCGCGCTTCATACCTATCATGTGAAACCGAAAGCAAGGTGACGCCTATGGGCGCGGATGCCAAGACCGCCATGAAAGTCGAGATGACCGAGGCCGCCGCCAAGCGGATCGCCAAAATTGTCTCTGGCGAGGCCGGCAAGACGGCGCTGCGCGTTTCCGTCGAGGGCGGCGGCTGCTCCGGCTTTTCCTACAAGTTCGATCTGGTCGGTGCGCGCAATGACGACGACGTTGCCATCGAGAAGGACGGCGCCACGGTGCTGATCGATGATCTGTCCCTGGTCTATATGGGTGGCTCGGTGATCGACTTCGTCGACGATTTGATGGGGCAGTCGTTCCAGATCCGCAACCCGAATGCGGTCGCCTCCTGCGGCTGCGGCACCAGCTTCTCCATCTAGGACCGAGATGCCCGCAACCGGCGCGGTTCGTCAGGTTGCGCTCTCCGCCGGTCGCGACCTCGACGCGACATTGGCCTTTTGGCGCGATGTCCTCGGCATGAGGGTGCATGCGCGGTTCGATCCGCCCGGCATTGCCTTCATCATGGCCGGCGATGTCAGGCTGTTGTTCACCGACGGCATCCCGGCCGGCACCATCTATCTCGACATATCAGGCCTCGAAGCCTTCCACGCCGAGGCAAAGGCAGCCGGCATCCCCTTCACCGCGCCGCCGACACTGGTCCATCGCGACACCGAAGGGCAGTTTGGTCCGGCGGGGGAAAGCGAATGGATGGCCTTTCTAAAGGATCCGGCAGGCAATACGATCGGTTTAGTCGAACGCCTTCCGCCGCAGGAACAATGAGACCGTCATGAAAATCGTCACCTGGAACATCAACGGCGTGCGCGCCCGCATCGGCAACCTGACCCATTGGCTGACCGAGAGCGCGCCCGACATCGTCTGCCTGCAGGAGATCAAGACGGTCGACGAGCAGTTCCCGCGCGCCGAAATCGAGGCGCTTGGCTACAATGTCGAAACCCATGGCCAGAAGGGCTTCAACGGTGTCGCGCTGTTGTCGAAGTTGCGCTTCGATGAAGTCACCAGAGGCCTGCCGGGTGACGATGCCGACGAACAGGCACGTTTCATCGAAGGCGTGTTCTCGACCGACAAGGGCGCGCTTCGCGTCGCCTCGCTCTATCTGCCGAACGGCAACCCGATCGATGACGAGAAGAAGTTTCCCTATAAGCTCTCCTGGATGGCGCGGCTGGAGCGCTGGGCGCAGGAGCGCCTGAGGCTGGAAGAGGCGCTGGTGCTGGCCGGCGACTACAACGTCATTCCCGAGCCGATCGACGCGCGGTTCCCGGAGAACTGGCTGGGCGACGCGCTGTTCCAGCCACAGACAAGGCAGGCCTTCCGCCGGCTGCTCAACCTCGGTTTCACCGAAGCGGTGCGCGCGGTCACCGATGCCCCGGACACCTACACCTTCTGGGACTATCAGGCCGGCGCCTGGCAGAAGAACAATGGCATCCGCATCGACCATCTGCTGCTGTCGCCTGAAGCCGCGAACCGGTTCTCATCGGCGTCGATCGAAAAACATGTGCGCGCCTGGGAAAAACCATCCGATCACGTCCCGGTGGCGATCGACCTCGCGCTGCAGCCGGCCTGACGCAGACCCTTCTGCCGCCGAGTAGTCCGGACCTCGTGTCGCCACAATCGCGCGCATGATGGGAAATCATCATGGTGGCCGGGTTTCCATGACCGTTCGATTTGCTCATTATCCGATCGGCTTGGCATTCGCCATGACCGCGATCGTGCCGGCCTTCGCCGCCCCGGAATGTCTCGCCAATGGAAAATCCTATCCGGTCGGACAGGTCGCCTGCCTGACGGTTGCCGACCAGAGTCATTTGGCTCGCTGCGACATGGTGCTCAACAACACATCGTGGACCAAGGTTGGCGATGGCTGCCCGGCAAACACCATGGCGCCGCACCTGCACGTCACACCGATCTCGACACCCGCGCCAAGCATGGTCCCGACGGAGCCAACCGAAAACTAATTTTCTCCTGGATTGCCTCGTCCTCGGATCGAGACGAGCCTCGATAGGCCGGCGTTGTCCGTCATTACCATGCCGACGTTCTTCGCTAGAGAAGCCAAGCAGTTGGCTTTTCGTCCGCTACACGGATCGCTCCTCGGCTCGCCGCATGGTGACGGGGAAAGAGCCTACTGATCGGCGTTGCTGCCCTTGGTCAGGATGTCGTCCGCCAGCGAGATCGCGGTGCGGCGGTCGGCTTCGCCGGCCGCGGCGAACGCCTCTTCCTGCATGCCGCGGATCCAGGGCTGATCGGTCGGCGACGCACGCTCCAGGGCCGCGGTCATCATCGCCAGGCCGCGCACGATCTTGCCGCTCTGGAACAACAGGTGGCCAAGCGTCGCTTGCGCACCGGCATGGCCCTTCTCGGCGGCGAGCTGGAACCAGCGCCCGGCCTGCTTGACGCTGGCCTTCACACCGCCCTCGCCCTTCAGGAACATCTGGCCCATCTCGAACTGAGCGTTCGGATTGCGGTAGTTGGCGGCGGCGCGCATGTAATATTCCTGCGCCGCCACCTCGTTCTCGGTGACCGGGCTGCCGGGAATGCCAGTGCGCAGATAGTCGCCGAGCGCCACCAGCGCGTCGGAGACATAGCTTTCTTCCGGCGAGCCGGGCTCGACGTCCTGGTCGACGATCTCCGAGAAGAACTTGAAAGCCTCATAGTCGTCGCGGGCCACGCCGTCGCCCTCGGCATACATGCGGGCAAGCTTCCAGGTGGCGCCGATCTGGCCGTTTTCGGCGGCATATTTGTAGGCCTCGGCGGCCTGCTCCTTGTGGCCGCTCTTGTAGGCGGAGAACCCGAACTGAAACACTGCCCAGGGGCTCGACTGCGGCTTCACGCCGGTCTTGTCGTCGAACACCTTGTCGTCGAAGGCCATGGCCTGGCCCACGGCGCCAAAGATCGCAACCGCGACCAGTGCCGGAAGGACAGATGACCTCAACAACTCTGGTGTTGACTTCAACAACTCAGATATCCGCATAGCAGTGTGTTTCTTTCGCACCGCCCGGATGGGTGACCGCGCCATCCCTGGCGGACCCTACCGTCTGTGCGTATTTCCATATCGCGCCCGACTGATAGTCGGTCGTGCGCGCCTTCCATGTCTTCGCTCGTGCCGCCAGTTCGGCCTCGGACAGCGCTACGTCGATCGTTCCGTTCACCGCGTCGATCGAGATCACGTCGCCATCCCTGACGAGGCCGATCGGGCCGCCAACCGCCGCTTCCGGGCCGACATGGCCGATGCAGAAACCGCGCGTCGCGCCCGAGAAACGGCCGTCGGTGATCAGCGCCACCTTGCCGCCCATGCCCTGGCCGTAGAGTGCCGCCGTCGTCGACAGCATCTCGCGCATGCCAGGACCGCCGCGCGGTCCTTCATAGCGGATGACCAGAACCTCGCCTTCGCGGTAGGCGCGGTTCGTCACCGCCTCAAAACATTCCTCTTCCGAATCGAAACAGCGCGCCGGGCCGGAGAATTTCAACTCCGCCATGCCCGCGACCTTCACGATCGCGCCTTCAGGGGCAAGATTTCCCTTCAAGCCCACGACACCGCCGGTTTGGGTAATTGGTCTGTTGGCCGGGCGGACCACATCCTGATGTTCATTCCAGGCAACGTGCTCCATATTTTCGGCCAAAGTACGGCCAGTGACCGTCAGGCAATCGCCATGCAGATAGCCGTGGTCGAGCAGCGTCTTCATCAGCAGCGGAATGCCGCCGGCCTCGAACATGTCCTTGGCGACATATTTGCCGCCCGGCTTGAGATCGGCGATGTAAGGCGTCTTCTCGAAGATTTTCGCCACGTCGAACAGGTCGAACTTGATCCCCGCCTCATGCGCGATCGCCGGCAGATGCAGCGCGGCATTGGTCGAGCCGCCGGTGGCCGAAACAACGGTCGCCGCGTTTTCCAGTGCCTTAAGGGTGACGATGTCGCGCGGGCGGATGTTTTTGGCAATCAGTTCCATGACCTTTTCGCCCGAGGCGAAATTGAAGCGGTCGCGCATTTCGTAGGGCGCCGGCGCGCCGCAGGAATAGGGCAGCGCAAGACCGATTGCCTCGGCGACGGTGGCCATGGTGTTGGCGGTGAACTGGGCGCCGCAGGAACCGGCTGAAGGACAGGCGGCCTGCTCGATTTCGAGCAGCTCGGCATCATCGATCGTGCCGACCGAGTGCTGGCCGACCGCCTCGAACACATCCTGCACGGTGATCTGGCGGCCGCGATAGCTGCCGGGCAGGATCGAGCCGCCATAAATGAAGATCGACGGCACGTTGAGCCGCACCATGGCCATCATCATGCCGGGCAGCGACTTGTCGCAGCCGGCCAGGCCGACCAGCGCATCGTAGCAATGGCCGCGCATGGTGAGTTCAACCGAATCAGCGATGACTTCGCGCGACACCAGCGACGACTTCATGCCCTGGTGGCCCATGGCGATGCCGTCGGTGACGGTGATGGTGCAGAATTCGCGGGGCGTGCCGTTGGCGGCTGCCACGCCCTTCTTGACCACTTGCGCCTGGCGCATCAGCGAGATGTTACAGGGTGCTGCCTCGTTCCAGCAGGAGGCGACGCCGACCAGCGGCTGCGCGATTTCGGCCGCCGACAGGCCCATGGCATAAAGATAGGACCGGTGCGGCGCACGCGCCGGACCGACAGTCACATGGCGGCTAGGGAGCTTAGCCTTTGAAATGACCTTGGCGTCCATTCTCTTCCTTGCCGCGGGCGGTGCGGCCTGCCCCATCGCCGAGCCTTTTGGCACGTGTCCCGAGACGAGTTCGAGGTGCGCCGGGTTTATGGCGGGAAATGGGCAATTTCCTCGGCCTGACCTTTAGCGCAGGGGTTGTTCAGAAAGTGTTGCCAAAACGTCACAATCGCACGAGGCGGCCCAAGTGCGGCTTATATGCAACGCAGCTTGTATGATGGGGCCAGCGACGACGCCGCACAAACGAAAAGGCCGGGCAATGCCCGGCCTTTCACTAAAACTTTCAAACGCTTAGAACTTGATCTTGACGCCGCCGGATATTGCCGTGACCAGATCATTGCCGAAGTCGTAACTCGCGTCGTCACCTGCAACATAGCCATTGTCCCCGGCCACTATACCTGAGTGACCGCTGGTCAAGACGCCTATTGCGCCAGCTACGCGAAATTCAATGTTGGGCTTAGGCGTGTAGGCAACACCGCCGCCAAGTGTCCACGTATCGGTCTGCGCTCCATAGCCGTGCGAAGTGCCACGATCCCATGAAAGCTGACCAGCAGCGCTCCACTGATCGTTAAACTTGTGGCCAACGCCGCCTGAGATCGTCCAGCCATCACGATACATCAGATCGAGTGAGGTTAACTGTGCAGAGTGCAGTTTGTCGCCCGTGACACAGAGCGCGTCGGGAGTACCCACCGCACAAATTGGAACGCTCTGCAGGACACTCCAATTGACCCACTTGACGGAGCCAAAAGCCAACCACCCAGGAGCGATGCCAGATTGCAATTTGAATTCAACAACATCCGGCATATATTGCGTGGAGCCGTAGATCGGAATTATGCCCTGGCCAACACTGGTCAAATCGAGCGTACCCTCGATGTTATCGAGCTTAACCTTCGAGTTATAGACGAGGCTCGCGCGCAGTGCGATGTCTGGGATTTCATAAGCGAGGCCAGCGCGCCAGCCCCAGCCAGTGGTCGACAGATCGACACGGCCCGTCGGTGACGGCCCAAATGGGTTGAAAGCCACAAGACTTTCCTTAAAGCCGTAGACCTTTTGATAGAACACACCGCCGATAAAGCGAAGCTGACCTTTGCCCGCATCCATCTTGTATGAGCAGGTGCCCGCGTAGTTATCGCTCTTGATGTCGGTCTCTATGTTTGAAACTGCGCCGTTCCACATGCCTGGCGCGGAATGTGCTCCCCAAGGTTGGGAATAGTCGACCATGCAATCGACGCCCGGAACGACCTGCGCCTTAACACCGATGCGCGGCACCCAATAGCCCTCCGCTCCATCAGCCGAGGTGCCCAAGCCGAGATTGAATCCGCCCGGCCCCTTGGCATTCTCGTATTTGCGATCCGGCATCACATAGGTTGCTTCGGCCTCCGTCGCGACCTGGGCCGGATCGAACAGCAGGTCGATATCGTAGCCGCCGCGCTCCAGACCGCCAGCATGCGCCGGGTGGATAAGCGAGCCCATCAAGGCCAACGAAAAGCACCCTGCCCCCAGCAGTGCTTTCAGACGCAAATTGCTCATGGATGTCCTCCCGAATAACTAGTGGATCAAGCTAGAACCAATTCAAGTTAACGGCGCAACAACGAATTCCCGGGCGTACATGTACATGTCCGCCAAACGCTTTTTCGACAAAATGCAAAGGAATGTCACAAGGCCAAAAACGGCCCTGCGCACATCCAAAACGCCGAAAAGATGCACGAAAATGGCCCCAAAAAGCTCGAAAACAGCTAATTTTGAGGGGATCTGGCCCCATTGTTACATTATGGCAACAATGGGGCTAAAAGTTTCCGTTTACGTCAAGATTTACGCAACGGAATGCCCATTTTTGAGGCCGGTGACGCATGGAATTCGCTCCGGGGTCATGCACGAATCTGCCCTTCAGCCGGCGTCGCGAACCCTGGTCAGCGCTACCGAAAGCTTGTCCTGCGCGGCGCGATATTCGGCCAGCTTTTCCCGCTCGCCTTCCACGATCTCGGCCGGCGCGCTGGCAACGAATTTCTCATTCGACAGCTTCTTGTGCAGGCGCGCGATTTCCTCGGTCACCTTGACCAGTTCCTTCTGCAGCCGCGCGGCCTCCGCGGTGAGGTCGATCAGGCTGCCAAGCGGCAGGCAGATCGTCGCCTCGTTGAGCACGATCTGTGCCGACCCCTTGGGTGCCGCATCGGCGAGCGAGATGTCACCAACACGCGCCAGCCGCTTGATCGCTGAGTCCTCGCGAACCAGCCGTTCGCGCGTCACGTCGTTGGCGCCGACCACCACGAGCGGCGCTATTGCCGCTGGCGGCACGTTCATCTCCGAGCGCACCGAGCGGATACCGGAGACGAGATCGACCAGCCAGTTGATGTCGGCGGCCGCTTCAGCATCCTCGAAATCCGGCGACGGCCATGCGGCATGGCACAGCAGCGAGGCGCGTTCCCTGCCCTCACCCGCCGTCTGCGCCCACAGCTCTTCGGTCATGAACGGCATCATCGGATGCAGGAGCTTGTAGATCTCGTCGAGCACGAAAGCGACGCAGGCGCGGCTCTCGGCCTTGGCGGCCTCGTCCGTGCCCATGAATACCGGCTTCAGCAGTTCCAGATACCAGTCGCAGAACAGGTTCCAGACGAAGCGGTACGCGGCTCCCGCCGCCTCGTTGAAGCGGTATGAGGTGATGCCGTCGGTGACCTCGCGTGCGGCGCGTGTCAGCTCGGTCAGGATCCAGCGGTTGACCGCCAGCTTAGCGTCGTTCAGCCAGAAATCGTCATTGCGCGCGACTTCGTTCATCTCGGCAAAGCGCGTCGCGTTCCACAGCTTGGTGCCGAAATTGCGATAGCCGGCGATGCGCGCCGGGTCGAGTTTCACGTCGCGTCCCTGCGCCGCCATCACCGTCAGGGTGAAGCGCAGCGCGTCGGCGCCATATTCGTCGATCAGATCGAGCGGGTCGATGACGTTGCCCTTCGACTTCGACATCTTGGCGCCGTTCTTGTCGCGCACCAGCGCATGCACATAAACGGTGTGGAACGGCTCCTCGTCCATGAAGTGCAGGCCCATCATCATCATGCGGGCGACCCAGAAGAAGATGATGTCGAAGCCGGTCACCAGCACATCGGTCTGGTAATAGGTCTTCAACTCCGGGGTTTCATCCGGCCAGCCGAGCGTCGAGAACGGCCACAGCGCCGACGAGAACCAGGTGTCGAGCACGTCTTCGTCGCGCGTCAGGATCTCGCCCGGCTTGAAGTTTTCGAGCTTGTCTTCGACCCACGCCTTCCAGGGGCCTTCGAGCGCCAGATAATATTCGATCGCCGCGCCCAGCGCCTCTTCCTCGGACTTCTCGACAAAGACGCGCCCATCCGGCCCGTACCAGGCCGGGATCTGATGCCCCCACCACAGCTGACGCGAAATGCACCAGGGCTGGATGTTCTCCATCCAGTCGAAATAGGTCTTCTCCCAGTTCTTAGGCACGAAATTGGTGCGCCCCTCGCGCACCGAGGCGATCGCCGGCTTGGCCAGTTCCGCCGCGTTGGCGTACCACTGCTCGGTCAGGTACGGCTCGATCGGCACACCGCCGCGGTCGCCATGCGGCACGGCGTGGCGATGCGGCTCGACCTTGTCGAGGAAGCCGCCGGCCTCCATCAGTTCGACGATCTTCTTGCGGGCGACGAAACGGTCGAGACCGTCGAGCTCGTCCCAGACAGCTTGCCGTTCTGGCGTCGCCTCGAGGCCCGCCAGGAAGTCCTCGTTGTCCTTCAACTTGACCGCCGCCTCGACCGTCAGGATGTTGATCGCCGGCAATTGGTGGCGTTTGCCGACCTCGAAGTCGTTGAAGTCATGCGCCGGCGTGATCTTGACCGCGCCCGACCCCTTTTCAGGATCGGAATACTCGTCCGCCACCACAGGTATCTTGCGGCCAACGATCGGCAGGACGACATTCTTGCCGATGAGATGTTGGAACCGCTCGTCGTCGGGATGCACGGCGACAGCCGTGTCGCCCAGCATGGTCTCGGGGCGGGTCGTCGCCACGGTGATGAAGGTCTTTGGGTTTTCCGGATCGAAGGTCGCGCCTTCGATCGGATAACGGAAATGCCAGAGATTGCCGTTGACCTCCTGCTGCTCGACCTCGAGGTCGGAGATGGCAGTCAACAACTTGGGGTCCCAGTTCACAAGGCGCTTGTCCTTGTAGATCAGCCCTTCCTTGTAGAGGCTGACGAAGACTTCGAGCACCGCCTTGGACAGGCCTTCGTCCATGGTGAAGCGTTCGCGCGACCAGTCGGCGGAGGCGCCCAGACGTTTCAGCTGGTTGAAGATCAACCCACCCGATTCGGCCTTCCACTCCCACACTTTCTCGATGAATTCTTCGCGCGTCAGATCGCGGCGATGGATCTGCTTTTCCATCAGCCGCCGCTCGACCACCATCTGCGTGGCGATGCCGGCATGGTCCATGCCGGGCTGCCACAGGACGTTCTTGCCGCGCATGCGCTCGAAACGAACCAGAATGTCCTGCAGCGTGTTGTTGAGCGCATGGCCCATATGCAGCGACCCGGTGACGTTGGGCGGCGGAATGACGATGGTGAAGGCCTCGGCCCCCTCTTCCGCTCCGGCGCCGGCGCGAAACGCGTCGGCTTCCTCCCACATCTTGGCGATCTTCGGCTCGACGGTCTTGGCGTCGTAGGTCTTTTCAAGCATGGGAAAACGGTCCGCGCTGTCGGGAATTTTGCTGGTTCGGTGTAAATCGGAAGGTCTTGGCCAAGTCAACCGCGAGGGCTGCCTGGGGTCATCACAAGCAGATAGGCGCGGACCTATTCATTTCAACAGAAGGCCGCGCGGCGATCGCATCTTCGCCGCGAGGCATCGCTGCGAACGAGCCCGGGGCTCCCGCGCCTTCATTGTCAGCGACCCCGATGGCAGTTTGATCGCCTTCGCCAGTTCGGCAACCAACGGCCGACCTCTTCACAACGAAAAACGCCGCCTCGACGGCGGCGTTTCTTCTGGAATTCAGGCCTGGACGCTATTGCGCCCCGCGTGCCACGCGCTCGATCTCTTCGCGCACCAGCCTTTCGACCAGCGTCGGCAGGTTGTTGTCCAGCCAATCCTGCAGCATCGGCCGCAGCATCTCCTCGGCCATCTCGTCGAATGTCTTCTTGCTGCGGCTTGCAAAGGCGTCGGACAGTTCGCCGAAGGCAGCCGCAACCTGCCGTCCAGTGTGTTCGGAAAGAATTGCGGGACGCACCGCATGCGCTTCGTTCGCCGCCGCGCGCGCCTGAGCCGTGCCCGTTGGAGCATCGTTTGACGAAGACCGCTCGATCGCAGGTTCCGCCGCCGACTCGCTCGCCGACACATCCGGCTGGGGCGATGGGCGGATGCTCCGCTCCGGCATCGCCTTGGCTTGCTCGCCAACCGCCGCGATCTCGCGACGCCAATCGGCGACGATGGCTTCACTTGTCGCAACCTCGACGGGAGCCGCCGGCGCGTCGCGGCTGGCGGCAGGCGCCGGCTCGGCGGCAACCCGGGCGCTGACCTCAGCCAATGTCGTCGGCGTCCTGCCCGCAGCCGGATCGGCACGTGGCGGCGTTTCGGTGCGTGCTGTCGCCGGCAGTATGGCTGGCGTCTGGATTTCCGCCATCGCGACAGGCTTCCTGACCTCTGGGACGGCATGCAGTTCGGCGCGGAACGCATCGATATCCGCAGCTGGAACAGCACTCGGCGCGGGCTCCAGGTCCTGTTGCAACTCATCGGCGTCGCCGGGCTGCTTGCGGCCGTTGTCGCTGTCTTCGATGATCCTCCTGATGGAAGCGAGTATCTCTTCCATGGAGGGTTCGCGCTGTGCGCTGCTTGCCGTTGCCATCGTCACATCCGCCGCCCTTGTGACCCGTTGCAGGTTTCCGCTCCGGCAAAAGCCGGATTCGAATCATGGCGACAGCGTAACCGACGGATCGCCGCACGAGAATCCCCAATCTGGGGACATGTGGGATTTCAACAGATTAGAGCGATTCCGCCAAAGCCGTGTGACGGTTCCCGTTAGCAACCACCAGAAGGACAACGACAATCCTGTGTTCCCGTACGAACCACTCAGCCCGGAAACGCCGTTCGAACGAAGGGCCTAGCGGCCATCCGGCGTGCGCAGGCCGATCCACTTGTCCTTGACGGCGTTGTAGTGTTCCTCCGGCTTGTACTTCGTCACCGCCAAGCCAAGCCGGTCGACCGACAGGCGGCCCATCGCCGACAGGATGGCATAGCTTGCCACCACCACATCGCGTTCGTAACCAGCGTGGTTGATCTTGGCGGTGATGACGGCGGCTTGCGCATTGAGCACGTCGAGCGTCGTGCGCTGGCCGACATTGCGCTCCTCGATGACGCCGTTCAGGGCCAGTTGGGCGGCGTCGATCACCTGCTTGTTGGCGGACGCGCTTTGTTGCGCGGCGGTGTATTGGGACCATGCCGTGGCGACGGCCTGGCGCACCTGGTCGCGGCTGACGTCGACCTGGATACGCGCCTGCCCCAGCGATTCCTTGTTCTGCCGCACGACCGCCGAGGTTCGGCCGCCCGAATAGATCGGAATGGTCAGCGTCGCGCCGATATTGGCCGACGTCGAATTGCCGTTGGAACCTGACAAGTCGGGGATGGCGTTGCGGTAGTTTTCCGAAACGCCAGCCGAAGCCGACAACTGCGGCAACAGCGCGCCCTCGGACGATTTCACCGAAAATGCAGCGGCATCGACCAGATGCTGGGTGGCAAGGATGGCCGGGTGTTCGGCCGATCCGATGGCGATCGCGGCGTCGAGGCTCGACGGCAACAACCTGCCCAATGGCGAAGCGGCCTTGAGCTTGCCGGGCTCGTCACCGACCACCTGGTGATAGGTCGCGGCGCTGGCCAGCGCCTGCGCGCGCGCAGCGCTCAGCGCTGCCACCGCGGAAGCGCGCGAGGCATCGGCCTGCGCAACGTCGGTGCGCGTGCCTTCGCCGACCTCGAAGCGCGAGCGCGCGGCGCGCGCCTGCTCGGTCAGGAACTGCAGGTTCTGTTCGGTCAGCACCGCGATCTGCCTGTCGCGAATCACGTCCATATAGGCCATGGCCGCATTGAACAGCGTGTTCTCCTCGGTATTGCGCAGGCTTTCAACGGACGCCTTGACCTGGGATTCGGCCGCCGCGACATTGTTCCTTGTCTGAAAGCCGTCGAACAGCGACTGGTTGATCTGGATGCCGTAGCTGCCGCTTGTCAGCTTCGAATTGCCGCCGCCATTTGCCTGGCGCGTGTTCGTATAGTCGATGTTGGCCGAGCCGGTGATCGTCGGGCGCCAGCCTGACTTGGCTATGGCCACGCTCTCGTCGGTCACGCGCACGCCGGCACGCGATGAATTTAGTGTGGAATTGTACTGATAGGCTTTTGCAAGGGCACCGGTGATGGTTTCGGCCGATGCAGCCAGTGGGGACAGCGCGGTCGCCGACACAAGGACGGCGGTGAAAAGTGACTTGCGTACTGACGGCACGGTTTAACCCTCATTCGTTTTCCATGGGAACCGCGCCGCACCAGCTTCTCTTCCTGAGCAGCCCGAACGGCGTGTTTCATGTTCCCTGTTGCTCAGCCCAAAGTGCCCCCAGTCTGGGATCAGCAACGATCGTTCAAATGCAAGCGACCATGACAAAGCCTTTGCTGCAAGGCCAAATCATTCAGAATTCGAAAGCATGCTCACGTTCGAATCCGGGTAGTGGCTTAATTGCCGCATTAAATGCCCTTCTCCCGGTTACAACCCCCCCCGCCTTGAAAAAAAGCCGCGCCACGCCCGAATTGCCCTGACCCTCGACCGCAACCAGGCGGCCGCCTTCGGCGAGCTGGTCGAGCAGCGACGCCGGCACTTTGGCGACACTGCCGCCGATGAAGATGACATTGTACGGCGCCTTCGCCGCATGGCCTTGCGCCAGAGCGCCCTGGACCACGGTCACATTGCCGCAGCCCAGGCTGGACAGGGTCGACGCGGCGGTTTGCGCCAATGCCGAATCGCTTTCGAGCGCCACGACGGACCTCGCCAGGCGCGACAGGATCGCCGAAGCGTAGCCGGTGCCGCAGCCGACATCGAGCGCCGAATCGGTCACACTGATCTCGGCCAGTTGCATCAGCTTGGCCAGCGGCGAAGCCTCCATCAGGTAGCGCGAGCCATCGGCGCTGTCTGCGATGCGGATGTCCTCGTCGATATAGGCAAGATCGCGCTGGCGATCGCCGACGAAAACCTCGCGGGGCACGGAAAGCAACGCCTCGAGCAGCGGCGCGCTGGTCACGTCGGTGGTGCGGACCTGACCATCGACCATCTTGACGCGAAGTTCGGAGAAATCAGCGCTCATGTCCCAACCAATCTGCTTGCCGCGTCAGAATCGCGGTTCATGTCGACCGGAACTTCAGGCTCCGGCGCTGACGCGCGGGAGCCCGGGTATTGGAGGCCTCGCCCGGAATCGAACCGGGGTGCAAGGATTTGCAGTCCTCTGCGTAACCACTCCGCCACGAGGCCTCGTTGCTCCCGGCGTTCCACCCGGTTCCAATAGGTTGCGGCGAAAAAGCCGTCAAGCGGCCACGACGTATTCCGAACGGTTTCGTCTGCGCCGGCTGCAGCCCTGTCAGTTCGCCGTCATAGCCACCCGCTCACATTCGCAATCCGTTAAGCATGGCGGATGATCGAGCGAAACTCCGCGCTCCGGCTTGCGTTGTGAAACGGGAGGACTGCGCCATGCCCTGGCCAAACCGAACGACGAAACGAACGGAACGGAAAACGTACCGCTGCTGGGGTCCGAGGACTTAGTGCGCTACGCCATCAACTGCCTGAGAATAGAAGGCACAGGCAGGCTTTCACCGCGTGACCGCGCGCGTCTGGCCTCGGCTTCCGCGGTCCTGAAGCAGATCAGCGAGGATTTGAAGGCAGGCACGCAACCGGATTCGAAGGAATCGGGCACTGGCACCGAGAGACAGGGCCAGAATTGATTCTCTTCGGAGACCACCGCCGTGCGAGATGTATCGGCCGCTCAATCCGGCCGGCGTCGCCGCTCCCACCAGACGACCAAGCGGCGCCGGTGGCGGCGCACCATGGCAAATTCGTAGGAGAGCACCAGCAGTCCGAGCGGCACCATCCAGAACCCAAGGATCGGCAAGAAACCGAGAATGCCGCCAATGGTCAAAAGCACGCCGATCGTGATTCTGAGACCGCGCGACTGCGGCATGGTGAATTCGCGGCCGAAAACCGAGATCTTTCGTGCTGCTATCCGGTTTTCGTCCGCTGCCGTCATCGCGAAGAACTGCCTGTCTGGGGGCTCGATAATGTCATTTTACGAAAGCTGCGACCGCCCTTTCGGTTCCGCGCCGTCACCAAGACGACTAATATGAGGGCGGCCAAGGCCGATTGCGAGAAACCGCTGCGCGAAAAAGTCTCGGAAAAATGCGAAATGCTTCTTTGCAAAGCCGAAACGGGTTTGCTATAGGCTGCGCCACTTGCTCAAAGAGCCTCCGTTCCCCGGTAGCTCAGTGGTAGAGCAACCGGCTGTTAACCGGTTGGTCGCTGGTTCGAATCCGGCCCGGGGAGCCAACATTTCCAAGGTCCGTTCCGGACACATAGGTTACGGTTTATACCGGAGACATGGGTAACACTTTTGGCCCGACGGGGTTTTGGAGTGGTTCGAGCCTGCATGTCTCATCATCGAAGTATCCCAAATCGTAGGCCATGAAGCTCGCCAGCCAGATATGGTCTTCGACCTGTTTGATGCCAACGGTCTGGCCGGCGAAGACGAGGCTGAGATTGATCTTCTTGCAGTCGGAGCCCCGGAAAGGCCGATTGCCTAAGAGGAGCGCCTTGACGGGCTGTGACAGCGACACCTCTGGCCGCTGCCGTTGCCCCAGCTAGGCGGCTACCCCACCGCGGCCTGATTTGGTGCCGCTCATCCAGGGGAGCGGAGCAAGCGGCTCCTGCAGGATCTTGACGGATCTCGCGAACCCAGCGACGGCATCGCGCGCGACCGACAGGGGTATCTGACCGTCGTAAGCACGCTGGCAAGCCCGGAAGGCCGTCTCGAAAATCGGGCCCCGACGTTCCCGCGGCCACTCGTCCAGGAAATCGAATGCGTGATCAAGACTTCGTATTTCTTGAATGAACTGACCATTCCTAACCAACACTGGTCGATCGAACGTCCTGTCGCCCATATGGTCCTCCATTCGGTTGAGCGATTTGGTTTGCTGGTTCAGCTTTTCACGCAACGGCATGCTCAGGCTCCGCGAACATGCCGCCATCTCCACATCTGGGCGGGACACCGGCATAGGCCGGAACCGGCGGCGGATCATCGTCATCGTCATCCCGCCAGGGGTATCGCAGCCAGCTACGCCTCGTTTTGTTTCGACGCCGGCCTGAAGACGGACTGCGGTCAAACGGTGCCCTGGCCGGCGGCTTGCGGCCAATCTCGTCCAGGGTGTGGAGCGCAAGAAGAATCTCGCTGACTTGCGCAATGGCACCGCTGTCCAATTGGCGTAGGGTGGGATTGTCAGGAACCGCATTGGCGTCTGAAGCCCAGAAGGCGAGCAAAGCCCTCTTCTCGCCGACCGTCATGTCCTCGTTCAGGACGTCCTCGGGCGTACGCAGGGCAGCGAATTCCTCTGCGTGATCTGTCAGTCTGAATTCATGAACACAGTCAGATTCGTATCTCATCTCCATTCTCCGCGATCTGTGCCTCCCGGCCAGGCCGGGAGGCGGACCACAGACTGAGGTTGCCAGTATCAGGCGACCTTGCGTTGCAGCTCTGCATCCATGGACTGCTTGCTGCCGCTCTCCTGAAGCGGAACCGCTCTGGCTTCGGAGCGGATCTCGATGCGCCGAGGCTTGAGTTCCTCGGGCACTTCGCGGACCAAGTCCACCGACAGCAGGCCATTATGGATATTGGCCGCCTTGACCTTGACGTGGTCTGCAAGTTTGAACACCTGCTTGAAGTTGCCTATCGCGAGGCCGCGGTGGAGGATTTCCAGATTTTGCTGATCAGGCTTCCTCTGTCCGATTACGGACAATTCAGGGCCGTTCTGCACAAGGTCCACTTCGTCAGGACCGAAGCCGGCGACGGCCATGGTGATGCGATAGTCGTTGTCGCCATTCTTCTCGATGTTGTAGGGAGGCCAGTCGGAGCGGACGCTGTTTTCGAGCATGTCGAACAGCCGGTCGAAGCCGACGGTGGTGCGGTAAAGAGGGGAATAATCAAAGCTTCTCATAGCCATATCCTCCGTGAAGCAACATGGTTTACGGGTCGCCGCAGCGCTGCTGCGGCGCGGTATGTCGAGCCGAAGCCTCGACGGAAAACGATCTGGGAATCACGGTTTTTTTGTTCAAGAGGTCGCCCAAAAAAATTTTCGGAGCGGCACCACGGCCATTCAAGATCGGGCATGCGCCAGACTTTTGCGGTGAAAGCATTCCGGTTGGAAGCGGGTGAGGAATATGGCTCGGCAAGTGCGCGCCAGGTTCCGCCTCTGGTCACGAGCGGCCTTGCACACTGCCGCCGCCGCGCGATAGATGCGTTCGGTCAAGGGAGGACATCATGCGGAAAATCCTGGTATCGGCATTGCTGCTCACGGCAGCGTCGTTCGCGACCGGCGCTCATGCATTGGACAGCGGCGGAACCCCGGTCGTCGTGACGCCGCTCGCATCACGCACCACCACGGCATCCGGCCAGCCGATCACGCTGCCGCAGAAGAACGTGCAGGTGCTGGTCTCGACCTATGACATCGCGCCCGGCGCGACCTTGCCGGTCCATCGCCATCCCTTCCCGCGCTACGCCTATGTCCAGGCTGGAACGCTGAAGGTCACCAATGTCGAGACCGGCAACAGCAACACCTACAAGACCGGCGATTTCATCGTCGAAATGATCGGGCAGTGGCACCAGGCCACCAACATTGGCGATGGGCCGGTCAAGCTCCTGGTGATCGATCAGGTCGAGGAAGGCGCCAAGAATACGGAATTGCGCCAGTAGCCGCCAGGCTGCAGGTGCCCCGAGGGCGGGAAGGCAATGCGCCGCCCGCCCCTCGCCTCGCGGCAGCCCCAGCGCTTAGCCCCAGGCGCCAACCGGCTGCCGGGTCGCTGCGTTCAGCCTGTTGAAGGCGTTGATCAGCGCGATCTGGATGACCAGCGCGGCAAGGGCCTTTTCATCATAATGGCGGGCCGCTTCGTCCCAGACATCGTCCGGGACCGCGTCCGGCCGGTCGGCCAGTCTGGTGCCGGCTTCGGCCAGCGCCAATGCCGCGCGTTCGGCGTCAGTGAAATACGGCGTCTCGCGCCATGCCGCCAGCGCAAAGATGCGCTCGTCCTTTTCTCCGGCCTTCTTCAGTTCGCGCGCATGCATGTCGACGCACACGCTGCAGTTGTTGATCTGGCTGGCGCGCAGATGAATGAGCTTGCGCGTCACATAGGGCACGTCGGCCGCCTCGGTCGACTTGTCCAGCGCCAGCAGCGCCTGCACCGAACCGGGGATGAGCATCACCGGGTTCTTGATCCTTGCTTGCATGGTCGTTCTCCTTTTGAATTGTTTCTCCAGGCGTGTTTTCCCGGCCCGGACGACTCGCATCCAGGGTTTCGAACTTGATGAAAACTGTTGGCTGCCCGCCGCGTATCAGGCCTGTTTTGCGGTAACCTGTTCGAGCCGTTCGAGAATGCGCGGCCAGCCACTTCCCATGCCGATATAGCCACGCTCGTCGGCCGGCCGGAATCCCGACTGCTCCATTCGCACCCGGGTCGCCACTCCCTCGGGCGTCAGTGACCATGTCACCACGGTTTTCAACCCACTGTCCGATTCCGTCCCATCGCCCCAACTGTAGGCCAGCAGCCGCGGCACCTCGACTTTCAGCACCACGCAGTTCGTCACGCCAGACCATCCGGGAACTGGCGTCGCGCGGAATGTGAAGCGATGCCCTTCTTGCGCCGCGAAGTCATTCTGCATGAGCCATTCGCCGACGAGTGCTGGCACGGTCAGTGCGCGCCATATCTTTTCCGCCGAATATGGGATCAGCCTTTCGACGACGATCGATTTGGTTTCCGTCATGCCTTGCTCCTCTCGTTGTTGTCGTCGCGCCACGCACGCGCAATCAATAACCTGCCAGCTATACATTACTCATAACCATGCAGTTATGCAACAGTCAAGAATGGAATCTGCCATCTGGTCCAAATGGCGGCGTAGGTTCACGCTTTCGCGTCAGCCGTCGTGGTGCTAGGGCTCTCCACAACATGATGAACTGGATCGCCCCTTGACCACGCAAACTCGCCCGCCGCTGATCGAAATCTGTGTCGAAGGCATCGATGGCCTGCTCGCCGCGCAGGCCGCCGGCGCCGACCGGGTCGAACTCTGCGCCAGCCTGGTCGAGGGCGGCATTACGCCCAGCCTCGGCACGGTGCGCGCAGCGCTCGACCAGGCGACCGTGCCGTTCCACGTCATGGTGCGGCCGCGCGGCGGCGATTTTCTCTACAGCGAGACCGAATACCGATCGATGCTCGCCGATGTCGCCGCGCTCAGCGAACTCGGCGTGCCCGGCGTGGTGTTCGGCTGCCTGAACGCCGACGGCACCATCGACGAGAAGCGCATGGGCGAATTGACCGAGGCCGCAGGCGCCTTGAACGTCACCTGCCACCGCGCCTTCGACATGACGCGCGATCCGGCCGAGGCGCTGGAAGCGCTGATCCGCTGCAAGGTTGGCCGTGTGCTGACCAGCGGCCAGCGCGACACCGCGATCGAGGGCTTGCCACTGCTGGCGGATCTGGTGCGTCAGGCCGACGGGCGCATCATCATCCTCGGCTGTGGCGGGCTCGATCTCGGCAACATCGCCGAGGTGCGCGCAAGGACCGGCCTGGCCGAAATGCACTTCGCCGCCCTCAAGGACGTGCCGAGCGCCATGCGCTACCGCAATCCCAAGGTCGGCATGGGCGGCTCCGATCTCGACCGCGAGTATCGCAACACACTGACCGATACACCGCTGGTGGCGGCGACGATCACGGCGGCCAAGGCATGACCCCTCCGATAGACTGCATAGCGCAGGACGACGAAGCCGCCATTCTGGCGCTCAACAACGAGCACGCCGCCGAATTGTCGTGGCTCGAAGCCGAACGGCTGTCCTTCCTGCTCGGCGAGGCATTTTATGCGCGCCGCATCGGTGATCTCGAAGCCTTCATCATGACCTTCGACCAGGATGCGAACTACGACAGCCCGAACTTCGTCTGGTTCCGCGAGCGCTACGAACACTTCATCTATGTCGACCGCGTCGTCGTGGCGGCGCATGCAAGAGGCCGCGGCCATGCTCGCCTGCTCTATCGGGACCTGTTCGACCATGCGCAGAGCGCCGGCCACACGCTGGTCACCTGCGAGGTCAACACCGACCCGCCCAACCCCGCCTCGGACGCCTTCCACGCCGCCCTCGGCTTCGCCGAAGTCGGCGACGCGGTGATCCACGGCGGCAAGAAAGCGGTGCGTTATTACGTCAGGCCGATCGCCGCCTGATCCGGTGGCGCTCGCCATCGGCGCTCACTCACCAATTGCGGTTGAGCCATTCACGCGCCGGGCGCTCGATGAGGTAGTAGCTGCAGAGCGCGCAGGCAAAGACGCCGGCCAGCATCGGCCATGGGTTGGTGCCCTGATCGTAGACGAATTTGTAGAAGGGCTGCTGCCACAGATAGAGCGAATACGACCACAGGCCCAGTGTCGTCATCGGCAAGGATGACAGCCATCCCGACAAGAACCTCGTGCTGAAATCCAGCGCGTTGACGGCAATCGCCAGCAACGGCACCGCGACCAGGTAGTGGATCGGTGTCGGCACGGCGTCCATGAACAGGAAAACCGCGCCGGCAGCCGCCGCAACGGCGACATAAGGCCCCTTCAGCAAGGACGGCAGCTTGCCGTCGGCCTTGAGCAGGCAGATCGCGGCCGACAGCAGGATCGAGGCGATGTGCACGTCGGTGCGCCAGTATGTGGTTTCATAGTCCATGTGCATGAACCAGTAGGAAGCCGCGCCATTGGCCATGGCCAGCGCAGCCAAGACCAGCAGAAGCGGCACGACACGGCTTCGGCTGGCAACGATTGCGCTGATCGCCGCCAGGATAATGTAGGCATGCTCTTCAATGCAGAGCGACCAGATGTGGTCGAGCGCGCCGGCCCGGTTCAGGAGAATTCCGGCATAGTTGTAGGTGAATGTCAGGGCCGTCACGGCCGCCTTCCATTTGAAGCCGATGAACGTGCCGGAGAGCGCGACCATGGCGAGGACGACAAAGACCAGAAGCGCCGGATAGATGCGCGAGAAGCGGCGTTTGAAGAATTTCTTCAGTGGATAGCGTTCGATGAACAGGATTTCGGCCATCAGCCGGCCGCTGAGCACGAAAAAGAATTCGACACCCAGCACGCCCAGATTGATGCCGGGAACGGGGAAAAAATGCCCGATCAGCACCAGGGCGATCGACAGGCCGCGCCAGCCATCGAGATAGGCCAGCCTTGTCCTGGCCGCCGATCGGTCGGCGATCGCTCGGGACGGAACCAAATGGGTCGCGGAAATTTCGGACATGCCGATCCCTTCGCATTGGCATGCGAAAGGGCACGGCGGTAAGGATTCCGAACCCGGCTCGCATTCCCGCCCCAACCCATACTGCAGTGCAATATGAATTTGTGCAAGTGCGAGATTGTCGCCAATGCGATTCCCAAGCAAGCATGGGCCGCAATTGCTTCAAGCAGAGGATGGGACGCGGCGCCGGGGGCTAGGCAGCTACACGCGCCAGGAAAGAAAGAGGGGCCGCTACAGCCCCTTTTTGTCCGCAATCGATCTTGCGTCAGGCGTTGGCTGCCGCCACCGCGCGCTTGGCCATGACCGCGATCAGATTGGCGCGGTAGTCTGATGAAGCGTGGATGTCGCTCATCAAGTTCTTCGCCGGCACTTTCACGCCATTGAGCGAAGCGGCATCGAAGCTCTTGGCGAGTGCCGCCTCGATCTCCTTCGAGCGGAAGACGCCGTCGTCGCCGGCGCCGGTGACGGCAACCCGGACGCCATCCTTGCCCTTGGCCACGAACACGCCGACGATCGCGTAGCGCGAGGCCGGGTTGCGGAATTTTTCGTACGCGGCCTTTGCCGGAGCAGTGAAGGAGACCGCCGTGACGATCTCGCCATCCTTCAAGGCGGTTTCGAACAACCCCTTGAAGAACTTGTCGGCTGATATCTCGCGCTTGTTGGTGATGATGGTGGCGCCCAGCGCAAGCAGCGCCGCCGGATAGTCCGCCGCCGGGTCATTGTTGGCGATCGAGCCGCCGATCGTGCCCTTGTGGCGAACCGCCGGGTCGCCGATCAGCGACGCCAAATGGGCAAGCGCCGGGCAGGCCTTGCGCAGCTTCTCGTCATTGGCGACATCGAAATGCGTGGTGGTAGCGCCGATCGTGACCGTCTTGCCGGACACCTTGACGCCCTGCAACTCCTTGATGCGTGACAGGTCGACCAGATCGGAAGGGGCCGCCAGCCGCGTCTTCATGGCGGGGATCAAGGTCATGCCGCCCGACAGCAGCTTGGCGTCCCCATTCTTCACGAGCTTGGCGGCTTCAGTGACCGAGGCGGCACGGTGATAGTTGACTGCGTACATGGGATCCTCCCCTAAGTGGTCAGGCAGTAGTAGCAGTGAGTAGTCAGTAGTGGGAACGTCGCCGCCGGAGCTGGATACGGTGCCCTATTCGCTACTCACTACTCCCCACTCACTCATTTCGCGGCGCGGATCGTGGCCCACACGGTCGACGGCGTGGCCGGCATGGCGATGTCGGCGATGCCGATGGCATCGGTGATGGCATTGATCACCGCCGGCGGCGAGCCAATGGCGCCGGCCTCGCCGCAGCCCTTGATGCCGAGCGGGTTGCTCGGACATGGCGTGTTCGACGTCGAGACCTTGAACGACGGCAGGTCGCCGGCGCGCGGCATGGTGTAATCCATATAACTTGCCGTCAGCAGCTGGCCGCTGGCATCGTAGTGAGCGCCCTCCAGCAGCGCCTGCCCCACGCCCTGGGCGATGCCGCCATGCACCTGGCCCTCGACGATCATCGGATTGATGATGTTGCCGAAATCGTCCGCCGCCACGAACTGGACGATCTCGGTCGTTCCGGTTTCCGGATCGATCTCGACCTCGCAGATGTAGCAGCCCGCCGGGAAGGTGAAGTTCGCCGGATCGTAGAACGCCGTTTCCTTCAGTCCTGGCTCCATGCCGGCGGGCAGATTATGCGCGGTATAGGCAGCCAAGGCCACCTGGAACCACGGCAGGCTCTTGTCGGTCCCGGCCACCTTGACCTCGCCATTCTCGATGACGATATCGCCCTCGTCGGCTTCGAGCAGATGGGCCGCGATCTTCTTGGCCTTGGCCTCCACCTTGTCGAGCGCCTTGGCAATCGCCGACATGCCGACCGCGCCCGAACGCGAACCGTAGGTGCCCATGCCCATCTGCACCTTGTCGGTGTCGCCATGAACGATCGAAACCGAGTCGATCGGCACCCCAAAGCGCTGATTGACCAGTTGCGCGAATGTCGTCTCATGGCCCTGGCCATGACTGTGCGAGCCCGTCAGCACCTCGATCGTGCCGACGGCGTTCACACGCACTTCAGCCGATTCCCACAGGCCGACACCGGCGCCAAGCGAGCCGACCGCCGCCGACGGCGCGATGCCGCAGGCCTCGATATAGCAGCTCATGCCAATGCCGCGCAGCTTGCCCTTCCCAGCCGCATCCGCCTTGCGCGCGGCAAAGCCGGCATAGTCGGCGGTCTTCATCGCCGCGTCGAGCGAGGTCGCATAGTCGCCGGCGTCGTAGTTCATGATCACCGGTGTCTGGTGCGGAAACGTCGTGATGAAGTTCTTGCGCCGCAGCTCCGCGGGAGACACGCCGAGTTCGCGTGCCGCGGCCTCCATGGTGCGTTCCAGCAGATAGGTGGCTTCCGGCCGCCCTGCCCCGCGATAGGCATCGACGGGTGCCGTGTTGGTGTAGACGGTGCGCACATTGGCGTGGATGGCCGGGATGTCATACTGGCCCGACAAGAGCGTGGCGTAGAGATAGGTCGGCACGCAGGACGAGAACAGCGACATGTAGGCGCCGAGATTGGCGATCGTGTCGACCTTCAGCCCGGTGATCCTGTTGTTCTTGTCGAAAGCCATCTCCACCGTCGAGACATGGTCACGGCCATGGGCGTCAGTGAGGAAGCTCTCCGTGCGATCGGCGACCCATTTGACCGGCACGCCGGTCTTCTTCGAGGCCCACAGGCAGACGATCTCTTCCGGGTAGATATAGATCTTGGAGCCGAAGCCGCCGCCGACATCCGGCGCGATCACGCGCAGCTTGTTTTCGGGTGCGACATTGTAGAAGGCACTCATCACCAGCCGCGCGACATGGGGATTCTGCGATGTCGTCCAGCAGGTGTAATGATCCTCGGCCTTGTCGTAATGGCCAAGTGCGGCGCGTGGCTCCATGGCGTTCGGCACCAGCCGGTTGTTGACGATCTTCATGCGGGTGACGTGCGCCGCCGCTTTGATGGCGGCATCGGTCGCCTTGCCGTCGCCGATCTCCCAGTCGAAAATCAGGTTGTTCTCGGCTTCGGCATGAACCTGGGGCGCGCCCTTTTCGAGTGCCTTTGTGGCATCGACGACCGCCTTAAGTTCCTTGTAGGTGATTTCGACCGCCTCGGCGGCATCGCGTGCCTGGCCCTTGGTCTCGGCCACGACGATGACGACGGCATCGCCGACATAACGGACCTTGTCGACGGCCAGCGGCGACCATGCGCCCATCTTCATCGGCGAGCCGTCCTTGGAATGGATCATCCAGCCGCAGATGAGGTTGCCTATACCGTCGGCCTTGAGTTCCTTGCCGGTCAGGACGCCGATGACGCCCGGCATGCCTTGAGCCGTTTTCACGTCGATCTTCTTGATCTGCGCATGCGCGTGCGGGCTGCGCACGAAGGCCGCATGCTTCATGCCGGGAACCACCATGTCGTCGACATAGCGGCCGGCGCCGGTGATGAACCTTTTGTCTTCCTTGCGCGCGACCCGAGCGCCAACGCCTTCGATGCCCATGGAAATTCCTCCCGAATTTAGGGGATAGGCAGTAGCGGTTAGGCAGTAGTGGGTGAACTCGCGGTCATATCGATGCTTGCCCTACTCACTATTGCCTGCTGCCTGCTGCCTAAGCTGCCTGTTTCGCCTTGCCCTTGGCCCCTTCGACATCGTCTTCGATGCGGCGAGGATCGCCTTCACGATGTTGTGGTAGCCGGTGCAGCGGCAGATGTTGCCTTCGAGTTCCGCCCGCACCGTCGCCTCGTCGAGGCCTTCGGGATGGCGGTTGATCATGTCGGTTGCAGCCATGATCATGCCTGGCGTGCAAAAGCCGCATTGCAGACCGTGATATTCCTTGAAGGCCGCTTGGACGGGATGCAGGTCGGCGCTGTTGGCGAGACCTTCGATCGTAACCACTGTCGACCCGGACGCCTGGACCGCCAGCATCGTGCAGGACTTGACCGCCTTGCCGTCGACATGGACGACGCAGGCCCCGCACTGCGAGGTGTCGCAACCGACATGGGTGCCGGTCAGGCCGAGATTCTCCCGCAGGAAATGGACGAGCAGCGTTCGATCCTCGACGGCACCGTCAACCCGCTTGCCGTTCACCATCAACGAAACGTCCGACATAGCCCCTCCCTGGGTGTCAACCTTGGTCATCACGCTGCCGACGAGCCGTTGGCACTTCGGCCATGCGTTATTCGTACACCGCACAATGCACAAAAAACAGCACGACGGAAAAGGCGGATCATTGTACTTTCGGTCATGGCCAAGGCACCGAAGTGCATTCCTGTGGCCCCATTGCCAAAACGCCTCGTGGCGGCAACAATGCCTTCGACGCCGCGCACAAGAAGCACTCGAAAAGCCGCGCACAGAAGGCGTCGGAGGAAATGCGGGAGAACGCCGCTGACAGGTTCACGGACGCGCTATGCATGCGGCTTGTCGGCGCTGACCACGGACGAGCCCGACCCGGATGATTTCGCACGCGCGGTAGCCGCCGAGGCCGCCGCCATCGATGCCGGCTTTGCCCTCGTGTTCTTTTCCCAGAGCCTTGTCGAGGCCGGGGCCCTGTCGCGGGCACTCTCGGTCCACGCGCCGGGGCTCCACCACGCCGGTTGTTCGACCGCCGGCGAGATTACGCCGCAGGGGCTCGAGGAAGGCCATATGCTGGCGATGCTGCTGCCCTCGGCATCCTTCACGGCGGTCAGCACCATGGTCGACAATTTGTCGACTTCGGGCATGGACAGGATCACCGAAGAGGTCGAGGCCCTGCGGCGCACGCTGCGCGCCCGGCTCGGCGGCGAGCAGACCAGGAACACCTTCGCGCTCTGCTTCATCGACGGGCTGTCCTATGCCGAGGAAGCGGTGAGTTCGGCCATCCACTGGGGTCTTGACGACATACCGCTGCTCGGCGGCTCGGCCGGCGACGATTTGAAATTCGAGACGACGCGTCTGATCTCGAACGGCAGGGTCGCTTCGGACAGCGCCATCATCGTGCTGGTCGCCACAGAAATTCCGTTCCACGTCTTCAAGACCGACAACTTCGTTCCCACCGACGAAAAGCTGGTGGTGACCGCGTCCGATCCGGATCACCGCATCGTGCGGGAGTTCAACGCCACCAATGCGGCCGAGGAATATGCCGCTTCGGTCGGCATCCTGCCGCAGACCCTGACACCGCTGAGCTTCGCCTCGCATCCCGTGGTGGTGAAGGTGGGCGGCGAATATTACTGCCGCTCGATCCAGAGGATGCACGCGGATGGCTCGCTGTCGTTCTTCTGCGCCATCGACGACGGTGTGGTGCTGTCGATCGCCCAACCCAAGGACATGGTGGAATCGACACGAGCGGCATTGCGCGAGGTCGAGGAAAGGCTGGGCGGTATCGATATGATCCTTGGCTTCGACTGCGTGCTGCGCCGGCTGGACGCACGGAACCGGCAGGTCTTTCGCGATATTTCGGAGCTCTACCGGGTCAACAATGTCGTCGGCTTCGGCACCTATGGCGAACAGTACCGGTCAATGCACTTGAACCAGACTTTCACCGGCATCGCTTTCGGTGACCGGCAAGCGGCTGAATAGGGCGGCGCAACAAAATGCCGCTCAGGGACATCAACGATCTCGACAGGCTGAAGAGGATCAACGCCGCCCTGGTCAGCCGCGTCGAGCGCTCGATGGACCAGCAAGGCAACGCCTTTTCGCTGTTCCAGACCGCGATCTCGCTGGAAAACCGGGTGCGTACGCGCACCGAGGAACTGCATTCGACCTTGCGCAGGCTGGAGCAGTCGAACATCGACCTCAGCGCCGCCAAGGAAAACGCCGAACTGGCGAACCTGTCCAAGACGAGATTTCTCGCCGCCGCCAGCCACGACGTGCTGCAGCCGCTGAACGCCGCCCACCTCTCCGTCTCGGCGCTTGCCGAGGTGCAGACCAGCGAGGAGGGAAAAAAGCTGGTGCGGCAGGTCGAGCGCTCGCTGGAAACCATGGAAGACCTGCTGCGCACCTTGCTCGACATTTCCAAGCTCGACGCGGGCGTGGTCCAGCCCGACATTGGCGACGTCAGCCTGGAGGCGTTGTTCTCGTCGCTGCGTTCGGATTTCGAGCCTGTGGCGCAGTTGAAGGGGCTGTCGCTGAAATTCCGGCCGGTCAATGCGGTTGTTCGCTCGGACAGGACGCTGCTGCGCCGTATCCTGCAGAACATTCTCTCCAACGCGCTGGGTTATACACGCTCGGGCGGCGTCCTTGTCGGCACACGCCATCGCGGCGACACCATCCGCATCGATGTCGCCGACACCGGCTGCGGCATTCCGGAGGATCAGCGCGAAGCGGTGTTCGAGGAATTCCATCGCGGCACCTCGCCGGCCAGTGCCGAGATCGACGGCGGTGGTCTTGGGCTCGGGCTGGCCATCGTTCGCCGCATGGCCGGCGCGCTCGGCCACCCCGTGACGTTTTCCTCCAGGGTCGGCCGCGGCACCATCTTCCACATCGATGTTCCCGTCGGCATCGGCGCGCCAGCCGACGCCATCGCCAGTGCCGCCAGCCTGGAGCGGCCGCGCGGCTACGGCCTGTTCGGCACCAAGGTGCTGCTGGTCGAAAACGATGCCGAGGTGCTGGAAGCCATGACCTTCCTGCTTGAGCGCTGGCAGTGCCTGGTACGCGCCGCGACCTCGACCGACGATGCGCTTGACCTGCTTGGCGACACCGATTGGGTGCCTGATATCGTCATCGCCGACCAGCATCTCGACGGCGGCGATCTCGGCACCGCGACAATATCGGAGGTCCGCGACTATCTTGGCCGCGCCGTGCCGGCGTTGATCGTCACCGCCGACAGTTCGGAAGCTGTCGCCAAGGCGGCCCGCGCCGGCGGCATCGAGTTGATGCGCAAGCCGGTGAAGCCCGCGCAACTGCGCGCGCTGCTGGCGCATTTGCTGGCTTAGGGGACAGTTAATGGCTCAAAATCCGGCCTGATCCCGAAACAGCTCCGCATTGTCCAGCTTCGACACCTCGATCACCGCTTGCGTGCGGCTATAGACGTTGAGCTTGCGCAATATCTCCGACACATGCGCCTTCACCGTCGTCTCGCCGACCTGCAGCTCGTAGGCGATCTGCTTGTTGAGCAGGCCCTGGCGCAGCATCTGCAGCACGCGCAATTGCTGCGGCGTCAGCTTGGAAAGCCGCTGCACCATGTCGGCGCGGTCGGTGCTGTCGGGATCCGGCGGCTGGCCTTCGTAATTCTCCGGTACATAGACGGCGCCGTCCATCACCGAGCGGATGGCGGCGGCGAGATCGCTCTTGCGCGCCGATTTCGGGATGAAGCCGGCGGCACCATAGGACAAGGCCTCTGAAATGATCCTCGGCTCCTCATGACCCGATACGATCACCACAGGCAGGCGCGGATAGCGGGTCCTGAGCTGCAGGAGCCCGTCGAAGCCGTGCACGTCGGGCATGCTGAGGTCGAGAAGCGCAAGGTCGAAAGGCTTGGCGTCGGCCAACAGATCCAGCGCCTCGGCAATCGACCGTGCCTCGACCGTATCGACCTCGGGATAAGCCATCTGCACGGCACTGTGCAGCGCCTCGCGAAACAGCGGATGGTCGTCGATGATGAGGAACCGGGCACGATCGGTAGGGGCTGTCATAGGGCTCGTTCCGGTTTACCGGGCACACCATAGTCTCCTGACTGTGGCCGGATTATTGGCAAATAGTCTATCGCCTGTTGACGGGATTCATCGCTGCAAAAAATGATGGGAAGCCTGAATTCTTTATCCAGCCGCGGCAAAGCCCGTGCTTTATGAAAAGCGACGCCTTGCCCGATCCCCGAAATCGGCCGAATGTGCCGCCATCAAATGCAAAGATCGCCATGACCGCCTTTGTCCTTGCCGTGCCGCCAACGCCTTCCGTCGCCATTGCCGGCTCCAGCGAACGCTTTGCCGTGCGGCGTATTTTCTGCGTTGGCCGCAACTACGCGGCGCATGCGCGCGAATTCGGCAATGACGAGCGTGATCCGCCCTTCTTCTTCACCAAACCGGCCGACGCGGTGGTCGATTCCGGCACTGAAATCCCCTACCCGCCGCTGACGCAAAACCTCCACTTCGAGATCGAACTGGTGGCGGCGATCGGTACATCGGGTTTTCGCATATCCCGCGACAAGGCACTGGATCATGTCTGGGGTTATGCCGTCGGCATCGACCTCACCCGCCGCGACCTGCAGGATGTCGCCAAGAAGGCGGCCCGGCCCTGGGACTGGTCAAAGGCCTTCGACCGTTCCGCGCCTTGCGGCCCACTGGTCCCGGCACAAAAAGCCGGGCACCCGGCGAAGGGGCGTATCTGGCTCGCCGTCGACGGCGCGGTGAAACAGGATGCCGACCTTGCCGAACTGATCTGGCCGATATCGGACATCGTTTCGATCTGCAGCGAAGGCGTGGAATTGCAGGCGGGCGACCTTATCTTCACCGGTACGCCCGCCGGGGTCGGCGCGGTCAAGCCGGGCGAGACGATATCAGGCGGGGTCGAGGGCATCGGCACGATCGACGTGACCATCGGCCAGCCGCGGTCATGAGTGAAAAGTCATGAGCAATATCGTCCTGCACAACTACTATCGCTCTTCCACCTCCTATCGGGTGCGGATCGCGCTGGAGATGAAGGGGCTGAGCTATGACTATGTGCCGCATCACCTGCGCCATGGCGAGCATCTGGAAGCGGCCTATCTCGCGGTCAACCCTCAAGGGTTGGTCCCCGCGCTGATCTGCAACGACGGCACGCTGCTGACGCAGTCGCTGGCGATCATCGAATTCCTCGACGAGACCACGCCGGAACCACCGCTGCTGCCAAAAGACCCGCTTGGCCGGGCGCGGGTCAGGATGCTGGCGCAGATGATCGCCTGCGACATCCATCCGGTGAACAATCTGCGCGTGCTGACTTCGCTGCGCACCCTGTTCGGCGCCGGCGACCAGGATGTCGCCAACTGGTTCCGGCATTGGGTCAATGAAGGTTTTGGCCCACTCGAGACATTGCTGACGGCTTCGCCCGAAACCGGCACATTCTGTCATGGCGACACGCCGGGGCTGGCAGACATCTGCCTTGTCGCCCAGGTCACCAGCAACGCCCGTTTTGGCGTCGATATGACGCCCTACCCGACGATTTCGCGCATCAACGCCGCCTGCATGGCGCTACCCGCCTTCCAGAAAGCCGCGCCCCAGAACCAGATCGACGCCGAGTAAATTCACCGGCCGACGCGCAGCGACAGCGCCCAGAACAGCAGCGCTAGCAAGCCGATGCCAACGCCGAGCAGCGAGACACCGCTCCAGCCGGCCACGCCATAGGCCATGGTCGAGACGATCGAGCCCAGCGCGCTGCCGAGCGAATAGAAGATCATGTAGCCACCGACCAGCCGGCTGCGGGCATCCGGTCGACGCGCGAAGATCAGGCTCTGGTTGGTGACGTGTGTGGCCTGGATCGCCAGATCCAGCATGACGATGCCGGCGACCAGTAGCCACAGCGACATGCCCATGAAGGCGATCGGCAACCAAGCCGCTGTCATCAGCAGCAGGCTGAGCCCGGTGACCAGTTGCCCGCGTCCCCGATCCACCAGGCCACCGGTCCATCGCGCCCCCAGCGCGCCGGCGACGCCGGCGAGCCCGAAAAGTCCGATTGCGGTGTGCGACAGCGAGAACGGTGGCGCGCTGAGAGGCAGCACCAGCGGTGCCCACAGCACGTTGAAGCTGGCGAAGATCAGCAGGGCGAGAACCGCGCGCACACGCAGCAGTGGCTCCTTCACGAACAAGAGCACCACCGAGGCCAGCAGGCGCGGATAGCATGTGCTTGGCCGCTCCGCCTCATGGCGCGGCAGGACGAAGTAGAGAAGCACCGCCATGACGAGCGTGAGTGCGGCCGAGATGAGATAGACCCAGCGCCAGCCGGCGAAATCGGCGACGACGCCGGCGACGAAGCGGGCAAGCAGGATGCCCAGGATGACGCCGCTGGTGACGGTGCCGACCGCTCGCCCCCCCTGCGATGGCGCGGCGAGATCGGCCGCGTAGGCCACCAGCACCTGCACCACCACGGCAAGCAGCCCGACAACGGCGAGGCTCGCCAGCAGCATCGCCGCGTTCGGCGCGGCCCCAACGGCTATCAGCGCCACGCCCGAAAGGACCGCCTGCCCGGCAATCAGCTTGCGGCGATCGAACAGATCGCCCAGCGGCACGATGAAGAACAGGCCAAGCGCATAGCCGATCTGGGTGACCGTCACCACGATGCCGATCGAGGCCGGCGCAATGCCAAAATCATGCGCCATGGCGTCGAGCAGCGGATGGGCGAAATAGACATTGGCCACGCTCAGGCCGCAGGCGATGGCGAAAATCAGCGTGGTCATCCCGGACAATCCCGGCGATGACGCCGGCGTCACCTGCTCGCGCTCCTCGGTTCGCTCCGCCTTCGTCGCGGCGCCGTTCATCACCTCTATATTCATGTCGCTCTCCGCAAACGGTTTCAAATTGAAACCGCTTGCTGGATAGACAGAACAGTTTTATGTTGCAACCAAAATGACCGATCTGGACCAACCATTGCCATGGTGAAACGAACGAGCCACCAGAGTGCGGACTGCCTGATCGCACGACCGCTCGACGCGATTGGCGACTGGTGGTCGCTGCTCATCGTGCGCGACGCGTTCGACGGGTTGCGGCGCTTCGGTGAGTTCCAGAAAAGTCTCGGCGTTGCCAAGAACATCCTGTCGGCGCGCCTGCGCAATCTGGTTACGCACGGCATCCTCGAAACCGTCCCAGCGCCCAACGGCGGCGCGCATCATGAATATGTGCTGACGCAAAAAGGACGCGGCCTGTTCTACGTGCTGGTCGCGTTGCGCCAATGGGGCGAGACCTATTTCTCCGGCCCCGGCGAGCCCTACACATTCATGGTGGATACCGAGAGCGGCAGGCCGATAAAGCGCCTTGAAGTGCATGCCGAGGACGGTCGTCTGCTAGCCCCCGGCGACACCAGGCTTGCCGATTTCCGCAACCAGGAAAACAGGTAAACGTCGTTCCTTGGTTCGGCGGAGCGGCCATCCTGGTGGAATCGATTTCCGCTTGACCGGACAAGGAATCGGCTATCTTTCCGGTGACAAATGCCGTCTCAAGGGTGGAGTGACCGATGAAAGCCGTCGTCTTCGAAAAATTCGGCGAAGCGCCGACGATCCAGACTGTTCCCGATCCCAAGCCGGCTGCCGATGGCGTCGTCATCAAGGTCGAGGCGACCGGGCTGTGCCGCAGCGACTGGCATGGCTGGATGGGCCATGATGACGGCATCACCCTACCGCACGTGCCGGGACATGAACTGGCCGGCGTGGTTGTGGCGGCCGGCAAACAGGTCACCCGCTGGAAGGCGGGCGAGCGCGTCACCGTGCCGTTCGCCGTCGGCTGCGGCCGCTGCTTCGAATGCAACTCCGGCAATCACCAGGTCTGCGAGCATCAGACACAGCCTGGCTTCACCGGCTGGGGCTCGTTCGCCGAATATGTCGCTATCGAGCACGCCGACACCAATCTGGTGCGCCTTCCCGACGAAATGGAATTCGCCACCGCCGCCAGCCTCGGCTGCCGCTTCGTCACCTCTTTTCGCGCCATCGTCGACCAGGGCCGGGTGACGCCGGGCGAGTGGGTGGCGGTGCATGGCTGCGGCGGCGTCGGCCTGTCGGCGATCATGATTGCCAGCTCGATGGGCGCCAATGTCATCGCCATCGACCTCACCGACGAGAAACTGGACTTCGCCAAAAAGATCGGCGCCGTGGCGACCATCAACGCGTCCACGACGCCGAACGTCGTCAAGGCCGTCAAGCAGATCACCAATGGCGGCGCCCACATGTCGATGGACGCGCTCGGTCACCCCACGACGTCCTTCAACTCGATAGCCAACCTGCGCCGGCGTGGACGTCACGTGCAGGTCGGCCTGATGCTGGGCGAGCACGCCCGCCCCCAGGTGCCGATGGACAAGGTGATCGCCTTCGAGCTCGAAATCCTCGGCAGCCACGGCATGCAGGCCTATCGCTACCCCGCGATGATGGAGATGATCCGCCACGGCAAGCTGAAGCCCGAACTGCTGGTCGGCAAGAAGATCAGCCTCGACGAGGCGCCCGCGGCCTTGATGGCGATGGGCGGTTTCGAGGGCATCGGCATTGGCGTGGTGACGAAGTTCTAGCGAGGGTCGGCATCATCACTATGCAGCCGCACGCCGCGGCAAATCCTGCTTGGCGAATTTCTTCGCGCCGAACACACATGTCACCACGCCGAGCGTGACGACGATCATCATCGGACTGACCTGTTCACGCAGCAGTGTCGCCGCTAATGCGAGCCCGAAAAACGGCTGCAGCAGCTGCAACTGCCCCACTGCTGCAATGCCGCCTTGCGCCAGGCCGCGATACCAGAAGACGAAGCCGATCAGCATGCTGAACAGCGAGACATAGCCAAGACCGATCCAGGCATTGGAGCCAACGCTGGCGAAGGACGACGGCAGGGTAGCAACCGTCAGCACCAGCATGACCGGCAGGGACAGCACCAGCGCCCAGCAGATCACTTGCCAGCCGCCCAACCTGCGCGACAGCGCGGCGCCTTCCGCGTAGCCAAGGCCGCAGACGATGATGGCCGCAAGCATCAGCCCATCGCCGACCGGCGAAGCCGTCACGCCTTGCGCAAGCGCGAAGCCCGCCACCAGCGCACTGCCGAGGCATGAGAACAGCCAGAAGGCCGGCCTTGGCCGTTCGCCGCCACGCAACACGCCGAAGATCGCGGTCGCCAGCGGCAGCAAGCCGACGAAGATGATGGAATGGGCCGACGTGACATGCTTCAGCGCGAGCGCCGTCAGCAAGGGGAAGCCGACGACCACGCCAAGCGCAACGATGATGAGCGACAGCAAGTCATGACGCCCGGGGCGCTTCTCGCGGAACACAAGCAGAAGGGCGAGACCAAGCAGGCCGGCTATGACCGCGCGGGCCGATGTCAGGAATATCGGATCGAGATCCATCACCGCCACGCGCGTCGCAGGCAACGAGCCGCTGAAGATCAGCACGCCGATAAATCCGTTCACCCAGCCGCTCGCCGTCTTGTCCATTGCAGGCTCCATTGCTTTCGCCCTCTATGGTGCGAACAACCGTGGCGCGGCCAGAGACAATGGGGTACAATTCGACGAAACTGTAGTGACGAATTGAGCAGTACGGATGACAGACCTTGCTTTGGAACCCGACGGCGCACGCACCCTTGTGGAGAGTGTGATGGCGACCATCCGTCAGCGGATCGCCGCGCGCAGCCTGACACCGGGAACCCGGTTACCGTCTATCCGTGCCTTCGCGAAGTCCATGCAGGTATCCAAATCCACCGTCGTCGAAGCCTATGAGCGGCTCGCCGCCGAAGGCGCGATCCGCTCCCGGCCGGGTTCCGGTTTTTATGCCGCCGGCTCGCTGGCGCCGCTGTCTTTGGCCGAGATCGGCCCCCGGCTCGATCGTGCCGTCGATCCGCTCTGGGTTTCGCGCCAGTCGCTGGAGGCTGGCGAGGAAGTCCTGAAACCCGGCTGCGGCTGGCTACCGGCTTCATGGATGCCACAGGCCGGGCTCCGCAGGGCATTGCGCACGGTCGCGCGTGCCGACGATGTCGCGCTTGCCGACTACGGCACGCCGCTCGGGCTGCCGCCGCTGCGGCAATTGCTGGCGCGGCGCCTGGCCGGGCATGGCATCGAAGCTTCGCCCGAACAGATCATGCTGACGGAATCGGGCACCCAGGCCATCGACCTGCTGTGCCGGTTCCTGATCGAGCCCGGCGACACCGTGCTGGTCGACGATCCCTGCTATTTCAATTTCCACGCTTTGCTGCGTGCCCATCGCGCCAAGGTCGTCAGCGTCCCCTACACGCAATCGGGGCCTGATATCGAGCTGTTCGCCCAGGCGCTCGCCGAACACCGGCCGCGCCTCTACATCACCAACTCCGCCATTCACAATCCGACGGGGGCGATCCTGTCTCCGGTGACGGCCCATCGTCTGCTCAAACTGGCCGACCAGTCGGGCCTGACCATCGTCGAGGACGACATCTTCGCCGATTTCGAACATGCCCCTGCCCCCAGGCTGGCGGCGTTCGACGGCCTTAGCCGCGTTGTCCAGATCGGCAGTTTCTCCAAGACGCTGTCGGCGTCGGTCCGCTGCGGCTTCATCGCCGCCCCCCGCGACTGGATCGAGGGCCTGGCCGACCTCAAGATCGCCACGACTTTCGGCGGCGGACGGCTGGCGGCCGAACTTGTGCTGACGTTGCTGAAGGACGGCAGCTACCGCAAGCACATGGATTTGCTGCGCGCGCGCCTCTCGCGTGCCATGGGCGAGACCAGCGCCCGGCTGAAGGCGATCGGCATCACGCCCTGGATCGACCAACCGGCCGGGCTGTTCCTGTGGTGCGGCCTGCCGGACCGGGTAGACGCGGCCGACGTCGCCCGCCGCGCGCTCGCCGACAACATCGTTCTGGCACCCGGCAATGCGTTCAGCCTGTCGCAGTCAGCCAGCCGCTTCCTGCGCTTCAACGTTGCCCAATGCGCGGACGAGCGGATTTTCAAGACGCTCGAAACGGCAATGTCTCGCTGATCGGTCAGCGACCCGCACAGACTTCCCGCACGCAGTCCCGCAGCCACCGTTGCGCCGGATCCGCCTCGAGGCGCGGATGCCAGAGCATCGAGATGGTGACGTCCACGGTAGCGACCGGCGGCGCAAAACTGTGCATGCCGGCACGCGCTCCTGCCGTATGCCGCTCGGGCACGCTGGCGATCAGATCCGAGGCCCGGGCCATGGCAAGTGCCGCCGAAAAACCTGAGACCATGCACACGACCCTCCGCTGCAAGCCAATCATGCCCAGGGCCTCGTCGATCGGTCCCTTCTCGCGGCCGCGTCGCGAGACGCTGATGTGCCGGCCAGCCGCATAGCGCTCGGGCGTCACCTTGCCCTCGGCCAGGGGATGGCCGGCTCGCACGGCACCGATAAAGCGGTCGCGAAACAGGGCCTGGATGCGAACCTCGGGTCCGGTCTCGCCGGCAACGCCGATTTCCAGGTCGATCGCCGCTTCGCGCAGCGACATCGCATCCTTGTCGGACTTCGGTGCGAAACGCAGCCGCACCCCTGGCGCATCGGCCTCGGTGCGGGCGACGAGGCGAGGCCCGAACTCCTCGACGAAGCTTTCGTTGGTGCGCAATGTGAAGATCCGGTCCAGGCTCCGGGGATCAAGCAACTCGGTCGGGCGCAGGAGCACCTCCGCGTCCTGGACGACACGGCCGACCTGTCGCCGCAATTCCTCCGCACGCGGCGTCGCCACCAGGCCGCGCCCGGCGCGCACCAGCAGAGGATCGCCCGTTGCCTCGCGCAGCCGCGCCAGCGTCCGGCTCATCGCCGAGGGGCTGAGCCGCAGCCGGCGCGCCGCGCGCGCCACGCTGCCTTCGGCCAGCAGGACGTCGAGGGCAAAGAGGAGATTGAGATCGGGCGATGTCATGGATCGATCATAGCATATGATATGGCGTCCGATGCACGAATAAGATGCAAATGCTGCGCCTTCCGCCGCATCGGACACAAGACTAGATCTCCGACAGCTCCGGTTCCGGAGCAGACAGAAAGGAGATCGCCTTGGCAGTCGTTGAGCAAAATCGGGAACTGATATCGGCGCCGCGACAGGCCCAGTCCGCTGGCCTGGCGCTGGTGAGCCTGTCGCTCGCCACGCTGCTATCGTCACTGGGAACCAGCATTGCCAGCGTCGGCCTGCCTTCGCTGATGCAAGCCTTCGATGCATCGTTCCAGGCCGTGCAATGGGTGGTTCTCGCCTATCTGCTCGCCATCACCACGCTGATCGTCGGCGCCGGACGGCTGGCCGACATGTTCGGGCGTCGGCCTTTGCTGCTTTGTGGCATCGCGCTGTTCACGCTGGCATCGGTGGTCTGCGGACTGGCACCGACACTCTGGCTGCTGATCGCGGCGCGCGCCGTGCAGGGACTTGGCGCCGCGCTGATGATGGCGCTGACACTGGCCTTCGTCGCGGAAACCGTAAGCAAGGAGCGAACCGGCAGCGCCATGGGCCTGCTCGGCGCCATGTCCGCGATCGGCACGACCCTCGGGCCTTCGCTTGGTGGCTTGTTGATCGCCGGCCTCGGCTGGCGGCCAATCTTTCTTGTCAATGTGCCGCTGGGTCTTCTGACCTTCGCTCTCGCCTGGCGTGCCTTGCCGGCGCGAGGCGGAACAATGGAGGCCGGTCGAGGCACGTTTGACGTCACGGGCACCGCCCTGCTGGCCCTTACCTTGGGCGCCTATGCCCTGGCATTGACGCTTGGCCGAGGCAATTTCGGCGTGCTCAATCTGGGCCTGCTGGTCGCGGCCGGTATCGGCGTCATCGTGTTCGCCATCGCTCAGGCGAAAGCGAAGGCGCCCCTCGTCCAACTCGACCGCTTCCGCGACCCGCGGCTGAGCGCCGGCCTCGCCATGAGTCTCATCGTCGCCACGGTGATGATGGCAACCCTGGTGGTTGCTCCGTTCTACCTGTCGCGCGGGCTGGGATTGAATGCCGCGATGGTTGGAATGGTGCTTTCGACAGGGCCGCTTGTCTCGACCCTGTCGGCGCTGCTGGCCGGCCGGCTGACCGATCGCTTCGGTGCCCACGGGATGATGGTCGCCGGCCTGCTCTGCCTCGTAACGGGAACGTGCCTCCTGTCGCTTGCCCTGACCAGGCTCGGCATTGCCAGCTACGTCGCTCCAATCACCGTCACCTGCTTCGGCTACGCCCTGTTCCAGACCGCCAACAACGCGGCCGTCATGGGCGGTGTAAGTGCAAACGAACGTGGCGTCGTTTCCGGTCTGCTCAACCTGTCGCGCAATCTTGGTCTCATCACTGGCGCATCGCTAATGGGTGCCATATTCGCGATCGCATCGAGTGATGCACAGCAAGGGATCGGGCAGCAGCTCTTGAGTTCCGCGGCGGCGGCCCAAGGCATGCAGATCACCTTCCGGGCAGCCACGGCCCTGGCCCTGGCCGCGCTGGTCCTTGCGGTGCTCTCCGCCCGCGCCGACCGCCGAGCGGAACCCAACCGGCGTTGAACCGCAATCGTTTGACCGCTCGCCTTCGCCGCCCCTCCTTCACGACCTTCATCCTGCCCATGTGGGTGATGGCCATGCGCATCGTCTTTGCCGGAACTGTTACGGCCAATGAAATGACGCGAGGGGCCTGGCGGACCGCCGTTCAGGCCCCTGCCCGTTTGCGGCGTTCGTAAAGCATGACGAGCGTTTCAGCCATCAGCGCCGGCTTTTCCTCGCCTTCGATCTCGACCGTGTTGGCTGCCTTCATCAGATATTGGCCTGGGCCACGGTCTTCCATGGAAAGCAGCGTCGTGCGCAGGCGGATGCGCGCGCCGACCCTGACCGGCGCCAGGAAACGCACCTTGTCGAAACCATAGTTGAAGGCGGCCTGCGTATTCTCGGGCACGATGCCCATTTCGAGGGCCAGCGCGCCGATGATCGACAACGTCAGATAGCCATGCGCGATCGTGGTGCGGAACGGGCTTTGCCGCCGCGCCCGTTCAGGATCGACGTGGATCCATTGATGGTCGCCGGTGCATTCGGCGAACTGGTTGATGCGGTTCTGGTCGACCGTGGTCCATTCCGAGACGCCGAGTTCCTGTCCGGACATCGTTCTCAGCTGTTCGTAGGTTGGCGGCGTTTTAGGCCGTACTTCCGTCATTCCTGCTTTCCCGATCGCTTCCAGAGCTTCCGGACCACGAACCGGCGGCCTCTGTCAATTCGTTCCGCGCAAAACCGTTCCGCCGGATTCGAACACACTCGTGCCATGGCTTGCCACGCAATGGCAGGCCCGAACCGGACTTTTTGACCTTCCAGCTTGCCGGGAGCTTATGCCGTGGCGCTAATGCAACTATGTGCAAGGTTGCGGAATCGCGAACCGGCGTGCCGGATAGAGGGCGAAACGACAGCCGATGGGATTCACTTCTGCCCGTAGCCGGCGCGGACCTCCTCCATCGCCTCCTTGATGCGCGCGCGCAGTATGTCGATCGATTCGGTGCCTGATTTCCTGGCCAGTTCAGCCACTTCACCAGCGTTCTTGAGCGCGGCCTCGAAGGATTTTCTGGCAAACTCCGTCTGCTTGGCCATCAGTTCCTGCGGATTGCCCGGTGCGCGGTAGCTCTGCGCCATGTCGGCGACCTCCCGCAACGTGTCCTGCAGCATTTCGCGCTGCCTTGACATCAGCGAGGTTGCCCCGGCCGCACTGGTCCGTGCCGCCTTCTCCAGTGCCTCGAGGTTCTTGCGATGATGGGCAAGGATCGCCTCGACATCGACGTTGGGCACCTTCAGGTCACGGCCGAATCTGCCGAACATCTCCATGAAGGAATCGGATTCTGCTTGTCTGGCCATGACTGTCTTCTCCCCTTTGCCGCGGTTGCGGACGCCCTCGACGGGAGAATAGCACTCGAACGCCGTGTGTCCATTTCGAACGCACGCCTGGCGATCGATACGGATCAATTGACCGGGAGCAGCAACTCGATCGTATAGAGCACGATGCCAGCCAGCCCGCCGATGATCATGCCGTTGAAGCGGATATATTGCAGGTCCCTGCCGATGTTCATCTCGATCAGGCGTGTCAGTTGCGCCAGGTCCCAGCGCTTGACCTGGTCGGCGATGAATTTCGACACGCCGCTCTTCTGGCTTTCCACGAATGAGGCCAGCGCCACCACGAATCCTTGGTTCATGTCGGCCCGGATCTGGGCATCGCCGGCAAGATGGCGGCCGACTTCGACGAACATGTTGGCGAGATGCTCCCGGACCAGCGAATTCGGCGCCTTGGCATCCTGCTCGATGAACAGGCTGAGGCTCTCCCACATGTCGCCGGCCAGCGCCCTGACTTCGGGTCTGGCGAGAAAATCGCGCTTCATTTTCTCCGCTCGCTTGGCATATTGCTTGGACGTGCGCAGCCGCTCGACGAAACTTTGCGCGAAACGGTCGAATTCGGCGCGCATCGGGTGGTCGGGATCGGCACGCACTTCGTCCAGCAGGGAGCCCGCCGAGGCGACGATCTTCTTCAGGAGGTAGGCATCGGCGCGAAACAGGTTGAACAGCGACGGCAGTTCCTCGCGGATCTTGTCGCGCATCGTCGCCAGCGCCTGTTCGTCGTTGAGGAACCGGCCGATGACCTTGATGAACTCGTCGAACAATTTCTGGTGGCGGCGATCGTCGGTGAGCGCCGACAAGAGTTCGGCGGCCAGCGGCGCCAGAGGCACCTTTTCGATCTGCTCCAGCATGCGGCTGGTGACGAAACCGCGCAGGCCCGATTGTTCGACGGCCGCAAGCGTACGCGGCACCAGCCGCACGACGAAGCGCGACAGGCCGGCGGCGCGTTCGGCATCGGCGAGCCAATCGGCGACGAGCGCCGAAAAATCGACCTCGGCGAGTTTTTCACGCACCGGCTCCGTTGCCAGGAAATTAACCTCGATGAAACGGCCGAGATTGTCGGCTATCCGATCCTTGTTTTCCGGGATGATGGCGGTGTGCGGGATGGGTAGCCCGAGCGGCCGTTTGAACAGCGCCACCACCGCGTACCAGTCGGCAAGGCCGCCGATGGTTGCCGCCTCGGCGAAGGCGGCGACGAAGCCGAGCCACGGGTAGCTGGCCTGGAAGGACTTGGCCAAGACAAAGACCAGCACGCAGAGTGCCAGCGCCGCCGTGGCGACGAACTTTGTCCGCCGCAGCGCCGAAAGCTTGGAGCCCGCGTCGGTGTCGAAACGGACGGGCGCCAGCGACTGGGCCGATTGAGACATATGAGCCGCTCCTCGTCGATCCCAGGCTATTTAGTGCGTCGGTCGTCAAAATGCCCGCGACAGCCGATTTTCTCAGCGTTTCGCCTGGCCACGCACATAAAGTTGACGAGAATATTCAGCTATGATGCGAAGCCAGTCTGGAATTATTCCAAGGTATAGGCCATATTCGACCGAGGCCAGCGCGGCGACTCCGAAAATCCGGGTGAAGCCGCGCCGGCAAAGTTCCAGACTCTGGCATGGTTGCACCGCGCCAGCGCTTTGTGAGGATGAAATGCGGCTTACCCGCCAGACCAACTATGCCATGCGCATCCTGATGTATTGTGCCGCCAACAATGAACGGTTGAGCCGCATCCCGGAAATCGCGACCGCCTATTCGGTGTCGGAACTGTTCCTGTTCAAGATCCTGCAGCCTTTGGTCGAGAACGGCCTGGTCGAGACTGTCCGCGGCCGGAACGGAGGGGTACGGCTGGGCCGCGCCGCCGAAGCGATAAGCCTGTTCGATGTTGTGCGCGTGACCGAGGAAAGCTTTGCCATGGCGGAGTGCTTCGAGAATGACGCGGCAGAATGCCCGCTGGTCGACAGCTGCGCATTGAACTCGGCGCTGCGCGAAGCGCTCAACGCCTTCTTCGCCGTGCTTGCCCGCTACACGATCGCCGATCTGGTGGCGGCGCGGCCGAATGTGCGCAACCTGCTCGGTATCGACATGCTGATGGAGCGCCGCGCCCCGGCAGCTTGATCCTGCGCGGGCCGGGCCGAAGACCGCAGATCTAGGCTGCGGATTGCGGCAGCACGAATGGCATGTTGCCGGCCGGCAGCACGCCGACCTTGAGCCGGCAGTCGAACACCTTCTCGATCAGATCGTCACTCAGCACGTCCCGCGGCGATCCGGCCGCGGCCAGCCGGCCGCGATGCATCACGAAGATGCGGTCGGCGAACATCGCCGTCAGATTGAGGTCGTGCAGGATCGCGACCACGCCGCCGCCTCTTCTGGCGAAGTCGCGGGCGATGTTCATGATGATCAGCTGATGCTTGATGTCGAGGCTGGAAACCGGTTCGTCGAGGAAGAGATAGCGCGGCACTCCGTAAAGCACCGGCGCCCAGACTTGGCACAGCACGCGGGCAAGCTGGACACGCTGCTGCTCACCACCGGAAAGCTCCTGGTAGAAACGACCGGCAAAACCGTCGAGATCGACCCGCGCAAGCGCCCGCTCCGGCAGGCGTTCGTCCTCGCCGGGCAGCACGCCCGAGCGTCCACCGACAAGGCCAAGCCTGACGATCTCGCGCACGGTGAAGGGAAAGGACAGGGTCGTTGCCTGAGGCAGCACCGCTCGCACTGTCGCCGCCTCGACCGGCTTCATCGTCGACAGCTCGCGACCGTTGATAAGGATCCGTCCGGTATGGACGAGATCCCCCGACATCGCCTTGAGAAAGGTCGTCTTGCCCGATCCGTTGGGGCCGACGATGGCCGAGATTTCACCTGGCCTGACTTCGAAATCGACGTTGGCGACAATGCGCTTCTTGCCGATCGCCACAGAAACGTCGCGGGCTTCGATCATGAAACACTCCTACAGGGTCTCAAATCTCACAAATCGATCACGCCACGCTTGCGCAGCAGGATCCAAAGGAAGAACGGCGCGCCAGCGACGGCGGTGACGATGCCGATCGGCAACTCTGCCGGCGCCACGATGGTGCGGGCGACGGCATCGGCGAGCAGCAACAGCGAGGCGCCGAGCAGCGCCGAGGCCGGCAGCAGGTAACGATTGTCCGGGCCAATCAGCAGGCGCAGCAGGTGCGGCACGACGATGCCGACGAAACCGATGCCGCCGCTGACGGCGACGGACGCCCCGACCGCCGCCGAGACACCAATGATGGCTGTGTATTTCAGCCGCTGCACCGGAATGCCGAGATGGCCGGCGGTGGCCTCGCCGAGCGCCAGCGCGTTGAGACCCCGGGCAAGGAACGGCATCGCCGCGAGTGCCAGGACGATGATGGGCCCGACGGAAGCGATCTTGGCCCATGTCGCACCACCGAGCGATCCCAGTGACCAGAAGGTCAGATCGCGCAACTGGCGATCGTCGGCCATGAAGATGAGGATTCCGGTCAGCGCCATGGCGAGTGCCGCCAGGGCGATGCCCGCGAGCAGCATGGTGGCGACAGAGGTTTGCCCGCGTCGCGTCGCGATCTGATAAAGCACCAATGTGGTGGCGAGGCCGCCGAGGAACGCCGCAAGCGGCAGCGCAAGCGTTCCGAGCAATGCGGTCACCGGTGCCAGCATGGTCCCGCCCAGCACGATGATGGCCACCGCACCGAGGCTGGAGCCAGCTGAAACGCCGATCAGTCCGGGATCGGCGAGCGGATTGCGGAACAGTCCCTGCATGACGGCTCCAGAAACCGCGAGCGCCGCACCCACCAGCATGCCGAGGATGACGCGCGGCAGCCGGATGTCATGGACGATCAGGCTGTCACGAGCGTTTGGTGCCGCATCGCCGGGGACGGTGCCAAAGAGCCAATCCCTAATGACGTTCAAGGCGGATGCGTCCGACGCCCCGGATGTGAGCGAAAGCAAGACGGCGCCGGCCAGGCCCAGGCACAGCATAAGAATGACGGCACGGGCGCGGCCGGAACGATCCCCTTCGGATGCACCCATCGCCTTCACCGGACCGGCGATCGACTGGTCGGCCATGATGCTCAGTCCGTGACCTGTGCGCCATAGAGCGACACGGCGAGATCGTGGATCGCGTCGGCCGTGCGCGGTCCGAAGCCCAGTAGATAGGCGCCGTCGATGCGGATCAGCTTGCGCGCCGTTCCGGCCGGCGTCGAGGCGATGGATGGATTGCCGAACAATTCGTCGTCCGAGACTGGCGGCCCGGCATTGCTCATCATCAAGATTACGTCCGGCCTGGCGGTGATGATCGCTTCGTCGGACATCTGCCTGTAGCCGGAAAAGCCTTCCACCGCATTGACCCCGCCCGCCAGCCTGACCATGCCGTCGGCCGCGGTTTCACTGCCGGCCGCCAGGATCTTGCCACCCTGTATCGAGAGAACGAACAGGACGCGCTTGCGCTCCTTGATCGAGGCTGTCTGCTTTTCGGCGGCCGTGAGTTTGGCATCGAGCGCCTTGGCCAGCACCTCGGCCTTGGCCTCGACCCCGAGCGCCTTGCCGACGATGCGGACCTTCTGGAGGATGCCTTCGCGGCTGTACAGCTCGGGCACTTCGATGAAGGGAATGCCCGTCTTCTTCAGCACGTCGACGGCTTCCTTGGGGCCGCTGCCGTACAATGCCAGTATGCTTGTCGGATTGACCGACAAGACACCTTCCGGCGACAGCTGGCGCATGTAACCGACATCAGGCAGGTCGAGCGCGGCTTTTGGATAATTGCTGGTGGAATCGCGAGCCACCAGACGCTTTTCCTCTCCAAGCGCATAGACGATCTCGGTGATGGACCCGCCGATGGCGGCGATCCTCGAAGGATCGACGAAGACCGAAACGCCTTCGTTGGCGCCGGCCGGCTGCATTGCGGCGAAAGCCAGGGAAAGGCCGATCGCGGAACCGATCATCGATCCGCGCAGGGCGGACAGTCTCGACACAAAACTCATTACACTGTCCTCAGGCTGCCGTCGGGCTTGGAATGCGCGGCAGGTGCTCGGCCAGGAAGCGCCAGTCGTCGCGCTCGCTTTCGCCTTCGTGGCGCTTGCCGAAGAACTGGATGATCATGTCGCCATTGGCGGCATAGACCTCGAGCGAGGTGACGTGGCCGTCCCTGGTCGGCTTGCGCACCGCCCATACCTCATGGATGTGGTCGGTTCGCAGATGCAGATGAAAGGTCTCGTCCAGCACGTTGATCCACGGCCCCATCGGCTTGATCGACTTGACCGGGCCGGAATGGATCTGGATGCAGCCGCGGTTGCCCACGAAGCACATGATCGGCATCTCGCTTTCGGCGGCGTGATGGAACATGGCGCGCACCGCGTCATTGTCGAGCAGCCAGGCGTAATCCTGGCCGACCATGCGCACCGCCTGGCGGCGGCTGAGCTTCAACGTCTTCAGCATGCCGAAGAACTGGTGCACGTCCGTCAGCCGGCTCCAGCGGTCACGCAGATCGTCCAGGCTCGCGGTCGATGTCCCGGCCTCGTTTTCCTCGTCGAGAACGGTTCCTGAAATCTCGATCGTCGGCCCCTGGTTCGGCGATTCCAGAGAGGCGACCAGCTTCTGGTAGGCATAGAGGCTGGAGGCGGGGCGCAGATGCACCTTGTGCACCGCCTCGCCGGAAGCATCGAAGAATTGCAGGCTGCGGCGGATGTCGTCGCCGTCCCGCTTTTCCAGGGCGAAGCCATGCGCCCAGATTTTCGGGAAGATGCGCAGGTCGATGTTCTCGCCAAGCACCATCGCATTGTGATTGCCGGTGACGACCTTGTCGTAAACGCCGATCTTTTCGTGCACGGCGCTTTCGTTGCGGGTCAGCGCCATCACCTCGCCAACGGCCTCTAGACCGGTCAGAAGGTCATTGACGCGCGGCTCGATGCGAATGACGCCATCACCGCAATGCGCGGCCACCAGCTCGGCCTCCGAAATGCCGAGCTGGCCGGCCAGATCACGCTCGCGCGCTTTCGGATTCTCGGTCCGTGCCCGCCGGATTTCATGCGGAGCGGGTTTTACGCACTGGTCCATGTCCTTACCCCTGATGCCTTGCCTTACTTGTTGAGAATGAGCTTGCCCTGGCGGGTGATCTTCAGCCGGTAGAGCGCCCCATGATGTTCGATGCCGATCTCGTGCTCGCCCTGGAATAGGGTGTTGCTGGACAGCGTTCGCACCGCCAGCGGAATCCGATCGAAACGGGCGGAGGCATCGTCGGAACGGCGGACGCGATAGCGAAAATCGTTGGGATTATGCGTGTTCATCTGGGTCGATCCCTTTCCTGTGCCGGGCATCTGGCTAGGCGTTGCGAAATTGCCGATTCATTTCTTGACTCGAATAATCATGTTTACTAGTCAGTGCAATACCGGACTAAATGAGTCAACATTTAAGATGCCGGATACGATCAAAAATGCCAGCAAGCCCCAGGCCAGCCAGCATGGAACCTGGGATTTGGAGTTGGGGCATGGGGTCGATGAATTGGGAACGGCGCGGCCGGGCGACGGCGAACGGCGCGGCGGCTTTACTCGCGGGCGTGGCGGCGATCGCCTTGTCCGCGCTATCGGCGCACGCCCAGCAGGCAACGCAGCCGGCGGGCAAGCAACCGGATCAATCGAAGAAGACTGACCAGGAAAAAGCAACTCCCGCGGGCGCGACGCTGCTCGACAAGATCCTGGTGCTCAGCCGCACCGGCGAAACGGCGATCGAATCGCTGGCCTCGGCCAGCCATGTCGACCAGGAACAGCTCGACCGCCGCATGGCGACGACGCCAAACGAGATGCTTTTCGGTGTGCCCGGCGTCGCCGCACAGGCGGACGCCAGGCGCGTCAGCACCAGCATCAACATCCGAGGCCTGCAGGATTTCGGCCGCGTCGCTGTCATCGTCGATGGCGCGCGCCAGAATTTCCAGCGTTCCGACCACGGCACGCAGTCGACCTTCTACATCGATCCCAAGCTCGTCAAATCCGTCGACGTGATCCGTGGCCCGGTCGCCAACACCTATGGCTCGGGCGCCATTGGCGGTGTCGTCTTCTTCGACACCAAGGATGCCCAGGATTTCCTCAAGCCTGACGAGAGCTGGGCCGGTTCCGTCACCGGACGCTACGAGAGCAACGGCAAGGGCTGGACATCAAGCGCATCCGGCGCTTATCGCGTCAGTGAGAACTGGGAGGTGCTGGGCAACATCGTCTACCGCGACTACGACAACTACAAGGACGGCGACGGCGACACCGTCAACGGCACTGGTTTCGACGTGCTGAGCGGCCTGCTCAAGACCACCATCCGGCCGACCGAGAACAGTGAGCTGAAGCTTGGCTGGGTCGGATCGAGCGACGGCTGGGACGAGACCAGCGGCGGCGTGCCTGTGAATGATATCGACCTGAAGTCGAACACGTTCACGGCCCGCTACAACATCACGGACGAAGACAAGAGCTGGCTCGATCTCCACATCAACACCTCCTACAACAAGACCCATCTCGGCCTGACCAGTCTTGTCCCGCAGAACCGCTTCGATCCGGTGACCGGTCTTCCCGTGGTGCTGCCGGCAGGGTCACAGTCGACTTTCGATGTCGGCACGACCGGCATCGATATCTGGAACACCTCACGATTCGAGACGAGCGGCATTGCGCATGAATTGAGCTATGGTGGCGACTGGGTCGGCGACGATGTCAAGACGGGCGGCGCGGCCGGCGGCGACAGCTTCTACACGCCTTCGGGCAAGCGGAATGTGTCGGGCGCCTACGTCCAGGACAAGCTCACCTGGGACTGGCTCGAAGTCATCGCCGGCCTGCGCTACGACAGCTACAGCCTGAAGAACGACACGCACGATATTTCCGGCGACGGGCTATCGCCGCGCGTCACGGTCGGTGTCTCGCCTTTCGAGAGCGCCGGCCTTGCCGGCCTGCAATTCTACGGCACCTATGCGGAAGGCTATCGCTCGCCCTCGATCACGGAAACTCTGATCAGCGGCAACCATCCGGCAGGCGTCAGCTTCCCGTTCCTGCCCAATCCAAATCTGCGGCCTGAAACCGGCAAGACGACCGAATTCGGCGTCAACTACAAGCAGAACGACATCTTCGAGGCTGGCGACGCCTTGCGCCTGAAGGCAGCCTATTTCAACAACGATGTCGACGACTATATCGACGGCGTGACGCTGTCCCCGTTCGCCCCAGGCAGCGGCTGCCCCTTCGGCCCCGGCATCCCGATCTGCTTCCAGTATCAGAATTTCGCCAAGGCCAGGATCAACGGTGTCGAGCTGGAAGGTGTCTACGACGCGGCGTGGGGCTATGCCGGCCTCTCGGCTTCGATCACAAAAGGCCACACAGTTTCCTACAAGGGCGTGGAGGCCGACCTCGCCACCATTCCCTCCTCTCAGGTCACCGCTCAGCTCGGTTTGCGTTTCCTCGAGGACAAGCTGACCGTCGGGGGCGAAGTGCAGTACAACGGCAAGCCCAAGGGCAATGCGGTGGCCACCGACTATACGCTGGTCAACGCCTTTGCCAGCTATCAGGCGACCGACGATCTGAAGGTCGATTTCCGCGCCGACAACCTGTTCGACGTCAAATACGCCAACCCGCTGAATGGCGGCACGACGGCCGCCGTCTATGAACCCGGCATCACGCTGAAACTGGCGGCAACCATGCGATTTGGAGGCTGATCCATCATGACGAGCTTGACGACATCGCTTCGTCTGCTGACCTCGGCGCTGGCGATGTCGCTTGCGATGGTTCCGGCGTGGGCTGAGCAGTCCGCGCCGGTCCTGACCCTCGAACTCAATGCAGCGCAGCCTTCCGACAAGGGCTGCCGCCTGACCTTCCTGGTCAGCAACAATCTCGGCGCCGACCTCACCAAGGCGGCGTTCGAGATCGCCCTGTTCAACGAGGCCGGTATCGTCGACCGGCTGACCGTGCTCGACTTCAAGGACCTGCCGGCCGGCAAGACCAAGGTGACGCGCTTTGACCTGGCCGGCACTGACTGCACCAAGGTCAGCCGCGTGCTGATCAACAGCGCCACGGAATGCGCCGGCACCGGCGTCGAGCCGGCCGCCTGCATGCGCAAGCTGAAGACGGACACCAGGACCGGCATCGCTTTCGGAGTCTGAGGGCGGCGGTGGGACTGGAACTCGACTTGGCGCGACATATGGTGGCCCGGCCCCTGGCCGGCCTTCCGCTGTTTGAGCCAGTCCATCTTGATTTGACAATGACGCCTGGGCCGCTGCATTTTCCGCCGCGCGACATGCAGGAATCAGTCCCCTCCGCGACGCCGGCGACGAGTTGGCCATCGTGCCGGCCGAGCCGCTTGCCCAGACACGGCCGCCGGCCGGCAACGGCAAGTGGGCAACGGCGATCGCCATCTCCGGCCTGCTCCATGCCGCGGTAGCGGCGGCTTTTCTGGTCTCACCTGCCGGCACGCTTGTTTCCAGGGAGACGGAGCAATCGGAAGGCGGCGATCACACAGGCGACAAGGTAGCCGGCAGTGCGCTGGACAAGGACCCGACGGCAATGAATGTCACGTTGGTGCCGAGCCAGCCGCCGGCCAACCCCCCTCAGGCAAAGGCAGCCAGGCCGGCGCCGCCGACGGAACCTTCGCGGCCCGCGCCGGAAGCTGTGACACAGGATCGCGAGCCCGCCCGGGACGCCGCGAAGCAGGCTTCGGAGCCCTCGCAGGAACCGGCCAAACAGCCAATGGTGACACCCGACATACTGGTGACGGCAAAACCCCGCCCGGACGACCAGAGCGTGGCCGCCAGGAACGAAACGCAGGCGCAGCCGAGCGTCCAGGCCGAAACCGTCGAGATGCCTGTCGCCGCTCCCGATCACCCGCCGACCCCCTATGCAAGGCCGACTCCGGCGGCCGCGCCTGCGACAGCTGCAGCGGCGGATGAACGGAGCGGTACGGCCGACGGCCAGGATTGGCCGGCGCAAGCGGCCAGCATGGGCAAGAGGCAGAAAGAGGCCGGCAGCGCCGCGGAAGACAGCTACCGCGGCGACGTCTTTCGAAAGCTCGGCAGAGTCAATCGAACTCTCCCGCCTTCGCTGCAATTGGCCGCGCGAAACAATGCGGTTGTGGCATTCGCCATAGGCAAGAAGGGCAACATAGATCAGTTGCGTATTCTGGAAAGCTCGGGATCGAAGACTTTCGATGAGGCCGCGCTTGGCATCGTGCGCAAGGCTGCTCCCTTCCCTCCAATTCCGCCACAGGCCGCGAATCCGGGTTTGGAATTCGAGGTCGGGATCGGCCCGTTTTAAGATGTGAGCAGCACAAACGTTGCGGCGCCAACCATCAACATCCGCAGGAAAGGGACCCCATGTATATCGCCATGAACCGCTTCAAGGTGCAGACCGGCTCCGAGGCCGATTTCGAAGCCGTGTGGAAGAACCGCGATTCCAGCCTTGCCGAGATGAAAGGCTTCCGGGAATTCCATCTGTTGCGCGGCCCGGCCAACGAGACCGAAGGCTACACGTTGTTTGCCTCGCATACGGTCTGGGCGAGCCACGCCGACTTCGTCGCCTGGACCAAATCGGAGAACTTTCGCGCCGCCCACCGCAATGTCGGCACGACAAAGGTCCATTATCTCGGCCACCCGCAATTCGAGGGTTTTTCCGTCGTCGAAGGCGCGTAAGTACCGACTAATCTATGCGGCGGCCAACAGGCTGGCATTGCCGCCGGCCGCCGTGGTGTCGACGCAGACGGCCCGCTCATGCGCGTAGGCCGCAGGATTGAGCACCTCGCTGACCAGCGGCACGATCGGCCCGCTGCGCTCGGCGATGACCTTGCGCACGATGCGCGCCGCCTCGGGCGTGCCTGAAAAAGCAACGACATCGACGCGCAGCGAGCGCGCCTCGACCGGATCGGGGCGGCCATCGATGGCCGCCAGCGGCAGGCCTTTGCCGGTCAGCGCCGACAGTGCCGCCGGGGCACCTGGCGCCACGGCCAGCACTGCATTGCCGGCGGCGAGCGCCTGGATGGTCTGCGCCAGCAGCGTGTCGGCGTCCGGCCCCAGGCACAGCACCCGGCCGCGCGGCGACAGTGACAGCGTGTTGGCCTCGCCGGTCGGGCCGGGCAAATCGACCTGACCGAAATCGATTGCAGCGGCGGCACCGATCGCCGCCGCGCCCTTGCCGCGCAGATGTTTCCTCAGGATGGCGATCCGGTCCGGCCGCGTCGACCAGCCGCCCAGCGACGGATCGGGCAGATTGTCGGCCAGTTCGGTGGCGGTGACCTTGTGCCCGTCGGCCAGGTGCGTGCCAGCTTCCGGCCCCTTGCGGAAGCGCCTGAGATAATGCGGGCCGCCGGCCTTCGGCCCGGTGCCGGAGAGGCCCTCGCCGCCAAACGGCTGCGAACCGACGACGGCGCCGATCTGGTTGCGGTTGACGTAGATGTTGCCGGCATGAATGCCGTCGACGAAATGCTGGACGCGGCCCTCGATGCGGGTGTGCAGGCCGAAGGTCAGGCCATAGCCCTTGCGGTTGATGGCGGTGATGACGCTGTCGATCTGGTCGGCATCGAAACTGGCGACATGCAGCACAGGCCCGAACACCTCGCGCTCCATGTCCTCGATACCCTTGACCCGCAAGACATGCGGCGCGACGAAACGCCCATCCTTGGGGGCCTCGAGCTTGGCGATCAGCCGGCCCTCAAGACCCTTCTTCGTGCAATAGTCGCGGATCGAGGCCTGCGCCTCGTCATCGATGACCGGGCCGACATCGGTCGAGATCAGCCAGGGATCGCCAATATTGAGCGCCTCCATGGCGCCCTTCAGCATCTCCAGCATCTTCTTCTCGACGTCCTTCTGCACATAGAGCACGCGCAGCGCCGAGCAGCGCTGGCCGGCACTCTGGAAGGCCGACGCCAGGATATCGCGCACCGCCTGTTCGGGCAGCGCTGTGGAATCGACGATCATGGCGTTGAGACCACCGGTCTCGGCGATCAGCATCGCGTCCGGCGCGGCGGTCTCGGCCAGCTGTTTTTCGATCAGCTTGGCGACCTCGGTCGAGCCGGTGAAGCAGACGCCGGCAATGCGCGGATCCGCCGTCAGCGGGCCGCCCACCGATGGGCCGTCGCCGGGCAGGAGTTGGATGACGTCTTCCGGCACGCCAGCCTCGCGGAGCATCTCGACAGCGCGGAATGCGATCAGCGGCGTCTGCTCGGCCGGCTTGGCGATCACCGAGTTGCCGGTGACGAGTGCCGCCGCGATCTGGCCGGTGAAGATGGCGAGCGGGAAATTCCATGGCGAGATGCAGACAATGGCGCCGCGCGCTTGCGTGCCCGCCTCGGCGTTTGCCGCCTCGGCGGCGTAGTAGCGCAGGAAGTCGACGGCCTCGCGCACCTCGGCGACGCCGTCGGCCAACGACTTGCCAGCTTCGCGGGTGGCGAGCGCGAAGAACTCGACCGCATTGGCCTCGTAAAGGTCGGCCGCCCGGTTGAGGATCGCGGCACGCTCGGCAACCGGCCGTTTTGCCCAGGCCGGCTGCGCCTCGACAGCGATGCGCACTGCGGTCGCAACCTGCTTGGCGGCGGCCTCGTGAACCGTGCCGACGACCTCGGAAGGCTTTGCCGGATTGACGATCGGACGCTGCTTGCCGTAGCCGGCGGCGCGCGTGATCGGCTTGGCGTGCCAGCGATCCGGCCCGGCAAAAGCCGCTTTGGCCTTGTCGATATCAGCCAGCGTCACCGTATCCGTAATGTCGAATCCTTTCGAGTTGCGGCGCCCGATCCCAAAGATCTGGGATGGCCTGGCAATCGCCGGATTGGCGGCGGGACCCTGGCTTTCGACCGTTTCCAGCGGATCACGCGCGATGTCCTCCGGCTCGACGTCCTCGTCGGTCAATTGGTGCACGAAGGAGGAATTGGCGCCGTTCTCCAGCAGGCGACGGACCAGATAGGCAAGCAGGTCCGAATGCGCGCCGACGGGAGCGTAAATGCGGCAACGCGTGCCCTCTGACCGGCGCACGGTTTCGTGCAAGGCCTCGCCCATGCCATGCAGGCGCTGGAATTCGAAGGTATCGCGGTTGTCAGCCATCGACAGGATGGCGGCGACGGTGTGGGCATTGTGGGTGGCGAATTGCGGATAGATCCGGTCGGTCATGCCAAGCAGTTTTCTCGCGCACGCAATGTAGGAAACGTCGGTGTTGGCCTTGCGCGTGAACACGGGATAGCCGGAAAGGCCGAGCGTCTGCGCCCGCTTGATCTCGGTGTCCCAATAGGCACCCTTGACCAGCCGCACCATGATGTTGCGATTGTACTTTTTCGCCAGTGCATAGAGCCAGTCGATGGTGAAAGCCGCGCGCGGACCGTAGGCCTGCACGACGACGCCGAACCCGTTCCAGCCGGCGAGCTCCGGCTCGGCCAGCACCCGTTCGATGACGTCGAGCGACAGGTCGAGACGATCGGCCTCCTCGGCATCGATGTTGAGGCCCATGCGCGAATGCCTGGCCGCGAGTGCCAGCGACAACAGCCGCTCGGCCATCACAGGCAGCATTTCCTCCTTCTGCGCCACCTCGTAGCGCGGATGCAGCGCAGAAAGCTTGACGGAGATGCCATGGTTGAAGCGGATATCGGGGCCGTTGGAGCCAGCGTCGAGCGAGGAAATGGCGTCGGCATAGGCCCTGTGATAGCGCAGCGCGTCCGCCTCGGTGCGGGCGGCCTCGCCCAGCATGTCGAAGGAATAGAGATAACCCTTCTGCGTCATCGGCCGGCCGCGCTTGACGGCCTCGGCGATGGTGCGGCCAAGTACGAACTGTTCGCCCATCTCGCGCATGGCCGCGGCCACCGCCTTGCGGATGACCGGCTCGCCCAGCCTGCGCACCATCGAGCGCAGCGTACCTTCGATGCCGCCCTCGCCTTCATCGAGCACGCGCCCGGTCAGCATGAGCGCCCAGGTCGAGGCGTTGACGAAGATCGAACTCGAACCGCCCGAATGCGCCGACCAGTCGTGCGGCGCGATCTTGTCGGCGATGAGGTCGTCCATCGTCTCGGTGTCGGGCACGCGCAGCAGCGCCTCGGCCAGGCACATCAGCGCTACGCCTTCCTTGGTGGACAGACCGTAGGCGGAGAGGAAGACTTCCATCAGCCGGGGATCGGTGGAGCCCCGCACCGCCCGCACCAGGTCGGCCGCGCGGGCCGAGATCGCCTTGCGGTCTCCGGCCGAAAGCCCGGTCGCCTCGGCCAGTCGCCTTACGGCCTCGTCTTCGTCGGGCAAATAGTTGGCGCGGATCTGCTGGCGGATGGCGTCGAGCGGCATGGCGGTCCTATGAGCAAGCACAAGGGAGCGGACCGGCGGTCACCGGACCGAATGGCGCAAGCTAGCACAAGTCACAGATCTGAGGCGGTCTGAAAAAATCGACAAGCCAGTGCAATTGACCTATCATGTCGCCGAAAAATTGCTCATACAGGCTGCGGCTTCGATGACAGAAGACCAATTGGACCGCATCGACAGGAACATCCTGTCGGCACTCGCCGGCAATGGCCGGCTTTCCATGTCGGAACTGGCGGCCAAGGTCGGCCTGTCGAAGACACCGGTGCAGGCGCGGGTGAAGCGGCTGGAGAAGGATGGCTACATCAGGGGGTACCAGGCGATCATCGATCGTGAGCGCATGGGTGAAGGCCATGTCGCCTTCGTCCAAGTGAAATTGTCGGACACCCGATCCGCGGCGCTCGATGCCTTCAACCGGTCCGTACAGGCCGTGCCGGAGATCGAGCAGTGCCACATGATGGCGTCGAGCTTCGATTATCTCCTGAAGGTCCGCACCCGCGACATCGCCGCCTACCGGCGCGTGCTCGGCGAGCGCATCTCGGCCCTGCCTCACGTCGCCCAGACCTCGACCTTCGTGGCGATGGAGACGGTGAAGGACCGATGACCATGATCCCGAAAAGTGGAAGCCGGTTTCGGACAAGATCAGGTCAAACAGAAAGGGCTATTCCGACAGCGTCTTCAGGAACGCCACCAGTGCGGCGCGCTCGCGGTCCGACAACTCCAGCGGGTGGACCTCGGATACCCCTTCGACGCTCGGCGCAGCCTTGGCATAGTGAGCCACCACCTCGTCGAGCGATGAAAACTGCCCGGCATGCATGTAGGGCGGCCGTGTCGCAGCACCGCGCAGCGACGGCGTCTTGTAGGCGCGCACCAGTTCCGGCGCATCCTTGACCATGAAGCGCAGTTCGCCGCAGGCACTGGCCTCGCCATCGCGATAAGCGCCGAAGCAGTTGAAGGGGTCGGCCTCGACCTGCGCTACCGCGTCGACGCGCCCGCGATCCGCCGGCAAGCCGGCAACAGGCGGCACACCCGTATTGTGAAAACCGTTGTCGGTGAAACGCGGGCCATTGTGGCAGGTCACGCAATTGGCCTTGCCGATGAACAGTTTCAGCCCAAGGATTTCTTCCGGCGAAAAGGCCGCATCGCCTTTCGGCTCGGCGCCTGTGGCAAGGTCCAGCGCAAAGCGGTCGAATCGCGTCGGCGCCGGCTCGATCGAGCGTTCGAAAGCGGCAATCGCCTTGCCTATATTGGCATAGACGCTGTTGATGGCGTCACGCTGCGCATCGCTCATCGCGTTCCAGGCAGCTTTTTCGGTATCGCTTCCAAGCGGGCTGGCATTCAGCGGAATGCCGGAAAAATCGGGCAATGGCCCGAAAATGCGCTCATAGCGTTCGCCGAAGCGCGCCTTCATGTAATGCGCGTAGGCGGTGCGGTTTCCCGCCTGTTCCAACGGATTTTCGAGGGGTGTCAGCGCCTGCGCCCACAGGCTGTCGCGGCGGCCATCCCAGAAGAACCAGGGGTCGCGCGCCACACCGGCCAGCGGCATGGTGCGCCGGTTGGTCCGGCCGACACCCACCGCCTGCGGCAGGTCGTCCTGGAATTGGCGGTCGATCTTGTGGCAGGTCGAGCAGGACACGGTGCCGTCGCGGCTCATCCCAACATCGAAGAACAGCGTCGAGCCGAGCGCTGCGGCGGCCGGCACATCAGCGAAGCGGTTGGTGGTGTCAGGCTTCAGCGCCGGCAGCGTATTCAGCGCGAGCGAAGCGATCGTCTTCTTCTCGGCATCGGAAAAATCCGGCTTGCCGCAACCGCCAAGGAGCACGGCCACCGTCAGCGCCAAAAAGCAGAAAAGGCGCCTCATCGACCGCTCACAGCACCACGTTGAACAGCACAGTGTCGGAGCCCGCGCCGGACGATATGGCGAAACGCAGTTGCCACCAGCCGCTCATGGTGAATTTGAGCCCCTCGATGCGGTAGCGTCCCTCGCCGAGATAGTCGGTCGCCTGCGGACTGGTCGGCAGACCGTGATTGTGCTGCGGCATGCCGCCGGAGATGGCGATCGCGGCTCGCTCCACCGAAGCCCCTGTCTTTGTCTTCAGCGTCAGCACCCAGGATTCCAGCTCGCCCTGCCGCACCACGCCGCGTTCCGGCACGAAACTCGCTACATACAATCCGTTGTCGGTTTTCTTCGTCCTCGAGACATCCGGACCGACAGGCTGTGCCGAATGCGGCGCGGTCAGATAGACGACCGCGAGAACGCCGACCAGCAAAGCAGCCAGACCAAGACCTGCCAGGAGATAACGCCATAACGATGCCAAACCGGTTCCTCTTCTGCGGATAACGTTCTGCCGGACGGATCGCATCCCGCCAGGCTGTGGGAAAACGCTGTGGCGGAAAAAAGCCTGCTTGCCAAGCATGGCGCTGCGTCCGGCAAAAAGCTACAGCACCGACATCACTGGAGGATTGCAGATGATGGGAAACGGCGTCGCCTCGATTGGCGAATGCATGCTGGAACTGTCGGGCCAGACGGGCCCGAACTGGCGCATGGGTTTTGCCGGCGACACGTTCAACACGCTGTGGGCGTTGCATGCGCTTAGCGCTGACCTGCCGGCAACCTATGTCTCGGCCTTCGGCGACGACCCCTTCTCCCAAGGCCAGATCGCTTTCTTCGCTGAAAACGGCATCGGCATCGGCTCCAGTCCGGTCATACCGGGCGCGCGCCCCGGCCTCTATGCGATCACGCTGACCGGTGCCGAGCGCTCCTTCACCTACTGGCGTGGCGACGCCGCCGCGCGGCAGCTAGCTTCGGATCCGGCGGCACTATCGAAAAGCATGCAAAATCAATCGCTTGTGTACTTTTCCGGAATCACTTTGGCAATTCTCGACGATGCCTCGCGCAAGACGCTGCTGGCGGCCGTGGGCAAGGCGCGCGCGGCGGGCTCGACGATCGCCTTCGATCCCAACTACCGGCCACGACTGTGGCGCGGCCGCGACGAAGCGCAGGCAGCGATCGTCGAAGCGCTTGCCGTCACCGACATCGCGCTGCCGACCTTCCCTGACGAGCAGATGCTGTTCGGCGATGACACCCCGCGGGCGACCGCCGAGCGGCTCAGGCAATGGGTTGGCGAAGTTGTCGTCAAGAATGGCGAGCAGCCGGCACTGATTGCCGAAAACGGATCATTGCAGGACGTGCCTGCAATCCATGTCGCGGCCCCCGCCGACACCACCGGCGCCGGCGATTCCTTCAATGGCGGCTATCTCGCCGCCCGTCTTGCCGGCCACAACCCGCAGGAGGCCGCCCGCAGAGCCCATCGCGTTGCCGCTGCCGTCGTGCAGGTGCGCGGCGCGCTGGCACCGTTCGAGACGCTGAGGGCGGCGTTCGGCAAGCCCTGAAAAAGCTAACCTTGCCGGAACCGGTATTCGGTCACGTGGTGATAGATCGCGCCAGGCCATAGCGTCGCCTGCGGGAAATAGGGCCGGTTCGGCGCGTCAGGCCATATTTGCGGCTCCAGGCAGAAGCCGCTGAAGGCCTTGTAATTCCGCCCTTCCAGGCCGGTGCGTGGCGTCACATATTGCCCGGTGTAGAGCTGGACACCGGGCTCCGTTGTCCAGACTTCCATCTCGACGCCGGAATTCGCCCCTTGCACCCACGCGGCCTGCTTGAGCGGCCCGCGCGCCGCGGCCAGGCAGAAATTCTGGTCGTAGGGCAGTTGTTCGCCCTCGGTCTCCATGCGCAATGGCCGCGCCTGGCGAAAATCGAAAGGCGTGCCGTCGACCGGCTTCACCACGCCGGTCGGGATCATGTCGCCGTCGACAGGCAGATAGGCACCGGCGTTCAGCATCATCCTGTGGTCGAGAATGTCGCCCGTGCCGCCATCATCGAGGTTGAAATAGGAATGCTGGGTGAGATTGCACGGCGTCGGCTCCTCGCAGGTCGCCGTCAGTTCGACGCTCAGCGTGCCGGGAATTTTCAGCCGGTAGGTGCAAGTAACGTCGAGCGCGCCGGGAAAGCCCATCGCACCGTCGGGATCATGCAGCGTCAGAGTGACGAAATCCCTGCCGTGCAGCGAAACCGTCCATGGTCGGTGGGAGTAGCCTTGCGAGCCGCCATGCAGCGTATGCTTGTCGAGGAAGTTGCGCTCGGTCTGGTAGCGGTTGCCGCCAATTGTGAAGCGGCCTTCGCCGATGCGGTTGGCGTAGCGCCCGACCACGGCCCCGAAGAAGCCAGTGTCGGTCTCATAGGCCTCCAGATTGTTGTAGCCGAGGACCAGCGGCGCGTCGTGCCCGGTCAGGCGCAGGTCCTGGACGATGGCGCCAAGCCCGATGATGTTGGCGGTGAGGCCGCCGCCCCTGATCGTAAAGCGGCGGATCGGTTCGCCTGCCTGTGTCGTGCCGAAAACCTCGCCGTCCTTCATCGTCATGCCCGCAAATGCCAGTGGATCCAAAGGACTTCGGCTGGTTGTTCAGCCTGGAGCAGGTTTACCAGCCTGCCCCACGCACTAGCCTATCAGAGCCCGAGGCCGCCGATGCACACATATTTGGTATCGAGGTAATCCTCGATGCCCTGATGTCCGCCTTCTTTGCCGAGGCCCGATTCCTTGACGCCGCCAAACGGTGCTTCAGGTGTGGTGATCAGCCCTTCATTGACGCCGACCATGCCGTATTTCAGGCCTTCCATGACCCGGAAGGCGCGGCCGAGATAGCCGGTGTAGAAATAGCAGGCAAGGCCGAATTCGGTGTCGTTGGCGAGCGCGATGGCTTCTTCCTCGGTTTCGAACTTGAACACCGGTGCGACCGGGCCAAAGATCTCTTCCTTCATGAAGCGCATTTTCGGCGTCGCATTGGCGATGACCGTCGGCTGGAAGAACGAACCGCCCAGTGCATGGCGATGACCGCCGGCGACGACCTTGCCGCCCTTTGAGGTGGCATCGGCGATCAGTTCCTCGACCTTCTCGACCGCCTTCTCGTCGATCAGCGGCCCCTGCTGGACGCCCTCTTCGAGGCCGGAACCGACCTTCAGTCCGTTGCTGGCCGCGGCGAGCTTTTCGACGAACTTGTCGTACACACCAGCCTGGACGAGGAAGCGGTTGGTACAGACGCAGGTCTGGCCTGAATTGCGATATTTGGCGGTGATCGCGCCGGCAACGGCACGCTCGATATCGGCGTCGTCGAAGACGATGAACGGCGCGTTGCCGCCGAGTTCCATCGACACCTTCTTGACCGTGACCGACGACTTCTGGATGAGAAGCTTGCCGACCTCCGTCGAGCCGGTGAAGGTAATCTTCGACACCAGCGGATTGGCGCAGATCTCGTCACCGATCTCGCTCGCCGAACCGGTCAGGATGTTGACGACGCCCTTGGGGAAGCCGACCTCCTCGGCCAGCGCGCCCCAGGCCAAGCCGGAATAAGGCGTCTGCGAGGCCGGCTTGACGACCGCGGTGCAACCGGCGGCAAGTGCGGGACCAAGCTTGCGGGCCAGCATCGAGGACGGGAAATTCCACGGCGTGATGGCGGCAATGACACCGACCGGTTCCTTGGTCACCAGGATGCGGCGGTCCGCCCATGGCGAGGGTACGACGTCGCCATAGGTGCGCCGGCCTTCTTCGGCGAACCACAGGATGTAGGCGGCGGCCGAACCGATCTCGCCCTTGGACTCGAACAGCGACTTGCCCTGCTCGATGGTGAGGAGTTCGGCCAGCACGTCCTGATTGTCCATCATCGCGTCATGCAGCTTGCGCAGCAGCTTGGAGCGCTCGAGCGCGGTGGTCTTGCGCCATGACTTGAAGGCGGCGTCGGCAGCCTCGATGGCACGGCGTGTCTCGGCCTTGCCCGACTTCGGCACGGTGCCGATCTTGAGGCCGGTAGCTGGATTGTTCACATCGACCGTCTGGCCGCTGTCGGCCTGGACCCATTCGCCGTTGATGAGATTGGCCTGGCGCATGAAATGGCTGGTTTTCTGAAGCATGGTCTAGCCTCCGTTCGGCGCTCGCGGGCCGCTATCTGGATGTCTTCGGTAAAGCGCAGGCAGGGCCGCACGCTGGAGCCATTGCTCTTAACCTAGGGAAAGCCCCGCAAGCAATCGCAAGATGGCATATAGGGGTTGGACCAGCGCAAGACGAGAGCGGGTTGGCGCAGCTGTCGCCAACCTCACCCGAAAACATGCAGGACAACCGTCAGCCAGAAAGCAGTAGTGATGACCGCGCAAGCAGTGGCGATGGTCATCTGGTTCGATGCTAGCGCCTGGCCGGTGTTGAACTGGACGGCGATGAGATAGGAATTGATGCCCGACGGCAGCGCCGCCACCACGACCGCCACCTTGGCCGTCAACGGCGGCAGGCCGAGCAGCCAGACGAAGGCAAGAACCAGCGCCGGCATCAGGAACAGCTTCAGCACCGAAAGTACCAGCGCTGGCCGGACATTGCCTGATATGCCGAAGCGGCGCAGGCTGAGCCCCATGGCAAACAGCGCCACCGGCCCGGCCGTGTTGGCCAGCGCATCGACCAGTCGCATGACGAGGGCCGGCAGCGGCACGCCGCTGATGCGCCATGCCAGCCCCAGCAGAATGCCGATGATCAGCGGATTGATGAACAGCCGTCTCAGGAAGCTGCGCAGGACCCGTAGCGGATGCACATGTTCGCCGCTGCCTCGGCCGAACATCTCGAACAGCACGATCGAGGCCATCATCATGATCGGCAGATGCACCGAGACCAGCAGCGACAGAACTTCGAAGCCGCTCGGACCGAATATGCCAAGGATGAAGGGAGCGCCGAGCAGCACGACATTGGAGTAGGCGGACGATACGCCGCCGACGACCCCGGCGCGCGCGTCGCGTCCGAATATCCGCGTGGTGACGAGATGGCCCGCCGCCCAGGTGATCGCCGCGGCGGTGAAATAGGCGCCCCATAGTGGCCATGGCGCGACGCCATGGAAATCAGCGTTGACCATGGTCTGGAACAGGAGCAGCGGCATGGCCACCGAGACCGCGAAGTCGGATATCCCCTCGCCGCTCGCCGGTCTCAAATAGCCTGTGAACCCAGCGAGATAGCCGAGCGCGACAAGACTGAAGACGAACAGGACGGTTTCGGTGAGTGGAGACATTTTTCAGGGATAGGCGAGCCACGGCCGCGGCGCAATCGCGCCCGAATTTGATCATCGTTGGCTGGCAGGGTTATAGAGGGTTTGGATCATCAGGGCGGAACGACAAATGACCTTTGTCGACACCTCGAAACTGCGTCTTTTCCGGCGTGCGCGGGTGACGTTATTTGTCGCCATGCTTGTCTCCGTTGCCGCGTCGATGCTTCAGGCTGCCGAGGCAAAAGACCTCAAGGGCGTGGCGCTGATCATCGGCCAGTCGCAATACGAGCACATCGCCGCCCTCCCCAATCCAGCCAACGACGCCCGCGACATGGCCAAGATGCTGACCGACCTCGGCTTCGACGCCCGCAACGTCACCGATCGCGATGCGAGCAAGCTGAAGCGCGACCTCGAACGCTTCGTCGAGGACGCCGAGGGCGCCGACGTCGCCCTCATCTATTACTCCGGTCACGGCATCGAGGCCGGTGGCGAGAATTATCTGGTTCCGGTCGACGCCGACGTCTCGTCACTCAAGGATGCCGATCAGGAACTGGTGCCGATTTCCGCCGTCATGGACGAACTGAAGAAGACCGTGCCGGTGACGATCATGCTGCTCGACGCCTGCCGCACCAATCCGTTTCCATCGGACGCCGTGGTGCGGCGCGCACCCACCGCCTCCGCCGAGCCTATCGGCGCCGGGGGACTGGAGCCGGTGCGCGGCGCAAAGGCCCTCGGCAACGCGCCGGCGGCCGACGCGAGCCTCGGCACGGTGATCGGCTTCGCCGCGGAACCCGGCCGTCCGGCGCTCGATGGCGCCGCTGGCGAAAACAGCCCCTATGCGGCGGCCCTGCTGCGCCATCTCGCGGCGATGAAAGGCACCGAGTTCGGCTCGGTCATGCGCATGGTGACGGAAGAGGTCTATCTCGACACCAAGGCGAAGCAGCGCCCCTGGGTCAACGAAAGCCTGCGCCGGCTGCTCTATTTCGGTGTCGCACCGCCCGAACCGACCGGCGACGACGGGCTGATCACCGGCGAGCGGCGGCAGTTGCTGCTGACCATTTCCGAGCTGCCCGATCCCAAGCGGGCACAGGTGGAGCTGGCGTCGCTACAGGAAGGCGTCCCGCTCGACGCGCTTTACGGCGTGCTGAGGGCGCTCGGCACGGAGAAAATCCCGGAAGATCCGGCCGACCTGCGAAAAGTGCTTGACGCCCAGGCTGAGCGTCTGAGGAAGATGATGTCCGAACGTGCGGCGCTGCGCACCGACGATCCGGAGATCAAACGCCTGGTCGCTTCCGCCGACAAGGCCATCGGCCAGGGCGCGATCGCCACGGCGCGAAAATTCCTCGATGATGCCGTGGGGCGGGTCGAAGCGACCAATGACACGGTCGACAAGGCTGAGGAATTGATCAAGCAGAAGCGCATCGCGGATGCCGCGATCTACGCCAAGCGGGCCGACGCCTCGGCGCTGGTCTTCGACTACAAGTCGGCCGCCAATGACTATGCCAAGGCGTTCTCGCTGGCCGAGAAATGGGATGACAACCTGCGCTGGAACTACAAGAACCAGGAGGCGGAAGCACTTAATTCCTATGGCTACGCCACCGGCGACCTGGATGCGCTGCGGCACGCGATCGAAGCTTATCGCGCCATCTTGAACTTCATTCCCAATGGCGAACAGAATCGCGACTGGGCCATCACCCGCAACAACATGGCGGTGGTGCTGCAGAACATCGGCGAGCGCGAGACCGAGACCGCGCATCTCGAAGAGGCCGCGCAGATCTTTCGCGATTCGCTTGCCGTGTTCGAACATGTGAAGGACGACCTCAACTGGGCCGCCGCCCAGAACAATCTCGGCAATGTGCTGCTGAAGATCGGCGAACGCGAAAGCGACCCGAAACGCTTGAACGAGGCGGTGGCGGCGATGCGCGCCACGCTGGACAAGCGCCCGCGCGACAAGGTTCCGCTCGACTGGGCGTCCTCGCAGAACAATCTTGGCCTCGCGCTCTATGCGCTCTCCGAACGCGAACCCGGCGGCGAACATCTGGCCCAGGCGGAAGCGGCCTACCGGCTGGCGCTCGAGGAATATACGCGCCAGAAAACGCCGGTCGAATGGGCGATGGTCGAGAACAATCTCGGCAACACGCTTGTGACCCTCGGCATCCAGCTCAACGACAAGGCCAGGATCAACGAGGCCGCCGACGCCTTTCGCGCCGCGCTCGAAGTGCGAAACCGCGACACATTCCCCGTCTCATGGGCCACCAGCCGGCTCAACCTCGGCAATGCGCTGAGTGGTGTCGCCCGTTTCGACATGGGCACCGGCACGCTCGAAGAGGCGGCGGCAGCCTATGACGATGCGCTGACTGTGTTCACCAGGCAACGCTTCCCGATGGATTGGGCGTCGGCGCAGAACAATCTCGGCTCGATCTACCAGACGCTTGGCCAGCGCACCCGCGACGCATCCAGGCTGGAGCAGTCGGTTGCGGCATTCCAGGCGGCCCGCCAGGTCTATGTCAGGCGGAAATTCCCGCTTGATTGGGCGATGAGCTACTACAATCTCGGCAACACGCTGCAGCTTCTCGGCGGCGTGACGGACAAGCCCGAATACTATGACGAGGCGGTCGACGCCTACCGCAACGCCTTGCGCGAATACAAGCGCGAGACAAACCCACGGCAATGGGCGCTGACCCAGGCCGGCCTCGGCTCGACGCTGCACTGGTTGAGCATGAGCAATGCCGGCCCCGCAACCTTGCGGGATTCGATCGCCGCGCGCCGTGCGGCGCTCGAAGTGCTGACCATCGAGACCGCGCCGGTCGACTGGGCGAACGCGCAGAACGGCATCGGCATGAGCCTGCTCAACCTCGGCAACATCGAACGGACCGGCAAATATCTCGACGAGGCCGAGGCGGCCTTCACGGCGACGCTGAAAGTGTTCACCAGGGAAAGTCAGCCCATGCAGTGGGCCTTCGAACAGAACAACCTTGGCGACATCCATTGGAACCGCGCCAGCTATGGCGGCGGCAAGCCGGAATATCTCAAGGCGATCGCGTTCTTCGAGAACGCCAAACAGGGCTTTACCGAAGCCGGCTACACGATCCCGATCCCGCTGACCGACCAGAAGATCGATCTGGTGAAGCAGCAGCTCGCCAAAAAGTGAGGCTTGAGACGCGACCGGCGCCCGGCTTGTCTTTGTGCCCGCTTTCCAATCCCTATATGCGAATGGTTGGAGCCCGATACGGACTCATGGAAGGGTGGCGATGATCCGGTTAGCCTTGGCGTTGTTCCTGCTTGTCGTCCCCGCCGCCGCGCACGCGACCGACGCCGGCTGGGCGCTGCTGCGCGATGGCGGCCATGTCGTGCTGCTGCGCCACGCCATGGTCACCGGCACCACCGACCCGGCCAATTTCGACATCGGCAATTGCGCCACCCAGGTCAATCTGTCGGCGCGCGGCAAGCAGCAGGCAAGCAAGATCGGCGCCCTGTTTGCCGCCCGCGCGGCTCCCATCGAGCGCATTCTGTCCAGCCGCTACTGTCGCTGCCTCGACACGGCGCGCACCGCCTTCGAGGCCGAGCCGGAACTGTTCGCACCGCTCGACCTCCTGAAGGGCGACGATGCACAGAAAGCAGCGCAGATCGCCGCCATCATGAAGGAAATCCGCGCTTATTCCGGCTCCGACAATCTGATCATGGTCACCCATCTGGAAGACATCGTGGCGCTGACCGGCATCTCGCCGCGCGAAGGCGAAGCCGTGGTGGTCGAACCGCAGGGCGACGGCCTTCGCGTGCTCGGCCGCGTCACTTTCTAATCGTGGCCCGACCCGGCTGATACATCCGAGAGCAGCGATGCATCGATGCGAACTTTCCACGTCTCGATCATGCCTGTGAACGCATCCTCCGTCAGTTCGGACAGATACGACCTGCCGGCCTCGCTTAACGCCGTCAAAGTATAGGAAATCAATGCCTCGGTGTCTCCGCTGGTTACCTGGCGGCAGGCCACGTCAACAAATCCGAACCGCGAATCCGGCGTAACCCTCACATAGCGAACCTGATGGATCCGTGGATCCCAATGCGTACAGGCCCAAAGCGTTGTCTCGTCGCCGTGAGTAGTCCGGAAGACCATGCCTTGCCGCGTTTCTCCGCTTTGCGGGTGCAGAAACTCCGGATCCCAGCCCGCCACCCACAAGCTCTCGCCGATCGGCGAGAACAGCGGGAAGACGCGGTCGACCGGACCGGAGAGCACGATGCTATGACTGCGTTCAAGATGGCTCGTCATCCGCTTTCCCTTTCCATTCAATCAGAGGATGGCGCTTCAGCCAGACCGTGGCTGTCCGCCGCGCCAAGTTCCAGCCCGTAGATGCGCTTCAGCTGGCTGATTGTGTCGAGCGTCTCGGGCGAAAACGGCGTCTGCCCTTCGAAAGCGTGCAGGACGATGCCTTCAATGAGATCGCCAAGGCTCATGTCGCGATGCTCGGCCAATGCCTTGAGCACCTTCACCAATCGTTTTTCCAGACGAACCCCGGTCTGCACGCGTTCTATATCCATGATCTATGTTGTACCACGGTACATTGGTACAAACAACTGCCGATAGGCTGAAGTTGCTGAAATGTCACTGCCGGAATAAGCCGCAAATTCGCCGCCACAATGTCGCTTGCGACAACCCGTCGCAGGAGCTATAGGCGCGCTCCCGGTCACGAGAACCGAAGTGAGCACAGCGGTTGGAGCTTTCGTCTCCGCCCGTGCAGGCGGCTTTGCCGCCCTGTATACGGCGCCGCTTTGGGGATTGGGATCGCGGATGTAGCTCAGAGGTAGAGCACCGGATTTGGGTCCGGAGGTCGCAGGTTCGAGTCCTGCTGTCTGCACCACGGATAGCTCAGTTTGGTAGAGCATCAGATTTAGGTTCTGATTGTCGAAGGTTCGAATCCTTCTCCATTGGCCTGATAAGCCAGCACCCTGCCACGGTGTTATCTGAAAAACGGTCCGGGGACTGGAATGCTGAAGATCTGACGGACGGCCGAAGCCTTCGGGCCAAGGCCGGATCGAAAGGTCCGATGCCATCGGCTCGCGGCCAGGCTCGCGGTGATGGTCAAGGCGCAACGTCGCCGGCAAAGGAGGCCAAGGCCTCCGGCGCCCGCTTCGCTGCCTCGCGATCCGCTCCCGAGGGTCCGCCAAGGATTGATGCCACCAGTCCCCGGATCATTCGTGCCGGAATTGGAAGTGAAACGAGAAACGAAGGGAAGATCGACGCATGACGTGACGCCTCGCATGGGGCCATGCCCGACAGGAGTAAGACAATGACTATTCTCGATACAGTTCTTGGGCGCGAGCGCGTCCTCGTAAAGGAAAATGAGCGTGCCCTCACCCTGTACAAGGGAGAGATCAAGGCCGTCCTGCTGCCGGGTGAGCACTGGCTCGCCAACCGGCGCGGCAGCCTGGAAGTCTCGCGGCACGATCTGAGGAACCCGGAATTCGTTTCGGCGTACGAGAAGGCGTTGTTCGACAAGCTCCCGGACGTGGCCGCGCGTCATTTCACCGTCTTCCGCACCGGGCGCACGGAGGTCGCCGTCATCGAGCGCGACGGCAATTTGCACAGCGTGCTGGCGCCGGACCGCAAGCTGGTGCTGTGGACCGATGCCGGACCGTGGAAGGTGACGATGGTCGACACCTCGGCCGATCTGGCCATCGATCCGGCGGTCATGCGCCGGCTCGGCCAGGCTCGGAAGGCGGAATTGATGTCCGTCCATCCGGTTCTGGATGGTCAGGCCGGGCTGCTGTTCGTCGACGGTGTCCTCATTCGGACGCTTGCCGCCGGCGTGCACGGCTTCTGGAACGTCGGACGGATGGTGCAGATCAAGGTCGTCGACCTCAAGCGCCAGTCGCTCGACGTCGCCGGGCAGGAAGTGCTGACCAGGGATCGCGTCACGATCCGCGTCAACATCGCGGCCGAATACCGGGTCGTCGATCCGGTCAAGGCGGTGAGCGCGGTGAAGGACTTCTCCGAGGCCCTCTACCGAGCCCTGCAGTACGCCTTCCGCAAGACGCTGGGCGCACTGACGCTTGACCAGATCCTTGAAAAGAAGGTGACGGTCGATGAGGAAGCCGCGGCCAAGGTCCGGGCCGACATGGCCGAGATCGGGGTCGAGGTCAGCGATATCGCGCTCAAGGATGTCATCCTGCCGGGCGAGATGCGCGAAATCCTCAACCAGGTGGTTTCGGCCGAAAAGCAGGCCGAGGCCAACGTCATCCGCCGCCGTGAGGAGACGAACGCCACGCGTTCCCTGCTCAACACGGCCAAGGTGATGGCAGAGAACCCGGTGATGCTGCGGCTGAAGGAGCTCGAGGCCCTGGAAGCCATCGCCGGCAAGGTCGAGCGGCTGACCGTCCACAACGGGACGGGCGGGCTGTTGAACGACCTGGTCAAGCTTCGCGAGAGCTGATGCATGTCCCCAAGTGGTTCCGGTTTTGGGATGACGACATGCATCGAACCAAGCATTGACCTTACGTCAATGGGAAGGGCCGCCGGGTTGACCGGCGGCCCTTCTTGCCTTTTCAACGCGCCCTCCCCATCTGCGCCCGGCTTATCAGGCCTTTTCCTGCCGGGAAAAACCGATTAGACAGCGCCCAAACAAGCTGCGGACAGATTCCGCCCGCAAAGAAGGAAAAGCCCTTGTCCACCACGAACTCCACCACGTTCGACAAAGTCGCCAAGATCATTGCCGACACCAGCGAGATCGATATCGACACCATCACGCCCGAGAGCCACACGATCGACGATCTCGGCATCGATAGCCTCGACTTCCTCGATATCGTCTTCGCCATCGACAAGGAATTCGGCATCAAGGTGCCGCTGGAAAAGTGGACCCAGGAAGTCAATGACGGCAGGGCCTCGACCGATGACTACTTCGTCATGAAGAACCTGTGCGCCAAGATCGACGCGCTGGTTGCCGCCAAGACTGCCTGACATCGGCCGGCGCGTGGCCTTGACGGGCCGCGCCGCCTGACCCACAAAGCCGCTCATGAGCAGCCCCCACGACGTCGTCATCACTGGTATCGGCATTGTCTCCTCCTTGGGAGAAGGCCCTGACGCACACTGGCAGAAGCTCGCGCAGCCGGGCTTGCAGCCGGTGCTCGAAGCCGCGCGGTTCGCGCCCTATACCGTCCATCCGCTGCCGGAGATCGACTGGAACCTGCAGATCGCCAAGCGCGGCGATCAGCGGCAGATGGAAACATGGCAGCGGCTCGGCACCTATGCCGCAGGCCTGGCGTTGGACGATGCCGGCATCAAGGGCAATGACGAGCTCTGCACGACCATGGACATGGTTGTGGCTGCCGGCGGCGGCGAGCGCGACGAGGCGGTCGATGCCGCCATCCTCGCCGCTTCGGAAAGCCGCAACGACCGCGACGTGCTTCTCAACGAGAAGCTGACCACCGAGTTGCGGCCGACCTTGTTTCTGGCCCAGCTCTCCAACCTGCTCGCCGGCAACATCTCCATTGTCCACAAGGTGACCGGCTCGTCGCGCACCTTCATGGGCGAGGAAGGCGCCGGCGTCGCCGCCGTCGAAACGGCCGCCGCGCGAATCCGCTCCGGCCAGTCGACGCACATCCTGGTCGGCGGCGCCTTCCAGACCGAACATTCCGACATGCTGCTAGGTTACGAGCTTGCCGGCTATTTGCATCGCGGCCCCTGGAAACCTGTGTGGCAAAGACAGGGTGCCGAGGGCGGCGGCATCGTCACTGGATCCGGCGGTGCCTTCCTGGTGCTGGAGCAGCGCGAACACGCCGTGAGCCGCGGGCGCAAGATCTATGCGGAGCTCGGACCGGTGGTTTCCGGCCGCGCCAGGCGCTCACGCGGTGAGCTCGGCGCCGAGATCGCAGCACTACTCAGCCAGGCTGCGCTGCCGGACGGCAAGCTGCTTGCCCTGTCGGGTGCCTCGGGCGCGCATGCCGCAACCACCGCCGAGAAAACGGCGCTCGATGCCAATCCTGCGATTGCCACGCGCGGCTTCTCGACGCTGACCGGGCATATGAAGGAAGCGCAGTTTCCGTTCGCCGTGGCGCTGGCGGCACTCGCCGTCGACCGCAAGGCCGCCTACCCTGTTTTCGATGCCGCAGCCGAGAAGCCGTTCGAAGGCGTTCCCGCGACCGTCCTTGCAACGGCGATCGGCTATCACCAATTCGAGGGCATGGCGCTGGTCAACGCCGCGTAACGCGGCGCTGCGCGATCCATGCTGCAACGATAAACGCTCGAGGGCTCCAGATGGCCAATCTGAACGATCACATGGGCAGGCCAATTGTCGCCGTCACCGGCATCGGCGTGGTCACCTCGCTTGGTGTCGGCAAATCAGACAATTGGGCGGCGTTGACATCAGGCAAGTCGGGTATTCACCCGATCACCCGCTTTCCCATCGATCAACTGAACACCCGCATCTCCGGCATGGTCGATTTCCTGCCGTCGAGTTCGAAAGGTGCCAGCCCGCTCACCTATGAGCTAGCCGAGCTTGCCGGCCTCGAAGCGGTGACTGAAGCCGGTCTTAATTCCAGCGATTTCGGCGGACCGCTCTTCCTCGCATCGCCGCCGGTCGAACTCGACTGGGCCGAGCGCTTCTCGCTCTACAATTCCGACAAGGACAAGGACGACACCGCCGCCGAAAGACTGCTTCGGGTGGCGCGTAGCTTGAAAGAGCTGGATATTTTCGAGACCACCCAGTTCGGCTCGATCGCCGACCGCCTTGCCGACCGCCTTGGCACACGCGGTCTGCCGATCACCCTGTCGACGGCTTGCGCTTCGGGAGCGACCGCGATCCAGCTCGGTGTCGAGGCGATCCGGCGCGGCGAATGCGACCGTGCGCTATCGATCGGCGCTGACGGTTCTGCCACCGCCGAGGCTTTGATCCGTTTCTCATTGCTCTCGGCGCTCTCCACGCACAACGACATTCCCGAAAAGGCATCGAAGCCCTTCTCCAGGGATCGCGACGGCTTCGTGTTGGCCGAGGGATCCGGGGCGCTGGTGTTGGAATCGCTTGAAGCGGCATTGGCTCGCGGCGCGACTATTCTCGGAGTCCTGGGCGGTTGCGGCGAGAAGGCCGACGACTTTCACCGCACCCGCTCGAAGCCGGACGCTTCGCCGGCCATTGCCGCGGTTCGCGCCGCCCTCGCCGATGCGGGCCTGAGTGAAGACGAGATCGACTATGTCAACGCTCACGGCACGTCGACCCCCGAGAACGACAAGATGGAGCATCTGGCGCTGTCGACCGTGTTCGGAGAGCGGATTGGCTCGATGCCGGTCTCGTCGAACAAGTCGATGATCGGCCACACACTGTCCGCGGCCGGCGCTGTCGAAGCGGCGTTTTCGCTGATGACGATGCGCGAAAGCGTCATTCCGCCGACCATCAACTATGACAATCCCGACCCCGCGATCGCGCTCGACGTCGTGCCAAACAAGAAGCGCGACGCGCAGGTTCGCACCGTTCTGTCGAACTCCTTCGGCTTCGGCGGCCAGAACACTTGCCTTGTCATGGCGCGGGAACCGGTCTAAGCGAGCCCTTTCCGCTTAACAGAACCGACAGGCTCCATGCGCGCACTGCAACTTATCGAGGACCGCCGCCTTGAAACGGTGGACCTGCCGCCCCCACCGCCACCCGCGCTCGGCGAAGTGACGCTGCGCATCAGGGCAGTGGCGCTGAACCACATCGACGTCTGGGGCTGGCGCGGCATGGCCTTCGCCAAGCGCAAGCTGCCCCTGGTCGTCGGTGCCGAGGCTTCCGGCGAGGTCGAGGCGGTCGGCCCCGGCGTTTCCAGCCTGCTGCCCGGGCAATTGGTATCGATCTACGGCGCACGCACCTGCGGCCTGTGCCGGGCCTGCCGCGAAGGCCGCGACAATCTTTGCGAGCATGTTTCGGGCGTTCACGGCTTCCATCTCGACGGCTTCGCGCAGGAGAAGATCAACCTGCCGGCGCGCCTGCTGGTCCCCGCCCCGCCCGGCGTGACCGACATTGGCGCGGCGGTAGCGCCCGTCACCTTTGGTACGGTCGAGCACATGCTGTTCGACAACGCCAGGCTGCAGCCCGGCGAGACGATCCTTGTCCATGCCGGCGGATCCGGCATCGGCTCGGCGGCGATCCAGTTGGCCAAGCGGATGGGCTGCACGATCATCACCACGGTCGGTTCGAATGACAAGATCGACAGGGCCAAGGCGCTCGGCGCCGACCATGTCATCAACTACCGCGACGACCGCTTCGAGGGCGTCGTGCGCAAGCTGACCAGGAAGAAAGGCGTCGATGTCGTGTTCGAACATGTCGGCGCCGACACCTTTGCCGGCTCGATGCTGTGCCTGAAACGCGGCGGCCGCCTGGTGACCTGCGGCTCGACCTCGGGCGTGTCGACGCAGATCAACCTGATGCAGCTTTTCCAGCAGCAGTTGAAACTGCTCGGATCCTTCGGTTGCCGCATGGAGAACATGGCCAACGCCATGCAGAAGATGGCGGCGGGACAGGTCGCGCCGGTCATCGACACCGAGGTCGGCTTCGACGATATCGATGCCGCGCTGAAGCGCATGGAAGGCCGCGACGTCTTCGGCAAGATCATCCTGCGCGTCGCCTAGAGCCTCGATTTCCGTGCTCAAGAAGCTTCGCCGGGATCTGAAATTTCGCTATGGCAGGCAACTGCGCCAGGTGAATTACTGGCTTGTCGCGCGGGCCGCGATGATCATCATGTCGCTGCTGCGCCTGCTGCCGGTGGACAGCGCGCTGAATTTTGCCGACCGCGTCGCTCGCCTCATCGGTCCGAGGGTCGGACGCCACCAGGTCGCCCTCGACAATCTGCGCAAGGCCTATCCGGAAAAGAGTGATGGCGAAATCCAGGCCATCGCCTCCGACATGTGGGGCAACATGGCCCGCCTTGCCGCCGAATACATCTTCCTCGACGCCCTGTTCGACTATGATCCCGCCGCCGGCAAGCCCGGCCGCGTCGAGGTCAAGGGAACGGAGCATTTCGTCGAGATCGCGGCCGAGAAGCAGCCGCACATCGTCTTCACCGGCCATCTCGGCAATTTCGAGCTGCTGCCGGTGGCGGCCGCGACCTTCGGCATGAACATCACGGCGCTGTTTCGCCCGCCCAACAACCCCTACCTCGCCGACTACATCCTTTCGACAAGGCGCTCGACCATGGGCGGCTTGCTGCCGTCGATGGCCGGAGCCTCGTTCGCGCTGGCCGGGGTGTTGGAGAATGGCGGCAATATCGGCGTTCTCGTCGACCAGAAATTCTCCAACGGCCTGGACACGACCTTCTTCGGCCGTCCCTGCCAGAGCAACCGCGTGCTCGGCACCCTTGCCCGTCACTATGACTGCGATGTCTACCCGGCGCGCTGCGTCAGGTTGCCGGGCAACCGCTTCCGGCTCGAGATCGAGGACAAGCTGGTCTTGCCGCGCACCGCCGACGGCAGCGTCGACGTCCACGCCACCACCCAGATGTTGAACGACGTCGTCGAGCGCTGGGTCCGCGAGGACCCCGGCCAGTGGATGTGGTTCCACAAAAGGTGGGAGATCAGCAACTGGCGGCGAAAAAAGCGCACCAAGGTGGCTCCCGTCGCAAACGCCTGAGCGAGCCGCCGGCGGGAACGTGAGTTCCTCCGCCGACAGACAAAGCCAATATCAGCGAATCGCCAACCGCCTAGTTCGTGACGACAATGCGCGTATTGCCGAATCCGACTTCGCGCACCATCGAATAGAAGGCCGCGGCATTGGCCGTATGCAGCCTTACGCAGCCATGCGAAGCTGGGCGGCCGAGTTGCCTGACGGCGCCTGTTCCATGGATGGCATAACCACCATGGAAGAACACGGAATAAGGCATCGGCGACATTTCGTACTTGCGCGAATACCACATCCGCGCCGTGCGCTGCGGCCGGTAGGTGCCGCGTGGCGTGAAATAGCCCGGACGGGCGGTCGACACGGCCCACCGATAGACCGAATCACCATAGCGGACCGTCATTGTCTGCGACGACACGTCGATATTCGCCACCAACGTGGCCGCCTCGCTCGCGACCGATGCGCCAAACAGCGCGACGGCCAGCACCGTTGCCTTAAGGAACGACATTTTCATGCGATCAAACCCCTTTGATTGCCCCTTGCCTGCCCGCCATCACGTTATTTTTCACCTTTTTAATGGCAGTGAACAGATAGCACACACTCCTTGACCAATTCGCCAATCCAATGCAGCGAATTTGAACGATTTCCCGCGATAGTTGCCGCCAGGACACGTTGCACCGATTTGGTCGACGGGCTTGCAAAACCGTGGGGTTCGCTGCTCAACTCGTGGCATGAACGAGAGACTCCTCAAGGCAATCGACAGCAAGCGCGACGAGTTGGTGGCGCTGACCGCCGACCTGATCCGCTTTCCGACCATCAATCCACCCGGCGAAGCCTACAGGCCATGCGCCGACTATATTGGTGCGCGGCTAAGGAAACGCGGCTTCGAAACCGAGTTCATCCGCGCCGAAGGCACGCCCGGCGACACCGATCGCTATCCGCGCGTCAATGTCGTTGCCCGTTTCGATGGCCGGTCACCGGGCGCCTGCGTCCACTTCAATTCGCATATCGACGTGGTCGAGGCCGGCGAAGGCTGGACGGTGGATCCCTTTGCCGGCGTCATCAAGGACGGCAAGGTCTATGGCCGAGGCGCCTGCGACATGAAGGGCGGCCTGGCTGCCTCCATCATCGCCGTCGAGGCTTTCATGGAAGTCTTCCCCGACTTTCCCGGCGCCATCGAGATCTCGGGCACGGTCGACGAGGAGTCCGGCGGCTTTGGTGGCGTCGCCCATCTCGCCGGGCTCGGCTATTTCTCGAAGCCCAGGGTCGACCACGTCATCATCCCCGAGCCCTTGAACAAGGACCGCATCTGCCTTGGCCATCGCGGCGTCTGGTGGGCGGAGATCGAGACCAAGGGCGAGATCGCGCACGGCTCGATGCCGTTTCTCGGCGACAATGCGGTGCGCCATATGGGCGCCGTCCTCAGGGCATTCGAGGACGAATTGTTCCCCGCACTCGACCGCAAGATCACGCGCATGCCGGTCGTACCGGAGGGCGCCAGGCGCTCGACCATGAACATCAACTCCATCCATGGCGGCCAGACCGAGGATTTCCGGCCCGGCCTGCCCTCGCCCAACGTGCCCGATTCCTGTCGTTTGACCATCGACCGCCGCTTCCTGCTCGAGGAGGATCTGGCCACGGTCAAAAGCGAAGTGACCGGCATTCTCGATCGGCTGAAGCGGGAGCGCAAAAAATTCGACTACGAGATACGCGACCTGATGGAAGTGCTGCCGCTGATGACCGAACGCGACGCGCCGGTGGTCAAGGCGGTGGCGCAAGGCATTCATGCCATCTTCGACCGCGAGCCCGACTATGTCATATCCCCCGGCACCTACGATCAGAAGCATATTGCCCGCATCGGCCACATCTATGACTGCATCGCCTACGGACCCGGCATTCTCGACCTCGCCCACCGGCCGGACGAATGGGTCGGCATATCGGACATGGTGGAATCGGCCAAGGTGATGGCGATCGGGCTCGACGTGCTGCTGCGTGGCACCTCCACGGGATAACCCTCCATCGCGACAAGCTTCGACCTTCCTACACGGCTGGCACGGCAAAAACATTCCCAGCCATCCTGCCTGACAGCACGAAACGCAATTTACTCCCGCGCGAAATCACGCTTCTATCGCCCGGTTTGAGCACGTGTCCTGAACGCATGGGGAGTTGCACGATGAGACTGTGGAAAACCATTCTGGCCGCGGCGGTCCTTGCGCTAGCCGCTGGAAGCCAGGCCTTTGCGGCCCGGACCGACCTGGTCATCGGCATTCCGCTCGAACCTCCGCATCTCGATCCGACCGCGGGCGCCGCGGCGGCGATCAAGGAAGTGCTCTACGCCAATGTCTTCGAGGGCCTGACCCGGATTGGCCCCAATGGCGAGGTGCTGCCGGATCTGGCCGAGAGCTGGACCATTTCCGATGACGGCAAGGTCTACACCTTCAAGCTGCACACCGGAGTCAAATTCCATGACGGCGCCGATTTCAGCGCCGACGACGTGAAATTCTCGCTCGACCGGGCCCGCGCCGACAATTCGGTGAATGCGCAAAAAGGCCTGTTCGCGGCCATCGACAAGGTCGAAATCGTCGATCCGGCAACGGTCAAGGTCACGCTGAAGAACCCGCAAGGATCCTTCCTCTACGATATGGGCTGGGGCGACGCGGTGATGGTGTCGCCAAAGTCAGCCGACACCAACAAGGAGAACCCTGTTGGTACCGGCCCGTTCAAGTTCCAGAACTGGGCCAAGGGATCGTCGATCACCCTGGTAAAAGCCGACCATTACTGGGGCGCTCCGGTGTTCCTCGACAAGGTCGAGTTCCGCATCGTGCCGGATGCCGCGGCCTATGTGCCGGCCCTGCTGTCCGGCGACATCCAGGCCTTCCCCTTCTTCGATCCCGACAGCCTGGCACAGGTGAAGGACGATCCGCGTTTCAAGGTGGTGATCGGCTCGACCGAAGGCGAGACCATCCTGTCGATCAACAACAAGAAGCCGCCTTTCGACAAGCTGCAGGTCAGGCAGGCGATCTCCTACGCGCTCGACCGCAAGGCGATCATCGACGGCGCCTCGGCCGGTCTCGGACTGCCGATCGGCTCGCACATGTCGCCGGCCAACAAGGACTATGTCGACCTCACCGGCCTCTATCCGCACAATGTCGACAAGGCCAAGGAACTGTTGAAGGAGGCCGGGCTGGAGAACGGCTTCAAGGCGACGCTGAAACTGCCGCCGCCCAGCTATGCCAGGCTCGGCGGCGAGATCATCGCCTCGCAACTTCGCGACGTCGGCATCAATCTCGAGATCATCCCTGTCGAATGGGCGCAGTGGCTGGACCAGGTGTTCACCAAGAAGGACTACGACCTGACCATCGTCTCCCACACCGAGCCCAACGACATCGATATCTATTCGCGCAAGGACTACTACTTCAACTACGACAATCCGACCTTCGACAAGGTGATCGCCGACCTCAACCTCACCTCCGACGAGGCCAAGCGCAAGGAGCTGCTTGGCGAGGCGCAGAAGATCCTGGCCGACGACGCCGTGGTCGGTTTCCTCTACGAATTGCCCAAGGTCGGTGTCTGGGACGCCAAATTGCAGGGCCTGTGGGAAAACGCGCCGATCCAGGCCAATGATCTCACCAAGGTGAAGTGGAGCGAATGAGGTCTGTGGTGCGAGCGCCGCTCCTTCGCCTCCCATGACCGCCTACCTCCTCAAGCGCCTTGCCATCGCCCTTGCCACGCTGGTGCTTGCCTCGATGGTGGTCTTCGCCGTGCTGGAAATCCTCCCCGGCGACCCTGCGCGGCTGATGCTGGGCATGAACGCCAGCGCCGATCAGGTGGAACTCTTGCGTAACCAGATGGGCCTCAACGCGCCGCTCGTCCTGCGCTATTTGCACTGGGCAGGCGGCCTGCTCAGCCTCGATTTTGGCCGCTCCTATACCTATTCGGTGCCGGTCATCGATCTCGTGCGTGAACGGCTCGCCGTCTCGCTGCCGCTGGCGCTGATCGCGCTTGCGCTCTCCACCATCATCGCCGTTCCGGTCGGGCTTTATTCCGCCAGCCGGCGCGGACGGGCCGGCGACACGATTTCAATGGGCGTGGCGCAGCTTGGCGTCGCCGTGCCCAATTTCTGGTTCGCGCTGATGCTGATCTATGTCTTTGCCGTCTGGCTGCGGCTGGTCCCGGCCGGTGGCTTCCCGGGCTGGAGCGCCGGCGCCTGGCCGGCGCTGAAATCGCTGCTGTTGCCGGCGGTGGCGCTTGCCCTACCGCAAGCGGCGATCCTGGCGCGCGTCACCCGCTCGGCGCTGATCGAGATCCTGAACGAGGACTATATCCGCACCGCCCGCGCCAAGGGTCTGCCCTATCGGGCCGTGCTGTGGCGGCACGCACTGCGCAACGCCATGATCCCGGTGCTGACCATCCTTGGCTTGCAATTCGCCTTCCTGCTCGCCGGCACCATCATCATCGAGAATGTCTTCTACTTGCCCGGGCTCGGCCGGCTGGTGTTCCAGGCGATCACCCAGCGCGACCTGATCGTCGTCGAAAGCGTCGTCATGCTGCTGGTCGCAGCCGTCATTGCCGTCAACCTCGTCGTCGACCTTTCCTATGCGGTGGTCGACCCGCGCCTGAGAAGCCGGCAATGACGCTGCGCATCGACATCCCCGAGGAGACGTTCCGCAGCATTCTGGCCAAGGCGTTTGGAAATACCGCCTTCGTCACCGGCTTCGCCATCACCGTGCTGATCGTGGCGATGGCTGTGATCTCTTACGTCTGGACACCCTACGATGTGACGAAGCTGGTCATAGCCGACAAGACGCAAGGCCCCTCGCTGGCCCATTGGTTCGGCACCGACCATTTCGGCCGCGACATCCTGTCGATGATCATGGTCGGCGCCCGCAACTCGATTGCCGTGGCGCTGGTCGCGGTCGGCATCGGCATGGGAGTCGGCGTGCCGCTCGGCACCTTTGCCGCCGCGCGCGGCGGCCTCGTCGACGAGGCGCTGATGCGCGTCAACGACCTCGTCTTCGCCTTCCCGGCGCTGCTCTCGGCGATCATGATCACCGCCATTTTCGGGCCCGGCGCCGTCAACGCCATCATCGCCATCGGCATCTTCAACATTCCGGTCTTTGCCCGCGTCGCTCGCGCCGGCGCGCTTGCCGTCTGGCCGCGCGAATTCATCCTGGCCGCGCGCGCCGCCGGAAAAAGCCGCACGCAGATATCGATCGAACATGTGCTGCCCAACATCGCCACGCTGCTCCTGGTGCAAGGCACCATCCAGTTCGCGCTGGGCATCCTGGCCGAAGCGGGGCTTTCCTATCTCGGCCTCGGCGCGCAGCCGCCAATGCCGAGCTGGGGCCGCATGCTGTTCGACGCCCAGACGCGCATGGTGGTGGCGCCGTGGATGGCGATCTTCCCCGGCATGGCGATCGTCGTCACCGTGCTCGGCCTGAACCTTTTGGGCGACGGCATCGCCGATATTCTCGACCCGAAATCGCGGCGGCAGCGATGAGCCTGCTAGAGATCGAAAACCTATCGTTGACCATCGGCGACACGCCGATCCTGAAGGAGATCGAACTCTCCGTCGCGCCCGGCGAGATCATGGGATTGGTCGGCGAATCCGGCTCCGGCAAATCCATGACCGCGCTGACGGTGATGCGACTCCTGCCCCATGCCGCACGCGCCACCGGGCGCGTCACATTCGACGGCATCGATATCCTCGCGGCAACCGAGGACCAGATGTGCGCTTTGCGCGGCGACGACATCGGCATGGTGTTCCAGGAACCGATGACGGCGCTCAATCCTGTCAAGACGATCGGCGAACAGGTCGCTGAAGGCATACGCTGGCACACCAGGGCAAGCCGAGCCGACGCAGAGGAGCGGGCGCGAAAAATGCTCGACCGCGTCGGGCTGCCCTCGGCAAAGTTCCCGCTGTCGCGCTATCCGCACGAATTGTCCGGCGGCCAGCGCCAGCGCGTCGTCATCGCCATTGCCTGCGCGCTGAAGCCGAAGCTCTTGATAGCCGACGAGCCGACGACAGCGCTCGACGTGGTGCTGCAGGCACAGATCCTCGACCTGCTGCGCGACCTCGTTGCGGAAAGCCGCATGGGCTTGCTGCTGATCTCCCATGATCTCGCTGTCGTGACCGAGATGGCCGACCGCATCACCATCCTGCGCCATGGCGAGGTGATGGAGGCCGGCGACACGGCGAGCACGCTCTCCGGTCAGCTTCATCCCTATACGCGCCAACTGGCGCAGGCCTCGATGCATGTTCCGGCGCGCGCCAAACCTCATCTCGTCGGGACGGACCAACCTCTGCTGCAGGTCGAAGGCATCACCCGCGACTATCCCGGCCGCCGGACTTCGCTGTTCAGGCGCGCGCCTGCCATCCGCGCGGTCGACGACGTCTCCCTGTCGATGGCGCCGGGCCAGTCGGTGGCGCTGGTCGGCCGCTCCGGCTGCGGCAAGTCGACCCTTGCCCGCATGATCCTGGCGCTGGACCGGCCGAGTTCGGGCGCGATCCGCTTTCGCGGCGAAGCCATCACCGGCAAGAGCGAAGCCGAGTTGAAGCCCGCCAGGCGCGATATGCAGGTCGTCTTCCAGGACCCCTACGGCTCCTTCGATCCGCGCCAGAAGGTCGAAAAACTGGTCGCCGAGCCCCTGCATGTCCTGGAGAAAAAACCGACGCGCGCCGAAAGCCGGGAGATGGTGGCGCATGCGCTGCACGAGGTCGGCCTCGACCAGCGTGACATGGACAAATACCCGCACGAATTTTCGGGCGGCCAACGCCAGCGCCTGTCGATCGCCCGCGCCATCATCACCCGCCCAAAACTGGTGGTCGCCGACGAGCCGGTCTCGGCACTCGATGTCTCGATCCGCGCGCAGATCCTGGACCTTTTCGCCGGGCTCAACCAGAAACTCGGCATCGCCTATCTCTTCATCACCCATGATTTGACCGTCGCCCGCGCCATCACGGACGAAGTGCTGGTCATGCATGAGGGCAAGATCGTCGAGCGGGGCAAGACGAACGACGTGCTCGACCATCCGCAATCCGAGGCCGCCAGGGCGCTGGTAGCGGCGGCGCCGGATCTGCACCGCGCAATCGCCAAGCGGATGCAGGAACAGGGGTGATCGACCGGTTCTCGATGCAAATCCATCGTGCCAGTGGCTCGATGGAAGGCCGCGAACGCTGGGGAGATGCCGCAGGCAGCAGGCCCGGCCGGGACCTCCGCCCCTACTCTTCCGGCTTCACCACGTCGACCGGGCTGATGTCGAGCAAATCGAGCGTGCGGCGCAGCAGCCGCACCTCGCTCTCGGCCAGTTGCGAATCCGCCTTGGCGATCTCCGCCATGTGCTGCGCCAATTGCTTGCGGCGTTCGACGTCGAGGTCGCGGAACAGCGCGATCGCTTGCGAGCCGTTGGTCTCGTAGCCGAATTCGTTGAGATATTCGATGACGCTGTCGATGCTGGTTTCCGGAATGCCGAAAGCCCCCTTGCAGATGCGCCGGAAGGCAACCATCTCGCTCTCGCTCACCGTGCCGTCGGCCAGGATCATGCGGAACAGCATCAGCAGTTCCGCCGACAGGACTGGATCGTCCGCGACCTTGCGCACGCCCGGGTCGCCGTCGAAGATCGAGCGTATCTGGTCCAGCAACGCGAATGCCATGAACGGCCCCCTTTCCGATTCCTCTTTGATAGAATTAGCGCGGAATCGGCCTTGCGCAAACGGGGTGGTCGTGGTCGAACGCGCGCTATCTCAGCCGACCGGACATCTCGACACATCAGATGATCGACCTCACCGCCCAGTCCATCGCCATCCTCGCCTTCGCGGCTTTCGCCGCGGGCTTTGTCGATTCGATTGCCGGCGGCGGCGGATTGATCACCATCCCCGCACTGCTGCTTGCCGGTTTTTCACCGGTCGAGGCGCTTGGAACCAACAAGCTGCAAGGCATGTTCGGCTCGGGGTCGGCGACCATCCACTATGCCTCGAAAGGTCATGTCGACCTGCGCCGGCAATTGCCATCGGCGCTGCTGGCACTTGCCGGCGGCGCCATCGGCGCATTACTGGCCACGATCGTGCCCGGGGACCTGTTGCGCGCGGCCTTGCCGCTGGTGCTGATTGCCATCGCGCTATACTTCGCCCTCAAGCCCAACATGAACGATGTCGACCGGGCCGAGCGCCTGTCGCCCTTCCTGTTCGGCGTGACCCTGGTGCCGGCCATCGGCTTCTATGACGGCGTGTTCGGGCCGGGCGCCGGTTCCTTCTACATGCTGGCCTTCGTCGCCCTTGCCGGCTACGGCGTGCTCAAGGCGACAGCGCACACCAAACTGCTCAATTTCGCTTCCAACATTGGCGGCTTCATCGTCTTTGCCGCTGTCGGCGTCATCTCCTGGAAGATCGGCCTGATGATGGGCGTTGCCCAGTTCCTCGGCGCCCGGCTTGGTGCCAGCCTTGCCATGCGCATCGGCGCCAGGTTGATCAAGCCGCTGCTGGTGGTCGTCTGCGTGGCTCTGGCGGTGAAGCTGCTGGCCGATCCGGCCAACCCGCTGCGTGTCATGATTGGTGTGTGATCACGCGCCTGTTACAATATCGCTGTTCGAATCATGTTGCAGGAGCCAGACATGAATCTCAACGCGCCTACCCAGATTGTTTTCATCATTTCCCTGGTCATCGCCATCATCGGCATTCTCGCCGCGCTTGGCGTTCTTGCGTTCATACCTCTTGCATCGGTGTGGATCGTGCTTGTCGCCTACATCGTGCTCGCCGCCGGCTGCCTGATGCGCGGCGCCTGACAAGTTTCCCTCGACAAGTGGGGACCGAGAGCGCCCGGCCAAAGCCGGGCGTTTTTGATTCTGATGCGGCCTCTGCTAAATTCGCTTGGCGGAAGGATGGCCGATGCCAATCGAGATGCAGCGCCCGAAAGAACAGGATCGCTCCATATCGGGGCTGTTCGAAATGCGCCGGCGGCTTCCCAACGCCGCGCTTGACGGCGTTGTCACCGACATCTGCGGCTATCGCGAAACAGCTACCGGCCATTTCCGCAATGTCGAATACGCGTCGCTGACGGTGCCGCTGGTGATCAGCTTCGCCGAGCCGTTCGCCATCGGCCTCGGCAGGACGCCTGATGACAATGACCGCGTCGCCAGTTTCGCCGCCGGCCTTTTCGCCGGTCCGGTGATGATCGAATCCTTCGGCGGCGCCTGCTGCATCCAGGTGAATTTCACCCCTCTTGGCGCACGCCGCTTCTTCCGCCTGCCGATGAGCGAATTGACTGACAACATGGTCGTACTCGACGACGTGCTTGGCGCGGAGGGCGCGGCGCTGCGCGAACGGCTGGGCAACACGCCTGACTGGACGGCACGTTTCGATCTTGCCGAGGCCTTCGTCGCCGCACGTCTCGAGAGCGCCGCCGAAACACCGCTCGAAATCGCCTGGGCCTATGACCGCATCATCACATCAGGCGGCCGGACCCGGATCGCATCGCTTGCCGAACAGTTGGGCTGGAGCCGCAAACATCTCGCCGACAAATTCTCCGACGCGACCGGCATCGGCCCCAAGACGCTGTCGCGCATCGTCCGCTTCAACCGGGCGCTCCGCCTGTCGAGCGAGCCGACCGCCGACTGGGCGGATGTCGCCGCCGATTGCGGCTATGCCGACCAGGCGCATCTGGTGCGCGAATTCCGCGAGCTCGCCGGTGAGACACCAACGGCACTTTCGGTCAGGTAACATTTCTTCAAGACGCAGGAACGGCCCTTGGCCAGAGTGAGGCATAGACCGATCCAGATGAAGGAGGTTCCGATGCCCACCACCACTGAAGCACCCCGGCTCTACCCTGCCCTGCGCTACAAGAATGCGGCGGGGATGATCGACTGGCTGGGCGAAGCCTTCGGTTTCAGTGTCCGTGCCCGCTATGGCGAAGGCGATGTCGTGCACCATGCCGAACTGGTCTTAGGCTCCTCGATGATCATGCTGGGCACGGTGCGCGACGACGACTACGGCAAGATGGTCGGCGAACCCGGTTCAGGCGGCGGCAAGTCGATCTATATCGCCGTCGACGATGCCGACGCCGCCTACGCCAAAGCCAGGAAGGCCGGCGCGACGATCATCCAGGAACTGACGAACCGCGATTATGGCAGCCGCGAATTCATCTGCCGCGACCCTGAAGGCAATGTCTGGTCGTTCGGCACCTACTGGCCGAAGGCCGGTGAGAAGGCCTGACCTTCAACGTGCCAATGAAAAAATCGCATCACAGTCGAGATGGGTTTCCAGCTCGGCGGCGACCTCGTCCAGCGCGCGCTCGACCTCGGCTCGGTAATCTATGCCACCGCTCCTGACACCCAGGCTTTCGAGGAATTTCCCGCGAAAGCCGTCGGCGCCGAACAGGCCATGCATATACGTGCCGATCACCTTGCCATCGGCCGAGATCGCGCCGTCCTCGGCGCCATTGATGATCGCCGACGGCCGCCTGGTGTCCGGGCCCGTCGTGCGGCCGAGATGGATTTCGTAACCCTCGAGCGGCAGGTCGAACGGCACCGAGCGGGCGCTGACATTGCGCACCGTCTTTTCCGGCTCCATCACCGTCTCGACATCGAGCAGGCCGAGGCCCACGGCTTCGGTGACGTTGCCTTCGATACCGTCGGGATCGCGCACCATGCGGCCGAGCATCTGGAAACCGCCGCAAATGCCGACGACATGGCCGCCGCGCTTGCGGTGCGCCGCGAGATCCCGGTCCCAGCCGTTCTCGCGAAATTTCAGGAGGTCGCCGATCGTCGACTTGGAGCCGGGAATGACCACCAGCCCGGCATCGACCGGCAGCTTCTTTCCCGGCGGCACGAACACCACTTCGACCTGCGGTTCGGCCTTGAGCGGGTCGAGATCGTCGAAATTGGCGATGCGGCCAAGCATCGGCACCGCCACTTTCAACGCGCGCGCCTCGCCGGACGCCAGCCGCTCCAACACCACGGAATCCTCCGAGGGCAGCCGCGCCGCCGCCTTGAGCCACGGCACGACGCCAAAACAGCGCCATCCGGTGAATTTCCCGATCGCCTTCAAGCCATCATCGAACAGCGAGACGTCTCCCCGGAACTTGTTGATGAGATAGCCGGCGATCATGCGCCGGTCCTCTTCCGGCAGGATCAGATGCGTGCCGGCGATCGAGGCGATGACGCCGCCGCGATCAATGTCCCCGACCAGCACCACCGGTACATCGGCCCGTGTGGCAAAACCCATATTGGCGATGTCGCGGCTTCTGAGGTTGATTTCGGCTGGCGAACCGGCACCCTCGACAATGACAAGATCGGCGCCCGCGCCGACCTTTCCCCAGGACTCCAGCACGGCATCCATCAGCCGGCCCTTCAGCGCCTGATAGTCACGAGCCCTCGCCTCGCCGAACACCTTGCCCTGGACGATGACCTGGGCGCCGACATCGGTCTGCGGCTTGAGCAGCACCGGGTTCATATGGACCGACGGCGCAACCCCGCAAGCGATCGCCTGCAGCCATTGCGCGCGGCCGATCTCGCCGCCGCCATGGTTGTTGTCGCCGGGAATATCGGCGACGGCGGCGTTGTTCGACATGTTCTGCGGCTTGAACGGCCGCACTTTCAGGCCGCGATTCCTGGCGGCACGGCATAGCCCTGCGACAAGCACCGTCTTGCCGACATCCGAGCCCGTGCCTTGCAGCATGATTGCCCTGGCCATCAGCTCCTGTCCTGCACCGAGGTTCCGGTGATCGTGGATTTCTGCGCCAGCGGCCCGCCGCGCCAGATATAAAGCGCCAGCAGCGGCTCCTTGCCGGTACGCATGGCGTGGTTGACGTTGGAAACATGGTGGACGACCTCGCCGGCCTCCCGCTTGCGAAAGCCGCCCTCGCCCATGCGCCACTCGGTGCCGCCGGTCAGCGGAATATAGATCTCCTCGGCGACGTGATGATGGTCGGGATAGACGATCCCGGGTCCGAGCATCAGCAGGCCTGCGGCGACCTCGTCATTGGCGAAATGGCCGCGCGTGCCGAACATTTCCAGCCAGCCGTAATTGTCGATGAAGGCCTTGCCGAAATCAGCCTCGGTATAGGTCTGCCCCCAATGCAATTCGTTGCGCCGCTCGGCCAGCAATCGAACCAGGGGTTTCGCATCCGGCGGTGCCAGTTCGGCGGCGCGGTCGAGATGGCGCAGGCAGCCAAGCGGACGCGGCTCCAAATCGCGGGCCGGCATATCCCAGCCGATACGCGCCACGGCGTCGCGCACCAGGGCATCATCGACGGAAGCAAGATAGGCGTGGAACTGTCCCAACAGCTCGTCGAATTTTGTCGTCACATCTTGCTCCGGACATGCATTGGTGCACAGCCGCTCCGCGGCGGCTCGGGTTGCGCGGCGGCATCATTGGTCTAGATTGGTGCGCGCGCAAAGCCAAAAACGACAGGCCAGCAGGTCAGACATCAGGGAGCACGCCATGGACGCCGCGGTCGATGCGAGCACCAGCCAGTTCGAACTCACCGAGGAACAGCGCGCCATCCAGGAGATGGCGCAGGCCTTCGCCGCCGATCGCGTCGCGCCGAACGCACTCGACTGGGACCGCAGGAAACACTTCCCCGCCGACGTGATCCGCGAGACAGGGCCGCTCGGCCTCGGCGGCATCTACATCAGGGATGATGTCGGGGGATCGGCTCTCGGACGCCTCGACGCAGTGCTGATCTTCGAGGCGCTGTCGCACGCGGATCCGGCCTTTTCGTCCTTCATCTCTATCCACAACATGGTGGCATCGATGATCGACCGTTTCGGCAATGAGGAGCAGCGACAGCGCTTCCTGCCGAAGCTCACCTCGATGGAATGGCTGGCGAGCTACTGCCTGACCGAGCCGGGTTCCGGTTCCGATGCCGCCGCCCTGAAGACGCGCGCGGTGAAGAGCGGCGGCGACTATGTGCTCAACGGCGCAAAGCAGTTCATCTCCGGCGCCGGCGACAGCGATGTCTATGCCGTCATGGTGCGCACCGGCGCCGATGGCCCGAAAGGCATCTCCACCATCGTCGTGCCCAAGGATGCGCCAGGCCTGTCCTTCGGGGCCAACGAGCACAAGATGGGCTGGCACATGCAGTCGACCCGCCAGGTCATCTTCGAGGACTGCAAGGTGCCGGCCGAGAACCTCCTGTCGGGCGAAGGCGCCGGTTTCGGCATCGCCATGGCCGGGCTCGACGGCGGCCGGCTGAACATCGCCGCCTGTTCGCTGGGCGGCGCGCAGTCGGCGCTCGACAAGGCGCTGGCCTACACGGCTGAGCGCAAGGCCTTCGGCTCGAAGATCAACCAGTTCCAGGCGCTGCAGTTCAGGCTGGCCGACATGGAGACCGAATTGCAGGCAGCGCGCATCTTCCTCTATGCGGCGGCCTCGAAGCTCGACCGCAAGGCTCCGGACGCCGGTAAATGGTCGGCGATGGCAAAGCGCTTCGTCACCGACACCGGCTTCAACGTCGCCAACGATGCGCTGCAACTGCTCGGCGGCTATGGCTATCTGCATGATTACGGCATCGAGAAGCTGGTCCGCGACCTGCGCGTCCACCAGATTCTGGAAGGCACCAACGAGATCATGCGCGTCATCATCGCGCGGGCGCTGATAGGACGCTGAAGCCAGCAAACTCCGGGAGTGAGACAATGACGACGATCGCCTTCATCGGCCTCGGTAACATGGGCAATCCGATGGCCGCCAATCTCGTCAAGGCGGGGCATGCGGTGCACGGCTTCGACCTGATGACAGAGAACCTGACGATCGCGCGCGAGCATGGCATCACAATCATGGCCAACGCCGTTGCCGCCGTGAAGGATGCCGATGTCGTCATCACCATGCTGCCTGCCGGCAAGCACGTGCTGTCGGTCTATGAGGATATCGCCCCCAAGGCGAAGAAAAATGCCTTGTTCATCGATTCCTCGACCATCGACGTGGAATCGGCGCGCAAGGCGCATGCAATCGCCGCCAAACACGGCCTGCTGTCGATCGATGCGCCGGTCTCCGGTGGCACCGGCGGGGCGACAGCCGGCACGTTGACCTTCATGGCCGGCGGTTCCGACGATGCCTTCGCCGCCGCCGAGCCGATCCTGAAGCCGATGGCCGGGCGCATCGTCCATTGCGGCGGTGACGGCGCCGGCCAGGCCGCCAAGATCTGCAACAACATGATCCTCGGCATTTCGATGATCGGCGTTGCCGAGGCCTTCGTGCTGGCGGAGAAACTCGGCCTGTCGCATCAGGCGCTGTTCGACGTCGCCTCGACCTCGTCGGGCCAATGCTGGTCTCTGACCACCTATTGCCCGGTGCCCGGCCCGGTGCCCACTTCGCCCGCCAACAGGGATTACAAGCCGGGATTTGCCGCGGCTCTCATGCTGAAAGACCTGAAATTGTCCCAGGAAGCAGCGCTTGGCGCGGGCGCCGTGACACCGCTCGGCGCCGAGGCGGCGCAGCTCTATGCGCTGTTCAACGCCCAGGGCCATGGCGGCGCCGATTTTTCCGGCATAATTAATTTTCTGCGCGGCAACCCGGCCTAAACAGCGGATTCGATAGACTTTTCCCGGGTCTTTGCGGAGAAAGACCCGCAAATTTAGATTTGCTTAAGCTCTCGATAACTCTGCGGTAACGATGTCCCTATAAAACGGATTGCGAGGCGGACATATCGCATCCGCCCGGCGCTCCGGATCAGGTCTCGCGTACCGGAGCCCGTAAGTTTCGCAAGTGTCTTCGTAGCGAAACGCCATGCGTATCTGGCAAAGCCGCGTTCCCGATGGGGCGCGGTTTTTGCATTTCAGGCCCCTTTCCTATCCACGATCATCTATATTCCGATCGCCGCACCCGGGATCGGCACGTGATCTTCATTGGTCAGCACGATCGGTGCATCGACGCCGTCGACGCGGACCACGAGCAGGCGCGTGCTCCATGTGCCTGCATTGCGAACGAGATGCGAAAACACGGTGCCCTTGCCCTTGGCGCCGTGGACGGGAATACTGAACTGGGCGTCGCCGGCGCCATTCGCATTGACATTGAGATTACCGCCGACCCAGAAATTATCGGCCACATCGTCGCCGATCGTGGCCTTCACCCGGGTGTCGGCACGGACGGCGTCCATGGTCATCCGGTAGGCGTCGCTGCCCTTGAGCACGAAAGGGATGCTGCCGACCATCGTCGCACAGCCGCCGATACTGACCACCCAGACGGCAAGGCCGGCGATCGCCCAGTTGCGCTGCGTCTTGCGGAATTGCTCCGCATCGCGCCAGGCGCGGTTCCGCCAGGCCCAGCGGCTGCCGCGCGCGCCGAGCACGAAGATCATGATGAGGTTGACGACGGGGATCAGCGCCAGCAGCGCGATGAAAGTGCTGTTGCCGATGCCCCAAATCCAGTTGAGGAAGAAGGCGCCCCAGTTCCAGCGATCAAGCTCGGCTGGAATTTCAGCCGGCTGGTTGAGCGGTTGTCCGGCCATTGCATCCCCCACTGTAACTGCACCGGCTGGTTCTAGCCCATGATCTGGACGATGCGCAAAATCAAAGTTCCGCGCACCCCCATGCGCCTGAGCAGACACTGTGGATCAGGTCTTTGTGGAAAGCCGGCGAAAATTCGCCTTCACCGCTCGGCTGGCGGGCTTCAGCGCGGCGCTGATTGATCGTTCCGCCGCAATGCCATTGAGCAGCGACGGGGTAAGGCCGGAAAGGATTTCGGGCCAGAAACGGGTCGCCGATTGCAGCAGGGACATCTGCGCCGCGAAGACACCTTCAGCCAGTGCAACCGTCTTCTCGTTGACGGCCCGCGCGGTTTCGGTTCCCCACGGCTGGCCGCTTCCGGCGTCCATTGCCATGAGAGGCAGGCGCATCATCGCCACCATCGGCGCCAGCATGAGATCGCTGCCGATCGTGACCGCTTCTCGGCGGCGCCGGCTCCTGCCAGTCCTGCTCATGAACACAATCCCCATAGGGCAGCCGCTGCGCTGCGCCATCAACTACGCGCGGTAGCAATATTCGTTCCGACCGCGACGATATTTTGAGGCAGGCGTCCGATTGGTGGGCGCCTGCCTCGTTTCTTAGCGCTTGCGCAGGTCGGCCTGCGCCAGGTCGAGCGCCTTGCCGATGCGCTCGCAGGCCATGTCGATGGTGTCGCGGGTCCAGATCAGCGGCGGCGACAGGATCATCGTGTCGCCGGTGGCGCGCAGCATCATGCCGTTGGCGATCGCGTGGTCGCGCACAACAACCGCAGCACTTCCCGACGGCAGGAAGCGCTCCTTCGTCGCCTTGTCCTTGACGATCTCGATCGCGCCCATCAGGCCGATGGAACGCACCTCGCCGACCAGATCATGCCCGGCGATGCGCTCCTGCAGCGCCTTGGCGAAATAGGGTCCGGTGTCGTTCCTGACGCGGTCGACCAGGCCTTCCCTCTCGATGATCTCGAGGTTCTTCAGCGCCACGGCGCAGGCAACGGGGTGCCCCGAATAGGTGTAGCCATGGTTGAACTCGCCGCCCTTCTCGACCAGCGCCGACGCAATGCGATCGCCCACCAGCAGCGCCGAGAGCGGCTGATAGCCCGACGTCAGCGCCTTGGCCGTGGTGATGGTGTCCGGTTCGATGCCGAAGGTCTGGGCCGCGAACCACTCGCCTGTGCGGCCATAGCCGGTGATGACCTCGTCCAGCATCAACAGCACATCGTATTTGCGGCAGATGCGCTGCACTTCGGGCCAGTAGCTTGCCGGCGGGATCTTGACGCCGCCCGCGCCCATCACCGGCTCGCCGATGAACGCCGCGACCTTCTCGGCGCCGGCCTCCAGGATGGCATCCTCGACCGATTTGGCCGCGCGCAGGCCGAAATCATGGTCGCTTTCGCCAGGCAGAGCCAGCTCATAGGCATAGGGCATCATCACATGGACGATGTTGGGCACCGCGCCGTTGAGCTGCTTGTGCATGGCATCCATGCCGCCGAGCGAGGTGCCGGCGATGGTCGAGCCGTGATAGGCCATCTTGCGCGAGATGACGCGGTTCTTCTCCGGCTTGCCTTCCAGCACCCAATAGTGGCGCACAAGCCGCAAGGCGGTGTCGTTGGCCTCTGAACCGGACGAGCCATAAAACACCTGGTTGACGTTTTTCGGTGCGATCTCGGCCAGCTTCTTCGACAACAGCACCGGCGTCGGCGTCGAGCATTTGAAGAAGGAATTGTAGTAAGGCAGTTCCTTCATCTGGGCATAGGCAGCCTCGGCCAGTTCGTCACGGCCGTAGCCGATATTGACGCACCACAGGCCGGCCATCCCATCCAGCAGTTCCGTCCCTTCGGAATCGTAGATGAACGGGCCATTGGCGTGAGTGATGACGCGCGCGCCAGCCTCGCGCAACTCCTTATGGTCGGTGAAGGGATGCAAGTGATGCGCGGCGTCGATCTGCTGAAGCTGCTTCAGCGAATAGTTCTGATAGGTCATTGATTTGATCTTTCCTCTGAAATCATTCCGGCGGCGCCGGGGCGAATTCGTCAGAGGACGGCAGGTGGCGAATAACCGATACGGGCGCACAGCCGCAAAAGCTCGGCGCGCAGCGTGCGCGATGACGGTGTCACCGCGACCCGAAACGCACGAGCTGATAGTCTAGCGAGAGCCATGAAGGTACCTTAGAGCAAAGGGCGGTCGAGGTGAACCACCCTTTGCTCAAGTGGTGCTGGAATGAGATCAGGCTTCGCCGCTCAGCGCCCGCTGCAGAAACACATACTTCATCGCCGTCTGCGCCGCCTGCGGCCGGCGGTCGCCGCGCCCGCCATGTCCGCCTTCGGTCTCCTCGAAGAACAGCGTTTTGCCATGTCCGGCCTCCAGCAGGCGGGCCGCCATCTTGCGCGCGTGGCCGGGGTGGACCCGGTCGTCGGCGGTCGAGGTGGTCAAGAGTACCGGCGGATAGGCGGCATCCGCCTTGACATGTTGATAGGGCGAATAGGCCGAAAGCCACTGGGCATCTTCCGGCTTTGACGGATCGCCATATTCGGCCATCCACGAAGCGCCCGGCGGCAATTCGGTGTAGCGCAGCATGTCGAGCAGCGGCACCTCGATGATGACGGCGCCGAAAAGCTCGGGATGCTGTGTCAGGGAAGCGCCGGTCAGCAGGCCGCCGTTGGAGCCGCCCTGAATGCCGAGCGATTGGGCTGTCGCAATACCGCGCCTGACGACATCCTCGGCCACCGCGGCAAAGTCGTCGAAGCCGTTCTGGCGCTTGCCTTTCAGCGCCGCCTGGTGCCAGCCAGGTCCGAATTCGCCACCACCGCGAATGCAGGCCTGCACATAGGCATTGCCTTTCTCCAGCCACAGCCTGCCGCGCACGCCGGCATAGCCAGGCAAGAGCGGCACTTCGAAGCCGCCATAGCCATAGAGCAGCGTCGGCACCGGCCCGTTCTGGTCCCGCCGCCTGACGACGAAGTAAGGGATCATCGTGCCGTCCTTCGATCGTGCCTCGAACTGTTCCGAGATCAGCGGCGAGGCATCGAAGCGGGCCGGCTGCGACTTCACGGTGGCCAGCGTCTCGCCATCGTCATCGGACCAGATGATCGAGCTTGGCGTGAGGAAATCGGTGAAGGAAAAGGACACGGTGGAGCCGAAATGCTCTGCATGGCTGATGCCGACAGTGCCGTTTTCAGGCAGCGCGACAGGCTTCAGCGACCAGGCGCCATCCTTGCGCTCGCAGACGATAACTTTGCCGCGGACATTGTCCATCAGGTTGATGAACAGGCGGTCCTGCGTTCTGGCGAGCCCGGCAATCGAGACGCGATGCGCCGGCGCCAGCAAGGTCTCGATGGCGCCAAAACCGCCAGTTTCGATCCAATACGCGAAGTCGAGCGAATAAAGCCCGTCCGGCTGGCATGCGGTGCCGTCCGGCGCCGTCCACGGAGTGCGCACCCCGAACACCAGCTGATCCCTGAAGAGCGCGGTGTCGGTAACGTCGTCGGGCAGCGGGATGCGGCGGTTCTCGCCCGAAGGGAGGCGCAGGAAACTGTGCGATGCGAAGAAGTTGAGTGTCCGCGCCAGAAACAGATGGCGCTTCTCGCCGTCGAACTCGACGCCGGCGCCAACGGCGAGATCCTCGGTCTTTCCCTCGAAGATCGGGGTTGCCTCTTCCAGCCTGGTGCCGCGCTTCCAGAGCTTGACCACGCGCGGATATCCGGACTCTGTCTTGTCGGCCTCTTCGAACGCGGCCGAGACGATGACCGTGTCCTCATCCAGCCAGCCGAAGCCCGATTTCGAGGCCGACGCCTGAAAACCGCCTTCGACGAAGGACTTGGCCGCGATGTCGAACTCGCGCATTGCACTGGCATCACCGCCATCGGGCGACATCGAGACCAGGCAGCGGTTGAAATCGGGGTAGAGTCTGACAGCGCCGCCGAACACCCACTTTATCCCCTCCTTCGCCGCCAGTTGGTCGAAGTCGATGATCGTTTCCCATTCGGGCTTGTCGGTCTTGTAGGAAGCGACTGTCGTGCGCCGCCACAGGCCGAGCGCATTGGTCTTGTCCTGCCAGAAATTGTAGACATGGCCCGCGATTGCCGCGCCGACCGCGATATTGTCCTCGGCCGTCATCAGGTCGAGTGCCGTCTGGAACGACGCCTGATAGGACGGATCGCCCTGCAATTGCGCCACCGTCACCTCATTCTGCTGGTGAACCCAGTCGAGCGATTGTTTGCTGGTCCTGTCCTCCAGCCAGAGAAAGGGATCTTGCGTCTCGTCAACTGGCCCTGGCTGCCTTTGTGCGATCGAATTGGTCATGCGGGTCTCCGAAAAATTCATCAGGCTCGGTGCCACAAACATCGGCATGACGCTACCGACATTCAACGGGAACACGTAAAACGGTTCGCGGACGCGACAGCTGTTCAGAGCAGGCAGCCGGCATGCAACATCTTCACATCGCAACCGAGAAGTTCAGCCCATTCCACGGAAGCGGGTGGAGGGAATACATCGAGTGGTCGGGCCTCACCCAGTTGACCGAAGTCGTTACGCTCGACGGAATGCTTTGCCCGGTTGCGCTCCCGCAGATCAAGGACAACTACTGGCCTCACATCGTCAACGAAGACAACATGCTCGATTTCTTTGTCGACCTGGACTTCCTGCTCTCGGAATTGGGCGATCCCGCCAACTTCAACATCCTTGGCGTCATCCGAAGGCCTCCGGCAGACGTACGATCGCTTGGTTGGGACGGGTTCACCTTCATGGGCTATGACCTGATGGATCAGGCTGTCGGCGTCAGCGCTTTGACCAATTGCGGTGGCTTCCCAGACGTGTTTGCAAATGCAGAGCTGTCCAGGGTCGGGCTGATTGATGACTTCGATCGAGCCGTGGAGATTCGGGATTCGCCGCGCAGGATGCATCCCGAAGAACGCCATGCCGACTGTGACCTCTGGGCCATTTTCAGGCTGGCGAGCAAACCGGGACCAGGGATTTGAGCATCCCGATACCCCGATGCTACACAACCCGTCTTCGAATAAGCGTCGCCAGCGCCAGCGTGGCGCAGATCGCGCCAAGCGTGGCCGGCAGGCCACCCGCGCCAAGCACATCCATCATGCCACCGGTAAGCGGCGGGACCAGAATGCCGCCGACGCCCCACATCAGCGAGAATGCCGCATTGCCGGCAACCAGCGCCGAGCCGGTAAAGCGCTCGCCGAGCTCGATGATCGACATCGTGTAAATGCCGTAGGACACCGCGCCCCAGACGAAGATGCAGGGCCAGATCAGCGGGGTTTCGATCAGCAGCGGCAGCAGCACACAGCCGCCCAGCGTCAGCAAGACGCAGAGGAAACGTACCAGGCGGGCCGTCAGCCGCTCGGCCAGCAGGCCAAGCGGCACCTGCATGGCAATGTTGCCGGCAATCATGACCGCCAGCAGCGCCGACATGCGCGCCTCCGCGATGCCATGATGCGTGCCATAGACAGGCAGCAGCGCCAGCGCCGCCTGCTCGAAGCCGGCGGCCACGACCACCGCCGACAGAAGCAGCCAGGCAAGCGGCATGAAACCCATCACCGAAACCCGATGCCCGGCCTCGTCCACCCTGGGCAGCTGCGGCAGAACCGACGCCAGGCAAAAGCCGCACAGCACGAAGGCGCCAATCCCGACAAGGAATGGCGGCCAGCCTTCCGTGCCGACGGCAAGCAGGCAAAGCGGCCCGGTCGCAAAGCCGGCGGAAATGATCGTCGAATAGAGACCCATGATGCGGCCGCGCCGGGCCGGCGGTGCCAGCGCGATCACCCAGATTTCACTGAGCACATAGAGCGGGTTGGTCACCACGCCGATCAGGAAGCGCAGCGGAAACCAGAGATAGACGTTCTGCGTCCAGCCGATCAACGCCAGCACGATAGCCGAGAGTGCGGCGCAGGTGAGCGCCGTGCGCCCTGCCCCGAACCGGCGCGCCAGGCCAGGTATCAGCGGCGATGACAGGATGAAGCCGACAGGGGTCATTGCCGCCGACAGGCCGATCATCGCTGGCGAGACGCCCTGGCGCTGCAGGATGAAGCTCAAAAGCGGATAGGACAGGCCCTGCGCGATGGCGAACACGGACACGGTCGCGATCACACCGGTGATCGCCGCCCACTGCATCCTCTCGTCGCTTTTGGTGTCCACCAAGTCCATGATCCCCAGTGCCGTCGCGGTTGCAGACTTAGCGGTTCGGTCCGATGGCGGTAAGCCCTGCGGCCCGAACCGACGCGCGGCTCCAGCCAAACCTTGTCAGGAGCCTCCGCGGCGGGCCGATCTATAGAGCGCGAAGGCGACCAGCAAAGCGTCGAGGCCAATGATTACGGTCGGCAATCCCAGTGGTCCGATCGCTTGCATCAGCAGGCCCGCGCCCGGCGGACCGACGATGCCGCCGACGCCCCACAGCAAGGCGAAAGCCGCATTGCCGGTGACCAGCAGCGAGCCCCCGAAGCGGCTGCCGAGTTCGACGAGCGCCATCGTATAGACGCCGTAGCCGACCGCGCCCATTACCAGAAGCACGCCCCAGATCAGCGGTGTGGTGATCAGCAGCGGCAGCAGGACAGCGCAAGTGGTCGTCGCCACCGCGCAGGCCAGGATCATCGGCCGGCCACCGAAGCGCTCGGCGAGCAGGCCAAGCGGGATCTGCAAAAGGATGTTGCCCAGCGACAGCGCCATCACCAAAGCAGCCAGCACGGCCTCGGGCAGGCCATAGCCGGCGCCGAAGACCGGGACCAGCGCATAGGTGCTTTGCTGGACGGCAGCCGAGACCAGCACGGCCAGAAGCAGCGCCGGCGCCAGCCGGGCAAAACCCACAAAACTTCCTGCCGGCTGGCCGTCATCCTCGAACCCGGCGAGCTTCGAGGAGACGAGACGCAGGATGACCGCGCAAAGTACAAAGCCGCCAATGCCGACGCTGAAAGGCCCCCACCCCTCTATGCCGACAAAGGTCAGGGTGAACGGACCCGCCGAATAGCCGGCTCCCATCAGCGTGTTGAACACGCCCATGACGCGCCCGCGTCGCGACGGCGGCGCCAGCGACAGCGCCCACACCTCGCCAAGGATGTAGAGCGGATTGATGACCACCCCGATGATGAAGCGGATGACGTACCAGGCCAACCAGTTCTGCAGATAGCCGATGCCCAGGAAGCACAGCGCTCCGATCAGCGAGCATCCGACTGCCAGGTTTCGCGCACCGACCAGCCGAACCGCCGCCGGCACGAAGGAAGCCGACAGGATCAGCCCGAGCGGCATCATCGCCGCCGACAGGCCGATCAGGCCTGGCGACATGCCTTGCTTCTGCATCAGCAGCGTGAACAGCGGCGAACTCAGCCCTTGCGCCGCTCCGAACATGGCCAGCGCGGCGGTGACGCCGGCGAGCGCTGCCCACTGCGTTCCCGCTTCGCCTTCGCTCGAGCCGGTTGCGACCATGCTGTCATTCCATGTGAGGCGCCGGCTGACCTCCCTGCCGGCAGGCCTCACCAGCTACTGGTTCGATCCGGGGAAAGAAAGGGCCGCCGAGGAAAACCCGTTTGCGCCAAGGGATGAATGATCGGGCGAATGCGGCGGCCGCGCAACTGCCGTTCGGGCATGTCGCTTCCCTCGCCCTAGTGGTCGCCGCCTCCGCAATGGCCGGACGGGCGCCGGTCCATTATGCCGCCCGTTATCGCATCCTACGAGGACCATCATGACCGCCGCCCTACAACCCTCAGAGCCGGCTTTGGCACCCGACCGTGCCCGCCGTGGCGGTCGCGCCGGCAAGCGCGCCGGAGGCTCGGCCGCCTTCGAGCAGCCAGCTTTCCGCCAACTGAAAAATCCACTGACGCCGACCAAGCTGGTTTCCGAGGATGAGCTGGAATCGATCCACCTCGCCTCCCTGCGCGTGCTCAGGGAAATCGGTGTCGATGTCCTGCACGACGAAGCCCGCCGCATCATGAAGGCGCATGGCGCCGATGTCCGCGAGGGCTCTGAGCGGGTGCGCTTCGACAGCGACATGATCCTCGATCTGGTGTCGAACTGCCCGTCCGAATTCACCATTCATGCCCGCAATCCCGCGCACAATTTGCGCTTCGGCGGCGACAATCTCATCATTTCGATGATGGCCTCGGCACCCAATTGCTCCGACATCGATCGTGGCCGCCGACCGGGCAACCAGCAGGATTATCGCAATTTCCTGCGGCTGGCCCAGATGCACAACATCCTGAACTGCACGGGCGGCTATCCGGTCGAGCCGACCGATATCCACCCGTCGGTCCGCCACCTCGAATGCATCCGCGACCTCGCAACGCTGACCGACAAGGTGTTCCACATCTATTCGCTCGGCAAGGAGCGCAATGTCGACGGCATCGAGATCACCCGCATCGCGCGCGGCATCAGCCACGAGCAACTGCTCGCGGAGCCGTCCGTCTTCACCATCATCAACACCAATTCACCGCTCAAGCTCGACGTGCCGATGATGGAAGGCATCATCCAGATGTCGAGCAAGGGCCAGGTCGTCATCGTCACGCCCTTCACCCTGTCGGGCGCCATGGCGCCCGTCACCATTGCCGGCGCGCTGGTGCAGCAGAACGCCGAGGCGCTGTCGGGCATTGCTTTCGCCCAGATGGTGCGCAAGGGCGCGCCGGTCGGCTATGGCGGCTTCACCTCCAATGTCGACATGAAATCCGGGTCACCGGCCTTCGGCACGCCCGAATACATGAAGGCGCAACTCGTCGGCGGCCAGCTTGCCCGCCGCTACAACATTCCCTACCGCACCTCCAACACCTGCGCGGCCAACACGGTCGACGCGCAGGCAGCCTATGAAAGCGTGTTCTCGCTGTGGGGCGCCATCCAGGGCGGCGGCAATCTGATGATGCACGCCGCCGGCTGGCTCGAGGGCGGCCTGCGCTGCTCCTACGAGAAGACCATTCTGGATATCGACCTGTTGCAGATGGTGGCAGAATTCCTGACCCCGCTCGACCTATCCGAAGAGGCGCTCGGCTTCGACGCCATCCAGTCGGTGGGTCCCGGCGGCCACTTCTTCGGCACCCAGCACACGCAGGATCGTTACAAGACCGCCTTCTATTCGCCCATCCTGTCCGACTGGCGCAATTTCGAGACCTGGGCCGAAGCCGGCTCGCCGACAGCGCTGGAAAAGGCCAACAAGGTCTGGAAGGAGCGTCTGGCCTCCTATGAGGAGCCTTACATGGACCCGGCGATCCGCGAGGAACTCAACGCCTTCGTCCAGAAGCGCACCGCCGAAGGCGGCGCACCGACCGATTTTTGATCGTACGCCGTAGTGAGCTTTGACTTCCAAAGTCGAGGCCGCTCGCGGCGAACTGAACCAACTGATTCAATTTACACAAAAACGGACCTATCTTCATGAAATCTCATGTAAAAGCGGTTGTCATCGGCGGTGGTGTCGTCGGCTGCTCGGTGCTCTATCACCTGGCCAAGGCCGGCTGGACCGACATCATGCTGATCGAGCGGTCCGAGCTGACCTCGGGCTCGTCCTGGCACGCGGCGGGCGGCTTTCATACGCTGAACGGCGATCCGAACGTCGCCAAGCTCCAGGCCTACACCGTCCAGCTCTACAAGGAGATCGAGGAGATTTCGGGCCAATCCTGCTCGCTGCACCTGACCGGCGGCGTGATGATGGCTGATACGCCCGAGCGCATGGATTTCCTGCGGCTGGCCCACGCCAAGGGCCGCTATCTCGGCATGGACACCGAGCTGATCACGCCGTCCGAGGCCAAGGCGATGTTCCCGCTGATGGACGAGACCAATTTCGTCGGCGCGATGTGGGATCCGGTCGAAGGCCATCTCGACCCCTCCGGCACCACCATCGCCTACTCCAAGGCGGCCAAGAAACTCGGCGCCGAGATCGTGCTGCGCAACCGCGTCGTCGACCTGACGCAGCAGCCGGACGGCACCTGGAACGTCGTCACCGAACAGGGCACGGTTCACGCTGAACATGTCGTCAACTGCGGTGGCCTGTGGGCGCGCGAGATCGGCCGCATGGTCGGCGTCGAGCTGCCGGTGCTGGCCATGGAGCACATGTATCTCCTGACCGAGCCGATGCCGGAGGTCGAGGAATTCAACAAGTCGACCGGCCGCGAAATGATCGGAGTGCTTGACTTCAAGGGCGAGATCTACACCCGCCAGGAACGCAACGGCATCCTGCTCGGCACTTACGAGAAGGCCTGCAAGCCGTGGTCGCCGGTCAACACACCGTGGGATTTCGGCCATGAACTGCTGCCGCCCGATCTCGACCGCATCGCGCCGTCGCTCGAAATCGGCTTCAAGCATTTCCCCGGTATCGAAAAGGCCGGCATCAAGCAGATCATCAACGGCCCCTTCACCTTCGCGCTCGACGGAAACCCGCTGGTCGGCCCGGTGCAGGGCCTGACCAATTTCTGGTGCGCCTGCGCCGTTATGGCCGGCTTCAGCCAGGGCGGCGGCGTCGGCCTCGCTCTCTCCAATTGGATGGTCCATGGCGATCCGGGCTTCGACGTCTGGGGCATGGATGTCGCCCGCTTCGGCGAGTGGGCCGGCCTGCGCTACACCAATGCCAAGGTTCGCGAAAACTATTCGCGCCGCTTCTCGATCCGCTTCCCCAACGAGGAACTGCCGGCCGCCCGCCCGGCCCAGACGACGCCGCTCTACGACACCATGCTCACCAACAACGCCGTCATGGGCGACTCGTGGGGCCTCGAAACCCCGCTCTGGTTCGCGCCTAAGGGCAAGGAGCCGAAGGACATCGTCTCCTTCCACCGCTCCAACGATTTTGGGCCGATCGGCGAGGAAGTGCGCGCCACCCGTGAAAGGGTCGGCGTCACCGAAATCGCCAACTTCGCCAAATACGAAGTATCGGGGCCGGGTGCGGAAGAGTTCCTCAACCGGCTGATGACCAACCGCATGCCGAAGACCGGCCGCATCGTGCTGACGCCGATGATCAACGAATTCGGCAAGCTGATCGGCGACTTCACCATCGCCAAGGCCGGTGAAGACCGCTTCATGATCTGGGGGTCGTCGGCCGCGCAGAAGTACCACATGCGCTGGTTCGAAAAGCATCTGCCGAAGGATGGTTCGGTGCGCATCCATCGCTTCGACCAGACGCTGGTCGGCCTGTCGATTGCCGGGCCGAAGTCGCGTGACCTCCTGCAGAAGCTGGTCGATGTCGACATTTCGACCAAGGCGTTCCGCTTCATGGATTTCCGCGAAATGGCGGTCGGCGGCGCACCGTGCCTGGTCAACCGCATCACCTACACCGGCGACCTCGGCTATGAAATCTGGATGGCGCCGGCCTACGAGCGCCTGGTCTATAAGGCGATCAAGGAAGCGGGCGAGGAATTCGGCCTGGTCGATTTCGGCATGCGCGCCTTGCTGTCCATGCGCCTGGAAAAGAACTTCCCGACCTGGTTCCGCGAGCTGCGGCCGATCTACGGCCCGTTCGAAGGTTCGATGGACCGTTTCATCAAGCTAGAGAAGAACGACTTCATCGGCCGCGACGCCGCCGCCAAGGAACAGGCGGAAGGTCCAAAACTGCGCCGCGTCTCCTTCATCGTCGACGCGGCCGATGCCGACGTGATGGGCGACGAGCCGATCTGGGCCAAGGTCAGCAAGGATTACGGCACCGTCGAGAAGCCGCATGGCTACGGCGCGCCGCGCTTCGACACTTCAGGCAAGGAAATACGCGGTTCAAAGGCCGCCGAAGGCGCGTCCGCCGTGCGCGGCATCGTCGACGGCGACTGGCGCGTGGTCGGCTGGGTGACGTCGGGCGGCTATGCGCATTACGTGCAGAAATCGATGGCGCAAGGCTATGTGCCGGCGGCACTCGCCGAGGATGAAAGTGCCGGCCTGTTCGAGATCGAGATCCTCGGTCACCGGCGTCCGGCCCGCATCAATGTTGAGGCGCCCTTCGACCCGAGTGGCGAGAAGATGCGGAGCTGAGGTTTCGCCATGGACAGCGCGGCGCCAAAGGGAAGCTTCGGCCGCCACCGCAAGATCATGCCTTTTGTATCAGGCTCGATCGAGGCGCTGCGCGACGCCTCACGACAGAAGGCCGCTGGGCTCAACCAGCATGTGCTGGGTTATGGCGCGGTGGCTGAAGCGGAATGGGCCGCGGCAGACATTGCCGCTCCCGACCTGCCCGCCATGCGGCAATATCGGCTCGACCGCATTCGCGCCGAGCTGAAGCGCCGCGGCTATGCCGGCGCCCTGCTCTACGACCCGGTCAATATCCGCTATGCGACCGACAGCACCAACATGCAGCTCTGGGTGGCGCACAATCCGACGCGGCATTGCTTCGTCGCCACCGACGGGCCGGTGGTTCTGTTCGACTACTTTTCCTGCGAGCATCTTTCCGACCACTCCGGTGTCGTCGATGAAGTCCGCCCCGCCATTTCATGGATGTATCTCTATGGCGGCGAACTGACCGAGCAGAAAGTCCGCCGCTGGGCCGCCGCCATCGCCGATCTGGTCAGGGAGCACGGCGGCGGCAACAACCGCATCGCCGTCGACCACATCAATCCGGAAGGCGTCGAAGAGCTCCACCGCCTTGGTATCTCCCTCGGCAATGGCGAAGCCGTGATGGAAAATGCCCGGCTGATCAAATCACCGGACGAAATCCTTGCCATGCGCCGCGCCATTGTCGCCTGCGAGGCGGCAATGGGCGAGATGGAACAGGCGTTGAAGCCCGGCATCTCCGAGAACGAATTGTGGGCCGAACTGCATCGCGGCAACATCGCGCGCGGCGGCGAATGGATCGAAACGCGGCTGCTGACATCGGGACCGCGCACCAATCCGTGGTTCCAGGAATGCTCGTCGCGGATCATTGTATCAGGCGATCTTGTCGCCTTCGACACCGACCTGATCGGCCCCTACGGCTTCTGCGCCGATCTCTCACGCACCTGGCTCTGCGGCGATATAAAGCCGACCAACAAACAGCGCGACCTGTTCCGCATCGCCGCCGATCAGATCGAACACAACACGGCACTGATGCAGCCCGGCATCTCCTTCCGCGACCTTGTCGAACGCTCAGCAGTGCCGCCAGGAGACTGCTTCCCGACCCGCTACGGCGTTCTCTACCACGGCGTCGGACTTGCCGACGAATACCCGACCTTGCCGCATGCCAGCGACTGGACATCCGATACGCCCGACGGTGTGCTGGAACCAGGCATGGTGCTGTGCGTGGAGAGCTATATCGGCCGGCTCGGCGGCGGCGAAGGCGTCAAGATCGAGGAGCAGATCCTGATCACCGAGACCGGCAACGAAAAACTTTCAACCTACCCGTTGGATCAGCGGCTGCTCGGCTAGGCCGCCAAGCGCCTCGCGCATCGCGCGCACGGTCTTTTCCGGCGTCGTTTTCGCGGTGATGAACGGCAGACCTTTGCGCCGTGCTGTCCAGCCGACGATCACGACCTTGCGCGCCGCCGGCTCGAAGCGTTGTGCCAGCGCCCAGCTTTCGCAATCGAGCGCGGCGACATCCGCCATGCCTTCGGCGACCGCCACGATCGAGTCGCGATGGCCGCCGCTTTCGCCACGCGATGAAAAGATGTCCAGGTTTTCGCCGACCGCTTCCAGGTCGCGCGTCAGCGCGATGATGCCCGACATGGAATCGAGGCTGTTGAAGGTGAAGCGCTTGCCTCGGATGAGATCGAGCGGCAGCAAGGCCTTGCCGTCGGCGGGTGACCGAACCTCCGGCCCCTCGCCCGAGCGCATCACCAGCGCGCTCGAATAGAGCTCGCCCTGTCCGCCCTCATAGGCGTCATAGCTTGGCTGGCCGACCACCTGCACATGCCGGGACAAACCGAGTTCCATCGGCCCCCAACAGGTCTGCGCGAACAGCAGCGCCGGATGCAGCCAGAGCTTGTGGAAATCGAGCTCGTCCGGCGGCAGGGTCGCCGGATCCGGAGCGATCAGCCCCCCCTGGGCGTCGTGGATACCGCCTGGCACGGCGGGCAGGTCAGCGTTGCGCCGCACGATGGATTGCGGCGCATCGATACCCCTAGGCCGGAAAGCATCGCGCAACGACGCCCATTGCGCGTCGACCTCGTCGCGCACTTCGGGCCAGTCGTACATCGGCAACGCCGCAATCAATTCGCTCATGCCGATATCAAACCACATGCCTCGAAAAAAGTTCGCAAAAACGCGGCGCCCAATCAGAATTGGCCGACACGGCATCCACCCTATCGGCGGATCCTATTCCTTGGGTGGCTCGGCCGGGACCGGCACCGTGCCAAGTCCATTGATGTTGCGCGCCCTGACGCGCGGCTTGAACGCCCTGCCTGGCTCGGGCGCACGCCGCAGCACCGGATGCACGATCGGCTCCTTGGCCTTGAAGGCATAGGATTTGAGCAGCGCGAAATAGTTCGGGTAGGCATAGCCATTGTTCATCCGCAGCCATTCCTCGCGCCGGTCACGAAACAGCTTCGGCAGCCGGTACCAGGCGATCGTCGGGCTCTTGTGATGGACGAAGTGCAGATTATTGTTGAGGAACAGGAACGACAGCGGCGAGCGCTCGACGATCACCGTGCGGCCTTCCGGATGCTCCGACCACTGATGCTCGGCATAGGTGCGGATCGAGATCAGCGACTGGCCGAGCCACACCGGCACCAGCACATACAGCCAAACCGGCATGCCGAACCCGAACTGCACGACCGGCAGCACCACGGCAAGGCCGATCGCATGCAGCAGCCAGGCCTTGCGGATCGCCTTGTCGCCGGCAATCACATGCTTGGCATCGTCGATGAAGAAGCCGATGCAGGACAGCCACGGGCCGAGCACCAGACGACCAGCCATGGTGTTGTTGACCTTCAGCACGAATTTCATCAGCGGCGGCATTTCTTCGTGCATCCAGAGCGCCTGGTAATAGCTCTCGGGATCGTCCAGCGGATCGGTCAGGCGCTCGTCCGCATGGTGGCGCAGGTGAATGGTCTTGAAGCGGCGGAACGGCCACGCAAGACCGATCGGCAGGAAGACGAAGGCCTCATTGACCAAAGCGTTGCGGGTCGGGTGACCATGAAGCACCTCATGCATGATCGAGGACTGCAGAGCCAATGTAACGGCCATGACGATAAGGGCCAGGATGGGATAGGATGGCCAGAGGAAGAGGCCGGCGGCGAACCATGTGCCGTAGCAGAAGAAAGTGAGGACCACGGTCGGCCATTCGATGGCCGGTTTGCTGCTTCGACGGATGCTCTTGCCTGGTATGCTTGCCATGCTATCGACCACTGTCCCTCAGTCGCCGGAACCCCAAATGGTTCCTGACAGCATTGTGTCAGGAGAAGTGATTCCACTCAACGCGACAAAGTGCACAAAATGTTGCGATTGCGCATTTTTGACTGCATATGTTGTACATTGTAAACAATCTTAGGGATTCATTTACGCCTGGGAGCCCTGCTGCAGGGGCTTCGGCGCAAATTTTTCCTCCGGAAGACGGGAGCAAGGCCATGGACAAGCGCGATCTGTCGACGATCTTTCGGGAGCGTCTGAAGCTCCTCCTGACACGCTCGGATCTCAATCAGTCGGCGTTCGCGTCAGCGGTCGGCATCGATCGGTCGGCGCTGTCGCAGCTGATGTCGGGCGCGTCGACACGCCTGCCGCGAGCCGAAACGCTGCTCAACATAGCCGCCGAATTCAAGGTGTCGCTGGACTGGTTGCTGGGCTTGAGCCAGGACGAAGGCGTGACCGGCGAAATCCGCGAGAGCCTTGAGATCGAGGAAGCGCCCGATGGCTTCGACCGCACGCTGCTCGCCAAATGGTTCGCCGAAGCCGCTGGCACCAAGATCCGTTATGTGCCGGCCGGCATTCCCGATCTCCTGCGCACCCGCGCGCTCGTCGACTACGAGGCCAACATCACCAACAGGAGCCGCCTGGCGCAGGCCAGCGAGACGCAATACCGCATCGAATACAACCGGCGACCGGAAACCGACATGGAAGTCTGCATGCCGCGCCACACGCTGGAGATCTTCGCCCGCGGCCTCGGGGTGTGGGACCGTTTCCCGGCAGCCGACCGCCAGCAGCAACTTGCCCATATGGCGACGCTGCTCGACGACCTCTATCCGACCTTCCGCCTGTTCCTCTATGACGGCCGCATGCGCTATTCCATCCCGCTCACCATCTTCGGTCCTTATCGCGCCGCCATCTATGTGGGAGACATGTATGTGGTGCTGAACGCCACGCAGCCGGTCCAGGCGCTGACACAGCATTTCGACAATCTGATCCGTGCCGCCGACATCAACCCGCACGAAGCGGCCGCCTTCGCCCGCAACCTGGCCGGCATGTCGTTCGCATCAGGCTCAGCCTGAGCGCGTTCTGCATCGCAATTTCATTGACTAGACATAAAGACTTCTTTATATCCTTATTCGAATTTCAAGACATGAAAGCCAATCCGATGACGACGAGCAATCCGATCGAAGCCCTGCTGGCTGAAAAGGGCGTGCTGCTGGCCGATGGCGCCACGGGCACCAATCTGTTCGCCATGGGTCTGGAGGCCGGCGAGGCGCCGGAACTGCTGAACGAAACGGCGCCCGACACCATCACCAGCCTGCACCAGAATTTCGTCGACGCAGGCGCCGACATCATCCTGACCAACTCCTTCGGCGGTACCCGCCACCGGCTGAAGCTGCATCATGCGCAGGACCGCGTCCATGCGCTGAACAAACGCGCCGCCGAGATCGCCCGCGCTGTCGCCGACAAGGCCGGCCGCAAGGTGATCGTTGCTGGTTCGGTCGGCCCGACCGGCGAATTGCTGGTGCCGCTTGGCGCCATGACCTATGACGAGGCGGTCGACGCCTTTGCCGAACAGATCGAGGGTCTCAAGGAAGGTGGCGCCGAAGTCGCCTGGATCGAGACCATGTCGGCGCCCGACGAGATCCGCGCCGCCGCCGAGGCCGCCATCCGCGTCGGCCTTCCCTACACCTATACTGGCTCGTTCGACACCGCCGGCCGCACCATGATGGGCCTGCTGCCGAAAGATATCCACGGCGTCGCCGACGGCCTGTCGCAGGCGCCGCTCGGCGTTGGCGCCAATTGCGGCGTCGGCGCCTCCGACATCCTGGCTTCGCTGCTCGATATGACGCAGGCGAAGCCGGAGGCGACCGTCATCGTCAAGGGCAATTGCGGCATCCCCGAATTCCGTGGCACCGAAATCCACTATTCCGGCACGCCCGAATTGATGGCCGACTATGTCCGGCTGGCCGTGGATGGTGGAGCCAAAATCATCGGCGGCTGCTGCGGCACCTCGTTTCAGCATCTTGCCGCGATGCGCAAGGCGCTCGACGCCCACACCAGGGCGGATCGTCCGACGGTCGAAAAGATCGTCGAGCGCATCGGTCCGATGCGCAACAAGGTGGCGACGGCAAACACCGCCGAGACCAGCGAAGCCCGCCGCGAGCGGCGCCGCGGCCGGGCCTGACGCGATTTCTTTTGCGGCTATTCGCTGTTGTCGGCGTAACTCGACTGCGCCGACCTGAAATCGACGACATTGTCGCCGCGCATTGTCGCCAGCACACCCGACGCGCCCGGATCGGTAATCTGCTCCAGCATGGCGCGGAAGCGGTCATTGGTCAGCGCCGACATGGCGGTGTGACGCGCCTGCGCGACATCATCGCTGATGCGTCTGGATTCGGCTGACGGGGCTGATGAAACCGCCGAAGCATCCCGTGCCGGCGGAGTCGAGTTGGCGATGGTTCTGATCTGCAATTCCGGCTCCCTCAAGCCTTAGACATGACCGGTGTAGCGAGAGGAAATTGCTATCCGGTACCGGAAATGCAGCGCAATTTAACGATCCGGCGCGCTGCCCTAGGATCTGTTGAGATTCAGGTCAGGCCGAGCCGAAAACAGTGACTTTCGAGAACCGGAGCGGAGCGTACTTAAGTACGTGAGCACCGGAAGCGCAGGAAGCCACTGTTTGCAGGCCGGCATCACCTGAATATCAACAGATCCGAAAAAAAGGCCGGCAAGGGAAAGTATCCCTCGCCGGCCTGCCTCACCCGCCCGTGGGCCGGCTATCAGAACGATCCCATCATCTGAAAGAAGCCGGCCTTCATCGCCACTACCGGTTACCGCCCAGCGCCGAGGCAAGGCGCACAAGCGAAAGGAACTCGGACCTGTACCCAAACGGGTCGGCTCCTCGGGCGGCAGTGGCAATCTCCATGATCTTGTCGTAGCCGAGCTTCGCGGTCGCATCCTCGTCGCGCAGCTTCTGGCCGAAGGCCGCCACCGCGACGGAGAAACGCTGGTCGGTGCTCGCCTGGTCGAAGGAAGCCACCTCGTTGGCAGAGGTCACCGGCGTGGTGATCAGCTTCGAGACGTCCTCGTTGGGCAGCTTGTAGCGTATCTTGACGAAGGCGTATTCGTCCGCATTGGCAACGCCGCCATTGTTGACCGTGGCCTGACCATAGCGCAGCGGATCGATCTGCTCGCCGCCACTGCCTTTGGGCGTGATCTCATAGATCGCGGTGACCGAATGGCCCGAGCCGATGTCGCCGGCATCGACGCGGTCATTGTTGAAATCCTCGCGGTTGAGCGCCCGGGTCTCGTAGCCGATCAGGCGGTATTCCGAGACCTTGCTCGGGTTGAACTCAACCTGGATCTTCACATCCTTGGCGATCGGGAACAGGGTCGAGGAGGCATCCTCGACCAGCACCTTCTCCGCCTCGGCCAGCGTGTCGATATAGGCGGCGGTGCCGTTGCCGTTCTGTGCGATGGTCTGCATCATCTGGTCGTTCAGATTGTCGTGGCCGAAGCCGAACACCGACAGGAAGACACCCGACTTGCGCTCCTGTTCGATCAGGCGCTTCAGATCATCGTCGTCGCTCTGGCCGACATTGAAGTCGCCATCGGTGGCCAGCATCACCCGGTTGACGCCATCCTTGACGAAGGATTGCTGGGCAAGCTTGTAGGCCTCCTTGATGCCGGCCTCGCCGGCCGTCGAACCGCCGGGCGTCAGATTGTCGATGGCGTTGAGGATCTTGTCCTTTTCGGCCGCCTTGGTCGGCATCAGCACGGTGCCGGCCTCTCCGGCATAGGTGACGATGGAGATCGTGTCGTCGGCCTTCAGCTTGCTGACCAGCAGGCGGAATGCCGATTTGAGCAGCGGCAGCTTGTCCGGCTCGTCCATCGAGCCCGAGACATCGATCAGGAAGACCAGATTGGCCTTCGGCTGCTCGGTCGGCTTGATGTCGAACCCTTTGATGGCGACATGCATCAGCTTGGTGTGCTCGTTCCACGGCGTCGGCATGACGCTGACGGTCGAGTTGAACGGCGTCGATGCCGAGTCCGGCCCCTTCCAGTCATAGGGGAAGTAATTGATCATCTCCTCGACCCGGACCGTGTCGGCCTGCGGCACCGACCCTTCCTTCAGCGAACGGCGCACGAAGGAATAGGAGGCGGTATCGACATCGATCGAGAAGGTCGAGACCGGGTCTTGCAGGGCCGCATGCACCGGATTGGTCTTGAAGTCCTCGATGCGGTTGCGGTTTTCCTCTTGCGGCGCGATCTGATCCGCCGGTGCGGTCGGCTGCGGCGCCATCAGCTTGGATTCGGCAGCCGGCATGCGGGCAACCCGCGACGGCGCGCTTGTCGTGCCGTCGACCGCGAACTCGCCTGTCGGGGCCGGCGCTGGCTTGTAAGCCCGCAAAGTGGCCGACTCGGGTTCGTTGACCGTTGCCGGGGCCTCATTCGGCGTCACGTCACGCGTGCGTCCGTCCTGCTGCGCCACGCCGCCTGCGGCAGTCGTCTGCGGCTGCGGCGGCGAGGCTGGTGGCGCAAGCGCGTCGCTGGCATCGCGGCTTTCCACATCCGCGTCGGCCTTCTTGTCTTTCGCCAGTTCCGTCGGGGCCTGCTTCGGCTCGGCGGTGGCCGGCTTCAGCGTCGCCGGCTTGTCGGCCAGCGTCTCGGTGATCTTCTCCTTGTCGCCGAACGCCGGCGGCTGTTCCCTCAGCATATGGAAGGTGGCGTATCCGGCGATCGGCAGGGCGACGAGCCCGGCAAGGGCCGGCGTGGCAATGAGTTTCTTTTGCATGATTTCGCTCCAGAGCTTTTGTGCTCGCTCTGTGAGACGAAGGCCGCCGACCGATCCTTGGGTGACAGCAGAAATATTTTCCTGGTCGTAGGCGCGCAGGGCGGCCTCGAAGGCACGCGCCTTCGCGCTCTCGCCGGGTGCGGGTATTGCTGCGTCGCGCAGCTTTCTGAGTTCGTTGTCGTCGACCATGGTCACACTTCCCCGGCTGAACGCATCAACGTCTTCAGCCGTTTCTTCGCTTCATGGATGTGCCAGGAAACCGTCGTCTCCGAGATCGCCATCGCCTCGGCGGCGGCCGCGTGGCTCAAGCCTTCGCCATAGACAAGCATCACGGCATCACGCTGCTTGTCCGGCAATTGCCGCACCGCCGCCCACAGCGCTTCGGCAGGGTCTTCGCTCTCGGCCGGGGCCTCACCCGAAATCAGCGCATGGACGCCATAGGCCTCGGTCTTGACCGTCTCGCGCGCGGTCTTGCGCATCATATCGCGCGCGGCGTTCATCGTCATGGTATAGAGCCATGTCGTGAACGCACCGCCGCCGCGATAATCGCGGATCGCCTTGCCGAGCCGGACGCAGACTTCCTGGGCGATGTCCTCGGCATCGGCCTTCCTGCCGCACCAGCGATAGGCGGCGCGATAGACGAAGTCGTAGTGACGCTCCAGCAATTTGCCGAAGGCCCCCCTGTCTCCGCCCTTCGCCCGCCCGATCAGTTCGGCGTCGGAGGCTTCGCTCTCATCCAGCATCATCGCCATCATTTGCCTGTTGGACGAAGGCTAATGGCTAATCCTTGGGGTGATGGAAAGATTTTTTTCGAACAGGGCCTTTGCACCTGTTGAGGTTCAGGTCAGGCTGGCCTCACCTGAATGTCAACACGCCTGGCCCGCCGCCCAGCCCGACGACCATGCCCACTGGAAATTATAGCCGCCGAGCCAGCCCGTGACGTCGACGACCTCGCCGATGAAGAACAGGCCGGGTATCGATTTCACCCGCATCGTCTTCTGGTCGAGCCCGTTGGTGTCCACCCCGCCGAGCGTCACTTCGGCCGTCCGGTAGCCTTCCGAACCGGCTGGCTTGATGCGCCAGTCGTTGACCGCGGCCTCCACGGTTTTGACCTGGGCCTCGGAAAGATCGGCAAGATTGCCATTGAGCCCGGTTCGCTCGGCTATCGCCTGGGCAAGCCGTTTCGGCAAGTGATTTGCCAGCACGGTCTGCACCGCCTGCCGGCCATTGCCACGCTTGGCGGCGCGGACGAGTTCAGCCACATCCGTGCCCGGCAGCATGGCGATGCGGATTTCATCACCCTCGCGCCAGTAGGAGGAGATTTGCAGGATGGATGGCCCGCTTACGCCGCGATGCGTGAACAGCATCGCCTCGGAAAACCGCGCCCTGCCGCAGGCAATCTCGGCGTCGACGGCGTTCCCGGCCAGGGGCGAAAGCCGATCGAGCGTTTTTGCATCGAAGGTCAGCGGCACCAGGGCAGGCCGTGTTTCTACGACGGCAAGGCCAAACCGATCGGCAAGCTCGTAGCCGAAGCCCGTCGCGCCCATCTTGGGGATCGACTTGCCGCCACAGGCCACGACCAGGGACCGGCAAGAGACCGAGCCGGCGGAGAGCCTGAGTTCAAACCCTTCCTCGGTTTTGCTGACGGTCTCGACTGAAGTCGACAATACCAGCTCGGCGCCCCTGCCCTGCATTTCCGAGACCAGCATGTCGATGATCTGGCGCGCCGAGCCGTCACAAAAAAGCTGCCCCAGTGTCTTCTCGTGATATGCAATGCCGTGACGTTCGACGAGCGCAATGAAGTCGCGCTGCGTATAGCGGCTGAGCGCCGAGATGCAGAAATGCGGATTCCTCGAGATGAAATTCTTCGGGCTCGTATGGATGTTGGTGAAATTGCACCGACCGCCGCCGGAGATGCGGATCTTTTCGCCAGGTGCCGCCGCATGATCGAGGACCAGCACCGAACGGCCGCGCTTGGCGGCCTCCACGGCGCACATCATTCCGGCGGCGCCGGCGCCAATGATCACGACATCATAGGATTGCATCAGGCTGATCGTTCCCGCATGACCCGCGCCGCTTTAGCGGGCGAGCCGGTCATCCCGCCTGATACCTCCAATGTGGCGCGCGGCCAACAGGGTGGCGAAGGCTCAGACCAGCGTTTCGGCGAACAAATCCGTCAATCGCTTCCAATGCCGCTCGGCACCGGTTGCATTGAAGACACTATGGTCGGGCACACACCAGCCATGAGCCATGCCGACATAATTCTCGATCGTGTGGTCGACTTCAGCATTCCGCAGCGCCTCTTCCAGCCTCGTCGACTGTTCCGGCGGAAAGCTCCGGTCGACGCCCGCCATACCGACATAGATGCGCGCCTTGATGGAAGCCGCCTTGCGGTGCGGACTGTCGGCGGCATCGCTGGCGAGGTTGCCGCCATGGAAACTGGCGGCGGCCCGGATCCTGTCGGGATAGGTCGCGGCGGCGTTGAGCGCCCGCGCGCCGCCCATGCAATAGCCGACGACACCAACAGGTCCGGCGATCCTCTCGGCGGCCAGAGCATCGAGGAAGGCGCTGCCGTCGCGGATGGTCATGCCCTGCGTCGTGCCGCCGCTCAGCATCAACAGCAGGGCCTTGGTCTTTGCCTCGGCAAAGGCGGTTTTGGGATCGAACGGGCCATACGGCGCATAGCGGTAGAAGAGATCGGGCACCAGCACGGCATAGCCATGCCCCGCGAGGCGCTCGGCCATCTGGTCGAGCACCGGACGCGGACCGAAAATATCCATGTAGATGATGATGCCGGCCCTGGCGGGCGAGGCTGGACGAAACAGCCGTGCCTTCGCCGTGCCGTCCAGGGTCTTGATCTCGATGTCCTGCTTCGTCATTGCGCGCTCCGCCGGTTGCCAGGCGATAGATATCCGCGCCGCCCGCCAGGGCAAGCCGCAACCTGCCGATCTCGGTCAAGTTTCCGTGCGGTTCGGAGGAATGCCTATACTCCGGCGAACGCCGCCATGTGGAAAGCCTGGACATGGGCCGGATAGCGATGCTCAGCGCCGTAGGGACAGGCGTTGCGGTCGAGGCAGCCGCCGGCACGGCAAGGCGCACCATCCGTGCCGCGCACATGCGCCAGGCACGCCTGGTGCGCGAAGCCGTCCACCGAATAGGCGCCGACTGGACAGGATTTCAGGCAGGGTTTTTCGACACATGTGTCGCAAAGATGAATCGCTGCGTCAGCTTCGGGGGTTGCGATCTCCTGATCGAACAGCAATGCGCCGCGATAGGCGTGCCAGAGCCCATATTTCGGATGCATCAGGATGCCGAGCGGCGACTGTCTCAGCCCCTCGGCCCGCATCGCCCATCGCTGGAACGGCAGATACGGGCGGTCCGAAGGCGACACAGCGCGCGCGCCGAAATCGTCGGCAACGGCGCCGATGACCGCGCGCGACCATGTGTCGAGCGGATTGATGGCGGACGGTGGCTGCTTCTCACGCCACCGCAGGAAGTGCGGCCACGGCGCCGCGCCCGCCTGCCCGACCAGCAGCACCGACCTGGCTGGGACGCCTGATGAGCCTAGGGGAACGTCTTCGCCATCGACGAAATTGAAGCCGCCGCGGACAATTAGTCCATATCGGACCAGGGCCCCGCTGAGATGATCATAGCTACGGATCATCGGGCTTCAGCTTCGCTTTTAGCTCGCGAACTGCGTCGCTCTCGTTTTGGATCGTGCGGGTGAGAACAGCCGTAGACCTTGCGAATCCAAGCTTGTCCTCGGTCGTCAACGATCATCACAGCGCACGTGTATCCGGTTTCGTCCGCCGAGCACTGCCTGGTTTTCGGGAGATCGAACTCAATTTCAATTTGGCTAGAACAAACCCGAAGACCCTTTGCGGCAGTTTGAGTTTCGATCATTGACCGGTATTTGGCGGCTATCGAAGCGAATTCCGACAACGTACCTGATAACTGGCCTGATAAGTCAATCAGGATTTTGGCCGTAGAGTGCTCTCGTGCGTGCGCGTGAAGTTTGCCGATGGCCCAATAACCATCGGCGTCGTTGTTGCGGCTGATGAATGACGCGGCGACATCAGCCGCGATCCCCCTCAATGCCTTTCGACCCATCTCGATCTCCGACCGCCCGCCCGGAGAATAGCGGCGGCGTCGGCAAGAATCATCCCTTCCGGTCCGGATCGGAGAACGCGCTCCGCCAGACTTCCTTGTGGATGATGTTGGCGACTTTAGCCCCGCCTGACTCGGGCTCCTTTCAGGTGAAGGCGTCGGGCATCGACCCTTTCTTCTTGGCGATGAAGTCCTTCAGGGCTTCGTCGATGCCTTCATCAAGGTGCGGCGCCTCGTAAGCCTCCAGCCAGCGGCGGGCGAGATCGTTGGCACGCTGCGGGGCGGTCTTCTGGCCTTCGGCCAGCCACTGCTCATAGGAGTTGTTGTCGGCGATCGACGAGCGGTAGAAGGCGGTCTGGAAATTGGCCTGGGTATGGTCGCAGCCGAGATAGTGGCTGCCCGGGCCGACCTGGCGAATGGCATCCATCGCCTGGCCGTTTTCCGACAGGTCGACGCCTTCGCAGAATTTCTGCTGCATGCCGAGCTGGTCGATATCCATCATGAATTTTTCGTAGCAGGACGCCAGCCCGCCCTCGAGCCAGCCGGCCGAATGCAGCACGAAATTGGTGCCGGCGAGAATCGTCGAGTTCAGCGTGTTGGCGCTCTCATAGGCTGCCTGTGCATCCGGAACCTTGGACGCGCAGAGCGAGCCGCCGGTACGGAACGGCAGTCCGAGGCGGCGGGCGAGTTGCGCTGCTCCATAGGAGACCAGCGACGGTTCCGGCGTGCCGAAAGTCGGCGCGCCCGACTGCATCGATATCGACGAGGCGAAGGTGCCGAACAGCACCGGGGCGCCCGGACGGATCAGCTGCGTGAACGATGCGCCGGCCAGCACTTCGGCCAGCACCTGCGTCAGCGTACCGGCGACCGTCACCGGGCTCATCGCGCCGGCGAGGATGAACGGCGTGACGATGCAGGCCTGGTTATGCCGCGAATAGACTTTCAGGGCGCCAAGCATGGTCTCGTCGAACACCATCGGCGAGTTTGCGTTGATCAGGCTGGTCAGCACCGTGTTGTTCTCGACGAAATCGTCGCCGAACACCAGCTTGGCCATCGCCACCGTGTCCTCGGCGCGCTCCGGCGCGGTCACCGAACCCATGAACGGCTTGTCGGAATATTTGATGTGCGCGTAGACCATGTCGAGATGGCGCTTGTTGACCGGCACGTCGACCGGCTCGCACACCGTGCCGCCCGAATGGTGGATCGACGGCGCCATATAGGCGAGCTTGACGAAATTCTGGAAATCCTCGATCGTCGCATAGCGCCTGACGCCGTCCAGATCACGCACGAAGGGTGGGCCATAGACCGGCGCGAACACGGTCGCATTGCCGCCGATCTGCACCGAGCGCTCCGAATTGCGGGCATGCTGGGTGTAGATGGACGGCGCGGTCTTCAAGAGCGAACGGCAGAGCCCTTTGGGAAAATGCACGCGCTCGCCCTTGACGTCGGCGCCGGCCTCTTTCCACAATTGCAGCGCTTCCGCGTCATCGCGAAAAATGATGCCGATCTCCTCCAGCACCGTGTCGGTGTTCTTCTCGATCAGCGCCAGACCTTCCTCGTTCAGCACCTCGTAGACGTTGATCTTGCGCTTGATGTAGGTGAGCTGGGTGCCGGGACCGCCGCCGGAACGCGCGGCCCGGCGGGCCGCCGCTCCACCGCTGGCGCCGCGCCCACGCCGCGCGTTGGACGCTTCCTGGTCGACTGCCGCGTGTTCGCTCATGATCGCTCTTCCCTGAATATGGCCTGCCTGACTATGGCCGGTCCGTAACCGTTGCGGCCGCATGGCGCGGCTTTCGCCGGATCGTAGCCATGCACCCTATTCGAAACGGCCCGTCCGCGCCAACGCCTGTCGCAAAATCGACAAGAAATCCGATAGATTTTCCAGTCGCTTTCCTTTTGCGGGAAGTCGCAAATCAGCTATGGATACCCGCCCGTTGCGGGTTAGGTATGAACGCCATTATTTTGTGCCTTGCGACACAGTCGCGATGCCGTGAGGAGCTGGGATTAAAATGTCCGACGACGAGATCATCCTTTCTGAACTTTCCGACGACGAGTTGGTGCAGCAGATGCACGACGATCTCTATGACGGTCTGAAGGAAGAGATCGAGGAAGGCACGCGCATCCTGCTCGAGCGCGGCTGGGCTCCTTACAAGGTGCTGACCGAGGCGCTGGTCGAAGGCATGCGTATCGTCGGCGAGGATTTTCGCGACGGCATCCTGTTCGTTCCCGAAGTGCTGCTGTCGGCCAATGCCATGAAGGCCGGCATGTTCATCCTGCGTCCGCTGCTCGCCGCCACCGGCGCGCCCAAGCAGGGCAAGATGGTGATCGGCACCGTCAAGGGCGACATCCACGACATCGGCAAGAACCTCGTCGGCATGATGATGGAAGGCGCCGGCTTCGACGTCATCGACCTCGGCATCAACAATGCGGTCGAGAAGTATCTCGATGCGATCGAGCAGCATCAGCCCGACATCATCGGCATGTCGGCGCTGCTCACCACCACCATGCCCTATATGAAGGTCGTCATCGACACGATGAAGGAAAAGGGCATCCGCGACGACTATGTCGTGCTGGTTGGCGGCGCGCCGCTCAACGAGGAATTCGGCAAGGCCGTCGGCGCCGACGCCTATTGCCGCGACGCGGCGGTGGCGGTCGAGACCGCCAAGGATTTCATGAAGCGCAAGCACAACGTGCGCGCTTCGGCCTGATCCAAGGCATCGGGACGACGAAAAGGAAGCCGCGCCTTGCAGCGCGGCTTTTTTGTTCCCAGATGAGGGACGTGGCTGCCGATCAATTGGCGACGGTGTCTTTGACCGCCCTCGCCGTCGATTTGACATCCTTGCCGACACCCCGAATGGTGTTGGCGCAGGCCGTGAGTGCAAGCGCGCAGGCAAGGATGGCGATCGGCGCAATGCGTAGCAGTTTCATGGACGGTGTCTCCCTCGACAGATAGATTAGCCCCGCAGCGAAAGCCGGTTCTACTTGGTCAAGACGAAAAAAACCAAACCGAATCAGACAGACAGGCTGCTCGTCATCGCCTGCGGAATGATTGCGCGTGAGGTATTGGCCGTCAAGGAACAGCTCGGGCTGAGCCACCTGGAATTGACCTGTTTGCCGGCGGAATTTCATTTCTATCCGGACCGCATCGCGCCGGCCATGGACAAGGCCATCGAAAAGGCCAAGGCGGAGGGTTACGAACACATCTTCGTCGGTTATGCCGATTGCGGTACGGGCGGTCTGCTTGACCGCGTGCTGGAAAAGCATGGCGTCGAGCGCATGGCCGGCCCGCATTGCTTCGCCTTCTACCAAGGCATGGACGCCTATGCGAAGGTCGCCGACGACGACATGATGTCTTTCTACATGACCGACTTCCTGTGCCGTCAGTTCGATGCCTTCTTCATGAAGCCGCTCGGCCTGGACAAGCACCCGGAGCTGATCAAGGACTATTTCGGCAACTACGAGAGACTGATCTATCTGGCGCAGACCGATGATCCTGAACTCGATAACGTCGCGGAAAAAGCCGCTGCTCTGCTCGGCCTCGCCTACGAGCGCCGCTCGACCGGTTATGGCGATCTGAAGCCGGAGTTGGCGCGGGCCGCAACAAACGCCTGAAGGCGTCAGGCTGCTTCTTCCGCCGCCAGCGCCGTCAGCACATCGGCAAAGCTCGTCCTGCAGACAAAACCCAGCCTGTCCCTAGCCCGCGACGCGTCATAGACCCGGTCGATCGAGGAAAACATCGTCCAGCCCTTGCGCGCATAAAGGGCGGGAAATTCGGGATAATAACGCGCCACGACCGATGGAGCGTCGGCGATCAAGTCCGCGCAATCATCGGGCTGGAACGGCGTTGGCGCACAGGCGATGAAGATGTCGAAGCCGAGCTCCGGCGCCTTCTCCAATGCCGCGACATGCGCCCGCGCCGCATCGTCCACCGTCAGCCGCCGAAACAGCAGTTCGTTTGCCTTGGTGTTGGCGTCCGACTGTTCGATCGCATGCGCCATGTCGTCGGCTTCGGGAAAGAAGCGCGCCGTGCGCAGCACGACCACCGGCAGGCCATGCTGAAGATGGTAGAGGCGGCAAAGATGTTCGGCCGAGAGCTTGGTCACTCCATAGATGTTGCGCGGCTCGGGCGACATCGCTTCCGTCAGCCACGCCGCCCTGCGCGCACCGCCCTTGAAGCCGTCGCGTATCGCCTGCGAGATCATCAGCGAAGTCGTTGACGTAAAGACGAAGCGTTGCACATTGGCCGCCACCGCCGCATCGAGCAGGTTTAGCGTGCCTTGCACGTTGGTCGCGATGAAATCGCTGTTGGCATGGCTTTCTATGTTGGGCTTGTGCAGCGCGCCGCTGTGAATGATGGCCTCGATCCGGTTTTCCCCAACGGCACGCATCACGAGGTCACGGTCGGCAATCGAACCGACGATCCGCGTTTCGGCCGACGGAACGGGATCGAGGCCGGTGACGTCATGTCCAAGCCCGCGCAGGCGTGGCGCCAACGCGCTTCCCAGCCAACCCGATGATCCCGTAAGCAAGATTCGCATTCGTCACACCATGAATTTCGATCGTGACGCTGTTAAGCATGGATGACAGGCGCCAGCGACCCGGTAAGTTATGCACCAGACGGCAGCGGCGCCGTTCCAGACAAAACAGGGAATCCTTCGATGAACCTCCGCCCCTTGCTTGCCGTTGTCGGCCTGCTCTGCTGCTCCTTGCCCGCCCTTGCCGACGGTCAAGTGCAGAAACTGATCACCGCCTCCGACAAGGCGCGGCTCGACAAATATGGCGACACCCGCAAGGCAGCACTCGCCGAGGCAAAGGCGGGCAAACCCGCCGAGGTCAAGCAACTCGACGCGCTGCTGGCCAAGCCGCTGGTCGCCTTCTCCGACAAGGATCTCACCGGCAACTGGCGGTGCCGCACGATCAAGGTCGGCGGACTGAGCCCACTCGTCATCTATGGCTGGTTCAAATGCAGGGTGACCGATGATGGCTCCGGCTGGCGGCTGGAAAAGATCAGCGGTTCGCAGCGCACCCAGGGCCGCTTCTTCGACGATGGCGACAAGCGCTCGATCTATCTTGGCTCCGGCTCCGTCAACGACGACCGGGCAAAGCCCTATGGCAGCGGTCCGCAGACCGATCAGGTCGGTTACGCCTTCCGCAACAGCGCCAAGGAATGGCGCATCGAATTCCCCGCGCCATATTACGAATCGAAGCTCGACATCATGGAGTTCAAACGCTGACCGGCCTTCATGTCCTGGTAAGGCTTCCGGCATACCAAGGATTAACCCGCCTGCCCTAAGGTCCGGCCACGTCAGCCGGTCCTTGGAGCATGGCAAGATCAATGGCAGCGTCGGAATCCAATCCGCGACCGATTGTAGTCGTCACCGGCGGCGGCGCGCATGTCTGGGCCATGATCAACGATCTCGCCGACCGCGTCGGTCCTGTCACCGTCGTCCTCGAAATCCCTGAATCTAAAAAACAATTGCTGCGCGGCCGCGCCCGACGCCAGGGCTGGATCTCCGCCATGGGCCAGCTCGGCACCATGGTGCTGAGCAGGCTTGGCAAACGGCTCAACGTCAAACACGCCGCCCGGTTGATTTCCGAGGAGAAGCTTGAAACGGAGCCTCGGCAAGGCCAGGTCATCGTCCATGTGGAATCCGCCAACGGGCCGGAATGCCTGCAGGCGATCGAGACGATCAAGCCCGGCGTCGTGCTGTTGAACGGGTGCAGGCTGATTTCCAGGGAGATGCTGGCCAAAATGCCTTGCCCGGTACTCAACTATCATGCCGGCATCACGCCGAAATACCGCGGCATGAATGGCGGCTATTGGGCATTGACGTCAGGCGATCCGCAGAATTTCGGCACGACCGTCCATCTGGTCGATGCGGGCGTCGACACCGGCGGCGTGTTGAAGCAGGTGCGCGGCAAGCCCAAACAAGGCGACACCATCTCTAGCTATGCGCTGCGCCAGGCGGCGTTTTCGCGCGACATCTGCGTCGAGGCGGTCAGCGATGCGCTGGCCGGAAAACTCGCAACGTTCGATCCAGGGCTGCCATCGAAACAGTGGTACCACCCAACGATCTGGTTCTACGTCTGGACAGGGCTGAGAACCGGCATCTGGTGACGCATCCAGCCTCGGCAAGAGCGCAAACTCGGCCGCCATATTGCTGCATTGACCCCGCCGCGACATGGGTCGCAAACGAATAAACCCACCTTTCATTTTACGACATCCAAATGCGTCGCTTTTGAATGCGCGCGCGTCGTCCCATAACAAGCAGCCTTACGGCGCTTGCGGCAATGCTCGGAATATCGAGGAGCGAGAATTCATGGCCGATCTTATCGTCGTCTACTGGCGCGACATCCCTGCCCAGGTCATCGTCAGGAAAGGCCGGCAGAACGCCAAGCGCGAATTGCCATTGCGCTTCACCGAGGCGATCGACATGTGCGCCATGCGCACCGGCGCCGGTGGCACCGACGACTATCTCGCCGAATGGCGCAAGGCCGAACCGGTTGCGGTCGGTGACGATCTCGAAGCCGAGGTCGAAAAGGCTTTCCACGAGCTCGACGCGAAATACGACCGCGAGCGGCTGGTCGCTCTGGTCAAGGCGGGCGGGAAAGAAAATGTCTGACGAGAACCCGACGGTTACCCAAGCCACGTTGGTCAAGAAGGCTGCGGCGAAATCCGACTACAAGCCGGCCGACGTCTCGCCGCAGCGCCGCGTGCAGCGCTCGTTCGCGGTGAGATTATGGTCCATTCGGCACTCGCGCCTGCTCGAATGGTTTTATGCCCGCTTCGCCGACATGTTCCTGCTGCTGCATCCCTTGTGGAAGGGCATCGGCTATGGCCGCGTCGAGGCCCCGGTGAAATTCATCGAGAAGCGCGTAAAAGGCTTTATGTTCGACTGCCGCATGTGCGGCCAGTGCATCCTGTCCTCCACCGGTATGTCGTGTCCGATGAACTGCCCCAAGCAGTTGCGCAACGGCCCTTGCGGCGGCGTGCGCGCCAACGGCAATTGCGAGGTCGAGCCCGATATGCCCTGCGTCTGGGTCAAGGCCTGGGAAGGTTCGCAGAACATGGTCAACTCCGACAGGATCCTCACCGTGCAGAAGCCGGTCGACCAGTCGCTGCGCGAAACCTCGGCCTGGCTGCGCGTCACCGCGCAGGCGGCGGCAACCCGCGAAGCCGCCGCCGCGCCAAAGACCGGAGCCGCCGCATGACCGGCCGTCAGCGTGACGAGAACCCGGCCGGCATTCACCTGCCGCTCGATCCCCTGCCCGGCCACACCTCGCGCGGCCGGCTGGAGCGCGTGCTGCGGCGCGGCGAATTCGCCGTGACCACCGAGCTCAACCCACCCGACAGCGCCGATCCCGAGGATGTCTACAACAGGGCGAAGATCTTCGACGGCTGGGTCGACGCCATCAACGCAGTCGATGCGTCCGGCGCCAACTGCCACATGTCGTCGGTTGGTATTTGCGCGCTGCTGACCCGCATGGGCTACGCACCGATCATGCAGATCGCCTGCCGCGACAAGAACCGCATCGCCATCCAGGGCGACGTGCTGGGCGGCGCTGCCATGGGCGTCGCCAACATGCTGTGCCTGACCGGCGACGGCGTCCAGGCCGGCGACCAGCCGGGAGCCAAGCCGGTGTTCGATCTCGATTCCATGTCGCTGCTGGAGACCTGCCGCATCATGCGTGACAACGGCAAGTTTCTGTCCGGCCGCAAGCTGACGACGCCGCCGCAGCTGTTCCTGGGCGCTGCCGTCAACCCGTTCGCGCCGCCCTTCGACTTTCGCCCGATCCATCTCGGCAAGAAGATCGCCGCCGGTGCGCAGTTCGTGCAGACGCAGTATTGCTTCGATGTGCCGATGTTCAAGACCTTCATGCAGAAGGCGCGCGATCTCGGCCACACCGAGAAAGTGTTCATCCTGTGCGGCGTCGGCCCCTTGGCCTCGGCCAAGACGGCAAAATGGATCCGCTCCAACGTGCCGGGCATCCATATTCCGGATGCCGTCATCAAGCGGCTGGAAGGCGCCCAGGACCAGAAGAAGGAAGGCAAGCAGCTCTGCACCGACATCATCAACGAGGTGAAGGAAATTCCCGGTGTCTCGGGCATCCATGTGATGGCCTATCGCCAGGAGGAATATGTCGCCGAGATCGTCGATGAATCGGGCGTGCTGAAGGGCCGCCAGCCATGGAAGCGTGAAATCCGCCGCGACGACCAGATGGTCGCCGACCGGCTGGACCGCATCCTGCACGAAGATATTACCGAAACCCAGGTGGACATGGTGAAGACCGCGCATTGACCCGCGCGGAACGCACCATTCGCTTGATCGACAAGAGATAACGATATAAAGAACTCTTTATATCACGACGGAGAGATTTCATGACCCGGACCATCGTTGCCTCGGCGACACGAGAAATCATCATTGGCTTCGACCAGCCCTTCTGCGTGATTGGCGAACGCATCAACCCGACCGGCCGCAAGAAGCTCGCCGCCGAGATGGTGGTTGGCAATTTCGAGACCGTCATCAAGGACGCGCTGGAGCAGGCCGCCTGCGGCGCCACCATGCTCGACGTCAATGCCGGCGTCACCTCGGTCAACCCGAACGAAACCGAACCTGGTCTTTTGGTGCAGACGCTGGAAATCGTCCAGGGCCTGGTCGATCTGCCGCTGTCGATCGACAGTTCCGTCACCGCCGCGATCGAGGCCGCGCTGAAGGTCGCCAAGGGCCGCCCGCTGGTCAACTCCGTCACCGGCGAGGAGGAGAAACTCGAGGCCATCCTGCCGCTGGTCAAGAAATACAACGTGCCCGTCGTCGCCATCTCCAATGACGAGACCGGCATTTCGATGGATCCGGACGTGCGCTTCGCCGTCGCCAAGAAGATCGTGCAGCGCTGCGCCGATTTCGGCATTCCGGCGCACGACGTCGTTGTCGACCCGCTGGTCATGCCGATCGGTGCGCTTGGCGATGCCGGCCGCCAGGTGTTCGCGCTCTTGCGCCGCCTGCGCGAGGAGCTCAAGGTCAACACCACCTGCGGCCTCTCCAACATCTCCTTCGGCCTGCCGCACCGCCATGGCATCAACGCCGCATTCATCCCGATGGTAATCGGCGCCGGCATGACCTCGGCGATCATGAACCCGGTTCGCCCACAGGAAATGGAAGCCGTGCGCGGCGCCAACGTGCTCAACGGCACCGACGAGAACTGTACCAACTGGATCCGCACCTACAAGGACTACAAGCCGGCCGAAGGCGGTCACCCGGTGGCGGCGCCGACAGCGGTCAATGCACCGGGCGAAGGCGGCGGCAATGGCGGCCGCCGGCGCGGTGGCCGTGAAGCCCGGATGGGCCGGGGATAAGCGCGCAATCGTGAATTCACCTGCAAACATTACCGATCCGCTCGTGCTGTTCATGCCGTCAGGCAAGCGCGGGCGGTTCCCTGTCGGCACGCCCGTGCTCGACGCCGCGCGTCAGCTCGGCGTCTATGTCGAAAGCGTGTGCGGCGGGCGCGCCACTTGCGGGCGCTGCCAGATCGAGGTGCAGGAAGGTAATTTCGCCAAGCACAAGATCACCTCCTCAAACGACCACATCTCGCCCAAAGGCCCCAAGGAAGAGCGCTACGAGCGTGTGCGCGGCCTGCCCGAACGGCGCCGCCTCTCCTGCTCGGCGCAGATCCTCGGCGATCTCGTCATCGACGTGCCGCAGGATACCGTCATCAACGCTCAGACCATCCGCAAGGATGCCGACACCAGGGTGATCGCCCGCGATACGGCGATCCGCATGTGTTATGTCGAGATCGAAGAGCCCGACATGCACAAGCCCCTGGGCGATCTCGACCGGCTCAAGATCGCGCTGATGAAGGATTGGGGCTTTAAAAACCTCGAATTCGACTTCTACCTGCTGCCGCAGGTGCAGGGCATATTGCGCAAGGGCAACTGGACCGCCACCGCCGCCATCCACAAGGATGCCGACAGCGACATAGCGCGCGTCATCGCGCTATGGCCGGGCCTCAAGAACGAGGCCTATGGCCTGGCCTGCGACATCGGCTCGACCACCATCGCCATGCATCTGGTGTCGCTGCTGTCGGGCCGCGTCGCCGCCTCTTCGGGTACGTCGAACCCGCAGATCCGCTTCGGCGAGGATCTGATGAGCCGGGTCTCCTATGTGATGATGAACCCGGATGGCCGCGAAGGCATGACGGTTGCTGTCCGCGAGGCGATCTCCAGCCTCGTCGATAAGGTCTGCGCCGAAGGCAACGTCCAGCGCAACGACATCCTGGATTCCGTCTTCGTCGGCAATCCGATCATGCATCACCTGTTCCTCGGCATCGATCCGACCGAGCTCGGCGGAGCCCCCTTCGCGCTCGCGGTCTCCGGCGCGGTCCGCATCAAGGCATCCGATATCGGCCTCAAGCTCAACCAGGGCGCGCGCCTCTATATGCTGCCTTGCATCGCCGGCCATGTCGGCGCCGATGCGGCGGCGGTGACGCTGTCGGAAGGCCCGCATCGCCAGGACGAGATGATGTTGATCGTCGATGTCGGCACCAATGCCGAGATCGTACTCGGCAATCGCGCGCGTGTTGTCGCTGCCTCCTCGCCCACCGGTCCGGCCTTCGAAGGCGCCGAAATCTCAGGCGGCCAGCGGGCAGCGCCCGGCGCCATCGAGCGCGTGCGCATCGATCCCGACACGCTGGAGCCGAAATACCGCGTCATCGGCTCGGAACTGTGGTCCGACGAACCCGGCTTCCTCGACAGCGTGCAGGCGACCGGCGTCACCGGCATCTGCGGCTCCGGCATCATCGAGATCGTCGCGGAAATGTATCTCGCCGGCATCATCTCGGAGGACGGTGTCGTCGACGGTTCGCTTGCCGCGCGCTCGCCGCGCGTCGTCGCCAACGGCCGCACCTTCTCCTACGTGCTGAAGGAAGGCGAACCCAAGATCACCATCACCCAGACCGACGTGCGCGCCATCCAGCTTGCCAAGGCTGCACTCTATGCCGGTACCAAGCTGTTGATGGAAAAGCAGAACACCGAGCATGTCGACCGCATCCATTTCGCCGGCGCCTTCGGCTCCTTCATCGATCCGAAATACGCCATGGTGCTCGGCCTGATCCCCGACTGCGACCTCGACAAGGTTTCGGCCGTCGGTAACGCCGCCGGTGCGGGCGCGCGGATGGCGCTGCTCAATCGCGGCTATCGCCGCGAGATCGAGGAGACGGTGAGCCAGATCGAGAAGATCGAGACCGCGCTGGAGCCGAAATTCCAGGAGCATTTCGTCTATGCCATGGCGCTGCCCAACAAGGTCGATCCGTTCCCGAAACTGTCGGCGGCGGTGAAACTGCCGCCACGCAAGACGGTGAGCGAGGACGGCATCGCCGGCGACGCCGCCCCGCGCCGGCGCTCGCGCGAGGGCCACGCGGCACGGCGCAGCCGCGAATAGACCCGCCGGCCTCTCCCTCGATTTCATTTGTATGCAAATGTTTCCGGATCGAACCGATCCGGAAACCGAAACGCTGCTTCCGCGAAATCCATCCGATACATGGCAGGCGCATTTACCCCGCATCGAACGGCGGCCGAGGATAGTCCTTGGCCACGGCCGTTCTTCAAGGGAGATGAAAATGTCGATGTTCGAAAATCTCGGCCGCTTCGGTGTGACCATCAGGCAAGCCCATGCCAGGAACAAGGCGATCCGCGCGCTGAACAGCTTGCCGGCGCATGTCCAGAAGGACATCGGCTGGCCGGCATCGCCGCCGAACGATCCGCAGGTGACGCTCGCCTCGCTGCTTCTGGGTACGACGCGCTGATGACGTTCGCCGACAAATGCAAATTGCTCGGCATCCGCCGGGGATCTCGCACATCCCCGGTGGCCACCAGCAACCGATTGCGCGCGGCGCTTTTGCCGCGGCGCCGACGACAGCGCGCGGATCACACCAGCGTGTGGGCACAGCGTAAATCTTGACATTTTCGGCCAAGGTACGATCTTCGCTTGGAGGGGGAAATCTCTTAGTCGGCTGCCGCCGAAGTTCGTGTCTCCGCATGCCAAGTTTGAAAAGCCACGTCGTATCCTTCGTGCTCAGGCACAGCCGCAAGCAGGCCTTTTCCAGCCCGGAAAACTTGCGGCGCTGGATCGCGGCCGCGCGCAAAACCGAGGATCACCATCCACCGGCCGCGCTGCAGCAGCGTTACGACATCCAGACGCGCAGCGTGGACGGTTTCCCGGTCTACGAAATCGCCCCCCGGGCCGGAGAGCACAAGCGAATTCTCTACCTGCACGGCGGCGCCTATGTCTTTGAGATCACGCCCTATCACTGGTATCTGATCGCCGACATGGCCGACCGGCTGGGCTACGGCATCACCGTGCCGATCTATCCCATCGCACCGGAACACGATTTCCACGCCATGTTCGGCATGGTCGGCAATGTCTATCGCCAGATGATCGAGGAGACGGAGGCGGAAGAGATCATCTTCATGGGCGATTCCGCGGGTGGCAACATGGCGGTGGTACTGACCATGATGGCGGCGGAAGAGGGCCTGCCCCTACCCTCGCGCCATGTGCTGATTTCACCCGGGCTCGACGTCTCGCTCGCAAACCCCGAAGTGTTCGAGGCGGAGCGAAACGACCCATGGTTGGGCATTGCCGGTGGGCGGGAGGCAATCCGGCTCTATAGTGCCGGCATGGATCCGGCAGACTGGCGCATCAGCCCGGTCTATGGCGATCTGTCGGTGTTGCCGAAGACATTGCTCCTGACGGGCTCCCGCGATCTTCTCACACCCGACAATCTGATCTTCGCACAAAAAGCCCGCGCCGCCGGTGTCGAGGTGGAGCTGGTCTACGAGGAAGGCATGTTCCACGTTTGGCCGCTGATTGACATGCCCGAAGCGCGGCGCGCGCGCCAACACATCGTTGCTTTCCTGCGCGAGAGCTCTTCGCCGATCGTTCAAGGCACGGCGGCAAGGTTCAAGGCGCCCTCCGCGGAGGCCGCAGAGCAGCACCTCCAGTCCGGGTATCCCGGATAATCAGAACTTGCCGGTTTCCCGGAACACTTCGAAGGTCGCGCGGATGTGGTCGGCGACGGCCTTGACCGGCGCGCTGGCGTCCGGCGCCACCACCATGGCAAGATTGTAAGTGCCGATATCGGGCATGCCGTCCTTCGGGCAGAGTTCGACCATGTCATTGCCGAGGAACGAACGCGGCAGCGGCGCGACCGCGAGGTCGGCCATGATGGCGGCGCGCTGGCCGGCCGTATGGGCGCTCATGTAAGCGACGCGGTAATTGCGGCCCTCGCGGCCCAATGCCTCGAGCGCACCGGCCCGCCAGGCGCAGCCTTCTTCCCAAAGCGAAACCGGCAAAGGTTCGCGCAGATGCGCGCAGCCACCCTTGGCGCCGGCCCACACGATCGGCTCGGTCAAAAGCACCTCGGCGCCGAGCGCGCTGGTCTTGTACGAGTTCGTCAACAGCGTGATGTCGAGCGCCCGGTCGTCCATGCGGCGGCGCAGATTGCTGCTCTGGTCGATGGTGACGTCGACGGCGATCGAGGGATGCGACTGCGCGAAACGTTTCAGCACATGCGGCAGCACGCGCTCGCCATAGTCATCGGGGGAGCCAAGCCGCACAACGCCGACAATATCGGGGATGATGAACTTCGACACCACCTCGCGGTTGATCGACAAAAGCCGGCGGGCATAACCGAGCAGCATTTCGCCGTCCGTGGTCAGCGTTACCGAACGCGCATCGCGCGCGAACACCGAGCGGCCGAGAATATCCTCCAGCTTCTTGATCTGCATGGAGACGGCCGACGGCGTGCGGAACACCGCATTGGCCGCAGTGGTGAAACTGCCGGTCTCGGCAATCGCCACGAAAGTGCGCAAAACGTCGAGGTCGAGCAGCGGCAGCGGATGATTGAGCGGCGCGTTCATGTCGATCAGCCTTCAATTTTTCTGATACAAAGCATCATTCCATTTCGTTTGATTGAACATCAGATCAGGAGCATAGTCAACTCCATCGAAGCAGCATGCTGCCAAAAGCGGTCACCAAACGACCACGACGCAGACCTGCATTCGGCATGAAATGAAGCTGAAACAGACCTGACGTAACGCATTGCCGGCGCCTCCCGCGCCGCTGCAAAGGAGATCGAAATGTCTATCCTGTCGTCCCTCGGCCGCATCGCGACCGAATTCAACGCGGCCCGCGCCCGCTACCAGACCGAACGCGCCATCCGTTCCCTGCCGATCGAGTTGCAGAAAGATATCGGCTGGCCGGAAGCTTCCGACGCCAAGACCGGCATTCGCAATGGCGTTGGATCCTGGGCTGGAGCAAAGTAGATCGTGTGTACCCCGTGCTGAAGGCCTGCCGCGCAAACCGCCCGGCAGGCCTTCTCTATTTTATTTGTATTCAAACGAATTCAGGAGCCATGCCGCCGCTGCATGGCGCATATGAGCAAGCCGCATAGCAGCTCGTTTTTGAAGCTAACCGTCTGTAAATATTCGTAAATATTGGGCACGACAGCTTCACTCTGCCCAAATTTGTCGCATTTGGTGTCGCTTTTCATATCAAGCGCTTCGCTTTTGCGATTTAGTTTCCGCTCACACAAGCCTATATCACCGTCAGCAAACGAGCTGCCCCACTCCATCAAGCGAAGGCGACCCGTCTGAGCAACCGATTGGAGATGATCATGAAGCTTTTTGCCCGCCTCTTCGCCCGCCGCGAAATGAACCTGACCACGGCGCTCGAGCGTCAGCGCCTCGCCAAGACCATGCCTGGCCAGACCGGCGCCATGGCTGCGGCGCGCCTCGGCTTCGTCGCCTGAATAAGACTAGTTCCAGGAAAATCGTGTAACGGTTTTCCGTTCGGGACTGCATAGAAACACAAAATACCTCCAGAGCCGCGCTCCCCTGCCACGGCTTCAGAGTTGACTGCCGCCGCTTCGGTCCGCCGAGGCGGCGTTTATTTTGTTGCGCTTCCATCGTCTTTTCACAACCTGACGGTGGCCTGGTTTGAGCAGCACCGCGCGGCGATTGCCCATTTGCGACCCATGTCGCAAATTTAATCTTGCCAAAGCCACCTAGCCGATTGACAGGAATGGTTTTTCCTGATGACGCTATGCTATTCGCGACATCCTGTTCGCGTCATGGCCAGATGAGGTTCCCCGTGAACGCCGTCAAGCATCCGATCAAGCGGTCGTTTGTGTTCTTCCTTGTTCCCGATTTCACCATGATCGCTTTTGCGACCGCGCTGGACCCGCTGCGCTCCGCCAATCGGATGCTCGGTTACGAGGCCTATCGCTGGCGCCTTGCCAGCATCGACGGCAAGCCGGTGCGCGCCTCCAACGGCGTCGAATGCGCCGTCAACACCTCGCTGGAAGAGGAACGCAAGAAGATGGCGGGGCCGGATCGTCCCAACATGGCCATCGTCTGCAGCGGCATCAATGTCGAACGCTACCAGAACAAGTCGGCCTTTGCCTGGCTGCGTGAGGAATACAATCGCGGCGTCGCGGTGGGTGGCCTGTGCACCGGTGCGCATATCCTCGCCTCCGCCGGGCTGTTGTCGAACAAGCGCTGCGCCATCCATTGGGAAAACCTGCCGGGCTTTTCCGAGGCCTTCCCGAAAGCCAATGTCTTTGCCGACCTGTTCGAGATCGACCAGAACATCTACACCTGCGCCGGCGGAACCGCCGCGCTCGACATGATGCTGAAGCTGATCGGCGACGACTTCGACGAGAACCTCGTCAACCGCGTCTGCGAGCAGGTGCTGACCGACCGCGTGCGCAGCCCGACCGACCGCCAGCGCCTGCCGCTGCGCGCCCGGCTTGGTGTGCAGAACTCGAAAGTGCTGACCATCATCGAACTGATGGAGGCCAATCTGTCCGAGCCGCTGTCGCTGATCGAGATCGCCGACCATGTCGACCTGTCGCGCCGCCAGATAGAGCGCCTGTTCCGAACCGAGATGGGACGCTCCCCTGCGCGCTACTATCTCGAAATCCGCCTCGACCGCGCAAGGCATCTCTTGATCCAGTCGTCGATGCCGGTGGTCGAGGTGGCGGTCGCCTGCGGCTTCGTCTCGGCCTCGCATTTCTCGAAATGCTACCGTGAGCTCTATGCCCGCTCGCCGCAGCAGGAGCGCGTCGACCGCAAGCAATTGCTGGCGGCCTGACCCAAACCATACGCGCGGAACGACCGAACGTGAGCGGTTAGTGCGCGTCCGCGGTCCGCATCGCCTCGACGCGGATGTCCTCGGTCAGCCGCGCCTTCAACGCCGAGAATTCCGGACTGGTCTTCAGCGTGTAGTGGCGCGGATGCGGCAGGTCGATGGCGACATCCGACTTGATGCGGCCGGGCCGCGCCGTCATCACGATCACGCGCGAAGCCATGAAGATCGCCTCCTCGATGTCGTGGGTGACGAACAGCACCGTCTTCTTGCGCCGTTCCCATATGCCGAGCAGCAATTCCTGCATCAGCCCGCGCGTCTGGTTGTCCAGAGCCCCGAACGGCTCGTCCAGCAACAGGATTTCCGGATCGTTGGCCAGCGCCCGGGCGATCGCCGTGCGCTGCTGCATGCCGCCGGAAAGCTGCTTCGGCCAATGGTTCTCGAACCCTTTCAGGCCGACGAGATCAACATAGGAGGCGACGATCCCGTCCCGCTCCTCTTCGGCCATGCCGCGTTCGCGCAAGCCAAAGGCGATATTTTCGGCGACCGTGAGCCAGGGAAACAGCGTGTAGGACTGGAAGACCATGCCGCGGTCCGGTCCCGGTCTCGTCACCGCCTTGCCGTCAAGCAGAACGCGGCCTTCGCTTGGCGCCTCCAGACCGGCGACGATCCGCAACAGCGTCGACTTTCCGCAACCCGACGGCCCCAGAATGGTGATGAAGTCATTGGCCGCGACCGCCAGGTCGACCGGCATCAGCGCCCTGACGGGTTCTGCGCCTCGCACGCCGGCAAAGGTGCGCGACACACCCTCGATGAGAAGCTTGCTCACGCCAGGCTCCACGGAAAGAGCCAGCGGTTGAACGCCTTGAAAGCGAAGTCGGACAACAGCCCGATCAGCCCGATGACGATGATGCCGAAGATGATCTGCCCCGTCGCCAGCCGCGACTGGCTGTTGATGATCATATAGCCGATGCCCGACGACGAGCCGATCAGTTCGGCAACGATGACGTAGGTCCAGGCCCAGCCGAGCACCAGCCGCAGCGTCTCGGCGATTTCGGGCGCATTGGCCGGCATGATCACCCGCTTGACAATACTGTTGTTGGTCGAGCCCAGCGTATAGGCCGCCTCGACCAGGTCACGCCGCGTTGATCCGACCTTGACAGCAATGATCAGGATGATCTGGAACACCGAGCCGACGAAGATGACGAGCAGTTTTTCCAGTTCGCCAATGCCCGCCCACAGGATGAGCAGCGGAATGAAGGCCGAAGCCGGCAGATAGCGGGCGAAGGAGACGAACGGCTCCAGAAAGGCTTCCACCGGCTTCCAGGCGCCCATGGCGATGCCGAGCGGCACGGCGACGACCGAGGCCAGCACAAAGCCGCCGAAGACCCGCCAGATGGTGATCAGTATGTCGAGCCAGAAACGATCCTCGACCAGCAGCCGCCAGCCATCCCGCAGCATCGACAGCGGATCGGCGAGGAAGATGCGGTTGACGTTGTCACCAAGCGTGATCCAGGCCCAGAAAACCACGAACAGCACGAAGAAGGAAATGCCGAGCACTGTTCGCAGGCCCGGCGAGACAGGATGCAAGGGGCGCATCTTCGTCCTTTGTCAGCAGGAAGGCGGCGGCGCTCTGCGCCACCGCACGGTATCCAGGGGTTGAGCCGTCAATTCGCCACGGCGCTGGTGTCGGCCAGCGTGGCGACGTCGGGCGCCTCCTTGATCAGCCCCATCTGCAGCAGCAGGTCGCCGGCGGTCTTGGAAAAGTCCTGGAATTCCTTGGTGAAGAACTGCTTGTTGTCGGCCTTGTCGGCCCATTTCAGGTACTTCGCCGAATCCTCGAATTCCTTGGCCGACTGTTTCACGTCGGCGCCCATGATCTCGTAGGATTTCTGCGGATCTTTCTTGATCAGGTCGAGCGCATCGAAATAGCTGTCGGCAAGCGCCTTGGCGGCGTCGGGATTGGCCTTGAGGAATTCGGGCGTGCAGCCGACCGTATCGAGAACCATCGGATAGTCGAGCGTGGTCGCCAGGATATGGCCCTGGTCGGCCTTGTCGCGCACGGCCGAGATGAAAGGCTCATAGGTAACAGCCGCGTCATTCTGGCCGGCGAGGAAGGCTTGTGCCGCCGCGTCAGGCTCGAGATTGACGACCGTCACGTCCTTGGTCGACATGCCGTTCTTGTTCAGCACCCAGGCCAGCATGAAATAGGGCGACGTTCCCGGCGCGGAGGACGCTACGTTCTTGCCCTTGAGATCGGCGACGGTCTTGATGTCGTTGCGCACCACGATGCCGTCGGCACCATAGGATTTGTCGAGCTGGAAAATCTGCTTGGTGGTCACCCCGCTGGCGTTCCAGACCAGCCAGGTCTCGACCGTGGTGGCGGCGCATTGCAGGTCGCCGCTGGCGATGGCAAGCGGCCGGCTGGCCTGCGGCACCTTCTTCAAGGTCACGTCGAGTCCATGTTTCTCGAACAGCCCTGCCTGCTTGGCGAGTGTCAGCGGCGCGAAGCCGGTCCAGCCGCTAATGCCGATGGTGAGTGACGTGGCGGCCATCACCGGAGCGGATAAGCCCGCGGCAAGCGTCAATGTCGCGGCAAATACGGTTATCCTGTTCATATCAGTTCCCCTTTGTTTTTCTGGGGGAAATTGTTCACAGAGGCCGATGGGCTTGTCAATCAACAGGAACGTGTTCGCGCGGAAAGCAGCCGACAACCCGGTTTGGGATTGCCCTACCGGCTGTCGGGCATCCAGTTGCGGTTGCGCCACATTTTCTCGCCGATCTGGCAGTCGGCGGCGGACTTGTCCTGCGCCAGCACCACCGGCGGGTGATCCGCCTCCGCCGCCGCCCATTGCGGTGACGCTGGGCCGGCAAGCTCCAGCACCAGCTTGCGGCGGATGGCTTCGGGAAATTGCGTCCAGTCGTTGACCGGGATCATGAAGGCGCCGGCGCCGCCGATGACGCAATCACTGTAGTAGCGGTCGAGATCGTTGACGTCATAGACGCCGGAAAAGCCGCCTCGGGTCATCAGCGGCAGGCCGTTGATGACGATGCCTTGCCTGACCACCCCGTCGCGGACGAGATTGACCGGCGCGCCCTGGTTGTTTGGCCCGTCGCCCGAAATGTCGATGACGCGCTTGGTTCCCTGGTAGCCGCTTTCGGCGAAAAGGTCGCTGCCGAACTCAAGCGCGCCGGAGATCGAGGTGCGCCGCGCGCTGTTGGGCGGCTGGGCCGACAATTGCGCCACCACCCGCTCCGCGTCGGCCCGGGTCGCGATCACCGTCCACGGCACGATGACGCGTTGCCAGCTGGTGCCGGCCCATTCGACATAGGTGACGGCGATCTTGCCATAGGCGCCATCGGCGATCGCCTGCAGCACATTGTCATGCGTCAGCGCCGCCGCGTAACCATGGCGCTGAATCTCCAGCTCCTCCGCCGACATCGACAGCGAAACGTCCACCGCCAGCACCAGCTCGACATCGACCGGCTCGTCCGCGCGGGACGTTGGCGCCAGCCAGAGCACCAACGCCAGTGCAGCAGAGGCGGAAAGCAGATGTCTTGCGCAGGGCAAACCAGACATTGCGCAAGGGTAAGCGAGAATCGTCCACCGAAAAAGAGAAAAGCCCGGCCGTGGTCGGGCTGATCCAATCTATGCGAGCCCTACCGCTGGGCGATCAGCTCCGCGGCTTCAGATTTTCCGGGTCGTAAAGCGGCCTGTAACCGACGCCGACGACTTCGACCGGATAGGTCTCGCCGAAATACTCGACCATGAGCTTGCGGCCCTCCTGCGCATAGGCCCAGGGCAGATAGGCGAGCGCGATGTTCTTGCCGATCGTCGGGCCGTAGGCGACCGATGTGGTGAAGGAGCGACGGCCGAGTTCGTCGACCAGCGTTTCTCCGCTCTCCGGGTCAATCACCGGCATGATGCCGACGGGATAACGGGCAACACCCCTGGAATCCGTATTCTCGGTCATCACCAGCGTGCACAGCATGGCCGGCTGATGCGCGCGTTCGCGGTATTCGACATGCTTGGCCTTGCCGCAGAAATCGTTCTCCTTGACCTTCGGACGGGCGAGATCGGCCTCCAGCAGATTGTACTCGGTCAAGAGGTCGGCATTCTGCAACCGCAGGCTCTTTTCCATGCGGCGGGTGTTGGCATAGGTCTCGACACCGAACGGCATGACGCCGGTCGAGCGCAGCGCGTCCCAGACGGCGAGGCCATCCTCGTAGCGCATATGCAGTTCCCAGCCTTGCTCGCCGACATAGGATATGCGGAACGCGGTGACATCCTTGCCGCCGATGCGGACCGGCTTGATCGCCGCGAATGGAAAATTCTCCGGTGAAAGCCCATCCGGGTTCTCGACGACCTTTTGCAAGGTGGTGCGGGCGTTCGGCCCCCAGATGCCGATGGTGACGTACCTCTCGGTCACATCGGTGATGGTGACATCGAACCCTTTGTCCTGAGCCGTGCGGCGCATGTACTGGAAGTCGCGCGGCCCGGCATCGGCGCCGTCGATCAGCCGGCAGCGGTCGGCCATGCGGATCACGGTGAAGTCGGCGCGCACCATGCCTTCCTCATCGAGGAAGTGGGTGTAGATGCCCTTGCCGATGTTGTTGTCGCCGCCGATCTTGGCCGCGCACAGCCATTCCAGCAGTGCGACATGGTCGGGTCCCTCGATGTCATACATCGAGAAATGCGAGAGGTTGACGATGCCGCAATCCTCGCTCATCGCCAAATGCTCTGCGTTCGAGACGCGCCAGAAGTGGCGGTTGTCCCACTCGTTCTCGCGCACGGGCACCCGGTTGCCATACTTCTCGAGCAGATGCTCGTTGGCGGCGTAACCATGCGCGCGCTCCCAGCCGCCGAGCTCCATGAAATAGCCGCCGAGTTCCTTCTCGCGCTCCCAGAACGGCGAGCGCCTGATGTTGCGGCCCTTGGAGAAGGGTTCGCGCGGATGCACCGCCGGATTGTAGACCTTCATCGCCGTCTCGGTGCAGCGATCCCAGATGAACTGCTCCTTGGTCTGATGCAGGTAGAAGCGTGCATAATCGATGGCGTGATGGTCGATCGCGGTGCGGCCGTCGGTCATCCAGTCGGCGATCAGCTTGCCCATGCCGGGGCCGTCCTTGACCCAGATGGCGACGGCGTACCAGAGACCCCTCACCTTCTGGCTCTCGCCCATCGACGGCCCGCCATCGGCGGTCACCTGCAGCAGGCCGTTGAAGGAATGGCCCTCGTTGTAGCCGAGTTCGCCCAGGATCGGCGTCAGTTCCATGGCGCGTTCCAGCGGCGCCAGGATCTGCTCCATGTCGAGATCGCGCTGCGACGGCGACAGCCGTGCCTGGTCCTTCTCAAGCAGATCGCGCGGGTGGCAGAGGCGCGGATTGGTCTCCTCGTAATAGCCCCATTCGATCTGGCCGCCCTCGGCGGTCTTGGGGTCGCCGGTGTCGCGCATATAGGCCGAGTTGCCCTGGTCGCGCAGCAGTGGCCAGCCGATCTCCTTGCCGGTGCCGGCAAATTCGGTGTAGGGCCCGAAGAAGGTCAGCGGATGGTCGATCGGCATGACCGGCAGATCCTCGCCGACCATCTCGGCGATCAGCCGTCCCCAGATGCCGGCGCAGACGATGACATAGTCGGCCTCGATCGTGCCGCGGTCGGTCACCACGGCGCTGATGCGGCCGTCCTTGACGACAAGCGACTTCGCCGGCGTGTTGGCGAAGGGTTTGAGCTTGCCGGACGCTTCCGCCTGGTCGACCAGCTTGCCGGCAACCGTCTGCGAGCGCGGGATGACGAGGCCGGCGTCCGGATCCCACAGGCCGCCCTGCACCAGATCCTGTTCGATCAGCGGGAATTTTTCCTTGATCTCGGCTGGTTCGATCAGCCGGGCGCGCGTGCCGAAGGCCTTGGCCGAAGCGATCTTGCGCTTGATCTCGTCCATGCGGCTGTCGTCGCCGACGCGGGCGACCTCGAGGCCGCCGACACGCGCGTAATGGCCCATCTTCTCGTAGAAATCGATCGAATAGAGCGTCGTCCAGCAGGACAGGAAATCGTGGCTGGTGGTGTAGCAGAAGTCCGACGCATGCGCGGTCGAGCCGATATCGGTCGGGATGCCCGACTTGTCGATGCCGACAATGTCGTCCCAGCCGCGTTCGATCAGCTGATGAGCGATCGATGCACCGACAATGCCGCCGAGGCCAATGATGACGACCTTCGCCTTTTTCGGAAATTCTGCCATTGCCCGCGACTCCAAGTGCTGTTGCGGGCGGCGTCGGCGCCCGTTTGATCGGCGCACAATATGCAGGCGGCGGGCACTGCGCTACCGCCTGTTTGCGACACGCCACGGATGCGGCGCGACCCGTCGTGGCTCAGGAAAAACAGCTACCGTCAGGCAAACGCCCAGACGTCCTCGGCCTGGAAGCCGACCTGGTAGCCGGCGGTCTTCAGCTTGACCACGACCTGGCCGATTTCCAGGGCGGGCAGCGCACCGACCTCGATCTTGATCATGCCGGGACGGTAGCGCTTGAGGTCGAGCTGTTCGAAGACGATCCAGTCGGCGCCTTCGCAATCGACGAGGAAGGCGTCGATATGGCTGACGCCGTTGCGGTCGAGCAATGTCTGCAAGGTCTCCGACGGCACCTCGATGTCTTTCAGATGCGGCGCGAACTTGTTGAAGTTGGCATCGGCCTCGCCCCAGGCGTTCTTGCCCGACATCAAATTGGTGTCGGTCACCGACGAGCAACCGATGAACTCGATCGGCAGCGTGCCGGCCTCCAGGGCAGCGGCATCGAAAGTGTGGACGGTGATGGTGCCCTTGGTCCTGGTCACCGCCACAGGCTCGATGATGAAGCGCTCCGTATCTGGATAGTTGGCGCGTAGCCGCTTCTGATTGTACGGGATCGGCTCGACCAGCACGGCGCGGGCCCTTGGGATGCGGTGCAGCCAGGGCGTCACGTCATCGAACAGCGCGCCATCGCAGGCGCCGACATTGACCATCTGGAATGGCCGGCCGCCAACACCGAAATGCGCCCTCAGCGCCGCCTTGACCAGGAATTTGGTGCCGCGCAGTGACGGCCCGCGATCGAGCAGGCCGGCGGGAAGGCCAAGCGACAGGGCAATGCGCGCCAGGCTGGAAACCGAACTCATGATTTGTCTCCGGGAATGACGTGCAAGGCGGCGCGATGCTGGCCACGGGCGACCGCCGCCCACAGTTCCATGAAGGGCGGTGCCAGCAGCAGGAATGGCGGGATCAGATGCGGGAAATAGATGCGCGTATCGTGGATCGGAAAGACGGTGAATTTGGCTAGCGCGCCGAGCACCAGCGCCGCGAACAGGATACCGGCGCGGCGATCGAGCTTGAAGCCGGCACGGCTCGCCGCATACCAGCCGGCCAGCGCCAGCACCGAAACGCCGATCCAACTGTTCAGGTTGACGGCGCGCAGCAGCGACGTGGCGAACGCCCTGAGATAGGCGATGACCGAGAAGGCCGGCTCGAACCCGTCCATATTGTAGTGCTGTTCGATGCTGGAGAACCAAAGATGCGGCCACCAGCCGGGATGATGGGCCCAGTGCGAAATGGCGAAATAGGCAATTAAGGACGCGGCAAAGCCGGCCAGCGCGCCCCATGCCTGCTGCCGGAAGACGACCAGCAGCACAGCGAAAACAGCAAGGAAAACAATATTGTCCGGTCGCACCATGAAGGCGGGAAAGAGCAGGATCGCCGTCGCCGCCTCGCGGCCTCTGACGTAGGCGTAGAGCCCGCCGAGCAGCAGCGCCGAGGTGAGCAGATCCGGCGTCGAGGCGCGCGCCGCATCGCCGAAATCGGCCATGATCAGCACCGCGCCGACCACCGGCGCCAGGGCCAATGCGTTTTGCGAACGCAGCCAGAGCAGCGTGATCGCGCCGAACAGCAGTGCCGAAAACACCTGCACCAGACGCATCGCCTCGACCGGTGACATCACCCCGCTCAGCGTCGACAGGATTTCGGCATAGAGGAACTTGATCCGGTACATGCCGAGCAGCGAATGGAAGTCGGCGGCGTTCTGCGCCATGTGGCTGCGGAAGCCGCCGCCATCGTCGGTCAGCGCCTTGTAGTCGCCGGCCGAGACACCCGATTTGACGGTGTCGTAGGTATAGTCATGCAGCGCTTGCGCATCGGGGTAGGTGCTCTCCTCCGATATGGCGAGATAGGGCAGCATGTCCCAGTTGGCGTCGGGCATCACCCAGGCCGTGAACGCCGTCAGAAGGATATAGAGCGCGAAAGCCGCGGCGCCGATCGGAGCCGCCAGCCGCGCATAAGTTCCCTCACCCCACGCCAGGCCGGCCTCGACGAGCCGGTCGAGTGGATTCTTTGCAGAGGGCGACTTGGTCAGCATGACAGTGTTCAGCGAACCTCGTTAACGGACTTGGCTTTTGACGAAATCCTTAACGATCGCCACGATGCCGCGCGACAAAAGGCTGTCGAAGGCGTCGACGAAGCGGTCGACATGCTCGCGCTGGCAGATCAGCGGCGGCTCCAGCCGGATGACGTTGCGGTTGTATTCGGTGAAGGCGACGAGCACGTCATAGTCGCGCAACAACAGCGCGCCGACGAAGCCGGACAGCGAGCCCTTCAGCTTGTCGTCGAGCACGCTGACGATGGGGCGCAGTACCATAGGCAAGGTCTGCGAGAAGTCGTGGAACTCCAGGCCAATCATGAAACCCTTGCCGCGCACGTCCTTGATGATCTTGGGGTATTTTTCCCTGAGCGCCTGCAGGCGCTGCAGCAGGTAATCGCCGGTAACGGCGGCATTGTCGATCAGCCCCTCGTCGTAGAGCACGTTGATGCCCTCGATCGCGGTGGCGCACGCCTCGCCCATGCCACCGAAGGTGGCCATGGCATGGATCATCGCCGTCTTCGGCGTGCCATAGGCCTTCATGTAGATTTCGCGGCGCGCAATCATCGCGCCGACCGCTGCCTTGCCGGCGCCAAGCGACTTGGCCAATGCCGTCACGTCAGGCACGACGCCGTAATGCTCGAAGGCATAGAAGCGGCCCGAGCGGCCATAGCCGCACTGGACTTCGTCGGCGACCCACAGCACGCCATACTGGTCGCACAGCGCCCGCAGCTTTTGCCAGTATTCAGTCGGCGCCTGGATGATGCCGCCGCCGCCCTGGATGGTTTCCAGCACGATGACGCCGACTTCCGGATCGGAGCGGAACAGGCGCTCCACGGCTTCGATATCGGCGAAGGGAATGCGCACCGTGTTGTCGGCCATCTTGAAGTCGGCGCGATAGAGCTGGCCGTCGGTGATGCCCAGCACACCCTTGGTCTTGCCGTGGAAGGAATTCTCGGCATAGACGATCTTCGGCCGCTTCGGACCGGCGGCGCGCTCGGCGAGCTTCACCGCCGCTTCCATCGCTTCCGAGCCGGACGAGCCGAGGAACACCATATCGAGATCGCCAGGCGAGCATTTGGCGATGTTGTGCGCCAACGCGGCCGCATATTGCGACATGAAGGCGATGGCGATTTCCTGCCGCTTTTCCTCCTGGAATTTTTTGCGGACTTCCAGAATGCGCGGATGGTTGTGGCCGAAGGCCAACGAACCGAAGCCGCCGAAGAAATCGAGGATCTTGCGGCCGTTCTGGTCGATGTAGAACATGCCCTCGGCACGCTCGATCTTGATCTTGTGGAAGCCGAGCAACTTCATGAAATGCAGCTGGCCCGGGTTGAGATGCGCCTTGAACAGGTCGGTCATCCCTGCGACATCCATCGCCTTGGCCTGCTCGACGCTGATCAGGTCGGGCTTGGCGATGGTGGCGGGCGACAGCGTCGGCGCGCTGACCAGGGTGCGCGTATTCGTCTGCTCCGGCTTGGCCATGACGGTCATTTCAATCTCCTGTCAGCGCTCCGACCAGCGTCGTGCGCAATAAGCTGTGTTGGCAGGCCGCTATTCGCCGGGCACATGTTTGGTGGCGACAGCGGGACCTGCCTTCTTGGCGCGGTATTCGCTGTAGGCGGCGATCAGCATGTCCTCGTCGCGGTATTGCGGCACCCAGCCGAGCTGGCGCTCGGCCTTGGATACGTCGAGCACGCATTCCTCGTCGGCGATCAGATATTGCTCGGGATCCATGATCGGCAGGTTGATGAGATCGAGCAGGTCGAGCGTGCGCTTGACCGCCCAGCCGGGCGTAGGCAGCAGGATCGACTTCGAGCCGGCATGCCGGATCAGGTCACCGAGCAATTTTCTCACCGGCGGCGGGTTGAGCGAGCCGAGATTATAGGCCTCGTTGGGCACACCGGCCTTCCAGGCCGCGCGTGCGGCCTCGGCGCAGTCGAACACCGAGATGAATTGATAAGGGTTGCGGCCCGAACCGATCATCGGCACCGGAAAACTCCAGTCGATCAGCTTGAACAGCTTTTCCAGGATGCCGAGCCGGCCGGGTCCGATGATCAGGCGCGGACGAAACAGCGAGATCGACATGCCGCGCCTGCGCCATTCGGCGGCCAGTTCCTCGGTCTTCTGCTTCGACCAGCCATATTCGCCGAGCGGCGCGACCGGATGCTCCTCGGTCATCGGCTGGGTGACCGTGTGGCCGTAGATCATGTCGGTCGTGTAGTGGACAAGCTTCGGCGCGCCAGCCTTGTCCATGGCCTGCATGATGTGCTCGGTACCGTGGACGTTGACCGGAAAGAAGAAATCGTGCCGCTTGGCACGCACCTGGATCGGCGACAGCATCTTGGCCGACAAATTGTAGACCATGTCGTCGGCTTTCAGCCCGACCGCGGCAACCGAGCCCGGGTCGGTGACGTCGCACTTGATGAAGCGGACATTGCGGTAATGCGCAAGGTCGCTCTTGGCGATGTCGACGACGACGACTTCCTCACCATCGGCCACAAGCTTCGGCGCAAGGTGGCGGCCGACGAAGCCGTCACCGCCGAAAATCACATGTCTCATCGAACGATCTCGTTTGCCTGTATCTTGTCGGAGGTGATGGACGCGCTCTGCTCCTCATGCCCTCGCCCACTTTGCGCGATCAGCACCGTGCCGACGCAGATGCAGGCGATGCCGGCGATGCGCCAGCCGTTGAGATCCTCGCGGAACACGAAATAGGCGAAGATCGCGACGGCGACGTAAGCCAGGCTGAGAAACGGATAGGCAAAGGAGAGTTCGACTTTGGAAAGCACATAGAGGTGCGAGACCATCGAAATGACGAAGGTGCACAGGCCAAGGAAGACCCAGGGGCTGAAGACGATCTGCAACAGCTTGATCAGCGGATTGGTGCCCTCGAACGAAATCGGTCCGAGCGACATCATGCCTTGCTTCAGCATAAGCTGCGCGGCGGCATTGGTCATGACCGTAAAGAGAATGAAGACGATATATTTCATTTCAACCCGCCACCCCCGCAATATCAGGTAATACAAACCTGAAAAGATTTCGTGAACTCACGAAACTGTTTTGAGTAAATCTTGCCGTTAAGCGCTCAGAAACCATGATTAATTCCAATTTTATCTATTCGGCCGCCTCGGCGCCGCGGCGCCTGTGGTCGATGCTCCCGGCCGTACGCGCCCAGAAATCGGACATGAAGGCGGGATCGCGCAACGCTTCCAGTCTCGGCCAGTCGGGGAACGAAGCGCTGAAGGTCGCAGCCGACATGCGTGCATCCTTGTAAGGGTTGACCGCCCCGCCGGCCGCGATGGTCATGCGGTCGAGCTCGCCGAGCAGGGCAAGCGTCGCCGCTCCCCTGTTGGGGAAGTCCAGCGTCAGCGTGTAGCCCGGCCTCGGGAACGACAGCAGTGCCGGCGAGCGGACTCCGCCGAAGCGCTTCAGGACGGTGAGGAAGGACCCCTGCCTGGCCTGGCGGGCAGCCGTCAGCAATGCCGGCACGATCGCGCGCGCCGCCTCTTCCGGGACCACGCTTTGATGCTGGAACAGCCCCTTCGGGCCATAGAGCCTGTTCCAGTCGTGCAAACCGTCGAGTGGGAAGAAAAAGCCCTGGTATTCGACCTGGCGCGGCACGGTAGCCGGGCGTTTTTTCCACCTGTAGGCAGCGTTGAACGCGGTCAGGAACGGCCGGCTGAGCACGTTGAAGGGCGGCTGGAACGGCACCGAGAATTTCCCGTTTGCACGCGCGGCCGCGTGCGACCCATGCTCGGCGTGGTTGCCGGTAAACAGCAAGCCCCGTCCGCTGTCGCGGCCACCGGCAAGTTGGTCGATCCAGGCGACGGCATATTCGTTGGCCTGGTCCGCTGCTTCGGCAAGGTCGAAATATTCGCCGAGTTCGCGAAACCGCGCCGTCTTTTCGATGATGTCGAGCGACGGAACCCGCATCAGCCGGATCGAGGCCGACAGGATCAGGCCCGTGAGGCCCATGCCCCCGATGGTCGCCCGAAACAGACGCGGATTGTCGGTCGCCGAGCAGCGATAGCTACGCCCGTCCGACCGCAGCAGGGTGAAGCTTTCCACATGGCAACCGAACGTGCCGCGCCGGTGATGGTTCTTGCCATGGACATCGTTGGCGATGGCGCCGCCGAGCGTGACGAATTGTGTGCCGGGGACCACCGCCGGAAAGAAACCGTGAGGCGCGGCATGTGCAATGACATCCGCGAGCGGCACACCGGCATCCGCTTCGAGCAGGCCGCTCTCGGCGTTGAAGCCGCGAATGCGGTTCAGGGACCGCATGTCGATGACCGTGCCGGCCTGGTTCTGGCAGGAATCGCCATAGGACCGGCCATTGCCATAGGCAAGCAACGATGCTTGCCTGGCCTGGCCGCCTTTCAGCAGTGCAATGGCGTCATCGGCATGCATCGCCCTTGCCGCAGGCGGCGTGGCAAGGCCAAAGCTCTGGAAGCGTTCGGCCATGCCTACCAGCCCCCGATGACCAGCAGCACCGCGCCGATCGCTACCACGATCTGGCTACGCCAGTCGCGTATGATGAAGACGACCGGGTCATCGTGCATTTCGTCGCGGCGCGCCAGGATCCAGACGCGCATGGTGAGGTAGAGCACGATCGGCGCCAGCGGCCAGATCAGCCAGGGATGCGGATAAAGTTCGCGCACCGCGACGCTGTCCATGTAGAGCGCCAGCACCAGCGCCGAGGAGAAGGCCGAAGCCATGCCGGCCTGGGCGACGATCTCCTGGTCTTCGGTGCGATAGCCGCGGCCGGCAATGCGTTCGCCTGGCGGAATGGCGGTGGTGCGCAATTCGACGAAGCGCTTCACCAGCGCCAGCGACAGGAAGAAGAAGATCGAGAAGGCGAGCAGCCAGAACGAGACGTCGACGCCTGTGGCGGCCGCGCCCGCCAGCACACGGATCGTATAGAGCCCGGCAAGCGTCAGCACGTCGACCAGAAGCATGCGCTTGAACGACAGCGAATAGGCGGTCGTAACGACCATATAGCCACCGAGCACCCCGAGGAATTCGATCGGCAGAAGGCAGCCGGTGCCGACGCCGATCGCCAGCAGCACCGCGATCGCGCCAAGGCCGAACGGGATCGAGAGCGCGCCGCTGGCGAACGGCCTGTTGCGCTTGGTGACGTGCTTGCGGTCGAGCGCAAGGTCGAAGAAGTCGTTGAGGATATAGATCGCCGAGGCAACGGCGCTGAACGAGACGAACGCCAGCAGGCATTCCCAGATCATGTTGGAGTTGAAATATTCGTGCGACAGCATCATCGGCACGGCGATCAGCGAATTCTTCAGCCATTGGTGGACGCGCAGCATCTTGATGATGGTCGGCAATGTCGGCTTCGGAGCCGGCATCGTTTCGGCGCCATGCGCCGCCTGCCAGCGTGCGGCATGACGGTCCGGCGCCACCACGATCGCGCTGCGCGCCGCGTCGAAGACCTGGAGGTCATGGCGGCTGTTGCCGGCATAGTCGAAACCGGCATCGCCATAGGCCGCGAGGAGCGAGGCGCGCTTCTTGCCCGAAGTGAGATTGTCGAGGCCGTCGGTGGCCAGCACCCGGTCGAAGATGCCGAGATGGACGGCAATGGCGTCGGCGAACTTGCGCGGCGTGCCGGTGGCCAGCACGAGCTTGCGGCCTTCGGCGTGCTCGGTGCGGAGCCGGTCGAGCAACGGCGCCCGATAGGGCAGCGTGGCGGGGTCGATGTCCACGCGCTGGGCGATCGCCTGCTTCAGCCGCGCCGGTCCCCCGGCCGCCCAGAAAGGCACCAGGAAAAGATAGAGCGGGTTCTTCTTGAGGAGGATGAACAGTCCTTCCCACAACAGGTCGGTCGCGATCAGCGTGCCGTCGAGATCGACCGCAAGCGGTATTGCGTTCCTGTCCGACCGCGCGTCCATGCCCGTCCTGCCCTGCCAGCATATGATCCGGAAACCGGAACCCCTTGAGCGCCGTATTTCGGCGTCTTGGACAGTGGTATAGCGGGGGATCGCCTAGCGAACGTTAAAACGTACGGTTGCAGGCGGCTGCCGCGGCGGTATTTCAGGCGTCACTGTTAAGCAACAGCTACCGGAAACGATAAAAGGCCGGACAAATGCCCGGCCTTTCCAACCATGCCACGGAGATTACTTGATGCGGGCGACGCCGCCGGAAATCTCGATGGTTTCCGAACCGGTCAGGGCTTCGAGGTCACCGTTCGGCAAGGTGACGAAGCAGCCGTTCTGGCAGAACTCGACGGTTTCACCGCCGGCCAGGGCAAGCTCGGTCTTGCTGCCGCCCTCGGTCACGACCAGCGTGCGGGTCTCGGCGTCCTTGTTGACCGCGCTGGCGGCATGGGCCGAGCCGCTCACGGCGAGCAAAGCCACGGCAGCGACGAGAGACTTCCACATTTGCAGTATCGGTGTTCCCACCGCCTCTGTTGCATTTCACAAGGCATTTTCGCCGTTGCATGGGAGCTTATATGAGATGAAAGCTGAACCGCAACTGAATGCCGCATTCATGCCGCAATTGGCTTTGGCTTTTGCCCACCCCGTTAATCTGGCCGCCCGGCACGAAATGAGCCGAAAGGCAGCGACGGGCGCCGCCCGGCAGGCCGGATGCCGGGCCTAGTCCGGATCGGGCTTCTTGGACTTGCGCGGCTTCGGCAGCTTTTTCGACTCCGCCTCGGCTTGCGCCTTGGCCTCTTCCTGCTCCGCGAAATCGGCCTCGATCTTGTCGTCATCGGTTGGCCAAGCCTGGTGCTTCTTGGCCTCGACGACCGCGCGCGGCGTGGAAGGGATTTCGATGTGCTGGTCGTCGAACTTCTCCAGCACGGTGAAGCGGACGTCGTTCTGCACGATGTTGCCGTTCATCACATCGGCCAGGAACACACGAATCTCGAATTCGAGCGCGGCGGGTCCGAAATTGGAAAACAGCACGAAAGGCTCGGGATTCTTCAACACCAGCGGATGGCTGCGCGCGATATCCAGCAGCACGGCGTGGACCTGCTTGACGTCGCTGCCATAGGCGACGCCGACCTTGATGTCGATGCGGCCGAGCTTGTTGCGGTGCGTCCAGTTGCCGACGGCGTTGTTGATCAGGTTGGAATTGGGCAGGATCACCGACTGCCGCTGGAAGGTCTCGATCTCCGTGGCGCGCACGCTGATCTTCTTGACCGTGCCGCTGACGTCGCCGGCCACGATCCAGTCGCCGACCTTGAACGGGCGCTCGGCCAAAAGGATCAGGCCGGAGACGAAATTAGACACCACATTCTGCAGGCCGAAACCGATACCGAGGGAGAGAGCACCGGCGACCAGCGCCAGGCTGGAGAGGTCGATGCCCGCGGCCGAGATGCCGACCAGTGCGGCGAGCGCTACGCCGGCATAGCCGACCGCCAGCCGGATCGAGTTGCGCACCCCGGTATCGACCTTGCCGCGCGCCATGACGGAGCCGTCGAGCCAGCCCTGGAACCAGCGCGTCAGGAAATAGCCGATGACGAAGACAACGATGCCCGACAGGATGCCGGTGACCGAAATCGTCACCGAACCGATATTGATGCCGGTAGCGAGCTTATATGCCCACGCCTCGATATCGCCGGGCTGGAAGCCCCACATCAAGAGGATCAGCGGCAGGAAAACCAGCACGATCATCAGGTTGATGGCGATGCTGACGACAAGGCCGAGCTGGTCGAGCGCGGTATCCTCGTAGCTGGAATTGGCCGACAGCCAGCGCCCGACCGAGGTGTTGGCGAAAGCGCCCTCCTCGCCGATCGCCTGCGCCGACAGGAAGCCGATATAGGCTGTTATCAGCGCGGTGCCGGTGACCACGACCTGCAGCGATACGAACAGCGCAAGGCCGATATAACCGAGTAGCGCCGCGATGATGGTGAAAAGCCCGAGCCCGAGCGAGGTGTAGCGCAGCCATGCCGGCCACGGGCGCCAGCTTCCGTCACGCGCCTTGAAGGGCCTCAGCATCGCCATCAGGATCAGGATGACGCCGACGATGATGGTGGCGACGAAACTGCGCGCGATGGTCAGCGACAGCGGCGACCCCATCTTGTCGTTCACGATCGACAGGAAGGTGTTGAAGCTGATGACCACGGCCATGGCGGTGGTCAGGCGGACCAGCCAGCGCGCCGGCCCGGTTTCGACGGGGATGAGACGCCAGTTGGGCAAACGCGGCTCGAGTGCCGCGTTGGTCAGCCGGTTGACGCAAAACACCACGCCGATGACGGTGGCCAACGCATTGAGGAAAAGCCCAATATCGCCGCGCAAGACGTTGTAATAGTTGAAAAAGAAGATAGTCGAGCCGAGAAACGCGGCAACCGCCAGCGTCGGCAGCAAGGTCGACCAGAAGGCCACCGAAAGACGGCTGAGATAGGATGGATCCTCATTGCTGGGGTCGGCCTCGAACACCCGCCCGAACAGGCGCCGCCCGCCGACCAGAAGCACCAGCGCCAGGCCGAGCGCCACGAAGGTTGCCGCCAGGATGGCCTGGAACTTGAACTTGATGGCGAAGCTCAGCCAGGACGACACCGCCTTGTAGAAATTGCCGAACTCGTCGCGCGCATCGGAAAACACCTGCGGGCTCAAGGCGTCCGAGAGTACGTAGCGCTTGGTCAAAAGATTGCGGAACAGCGCGCTGCGCATGTTGCCGATCTTGTCGATCAGCCCGCTGATGCGGATCGACAGGTTCTGTGCGCTGGCGACGACCGCGTTGATCTCGGCCTTCTCCGACGCCAGCGCCTGGCGTTCGCCGGTCACTATGTCGGGCTCCTGCGGCTGGCCCGCCGCCGGCGGCGGGCCCAGCACCTCGATGCGATTGTTGATGTCGGTGAGGCGCGAACGGAATGCCAGCGCACTGGTGAGTGCCGACCGCGACAGATCCTCCAGTTGCAGACGGATATCCACGAGCGAGGCATCGTCCTCACCGTCCTGCTGTATTTTCTTCTCGAGATCATCGGTTTTGGCTGTCAGGCCCTGGATGACCTTCTGCTGATCGGTGACCAATCCGGCGGCGCCCTGGCCGAGCGCTTGCGCCATCGCCTCGAACGAAGGCGGCGCCGAAACGACAAGCGCGAGGATCAGGATGAGGCGAAGCAATCGAAAAAGCATGATCTGTTGGCGACTCACGGAGCGCAAAGGCAATTCAAAAAAAGCCTGTCCTTGATAAAGACGGCCATATCATGGGGCAAGCCGTCGCATCGAGGCGTCGGCCAGTCGAAAGGCCATGGCGCAATATTGGCTTTGCCGATGCGGCCTGCTCTATAGTCTGCCGCATCGCCCGCAACGGACACCTTACACATGGCAGAGTACTCGGCCCTTTCGCTGCTCGCGAACGCGCTCAAGGGAAACAAGGACTGGAAGCCGGCCTGGCGCAAGCCGGATCCGAAGGCATCCTACGACGTCGTCATCATCGGCGGCGGCGGTCACGGCCTGGCGACCGCCTACTATCTGGCCAAGGAACACGGCATCACCAATGTCGCGGTACTGGAGAAAGGCTGGCTGGGATCCGGCAATGTCGGCCGCAACACCACGGCCGTGCGCTCGAACTATCTGCTGCCGGCCAATACCCGCTTCTACGAGCATTCGATGAAGCTTTGGGAGGGCCTGTCGCACGAGCTCAATTACAACGTCATGTTCTCGCAGCGCGGCTGCCTGAACCTGGCGCACACGCCGGCTCAGTTCGACGACTACGCGAGGCGCGGCAACGCCATGCGCCATCTCGGCGTCGACGCGGAATTGATGACGCCAGCCGAGATCAAGCGCCTGATCCCGGCGCTCGATATCTCCAATGATGCACGCTTTCCCGTGGTTGGCGGCCTGATGCAGCGGCGCGCCGGCACCGCCCGGCACGATGCGGTTGCCTGGGGCTATGCGCGCGGCGCCGACCGCCGCGGCGTCGACATCATCGAGAATTGCGAGGTCACCGGCTTCCTGCGCGACGGCGACCGCATCACCGGCGTCACCACCTCGCGCGGCGATATCAGGGCCAAGAAAGTGGCGGTCGCGGTGGCCGGCAGCACCGGCCGCGTCATGCAATTGGCCGGCGTCGAGACGATGCCGATCGAAAGCCATGTGCTGCAGGCCTTCGTCACCGAATCGCTGAAACCTTTCATCGACACCGTCGTGACCTTCGGCATGGGCCATTTCTACATGTCGCAGTCCGACAAGGGCGGCCTTGTCTATGGCGGTGACATCGACGGCTACAACAGCTACGCCCAGCGCGGCAATCTGCCCATCGTCGACGAGGTGATGAGCGAGATGCTGGCGCTTTTCCCAGGCCTTGCCCGCGTGCGCATGCTGCGCTCCTGGGGCGGCGTCTGCGACATGTCGATGGATGGCTCGCCGATCATCACCATCGGCCCCCTGCCCGGCATGTATCTCAATTGCGGCTGGTGCTATGGCGGCTTCAAGGCGACTCCGGCTTCCGGCTGGTGCTTTGCCTGGACCATCGCCAAGGACCAGCCGCACGATTTCAACGCCCCTTTCACGCTCGACCGCTTTCATCGCGGCCTGGTGATCGACGACAAGGGTCAGGGCGCGAACCCGCGGCTTCATTAGGAACATTCCGTGCTGATCACTTGCCCCTACTGCGGCCCGCGCGACGTCATCGAGTTCACCTATCAGGGCGACGGAAACCGCGAGCGTCCCGACCCCGCCTCGCAGAATTTCGAGGCCTGGAACGCCTATGTCTACGACCGGCTGAATCCGGCCGGCGACCACAACGAGATCTGGCAGCACTCCGGCGGCTGCCGGGCGCATCTGAGGGTTGTGCGCAACACGCTGACGCATGAGATTTCCAGTGTCGCCTTCGTGCGCGGCGATCACAGCTCGGCCGCGCGCCGCAAGGCGGAGGACAAGCCATGAGCCCGCGCCGCACCGACACCGGCGGCCGCATAGACCGGCTGAAGACGATCCGCTTCACTTTCGACGGCGTTGCCTATACCGGGCATGGCGGCGACACGCTGGCGTCCGCGCTGCTGGCCAATGGCGTCACGCTGTTCGGACGTTCCTTCAAATACCATCGGCCGCGCGGCCTGCTGAGCGCGGGCGTCGAGGAGCCCAACGCGCTGGTAACGGTGCTGAAGGGCGAAGTGCGCGAGCCCAACATCCCGGCGACCATGGTCGAGATCCATGACGGGCTGATCGCCGTCAGCCAGAACCGTTTCCCCTCGCTCACCTGGGACATCCATGCCGTCAACCAGCTCGGCGGCAAGATCCTGTCGGCCGGCTTCTACTACAAGACCTTCATGGGTCCGGTTGTCGGCCCGCTGAAAGGCACGCGCTTCTGGATGTTCTGCGAGCATTTCATCCGCCGCGCCGCCGGCCTCGGCAGCGCCGGATCGGCAAAGGACCCGGCCCGCTATGAACGCATGAACGCGTTTTGCGACGTGCTTGTGGTCGGCTCCGGCCCGGCCGGGCTGATGGCCGCCAAGGCTGCCGCCGATCAAGGCGCACGCGTTGTCCTGGCCGATCTCGAGCCGCGTTTCGGCGGTTCGGGCAACTGGTCGGGCGAAACCATCGATGGCGCACCGGCGGCTGAATGGGTGCGGCGCACCGTCGCCCAGCTCGAGGCCCGCGACAATGTCCGGCTTCTGCCGCGCACCACGGTCTGGGGTTACTACGACAACAACACGCTTGCCGCGCTCGAGCGGGTCAGCGACCACAAGGCGCAGCCCGCAAAGGGTGAGCCGCGCCATCGTTACTGGGCGATCCGCGCCGGATCCGTGGTGCTGGCCACCGGCGCCTTCGAAAGGCCGCTGGTGTTCCCGGGCAATGACCGGCCCGGCGTGATGCTGGCGCACGCGGCGCAGCGCTACGCCAGCGAATTCGGCGTGCTGCCGGGGCAGCGGGTGGTGGTGTTCACCAACAATGACAGCGCCTACCGGTCGGCGTTGGCGCTGAAGCAGGCAGGTGCCGCGATCGTTGCCATCATCGACGTGCGCCCGCAGCCCTCCGCCGAGATGAGCGCCCTGGCCGGCGAAGCCGAGGCGGAATTGCTGTCCGGCCATGCGGTGGTCGCCACGGAAGGTGGCAAGGCCTTGTCCGGCCTCAAGGTCCAGCGTTTCGACATGGTCGCCGGTGCGCTGAGCGGCGATGCGCGCAGCGTCCATGCCGATTGCCTGCTGATGTCGGGCGGCTGGTCGCCGACCATTCATCTGGCCAGCCAGGCCGGCGCCAAAGCGGAATGGAACGCCGCCCGGCAAGCCTTCCTGCCGCCCAAGCCGACACAAAACTGGATTGGCGCCGGCGCCTTCACCGGCAGCTTTTCGACGGTCGAGGCGATCGCCGAAGGCCGCGCCGCAGGCCTTGCCGCAGCCGGAGGAACAGGCACGCCGGCGGCGCTGCCCACTGTCGAGGCAACTCCTGGAGACCAGGATCCCGCGCCTGTGTTCGAGATCAAGGGCAGCGGCAAGAGCTTTGTCGACTTGCAGCACGACGTCACGGCGGAGGATGTCCGCCTGGCGCATCGCGAAGGCTTCGTCTCAGTCGAGCACCTGAAGCGCTACACCACGCTCGGCATGGCCACCGACCAGGGCAAGAGCTCCAACATCCCCGGCCTTGCCATCATGGCGGAAGCGCTCGGCAAGCCGATCCCGGAAGTCGGCACGACCCGCTTCCGGCCGCCCTTCGCGCCAGTGTCGATCGGCTCGCTGGCAGCCGAACGTTTCGGTGACCTCAAGCCCGAGCGGCTTACGCCGATGCATGACTGGCACCTCGCCAATGGCGCGACCATGTATTCGGCCGGCCTCTGGTACCGGCCGATGATCTACGGGCTTTCAGGCGAGACTGTCGAACAGGCCTATGTGCGAGAAGCCAAGGCGACGCGCGAAAGCGCGGGCATGGTCGATGTCTCGACACTGGGCAAGATCGCCGTGCAAGGCCCCGACGCGGCCGCGTTCCTGGACCGCGTCTACACCAACATGTTCTCGACGCTCGCCGTCGGCAAGGCACGCTACGGGCTGATGCTGCGCGAGGACGGTTTTGCCTTCGACGACGGCACCACCTGGCGGCTGGGCGAACAGGATTTCCTGATGACCACCACCACGGCCAATGCCGGCAAGGTGATGCAGCATCTGGAATATTTCCTCGACGTGATCTGGCCGGAACTCAAGGTCCATGTCACCTCGGTGACCGACGAATGGGCGGGAGCCGCGATAGGCGGCCCCAAAGCGAGGCAGATTCTCGCGGCCTGTGTCACCGGCACGGCTGTCGACAATGCGACGCTGCCCTTCATGGGCATCGTGCACGGTGAGATATCAGGTGTGCCGGTAATGATTTGCCGGCTATCCTTCTCCGGCGAAATGGCCTTCGAAGTCTATTCCGGCGCCGGCCACGGCACCCATGTCTGGGAAGCCTTGGTCGAGGCCGGCAAGCCGTTCGGGCTGGTGACCTACGGGCTCGAGGCGCTGGGCACGATGCGCATCGAGAAGGGTCATGTCACCGGCGCCGAGATCGATGGCCGCACCACGGCGCGCGACCTGCATCTCGACTGGATGCTGTCGAAGAAGAAGCCGTTCATCGGCTCCGCGATGATGGACCGGGAAGGCCTCGTCGCGTCCGAGCGGCTGGAACTGGTCGGCCTGATCGCGCTCGACAACCGGCCGCTCAATGGCGGCGCGCATATTGTCGAGGAAGTCGACGAGGTCAATCCGCACGGCTCGATCGGGCACATCACCGCCTGCTGTTATTCGCCGGCGCTCGGCAAGCATATCGCGCTGGCGCTGGTCAAGGGCGGCAAGGCCAGGCACGGCACGCGTGCCCATGTCTCCGATCCCTTGCGCAGCCGCTTCGGACCCGTGGAGATCGTCTCCAACCACTTCTACGATCCGGAAGGGACCCGCATGCATGGCTGAGCGTCAATCGCCCCTCGAACCGGAATTCCATGTCGGCTCGCACGGCAATTTCGAACATGGCGTCGAAATCCTGCTCACCGAAACCAGGCCGGGCTCGATCGTGCAACTCGCGGCATGGCCTGGCGAAGAGAAGAAACTGATGGCAGCGATCCGCGCCGTCAGCGGGCTCGCTCTGCCGGACGGCGCCGGCGGCGGCTTGAGCGACGGCGCGAAGTCGGTGTTCGGTTTCGCACCGGGAAAATTCACCGTGGCCGATGAGGCCGAAGGATTGGCCGCGGCCTTCGCCAAGGCGGTGACGCCGGCCATCGGCACGGTGACGGACCTGTCGCATGGCCGCACCGCCATCCGCATTGCCGGGCCGAAAGCCGAATGGGTGCTGTCGAAATTCTTTGCCATCGACTTCGTTCTGCCCGCCTTTCCGGTCGGCGCCGGCCGCTCGACAACGCATCACGATGTCTTCGCCCAGATCCAGCGCACCGGCACCGACCAGTTCGACATCTATGTCTTCCGCTCTTTCGCCCGCTCGTTCTGGAAGGCGCTCTGCCATGCCAGCGAGGAAGTCGGCTACGAGGTGCAGTAGGCAGTGCGGCCGGATGTGCCCATTGCCGCTGCTTCTGGCCTCAATACCGGCCAGTTCTGCCGCTAGAGAATCCTGCCGCGGGCGCCCATGATGCAAAACATGGCCGCCCACGGTCCAAGGGATATGAAAATCCGGTCTCAAAGTCGGCATATTTGGTTCGAACATCCCCATGACTGCTGAACTATCCGCCGGCGCCACCGATCGCGCCGATGTGCCGGCCAGAGCCTTGCTCCTGCTGCCGCTGACGGTCGCGTGCGGCGTGTTCATGACCAGCCTCGACCAGAATGTCGTAGTGACGGCGCTGCCGGGCATCAGCCAAAGCCTCGGCCGTCCGCCGAGCCAACTCGGCCTGCTGATCACCGTCTACGTCGCCAGCCTGATCATCTCCATGCCGCTCGGGGGCTGGGCGGCCGATCGTTTCGGCCTGCGCAACGTCTATTGCTTCGCCTTGCTGGTGTTTGCCGCTTCATCGGCTCTGTGCGGGCTCTCGAACGACATCTGGATGCTGGTCGGCGCCCGCGCGCTGCAGGGTTTCGGTGGCGCACTGATGGGCACGCTCGGCCAGGTCGTCATCCTGTCGACCTTCCCGCGCAGCCGGACCTTGAAGATCAACATGTATATCTCGCTGGCCGGCCAGTCCGGGCCGCTGGTCGGTCCGCTCGTCGGCGGCGCGCTGACCACCTACATCTCCTGGCGCTGGATCTTCTTCATCAACGTGCCGTTCGCACTCGCCGCCGCAATCCTTGCCGCCTCACTGTTCCCGACAATGACTAAGCCCGTGCGCACGCGGTTCGATTTTCCAGGCTTTGTGCTTGTCGGCAGCGGCATGGTGCTACTGGTCTTCGGCATGGACTCCCTTGCGGCAAAAGACGCCGCCAGCGGCATGATCGCGGCCGAGCTTGCGCTGGCGCTCGTCATCCTGACGGCCGCCTCCTTCTACTGCCTGCGTGTGCGCAATCCCTTGCTCGATCTCAAGCTCCTGCGCATCCGCACCTTCCGCATCTCCTTCCTTACCGGCGGCGGCCTCGACACGATCGGTCTCAGCTCCGTCGTCTTCCTGCTGCCGCTGATGTTTCAGCTCGGCTTCGGCATGAGCGCGGTGCAGGCGGGATCGCTGACCTTCGTTGCGGCGGTCGGCTCGGTAGGTATGCGTTTCTTCATGCCACGCCTTCTCAACCGTTTCGGTTTTCGCCGCGTGCTGGTCTTCAACACGCCCGTGGTAGCCGCCATGGTCGCGGGCTTCGCCTTGATCCAAGCAACGACCCCGGTCTGGATCACGCTCACCTACATCTTCGTCTTTGGCGTCTTCCGCTCGGTGCAATGGGCTTCGACCGGCAATCTAGCCTATTCCGACATCGCGCCCGAGCAGCTCGCCCGCTTCAGCGCGCTCTATTACATCCTGTGGCAGCTGGCGGTCGCCATCAGCGTCGGCCTCGCGGCCGCGATGCTCTCGTTTCTCGCCGGCGGCGGGCCGGCCGTCGCCAGCGATTTCCGGATCCTGTTCGTGATCGAGGGCATCATCACGCTCTGCGCGCTGCTTGCCTATCTCAAGCTGACGCCGCAAGACGGCGCCCATGTCAGCGGCCACGGCGCGCACATGAATACGGAATAGCGGCCCTGCCCCGGTTGGCGGCCGAGACCTATTCGCTGAACGTCACCCATTCCTCGAGCGGCTCACGATCGGTGCGGAAGGCGTTCTCGGGCTTGGAAGTGTCTTCATAGCCGAGCGCCATGCCGCAGACGACGATCTCCTCGTCGGGAATGCCGAGCACCGACCTAATCTGCCGGTGATAGGGCGCGAAGGCCGCTTGCGGACAGGTATGCAGACCCCTGCCCCGCGCCGCGACCATGATGTTTTGCAGGAACATGCCGTAGTCGATCCACGAACCCTGGTTGAGCCGGCGGTCGATGGTGAAGATCATGCCGACCGGCGCGTCGAAGAAGACGAAGTTGCGGTCGTGCTGGGCGCGCATCTTGTCGACCTCCCGGCGGCCTATGCCGAGCGCGCCATAAAGGCCGAACCCGTTGGCACGGCGGCGGGTGAGATATGGCTCGAAGAACTGGGTCGGATAGTAGCGATATTCGTCCCAGTCGGCTTTTTCCGCGCGGATGCCGGAATTCATGATGGCATCCGTGATCCGCTGCTTGGTCCCGCCCTTGGTAACGTAGACCCGCCACGGCTGCATATTGGTGCCGGAGGGAGCGCGCGCCGCAACAGTCAGTATGTCACGGATCGTCTCGTCATCGATCATGTCGGGCAGAAATGCACGCACCGAACGGCGCGACATGATCGCGTCGTCGACGATCTCGGCATCAACCGTGATTCGAGCCTTCTTTTCCAGCATGGGCCGTCCCTTAGCCGTTGTGTCGATCGGACGTCCCCACTCGCCGCTCGCGGCGGAGCCTTTGCATGAACCGTCAAAATCCTGCAAGCAAATCTTGAGCATTGGTGAAAATCTACTTGATTTTTTCATGAGCTTGATTTCTCATGAAATTCGGCTGAAAATTTTCATGAAGTGAGCGATTTGGTCTCCCCTACCCCACGAACATTACAGGGACCTGACGAGCGAGTCCTGGCCGGCGATATCAGGGCCTTGCGCCGGGTGCGCGGACTGACGCTGGCCGAGATCGCGCTGAAGCTCGGCCGTTCGGTCGGCTGGGTCAGCCAGGTCGAGCGCGGCCTGTCGACGCCATCGCTTAGTGATCTCCGGGCCTTTGCCGAACTGTTCGGCGTGCCGATCAGCCTGTTCTTCAGCCATGACGTGCCCGTGGAGAGCGAGCGCGGCGTGGTGGTGCGCGCCGGCAAGCGCCGCGCGCTTGGCACCAGCGAATCCGGTCTGGTGGAGGAGCTTCTGTCACCGGACCTCGGTGGTAGCTTCGAGATGGTGCGGTCGGTCTTCGCGCCGGGAGCGGAGTTGAAGAACGAGGCCCGCCGGCCGACCGAGGAGGCCGGATACATCGCGTCCGGGCAGTTCGACATCGAAATAGCCGGGGTCTGGCACCGGCTTGGCGAAGGCGACTCCTTTCGCTTCGAAGGCAAGCCTTACCGCTGGCGCAATCCGGGTAGCGAGCCGGCTGTTGTCATCTGGGTGGTTTCGCCGCCGGTCTATTGATTGATGAGTGGATGTCGTCCGGAACCATGCAGCGGTTTTGCGACGGCGACACGCATAAAAACAAAAAGAAAAGCGCGGCGCGCTTGAAGATTGGGAGAAGAACATGGCGGGTTTGCCGAGCACCGCGCGCGTGGTGATCATCGGAGGTGGCGTGGTCGGCACCTCCTCGCTCTATCATCTGGCCAAGGCCGGCTGGACCGACTGCGTGCTCCTGGAAAAGAACGAGCTGACCTCCGGCTCGACCTGGCATGCCGCCGGCAATGTGCCGACCTTCTCCTCCTCATGGTCGCTGATGAACATGCAGCGCTATTCGACCGAACTCTATCGGGGCCTCGCCGACGCCGTCGACTATCCCATGAACTACCATGTCACCGGTTCGCTCAGGCTCGCCCACTCGAAAGAGCGCATGCAGGAGTTCCAGCGCGCCAAAGGCATGGGCCGCTATCAGGGCATGGACATCAACGTGGTCGGGCTCGACGAGATCAAGCGCCGCTATCCCTTCCTCGAAACGCACGAGTTGAAGGGCGCGCTCTACGATCCGAGCGACGGCGACATCGACCCGGCACAGTTGACGCAGGCGCTGGCCAAGGGCGCACGCGACATGGGCGCGAAGATCATCCGCTTCTGCCCCGTCACCGGCGTGCGCCGTGAGAAGGACGAGTGGGTGGTTGTAACGGCGCAAGGCGAGATCCGCTGCGAGATCGTCGTCAACGCAGCCGGCTATCGTGCCGCCGAAGTCGGCAGGATGTTCGGCCGCGAAGTGCCGATGATGGTGATGAGCCACCAGTACATATTGTTCGAAGAGATCCCCGAGCTCGCCGCCTGGTCGAAGGAACAGGGCAAGAAGCTGCCGCTGCTGCGCGACGTCGACACTTCATATTATTTGCGCCAGGAAAAGGCCGGCATGAACCTCGGCCCCTATGAGCGCAATTGCCGCGCGCATTGGGCCACCCATAACGATCCCATGCCGGATGACTTTTCGTTCCAGCTCTTCCCAGACGATCTCGACCGACTGGAGCATTATCTGGCGGACGCGGTCGCCCGCGTCCCGATCCTGGGCACCGCCGGCCTGTCCAAGGTCATCAACGGACCGATCCCCTATGCGCCCGACGGCAATCCGCTGATCGGGCCGATGCCGGGCGTTCCCAACGCCTTCGAGGCTTGCGTCTTCACCTTCGGCATCGCCCAGGGCGGCGGCGCCGGCAAGGTGTTGGCCGAATGGGTGACGCAGGGCCAGACCGAATGGGACATGTGGTCGTGCGATCCGCGCCGCTTCACCTCCTTTGCTTCCGCGCCGGACTATTGCGTGGCCAAGGGCATGGAAATCTACGGCAACGAATACGCCATCCAGTTCCCGCGTCACGCCTGGCCGGAAGGCCGCGACAGGAAACTGTCGCCGATCCACGATCGCATCAAGGCGCTGGGCGCCCGCTTCGATGCCTATAATGGCTGGGAACGCGCCACCTGGTACGCGCAGGACGGCGACGACATCTCCGAGGAAGCCACGCTGACCTTCCGCCGCGAGGGGCCCTGGCAGCAACGAGTCCGCGAAGAGTGTCTCGCGGTCCGCGACGCCGCCGGCATCCTCGACCTGCCCGGCTTCTCGCGCTTCAATCTCGAAGGCCCTGGCGCCGCCGAATGGCTGAGCCGGCAGGTAACCGGCCTGGTGCCGAAGCCCGGTCGCATCGGCCTGGTCTATTTCTCCGACGACAAGGGCCGCATCGTCACCGAAATGTCGGTGGTGCGCCATGGCGAGGAGTCCATGACGCTGATCACCGCGGCGGTGGCGCAGTGGCACGACTTCGAATGGCTGAAGTCGCACATGCCCGGGGATGCCGCGTTCAAGCTGATCGACCGGACAGAGGAATTCTCCACGCAGATCCTGGCCGGCCCCAATTCGCGAAAAATCCTTGCCGATGTCTGTGAGGCCGACCTGACCTTGCCATGGCTGACGCATCAGGAGACCAGGATCGCCGGCCGCTGGGCCAAGCTGGTTCGCGTCTCCTTCGCGGGCGAGCTCGGCTGGGAGATCCACACCAGGGTCGACGACACCGCCGCCATCTTCGATGCGATCTGTGCCGCCGGGCAGCACCACGGGCTGAAGCCGTTCGGCATGTACGCGCTGGATTCGCTGCGCCTGGAAAAGGGCTACCGCACTTGGAAGGGCGACCTGTCGACCGACTATTCGATCCTGCAGGGCGGGCTCGAGCGCTTCGTCAAATGGGAAAAGCCCGACTTCCGCGGCAAGGCGGCACTCCAGAACGAGAAACAGCAAGGCGTGAAGAAGCGCTTCGTCACGCTGGTGGTCGAAAATCCCGGCGATTGCGACGCGCCCTACATGTCGACGCTCTGGCACGACGGCCAGATCGTCGGTGAGACGACATCGGGTGGCTGGGGTCATCGTGTCGACAAATCGATCGCGCTCGGCATGCTGCGCGCCGACCTGAGCGAACCCGGCACCTCTGTCGAGGTCGAGATCTTCGGCGACCGTTTCAAGGCGGTCGTGCAGCAGGACGAGCCGTTGTGGGATCCCAAGAACGAAAGGCTGCGCGCATGAAGCCGGTTATCCTCACCGATGGCGGCATGGGCCAGGAGCTGGTGCGGCGCAGCAAGTCCGAGCCGACGCCGCTGTGGTCGGCCAGGGTGCTGATCGACGAACCGGACCTCGTGCGCGGCCTGCATGCCGAATTCATCCGCGCCGGCGCCCGGGTCATCACCATCAACACCTATTCGGCGACGCCCGAACGCCTGGCGCGCGAGGGCGCGGAAGACCTGTTCAAGCCGTTGCAGAAGCGTGGCATCGACCTCGCCAGGCAAGCCCGCGACGAGGCCGGCGACGCGGCGATCGCCGGCTGCCTGTCACCGCTTTTCGGCAGCTACGCGCCGGCGCTGACGATCCCCTACCGGGACACGCTCGACATCTACCGCCGCATCGTCGCCGAACAGGCTGATGGCGTCGACCTGTTCCTGTGCGAAACCATGGCCTCTGCCGAAGAGGCGCGCGCGGCAGTCACCGCCGCATCGGAAAGCGGCAAGCCCGTCTGGGTGTCATGGACGCTGGCCGATCACGGCACGCCACGCTTGCGCAGCGGCGAGACGATTGCGTCGGCAGCGGACGCGCTCGGAAATCTGCCGGTGGCGGCGCGGCTGCTCAACTGCTGTCGTCCGGAAGCCATCGCGGCGGCCTTGCCGGAACTGATCGAGCTCGGCGGCCCGGTCGGCGCCTATGCCAATGGCTTCACCTCCACCGAAGCGCTCAAGCATGGCGGCACGGTGGATGTGCTGCATGCCCGCCACGATCTCGGTCCGGATGCTTACGCCGATCAGGCTGTCGGCTGGGTGGAATCCGGGGCGGACATCGTCGGCGGTTGCTGCGAGGTCGGTCCCGCTCACATCGCCGCCTTGCGCGATCGGCTGGAACAGAACGGTTACGCGATCTCGGGAGTCTTACATGCCTAAACCATCATCGCGCATCACCGGCATCGTGCCATCGGGCAAGGATGGCTGGGAGGTTCATTTCGCCGCCTGGAACCGCAAGGAGGCTGGTGAGGACATCATCATGCTGTCGGTCGGCGACCACGATTTCGACACGCCGTCGCAGACGATCGAAGCTTGTGTGGCAGCGGTCCGTGGCAGCAACCATCACTACACGCCGCTGCCCGGCCTGCCACGCCTGCGCAAGGCCATGGCGGCGGCCTCCAGCGCCTGCACCGGCGTCGAGACCATGCCCGAAGAGGTCATTGCCACGCCGGGAGGCCAGGCAGCACTTTACGCTGCCGTGCAAGCCGTGCTCGATCAGGGCGACCACGCCATCGTCGTGGCGCCCTACTATGCCACCTACCCCAACACTTTCAGTGCCGCCGGCGCCAGTTTCACCGTGGTCGAGACGCCGGCCGAGGATGGGTTCCAACCCCGCACGGAAATGATCCGTGCAGCACTCAAGCCCAATACGCGCGCCATCCTGATCAACACGCCGAACAATCCGACTGGAGCGGTCTACTCGCGCGAGCGGCTGGAACAACTGGCAGAGCTCTGCCGCGAGCACGACCTCTGGCTGCTGTCCGACGAGGTTTACTGGACGCTGGGCGGCGGCGAGCATGTCTCGCCGCGCTCGCTTCCCGGCATGGCCGAGCGCACGCTGGTCATCAATTCGATGTCCAAGAGCCACGGCATGACCGGCTGGCGCATGGGCTGGCTGACGGGTCCGGAGGAGATGATCGCGCTGCTGATCAACCTCAACCTGGTGACGACCTACGGCCTGCCGGCCTTCATCTCGATCGCTTGCGCCGAGGCGCTGGAGCAGCACTATGGCGTCAAGGACATCGCCGAACGCTACGCCGCACGCCGCACCGTCCTGCTCGATGCGGTGCGCGGCATGAATGATGTCACCGTGCGCGGCTCCGAAGGCGGCATGTATGTCATGCTCGACATATCGGATGTCGAACCCGACGACGAGAAATTCGCTTTCGCCTTTCTCGACAAGGAGAAGGTCGGCGTCATGCCTGGCTCCAGCTTCGGCGAAGCCGCGGCCGGCCATATCAGAATCAGCCTGTGCCAGCCCGAACCGGTACTGCGGGAAGCAGCCGCTCGGCTGCGCCGTTTTGTTTCCAGCTACCGTCGTGAGGCCGCATGACCGCCAAGACCATTCCCACCAAGGCGCGGGCCGTCATCATCGGCGGCGGCGTCTCCGGCTGCTCGGTCGCCTACCACCTGGCCAAGCTCGGCTGGACCGACATCGTGCTTTTGGAGCGCAAGCAGCTGACCTCGGGCACGACATGGCATGCCGCCGGCCTGATCGGACAGTTGCGCGGTTCGCAGAACATGACCCGGCTGGCGAAATATTCGGCCGACCTCTACGTGAAGCTGGAGGCCGAGACCGAGGTCGGCACCGGCATGCGCCAGGTCGGCTCGATCACCGTCGCGCTGACCGAGGAGCGCAAGCACGAGATCTACCGGCAGGCATCGCTCGCCCGCGCCTTCGATGTCGATGTGCGCGAGATTTCTCCCAATGAAGTCAAGCAGATGTATCCGCATCTCAACGTCTCCGACGTGGTCGGCGCCGTGCACCTGCCGCTCGACGGTCAATGCGACCCGGCCAACATCGCCATGGCGCTGGCCAAGGGCGCGCGCCAGCGCGGCGCCACCATTGTCGAGAATGTGAAGGTGACGAAGGTCCATACAAAAAATGGCCGGGTCACCGGCGTGTCCTGGGCGCAGGGCGAAGAGCAAGGCACCATCGAGGCCGACATCGTCGTCAACTGCGCCGGCATGTGGGCGCGCGAACTCGGTGCCCAGAACGGCGTTACCATCCCGCTGCATGCCTGCGAGCATTTCTATCTCGTCACCGAGCCCATCTCAGGCCTCGGCCGCCTACCGGTGCTGCGCGTGCCCGACGAATGCGCCTACTACAAGGAAGACGCCGGCAAGATGATGCTCGGCGCCTTCGAGCCGGTGGCCAAGCCATGGGGCATGGACGGCATCCGCGAGGACTTCTGCTTCGACCAGTTGCCCGAGGACATGGACCATTTCGAGCCTATCCTCGAAATGGGCGTCAACCGCATGCCGATGCTGGCCACCGCCGGCATCCACACTTTCTTCAACGGCCCGGAAAGTTTCACCCCCGACGACCGCTACTATCTCGGCGAGGCGCCGGAACTGCGCGGCTATTGGATGGCGACCGGCTACAACTCGATCGGCATCGTCTCGTCCGGCGGCGCCGGCATGGCGCTGGCGCAGTGGATCAACGATGGCGAAGCGCCGTTCGACCTGTGGGAAGTCGACATCCGCCGCACCCAGCCGTTCCAGAAGAACCGCCGCTATCTCAAGGAGCGCGTTTCCGAAACGCTCGGCCTGCTCTATGCCGACCATTTTCCCTACCGGCAGATGGCGACATCGCGTGGCGTGCGCCGCTCGCCCTTGCATGAACATCTGAAGGCGCGTGGCGCCGTGTTCGGCGAGGTTGCCGGCTGGGAGCGCGCCAACTGGTTCGCGCGCGAAGGCCAGGAGCGCGAATATCGCTATTCCTGGAAGCGGCAGAACTGGTTCGACAATCAGCGTGAGGAGCATCTGGCGGTCCGCAACAAGGTCGGTCTGTTCGACATGACCTCGTTCGGCAAGATCCGAGTCGAGGGTCGCGACGCTCAGCGTTTCCTGCAAAGGCTCTGCGCCAACGACATGGATGTGGCGCCGGGCAAGATCGTCTACACGCAAATGCTCAATCAGCGCGGCGGCATCGAGAGCGACCTCACCGTGTCGCGGCTTTCGGATACGGTCTATTTCCTCGTCGTTCCAGGGGCCACGCTGCAACGCGACCTCGCCTGGCTGCGCCGCCATGTCGGTGAGGCGTTCGTCGTCATCACAGATCTGACCGCCGCCGAAAGCGTGCTCTGCCTGATGGGTCCGGATGCGCGAAAACTGATCCAGAAGGTCAGCCCCAACGACTTCTCCAACGAGAACAATCCGTTCGGCACCTTCCAGGAGATCGAGATTGGCATGGGGCTCGCCCGGGCGCACCGCGTCACCTATGTCGGCGAACTCGGCTGGGAGCTCTATGTCTCTACCGAACAGGCTGCCCATGTCTTCGAGGCGGTCGACAAGGCCGGCGCGGATGTCGGCCTGAAACTCTGCGGCCTGCACACGCTGGATTCCTGCCGCATCGAAAAGGCTTTCCGCCATTTCGGTCACGATATCACCGATGAGGACAATGTGCTGGAAGCAGGCCTTGGCTTCGCGGTGAAGACAGCCAAGGGCGATTTCATCGGCCGCGACGCCGTGCTGAAGAAGAAGGAGGCCGGGTTGAACCGCCGTCTGGTCCAGTTCCGGCTGAAGGACCCGCAGCCGCTGCTCTTCCATAACGAGGCGATCCTGCGCGACGGCAAGATCGTCGGTCCGGTCACCTCCGGCAATTACGGCCATCATCTCGGCGGCGCCATCGGCCTTGGCTATGTGCCATGCCAGGGCGAAAGCGAGGCGGATGTGCTCGCTTCATCTTATGAGATCGAGATCGCCGGCGAACGGTTTGCCGCCGAAGCATCGCTGAAGCCGATGTATGATCCGAGGTCGGAACGGGTGAGGATGTAGCGCGGCTTTTTCCTTCTCCCCTTGTGGGAGAAGGTGGATCGGCGCGCAGCGCCGAGACGGATGAGGGTGTTCCAGCGGAGTGAGGCGTTGGTGTTCCCTGGAGCACCCCTCATCCGACCTCGCTTCGCGAGGCCACCTTCTCCCACAAGGGGAGAAGGCAAGTGCAGCGCTCAAAAACGCTCCAGCTTCGCCCGCACCTTGACCAGAAACGCCGCTCTCGTCGCCGGCGTCGAGGCGTCCATCAAATAATGCGCCAGGAAAAACGTCTTGCAGCGTCTGGCGCACAGCGCCCGCATGCCGCGCAGCAAGGTCTTACGTCCGGGCTGGCCGACGACGACGCTCCACCAGGTTGGCGCACCACAGGTGGTGATGACGCCGACCTTGGTGACATGCGTCATCAGCGACTTGATCCCGCCCTTGCCCGCCGGCAGCTTGAAGGCGATGTCGGTCGCCCACACCCGGTCGAGCCAGCCTTTCAGCATCGCCGGCAGCCCATACCACCAGGTCGGATAGACGAATAGGATCGCCTCGGCCCAATTGAGCAGTTCGAAATGCGGCTTCAGCGCCGGATCCTGCGGCGAATGGTCGTTGTAACTGCGCCGCTCCTCGCAGCTCATCACCGGATCGAATTTCTCGGCATAGAGGTCGAGCAGCCGCACGTCCCAGCCTCGACGCGTCAGCACGTCCACGGCGGTGTCGCGGATCGCGGCGCAAAAGCTCTCCGGCACCGGATGGCAATAGACGACAAGCGCACGCATCAGAAGGCATCCATGCTGGCCGCGACCTTCGTCATGAAGGACTTGCGCGTTTCGTCGGTCGACAGGTTCATCGCATAATGGGCGAGATAGGAGACGGGAGCGCCGGGCTTGATCGTGGCGCGCAGCATGCGCTTCACGACCTTGCGCGGCGGATCGCCCATCACCATGGCGCGGAACCGGCTGCCGCCATAGGTGGTGACAGCCGCCAGTTTACGGATGTTGTGCAGCGTCGGCTGCACTTTGCCATCGACCAGCTTGAACGACACGCCGGGCAGGAAGACGCGGTCGAAAAATCCTTTCAGGATCGCCGGATAGCCGTAGTTCCAGACCGGAAATGACAGCACCAGGGCCTCGGCCGCCTGCAGCCTCTGAATGTAGCCGGCAACCGCATCCCCTGGTCCACGCGGGTCGTGATAGCCAAGCCGTTCGGCCCGCGTCAGGCGCGGGTCGAAATTCTCTGCGTAGAGGTCGCAGTTGTCGACTGTGTGACCCGCCGCCGTCAGCCGCTCGACGATCATCCGGTGCAGGCCGGCATTGAAGCTGGTCTCGACCGGATGGGCGTAGAGCACGAGGATGTTCATCAGCCTGCCTTTTGCAGCCCCTTGAACAGAAAAGTCCGGCCCGAACGGTAGTCGTAGTCCGGGTTTTCCCAGGCGATCATCTTGCCGGGGTTGAGCAGGCCTTCCGGATCGGTCTCGCGCTTGAAGGCCAACTGCACGGCGTCGGTCTGCTTCATGCCGCCCTCTTCCAGCGTGTAGCGGTGCGGGTTGAAGATCGGGCAGCCATTGTCCTCATGCAGGCGGATGATTTCGTCGAGCCTCGCCTCGGTGGTGAACTTGACCAGCGGCAGGCCGAAGCAGGTGATGTTGCCGTCCAGCCGGACGAATTCGAGATGCGAGAACACCTCGCCAGGGAACATTGCATCCATCTTCTCGACCAGCGCCAACTGGTCGGGAAAGGGATAGAGCGATTGCAGATAGGTAATCGACGGATCGACCCGCAGTGCCCTGAGCGTGGTGTGGTTCCAGGCCAGCTCGTAGGCCGGCGGCAGGCCCTTTTTCTCCTCCGGCGCGGCAAGGGCAGCGTTGAAGATCACGTCGCCCCCGGCGCGGCGCGTAAAGGCCAGGAAGGCGTCCAGCCCATGCCGAGCCACCATGACGACGCAGATGCTTTGCCCTTCCCTGAAAAATTTCTGGTGCCGCTTGAAGTAGAGTTGCGGCACGGGTGCCGCGATCGGCGTGATCAGCTTGGTCAGGATGCCGTCCTGGCAGGCGAGCGCGTTTCCATAACGGGCTGCTTCCATGAAGGCGTCGAAACCGACGATGACATCGATCCAGTCATAGGCTGCCGTCAGCGGCATCTCGACCTCGGATATGATGCCATTGGTGCCATAGGCGTGGGTCACCTTGTGCAGGTTCTCGCCTGTCAGTTCGAGCACCTTCGGCTCGGCCTCCATCGTCACCACGCTCAGCCGCAGCACGTTGCCGAAGTCGCGCAATCCGCCGAAATTGATCGAGCCGACACCGCCAGAACCACCGGCGATGAAGCCGCCGATGGAGGCGGTGTTGTAGGTCGAGGGCGACAGCCGCAGTTCCTGGCCGGAATGCGCCCGCGTCGCCTTGTCGATGTCGGCCAGCACCGCGCCGGGTCCGGTCACCACGCGGCCTGGGCCGATCAACTTGATCTCGTTCATCTCGGCGAGGTTGAGTACCACCCCGCCCGACAGCGGCATTGCCTGGCCGTAATTGCCGGTGCCGCTGCCGCGCGGCGTCACCGGCACGCCATGGCGGTGACAGGCGGCAAGCACGCGGATCAGTTCGGCCTCGGTCTTCGGCGTCACGATGAGGTCGCCGGTGACGTGGTCGAGCTGCCGTTTCAGCACCGGGCTGTACCAGTAGAAGTCGCGGCTCTTCTGCTGGACGATCGCCGGATTGTCGTCGAGCTTTATCCCGTCGAGATCGCGTTTGAGCGCCGAAACATCCATCATTCCACCATCAGCTCGTCGAGTTCGGCATAGTCGGGCAATTGCCGGTCGATCGCGCGTCCGGCGCGCACGACGATGCGATCCGATTCGGGCCGCGACAGCAATTCCGTCCAGCTTCGACCTTTGAACAGGACGAAATCCGCGTCGCCGCCGGCGGCAAGCACGCCGAAGCCATCGAGCCGCATCACCTTGGCCGGTGTCGCGGTCACCGCCTGCGGCCAGTCGGCGACCGGATGATCGAAATGCAGGATGCGCGTCGCCATGCGATAGACTTCCAGCATGTCGAGATCACCATAGGCGTAGAAGGGGTCGCGCGTGTTGTCGGAAGCGACGGCCACCGGAATGCCCCTCGCCTTCATCTCGTGCAGCAGAGTCACGCCACGCCAGCGCGGCGTGGTGCCGTCGCTCCGTCGATCCTGCAAATAAAGATTGCACATCGGCAGCGACACGACGGCGAGCCCGGCCTTCGCCACCTTGTCCAGCGTGTCCAGCACCTCGAGATCGGGCTGCCGCGCCAGCGAGCAGCAATGGCCGACGAGGATCTTGCCCTCGAATCCGTTCCACAGGGCTGCCTCGGCGATCTTCTTCAGCGAGATCGCGGCGACATCGTTGGTCTCGTCGGCGTGAAAATCGAGGTCGAGCCCGTGCTTGGTCGCCTGCGCGAAGACGTGGTCGAGCAGTTCCTCCAGGTCCGGCACCATATAGGTGACCACACCCAGCACGCCCCTGGCGGCGGCCACTCGTTTGGCCAGCCTGTCGAACCATTTTCTGTCACGCACGCCCTCGATGCCGAGCAGGCAGGCACCCTGCAATTCGATGCGGCCGCGCCATGCGTCGCGCATCGTCTCGAACACTGGCCAGGAGATTTCCTCCTGAGGGGCGACGCTGTCGATATGGGTTCTCAGCGCCCTGGTGCCATGCGCGTAGGCCGAGCGCAGCGAGAAATCCATGCGCTTCGCCACGTCCTCGGCGCTCCAGCGCGCCATGCGGTCGGCGCCGGTGGCGTTCAGCGCACCCATGAAGCTGCCGTCGGGATTGGGCTTTCGCGGCCAAATATGGCCCTTGTCGAATGCGTGTGGCAATCGACGAAACACGGCAGCACGATACGGCCGCCAAGATTGATGGCGCCGGCGGGTGCCTTCGATGCGGCATACGCGGCGATGCTGGAAATCTTGCCATCGGCGACAGCGATGTCGGCGAGCGCAAAGCCATCATTGTCGTAACCAGCGGCAAGGCCCGGCGTCAGGGATTGGTGAAGCCGGGCATTGGCGAGCCGGTATGAACCTGTATTCGGTATCAAGGACCTAGCGCTCCTGCTTCAGCGCGCTCTCGTGCCAGCGCCGTAAAATGAGATGCGAAATCAGCGACAGCACGAGGAAGATCAGGATGCCTGTCAGCGAAATCAGAAACAAAGCTGCAAACAAACGCGGCGCATTCAGCCGGTAGCCGGCCTCGATGATGCGCGAGGCGAGCCCCGACGACTGGCCGGTGGCGCCGGCGACGAACTCGGCCACCACCGCGCCGATCAGCGACAGGCCGCCGGCAATCTTCAGCCCGCCGAGAAAATACGGCATCGCCGCCGGCAGTCTGAGATAGCGCAGCTGCTGCCAGCGCGTCGCGCCATTGAGCTTGAACAGGTCTCGCAGATTGCGGTCGACGGAGTTGAGGCCGAGCGTGGTGTTGGACAGGATCGGGAAAAAGGCGACGATCCAGGCGCAGAGCAGAAGCTTGGTCGTCTGGTTGTCAACATAGATGTTGATCAGCGGAAAGATCGCCACGATCGGCGTCACCTGCAGCACGATGGCGAAGGGGAAGAACGACATCTCCACCCATTTCGACTGCGCGAACAAGACCGCCAGCCCGACCCCGCCGACAACCGCGAGGAGCAGGCTGAGGAAGGTGATGCGCAAGGTGACCAGCAGCGCGGAGAACAACAGGCCGGCATCGTTGTAGAGCGTCCACAGCACCACGCCCGGCCGCGGCAGGATGTACTGCGGAATCTCGTTCCAGACGCAGATGCGGTCCCAAAGCCAGATCGCCAGGATCATGATCGCCAGCGGCAGCACCCAGCGTCCGATCCGCTCGAGCCGCTCCTGGCGCACGCGCCGCGCTTCCTCGGGGTCGAGTTTCAACGTGCCGTCAATGACCGTCATGATGCGAGCCCGCCGTTGAATTGATGGCATTGACCAGAACGTCGGAGGCCTGCCGGCACAGCGCTGCATAATCCGGCGACGTGCGGAAAGCCTCGTCGCGCGGATAGGATGCCTCGATGGCGAGTTCGTCGAACACCCTGCCCGGCCGCGCCGCCATGACGACGACGCGGTTGGACAGAAACACGCTTTCGAACACACTGTGGGTGACGAAGACGACGGTGAAGCGCTCGTCCTGCCACAGTTCCAGCAGGTCGTTGTTGAGCTTGAAGCGAGTGATCTCGTCAAGCGCGGCGAACGGCTCGTCCATCAACAGCACGCGCGGCTTGGTCACCATGGCGCGTGCGATCGAGACACGCATCTTCATCCCGCCGGACAGCTCGCGCGGCACCGCGTCCTCGAACCCGGTGAGGTGAACCCGCGCCAGCATTTCCGTTATTGCCGGTGCGGCCTTGGCGCGAGAAATGCCTTTCAGCCTGAGCGGCAGCCAGACATTGTCGAAGACGCTGGCCCAGGGCAGCAGCGTCGGCTCCTGGAAGACGAAGCCGATATTGGCACGGTCGAGCGAGCCGCCGCCGCGCCAGTCGAGCACGCCTGACGTCGGCGTCGACAGGCCGGCGATCAGCCGCAGCGCCGTCGACTTGCCGCAACCGGACGGTCCGAGCAGGCTGAGGAAGTCGCCTTCCCGGATCGTCAGGTCGACATCGCTGAGCGCCGTCACGCCATTGGAAAACACCTTGCCGACGCCACGCAGCGCCAACAAGGTCGGAGCGACGTCCAAGGCCGGCGCTTGCGCCACCTTCTCCCTCTTCATACCGGGACCGGCCTATTTCTTCAGCTCGAGCCCAACGCCCTTGTTGACGAAGGCCAGCGTGTAGGCCTTCGTGATGTCGATGCCAGCGGGCGTGACCTTGGCCTTGACCATCTTGTCGTAGAAACTCTTGATCCGCGCATCGGTCATGGCGCCGATGCCGAGCTTCTCGGTGTCGCCGGAATCGGCAAGGCCGAACTTCTTCATCTGCTCGATCGAGAAGGCGATCTGCTCGTCGCTCATGTCAGGATTATCTTTCTTGATCATGTCGTTGGCGGCCTTGTTGTCGCCGTAGAGGTATTTGTACCAGCCCTTGGCCGAGCCATCGACGAAGCACTGGACCACCTCGGGCTTCTTGTCGATCGTGTCCTGCATCACCTCGATCGTGGTCGAATAGGTGTCCCAGCCATAGTCGGCGAGCAGGAACTGGTTCGGCACGAAGCCGCCTTCCTTCTTGACCGCGAACGGCTCCGAAGTGACGTAGCCCTGCTGGATCGACTTCTTGTTGGCGAGGAAAGGAGCGGTGTTGTAGGTGTAGGGCGCGCGCTTTGAGGCGTCGAAACCGAGCTCGATGACCATCCACTGGAAGAAGGTCTGCGCACCTTCATCGCCCAGAATGTACTGCTCGGCGTTCTTCAGGTCTTCCCATTTATCGAGCCCCTCGCCGGGGTGGGACATGATGACCTGTGGATCCTTCTGGAAATCCGCCGCCACCACGCGCATCGGAATGCCTTGCTGGACGGCATCGAAGGCCGACAGCAAATTGCCGCCCATGTAGAAATCGATCTTGCCGGCGAGCAGCATCGGCCGGCCGCTGACCTGCGGGCCGCCCTGCATGATGGTGACATCGAGGCCGCAGGCGGCATAGGTGCCATCCGCCACGGCCTGATAATAGCCGCCATGCTCCGGCTCGGCGAGCCAGTTGGTGCCGAAAGTGACTTTTTCATTCGCCGCCGCGCCCAGCGTGCTGGCCGCAAGCAGAGCCACGACAGCCACCGAAATCTTCTGTTTCACGTACATTGACACCGCCCTTTATTTGCACCGGCGCGTTGCGCGCCGTGCTTGACACCAAAGATTCAAGAAGCAAGACACATGCCACCGGCGTCGCGCGCCGGGACCCGCCCGCCTGCACCACAGCCATCTGCGAAAGCCGGAAAGGTCGTGCTGCACCGAAGGGCATCGTGCCTATTTTTTGAACGCCTGTCCACAATCGCACGGGCGACATGCACCGCCATCTTGATGGTGCAATGCATCCGGCCCTAGGCTGACGATATCCAGGAGATTGCCATGTTCAAGTTTCTCACCCCGAAGTCGATCAAGCCGCCCTTTGCCCGTTACAGCCACGGCGTCGAGGTGCCGGCCGGCAAGCGCCTGGTGCTGTGCTCGGGCCAGGTCGCCATCACGGCGGACGACCAGATACCGGAAGACGCCGGCGCGCAGGCCGAACTCTGCTTCAAGAACATCGCGGCGATCCTGGGCGAAGCCGGGCTGGGGTTGCCTGATATCGTTCGCATCAACGCTTACGTCACCGACCGTGCGCATCTGCGGCCCTATATGGAGGTCCGTGACCGTATGTTCTCCAGCCCGGCGCCGGCCTCGACGCTGATGATCGTTTCCGGCTTTGCCAGGCCCGAATTCAAGGTCGAGGTCGAGGTCATCGCGGCCGGGTAAGAAGCGCCAGTGAAACCCTACGAATCGACAGTCCAATCGTCTAAAGTCACGCGAAGTTGGCGCTGCCCCTCATCCGCCTGCCGGCACCTTCTCCCCGTATAGAGACGGGGAGAAGGGAAGCGCTCCGAGGCTGGCGATACCCTCTCCCCGTCCTTACGGGGAGAGGGTAAGGGTGAGGGGCAGCGCCGACGCCAAATCAGTTCCGTTGAGGCACAAAATGAACGAGACAAAAAGACGCGTCTGGTGGGGCGACTACCGGACATCAGAATATGCCTCGATCGATCCCGAGGCGACTATAGCGGTGTTGCCGCTGGCGGCGATCGAGCAGCATGGGCCGCATCTTCCTGTGTCGACCGACACCTCGATCATGAACGGCATGCTCGACACGGTGATCGCACGCCTGCCCGAGGACCTCGACATCCGTATCCTGCCGGTCCAGGCGGTGGGCAAGTCGAATGAGCATCTCCATGCGCCGGGCACATTGACCCTGCCGGCAACGACGCTGATCGAGGCGTGGACCGAGCTTGGGCTGTCGATCGCGCGCGCCGGCGTGCGCAAGCTCATCGTCGTCAACTCGCATGGCGGCAATGAGGAGATCATGGGCATCGTCACGCGCGAACTGCGCGTGCGCGAAAAGATGCTGGCGGTGAAGACCAGCTGGCAGCGCTTTGGCCGCCCGGCCGGCATGTACACCGAGCTCGAGGACCGCCACGGCATTCATGGCGGCGATGTCGAGACCTCTTTGATGCTGCATTTCCGGCCGGATCTCGTCGACATGGGCAAGGCTGACAATTTCATTTCCAACGTTGCCAAGGCCGAGAAGGACTTCTCGCTGCTGCGCCACACCGGCACGCATGCCTTCGCCTGGATCGCTGGGGATCTCAACCCCAACGGCGTGGTCGGCGACGCCAGCATTGCAACGGCAGAGAAAGGCCGATTGACTGCGCAATATCAGGCCGACGGCTTCATCAACCTGCTGCGGGACATGCGCAAGGCAAAGCTCGCGGAGTGGCTGAAATAGCCGCCTAAATATCGATCTTGAGCGCGAACGGCGTGCCTTCGAAGGCGTCGGCCCCTCGCCCGATCGACTCGATCGCCTCAATCATGCGGCCCTTGCGCTCGAGCAGCGTGTCGGCCACCGCGATCAGTCGCGGATTGGGCGTCGCCGAAGGAGACAGCGCGCGCAACGTCTGCGCCAGTTCCAGCTCATTGCGCTTAGGCGCCAGCGCCGCGGTGATGATGTAGGCCGAAGCCGTCGAACGGCTGATGCCGGCATAGCAGTGAACCACCATCGGCCTTGCCCGGTCCCAGCGGCGCGCGAAATCGAGCAGACTGCGCACATGCTCCTCGCCAGGCATGGTCATGCCGTCCTGCGCCACCGCAATGTCATGCATGACCAGATGCAGGTGGTTTTCCCTAGGGATCGAGGCCGGACGCACCACATCCGTCCCGGCCGCAAGCAGCGATAGCATGCGGTCGGCGCCTGTCCTGGCCACCGTTTCCTCGATCTTCGCCAGCGAGCAGACATGGATCATTGTTTCTAACCTTTCGACCGATCCTCGCGCCGCGACGCCCAATCGGCAAGCGCGGATTCGAGCCTGCGCCATTCCACCTCGCTCCCCGGCAGGCCGGCGCGCAGGACATGCGGCCGGCCGGAGAAATGCCGGAGCAGAATGCCGCTCTCGCCAAGCGCGGAAAACAGGCCGCCGGCATCGGGGAGGCTGAGATAGCGGAACAATGTGGTGCCGCCAGCGACGCGAACGCCGAAACGGCCGAACAGCGCATCGAGGCGCGCCGACGCATCCACCAGCGACGCCCGCATCGCATCCTGCCACCCGAGATCGGCGAGCGCGCGGATGCCATATTCCAACGCCGGCCCGGCGACGGCCCAAGGTCCGAATTGTGTCTCCAGCCGCTCGACCGTCGGCGCATCGGCAAGCGCGAACCCAAGCCGCAGGCCGGCCAGACCAAAGAACTTGCCGAAGGAACGCAGCACAACGATGCCGCCCTGGCCGACATCGCCGGCGAGACTGTGCTCGCGCGGGCCGACATCCATGAACGCCTCGTCGACGACCAGCAACCCGCCCCTGGCGCGCAACCTGGCGGCCAGCGCCAGCAGCCGGTCGCGCTCGATGATGCGCCCATCCGGATTGTTCGGATTGACGATGATGGCGAGGTCGGCTTCGGCCAGCGCGGCGAAATCGCCGACCCCGGCCACCTCGTGCCCGGCGATTGCCGCCGCCCTGGCGTGTTCCGCATAGGTCGGCGCCAGCACCAATGCCTTGCCGGGCCGCACCAGCGATGCCACGCGCGGCAGCAGAATCTGCGTACCAGGCGCCGCCACGACGTTGCCCGCTGAAGGCGCGCCATAGGTTTGGGCCGCAATCTCTATCAGCTCGCACCCACGCGCGGCCTCCGGCAATCGCCACAGGGCGGTGGCGGGCAGGTCGAAAAGCGGGTAGGAGTGCGGATTGATACCGGTCGAGAGGTCGACGAACGGCAGCACGGCATTGGGGAAAAGCGCCCTTGCCCGGCCAAGACTTCCACCATGGTCCACCGCTCCTTCAAGAAGCTTCATGTCAGTCCTGATCGCTTTCCTGTCATTGGTTGTCGAATTCGCCCTCGGTTATCCCGACTGGCTGTTTCGCGCCATCGGCCATCCGGTGACGTGGTTCGGAAGGCTGATATCCTTTCTCGACTTGAGGCTCAACCGCGCCACTGATCCCGACGCGCTGCGTCGCCAACGTGGTGTCCAGGCGCTTCTCGTCATCGTGCTGGTGCCGGCGGCAGCAGGTCTTTGCGTGCAGCTTGTCCTGCTCTGGTTCGTCCCCTTGGGATTGATCATTGCCGTCCTTCTGGCGACATCGCTTCTGTCGCAGAAAAGCCTTTACGAACACGTCGAAGCCGTCGCCGACGCGCTCGACAGCGGAGGCCTCGACATGGGCCGAGCCGCCGTCTCGCGAATCGTTGGCCGCGATCCCGAAACGCTGGACCGCGCCGGCGTCTGCCGGGCGGCGATCGAGAGCCTGGCGGAGAATTTCTCCGACGGCATCGTCGCCCCCGCCTTCTGGACCGGTGTCGGCGGGCTGGCCGGCGGCGCCGCCTACAAGGCCGCCAACACCGCCGATTCGATGATCGGCCACCGCACCCCACGCCATGAGGCCTTCGGCTGGGCGGCGGCACGCTTCGACGATTGGATCAACCTGCCGGCATCCCGGCTGACGGCGGTGCTGATTGTGCTGGCCGCTTTCCTGGTCAAGGGCACCGACCCCGGCAATGCCTGGCAGGCGGTACGGCGCGACGCGAAAAAACACCGCTCGCCCAATGCCGGCTGGCCGGAAGCGGCCATGGCCGGCGCACTTGGCCTCGCGCTCGCCGGGCCGCGCAGCTATGGCGGCGTCGTGGTCGACGACGTCTTCATGGGCGAAGACGGACGACGCGATGTCGACAGCGGCGACATCCGGCGGGCGCTCCAACTTTATCGTGTCGCCGACTATTTGCTGATTGGCCTGTTTGGGCTGATCGCGGTGATCGCAATCCTGGTGTTCTAGAACTCGATGCCCTGCTGCGCTTTTACGCCGGCGGAAAAATGGTGCTTCGTCAGCCCCATCTCGGTGACCAGGTCCGCCGCCTCGACCAGCGCCGGCTTCGCGTTGCGACCGGTGACGACAACGTGCAGGCCCTCGCGGCGAGCCTTGAGCGCGGCAACCACCTTGTCGAGATCGAGATAATCGTAGCGCAGCGCGATGTTGAGTTCATCGAGCACGACAAGGCTGATCGAGGGGTCGCCAATCAATTCCACGGCCTTGGCCCAGGCGGCTTCGGCGGCCGCGATGTCGCGCTTCAGATCCTGCGTTTCCCAGGTGAACCCCTCGCCCATCGCATGCCAGACGATCCGGTCGCCGAAGGCGGCGAAAGCGTCCTTCTCGCCGGTGTGCCATTTGCCCTTGATGAACTGGACGACGCCGACGCGCTTGCCGTAGCCGAGCATCCGCAGTGCGAGACCGAAGGCGGCCGTGGTCTTGCCCTTGCCGGGGCCGGTGTTGACGATCAGCAACCCCTTCTCGATCGTCTTGCCCGCGACCTCGGCGTCCTGCACCGCCTTGCGCTTGGCCATCTTGGCGCGATGGCGTTCTTCATCCCGGTCTTTGGAGCCCTTGTCTTCGGTCATTTCATTTCACCTTGAGCGGTAGCCCCGCCACCATCAGGAGCACCGTATCGGCGACCGCGGCGACCCGCTGGTTGAGCCGACCGGCGTCGTCGCGAAAACGCCGCCCCAGCGCATTGTCGGGCACGATGCCTTGCCCGACCTCGTTCGACACCACGAACCACGGCCCGCGCGGCCGCGACAGAACGTCCGCCAGCCGTCGGCACGCGGCCTCGACGTCGTGATCCGCCAGCATGTGATTGGTCAGCCACAGCGTCAGGCAGTCGACAAGCACCGGCTGATCATCCGGCAACGCCTCCAGGGCTTCGGCAAGGTCGAGTGGCGCGTCGATGGTCGACCAGCCCTCGCCGCGCCGCGAGCGGTGCAGCGCGATGCGTTCATGCATCTCGTCGTCATAGGCTTGCGCCGTGGCGATATAGGCCCATGGCGAGGGCAACGCCGCCACCAGAGTTTCTGCGTGCGCGCTCTTGCCGGAGCGCGCACCACCGATGATGAAGGTCAGCTTGCCCAGATCAGGCAAAGCTGTCGCGCAGGCTGGTCGCCGTGCCGGTGAAGCGCCCGCGAACCACGCCAACGACCGCGCCGAGCACCAGCCAGAACACCAGATTTGTCACCGTCACCGCCACCACGAACTGATGGTGCAGGCCTTCCGGGATCGGTGTCTCGAAGCTGTCGGGCTGCGGCGCGCCGACAATGTGCGGCGCGACGATCAGCAAGACCGCGAGGATGGTCAACGGCAGCGATCTGCGAAACACGATCAGGCCAAGGCCGATAGCGGTTGCCGCCACCGTTGCCGACCACCAGATCTGGCGCGGCAGGAGATCGGCCGCCGGCATTGCAGGCAGCTCCGGCTGCAGGCCGAGGCCAGGCGCCAGTGTGAACACGGCAAAGCCGGCCAGACCCCAGAAAACGCCCTGGCGCCAGTTGCCGACGCCGCCTGCGAATTCCGAAACCGCGACCAGGACCAATGCGAAGCCGATGCCGGTGACGATATTGGCAAGCACGCTGAAGGCGAAACGCTCTAAGCCGTCGGCCGGCGCCCAGCCTTCATCCTCCGCTGCCGGAGCAGCTGCTTCCGCTGCCGGCGCGGCGGAACTCATGGCATTGCCTGCCGGAGCGGCCGTGCTCACGGCGCCGGTTTCGGTTGTGGCGGGTGCCGCGCCATGGTCGTGGTGATGGCCGCCGCCGGCCTGTTCGTAGACTTCCGCTTTCAGGATCAGCGGAACGGTCGCGTAGGCCTGCATGCAGGCAAGAACGACACCGGCCACGAGCCCCGCGATCGCCGCGACGAACACGACGTTGCGAAAAAGGTTCATGATGTCAGATCCCAGTTAGTGGCAGGGAAACGCCATCGAGTGGCGATAATCGTGGGCGGCGTTGTGGACCGCATCGATGTGCGAGAAGCCGACAAAGCCGACAACGAAAATGCCGAGCAGCGCGGCGAGCGCAAGCTGCATGAAGCGCGACTGCGAGGAGACGGAGGCGCCGAGGGAGACGGTAGCAGTGGTCATTTCCAGTCCTTTCGCCCTCCACCCGAGGGCATAGAAGTCAGTCTTTTCGCCGCCGGCAGGTCTCCTGGCTCGCGGATAAGCGCCCTTCCCCACCTTCCCGAAGAAAAATCTTCAGTGGCATATGGAGAGGACTACCGCACACAGTTGCGGGGGCAGCCACGGCATTGGGCGAAACCTCGCCCGCACCGCATTCCCTCTTGGCTCCCAAAAAGGAACCGACGACGTTGGTGACTATAGGGAAATTCGCCGCGCGCGGCAAACCAAATTCCGACAGCCGCCAGCGCAGGAGCGTCGTATCGGCAAAGCCGCTCCCATCCCGTCCTGATTGACAAACTTCATGGCCGGGTGTCGGCTGGCAAGCCTCACAGGAAGCCAGCCATGCAGCCCAATGCCAGCGAGCGCGATCCCTATAACGGGCTGACCCGTACCGAGCCGACGCTGCCCTCATCGGCATATTGGGACCAGGAGAGCTATAAGCGTGATCTCGACGCCATCTGGTACAGAGACTGGCTGCTCGTCTGCCGCGAGGCCGATCTGGCGCAGCCGCTAGCCTTCCGCCGATTCCGCATCGGCACGCAGGACATCCTCGTGCTGCGCGACGACACAGGTGAGCTGCGCGCCTTCCACAACACCTGCCGCCATCGCGGCTCGCAGCTTTGCCAGGAGAGCGAGGGCCGCCTGAAAGCGCGGCTGATAACCTGCCCGTATCACGCCTGGTCCTACTCGCTGCGCGGCGAGCTGGTGCGCGTGCCGTCGAAATCACTGCCTGACGGCTTCGACAAGGCCGATCACCCGCTTTATCGCGTCGCGCTCTCGGTGTGGCGGGGCTTCGTCTTCGTCAATCTTGCTGAAGATGCCGCCGGCTCGGCGCAATCCTCCTTCGATCCCGCGTCCGGCAACCTCGGCAACTGGCCGCTCGAAACGCTGGTATCGGGCCATATGCTGCGCAAGGTCATGAACTGCAACTGGAAGATCTTTTGGGAAAACTTCAACGAGTGCCTGCACTGTCCGGGCGTCCACAAGGATTTGTCGCGGCTGGTGCCGATCTATGGCCGCGGCCTGATGAGCCGGCATGACGATCCCGAATGGCTCCGCCACGCCGACAATGACGCGCCGGAATTTTCCGGCGGCTTGCGCGCAGGCGCCCAGACCTGGTCGCGCGACGGCCAGACGCACGGCCCGGTCTTCTCAGGGCTGAAGCCGGCGGAACGCAGCGCCGGCCAGACTTATGCCACCAGCCTGCCCTCGATGTTCATCGTCGGCCATGTCGACTATGTCAGGACCGTGCACCTGGTGCCGCTCGGTCCCGAACAGACCGAGCTTGTCGCGGAGTGGCTGTTCGCGCCCGAGGCCCTCGCCGAGACCGATATCGACAACATCATCGCCTTTGGCACACAGGTGCTGGAGGAGGACGCCGCCATCTGCGAGGTCAACCAGAAGGGCTTGCGCTCGATGCGCCACACAGCCGGCGTGCTGATGCCCGAGGAATATGATCTGCACCGCTTCCACAATTGGGTGCGCGAGCGCCATGCGGCGGTGACATGAGGGTATGTCGAGATTCAGGTCAGGCCGGCATCACCTGAATATCGACATACCTACAGGGACTTCGGCAGGTAGCGCCAGGTCATGAAGCCGCAAAACGCCGCCAGCAGGCTGAGGGTGACGAACACCGATCCCAGGCCGAAGAACGCCAGCACCACCGAATAGACCAGCGGCGGCGTCAGTTCGGAAAAATCGAGATAGGTGCGGTAGACCGCCGCCATCTGCGCCCGCTCATAGGAGCGTACCGAGCGCATGAAGGCGGTCGAACCCAGGGCGTCGAGCGCGATGGTGAAGAAGGCGCCGCACAACAGGAAGGCGCCGGTCAGCAACGGTGCTGTCGCTCCGATCGTGCCGGCGGCCAGCAGCGATGCCGACATGGCGAAATAGGCAAACGTCATGGTGCGCCGGCCGCCAAAGCGCTTTCCTGCCTTGCCCCAGAAGATAGCCATGAACAAAAGCGCGTTGCCGGCCGAGACCAGCAGGCCGCCGGCGATATCGCCCTGCCCGGTGATGACCATGAACAGCGGCCCATAGACGAAGAACGTCGTCCAGAAGCAGGAGCGGCCGAAGGCGATCAGCCAGGCGAGTCTGAGCCTCGGCTGCGCCACGAAGCGGCCGATATTGGCGAGCGGATTGGCCGGCCGCGTCTTACCCGGGCGGATCGACGGGTTGTCACCCAGCCGGTAGGTCCAGAACAGCGCCAGCAAGGCCAGGGCGAACACCGCCACCGCACCATGCGCGGCATAGATGCCGAAATGCGCGTAAAGAAAGATGCCGAGCGTCGGCCCACAGGTCCAGGCAACCATCGACCACGCCATGCGCAGCGATTCGGCCTGCATGAAGTCGGTCTTGCGGATGTGGTCCATGATGTAGAGGTTGAGCATGATCGACAGCGCGCTGGCGCCCATGACGCGGCACAGCATGCCGGCCAGTTGCCCGGCGAGCGTATGGGTAACGAAGAACAGCGAGCCTATGGCAAGCAGGCAGGCGCCGGCGGTGTACACCCACCGCCGCGCGAAGCGGCGGATCAGCATCGGCATGAACAGGGTCACCGACAGGCCGAGCAGCGACACGACGGTGTAGAGGATCGAGACGACCTGCTCGTTGTGCAGGATTTCGTAGGCCTGGATCGGGATGACGCTCGACACCATGGCGCGGGCGAAGGATTCGACCGCGTAGAGCGAGGCGAAGGTGCGCGCGTCCGCGGCCTTGAGGGCCGGAAGCCAGATCGGATGGCGCACATGGGTGGACATTGCTTCCCCAAACAGAATCGCGGCGCCAAATCTGGCGCGGACATTTCAGGCCCATTAAGAGGAAACCGACGCACACCCGGCAAAAAGCGAAGCCGGTCAAAGGCTTTCCCGCGCTGGCCCAAACCCGGCGGCTGGCGCGGGCTCCGCCGCGCGGTCCGGGCCAGGGCGACCGGTCTTCTTCTATCCGGTGCAACCGTGATAGTCGTCTTGGAGGGGCTGAATCAGATCACGAGACCATGAGCATCAACACGCCGACCGCACCCGTTCCGGAGCCATCGAAGCGAATCGTCGCCATCGACATCGTGCGCGGCATCGCGTTGATCGCGATGGCGAGCTACCACTTCACCTGGGACCTGGAATTCTTCGGTTACACCGACCCTGGCCTCACCGCCTTCGGTTGGTGGAAGATCTACGCCCGCTGCATCGCTTCGACCTTCCTGTTCCTGGTCGGCGTCAGCCTCTATCTCGCCCATGGCGGACAAATCCGCTGGAACGGTTTCTGGAAGCGGTTCGCCATGGTTGCAGGCGCGGCGGTCGCCATATCGGTCGTCACCCGCATCGCCACGCCCGACGGATTCATTTTCTTCGGCATCCTGCACGAGATCGCGCTGGCGAGCCTGCTTGGCCTCGCCTTCCTGCGCCTGCCGGCGCTGCTGACGCTTGTCGTCGCCGCGCTCGTCATCGCGGCGCCAGCCTACCTGCGCTTCGAGGCCCTCGATCATCCGTGGCTGTGGTGGATCGGCCTGTCGGCGATCAATCCGCGCTCCAACGACTATGTGCCGCTGTTTCCATGGTTCGGGGCCGTGCTTCTCGGCCTCGGGGCGGCGAAACTCGCTTCCGCTTCCGGTATACGGGCACGTCTGGCGAGCCGCGTGCCAGGCCGCTGGGCCAATCCTCTGGTCTTCATCGGCCGCCACAGCCTGGCCTTCTACCTGATCCACCAGCCGCTGCTGATCGGTTGCGTCTGGCTGTTCTCGCAAGTGATGCCCGCGCAGGTCGACCCCCCGCGGGTCAATTTCCTGAAAACCTGCCAGCGCTCGTGCGAGCAGATGCGCAACGCAACCTTCTGTTCGAGCTATTGCGGCTGTATGCTCGAGACTCTCGACGGTGAAGGCTCTCTTGATCGGCTCTACAACAACGACCAGACTGCGGACTTCAGGGCGCATCTGTCCGATCTTGCCGCAACGTGTACCGCCAAGACCGAGGACAAGATGACGGAGGGAGGGACGCAATGACGGAGCCGAAGCCTGGGCTGATACCGTGGCCGCCGGTGATCTACGTCGCCGCAATCGCCCTCAGCATCATCCTCGGCCTGCTCTATCCCCTGCCCTGGATCGGCGACCTGCTGGGCGACATCCTGTTCGCCGCCGGTTGGGTGGCTTTGTTCGCTGTCGCCGTCCTCTGGTTCACCGCGATCCGCACCATGATACGGGCCAGGACAACGCTCAATCCCAACGCCGTGCCCGATCATCTCGTCACGACCGGTCCCTTCGGCGTCACCCGCAATCCGATGTACCTGGCCAACACGCTGATGCTGATCGGCGTTGCCTTCGTCTCGGGCATCGCCTGGTTCTTCCTGCTTGCCTTCGTCGCCGCCTTCGTCACCCAGAAGGTCGCGATCGAGCGCGAGGAAAAGATGTTGGCGGCGAAATTCGGCAAGAAATACCGCGACTACGCCAAACGCGTGCGGCGCTGGATCTGAGGTCCGGCGGGATCAGTCAGAAGCCTTGCCTGGAGCGCCTGCCGTGTCCGGAAGCAGTTTCCGGCCGACATAAAACAGCACCGGGAGCAGAAGCACGATGGCCAGGACAATGGCGGGCGCCGTCAAGGCGAAGCCGGTCGCCGAAATATATCCCTCGCGAAATGCCTGATGCAGCAGAGCCGCGGTGACCGGCAGGTTCAATGCGAGAGCGGTCGCGGTCCCCGGCATATAGCGGCGCGTGACCATTGTGACGAGGAGATGTGGAAAAGCCACGTTGAGCAGCATCGCAAGCGCATAGCCCGACAGGACGTAGGCGCCGAAACTCTCCCGTCCCTGCACGGTGGCGAGCAAAGCCGCAACGCCAGCAAGAACAACCAGCACGAACACCACGAACCGGAATTCGTTGGCCGCGAGGGGACGGTGCCAGCGCCCCGCCTGCTCGGACCAGGCAGGCAGGAAAACCGCCTCCTCCAGATTGTGGACGGTGACAGCGGCGACAAACAGCCAAGCGAGAGTGATGAACATGACGTGATCGACCGCCGGTTCAAGCCTTCACAGTTCCTGGCGGCGAGGCATCGGAGCAACCGCACAGGTCAGGTATTGACGCCGAGCTCGACCAGCCGCTCGACGCAGGACTCTTCGGCCTGGTCGAGTTCGGCCAGCGTCTCCTCGAGGTCGCGGCGCTTCTGCCTGAGATCCTCGCGCTTTTCCTCGATGCGCTTGATCATCAGCTTGAGCTGCCCGACCTCGCCCGGCGGCTCCTTGTACATCTGGATAATCTCGCGGATCTCGTTGATCGAGAAGCCGAGCCGTTTTCCACGCATGATCTGCCGGATGAGATGGCGATCGGAAGGGCGAAACAGACGCGTGCGGCCGCGACGCACCGGCTGCACCAGCCCCTCGTCTTCGTAGAAACGCAGCGTCCGCGTCGACACGTCGAATTCGCGGGTCAGTTCGGTGATCGAATAATATTCCCGCATTGTCACTCCATACCGGAATTCCGGGTGATCGCCATGCGGCGTCGCCCATCTGTCCCGAACCAAACCCTTGCCCGCCGGAATCGAACCGGGCACCCCCGCACGAGCCTCGCACGGCATTTACGTAAAAGTCAATTGAGACACTTACCGGACGCCGAACCACCAGGTCGCGAGGCCGAGGAAGGCAAAGAATCCAACGACATCGGTGACCGTGGTGACGAAAACCGCCGAAGCGACCGCGGGATCGACCTTGAAGCGGTCGAGCAGCAGCGGGATCAGGATGCCGGCAAGGGCCGCCACGAACATGTTGATGATCATCGCCGCGGCGATGATGCCGCCCAGATTAGGATCGCGAAACCACGCCGCCGCGACGATGCCGATCAGGATGGCGAAGACGATGCCGTTGATGAAGCCGACGCCCATTTCGCGCCGGATGATGCGGCCGGCATTGTAGATGTCGAGATCCCTGGTCGCCAGCGCCCGCACGGTGACGGTCATGGTCTGCGACCCGGCATTGCCGCCCATGCCGGCCACGATCGGCATCAGCACGGCGAGCGCCACGATCCGTTCGATCGTGTGGTCGAACAGGCCGATCACCGATGCCGCCAGAAATGCGGTCAAGAGATTGACGAGCAGCCAGGGAACGCGCGAGCGCGAGGTCGCCAGAATGCTGTCGGAGAGCTCTTCGTCGCCGACGCCGCCCATGCGCAGCAGGTCTTCCTCCGCTTCCTGCTGGATGACGTCGACGACGTCGTCGATGGTCAGCACGCCGACCAGCCGCTCGTTCTCGTCGACCACGGCCGCCGACAAGAGATCGTATTGTTCGAATTCCCGCGCCGCCTCTTCCTGGTCCATGGTGGCCGGGATGGCGTGCCGCGTCTCATGCATGACTTCCTCGACCTTGACCGCGCGCTTGGTGCGCAGGATCTGGTCGAGATCGATGGCGCCCAGCAACTTGAAGGTCGGATCGATGACGAAGATCTGGCTGAAGCGCTCGGGAAGGTTCTTGTCCTCGCGCATGTAGTCGATGGTCTGGCCGATCGTCCAGAAGGGCGGCACCGCGACGAACTCGGTCTGCATGCGCCTTCCGGCGGTCTCTTCCGGGTAGTCGAGCGAACGGCGCAGCCTGATCCGCTCGGTGAACGGCAGTTGCGACAGGATCTCGTCCTGGTCTTCCGGCTCGAGGTCTTCCAGGATGTAGACCGCATCGTCGGAATCGAGCTCCTGCACCGCCTGCGCGATCTGCGCATTGGGCAGATTGTCGACGATATCCATGCGGATCGCCTCGTCGACTTCGGTCAAAGCGGAGAAGTCGAAGTCGGCGCCCAGCAGATCGACCAAGGCAAGCCGTTGTTCGGGGTGCAGCGCCTCGATGAGGTCGCCAAGTTCCGACTGATGCAGGTCGTCGACTTCACGCTTGAGGGTCAGCGTGTCGCGGTCGGCGATCGCCGCACCAATCCGGGCGAGGAAGGACGAAAGGACGGCACCGTCCTCGCCATAGATGTCGGCGTGGTGCTCGTCGGCGGCCTTGGCGCCCGTCGTCCGTTCGTCCTGGCCTTCCACCAGCGCCTCCCGCCATCAGAATCCCGGAAAAGGTGCAAATCAGGTCTAGACCATGAGTCCGCAAAGTGGAAACCGGTTTTTCGGCCCGGTGCCTGTGCAAAAGCGACGTCGGCCCAACACGCTTCAACTTCGCAACATGGCCTTCTAACGCTCGGGAATCTCAGGTCAAACGCATGCTTGCCCGCTCACGTCGGGCTTCGCCGATGCCGTGTTGTCATGCGCGCGCGGACTATCGATTTCATCAAAAGAAGGGCGCCCTTCGGCTTCCGGCGGCGCGACAGCTGATGTCGCTGGGGAAAGAGCACCCTCGCGCCATTGGGGCAGAATTACCATGACGCAGGTCCAGGCATCGCCAGGACCCGCCAGGCCGCAACAAAAAAGCCGGAAGCCCTTGAAGATCAGGTCACGGACAGAGAACAAGGCAATCGAAGAGCGGCGCGTTCGCGTGGTCGTCGCCGAACGCAATCCGCTCGTCATATCGGCTCTGCGCGAAATGCTGGAATGCGACGGGCGGTTCGAACTTTTGGCCTCGGTACAAAGCGGCAGGCATTTCCTGGAGCTTGCCACGGCACAGGAGTTCGATGTCGCCGTGATCGGTTGGAAGCTCTCTGACATGGACGGCGCGGACGTCCTGGCCGAGGTCCAGGGCAGCAAGCTCAACGTTCGCATCGCCATCTTTTCAAACGACCATGACATCGGCATCCTGAAACAGTGCGTGCGCCTGGGGGCGCAGGGCTACTGCTTCCAGTTCGACGATCCCGCCATCATCTTCGACACGATCCTGGCGGTCGCGCACGGCCGCATCTGCATTCCCTATATCGACATCAACAAGGTCAACGACACGCCTCTGTCTCGACTGACCGTGCGCGAGCGTGAACTGCTGGCGGTGCTGTCCGACGGCTGGACCAATTTGCAGATCGCGACCCGGACCGGCATCTCCGAGAATACGGTGAAATATCACCTCAAGAATCTCTACGACAAGCTGGATGTCCGCAACCGCGCCATGGCGGTGGCGCTCTATTCGAGCGAGAAGCGCCGAAGCCCCAAGTCACCTATCGGGTAGGCCAACCGGGTAGGAGCACCCCACCCGCGCGGGCCAACTACTTACCCGGCAAGGTGTTGTTGGCCGGCCGCATCGACGCGACACTCCCTCCACAATCCAAAAAGATCGGAGGAGTTCGTACATGGCTGGGTTCACTCATCTCTTCATCCCAGGACCCACAAACATTCCCGAGCAGGTGCGGCAGGCGATGAACCTGCCGATGGAGGACATGCGCGCCGCCACCTTCCCCGATCTCACCCTGCCGCTGTTCGAGGACATCAAGAAAGTCTTCAAGAACGAAACCGGCCGCGTCTTCATCTACCCGTCCTCCGGCACCGGTGCCTGGGAAGCGGCGATGACCAATGTGCTCAGCCCTGGCGACCGCGTTTTGATGTCGCGCTTCGGCCAGTTCTCGCATCTGTGGGTCGACATGGCCGAGCGGCTCGGCTTCGAGGTCGACGTGATCGACTGCGAATGGGGAACCGGCGTTCCGCTCGAGCTCTATGCGGAGCGGCTGAAGGCGGACAAGACGCACCGCATCAAGGCCATCTTCTGCACCCAGAACGAGACGGCGACGGGCGTCACCAGCGACGTCGCCGGCTGCCGAGCCATACTTGACGACGCAAACCACCCTGCTCTCCTCTTCGTCGACGGTGTCTCGTCGATCGGCTCGATCGACTTCCGCCAGGAGGAATGGGGCGTCGACTGCGCCGTCAGCGGTTCGCAGAAAGGCTTCATGCTGCCGGCCGGCCTCGGCTTCCTGTCGGTCAGCAAGAAGGCTCTCATCGCTTCGAGAACCGCCACCCACCGGCGCTGCTTCTTCTCCTTCGAGGACATGATCCGCGCCAACGATGCCGGCTATTTTCCCTACACGCCGGCGACGCAATTGCTGCGCGGCCTGCGCGCCTCGCTCGATCTGATCGCCGATGAAGGGCTTGAGAATATCTTTGCCCGCCACCATCGCCTCGGCGAAGGCGTGCGCAAGGCGGTCGATGCCTGGGGGTTGAAGCTCTGCGCCAAGGCGCCGAAATGGCACTCCGACACGGTCAGCGCGATCCTTGTGCCCGAAGGCATCGACAGCGGCGACGTCGTCAAACAGGCCTACCAGAAGTACCAGACCTCGCTTGGCGGCGGTCTCAACAAGGTGATGGGCAAGGTCTTCCGCATCGGCCATCTCGGCTGGCTGAACGAGGTGATGGTGCTCGCCTCGCTGTCGGCGGCCGAAATGGCGTTGCTCGATTGCGGCGTCAAGCTTGCGCCGGGCTCGGGTGTCGGCGCCGCGATCGCGCATTTCCGCCGCTCGCAGCAGCCCGTCATCGCCGAAGCCGCCTGATCCAGGAGCGCGACATGAGCCACACCATCAACCATCTGAAGAAACTCAGGCTGCAGCGCAGCGAGCTGGCGGTTCCCGGCTCCAGCCCGGAGATGATCGACAAGGCGGCCAACAGCGCCGCCGATTTCGTCTTCCTCGACATCGAGGACGCTGTCGCTCCGCCCGACAAGGAACGCGCCCGCAAGAACATCATCCAGGCACTGAACGACATCGACTGGCGCGCAAAGGGCAAGACAGTCTCGGTGCGCATCAACGGCCTCGACACGCACTATATGTACCGCGACGTCGTCGACGTGATGGAACAGGCCGGCGACCGGCTGGACACCATCCTGGTGCCGAAGGTCGGCGTGCCCGCCGACCTCTATATGGTCGAGGCCATGGTCAACCAGATCGAGATGGCCAAGCGCTACAAGACCCGGGTCGGTCTCGAAGCGCTGATCGAGACCGCGCTCGGCATGGCCAATGTCGAGGCCATCGCCGCGACGCCCGGCCGGCTGGAAGCCATGCATTTTGGCGTCGCCGACTATGCCGCCAGCAACAAGGCGCGGACCGTCAACATTGGCGGCCTCAACCCCGATTATCCCGGCGACCAGTGGCATTTCGCCCTGTCGCGCATGACCGTCGCCTGCCGCGCCTATGGCCTGCGCGCCATTGACGGGCCGTTCGGCGATTTCTCCGATCCGGAAGGCTACAAGGCGGCCGCCCGGCGCGCCGCCGCACTCGGCATCGAAGGCAAATGGGCGATCCATCCCTCGCAGATTGCTTTGGCCAACGACGTGTTCTCGCCGCCGGAGAAGGAAGTCACGCGCGCGCGCCGCATCCTGGAGGTGCTGAAGGAAGCCGAGGCGCAGGGCAAAGGCGCCGCCGCACTCGACGGCAAGATGATCGACGCCGCTTCGGAACGCATGGCGCGCAACGTGCTGGTGGTCAACGACGCCATCGAACGCGCCGGCCAGCTTAATTAGCCAACAAGGGCCGCGTCGCGGCACTTTGACGATTTGCGGAGGAGAAAAAATGGACATCCACGAATATCAGGCCAAGGAACTGCTCGCCCGGCATGGAGTGCACGTGCCGCGCGGCGGCCTGGCCTACAGCCCCGAGCAAGCCACCTACCGGGCGCGCGAAATCGGCGGCGGCAAATGGGTGCTGAAAGCGCAGGTTCATTCCGGCGCGCGCGGCAAGGCCGGCGGCATCAAGCTCTGCGCCAATGACGAGGAGATTTCCAGCGCCGCCGAAGCCATGCTCGGGCGCAAGCTGGTGACCCATCAGACCGGCCCGCGCGGCAAGCTGATCTCGCGCCTCTACCTTGAGGAAGCCGTCGACATCGCGCAGGAGCTCTATCTCGGCTTCGTGCTCGACCGCAAGGAAGAGCGCGTCATGATCGTCGCCTCGGCCGCCGGCGGCATGGAGATCGAGGAGATCGCCGAAAGAGCGCCGGATTCCATTATCCGCGCCACCGTCGACCCGGGCGTCGGCATGCAGCGCTTCCAGGCACGCGAGATCGCCTTCGGGCTCGGGCTGGAGGACAGCCTGATCGGCAAGGCGACCGAGACCATCTTCAGCTGCTACCAGGTGTTCCGCGACTACGACGCCTCGATGCTGGAGATCAATCCGCTGGTGGTGACCCGCGACGGCAGCCTGGTGGCGCTCGACGCCAAGATGTCGTTCGACGAGAACGCGCTGTTCCGGCGGCCGGAAATCTCCGAATTGCGCGACAAGAGCCAGGAAGATCCGCGCGAAACCTTCGCCAGCGACCGCGGCCTCTCCTATGTCGGCCTCGAAGGCAATATCGGCTGCATCATCAACGGCGCCGGGCTCGCCATGGCGACGATGGACATGATCAAGATCGCCGGCGGCGAGCCGGCCAATTTCCTCGACATCGGCGGCGGCGCCTCGCCCGAGCGTGTGGCGAAATCCTTCCGCGCCGTGCTCGGGGACAAGAATGTCGAGACCATCCTGGTCAACATCTTCGCCGGCATCAACCGCTGCGACTGGGTTGCCGAGGGCGTCATCAAGGCGATCCGCGAGGTCGGCGTCAGCGTGCCGCTTGTGGTGCGGCTGTCCGGTACCAGGGCCGAGGAAGGACGCAAGATCCTGGCCGATTCCGGCGAGGCGGTGATCGTCGCCGACACGCTCGCCGAAGCCGCCGAAAAAGCCGTCGCCGCATGGCGCGCGGCCACCAATAAAAAAGCAGCCTGAGGGAGGACAGAAAATGGCAATCCTGCTCAACCGCAGCACGCGCGTCATCGTGCAAGGTTTCACCGGCAAGATCGGCAGCTTCCATGCCGAGGACATGAAGCGCTACGGCACCAAGCTCGTCGGCGGCGTCACCCCCGGCAAGGGCGGCCAGACGCATCTTGGCCTGCCGATCTTCAACACCGTCAAGGGCGCTGTGCGCGAAACCCGTGCCGAGGCCAGCATCGTCTTCGTGCCGCCGCCCTTCGCCGCCGATTCGATCATGGAGGCGGCGGACGCGGGAATAAAACTCTGCGTCTGCATCACTGACGGCATCCCCTCGCAAGACATGATGCAGGTCAAGCGCTACATGCGTCGCTACCGCTTCGAGGACCGCATGCGGCTGGTCGGGCCGAACTGCGCCGGCATCATCACGCCCGGACAGGCGCTGATGGGCATCATGCCCGGCTCGATCTACCTTCCCGGCCGCGTCGGCATCGTCGGGCGGTCGGGCACGCTGGGCTACGAGGCCGCCTCGCAGATGAAGGCGCTCGGCATCGGCGTCTCGACCAGCGTCGGCATCGGTGGCGATCCGATCAACGGCTCCTCCTTCAAGGACGTTCTGAAGCTGTTCGAGCAGGACGACGAGACCGACGCCGTGGTGATGATCGGCGAGATCGGCGGACCGCAGGAAGCCGAAGCCGCGATCTGGGCGCGCGACAATATGAGGAAGCCGCTGATCGCCTACATTGCCGGGCTTTCCGCCCCGAAAGGCCGCCGCATGGGCCATGCCGGCGCCATCATCTCGGCTTTCGGTGAGTCCGCGCAGGAGAAGGTCGAGATCCTGAAAGAGGCCGGCGTCATCATCGTGCCGACGCCGTCGTCCTTCGGCGACGTCGTGGCCGAGACTTTGGAGCGAACGAAGAAGGCGGCTTGAAGCGTTTGGAACAGAGCAGACGCATCAAATTTCGGGAGGACGAGCGCAGCCTCTTGTTGCGCCTGCTGCTTCAGGTCGCAAGCGCGCGGGAGCCGGAGATCGCCGCCGTTCTGACCGGACGTCGGTCGCTTGTCTCGCTTGCCGCGGAGCAGCGCATCCCGGCGCTTCAGGCGAGCGGCGTCTGGTTCCAGCTGCTCGCCATTGCCGACGAGTTGCTCGCCATGCGGGCGCGCCGCGAACTCGAACAAGGCACCGGTGTCGACGACGTGCCCGGCTCCTTCGCTAGCGTGATCGCGCGGATGGCGGCGAACGGCCATTCGGCGGAGCAGGTCCAGGCCAGGCTCGACGAACTCTGCGTCGGCCCGACCATGACCGCGCACCCGACGGAGGCCAAACGCGTCACGGTGCTGGAGATCCATCGCCGTATCTACCGCAAGCTGACCGAACTCGACCAGCCGCGCTGGGCGCCGCGCGAACGCGACCTGCTGGTCGCCGATCTGGAAAGCGAGATCGAGCTTCTGTGGATGACGGGCGAGCTGCGGCTGGAGCGCCCGACGATCGAACGCGAAATCGCCTGGGGCCTGCATTTCTTTCGTGAAGTCATCTTCGAGGCAACGCCGCAGCTCTATGGCAAGCTGGAAGGCGCCCTCGAGCGCCATTATCCGGCAGCGCCGATCAGAATCCCCTCCTTCATGCGCTATGCCTCGTGGATCGGCGGCGATCGCGACGGCAACCCGAATGTGACGGCCGCCGTCACCGCCCATGCCCTGGCCGAATACCGCGATACGGCCATAGGCTGGTATCTGGCGCAGATGCAGCGGCTGGTGACGGTGCTGAGCGCCAGCTCAAACGTCATCGACCTGCCGGCGAGCTTCAAGCCGGTGCTGCAAACGGCGCTTGATAAAAGCCGACAGGCCGATGGGATCACCACCCGCAACCCTGACGAACCGCTCCGCCAGTTCGCTTCGGCCCTGCTTGCCCGGCTGGAGGCGACACGGGACGGCGGTGCGGCGGCGTACCCGTCGGCGGGCGCGTTTCGTGCCGATCTGGAGGGGCTGTCGAGCGTTCTCGAAGCAATCGGCGGGCGCGCGGTGGCCAGGCGTTTCGTCCAGCCTCTGCTCTGGCAGGTCGGCAGCTTCGGCTTCCGCACCGTCTCGCTCGACCTCAGGCAGAACTCCACGGTCGTCAACCGCGTGCTGGCCGAGCTGTTTGCGCTGACGAACCCCGCCGATCCGGTCGCGGCTGGCACGCCGCAATGGTCGGCGCGCATTCGCAAAGCCATCAGCGAGGGCGAGCGGCTGGAGATAGACGCTGGGCGGCTCTCGGCTGAAGCAGGCGAACTGCTTTCGACATTCTCCGTCATCGCCAGGCACATCTCCAGCTCTGATCCCGACGCTGTCGGCTCTTTCGTTCTCTCGATGACCCGCTCCGCCGACGATCTGCTCGCGGTCTATCTGCTGGCGCAATATTGCGGACTTTCGACCGCGCCCGCCGGCGGCACAATCAGGCTGCGGATCGTGCCCTTGTTCGAGACCATCGCCGACCTGCAGGCCGCCCCTGGCATATTGAACGGATTGCTCGACGTCTCGCTGGTGAGGCGCACGGTGCGCGATTTCGGCGCGCGCCAGGAAATCATGCTCGGCTATTCCGATTCCAACAAGGACGGCGGCTTCCTCGCCTCCAATTGGGAACTGGCCAAAGCGCAGAAGCGGCTCGCTGCCGTCGGGCGCAAGCACAAGGTTGGGATCAGTTTCTTTCACGGCCGCGGCGGCTCCGTCAGCCGTGGCGGCGCGCCGACCGGCCGGGCGATCGCGGCGCAGCCGCAAGGCACCGTCGCCGGCACCATGCGGGTGACCGAGCAAGGCGAGGTTGTATCGTCGAAATTCGCCAATCGCGGCACCGGCCTCAACCAGCTCGAGATCCTCGCCGCCGCCGTTCTGGCCCACAGCGTCGGATCGCCGGGCGATGCCGAGACGAAGGAGACGCCGGAGTTCGACGAAGCGCTCGAGGCGCTCGCCGGTATGTCGCAGGCATCCTATGCCACGCTGATGGCCGAGCCCGGCTTCCTCGATTATTTCAACCAGGCGAGCCCGGTCGCGGAACTGGCGCTCCTGAAAATGGGCTCACGGCCGGATCGCCGTTTCGGCGCCAACGGCATCGCCGACCTGCGCGCCATTCCATGGGTGTTCGCCTGGAGCCAGAACCGTCATCTGTTGACCGGCTGGTATGGCATCGGCAGCGCGCTGAGCGCCTTCGTCGCGGTGCGCGGCGAGGTCGGGCGCGACCTTCTGGCCCGCATGTTCGAGCACTCGCGCTTTTTCCGCCTGGTCGTCGACGAAGCCGAGAAGACGCTCTACCAGGCCGACATGGAGATCGCGCTGCTCTACGCCGGCCTTGTGTCCGACAGCGATGCCGCCAAACGAATCTATGCCCGCATCGCCGGGGAGTACGAGTTGACGCGACGCCTGATCGGCGACCTCACAGGGGGTGATCTTTCCGAGCGCTTTCCGATGTTCAAGCGGCGTTTCGACAGCCTGCGGCGGCAGATGGACGACATCCACCGGCTGCAGGTCGATCTGCTGCGTGATGTCAGGGCAAGGACGACGGATCAAAAGCGGGCAACTGACGCCTTGCTGGTGTCGATTAATTGCATCTCGGCTGGGCTGGGATGGACGGGGTAGCTCGCCGGCTGGCCGAGTTACGTCAGTCACCTTGCTTCATCATTCTTGGCTGATTGCCGATCGCCCAGATCATCGGCCTGTCTGCCCGAAAGGCCGCCGCATGGGCCATGCCGGCGTCATTATCGTGCCGACGCCGTCCTCCTTCGGCGAGGAGGTGGCCGATACGCTGGCACGGATGAAGAAGGCTGCATAACCTCTGGGAACAGGCTGCCTAAGGGCAGTTCCCGGAGCACGGGGCGGCGCGATCTGAATGCGCGGCCCAGCGGTCCCTTCCAAACAGTCGAAAAGCTCACGCCACGATGGAAGCCCGCCCGCTTTCGACGGCGGGCGATCTGGCAGAAGCCGGTTCGGCCCAGCCCTTAGGTCGGGCAGCCGAAGCTAGGACAAGCTATCGCCGTCACGGCGGACAGCTTTTCGCGCCTTACGAACATCGGCTTCACATAAGTCTTCTTCATGGTATCTCCCCTTTGCCAAAACCCACGGAGCGATTCGTGCCGTGGTCTGGATCGCTTTGTCAAGCGAGCTGAGAGCAGTAACAAAACAGCGACAGCCTTGTTTAGCAGCTCAGCTGAGGAAGCGGCCCGCCGCTGGTGAACTTTAGTTGGCCGACAAAAAATCCCTCTCGACAGCGGTCAGGCCGGCCCAACGTCCTGACGAGCGGGACTATCAAACATTCCCGAGTCTGACGCTTTGCCGTTCCAGAGGCGCGCACGGAGCCAAGATCAAGCCAAGATTGCGCAACAAAACTTAACATCACTTCATGCATACAGCCATTTTCACCTGAAATAGTCCGGGCATCGGGCCTCTTACTGCCTCCCGATGGGCCGGGCATTTCCATGACAGCGCGCTCGCGCGTGTTCGAACCGTTCTTCAAGGAGGACATGTCACGCGGCGTTGCCTCGAAGCACGGCTTCGGGCTCGGCCTTTCCATCGTAGCGGATATCATCCAGGGGCACGGCGGCAAGATCGAGTTGCACGACAACCAGCCAAGCGGCCTCGTCGTGACCTTTGATCTGCCGAGTGGAACCGAGATCCGGCCCTTATAGCAGGCCGGCGCCATACTCAGGATCTGATGATCGCCAGATTGCAGGAGGTCATTTCAAGACGTCCGAAGGCTTGCCTCAGGAATACTGGTGCGGTCGAGAAGACTCGAACTTCCACGGGTTGCCCCACAGCGACCTCAACGCTGCGCGTCTACCAATTCCGCCACGACCGCACGTGGTAGGAGCCGGAACCGACCGGCTCGCGGCGTGTAGCAAATCGTTTCCGGCGAAACAAGTGCGTGGCGAGCAATAATGTCGGGCAATTGGCATAACGTTCCACAGGATTGCAATGAGCGTCGCGAACTGGACGTTTGCGCCCGATATCGCCATATGGAGGCCAAAGGCATGTCGCCCAAACGTGCAAGGCGGTTTTGGGGCCGTGACATGGATAAGCAAAGCGATACGTCATGACCGAACGCAGCCAGATCGCCACGTCGTTCCTGCCCTTGCCCGGTTCGGCGCCGGTCGAATGGCTGGTCGAACCCGGCCTTACCGCCTATCCCGACGCGCTTGCCTTCATGGAGGCGCGCGCCGAGGCGATCCGCAGCGGAGCTGCCGCCGAGATGGTCTGGCTGGTCGAACATCCACCACTCTACACCGCCGGCACCAGCGCCCGCACCGAGGACCTGATCGAGCCGGACCGCTTTCCGGTCTTCGCGGCCGGACGCGGCGGCGAATACACCTATCATGGGCCCGGCCAGCGGGTTGCCTATGTCATGCTCGACCTGAAGCGCCGGCGCGAGGACGTGCGCGCCTTCGTCGCCGCGCTCGAACAATGGATCATCGGCACGCTCGCCACCTTCAACGTGCGCGGCGAGCGCCGCGAGGACCGTGTCGGTGTCTGGGTGGTGCGGCCGGAGCGCCCTGCTTTGCCTGACGGCTCGCCAGCCGAGGACAAGATCGCGGCGATCGGCATCCGGCTGCGTCGCTGGGTGAGTTTTCACGGCATCGCCATCAATGTCGAGCCGGAGCTTGGCCATTTCAGCGGCATCGTGCCTTGCGGTGTCTCGGACTACGGCGTCACCAGCCTCGTCGACCTCGGCCTGCTCCTGACCATGGCCGATCTCGACCTGGCACTGAAATCCGCTTTCGAGGACGTGTTCGGTCCCGCGACGGCCTTGCCCGCCGAAGCTTCGCGCAAGGCCGGCTGACACTGTCGGCCTGGGAACTGCATAAGGTGTATTGAGATTCAGGTCAGGCCGAGTCGAAAGCTGTGGGTTCCGAGCGCCCTTAGATCAGTTGGGCGGAAGCCCATAGCACGCCGCAGCCATGGATGGCGAACACCGCCAGCAAGGCGCCTGCGATGACGAAACGGTCGAGGGTGCCGATCGGCTCCAGTTCGTGACGCGGCTTCACCCCGCTGCCGACGGTGAGCAGGCTGAGGATCGAAAACACCGCACCGGCCGCCAGCAGGAAGCCCGAGGAAAAACCAGCCCGCCAGCCAAGCGCCAGAAAGGCCGAAAGCAGCGAGAAGGACGCCAGCGCCAGGACCACCGGCCCTGGGCAGATCTGGCGCAGCACCTGGCCGCCGTCGAATTTCCACACCGGCACCAGATTGGCGATGTTGAACAGGGCAGCACAACCTGCGAGGGCGGCCAGCAGCGCGGCGGCAACCTTGTGACCCTCGTTCCCGGCAAGCACGCTGGCGGCGATGACGATCGGCACCAGGAAGGCGGAGAACCCCGCCCCCATCAACGCCACGAAGGCCACTTCGAAACGGCTGTTGTAGGGTCGTCCGCCAATGGCGATGCCGCCAAGCAGCGGGATGAAGATCATCCGCGCCCTGCGATGGCCCGTCAACCGGAACGCCGCCATGTGGCCGAGTTCGTGCAATGCCACCACCGACGTCAGGATCGCGGCCAGCGCCAGCCCGCCGAGGTGAAGGCCGAAGAACGGCCACAGCATCAATGCCGACAGCACGGCAAAGCCGACCTGGCTCAGCGGATGCTCGAACCAGCCGCCCTTGCGGTACTGCCCGGTCCTTGCCCAGCGCTGCAGCTTGGAAAGCTCGCGGCGCATGGCGAAGTAGCGGAACACCAGGAAGGCGACGCCGCGATACCGGTCGGTCCGGCTGAGCGTCACGCGTGTGCCGCTGCCCTCCGAAACCAGCTCGGCGGTCTCGCCATAATCCTTCCAGAACGAGCCATCGAGCGCGGTATCCTCGATCACCCGCATCGAGAAGCGGCTGCCCTCGACGACATCTTCAAACCGCGCCCTGCGCTCTATCGGCTTGCCGTCGCGGCCTTCCCACGACAGCATGATGCGAGCCACGCCCTCTTCGTCCAGCGGCTGCGCCGACAGGATCTCGCCGGACCAGCCGGCATCGCTGCCAAGCGGCCACAGCGCCTGCCACAGGCGCTGCCGGTCCATTGCCACGATGCGGCTGGACCGGACCGTGCGCAAACCAAGCGGCACGGTCATCAAGAGAAAGATCAGTCCGAGATTGCTGGCCACGAGAATGGCCGTGACGATGGGCGACACCTGGATGCTGCTCCCTGCCTGGAGACGCACCCTAACGTCGCGGCGGCAAGAAAAGCTTAACGGCGGAGCGGCTTAGGGCCATCGGGAAACAGCGATGGCAGACGCCGCCAACTCACATGGCTCCGATCCAGATCGCCATGGAAACAAGAAACGCGCTCATGCAAACCAGCGAGATGACATCCTGAACCAGATCGGTCATAACTCTCTCCCGTTGTGGATATGTTTCCAATTTGTTCTAATTTTGTTCCATTGTCAATCGCCGGGAGATAGAGCGATAGGTGGGGAATTTTGCACGGTTAGCGAAAGGTTAATCGTTCGCCACGAGACGATGCTGAAAGCGCGGCGGCGTAGGCTTCCAGTCCTGGAGATCAGGATTAGCGCGCGCTTGTATTAAAGCGCGGCCGAAGCAATAATTCTTGGGCTGGGGCACTGCCGGGCGATGGATATGGGGAAGTACGGAGGCGCGAATCAAGGTGACCGTTGGCGAAAGCGCATGCGACAAGGCCGCCGGCGACGCCTCTCTCGCAACCTTGTAATCTGGTTGTTCATCCTGGCGACGAGCGCGATATCGTCCACTCTGATCGCAATGAACGCTCACTGGCGATTCTAAGCTACCCCCGCGCGGTACATTCCAGGCGAGAACCGTTCCTTACAGCGGCACCACCTTGCCGTCGGCCAGCGTGACACGCCGGTCCATGCGCGATGCCAGTTCATGATTGTGGGTAGCGATCAGCGCGGCGAGCCCCGATTGCCGCACCAGCGCCTCCAGCGCCTCGAAGACGTAGGAAGCGGTGACCGGGTCGAGGTTGCCGGTCGGCTCGTCGGCGAGCAGCACCAGCGGCGCGTTGGCGACCGCGCGTGCAATGGCGACGCGCTGCTGCTCGCCGCCGGACAGCTCGGATGGCCGGTGCGACGCCCGCTTGCCGATCTGCATGTAGTCGAGCAGTTGCGCCGCGCGCTCGCCCGCTTCCTTGCGCGGCAGCCCCTTGATGAGCTGCGGCATCATGATGTTTTCCAGCGCGGAAAACTCCGGCAACAGATGATGGAACTGGTAGACGAAGCCGACATCGTTGCGGCGGATCGAGGTGCGCTCGTCATCGGACAGCCGGCCACAGGCGCGTCCGGACAGGATCACGTCTCCGGCGTCAGGACGCTCCAGCAGGCCCGCCGTGTGGAGCAGCGTCGACTTGCCGGTGCCCGACGGGGCCACCAGCGCCACCATCTCACCGCGCCGCAGCGAGAAGTCGGCGCCGTTCAGGATGGTGAGCTTGCGCGGCCCCTGGACGTAGTGCCGCTCGACGCTCTTCAGCTCGATAATGACCTCGGCCACTACTCGTACCTCAAGGCTTCGACCGGATCGAGGCGGGCCGCCCGCCACGCTGGAAACACTGTTGCCAGGAAGGACAGCGCCAGCGCCATTATGATGACATAGGTCGTCTCGCGCGGATCCATCTTGGCCGGCAACTGGCTGAGGAAATAGAGCTCCGGATTGAACAGCACCTTGCCGGTCATCCAGGAGAAGAACTGGCGGATCGATTCGATGTTGGTGCAGATCAAGACGCCGAGCAGCACGCCGGCGAGCGTGCCCGTCACGCCGATCGCCGCACCCGTCATCAGGAAGATACGCAGGATGGCGCCGCGCGAGGCGCCCATGGTGCGCAGGATGGCGATATCATGCCCCTTGTCCTTCACCAGCATGATCAGTCCGGAAATGATGTTGAGCGCCGCCACCAGCACGATCAGCGTCAGGATCATGAACATCACGTTGCGCTCGACCTGCAGGGCAGAAAAGAAGGTCTCGTTGCGCTGGCGCCAGTCGACCAGGTCGATGGGGCGTTGTGCCGCCTCCTCCACCTTCGGCTTCAGCGCGTCGACATCATCGGGATTGTCGACATAGATCTCGATGGTCTGCGCCCGGCCGTCCATGTTGAAATAGAGCTGCGCCTCGGAGAACGGCATGTAGACGATGGAGCTGTCATACTCCGACATGCCGACTTCGAAGATCGCCGCGATCTTGTAACCCTTCATGCGCGGCGTGGTGCCGAGCGGCGTCACATCGCCGTCCGGCGAGATCAAGGTGATGGTATCGCCGAGCGTCAGGCCAAGATTCTCGGCCATCCGCTTGCCGATGGCGACACCGTCGCCCGTATCGAAGCCGTCGAGCGAGCCTTGTTTGATGTTGCTGGCAACGATGGCGATCTTGCCGAGGTCTTCACCCCGGATGCCGCGAACCAGCGCGCCGCTGCCGCCGCCGACATTGCCTTGCGCCAGCACCTGGCCATCGATCAGCGGAATGGCGTATTTGACCCCGGCCACACCGTTGATGCGGCTGGCGACCTGGGCATAGTCCTCAAGCGGCGAATCGAGCGGCTGCACGATCAGATGGCCATTGACGCCGAGAATGCGCGTCAAAAGCTCGGCGCGGAACCCGTTCATCACGGCCATCACCACGATCAGCGTGGCAACGCCCAGCATGATGCCGAGGAAGGAGATCGAGGCGATCACCGAGATCACCGTCTCCTTGCGCCGCGAACGCAAATAGCGCCACGCAACCGTGCGTTCGAAGATGGAAAAAGGGCCGGCGCCGGCCGATCTCGCTGCCGCCGCCTCGCTCATGCGGCGACACCGAAGCGTTTTTTCGCGTCGGCGATCGGCAGCGTCACGCGCTCGCCGCTCTTGCGATTCTTGATCTCGATCTCGCCGGCGGCCACGCCGCGCGGCCCGACGATCACTTGCCAGGGCAGGCCGATCAGGTCGGCGGTGGCGAATTTGCCGCCCGGCCGCTGGTCGGTATCGTCGTAAAGCACATCCTTGCCGGCCGCGGTGAAGGCGGCATTGAGTTCGTCGCAGACGCGATCGCAGTCGGCGTCGCCCGCCTTCATGTTGATCAGGCCGATATCGAACGGCGCCACCGCTTCGGGCCAGATGATGCCATTCTCGTCGTGGCTGGCCTCGATGATCGCCGCGACCAGCCGCGACGGGCCGATGCCGTAGGAGCCGCCCGAGGCGAAATGATCCTTGCCGTCGGGCCCGGTCACCTTGGCGCCCATCGGCTTGGAGTATTTCTCGCCGAAGTGGAAGATATGGCCGACCTCGATGCCGCGCGCCGAGACCCGGTCGCCTGTCGGAACCTTCTCCCAGGCCGCCTCGTCATGCATCTCGTCGGTCGCGGCGTAAGGCGTCGTCCACGTCTTGACGATATCGGCAATTTCGCCGTCATTGGCGAAGTCGGTGTTCGCGCCGGGCACGGCAAGCGACAGATAATCGCGATGGCAGAAGACCTGGCTCTCGCCTGTGTCGGCCAGGATGATGAATTCGTGGCTGAGATCGCCGCCGATCGGCCCGGTGTCGGCCCGCATCGGGATTGCCTGCAGGCCCATGCGGGTGAAGGTCCGGAGATAGGAGACGAACATCCTGTTATAGGCGGCTCGCGCGCCCTCGAAGTCGAGATCGAAGGAATAGGCGTCCTTCATCAGGAATTCGCGCGAACGCATCACGCCGAAGCGCGGCCGCACCTCGTCACGGAACTTCCACTGGATATGGTAGAGGTTGAGCGGCAGGTCCTTGTAGGACTTGACGTAAGCGCGAAAAATCTCGGTGACCATCTCCTCGTTGGTCGGTCCGTAGAGCATGTCGCGGTCCTGGCGGTCCTTGATGCGCAGCATCTCCTTGCCATAGTCGTTGTAGCGCCCGCTCTCGCGCCACAGATCGGCCGACTGGATGGTCGGCATGAGAATCTCCAGCGCGCCGGCGCGGTTCTGCTCCTCGCGGATAATCTTGCAGACCTTGTCCAGCACCCGCTTGCCCAGCGGCAGCCAGGAAAAACTGCCCTGCCCCTGCTGGCGGATCATGCCGGCGCGTAGCATCAACCGATGCGAGACGATTTCGGCCTCGCGCGGATTTTCTTTGAGGATAGGCAGGAAATAGCGCGACAAACGCATGGACTGGTCCGTGAATGAGAATGGCCACGCCAGAATCGGCGCGGCGCAGGCTTGCTTGCCCCGGCTTCATAGCGATTTCATGACGGAATGGAAACCCGGCCATCCCTATACATCACCCCCTTCCGGCCCGGAATCCCTCGCTTCCGGATCAGTCGGCGCCGACAATGGAACGCGCCGAACGTCTTCGGGTCGAGCCGCCAATTCTTTGCGCGCGTCAATTGCGAACATGCCGCAAAGGCTCTGTCGAACTCGCCTGTTCGTTTCAAAAGCAAAGCCTGCCGCACTATTGTGCAGTGCAACACGAGAATGCCCGTTTCAAGGCAAAATTCTTCGTGACATTTTCATTTCCGTTGGGCTAATGTGCCCCGATAACCGAGAGGGCGGAGAAAAATCTGCCCTCCTACGCGGTCAAAGTCTTGGGAGGATGCGATCTAGGCGCGGTTACTCGCTGCCGCCGGATAACGGAAACAGATCGGACGCGTTTAATTGCAAGGCCTCGTGCCTTGCATTTTTTTTGTGCAATCATCTGGTTAGCGCCGCAAGTTGCAAGGTTGCGTGACCTTACGTCACCAGACGTTCGGCGGCGAAAACGCGGCAGCATCCCAATCAGCATCCGATGCTCGATGTGGTCGAAAGGACTTGCCGGCTCTCTACTTCGCTGGGGTCTGGCCGAAATCCGGCACGATGTGCGGGATGTCGTTGAGGCTGTATCCCAGCCCGTGCGTCAGACCGTAGAAAATGCCCATCAGGATCGCCGTCGCGATGGTGGTGCGGATCACGGCACGCAACATATGCGGCCCGCGCGGCGCGCTCGGAACCGTGCCCAGCGTCACGTCGTGATCATCGTCCTGCGTCTTGACGCTGAACGGCAGAACGGCAAACAGCACCACCCACCAGGTCGCGAAAAACAGGGCGGTGAACGAGACCCAGCTCATGATTGCTCCAGTTCGATTAGCGTACCGAAGAAATCCTTCGGATGCAGGAACAACACCGGCTTGCCATGCGCACCGATCTTGGGATTGCCGTCGCCAAGCACGCGGGCGCCGGCGGCCTTGAGCTGGTCGCGCGCCGCCAGGATGTCGTCGACCTCGTAGCAGAGATGATGCATGCCGCCTGACGGGTTCTTTGCCAGGAATGCCGCGATCGGCGAGCCCTCGCCAAGCGGCTCCAGCAATTCGATCTTGGTGTTGCCGACATTGACGAACACCACGGTGACACCATGCTCCGACAAAGCCTGCGGCTCGGTCAGTTCGGCGCCGAGCGTGTTGCGGTAAGCTGCAATGGCGGCAGCCAGATCCGGCACCGCAAGCGCGACATGGTTCAGCCGTCCGAGCATGTCCGAGCTTCTTTCTCCCAGATCCAATGACTGGCGTCATACGTTAAATCAGCCGCGATCAACAGCCATTCGGGAAGCGCGCACTGTCGCACCTGTTCCAACCGATATCGGCGAAGTACAAACGGCAATGTCTGGAATCAGCTCTGCCCGCCCCCGTGTTTTTACCTTCGATCTCGGGTCGTTCAAAGTTGCCGCCTTGCTCGATGCCGTCGACATCAGAGACGAGCTTGCATCGGCCTTCGCGGCCGGACAGCCGCCGGCGGCGGTGCTCGAACTCGCGGCCTCGAACTTCATCGACCAGGATCGCTACGAGCATTGCTTCATCCCGACGCTGATCGACACCGGTTCCGAAAAGATCCTGTTCGACACAGGCTGCGGAGATGACGGCGGTTCACTCCCGGACTGCCTGCAAACCCTTGGGCTCGGCCCCGATGACATCGACGTGGTGGTCATCACGCACGGGCACCCGGACCACATTGGCGGGCTGGTCAGGAATGGCCAACCTGTCTTCAGCCGAGCGCGATACGTATTCGGCGCGGCCGAGTTCGCCTTTTGGACCGAAGGAAATGCGGTGCGCTCGGCAAGGTTGGCCAATCGTGATCTGTTCAGGCGGATTTGCACCGGCCTGGCCGACCACGCGACATTCATCGCGCCTGGAGACGAAGTGGTGCCGGGCATCACTGCCATCGACGCGGCCGGTCACTCTCCCGGGCTCTTGGCATTCCTGGTCGAAAGCAGCGGACAGCAATTGCTGATCTGGTCGGACGCTTTCCTGCACTATGTCGTGTCCATCCAGCGTCCGGAGTGGCATGCGGATTTCGACGACGACAAGGAAAAGGCGGTCGAAACCCGCAAGCGGCTGCTGAGCATGGCTGCGGAGCGGCGCCTGCTCGTCGCCGGCCATCACATGCCGTTTCCGGGCCTGGGCCATGTCGGGCAGACAGGCGGGTCCTTTCGCTGGATTCCGGCAGCTATCAGCTGAACGTCTGACCAGCCGCCGCCTTCAGCGGGTGACGAAAACCGTCACCAGCGGTTTCTTGCCCCAGGCTTCGTTGGCCGCGCCGCGCACCGCGCGCCGCACCGCCTCCTGCACGAGGTCGAGGTCCTTGCGGCGCTGACGGGGGATCGAATCGACCGCGCCTACGGCCGCGTCGATCATCAGGTCCTCGAGCGTCTCGCCACGGGCATCGGCCTCGGCGACGCCGATTGCGACCAGGTCGGGATCGCCGGCCAGCTCGTACTTCTCGTCGAGCACGACATTGACCGCGACATGACCGGCAAAGGACAGCTTGCGCCGGTCGCGAATACCCATCGCCTGATCGGTGCCGATCAGATTGCCGTCCTTGTAGACGCGGCCGAACGGCACCTGGTCGATGATGGTGGCGGGTCCTGGCGCGAGCCGCAGCATGTCGCCGTCGCGCACCTGCGCCACCTGGCCGATGCCAGAGGTCGACATCAGCGAGCCCTGCGCCACCAGATGCGCGGCCTCGCCATGCACGGGAACGCCGATCTGCGGGCGCACCCATTCGTACATCTTGCGCAGTTCGCTGCGCCGCGGGTGGCCGGAGACGTGTACCAGTGCGTCGCCGTCCTCGATGATCTTGATGCCGAGATCGATCAGGCGGTTCTTGATTTCGAGGATCGCCTTCTCGTTGCCGGGAATGGTGCGCGAGGAAAACACCACCGTGTCGCCCGCCGTCAGCGACACCGATTTCATCTCGTCGCGCGACAGTTTCGCCAGCGCCGCCAGCGGCTCGCCCTGGCTGCCGGTGCAGATGATGACCAGGTTCTCGCGCGGGATGAAGCCGAAATCCTCCTCGGCGATGAACTCCGGCAGCCCGTCCATATAGCCAAGCTCGTCAGCCACATCGATGACGCGCTTCAGCGAGCGGCCGAGCACCAGGCACTGGCGGCCGGCATCGCGCGCAGCCCTGGCAATCGAGACGATGCGCCCGACATTGGAGGAGAAGGTGGTGACGGCCACGCGGCCCTTGGCGGCCTGGATGACGCCTTTCAGGCCCTCGCCCACGGCCACTTCCGAAGGCGACTCGCCTTCACGCAGCGCATTGGTCGAATCGCAGATCAGCGCCAGCACGCCCTTGTCGCCATAGGCGCGGAACCGCGCCTCGTCGGTCTTGGGTCCGATCGTCGGTTCCGGATCGATCTTCCAGTCGCCGGTATGGATGACGGTGCCGGCAGGCGACGTGATCGCCAGCGACATGGGTTCGGGAATCGAGTGCGCCACCGGAATGGCTTCGATCTCGAAGGGACCGACGGTGAACTTTTCGCCCGCGCGGTAGATCGTCAGCGGGATTTTCGGCGCGCCCTGCTCGCCCTGCCACTTGGCTTCCAGCAGGCCGGCGCTGAACGGCGTCATCCAGACCGGCGCCTTCAGCCTCGGCCAGGTGTCGAGCAGCGCGCCGTAATGGTCCTCATGCGCGTGGGTGATGATGATGCCGCGCAGATTGGCGAGGTTCTCCTCGATGAAGCGCGTGTCGGGCAGAATCAGGTCGACGCCCGGATGCGCGGCGTCGGGAAAGGTGACGCCGACATCGATGACGATCCACTCGCGCGCGCTCGGCGGGCCGTAGCCGTAGAGGGCGAAGTTCATGCCGATCTCGCCGACACCGCCGAGCGGCACGAAGACGAGTTCGGCGTTGTCCGCTTTCGCCATGATTTTTCCCTTCCTGGCCCTCAGGCCAAGCCGTTAAAGCAATTCCGGCAAAGGTGTCTAACGGTTTTCAGTCCCGAATTGCCCAAAAAACAAAACTAAACCCGCGCGGACGCGACCGCACCGAAATGAACATCGCCGGCGGCGACCGTCAGAACAGCCCCGTCATCGTCGCGGATCACGAAACGGCAGTCCTCGTCAATGGTCTCGAACACGCCACGCACCACATTACCGTCAATTCTGACAGCAACCTCGCCGCCAAGGCCCGCGGCGCGGGCCAGCCAACGCTTTCTGATCGCGGCAAGGCCTCGTCCTTCGTCCCAAAGGCGGGCATTCTCGCTCCAGGCATCCGACAGTGCCAGAAACAGCGTTTCCGCATCGCAGGCAGCGCCCAATGCATGAAGCGATGTCGCGGGATAGGGCAAGTCCTGCGGGTGCGCCACCACATTGACGCCGATGCCGACCGCCACCGCGAAGCGGCCGCCGTCGAGCATCGCCGACTCCAGCAGGATGCCGGCCAGCTTGGCTCCGGACGCCAGCACATCGTTCGGCCATTTCAGCTCGAAGCGGTTCTGTCCCTGGCTCGCACCGTCTAGGCCTACCGAAATGCGGCCCTTCGGGACCGCCGCGTCGAGCGCGTCGGCCAGTGCCAGCCCGGCGACGAAACCGAGCGTCGCGGCAAGGCGCAGTTCACCGCCGGTGATGACGAGCAGCGTCGCCGCCAGATTGCCTTCCGGCGTTGCCCAGGCACGGCCACGCCGGCCGCGCCCGCTTTCCTGTTTCTTGGAAACGACCCAGAGCTTGCCCGGGTCGCCGGCGCGGGCATGGTCCAGCGCCAGCGCGTTGGTGGAGCCGACACTGTCATGCGCCTCGAGCCGGAACCCTTCCGACGCCGAGGTTGGAGCCAGCCGAAATGCCATCCCGTCAGAAAAATGTCTTGGCGGCGGCTTCGGCATAGGTGCCGATCGGCCCGCCGATCAGCACATAGAACAGCACGAAGGCGCCACTGACGCCGAGCACGACACGCAATTCGCTGGCCATCGGCACGAAGCCGCCGACCGGCTCGTCGAACCACATGATCTTGATGATGCGCAGATAATAGTAGGCGCCCACCACCGAGGCCAGCACGCCGATGATCGCCAGCGCATAGAGATTGGCGTTGATGGCGGCGAGGAAGACGTACCATTTTCCCCAGAAGCCGGCGAGCGGCGGGATGCCGGCCAGCGAGAACATCAGGATGGTCAGGATCGTCGCCATGACCGGGTTGGTCGACGACAGGCCGGCGAGATCGCTGATCTGTTCGACATTGCCTTCCTTGCGCCTCATGGCGAGGATGAAGGCAAAGGTGCCGAGCGTCATCACCAGGTAGATCAGCATATAGATGGCGACGCCGCGCACGCCGGCCTGGCTGTTGGCGGCAAGGCCGACCAGCGCGTAGCCCATATGGCCGATCGAGGAATAGGCCATCAGCCGCTTGATGTTGGTCTGGCCAATGGCGGCGAAGGCGCCAAGCGCCATCGAGGCGATCGAGATAAAGACGATGATCTGCTGCCAGTCGGAAGCGATCGGCTTGAACGCGCCCATGGTGACGCGCACGATCAGCGCCATCGCCGCCATCTTGGGCGCCGCCGCCAGGAAGGCCGTCACCGGGGTCGGGGCGCCCTCATAGACGTCCGGCGTCCACATGTGGAACGGCACCGCCGATATCTTGAAGGCAAGTCCGGCCAGCACGAAGACGAGGCCGAAGACGAGGCCAAGCTGGCGTTCTCCGCTGCCCAGCGCGGTCGCGATCTCCTGGAAGCCGGTGTTGCCGGTGTAACCGTAGACCAGGCTGATGCCGTAGAGCAGCATGCCCGATGACAGCGCGCCGAGGACGAAATATTTCAGGCCGGCTTCGGTCGAACGCAGATTGTCGCGGTTGATCGCCGCCAGCACATAGATCGCCAGCGACTGCAGTTCGAGGCCGAGATAGAGCCCGATCATGCCGTTGGCCGAGATCATCAGCATCATGCCGAGCGTGCAAAGCAGGATCAGCACCGGATATTCGAACTTGTCGAAACGCTCCGCCTTGGCAAAGCGCATCGACATGATGAGCGTCACCGCCGAGCCGACCAGGGCCAGCACCTTCATGAAGCGGGCGAAGGAGTCCTGGATGAAGGCGTGGCCATAGGCGCTGCCCTGCCCTGCGTGGAAGATCAGCCAGGCGCCCGCGATCACCAGCACGGCCACGGCAAGGCCGGTCACCGTACTTGCGGTTTTGGAACGCGAATAGGCCCCGACCATCAGCAGCGCGAGCGCGCCGATGGCAAGGATCAGCTCGGGCGTCGAGAGCGACAGGCTGGAGAGAAGGTCCGGCGTCATGGTTCGCAAAACCCCTGGGTCAGTTCGCCGCCGCGGTCTGCGCGGCGCCGATGGATGCGGTGACATTGGTGACGAGCGACTTGACCGACTGGGCCGTCGCGTCGAAGACGGGTGCGGGATAGACGCCGAAGAAGATGACCAGCACGACCAGCGGATAGATGATCGCCTTCTCGCGGGTCGACAGGTCGAGCAGCCCCTTCAGGCTGTCCTTGGTCAGCGCGCCGAAAATCACCCGGCGATAGAGCCAGAGCGCATAGGCGGCCGACAGGATGACGCCGGTGGCGGCGAAGAACGCCACCCAGGTGTTGACGCGGAACACGCCGAGCATGGTCAGGAACTCGCCGACGAAGCCTGACGTGCCCGGCAAGCCGACATTGGCCATGGTGAAGACCATGAACACGGTGGCGTATTTCGGCATGTTGTTGACGAGGCCGCCATAGGCGGCGATCTCACGCGTGTGCATGCGGTCATAGATGACGCCGACGCAGAGGAACAGCGCGCCCGAGACCAGGCCGTGGCTGAGCATCTGGAAGATCGCGCCCTGCACGCCTTCCTGGTTCATGGCGAAGATGCCCATGGTGACGAAGCCCATATGGGCGACCGACGAATAGGCGATCAGCTTCTTCATGTCCTCCTGCATCAGCGCCACCAGCGAGGTGTAGATGATGGCGACGACCGACAGCGTGAACACCAGCGGCGCGAACATTTCGGACGCCAGCGGGAACATCGGCAAGGAGAAGCGCAGGAAGCCGTACCCGCCCATTTTCAAGAGAATGGCCGCCAGGATGACCGAACCGGCCGTCGGCGCCTCGACGTGTGCGTCGGGCAGCCAGGTGTGCACCGGCCACATCGGCATCTTCACCGCGAAGGAGGCGAAGAAGGCGAGCCATAGCCAGGTCTGCATGTTGGCCGGGAAGCTGTGCGTCAGGAGCGTCGGAATGTCGGTCGTGCCGGACTGGTAGAACATCGCCATGATGGCGAGCAGCATCAGCACCGAGCCGGCCAGCGTATAGAGGAAGAACTTGAACGAGGCGTAGACGCGCCGCTTGCCGCCCCACACACCGATGATGATGAACATCGGGATCAGGCCGGCCTCGAAGAAGACGTAGAACAGCACGATGTCCAGCGCGCAGAACACGCCGATCATCAGCGTTTCCAGCAGCAGGAAGGCAATCATGTACGCCTTGACGCGCTTCTCGATCGCTTCCCACGACGCCAGGATGCAAAGCGGCATCAGGAAGGTCGTCAGGATGACGAACAGCATGGAAATGCCGTCGACGCCCATATGGTAGGAAATGCCGGAGTCGAGCCAGGCCACCTTCTCAACGAACTGGAAGCCGGCCTGCGAATTGTCGAAGCCGGTCCAGATAAACAGCGAGATGATGAACGTGAATGTCGTGGTCAACAGCGCGATGGCGCGGATGTTGCGGCGTGCGTTTTCACTGTCATCATTGATGAACAGGATCAGCAGCACACCAACCAACGGCAGGAAGGTGACCAGCGAGAGGATTGGCCAGGCGGTCATCAGAGCATCATCCAGGTGACGAGTGCGGCAACGCCGATCAGCATGGCGAAGGCATAGTGGTAGAGGTAGCCGGTCTGCAGCTTGACGACGCGGTTGGTGACATCGACGACGCGCGCCGAAACGCCGTCAGGCCCCAGGCCATCGATGATGGTCCCGTCGCCGGTCTTCCACAGGAAGGAACCGAGGCGCTTGGCCGGCCGCACGAACAGGAAGTCGTAGAGTTCGTCGAAGTACCACTTGTTGAGCAGGAAGGCGTAGAGCCCGCGATGCCGCGCGGCGAGATCGACCGGCATTTCCGGCGAGCGGATGTAGAACTTCCAGGCCAATGCCAGGCCGATCAGCATGGCGATGAAGGGCGACAGCTCGACCCACAGCGGCAATTCGTGGATTTCGTGCAGGATATGGTTGTCCGCCAGGGTGAACAGTGACGCCTTCCAGAATTCGGCATAGCCCTCGCCGATGAAGGCGCCGTGGAAGATGATGCCTGCAAACAAAGCGCCGGCCGCCAGGATGAACAGCGGCACCAGCATCACCGGCGGCGATTCATGGACGTGATGCATCACATCGTGGCTCGCCCGCGGCTCGCCATGGAAGGTCATGAAGATCAGCCGCCAGGAATAGAAGGAGGTGAAGCCGGCGGCGATCACCAACAGCACGAAGGCCAGGCCCGCAGCCGAATTATGGCCGGCAAAGGCCGTCTCGATGATGGCGTCCTTGGAGAAGAAGCCGGCGGTGCCGATCACGGTCACGGGAATGCCGACGCCGGTCAGCGCCAGTGTGCCGATCACCATCATCCAGTAGGTGGTCGGGATCAGCTTCCTCAAGCCGCCCATCTTGCGCATGTCCTGCTCGTCGGAGACGGCATGGATGACCGAGCCCGAGCCAAGGAACAGCAGCGCCTTGAAGAAGGCATGCGTGAACAGGTGGAAGATGGCAGCGCCATAGGCGCCGACGCCGAGCGCCACGAACATGTAGCCGAGCTGCGAGCAGGTCGAATAGGCAATGACGCGCTTGATGTCGTTCTGGACGAGACCGACGGTCGCGGCGAAGAATGCGGTGAAGGCGCCGATGAAGGTCACCACCGTCAGCGCCGAATGCGACAGCTCGAACAGTGGCGACAGCCGCGCCAGCATGAACACGCCGGCCGTCACCATGGTGGCGGCATGGATGAGTGCCGACACCGGGGTCGGGCCCTCCATGGCGTCGGGCAGCCAGGTGTGCAGCGGCACCTGCGCCGACTTGCCCATGGCGCCCATGAACAAGAGCAGGCAGACGACGGTCATCGCCGCCTGCTTGTCGAGCGCATGGCCGAGGAAGGTGAGCACAGCGGCACCCTGTGGCGCGCCTTCAGCGGGAATGAACGTCGCCGCATTGGCGAAGATGGTGCCGAGATTGACCGAGCCGAACAGCACGAAGAGGCCGAAAATGCCGAGCGCGAAACCGAAATCGCCGACGCGGTTGACGACGAAGGCCTTTATTGCCGCAGCATTGGCCGATGGCTTCTTGTACCAGAAGCCGATCAGCAGGTAGGACGCGAGGCCCACCCCTTCCCAGCCGAAGAACATCTGCACGAGGTTGTCAGCCGTCACCAGCATCAGCATGGCGAAGGTGAACAGCGACAGATAGGCGAAGAAGCGCGGCCGGTTCGGATCGTGGTGCATGTAGCCGATCGAATAGATGTGAACCAGCGCCGACACGGTGTTGACCACCACCAGCATCACCACCGTCAGCGTGTCGATCCGCAGCGCCCAGGAGACGTCCAGCCCGCCGGACTGAATCCAGTGCAGCACCGGCACGGTGAACACCTCGCCATGGCCGAAACCGACGCTGAAGAAGGCGACCCATGACAGCACGGCCGCGATCACCAGGAAGCCGGAGGTGATGTATTCGGATGCCTTGGCACCGAGCGCGTTGCCGAACAGGCCGACGATCAGGAAGCCGAGCAGTGGAAGGAAGACGATCGCTTGATACATAGTCGCCCCGTCAACCCTTCATGGTGTTCACGTCTTCGACCGCGATCGAGCCACGGTTGCGGAAGAAGACGACGAGAATGGCAAGTCCGATGGCGGCTTCAGCCGCCGCGACCGTCAGCACGAACAGCGCGAACACCTGGCCGACCAGATCGCCGAGCGCCGCCGAGAAGGCGACGAAGTTGATGTTGACCGCGAGCAGGATCAATTCGACCGACATCAGGATGACGATGATGTTGCGGCGGTTGAGGAAGATGCCGAACACGCCGAGCGTGAACAGAACAGCCGATACGGTCAGATAATGTGCGATGCCGACGACCATCTCAGACTCCTTCGCCCGACTTGACCTTGCGGATTTCCATGCCGGTCGCCGCGGTGCGGCCGACCTGGGCGGCGATCGACTGCCGCTTGACCCCTTCCTTGTGCCGCAGCGTCAGGACGATGGCGCCGATCATGGCAACCAGCAGGATGAGGCCCGAAATCTGGAAGTAGTAGAGGTAGTCGGTATAGAGGATGTCGCCGAGCGCTGCCGTGTTCGAGCGCGCGGCGAGATCCGGGATGGGCTTTGCGACCGTCGCGGCGAGCTTCGGGGCGAATGTGTAGCCGCCCAGCACGACGATCAGCTCCGCCGCCAGGATCAGCCCGACCAGCGCACCGATCGGCGCGTATTGCAGGGCTCCCTCCTTCATCTCGGCGAAGTCGACGTCGAGCATCATGACGACGAACAGGAACAGCACCATGACCGCGCCGACATAGACGACGAGCAGGATCATCGCCAGGAACTCGGCGCCGGTCAGCATGAACAGGCCGGCGGCGTTGAAGAAGGTCAGGATCAGGAACAGCACCGAATGCACGGGGTTGCGCGACGAAATGACCATGAACGCCGATGCCACCGCGACAAAGGCGAAGAGGTAGAAAAAGGCCGCCTCTAGTCCACTCAGCATTGGGGATCCCCCGGGTTCCTGTCCAAACAGGACACTCGCCCTGTTCGTTGTCTCTGGCTTCGTCGTACCGAAGCCGCGTTGTCCTATCGCATGTTCCGATCGGGTTGAAATACCCGATCGAAAGAAACATGCGACACTTTTGTCTTCCGGAGGATGATCTTGTCCGAAAAGTCTGCAACTTTTCGGGATCATCCTCTAGACGAGGCCCTTCGCCCCGTCCATGCGTCAAATCTCAGCGATAGGGCGAGTCCAGCGAGATGTTGCGCGCCAGTTCGCGCTCCCACCGGTCGCCATTCGCCAGCAGCCTGTCCTTGTCGTAGTAGAGTTCCTCGCGCGTCTCAGTCGCGAACTCGAAATTCGGCCCCTCGACGATGGCGTCGACCGGGCAGGCTTCCTGACAGAAGCCGCAATAGATGCACTTCACCATGTCGATGTCGTAACGCACCGTGCGGCGCGTGCCGTCATTGCGGCGCGGGCCGGCTTCGATGGTGATGGCCTGCGCCGGGCAGATCGCCTCGCACAATTTACAGGCGATGCAGCGCTCCTCGCCATTGGGATAGCGGCGCAGCGCGTGCTCGCCCCGGAAGCGCGGGCTGACCGGCCCCTTCTCGTGCGGATAGTTGATCGTCTCCTTCGGCGCGAAGAACTGGCGCATCGACAGGAAGAAAGCGCTGACGAAATCCTGCAGCAGCAGCGATTTTGCGGCCTGGGACAAAGCGGACATCACGCAAACCCCGTGATCTTGAGGAAGGCCGCGGTGGCGACGACCATGAACAGCGAGATCGGCAGGAACACTTTCCAGCCCAGCCGCATCAGCTGGTCGTAGCGGTAGCGCGGCACGAAGGCCTTCACCATCGAAATGCCGAAGAACACGAAGCAGACCTTCAGCACGAACCAGATGACGCCGGGCACCCAGGTGAAGGGCGCGAAGTCGAAGGGCGGCAGCCAGCCGCCGAGGAACAGGATGGTGGCCAGCGCGCACATCAAGACGATCGCGACATACTCGCCGAGGAAGAACAGCAAGAACGGCGTCGACGAATATTCGACCATGTGGCCGGCGACCAGTTCCGATTCGGCTTCGACCAGATCGAAGGGTGGCCGGTTCGTCTCGGCCAGCGCCGAGATGAAGAAGATGATGAACATCGGGAACAGGGCCAGCCAGTTCCAGTCGAGGAACGTGTTGGGCAGGCCGAGCCGTGTGCCAATTCCGTCATGCTGCGACAGCACGATATCGCTGAGGTTGAGCGAGCCGGCGGTGAGCAGCACGGTGACGATGACGAAGCCGATCGAGACTTCATAGGATACCATCTGCGCGGCCGAACGCAGCGCGCCGAGGAACGGATATTTCGAGTTGGACGCCCAGCCGCCCATGATCACGCCATAAACCTCCAGCGAGGAGATGGCGAAGACATACAGGATGCCGACATTGACGTTGGCGATCGCCCAGCCTTGGCTGACCGGAATGACCGCCCAGGCCGAGATCGCCAGCACGGCCGAGACCAGCGGCGCCAGCAGGAAGACGCCCTTGTTGGCGCCGGACGGGATGACCGGTTCCTTGAAGACAAACTTCAACAGGTCGGCGAAGGCCTGCAGCGTGCCCCAGGGGCCGACGACGTTCGGGCCCCGGCGAAGCTGCACGGCCGCCCAGATCTTGCGGTCGGCGTAGAGGATATAGGCGACGAAGATCAGCAGCACGACGATCAGCACGACCGACTTCAGAAGGATCAGCAGCGCCGGCAGCACGTAGAAGGAGAAGAAGGTGTCCATGCTTATTCCGCCGCCTGCTTGAAGCCGCTCTTGGCCAGTGCCGAGCATTCCGCCATCACGGCCGATGCCCGCGCGATCGGGTTGGTCAGATAGAAATCCTTGACCGGCGAGGTGAAGGTGCCCTTGTTCAGCCGCCCGCCGAGCTTCGCCACGCTGGCGATATCCTCGGCGTTGCCGGCTGCGACCTGGTCGATGCGCGCCAGATGCGGGTATTCGCCATAGAGCTTGGCACGCAGTTGCGGCAGCGAGTCGAACGGCAGTTTCTTGCCCAGCACGTCGGACAGCGCCCGCAATATCGCCCAATCCTCGCGCGCATCGCCCGGTGCGAAGCCGGCGCGGTTTGTCTGCTGCACCCGCCCCTCGGTGTTGACGTACGTGCCCGACTTTTCAGTATAGGCCGCCCCCGGCAGGATGACGTTGGCGCGGTGCGCGCCGGCGTCGCCATGCGTGCCGACATAGACGACAAAGGCGCCGCCGGTCTTGCTCATGTCGATCTCGTCGGCACCGAGCAGGAACAGCACATCCGTCTCGCCCAGCATGCCGGCAACGTTCTTGCCGCCTTCGCCCGGCACGAAGCCGAGGTCGAGGCCGCCGACGCGTGCCGCCGCATTGTGCAGCACGGCAAAGCCGTTCCAGTCGGCGCGAGCAGCATTCACGGCAGCGGCGAGCCTGGCCGCCTGGCCGAGCACGGCCGCACCGTCGGCGCGCGCCAGCGCGCCCTGGCCGACGATGATCAGGGGATGCGTCGCCTTCTTCAGCGTCTGGAAGAACTTGCCGTTGCCGTCCGCCAGATCCTTGAGCGAGTCCGGCCCGGCGCCCAGTTGTTCGTAGTCATAGCGCGTGTCGCCGACATCGCCGATGACGCCGACCGGCAGATTGCCGAGGCGCCAGCGCTTGCGGATGCGGGCATTGAGCACAGAGGCCTCGAAGCGCGGATTGGCTCCGATGATCAGCACCGCGTCGGCCTGCTCGATGCCTTCGATGGTCGGGTTGAAGATATAGCTGGCGCGTCCGAGCGCCGGATCGAGCGCGGCGCCGTCCTGGCGGCAATCGGTGTTCTTCGAACCGAGCGAAGCCATCAGGAGCTTCAACGCAAAGATTTCCTCGACCGCCGCGAGATCGCCTGCGATCGCGCCGATCTTCTCAGGCGTCGTCTTCGACACCGCGTCCTTGATAGATGCGAACGCTTCGGCCCAGCTCGCCGGAACCAGCTTGCCGTCCTTGCGCACATAGGGGCGGTCGAGGCGCTGCGTGCGCAGGCCGTCCCAGATGAAGCGGGTCTTGTCGGAAATCCATTCCTCGTTCACGGCCTCGTTGACGCGCGGCAGGATGCGCATCACTTCCCGGCCACGGCTATCGACGCGGATCGCCGAGCCGACGGCGTCCATGACGTCGATGGATTCGGTCTTGGTCAGCTCCCACGGCCGCGCCTGGAAGGCGAAGGGCTTGGAGGTCAGCGCGCCGACCGGGCAGAGATCGATGACATTGCCCTGCAGCTCCGAGGTCATTGCCTGTTCGAGATAGGTGGTGATCTCGGCATCCTCGCCACGGCCGATCAGGCCGAGTTCGGAAATACCGGCAACCTCGGTGGTGAAGCGGACGCAGCGCGTGCAGTGGATGCAGCGGTTCATCACCGTCTTGACCAGCGGGCCGATATACTTGTCTTCGACCGCGCGCTTGTTCTCGTGATAGCGCGAGGAATCGACGCCGAAGGCCATCGCCTGGTCCTGCAGGTCGCACTCGCCGCCCTGGTCGCAGATCGGGCAATCCAGCGGGTGGTTGATCAGCAGGAATTCCATCACGCCTTCCCGGGCCTTCTTGACCATCGGCGTGTTGGTGAAGATTTCCGGCGGCTCGCCGTTGGGGCCGGGGCGCAGGTCGCGCACGCCCATGGCGCAGGAGGCCTGCGGCTTGGGCGGCCCACCCTTCACCTCGATCAGGCACATGCGGCAGTTGCCGGCGATCGACAGCCGCTCGTGGAAGCAGAAGCGCGGCACTTCCGCGCCCGCGTCTTCCGCCGCCTGCAGCAGCGTGTAGTGGTCGGGTACAGTGACTTCTTTCCCGTCGACCTTGAGCTTTGCCATTCGTCTCAAACCCCTGCGGATTTCCCGCAATCTCATTTCCCGGGCGCGGCAGGAGCAGCGCCCGACATTTCGTTTACTTCTTGGCGGCCAACGCCGCGGCCTGGGCAGTCCAGTCGTCACGGCCGATACGGCCGTTGAACGAGAGATAATCGTCGACCCAGGCGATCTCCTGCGGCGACCATGCGGCGATCTGGGCGTAGGTCCAGATACCCAGGCCGTTCAGCACCTTTTCCAGCTTCGGACCGACGCCCGATATCGCCTTGAGGTCGGACGGTTTCGCCGGCTTCTCCATGGCCTTGGGCTGCCTGAAATCTTCCGGCAGCAGCACATCGGAGGCCTCACCCGCTGCCGGAGCGGCATTCGCGGTCGGCACGATGACAGCGGCTTCCCTGGCTGCGATATCGGTGACCTCCTGGGCGAAGGACTGCGCCTCGGCAATCATGGTCTTCGCCGTCGCCCGCGCCCTGGCGGACGACGAATTCGCGCCCTCGAATTGCTCGACGCGTGCCTCGAAATCCTCGATCAACGGCTGCATGAGCCGATGTGACGCCTCGGCGGCTCCCGAAAGCGCTCCCATCCAGACGCCGAAGGCATGATTGGCGAGCCCCATGCCAAGCGCCGACATCGCCACCGCACCCGCGACAGGATGCGCGAAAAGGTTGACGGCGCTGGCCATCTCCTTCGGCATCATCCTGGTCAGGTCCTGGTTCATCTTGTCGATCTGTTCCAAATTGGGCATCAATGAGTAGGGTGTCGAATACGGCGCCATAGAGTTCTCCTGGTCGTTTCTTCGTCCGCCCCGCCCCGTTTTCTTCCCGAATTCAAAAGTTTCTTTTTATTCCGCCGCCACCATCACCGGTTCGGCCCGGTGCGCGTTGCGTGAAAACTCGTCGATGCGCCGCTCCACCTCGCCACGGAAATGCCGCATCAGGCCCTGGATCGGCCAGGCCGCGGCATCGCCCAGCGCACAGATCGTGTGGCCCTCGACCTGCTTGGTGACGTCGAGCAGCATGTCGATCTCGCGCTTCTGCGCCTCGCCGCGCACCAGCCGCTCCATCACCCGCCACATCCAGCCTGTGCCCTCGCGGCATGGCGTGCACTGGCCGCAGCTCTCGTGCTTGTAGAAGTAGGAAAGCCGCGCGATCGCCTTCACGACATCGGTCGACTTGTCCATGACGATGACGGCCGCGGTGCCGAGGCCGGATTTGAGGTCGCGCAGCGCGTCGAAATCCATCGGCGTGTCGATGATCTGCTCGGCCGGCACCAGCGGCACCGAGGCGCCGCCCGGAATGACCGCAAGCAGATTGTCCCAGCCGCCGCGGATGCCGCCACAATGCGTCTCGATCAGTTCGCGGAACGGGATCGACATCGCCTCTTCGACGGTGCACGGATTGTTGACGTGGCCGGAGACGCAGAACAGCTTGGTGCCGACATTGTTGGGCCGGCCGAAGGACGAGAACCACGCGGCCCCCCGGCGCAGGATGGTCGGCGCCACGGCAATCGATTCGACATTGTTGACCGTGGTCGGGCAGCCATAGAGGCCGACATTGGCCGGGAATGGCGGCTTCAGCCGGGGCTGGCCCTTCTTGCCTTCGAGGCTTTCCAGCAGCGCGGTTTCCTCGCCGCAGATATAGGCGCCGGCGCCGTGATGCATGTAGATTTCGAAATCGTAGCCCGACGTGTTGTTCTTGCCGATCAGCTTGGCCTCGTAGGCCTCTTCGATCGCCCGCTGCAGCGCCTCGCGCTCGCGGATGAATTCGCCGCGCACATAGATATAGGCGGCAATCGCGCCCATGGCGAAGCCGGCCAGAAACGCGCCCTCGACCAGCGTGTGCGGATCGTTGCGCAGGATGTCGCGGTCCTTGCAGGTGCCGGGCTCGGATTCGTCGGCGTTGATGACGAGATAGCTCGGCCGGCCGTCGCTCTGCTTGGGCATGAACGACCATTTGAGGCCCGTCGGGAAGCCGGCGCCACCACGGCCGCGCAGGCCCGACGCCTTCATCTCGTTGACGATCCACTCACGCCCCTTGGCGACGATGCCGGGCGTGTTGTCCCAGGCGCCGCGCGCCATGGCGCCGGCCAGCGACTTGTCGAAGAGGCCGTAGATGTTGGTGAAGATGCGGTCTTTGTCCTGAAGCATTTTTCGTCCCTCAGACCGGCTTCTTGCCGAAAACGCGGATGTATTCGGCAACGCCGCCCTTGGCGAGCGCCTTGGCTTGCGCAACCCAGTTGTCGCGGTCGATGCGGCCCTGGAAGGAGAGATAGCCGTCGACCCATTCGCGCTCGGCCTTCTTCCACGACGCGACTTGCGCGAAGGTGAAGATGCCGAGCGTATGCAGGATGCCCTCGATCTTCGGGCCGACTCCCGAGATCAGCTTGAGATCGTCGACCGCGGCCGGCCTGTCGATACCGGCCGGACGATTCTTGTCCTCGAGCGACGGTTTTGCCGGCTTCGCGGCTGGCACCTTGGCTTCCGGCGCCTTGAAGGCCGAAGCCGGTTCGACCTTGGCCGTCGGCCCATTGCGCTGCTTGGCAACCTTCTCGACTTCCGGCGCTGCCGTATTCGCGTTGGCGGCCGAATGCAGCGGCGCCGAAACGCTCGCCGCCTTTTCCGCCGCCGGCGCCACCTTGGCCTTTGATGGCGTCTTTAGCGCCGGGCTGGTCTCAGGCGCATCGGTTTTCGGCTTGCTGGCATTGGACGGCGCGACAGGAGCGCCAGCCGGTGCCGGCACCGGCGCCGCGATGATCGCGCCGGGCGCTGCCTTGGCGGCCTTGGCTGCTTCCCGGGCTTCACGGTCGCGGGTCGATTTGAGGATCGCCTTTTCGCTCTTGAGCGTCGTCAAACCGGAGGCCGGCTCCGAGCCGGTGCGGCCGTTCTGCGGTCCCGGCGCCACCGAGGCGCCCTTGCCGGCATCATAGAGATCGATGATTTCGGCCAACCGTTCAGGCGTCAGATCCTCGAACGTATCCTTGAACACCATGACCATCGGTGCGTTGACGCAGGCGCCGAGGCACTCGACCTCCTCCCACGACAAGGTGCCCTTGTCGTTGGTGTGGAACTGGTCGTGATGGATTTTCGAGCGGCACACATCCATCAGCGCTTCCGAACCGCGCAGCATGCACGGCGTGGTGCCGCAAACCTGGATATGCGCGCGGGTGCCGACGGGATTCAACTGGTACTGCGTGTAGAAGGTCGCGACCTCGAGCCCACGAATGCGCGGCATGCCGAGCATGTCCGAAATCGTCTCGATCGCCGCCTTGGTGACCCAGCCTTCCTGCTCCTGCGCTATCATCAGAAGCGGGATGATCGCCGATTGTTCGCGCCCCTTCGGATATTTCTTGATCCACTGCTTGGCCGCCGCCGCATTCGCCTTGTTGAAGGCGAAGGACGCTGGCTGGACGCTGGCTTCTGCGAGACGGCGGACTGACATTTAGCGATCGACCTCACCAAACACGATGTCGAGGGAGCCAAGAACGGCGGTGACGTCGGCCAGCATGTGGCCGCGGCACAGGAAGTCCATGGCTTGCAGATGCGCGAAACCCGGCGCGCGCAGCTTGCAGCGATACGGCTTGTTGGTGCCGTCGGAGACGAGATAGACGCCGAACTCGCCCTTCGGCGCCTCGACCGCCGCATACACCTCGCCGGCCGGCACGCGATAGCCCTCGGTGTAGAGCTTGAAGTGGTGGATCAGCGCTTCCATCGAACGCTTCATCGCCTGGCGCTTGGGCGGCACCACCTTGCCGTCGAGGTTCGACACCGGGCCGGTGCTTTCCTTGCCGAGCAGAAGATCGACGCACTGGCGCATGATCCGCGCCGACTGGCGCATTTCTTCCATGCGCACGAGATAACGGTCGAAGCAGTCGCCGTTCTTGCCGATCGGGATGTCGAAATCCATCTCCGAATAGCATTCATAGGGCTGCGACTTGCGCAGATCCCACGGCGAGCCCGAGCCGCGCACCATGACGCCCGAAAAGCCCCAGGCCCAGGCATCGGCCAGCGAAACGATGCCGATATCGACATTGCGCTGCTTGAAGATGCGGTTGCCGGTGAGCAGCTTGTCGAGATCGTCGAGCGATTTCAGGAACGGGTCGATCCATTTGCCGATGTCCTCGACCAGCTGCCGTGGCAGGTCCTGGTGGACGCCGCCGGGCCGGAAGTAGGCCGCATGCATGCGCGAACCGGAAGCGCGCTCATAGAACACCATCAGCTTTTCGCGCTCGACGAAGCCCCACAGCGGCGGCGTCAGCGCACCGACGTCCATCGCCTGCGTCGTCACATTGAGGATGTGCGACATGATGCGGCCGATCTCGCAATAGAGCACGCGGATCAGCTGGCCGCGCCTCGGCACCTCGATGCCGAGCAGGCGCTCGGCGGCAAGCGCGAAGGCGTGCTCCTGGTTCATCGGCGCGCAATAGTCGAGCCGGTCGAGATAAGGCACCGCCTGCAGATAGGTCTTGGCCTCGATCAGCTTCTCCGTGCCGCGATGCAGCAGGCCGATATGCGGATCGACGCGGTCGACGACTTCGCCGTCGAGTTCGAGGACCAATCTCAAAACACCATGCGCCGCAGGGTGTTGAGGTCCAAAGTTGATGTTGAAATTGCGGACGGAGGTTTCAGCCATTCTGGCGCCTCAATTCGTCTTGGCTTTTTCGTCCCCGGGCAGCACGTAGTCGGTGCCTTCCCAAGGGGAAAGAAAATCAAAATTGCGGAATTCCTGCTTGAGCTCGACCGGCTCGTAGATGACGCGCTTGGCCTCGTCGTCGTAGCGCACTTCGACGAAACCGGTCAGCGGGAAGTCCTTGCGCAGCGGATGGCCTTCGAACCCGTAATCGGTCAGCAGGCGGCGCAGGTCCGGATGGCCCGAGAACAGCACGCCATAGAGATCGTAGGTCTCCCGCTCGAACCAGTCGGCGCCGGGATAGACGCCGGTGACCGACGGCACCATCGTCTCCTCGTCGGCCTGCACCTTGACGCGGATGCGGACATTCTGCTTCGGCGAAAGCAGGTGATAGACGACGTCGAAGCGCTTGGCCCGCGACGGATAGTCGGCGCCGCAGACATCGATGATCGAAATGAACTGGCAGCGCGCATCGTCGCGCAGGAAGGTCATTACCTCGATCAGGTTTTGCGGCTCGACGTGAACGGTAAGCTCGCCGTAAGCGAGCACAGCGTCGCTGAAGCGGCCAGGCAGCTTCTCGCCGAGATAGGTCGACAGTTCGCTAAGGGATGCGGCCATGGATTTACCGTTCGATCGTGCCGGTGCGGCGGATCTTCTTCTGCAACAGAAGAATGCCGTAGAGCAGGGCTTCGGCGCTCGGCGGGCAGCCGGGCACATAGATGTCGACCGGCACGACCCGGTCGCAGCCGCGCACCACCGAATAGGAATAGTGGTAATAGCCGCCGCCATTGGCGCAGGAGCCCATCGAGATGACGTAGCGCGGCTCCGGCATCTGGTCGTAGACCTTGCGCAGCGCCGGCGCCATCTTGTTGGTCAGCGTGCCGGCGACGATCATGATGTCGGACTGGCGCGGAGACGCGCGCGGCGCGACACCGAAGCGCTCCGAATCGTAACGCGGCATCGAGGTGTGGATCATCTCGACCGCGCAGCACGCCAAACCGAAGGTCATGAACATCAGCGAGCCGCTGCGCGCCCAGGTGATCAGCGCCTCGGTCGAGGTGACCAGAAAACCCTTGTCTGCAAGCTCATTGTTGATTTCGAGGAAGAAGGGATCGTCCTCCCCCACCGGCCTGCCGGTGTTGGGATCGATGATGCCCTTGGGCTTTGGCGCGACGAGGGTGCCTGAACTGTCGTTCAATCCCATTCCAGCGCTCCTTTTTTCCATTCATAGGCAAAGCCGATGGTCAGCACCGTCAAAAACACCATCATCGACCAGAAGCCGAGCATGCCGATCTTCGAGAAGGACACTGCCCAGGGAAACAGGAAGGCCACTTCGAGGTCGAAGATGATGAACAGGATCGACACCAGGTAGAAACGAATGTCGAACTTCATGCGGGCATCGTCGAACGAGTTGAAACCGCACTCGTAGGCGGACAGCTTTTCGGGATCGGGGTTGCGGTAGGCCACCAGGAACGGTGCGACCAGCAGCGCCAGGCCGACCACCAGCGCCACGCCGATGAACAGGACGATGGGCAGGTACGAACTGAGGAGTGCGTTCATGCAGCGGCTTTCCGTTGGCGCCAATCCACGTTGATTACAGCACCGGACCTTAATGCGGAAGCGTGACAGTTTAACCGCTGAACCGTTTTAAGGAGCCTATGCTGCAACGCGGCGAGGGTTAGCGCAGCACTTCCAGCGAAGCAAGTCAAACCTTGTTCAAAACAACGAGCTGGACGGCATTCCGGGAGAAACTGGTCTCATAGGCTCCTGTTTGATTTCCTTCTCTTTTTACTCCACTTTTCTCTCCTGACAGGGTTGCCGCCAAAACCCTGCTAGCATGGGCTGGAATCACCCATCACATCTTTGTCAAAGCACCCTCAGAGTGACGCCTGCATGAAGGAAAAGATCTCGCTAGCCGCCGCCCGGCGCATCGCGCTCGCCGCTCAGGGATTTCTCGATCCCCGCCCCGCCGGCATGCCCGACCGCCGCCATTTCGCCCGCGTTCTGTCCCGCACCGGCCTGCTGCAGATCGATTCCGTCAGTGCGGTGGTGCGTGCCCACTATATGCCGCTCTATTCGCGTCTGGGTCCCTATCCCGTCGCCTTGCTCGACAACGCCGCCGTGACGCGCAAGCGCACGGTGTTCGAATATTGGGCACACGAGGCCTCATTCCTGCCGGTCGAGACGTACCCGCTGATGCGCTGGCGCATGCAGCGCGCCGAGCAAGGCGATGAAATGTATCTGGGGCTGGCCAAATGGGGCCGTGAGCACGCTGCCTATATAGAAGAGATCTACCGCCAGGTCGTCGATCGTGGCCCGATCGCCGCTTCGGCGCTGGAAGGCCAGAAAGGCTCCGGCGGCTGGTGGGGTTGGAGCCACGCCAAGCACGCCTTCGAATGGCTGTTCTGGGCCGGCCGCATCACCACGGCGCACCGGCGCGGTTTCGAGCGCTTCTATGACCTGCCGGAGCGGGTGCTGCCGCAAGCGATCCTCGACCTGCCGGTACCGGCGGCCGAGGATGCACATCGCGAATTGCTGCGCATTTCCGCCCGCGCCCACGGCATCGCCACATCAGGCGACCTGCGCGACTATTTCCGGCTCTCCCCCGCCGACATGAAAGGCCGGCTCGAGGAACTGGTCGAACTCGGCGAGTTGTTGCCGGTCCGTGTCGAGGGGTGGGACAAGCCAGCTTACCTTCACAGGGATGCGCGTTTGCCACGCAAGATCGAGGCCCGCGCCCTGCTGGCGCCGTTCGATCCCGTCGTCTTCGAGCGCTCGCGCTCGGAGCGGCTGTTCGATTTTCACTATCGCATCGAAATCTACACCCCGGCCGAGAAGCGCCAATACGGCTACTATGTCCTGCCCTTCCTGCTTGGCGACAGGATCGTGGCGCGCGTCGACCTCAAAGCCGACCGGCCGGCCAGTGTCCTGCGCGTCCATGCCGCCTATGCCGAGCCCGGCGCGCCGCCTGAAACCGCCGCTGAACTTTTCGAGGAATTGAAGCAGATGCAGGGCTGGCTTGGGCTTGAACGCATCGAAGTGACGCCTGCCGGCGACCTCGGCCCGGCGCTGTCCGACATCGCGGTGTCGTAAGCTCGCGTTGACACCGCTGCCCGCAAGAGCCTAAATCCGATCCAGACGGTCTCCTCTCGGCAAAGGGAGGAGCCAAGAGGGAATGCGGTGCGGGCCGAAAAGCCCAAATCCGCGGCTGTCCCCGCAACTGTAAGCGAAGAGCCAAGGCCGAAAGCCACTGGGATTGTCCCGGGAAGGCGGCTACCCAAGGCGATGACCCGCGAGCCAGGAGACCTGCCGTCTGGAATGCAAGAATCCGATCGCCCGGCGGGTTTTCCGGGCAAGGAGCCTGATTTGGATCGCGACAGCAGTTTCTCGGCTGAAACAACGGACATTTCGTCCGGCGAGGATGATTCCCTGGCCGGCATCACTGTCATCGTCTGCGCCTCCTGTCGCGACGAGACCGGTTCCGACGCCCATCCCCGGGCCGGCGAACTTTTGGCTGAAGATACGCGCCAAGCCGCCTCGAGCGAGAAAATCCGCATCCGTACGGTCGAATGCCTCGGCAATTGCAAGCGCCGGCTCAGCGCCGCGATCCTGCGCGACGGCTGCTGGAGCTATGTGTTCGGCGACCTGACCGCGACCAGCGGCGCCGATCTCGTCGCCGGCGCGAAACTCTTCGCCACCTCGACCGACGGCCTCATTCCCTGGCGCGGCCGCCCCGATAGCCTCAAGCGCGGCCTCGTTGCCCGCATCCCTCCTCTCGACATGCTGAAGGACTTGACATGACCGCTCCAAATTCGGCCGGCAATCTCTCCCGCGTTCCCTGCACCGTCGTTACCGGCTTCCTCGGGGCCGGCAAGACGACGCTGGTCCGCCATCTCCTGGAAAACGCCGGCGGCAAGCGGATTGCCATCATCGTCAACGAATTCGGCGATATCGGCATCGACGGCGAAATCCTCAAGGGCTGCGGCATCGACACCTGCCCGGAGGAAAACATCGTCGAACTGGCCAATGGCTGCATCTGCTGCACCGTCGCCGACGATTTCGTGCCGGCGCTCGACCAGATCCTGTCGCTGACGCCGAAGGTCGACCATATCCTGATCGAAACCTCCGGTCTCGCTCTCCCCAAGCCTCTGGTCCAGGCGTTCCAGTGGCCGACGGTGAAAAGCCGCGTGACCGTCGACGGCGTCATCGCCGTGGTCGATGGCCCGGCGTTGGCTGAAGGCCGCGTCGCCAATGACATGGACGCCCTGCAGGCGCAGCGCGCCGGGGATGAGAGCCTCGACCATGACGACCCGGTCGAGGAAGTGTTCGAGGACCAGATCGCCTGCGCCGACCTGATCATCCTGTCGAAGAGCGACCTGATGGACGCCGACGGCTCGGCCCGCGCCAACGCCATCGTCAATGAACACTCCGCCCGCGCCGTGAAGATCGTGCCGACGTCGCATGGCAAGGTCGATCCCTCGGTGCTGCTCGGGCTTGGTCTTGCCGTCGAGGATGACATCGAGAACCGCAAGTCCCATCATGACGGCGCATTCGACCACGAGCATGACGACTTCGACACGTTCATCGTCGACATTCCTTCGATCGCCAATCCGGACGAGTTGGCAAAGCGCGTCGCCGCGGCCGCCGAACAGGAAAACGTGCTGCGTGTGAAAGGCTTCGTCGAGGTCGGCGGCAAGCCGATGCGGCTCCTGCTGCAGGCCGTCGGCCCGCGCGTCAATCATTACTATGACCGCGCCTGGGCCGCCGAGGATGACCGCCGCTCGCGCCTGGTCGTCATCGGCCTCAAGGGGCTGAACCGTCCGGCGATCGAACGCATACTCGCCGGCTGATTTCAGACACGGGCCGCGATGCACATCCTCACCACGACCTCCGCCTCGCTCGACGACCTCGCCGAGCCTGTCGACCTCAGGCAAACGCCGGGGGATATCGTGGCCTTGTCGTTCACCGACAGCGATCTCGCCGGACTGGCGGCGGCATGGAAGGCGGACGCCGATCGCTTGCCCTCCATGCGGCTGGCCGCACTGCGCGATCTGCGCCACCCCATGTCCGTCGACCTCTGGATCGACAGCGTCGCCCGCCATGCCAAGGTCATCCTGGTGCGCATCCTCGGCGGCAACGACTGGTGGCGCTATGGCTGCGACCAGCTGGCGGTGATTGCCCGTGAGCGCGGCATCAAACTGGCGCTGCTTCCGGGTGAAAGCCATGACGAGGATCTCAGGCTGATCGAAGCCTCGACGCTGCCACGCGCCGAACTCGACGGCCTGCTTGGCTATTTCCGAGAGGGCGGCCCGGCCAATATGAGCGCGCTGGTTCGGAGGCTGGCAGGCCTGGCTGGACAGGATACGTCCGTCGCCAGTCCGGTCAGCGTGCCGAAGGCCGGTTACTATCAGTCTGGATTGGGGGTCGCGGAGGAGCCGGACCTTTCAATGGTCGGCGCTCCCGTCGTCCCTATTCTCTTCTACCGCTCGATGCTGCTCGCGGCCGACGTCGCCCCGATCGATGCGCTGGCCGAGGCTTTGCGCTCCCAGGGACTGGCAGCGGTCCCGGTCTTCGTTTCCAGCCTCAAGGATCCTGGGTCCCTGGCCTTCGTCGAAAACGCCATTGCATCGCTGAAACCCGCCGCCATCATCACCGCGACCGCCTTCGCTTCGGGTGCCGAACCCGGCGTTGAAACCCTGTTCGACCGCGCCGGCGTGCCCGTCTTCCAGGTCATCATCGCCACCACCCGCCGCGATGTCTGGGAAAACAACCAGCGCGGCCTGGCGCCGGCCGACCTTGCCATGCATGTCGTGCTGCCCGAACTCGACGGCCGCATCCTTGCAGGCGCCATTTCCTTCAAGGGCGAGAGCGATGTCGATCCGGCGCTTGGCCACCGTGCGCTGGCCAACCGGCCGGAACCGGATCGTGTGACGCAGGTGGCTAAGCGCGTTGCGGCCTTCATCCGCCTGCGGGAGACATCGCGCGCAGAGCGCAAACTGGCGATCCTGATTCCCGATTATCCCAGCGCTCCTGGCCGCACCGGATATGCGGTCGGGCTGGATGTGCCATCCAGTGTGCTGGCGATGCTGCACGACTTGAGCGAACAGGGCTATGCCGTTGAGGGGATTCCGCAAACACCGCGCGCGTTGCTGGATCTGCTGGAGCACGGCAATGATCGATTGGGGCTCGACGACTATGGTGCCTTTTCTATTGAGCTTCCGACATCGGCAATTGCCGCGGTAGACGCCGCGTGGGGCAGAGCAGATCAGGAGACAGGTTTGCGCGAGGCGCCCCCCTCTGTCCTGCCGGACATCTCCCCCACACGGGGGGAGATTGTGCCCGCATCTCCGCTTTCGCCAATTTCGAAGGTTAAAGAACGGGCGCCGAAGTTGCCAATCTCCCCCCTCGTGGGGGAGATGTCCGGCAGGACAGAGGGGGGCGCTCAAGCGCCAGCCTCAGCAAACTTCCCCTTCCGTGCCGCAACCTTCGGCAACATCACCGTGGCACTCGCCCCTGATCGCGGCCGTTCCGCCGATCGCCGCGCCGATTACCACGACCCGACACTGCCTCCGCGCCACGCCTTGATCGCCTTCGGCCTCTGGCTGCGCAAATCGCTCGGCGTCCATGCCTTGATCCACGTCGGCGCCCACGGCACGCTGGAATGGCTGCCCGGCAAGACCGTCGCGCTTTCGCAAAACTGCTTCCCCGAGATCGTGACCGGGTCCCTGCCCGTCATCTATCCCTTCATCGTCTCCAATCCAGGCGAGGCGGCGCAGGCCAAACGGCGCATCGCCGCCGTCACCCTTGGCCATCTGCCGCCGCCGCTCGCCGGTGCAGGTCTCGACGAGGACCAGCACAAGCTCGAACGCCTGGTCGATGAATACGCCCAGGCCGATGGCCTTGACCGCCGCCGCCGCGACCGTCTCGCCAGGCTGATTGTCGAAACCGCGCAAAAGACCGGCCTTGCCTCCGAAGCCGGCGTCGCCAAAACCGATGCGCCCGACGAAGCGCTGCGCCGTATCGACGCCTGGCTCTGCGATCTCAAGGACTTCGCTATCAAGGACGGGCTGCATATCTACGGCCGCGCGCCCGAGGGCGAGCCGGATGCCATGCGCCGCCAAAGCGCGGAAGCCGAGAAGTCGGCGCTGTTCGCCGCGCTCGATGGCTGTCACGTCAAGGCCGGCCCGGCTGGCGCGCCCGCACGGGGCCGCTCCGACGTGCTGCCCACTGGCCGCAACCTGTTCACCTCGGACCCGCGCACCATGCCGACGCCGACCGCCTACGACCTGGGCAAGGCGGCGGCGGAGGAAGTGGTGCGCGGCTACCTGCAATCGCATGGCGACTGGCCGCGTTCCCTGGTTATCGACCTCTGGGGCTCGGCCTCGCTGCGCACCGGCGGCGAGGAGATCGCGCAGGGCCTGGCGCTGATGGGCTGCCGACCGCAATGGGACGCTGCCACCGGCCGCATCACCGGCATCGAGGTGCTGCCGCCAGCTATGCTCGGCCGTCCGCGCGTCGACGTCACCTGGCGCATATCAGGCCTGTTCCGCGACATGTTCCCGACCCAGATCGCCCTGATCGACGCCGCCGCCAACGCCGTTTCCGCGCGCGACGAGGACGATTCGGAAAACCCGCTCGCCGCCAAGACCCGCGCCGATGGCAAGATCAGCCCGCGCATCTTCGGCACATCGCCCGGCACTTACGGCGCCGGCGTCGAGGATCTGTTGTCGAGAGGCGACTGGAGCGCGCGCGATGAGATCGGCCGCGCCTATCTCGACGCCACCTCGCACGCCTATGGCGGCGCCGGCGGCGAAGGCGTCTCGGCGCCCGGAGCGTTTGAAGGCCGCATCGCCGAAGCCGATCTTCTGGTCCACACCGGCGACGACCCCGGTCGCGACATCCTCGAAGGTTCCGCCGACGTCGCCTTCATCGGCGGCTTTTCGGCCGCCTTGGCCGCACTCGGCAGGAACGCCGACGTCATCGTGCTCGACACCACCGATCCGCAAAAACCGAAACCGCGATCGGTCGGCGAGGCCGTGTCGCGCGTGGTGCGTGCCCGCGCCGTCAACGCACGCTTCATCTCAGGCCAGATGCGGCACGGCCCGCGTGGCGCCTCCGAATTCGCCGAAACGGTCGATCGGCTGGTCGGCTTCGCCGAGACCACCCATGCCATTTCAGGCGCGCTGATCGAGGCCGTGCACGATGCCTATCTCGGCGATCCGGACGTTCGCGCCTTCATCCTGCGCGAAAATCCCGCCGCCGCCAAAGTCATCGCCGAGCGCTTCCTGTCGGCGCGCCGCCGCGGCCTCTGGCATCCTTTGCGCAATTCCATCGACGACGATCTCGCCGCGCTGATTGCGGAAGCCAACGCGCCCGGGGTCGCGGCATGAACGCCTTCTCGCGCCGTGGCGCCTGCCCCGCTCTGTCCGCGCCGATGCAGACAGGCGACGGCCTGCTGGTGCGCCTGAACCCGGTCGCCGGAGGTCCATCCTCCGGAGGGTTGTCGCCGAAGCTCTTGATCGGGATCGCCGAATCCGCCTTGCGGCACGGCAACGGCATCATGGAAGTCACCGCGCGCGGCAGCCTGCAGATACGCGGCCTCACGGCGGACAGCGCTGCGTTGCTGGCGGCGGAGGTGGATGCATTGGGAATCGCGGTGCGCACCGGGGTGCCGGTCGAGACCGGCCCGCTGGCAGGCATTGACCCGCAGGAGATCGCCGATCCCCGGCCGATGGCGGAAGAGATTCGCGTGGCCGTCGAGGAAGCTGGGTTGACGCAGCGGCTGGGACCGAAGGTTTCGGTGATCGTTGACGGTGGCGGGCAACTGACGCTGGATGCGGTAACGGCCGATGTGCGGCTGAGGGCGGTGCGAGCCGATACAGCCAGCCGTTGGCTTGTATCCGTCGCGGGTGACGGGCGGACCGCCAAGCGGCTCACCGTGGCGGATGAGGATGCGGCACGCGACATTGCTGTCGCGGCGCTGCGGATGGTTGCCGAGAAAGGCCGGGACGCACACACGCGGGATTTGTCGGGGCGGCAATTGGAGTCTCTCGCAAGCTGGCACTCTACGGCGCCCCCCTCTGTCCTGCCGGACATCTCCCCCTCTAGGGGGGAGATCAACGGCTTCGACGCTGGCTTTTCAACAACACCGGAGATTGGCGAAACCATCGGTGACAGCGCAATCTCCCCCCTTGAGGGGGAGATGTCCGGCAGGACAGAGGGGGGCGCCTCGCGCAAACCTATCGGGCTTTTCCCCTTGGCCGGTGAAACTTTCGCCCTCGGCATCGGCCTGCCCTATGGCAGCATCCCAGCGGACAAAATCATCGCACTCGCAAAAAGCGCCCTCGCCCTCGGCACCACCGAAATCCGCCTCGCCCCAGGCCGCGCCTTGCTTTTCCTCGGCCAGCCGGCGACCGCCAACCAGCCCCTGCAAGACACAGCCGCCACCCTCGGCTTCGTCACCTCAGCCGCCGACCCGCGTACGCGCATCGCCGCTTGCCCGGGTGCGCCGGCCTGCGCGTCCGGCCGCATCGCCACCCGCGATATCGCCGAGACGATCGCCACCGAAAACGCCGACATCCTCGATCCCTCCCTCACCCTGCACATTTCCGGCTGCGCCAAGGGCTGCGCGCATCCCGGCCCGGCGGCGCTGACTTTGGTCGGCGGCGAAAACGGAGCCGGACTTGTCGTGAACGCGACGGCAAAGGCTCTTCCTGCCGGCTACAGGCCGGGCTATGACGCCGCGCGCGGCATCGGCCGCGTCGCCGCGGTGATCCGCGGCGCTCGATATCAGGGCGAGACCGCCGCCGCTTGCCTGACAAGGCTGGGCACGGCCGGCATCGCCGAAACTTACCAACGGGCCCAACCTTACCAACGGAAATGAGCATGGCCGCCTACGACTACATCCACGACGGCACGGCGATCTACGAGCGCTCCTTCGCCATCATCCGCGCCGAGGCCGATCTCTCGCGCTTCTCGGAGGCCGAGGCCGATGTCGCCATCCGCATGATCCATGCCTGCGGCCAGGTCGAAGCCGCCAGGAATTTTGTCTTCTCCCCCGATTTCGTCACCGCCGCCCGCAAAGCCCTGGCGGCGGGCGCGCCTATCTTCTGCGACGCGGAGATGGTCTCGCATGGCGTCACCCGCGCCCGGCTGCCGGCCGGCAATGAGGTGATCTGCACCTTGCGCGACCCGCGCACGCATGACATCGCGAGGGAGATCGGCAACACCCGCTCGGCCGCCGCGATCGACCTGTGGGGCGAGCGCATGGCCGGTTCGGTTGTCGCCATCGGCAATGCCCCGACCGCGCTCTTCTACCTCCTGGAGAAGCTGCGCGATGGCGCGCCGAAGCCAGCTGCCATCATCGGCATGCCAGTCGGCTTTGTCGGCGCCGCCGAATCCAAGGATGCGCTGGCCGAGAATTCCTATGGCGTGCCCTACGCCATCGTGCGCGGCAGGCTCGGCGGCAGCGCCATGACCGCCGCCGCGCTCAATTCGCTGGCGAGGCCTGGTCTGTGAACGCGATTTCCAAAGGCAGGCTTGTCGGTGTCGGCACGGGTCCCGGCGACCCCGAATTGTTGACGCTGAAGGCCGCGCGAGCCTTGGCCGAGGCCGATGTCGTGGCCTATTTCGCCAAGCGCGGCAACAACAGCAATGCGCGCGCCATCGTCGAAGCGCGCTTCCGGCCCGACATGCTGGAACTGCCGCTGCTCTATCCCGTGACCACCGAAATCGACAAGGATCACGACGACTACCGCTCGCAGATATCAGGTTTCTACGAGGAATCGGCCGACAAGGTCGCCGAGCACCTAGATGCTGGCCGGATGGTCGCCGTGCTGTCCGAAGGCGACCCGCTGTTCTACGGCTCTTATATGCACCTGCACGTCCGTCTCGCCAATCGTTTCCCGACCGAAGTCATTCCCGGCATCACCGCCATGTCCGGCTGCTGGTCGCAGACCGGTGTGCCGATCGTCCAGGGCGACGACGTGCTGACCGTGCTGCCCGGCACGATGAGCGAGTTCGAGCTGACACGCCGGCTCGCCGACACCGACGCCGCCGTCATCATGAAGGTCGGCCGCAACCTGCCCAAGATCCGGCGGGCGCTGGAAGCGACCGGAAAGCTGACGCGCGCCGTCTATGTCGAGCGCGGCACCATGGCCGGCAGCGTCTCGATGCGGCTTGCCGACAAGCCGGACGACAAGGCGCCCTACTTCGCCATCGTGCTGGTCGCCGGCTGGTCCGGCCGCCCGACTGGAGCGCAGGCATGAGCGGCCGTCTCACCGTCATCGGCCTCGGCCCCGGCAATGCCGACCAGGTCACGCCGCAAGCCAGCCGCGCTGTCGCCGAGGCGAAATTCTTCTACGGCTACAAGCCTTATCTCGACCGGCTTGATCTGCGCCCCGACCAGACCCGCGTCGCTTCGGACAATCGCGAGGAACTCGCCCGTTCCAAGGATGCCCTGACCAAGGCCGCCGAAGGCCACGATGTCGCCGTGGTGTCCGGCGGCGATCCCGGCGTCTTCGCTATGGCCGCCGCTGTCTGCGAGGCGATCGAGGCCGGTCCGGCCGAATGGCGTGCGGTCGATGTCGCCGTCGTGCCTGGCGTCACCGCCATGCTGGCTGTCGCCGCCCGCATCGGTGCGCCGCTCGGCCACGACTTCTGCGCCATTTCGCTGTCCGACAATCTGAAGCCTTGGGATTTGATCGAACTGCGTCTTCTGGCGGCGGCTGGCGCCGGCTTCGTCATCGCGCTCTATAACCCGATCAGCAAGGCGCGTCCCTGGCAGCTTGGCCGCGCCTTCGAATGCCTGACCGCCATCCTGCCCGGCACGACGCCGGTGATCTTCGGCCGTGCCGCGGGCCGGCCAGACGAGCGCATCGAGGTCTATCTACTGGCCGACGTCGACGCTGAAAAGGCCGACATGGCGACCTGCATCATCATCGGTTCGCCGGAGACCCGGATCATCAAGCGCGGCGACAAGCCGGCGCTGGTCTACACGCCGCGCTCGGCGTCGGGTTCGACGAAATGATCGATCATGGCGGCCAGCGCTTCGACGGTTTCAGCCGAAGGCACCTCCGGCAAGGCCGGCCTGCGCACCATGACCACCTCGATGCCGAGCGTTCGCGCCGCGGCAATCTTCCCGTATGTCGCCGCGCCACCGCTGTTCTTCGACACCACGACACCTATGTGATGCTTTTCGAGCAAAGCGCGTTCTTCCCTCTCGTGAAACGGGCCCCGCGCCAGCAGATAGTCGGCGTCGGGCACAACCAGCTTCGGCTCGACCGGATCGACGCTGCGGATGAGATAGTGGTGCTGGGGTGCTGCCTCGAAGGCGGCGACCTCCTGCCGGCCAAGCGCCAGAAATACGCGGCGCGGCACATCGCCAAGCGCCCGCGCGGCGCCAGCAACGCTATCGATCTCAAGCCAGCGGTCGCCTTCTACGGCCTCCCACCCCGGGCGCCGCAAGGCAAGGATCGGCACGCCGGTCTTGCGCGCGGCCATTGCAGCATTGGCGGAGATCCGCGCCGCGTAGGGATGCGTGGCGTCGATCAGCAGACCAGTGCCGGTCTCCCTGAGATATGCGGCCAGTCCATCGGCGCCGCCGAATCCACCGCTTCGCACCGGCACGCCCTGCGCAACCGGGCTTTCCGTGCGGCCGGCCAGAGAAAGCGTGACGAGGAAATCCTCCACCAGTTTTCCGGCCAATTGGCGCGCTTCTGTTGTGCCGCCGAGGATCAGAATCTTCTTCATGGGCACCATGTCAAACATCGTCGGCGCTGCCCCTCACCCTTACCCTCTCCGCGTGAAGGACGGGGAGAGGGAGGCGTCGGCGCCGGAGCTTCTCCCTTCTCCCCGTCACTATACGGGGAGAAGGTGCCGGCAGGCGGATGAGGGGCGGCGCGACATGTCAAAAAATCAGCCAACGCCAAAATGGCTTACGGTAGTCGGCATCGGCGAGGACGGTTTAGCGGGTCTCGGCGACGAGGCCAAGCGTCGGATCGCCGAGGCGGAGTTCATCTTCGGTGGCAAGCGGCACCTGGCGCTAGTCGCTTCTTTCGCCAGGGGTAAGCCATGCCCCTGGCCGGTTCCTTTCGATGCCGGGATGGCCGATGTCCTGGCGCTCACCGGCAGGAATGTCTGTGTGCTCGCCTCCGGCGACCCGTTCTTTCACGGTGTCGGCGCCACCCTCGCCCGCAAGGTCCAGCCACAGGAGATGCATGTCATATCAGCTCCGTCGGCGATTTCGCTGGCCGCGGCGCGGCTCGGCTGGGCGCTGCAGGACATCGAGATCATCTCGTTGCACGGCCACCCGGTCGACCTGATCCGCCCGCTGCTGCAGCCCAACGCGCGCATCCTGGCGCTGACGTCGGATGGCGACGCGCCCGCTGCAATTGCCCGCCTGCTCACCGAGCTTGACTTCGGCGCTTCACGGTTGACGGTGCTGGAGGCGTTGGGCGGACCGAAGGAGACATTGCGCTCAGCGCGTGCCGATGCCTTCAATCTGGAAAACATCAATCCACTCAACGTGCTGGCGATCGAGATTGATTCGAATCCGCAAGGGCGCGTGCTGCCGCTCACATCGGGCCTTGCCGATCATATGTTCGAGCATGACGGCCAGATCACCAAACGCGAAATCCGCGCCATCACCCTGTCGGCGCTGGCGCCGAGACGCGGCGAAGTGCTGTGGGATATCGGCGCCGGCTCAGGGTCCATCGGCATCGAATGGATGCTCACCCACCCTTCGCTGCGCGCCATCGCCATCGAGGCCGACCCGACCCGCGCCGCCCGCATCGGCCACAATGCCGTCGCCTGTGGTGTTCCCGGCCTCGTCATTGTGGAAGGCAGCGCGCCCAAGGCACTGGCCAAACTAGCGACGCCCGATGCCATCTTCATCGGCGGCGGCGGCAGCGACGCCGGTGTCTTGAACGCCGCCATCAAGGCGCTGCGCGCCGGCGGCCGTCTCGTCGCCAACGCGGTGACGCTGGAGATGGAAGCCCTGCTTCTCGCCCAGCACACTAGGCGCGGCGGCGATCTTGTCAGGATAGGCATTTCCCGCGCCTCGCCTATCGGCTCGATGCAGGCGTGGCGGCCGGCCATGCCTGTCACGCAATGGAGCTGGGTCAAGCCATGATGGTCGCGGGCATCGGCAGCCGAAAAGGCGTCACCGTCGAGGACGTGCTCGCGGCGATAGAAACCGCGCTCGAAGCGCATGGGCTGGCGATGTCGGCTCTTTCGGCCCTGGCCACCGCGGCGCTCAAGAAGGATGAAGACGCGATCGCTGCCGCCGGCCGCGCGCTGAACCTTCCGGTCATCATCGTCGATGACGCAGCTCTCCAGGCAGCCTCGCCACGGACGCTCAGCAGCTCCAGCCTCTCGCGGGACCTGGCCGGCACACCATCGGTTTCCGAAGCGTCGGCCGTTGCCGTCGCCGGCAAAGGCGCCAGCCTGCTTGGTCCGCGCACGGTGCTCGGCGCGGTCACCTGCGCCATCGCCATCAGCGGAGACGCCGAATGACCGTCCATTTCATCGGCGCCGGTCCCGGTGCCGCCGACCTCATCACGCTGCGTGGCGCAAGGCTCTTGGCGAGTTGCCCGGTCTGCCTCCATGCCGGCTCCATCGTCGCGCCGGAATTGCTGCAGCATTGCGCGCCGGGAACGAAGCTGATCGACACCGCGCCGATGTCGCTCGACGAGATCGAGGCTGAATATGTGGCGGCCCACAAGGCCGGCCATGACGTTACCCGTCTGCACTCCGGCGACCTGTCGGTGTGGAGCGCGGTTGCCGAGCAGATCCGCCGGCTGGAAAAGCATGGCATCCCCTACACGCTGACGCCGGGCGTCCCTTCCTTCGCGGCGGCGGCCGCCGCCCTTCGCCGCGAGCTGACCATTCCCGAAGTCGCGCAAAGTCTTGTGCTGACCCGTGTCTCCGGCCGCGCCTCGAAAATGCCGCCTGGCGAGACCTTGGCCGGTTTCGGCCGTACCGGCGCCACGCTGGCCATCCATCTTGCCATCCACGCCATCGACCGCGTCGTCGCCGAACTGACACCGCACTATGGCGGCGATTGCCCGGTCGCGATCGTCTTTCGCGCCTCCTGGCCGGACGAGCGCGTGCTGACCGGCACGTTGGAGACGATCGAGGCAAAGCTCGCCGCCGATCCGATGGAGCGCACGGCGCTCATCTTCGTCGGCCGCTCGCTGGCGGCGGAAGGCTTTGGCGAGAGTTCATTGTACGACGCCCACTATCAGCGGCGTTTTCGCGGACGGGACGGATTGTGAGCGGCAGCACCAAAAACAAAGGCGAAAACGCCACGCTCGAACAGGCGCTTGCGCGGCTGAACTTCAAGCCGCGTCCGCTCGAGCCCGGCCATGTCTGGCTGGCCGGCGCCGGCCCCGGCGATCCCGGCTGCCTGACGCTGGAAGTGCTGGCGGCTTTGGCGAAAGCGGATGCGCTGGTCTATGACGCGCTGGTTTCGCCTGACGTGGTCGCGGTTGCCGGAAACGCCGAGCTTTTCTTTGCGGGAAAACGCGGCGGCCAGCCTTCGATGAAGCAGGACGATATCACCGCTTTGCTGGTGCGGCTGGCGCGTGAAGGCCGCCGCGTCGTCAGGCTGAAGGGCGGCGACCCCTATATTTTCGGCCGTGGCGGCGAAGAGGCGCTGGCACTGGCGCGCGAAAACATCCCGTTCCGTGTGCTGCCGGGCCTGACATCGGGCCTCAGCGCATTGGCGGCCACCGGTATCCCGGCCACCATGCGCGGCATCAACAAGGCTGTCATTCTGGCGACCGGCCACGCCGCCGGCACCGATGACGACATCGACTGGGTGGCAATCGCCCGCACCGGCCAGCCGGTCGTCGTCTATATGGGCATGGCCAATCTGCCTGTTATAGCGGCAGCCCTGCTCGACGGCGGGCTTGCGCCATCGACGCCGGCGGCCGTGATCGTCGCCGCGACGACGCCGCAGGAGCGAACCGTCGTCGCCACGCTCGCCACCATTGCCGAGGCAGCGGCGGCGGCCGGGCTTGCCTCACCGGCATTGATCGTCGTCGGCGGCATCGTCGCCATGCGCGCGGCACTGGCTGGGCAAGCATGACCGCGCGCGCGATCATCATCGGCGCGCCACGCTCCGGTTCTGGCAAGACCAGCGTCACCATCGGCATCTTGCGCGCGCTGACCCGGCGCGGCCTGAAGGTGCGCGGCGCCAAATCCGGCCCTGACTATATCGATCCCGGCTTCCACACCGCCGCCACCGGCCTGTCCGGCGTCAATCTCGACAGCTGGGCGATGTCGCCGTCGCTGCTCAATGCGCTGGCCGCACAGGCGGCCGACGATGCCGATTTCGTCATCCTCGAAAGCGCCATGGGTCTGTTCGACGGCATCCCGGCCGCGCAGGGGCGCACCGGTTCGGCCGCCGATCTGGCGCGGCTTTACGGCCTGCCGGTGCTGCTGGTGCTCGACGTGTCGGGCCAGTCGACCACGGCGGCGGCCGTCGCCAAGGGCTTTGCCACCTACGATCCGGATGTGCACATGGCGGGCGTGGTGCTGAACCGGCTGGGTAGCGAGCGCCACCGTCGGCTCTCCGGCGACGCCATCGAGGCGATCGGACTGCCCGTCGTCGGCGCCATCCTGCGCGATCCCACGCTCAATTTGCCCGAACGCCATCTCGGCCTCGTCCAGGCCGGCGAATATGACGACCTGGTGGCGCATCTCGATCGGCTCGCCGACATGGCCGAGAAGTCGCTCGACCTCGATGCGATCATGGCGCTGGCAACACCCCTCGCCCCGACAGTTGGCGACTTTGCCGACGCGCTGCGGCCGCCCGGCCAACGCATCGCGCTGGCAGAGGACGCCGCCTTCAGCTTCCTTTATCCGCATGTCGCCGCCTGTTGGCGCAAGGCCGGCGCGGAAATCGTTCCGTTCTCGCCGCTCGCCGACCAAGCGCCCGACGAGGATTGTGATGTCTGCTGGCTGCCCGGCGGCTACCCCGAGCTTCACGCCGGCACACTCGCAGCCGCAATGAATTTCCATGCGGGAATGGCGCGTTTCGCCGCGAAGAAGCCGGTCCATGGCGAGTGCGGTGGTTTCATGGTTCTTGGTGAAGCGCTGGAGGATGCTGGCGGCGAGACGCATCGCATGCTCGGCCTGCTCGGCCATTCCACCAGCTTCGCCAGGCGCAAGATGAATCTCGGCTACCGCGAGGCGCGGCTGCGCGCCGACTGTCCGCTGGGGCCGCAAGGTGCGCTGATCCGAGGTCACGAATTCCACTATGCGCAGATGACGGCCGCCGGCAATGACGAGCCGCTGGCCGACCTCGCCGACGGCCAGGGCAATCCGCTCGGCGCTTCCGGCTACCGGCGCGGCCATGTCAGCGGCACCTTCTTTCATGCGATTGCGAAGAGCTAGGCCATGAAGCTCCCAAGAATCACCCTGTCGCCTCGGCAAGTCCTCGATGACATCGCGCTCTGCCTGGTCTTCTTCACGCGCCTGCCGCTGCCCGTGCTCGATTTTCGTGGCCGCAGCCTCGCCGCCGCGATCTGGGCCGCTCCGATCGCCGGCCTTGCCGTCGGCTTGATCGGCGCGATCGTCTTTGCCACTGCGGAACGCTTTGGCCTTGCCATTGGGCCATCAGTCGCCCTGGCCCTTGTTGCAACCGTGCTCACCACCGGCTGCCTGCACGAGGATGGCCTCTCCGACGTCGCCGATGGCTTCGGTGGCGGCAAGTCGCGCGGACGCAAGCTCGAGATCATGCGCGACAGCCGCATCGGCGCCTATGGTGCGATGGCGCTGGCGCTGGCGCTGCTGACCCGCTGGAGCACGCTGTCGGAACTCCCCGATCCCACGCAAGCCCTCTTCGCTCTGGTGGCCGCGCATGCGGCCTCGCGTGGCGTGCTCGGCGCCTTCATGCACCTCTTGCCGCCGGCACGATCCGACGGCCTGTCGGCCGACGCCGGCACGGTATCGCTCGGCACCGCCATAGCCGGCGGCGTGCTCGGCGCGATCCCTTTGCTGTTGCTTGGCCCCGGCGGCGCCATCGCCGCGCTCGTCCTGCTTGGCCTGCTGTTTGCCGCTTTCCACGCTCTTTGCCTCAACCAGATCGATGGCCAGACCGGCGATACGATCGGCGCCTTGCAGCAGGTGAGCGAAATCGCGGTGCTTCTCGTCGCTTCCGTCGCCCTTTCCTGATCCCTTGACCTGATTCCCTTCTGGAGACCTTGCCCCCATGCCCTTCAAATCCCTCGATGAACTGCGCGCTGCCTGCCTTAATCTGCCCGCCGGCAGCGAGACGGCGGCCGATGCCGTTGCCCGCCGTCAGGACACGCTGACCAAGCCGCAAGGCAGCCTCGGCCGGCTGGAAACCATCGCCGCCTGGCTGGCGCGCTGGCAGGGCCGCGATATGCCCAAGCTCGACCGCGTGAAAGTCTTCGTCTTCGCCGGCAACCACGGCGTCACCGCGCAGGGCGTGTCGGCCTACCCTTCCGAAGTCACCGTTCAAATGGTGGCGAATTTCGCCGGCGGCGGTGCCGCCATCAACCAGTTGGCCCGCATCGCCGGCGCCGAACTCGACGTCATCCCGCTCGACCTCGACCAGCCCACTGGCGACTTCACGCAGACATCGGCGATGGATGAGAAAGCCTTTCTCGCCGCGGTTTCCGCCGGTTATGACGCGGTCACCAAGGACATCGATCTCGTCTGCTTTGGCGAAATGGGCATCGGCAACACCACGCCGGCCGCCGCCATCTCGGCTGCCCTGTTCGGCGGCGGCGCGGAAAAATGGACTGGACGCGGCACCGGCGTCGACGATGCCGGCCTGAAGCGCAAGGTGGTCGCCATCGAAGCCGGCCTGAAGCGCCACGCCGCCGCCCTTGCCGATCCGCTGGGGATCGCGGCCAGCCTTGGCGGACGCGAACTCGCCGCGATCTTTGGCGCGACGCTGGCCGCACGGCATCTGGGCATACCCGTACTGCTCGACGGCTTCGTCTGCACCGCTGCCGCGGCACCCCTGGCCAAGCTGCACCCGACCGGCCTCGCTCACACCATCGCCGCCCACGTCTCGGCCGAATCGGGCCATCGCGGCCTGCTCGAAGCGCTCGCCCTGCCGCCGCTGCTTGATCTCGGCATGCGGCTCGGCGAAGGCTCAGGCGCGTGCCTGGCCGTCAACATCGTGCGCTCGGCGCTGGAATGCCATGCGAGAATGGCGAGCTTTGCCGAGGCTGGCGTGTCGGAGAAGTAATGCGCGGATCGCCTTGAGGTACAAACCCTCATAAATTTTGGTAGTGGGTCAGTTTGAAATTGCGAGCATCATTCCTCGATCTCATAGGAACCTATAGGGCCCAGCATGGCAGCGACATGGGCGATCACATCGGATAGGATGTCGTGGCGCGCGTGATAATATGGATCAGCGACCTTCGCGAGGCGATCCTTGGGTATTTCCTGCGAATGGGCGTGAAAGAACGCTAGGTGTTTCGCGGTGTCCAAAATCTCCCGCCTGGTTCTGGACATTTGCTCGTCATTATCCCGAAACGGATGCTTCATGACGAAATGCATACGTTCAACGGCATCTGGGTATTTGGTCAGATGCAGATGCATAAACTCTTCGATTTGACTGTCGCTGAACGTTCGCTGTCTCAATTAAGTTTCTTTCGATAAGCCCCGCGAGCCATTGGCTTCTCGGCTTCTTTCGCTTCAATCAACGCGACAATATCACCGATCTCCCAAAGCTTGTCAGTCACGCCAGCGGCCATCGCCGGGGTGACGCGCAGCGTCTTATGGATGCGGACGAAATTGTAATACATGAAGTGCAGAGCGACCGCATTAGCGTGAGCTTCAACCTTTTTGGAAAAGCCATTGGTCAGGCGGGTGAAGCGGCGCATGTGCATCCGCATGGTGAGGTTCTGGCGCTCGGCAAATGACGTGCTGACGTGCTTAGGATCGGGATTGCCTTCGACCGTCTCTTTGCGTCCGCCAGGCGAGCGGCTTCTTATCTTCAGCCTCGCCGGTGGCGAGCGAGACAATCGACTTCGCCAACTGGTTAGGATCGCGCGGGCGCTTTGGGTGCTTCTCTGTCATGCCTTGAAGATGGCATGCGCTTCAGCCTATTTTCCAGACAGAGCGTAGGCGAAAGCGCCTATTGTGATCGGGGCGGAATTTCAAACTGACCCACTACCTAAATTTTCGAAGACCCCGAAACAGGGGGGCGCGATGTCCTTGCTCGAACCGACTGAAATTTCGACAGCAAGAGAAGGCACGGGCGCGCTCGGCCCTTCTGCAGGCTCCAAGGACGCATATTAGCAAGAAAGAATATATTAACGGCTGTGATGCAGCCTTCCATAAGGGGATGGGAAACGCCTCCTCATCGGACGTTCCAAACGCGCGCCCTCAAGCGCCGGGACGCTCGACCAATGCGGAGCAAACGCATGAGTGTCGGAGCAGCTCTCGAACTATTGCTACGGTTGATTCATAGCCGAGCCATGAAGTTGGCGGCGTTGCCGGAGGATGAAAGGGATGTACACTATGATCTCATCCGCCGCGCATGCTGCGAAGCAGCCGAGCACATCGGGCAAAACCCCGACAAGGCAGCCATCACGGCAAACGATATGGTTGAGTTTGTTCACGCGCTGGTGGGAATCATCGAAGTGGGCCGTGGACCAGATCAAGGGGCAAGCACCGACCGACCGCCAGCGCGACATTTTGGTAGCCGGAAGCATGACATGACGCGCATCTAGAGCATGATGCCGAACAAGTGTGACGCGGTTTTCGGACGACATCATGCTCCATCTCTTTGATTTAGAGGCGGATGGGTTTCGCAAGCTTTGAATTTCCGGAGAGGCCGACGGGGCTTTTTGGTCGGATTGAGCGGGAAAGAAACCAGGACGCAACTTCGATGCTGCCCAAAATATTCAGACATAGCGCGGATACCGACTTCCGCCTGCATCCGTCAGGGTCCCTCACCTCGTCCAACAAATTGATTTTGTTAGATTTTTGGTGGGTGCGCACAGGATTGAACTGTGGACCCGCTGATTAAGAGTCAGCTGCTCTACCAACTGAGCTACGCACCCACTCGGCCGGTAAAAACCGGCGTTGGCGGCCATATAGCCGCCGATACTGGTCCTGTCCAGCCCTGCCGGAATCATTTCCCGACAAATCGACAAAGCCCGGAGGCGATCAGAGGAAAAGCTTGCCTTCCGCGACTTTGATCGCATTGCCGCCAATGCGCGCGGAGGCCAGTTTTCCGCCCTGCACGGTCAATTCGAGGCGGATGCGCGATGGCCGCCCCATCTCCAGTCCCTGTTCGATCCACAATTGCGAAACCCCGTCGGTCGGAGCGTCGAAATGCATGATGGCGCCGGCGAAGGCCGCCGCCGCCGAACCCGTCGCCGGGTCTTCATAGGACGGCGTGCCCGGCACGATCATGCGCACGTGGAAAGCGCTTTCGTGGTTTACCGTCTCGCGGCAATAGACATAGGGGCTGGCAAAGGCCCATTCGCTCTTGCGCGGCGCCAGTTCCGACCACGCCTGATTGTCCAGCCGGATCCGGCCCGCCGCCTCGATATTGGCGACCGGAATGGTCACGTAGGGCACGCCCGCCGACCAGAAGGCGACGCGGTGATTCTCGAAGCCGACTTCATGCGGTGCCAAGCCAAGCGCCGCGCCGATCGCCACCGGATCGGCTTCGAGCTTCAGCGGCTCCGGCAGCTTGGCCAGGTCGAATTCGGCGAAGGTGGCGCCATCGTGCTGGCTCACGGCGCAACGCACCGGTCCGATATTTTCCTCCAGCACGAAGATGCCGGCACCGCCCTCACCGGCCAATTCCGCCAGCGCAATGGCCGAGCCCACCGTCGGGTGGCCCGCGAACGGCATTTCATAGTCGGGCGTGAAGATGCGGATGCGGTTTCGGTGCTTGGGATTGTCCGGCGGCAGCACGAAAACCGATTCGGACAGGTTGAACTCGCGCGCGATGGCTTGCATCGCGGCGGTGTCCAGACCTTTGCAATCCAACACCACCGCCAGCGGGTTGCCGGCCAGTCGCTCGGTCGTGAACACATCGTAAAGCAAGTAATTCCGGGTTTGCATTCCTGCCTCAATCCCAACATGGGCGAAATTTAATTTGATATTTGAACCGGTAAGCCTGATCTGTGCACAGATAGGGACGTTGCGCATCATAGGGGTCCGAGGTGGACCAGATTGTCAATCTGCCAAAGACGGAATCGGATTCCGCCATCGAGACGGCGCTGGGGCTCGACCACGCCGGCCGGCGCAGGACGCGCCGCCGCGGTTGGCTCTACGCGCTGCTGATCCTGATCGCCCTCGTCGCGGCTTTTGCCGGCTATCAATGGTATGCCGGCACGCCGACCAGGATCGACTATACGACAGTGCCGGCCGCCAAGGCCGACCTCACCGTCCAGGTGTCGGCGACGGGCACGCTGCAGCCGCTCACCCAAGTCGACATTTCCAGCGAATTGTCCGGCATCATCCGCTCGGTCTCCGCCGAGGAGAACCAGCAGGTCAAGAAGGGCGACGTGCTGGCGACGCTTGATACGGTGAAACTCGAGGTCCAGATCGAACGCGCTGAGGCATCCGCCAAGGGCGCCGCAGCCAATGTCGAAGACGCCACGGTGACGCTGGCCGAGACCGAAAGCGCGTTGGTACGCGCAGCGGCCTTGACAAAACGCGGCATGGCGACCGACCAGTCGCTCGAAGCGGCAACCGCGACCCGCGACCGCGCCAAGGCGGCGCTCGACAGTGCGCAAGCCAATCTCGCCATCGCCCAGGCCGACCTCAAGGCGCAGCAGACCGACCTTGCCAAGAGCACCATCTACGCGCCGATCGACGGCATCGTATTGACCCGTTCGGTCGACCCCGGCCAGACGGTCGCTTCCTCGCTGCAGGCGCCGGTGCTGTTCGTCATCGCCGCCGATCTCAGAAACATGGAGTTGGTGGCCGCGGTCGACGAAGCCGACATCGGCGCGGTCAAGTCGGGCCAGCATGCCCGCTTCACCGTCGACGCCTTCCCCGACCGGCCGTTCGATGCCGAAATTCGCGACATCTCCTATGCCTCGGTCACGACGGATGGCGTCGTCACCTACAATGCACGGCTCGAGGTCGACAACGGCGAACTTCTGTTGCGGCCCGGCATGACCGCCACAGTTTCGGTGGTCACGCGGCAGGCCAAGGACGTGCTCACCGTGCCTTCTTCCGCCTTCCGCTACCGCCCGGCGCAGCAAGCGGCACGCGGCTGGAGCTTGAGCGACCTGTTCACCGGCCGCATGGGCCGCCCCGGCGGCAACCGCCAGCGCCAGGCCGCGAAGGCACCGACCGATGGTTCCCGCACGCTCTATGTGCTGGATAACGGGCGGCCGCATCCGGTCAACGTCAAGATCGGCTCCACCGACGGCGAGCTGACCGAGATCACCTCCGGCCTGGAGGAAGGCGCGCAGGTGATCACCGCCTCGCAGTCGCGGAGCTGAGGCCATGGCCGCCGGTGCCGCCCTCATCACCTTCGACAAGGTCTGGAAGAGCTACGGCCAGGGCGAAGCCAAGGTGCATGCGCTGGCCGGCGTCGACCTTGCCATCAAGCGCGGCGAATTCGTCGCCATCATGGGTCCGTCCGGCTCCGGCAAGTCGACGGCGATGAATATCATCGGTTGCCTCGACACGCCGACGGCCGGAACCTATTCCTTCATGGGCGTCGATGCCGGCCGGCTCGACCGCAACCGCCGCGCCATGCTGCGCAACCTCTATGTCGGCTTTGTCTTCCAGGGCTACAATCTCCTGGCCCGCACCACGGCGGCGGAGAATGTCGAACTGCCGCTGATCTATCGCGGCGTCGCTGCCCGCGAGCGCCGCGACCTCGCCATGCAGGCGCTGGCCGAGGTCGGCCTCGTCGGCCGCGAGCACCACACGCCGGCCGAACTTTCCGGCGGCCAGCAGCAGCGCGTGGCGATCGCCCGCGCCATCGTCACCAGGCCGACACTGCTCGTCGCCGACGAGCCGACCGGCAATCTCGACACCGCGCGCACGCATGAGATCATGGAGCTGCTGACGCGGCTGAACAGGGAGCTTGGCCTGACCATCGCCATGGTTACGCACGAGGCCGATGTCGCCGAATACGCCGAGCGCACCATCCGCTTCCTCGACGGCCACGTGGCCTCCGATTCCATGAACCTGGAAGTGGCATAGGCCATGATCTGGGAAACCGTACGCCTGTCGCTGCGCTCGATCCGCCGCAACGTGCTGCGCTCGTTCCTGACCTTACTCGGCATCGTCATCGGCGTTGCCGCCGTCATTGCCATGCTGACCATCGGCTCCGGTACCACGCAGAAGGTCAAGGCCGACATTTCCAAGCTCGGCAGCAATCTGCTGGTCGTGCGTGCCGGGCGCCCGGCCGGCCCCGGCGGTCCGGGCGGGCTCGACCAGGCGGTGCGGCCGCTGGCCGAAAAGGACCTGGCGGCGCTGGTTGCGCATCTCACCGGCGCGCGCGCCATATCGCCGGCATCGCAGAAGCAGGTGCGCGTCATCTTCGGCACCGAAAGCCTGACCTCTGGCGTCACCGGCACCGACAGCGCCTATCTCGACGCACGCGACTGGAAACTGGTCTCGGGCCGCCCGTTCAGCGATTCCGAAACCCGGTCGGGCACCGGCGTGTGCCTGATCGGCGAAACGGTGCGCCAGCAATTCTTCGGCGCCGGCGATCCCGAGGGCGAGATCATCCGCGTCAACCGCACCTCCTGCAAGATCGTCGGCCTGCTCGAGCCCAAGGGCTATACCGGCTTCGGCCAGGACCAGGACAATGTCGTGCTGATGCCGCTCGCCGCCTATCAGCGCCGCATCGCCGGCAACCGCGACATCGACAACATCTACATCGCCGCCGACGACCGCACGCCGACCACCGAATTGCAGCCGCGCGTCGAGGACATTTTGCGCGATGCGCGCCATATGACCCCCGACCGCGAAAGCGATTTCGCCATTCGCGACATGACCCAGATCGCCGATGCCATGGCCAGTGCCACCACCACCATGACCGGCATGCTGGGCGCGGTCGCCGGCGTCAGCCTGCTGGTCGGCGGCATCGGCATCATGAACATCATGCTGGTGTCCGTCACCGAGCGAACGCGCGAGATCGGCATCAGGCTCGCCATCGGCGCGCATGAAAAGCACATCCTCATCCAGTTCCTGGTCGAGGCGACCGTGCTGTCGCTGCTCGGCGGCATCATCGGCATCCTGATCGGGCTGGCGCTGGCCGGCCTCGCCTCCGTGACCTTGACCATACCCTTTGCGCCAAGCCCCGCGGTGATCCTGCTCGCAGTCGGCTTCTCCGCCCTGATCGGCATGGTGTTCGGCTTCTTCCCGGCCCTGCGCGGCGCCAGGCTCGATCCGATCGACGCGCTAAGGCACGAGTAAGGGAGCAAGCTGCAAAGGCGCCCGGCACGCCGCGCCGGTTTTTGCGCAACCTTGGACGATTCCGCCCTGCCCCTGTCGTCACTGTGTCGGCGATGTTATGCCAAGGCATTTCTGGTCGAGGAGCAGCTGATGAGCAAGAAGGCGCGCGTGATCCTGACCATGGTGATTATCGAAGCTGTCCTGGCAGGGATCTGGTGGTATCTCGCCGATTACGGGATGACCAACCCCGATCGCGTCAAACCGGATTTCCAAGCGGTCGTCGGCCAGACCATGGGTATGGCGATGGGCGGGTTGCTGGGCGTCGGCTTCATTCTGTTTTTCATCGCCGCGCGCAACGAACGCAAGGCACTCACGAGCAAGACATCATAGAGCCCTGTCCGCCTCTCCCCGGATCATTCATCCCGACCGCGGCGACAACGTGCGGTTTCGAGTGGCAGGCACGGTTACAACGCTGCTTCCCACGGATTGACGGTATTCAACCCGGCGGCCGCCAACGGGCTGGTATCGCGGGTGGCGACCGTGAGGCCGTGCGCAGCGGCTGTGGCGGCGATGTAACCATCCGCGTTGCCGATGGCCTTGCCCGCGGCCCTCGCCTGCACCATGAGGATGGCATAGGCGCGCGACGCATCGAGATCGAAGGGCAGAATACGGCCAGCAAACAGCGGCAGCGCGTCCTGCTCCAGACGATCCTGCAGGATCGTGCGGCGCTTGCCGGCAGGCATCGCCGCGACACCGAAACGCAGCTCGGCCACGGTGACGGCCGAAAGATACAGGGTTTCAACGGCCTGAGCGTCGATCCACGCGATGACGCGCGGATCGGGCGCGGGTTTCCACGGTTCGGAAATTACATTGGTATCGATGAGGATCATTCGAACCGTACCGGCTCGCCCGGTGTCTTGTCGCGGAGCCTTTGCAAGGTATCGACATCCTCTTGCGACAATCCAGCCTCGCGACCGATGGCGGCGAGCAGCGAGCCGAGTTTGACCCGATTGGCCGGCCGCACGGCCGTTTCCAGGATCTCTCGCATTTCGGCCTCAGTGCTGCGGCCGTGGTGGGCCGCCCGCACCTTCAAGGCGCGGAGCGTTTCCTCTGGCAAATTGCGGATGGTGACAGCGCTCATCGATAGCAACATACTTATAGTGACATCTTTGATAGCATTTTATCAAGTTTGATATCACAACGCAATCTCTCGACGCTTCTCCGTAAGGCGCATGCAAGGGGATTTAGCCCTCGTTCGCAAAATGCCACTCGATCAGCGGCTTCATATGCGGCGACAGACCGTCCGGCAGGTCGCCGGCATGGCGGATGATCACAGGCCCCTCGATCTCCGGATCGGCTTCGGAGGCGACGAAGGCGCGGATGCGCGATGCGATCTCGTCAGCCGCCTCATCGACATGATAGCGGCGGAAGATGACCGTGCCGCTTGTCGTCGACAGGGCGTGCCAGCGCACACCGCGCCTGGCATCCGACAGGTCGAGGCCGGTCTCCTCGCGCACCTCGCGGATCATGTTGAAATCGACATCGACGAGACCGTCGCGGAAATCGGTCGGCTCGAACGAGCCCGCGGCGAAATAGACGCTCCCGGCACCCACTGTGTGTCGTCCCATGCGGATCGCCACCAGAGCGTTGTCCCCGGCCACCAGCATGGCGTGCCCATAGGCGTGCTCGGCGCCGGAATTCTCCCGTCGTTTGCGCCAAAGCATGAAGGTCGAGTAGTTGATCGCATGACAGCGGCCAATGAGGCTGCGGTCGCGATAGGCGAGTTCCGAAAGCAGAACCACCGTGCCGTCGAACAGCGCCGGATTTGCCGCGATCTCGCTCTGCCAATTCTTGGCGATCGCCTCGGCATTATCCACCGCGAAGGGATGCGGGCCGGGATCGAGACGGACGTCGATGGCATCGACCGGCAGGATGACATTGCGCGGAAGATCGAAGCTCATGTCGGCTCAGGTCCCGATCCTGCCCATCAGGCCATGTCCAGCGTGATCGCCACCGGGCAATGGTCCGAGGCCTTGGGCCGATCCCAGCCGGCACGCGGGAAGCGCTCGACTTCCTGGCCCGCGGGAAAGATCGTGCGCCAGGGCTGGCCGTTGCGGATGATGTCGGGAACGGCGGTGGCGTTCTTGGCCGCCAGTCCCCTGGAAAGCAGGATATAGTCGAGCTGGCACAAATGCCGCTCCTCGGGTCCGCGTGTGTGATAGAAGGTCCAGCGGTTCATTTCCGGCCGCCGCTCGACCACGTTTTCGCAGAAGCCGCCCGCTGTCAGCACGTTGATGCAGGACAGGTTCTCGTCGACCACCTCGAAACGGTAGCCGTCGACCTCATCGCCGGCGATCTTCACGCGCTGGCGGTAATCGTTCATGTCGCCGCAGATCGCCCAGCGCTTGTCGGCAGCGTGATCCCCACCGAAGCGCTCCTCGATGATGCGCCGCACGGCCTGCGCCTCGGCGATGCGCACCGGCATTGTCGCCTCGCGTCCGTCGAGCCCGTTGCGGGGCGACCCCATCGACTTGAAGTGCACGAGATAGAGCGTCATCGGCGCGCCGCCCACCTTGATGTCGACCTCCAGGCAGTCGCGCCGGAAGATGCGTTCATTGGCCTGGTTGCCAAGCGCCGCGAGTTCCGGCGTGTGCAAGCCGAACTGCTCGTAGGTGACATAGGCGTGGCTGGTCATGCGCACGAATTCGATCGGCTGTCCCTGCGCAGTCTCGTTGCGCATCATTATCGCGACATCGATGCCGCGCGAATCATTGCCCGACGTGGTGTATTTCTGGCGGTAGCCCTGCCCCACCATCTTGAACAGATAGCCGTACTCGAACGCCTTCAGCGCTTCGATGTTGTCGACCTCCTGCATGCAGATGATGTCGGCGCGGGTGGCGGCGATGGCCAGCGCCGTCAGCTGGCGCGTGTCATCGGATTGCGCGATGGCGCGCGCCTGTTCCAGCATCCTGTATTCGGCCTCGCTCTGGATATCGAACAGCGCCAGTGTCCGGTCCTCGTTGAGTTGGTTGCGATAGCCGGAAAAGTCGAACCTATTCATCAGGTTCTCGACATTGAAGGTGGCAAGGCGCAGCGACATGCGCTGACCTTTGCCTGCAAGAGCAGCGGAAGACAAGATCGCAAGACCACAAGCAGGGATCGTTTGGTCCTGACGGCGTTCGCGCCATGGTTGACGGAACCTTTCCGTTCATCCGCCGTTCAGACGCAAAGATCCACAGTGGTCCCATTCCCCTGGGTAGGGCGTGGGGCCTGTTCTCTTGGAGAAGTGCAATGAACGCGCTTTTTTCTTCCACTGTCAAATCCGGGCTGATAGCGCTTGGTATTGTCTCCGGCGTCACGGCGCCGTCCGCTGCCGGGCCGATCCTACAGCCGGATGTGTCGATCCCGGCCAGCACCGCCGCGCCAACGGTCACCCCGGTCCGCGAAGGCTGGGCCGGCGGCAACAACCGGAGTTTCAACAACGATTGGAGATGGCGCCGGTCGGGGAACTGGAACGGCCGCCACTGGAATGGCGGAGGCAACTGGAGCGGCCGTCACTGGAATGGTGGCGGCAACTGGAACCGCGGCGACGACTGGCGCTGGCGCCATGGCCGCCGCTACTATCACGGCGGCTACTACGACGATGGCGCCGCCGCGATCCTCGGCCTTGGCCTGGGTCTCGGCCTTGGCAGCATGTACAACAACTATAACAACTACGACTACTATGCGCCGGCGCCACGCCGCTACTACCGCGCGGGACGGCTTTCGAGCGCCCATGTCCGGTGGTGCTACAACCGCTACCGGTCGTACCGCGCTTACGACAACACGTTCCAGCCCTATAACGGGCCGCGCCAGCAGTGCTGGTCGCCCTATAGTTGAGCTGCCTGCGGCTGACACCAGAAATGAAAACGGCGCCACGTGGCGCCGTTTTTGGTTTTTGACCGTTCGAAGTCAGAGCAATTCCAGAAAAGTGCGTAGCGGTTTTCCATCCGGAATTGCGTAAAAACCAAGAGTTGGAGGGGCTTCGAGCGGATAGATTTCGCTCAATTCTTGGCCTTGTCCACCAGCTTGTTCTTCGAAATCCAAGGCATCATCGCGCGCAGCTTGGCGCCGACTTCCTCGATCTGGTGGCTGTCGTTGTTGCGGCGGATGCCCTTGAAGCGCGACATGCCGGCGCGGTATTCCTGCATCCATTCCGAGGTGAATTTCCCCGTCTGGATGTCCTTCAGCACGCGCTTCATCTCGGCCTTGGTCTCGGCGGTGATGATGCGCGGACCCGAGACATATTCGCCCCATTCGGCGGTGTTGGAGATCGAGTAGTTCATGTTGGCGATGCCGCCTTCATAGATCAGGTCGACGATCAGCTTGACCTCGTGCAGGCACTCGAAATAGGCCATTTCCGGCGCGTAACCGGCTTCCACCAGCGTCTCGAAGCCGGCGCGGATCAGTTCGACCAGGCCCCCGCACAGCACGACCTGCTCGCCGAACAGGTCGGTCTCGCATTCTTCGCGGAAATTGGTCTCGATGATGCCCGAACGGCCGCCGCCGACGCCGCAAGCATAGGAGAGAGCGAGGTCGAGCGCGTTGCCCGAGGCGTCCTGGTTGACGGCGACCAGGCACGGCACGCCGCCGCCCTTCTGGTATTCGCCGCGCACCGTGTGGCCGGGACCCTTCGGCGCGATCATGACCACGTCGACGGTCGACTTGGGTTCGATGAGGCCGAAATGCACGTTGAGGCCGTGCGCGAAGGCGATCGCGGCACCGTCGCGGATGTTCGGCGCGATCTCGTTCTTGTAGATGTCGGCCTGCAATTCGTCTGGCGTCGCCATCATCATCAGATCGGCCCATTTGGCGGCGTCGGCGACGCTCATCACCTTGAGCCCGTCAGCCTCGACCTTCTTGGCGGTCGCCGAGCCGGCCTTGAGGCCGATGGCGATTTCCTTGGCGCCGGAATCCTTGAGGTTGAGCGCATGCGCCCTGCCCTGGCTGCCATAGCCGATGATGGCGACCTTCTTGCCCTTGATCAGGTTGAGATCGGCATCACGATCGTAATAGACGCGCATTTTTACTTCCTTCCCGTTTTATGAAGAGGCCTTGCGGCCGTTTGTTGCTCCGAAAAGAGCGAGAAACTGCTGCGTCGCGCGGATGGCATCGCCGCCGATCGCCGCCTCAGTCAATTCCAGCCGGTCACCGAGGAGCAGACGGATCTGCACATCCCGGCCAACCAGTCCGAAAAAGGTACGGAACGCCATCTCGGCATCCGAAAATTCAAGGAGTCCCGCCTGCCGGCCGGCCTCAAGCACCGGCTTCAGCCGCTTGGCCAGGGCAAAGCGCCCATTCTCCAGCACGACGGCGCCGAGATTGTCCTTGCCCGACCCGGCATGGCCGACCGCGACACGGTTGAGCGCAATCGAGGTGTCGCTGGAGATCACTCTCAGCCAATCGGAAGCGAAACGCTCTAGGCTCGCCGCCAGCGAGGCAAGGTCAAGCCCCTTGCCGTCGACCGGAGCCACCCGGACCTTGGAGGCCTGCCACTGCACGGTTGCCGTCAAAAGCCCGTCGCGGTCGCCGAACCATTTGTAGAGGGTTTCCTTGGAACAGCTGGCGCGTCGCGCCACGGCAGTCATGGTCAGGTTGTCGCCCTCCTCGACCAGCAGCCGCAGCGCCGCGTCCAGGACGGCCTGCTGCCGCTCCGTCAGCGTCTGGCTGTTGTCGATGTCGGCGTTGGCCTGCAACACGCTCGGCTCCTGTTCGAAGGGTACAGTTCGGCGTCAACTACAGCGTACCGTACGTTACGGTTCGGGATATTGCGCGATCCGCCATCCGACGCAAGGGGAAAAAGTAGAAATATTTGGCGGCAAAAGGCGACGGTGCGCAACAGCCGCTCAGTACTCTTCCAACCTCAATGGTCCACAGGCGGATCGCGCAGCCGGCCGAGCATCGCCGAGACCGTGTTCAACTCAACGGTTGACAGTTTGGCGCCAACCAGGTCCGCGATCGAGCGCCCGTAGACCGCCCACATCCGGCGGCGCGTCTCACGTCCCGTGGCCGTGACGCGGATGGTTTGCCCACGGCCGTCATCGGCCACCGGCAGTTTCTCGACCAGCCCGCCGGCCTCGAGCCGCGCCAGCAGCCGCGAGATGTTGTACTGGGCAAACAAGGTGCGCTCGATCAATTGAAACGGCCGCAAACCGGCCTCGCCGGCCTCGGCAAGCTCGTGCAACACGTCATACCATGCGAGCGGCGGCAGGCCGCCCTCCTTCAGCGCGTCCTCGGCGCGTTCCATCAATTGGCGCGACACCCGCATCAGGCGGGCCCAGACCTTGATGGCTTCAGGCGAAGGCATGGCTGTCTCTGTCATGGCCGCACCATACGAGGTAGATGCAATTGCATCAAGCTTGACGATCAATGCACATGCATCTACATAAATGCAACCGCATCGATATCGAGAGGCACATCCCCGTGCAACATACCGACACCCTCATTCTCGTCAGCCACCCCCTTTGCCCCTATGTCCAACGCGCCGCGATCTCGTTGGCCGAGAAGGGCGTCCCGTTCGAGCGCGTCGACATCGACCTCGCCGACAAGCCGGACTGGTTCAAGGCGATCTCGCCACTCGGCAAGGTGCCGCTGCTGCGCGTGCGGCAAGCTGGCGACGAGACGATAATCTTCGAATCGGCGGTCATCCTCGAATTCCTCGAGGAGACACAGACCAATCCCCTCCACCCTGCCGATCCCTACGCTCGTGCCCGGCACCGGGCTTGGATCGAATACGGCTCGGCCATCCTCAACGCCATCGGTCGCTTCTATTCAGCGCCGAGCGAGGCCGGCTTCCTCGCCGAGTGTAGTGCGCTGTCGGCGATGTTTGGCCGCCTCGAGGCTGAACTCGCGGACGATACCCCGCGGCGCGGGCCATGGTTCGCTGGCAGCCGCTTTTCCCTCGTCGATGCCGTTTACGGTCCGGTCTTTCGCTACCTCGACGCCTTCGACCGGATCGGCGATTTCGGCATCCTGGAAGGCAAGCCGCTTGTCCAGGCCTGGCGCAAGGCGTTGAGCGGCCGTCCGTCGATCAGGCAAGCCGTGGCGCCTGACTATCCGCAGCGCCTGCATGCTTTCCTGCGGGCGAAGGGGTCTTTCCTATCGAGTCTCATTCGGCAAGGCGATCCGGCCACCGCGCTTCGGCAAGCCCTGCCCGCCTGAACGGATCGATCACCGTGCCGGCCACCATCGAGGCGAGAAACCGCGGCGCCGGCGGGATTTTGGCGATCGTCGCCACCAGCCTGTCGCGGATGAAGGGCAGCGCCGCCGAATCCGACTGGTAGAAGGGCGTGAATGCCAGCGACAGTGCCTGGAAGGCCCGCACATGCCAGCGCCGCGCTCTCGCATAGGCTTCCAGCGCTGCCTCCACGCCGTCCGCTCGCGCCAGCGCATGGCTGAGCGCGGCGGCGTCGAGGAGCGCCATGTTGGCGCCCTGGCCAAGCTGTGGGCTGGTCGAGTGCGCGGCGTCGCCGATCACGGCCAGCCGCCGGCCAGCCGGAAATTTCATCGTATGGTGGCCGTAGCGGGCCAGCGAGAGCTGGTCGAAACTGTCGATCTGGCCGGTGAACGCCTCGGCCTGCGGCCACAGCCGCAGCACCCGCTCCTTCCAGGCATCGATGCCGAGGTTGCGCACGGCATCGGCATCCGCCGGTTTCAGGCTCCAGAAGAAAGCCGCCATCCTTTCGGCATCGGGTTCCGGCCGGCCGATCGGCAGCACGCCGATCATCACGCTGGCCTTGTCGTAGCGCTGCAAGAGCGCGTGCTCGTCAAAGCCCTCGCCTCGCCAATCCAGCGATGCCCAGAACGCGCCATAGGTGAGTGGTCGTGGTGCCGCGGCATTGCCGGCGCATTGCCGCAGTTTCGAGCGTGCGCCGCTGGCATCGACGACCAGATCGAACGGCCCCGCCTTTCGCCCGCCGCTGTGGATCAGCGTTGCCCGTTCGCCGATTTCCAGGGTCTCGATTTCGACGCCGGTTTCGATGGCGAGGGTCTCACGCCGGGCAGCGCGGAACAGCACGCCGAACAGGGCAGCCCGGTGCACCGCCAGGCCGAAGCGGCCGCCCTGCTGGGCGTCGTAGCGGACATCGAGCACGGTGCGGCCGGTCGAGGCATCGGCGCCATGCAGCCGGTCGATGCGGGCACCAAGTGCCATGACATCATCGAGCAGGCCGAGATCGGCCAGCACCGTCAGCCCGGTCGGCTGCAGGATCAGGCCGGAGCCGACCGGCCTGGGTTCCTCGAAGCGTTCGAAGACGGTGACCCTGTGGCCGGCGCGCTTGAGGTAAAGCGCCATGGCCAGCCCTGCCGGACCGGCGCCTGCAATTGCAATGTCGTAGGAAATGCCGATGCCCCCAAGCCGAACTGGCCGGGACAATCCTTCAGCCGTCGGGCGAAATCAAGTCGCCGAGCCGCGCACTGTCCGTTGTTCAAGCCTGGGTCGCGTCGAAGGCAGTGCGCGCGTCGCGCACCGCGTCATGGTTGTTTTCAGCCCACTGCAGCAAATACTGCAAGGCATCGAACATCGAGCGCCCGAGGTCGGTCAGGCTGTATTCGACACTCGGCGGCTTGGTCGGAAACACTTCGCGACGCACATAGCCGTCGCGCTGCAGATCGTAGAGCGTCTGGGTCAGCATGCGCTGCGAAATGTCGGGAACCAGCCGCCGCAGCTCGCCGAAGCGATAGGGCTGCTCAGCCAAGGCCGCCGTCAACAGCGAACTCCATTTGCCATTGAGCCCCTGGATGACGTCGCGGACCGGGCAATCGGCGATGCTTCCGCCGTCGGTCATCGCTTTGTAGACTTCGAGTTTGGATCTCAGATTGACGGTTCGGCTGTCCATGACTGGTTCCCTGCCTGTGCCTACCTCCCCAAAAACTGCCTTCTTTACGGCATCGGGTCAATTCCTATTTTAGTGCTGGTCTCTTTTTGAGACCACCACTCGAACCGCCCTTCCGGCGCAAAGTCAGGATCCCCCATGACCGCAACTCTTCTCGTCACCGGCGCGTCCGGCCAGCTCGGCCGCAGCGTCATCAACCATCTGCTGGACACGTTCGAGATACCGGCGGCCCGAATCATCGCCACGACCCGCACGCCCGCCAATCTTGCCGACCTGTCAGCGCGCGGCGTCACTGTTCGCGAGGCCGACTTCGACGATCAGGCCTCGCTTGCCAAAGCTTTCGCCGGCGCCGACCGGGCGCTCATCATTTCGACCAACGAGCTGGCGATCCAGGGAAAGCGGCGCGAACAGCAGCTCGCGGCGGTCGCTGCGGCCAGCAAGGCAGGCGTCGGCCACCTGCTTTACACCTCGATGCCCAACACCGAGCCGGGGTCGCCGGTGCTCTTCGCGCCCGACCACTACGACACGGAACAGGCGATCAAGGCGAGCGGCATTCCCTACACGATCTTCCGCAATGGCTGGTACGACGAGAACCTGTTCATGGCGATGCCGCAAATCCTCGCATCGGGCCAATGGTATACGTCCGCGGCCGATGGCGCCATTTCCTACGGCGCGCGGAGCGATCTGGCCGCGGCCATAGCCGCGGGGCTGGCTTCGGACGACACCGAAAGCACGACTTACACGCTGACTGGCCCCAAGGCCTATACACCAGCCGAAGTCGCCGCACTGGTCACCGAAGTCACCGGCAAGCCGATCCAGGTCGTCCAGCTCTCCGACGAAGCGCTGACCGAGGGAATGAAGGCGGCCGGGCTTCCCGAGCCGATCGCCAAGCTCCTGGTGTCCTTCGATGCTGCCACACGCGCCGGCGACCTTGGCATGGTAACGGACTCGGTGGAGACCCTTTCCGGCCGGAAGTCGGTACCGCTGAAGCAGTTTCTCAAGGCCAACAAGGCCGCGCTGGCCGGCTGAAATCCGCGCGGCGGGAAGGCTTTGTCCCGCCGCGCTATTTCGGGGTCTTGACCAGCCCAAGCCGAACCAGGCTTGCTCCGGTGGCGGCCAGGGCATCCTCGCGCGAGCGCGGCGCCCAGCCGAGCATGCGCACCGCCTTGGCGTTGGTGGCGTTCTTGACCTTGCCGAGTTCCGTCACCAGCTGCGCGGCTTCCGCGTTGAACAACCCCACCACCCGCACCAGCCAATCGGGAAGCTCCCGTGTCGAGACACGCGAGGCGGCCGCGCCGAGCCGCGTCTTCACGGCCTGCGCGATCTCCCGCACGGTCATGAAATCGCCGGCTACGGCCAGAAACCGCTCGCCCTTGGCAGCGGGATTGGTCATGGCGCGCACATGCAGGTCGGCCACGTCGCGCGCGTCGACCACACCGAAGGACAGGCGCGGCAGCCCCGGCATGGCACCGTTCATCATGCGCTGGACGAATGCGGTGGAGGTCGAATGGTCGGCCCCCAGGACAGGCCCGAAAATGCCGACCGGATTGACGACTGCCAGCTCCAGGCTGCCACCCTCGGCGGCGATGAAATCCCAGGCCGCGCGTTCGGCGAGCGTCTTCGACTTCACATAGGCGCTGACCTTGGCCGTCGGATCGGTCCAGCTCTCTTCGGTGAAGGGCCGGCCGTCCGGCGGCATCTTGCCATAGCCGATAGCGGCGAAGGATGAGGTCAGCACGACGCGTTTGACGCCTGCGTCTCGCGCCGCCCTGAGCACGCGCAAGGCGCCTTCGCGAGCCGGGATGATCAGGTCATCTTCATGCTTCGGCACGCCGAAGGGAAATGGCGAGGCGACATGCAGGACATAGTCGCAGCCGGCAACCGCTTGCGGCCAGCCGGCGTCGCTCATGAGGTCGGCAATGGCAAAGGAAAGCCGGTCGCCGGGCTCGGCGCCACCAACCTTCAGCATGGCCAGAACATCGGCTTCACGCCTGGCGGAGCGCAGCGTCGTGCGCACGCGATAGCCCGGCTTCAACAGGGCAAGGATGCAGTGAGCGCCGAGGAACCCCGACCCGCCGGTGACAAGCACCAATTCGCCGCTCATCCCCGCCTCCCCGTTCAGGCCGAGGCGATCGACCTCGTCAGATCGCCACCTGCGTACCGATTTCTACCACACGTCCGGTTGGAATCTGGAAATATTCGGTGGCGTCGGCCGCCGTGCGCGCTAGGCCGATGAACAGCCTGTCCTGCCACATCGGCATGCCGGAATTGGGCGAGGCCTTCAGCGAGCGCCGCGACAGGAAGAAGGACGTCGTCATGATGTCGAACTTCCAGCCTTGCTTGCGGCAGATCGCCAGCGCGCGCGGAATGTTGGGCTGCTCCATGTAGCCGAAGGTCAGCGTCACCCGCATGAACAGCTCGTTGACCGTCTCCATCTTGACCCGGTCGCTGTCGGGCACCACCGGCTGAGGAGCGGTGACCACCGAGAGGATGACGTTCTGCTCGTGCAGCACCTTGTAATGCTTCAGGCTGTGCATCAGCGCGGTCGGTGCGCTCAAGGGATCGCTGGTTAGGAACACGGCGGTGCCCGAGACCAGCTGCTGC
>NZ_SRTV01000001.1:0-810411 GCF_004792025.1 Mesorhizobium sp. M8A.F.Ca.ET.181.01.1.1 | reverse complement strand
GGCGGTGACCACCGAGAGGATGACGTTCTGCTCGTGCAGCACCTTGTAATGCTTCAGGCTGTGCATCAGCGCGGTCGGTGCGCTCAAGGGATCGCTGGTTAGGAACACGGCGGTGCCCGAGACCAGCTGCGGCTTCTTCTTCAACAGATTGCCGGCGAGGAAATCGAGCGGGATCTCGTTGCGGCGGGTCTTGTCGAAGAGATAGCGGCTGCCGCGCACCCAGGTCCACATGCCCAGCACGATGGTGAAGGCCACGACCAGCGACGCCCAGCCGCCTTCGAACACCTTGACGATGTTGGAGGCGAAGAAACCGATGTCGATGAAGGCAAACAGCACGGTCAGCGGGATCGCCAGCGACAGCTTCCATTTCCAGATGCGCGTCATGACGACATAGAGCAGCACCGTCGTCACCAGCATGTTGCCGGTCACGGAGATACCGTAAGCGGAGGCCAGCTTGCTGGATTCGCCGAAGCCGACCACCAGCATCATCACCACCAGGGCCAGCAGCAGGTTGACGCGCGGCATGTAGATCTGGCCGGACTGCTTTTCCGACGTGTGCAGGATTTCCAGCCGCGGCAGCATGTTGAGCTGTACCGCCTGGCGGGTCAGCGAGAAGGCACCCGAAATCACCGCTTGGCTGGCGATAACCGTCGCGGCGGTCGCCAGCACGACCATGGGAATCAGAGCCCAACCCTCGTTCATCTCGAAGAACGGATGGCCGACGATGCCATTCTTGGCCAGCACGAAGGCACCCTGTCCGGCATAATTGAGCAGCAGACAGGGAAACACGATCGCCAGCCAGGCAAGTACGATCGGCTTGCGGCCGAAATGACCGAGATCGGCATAGAGCGCTTCTGCACCGGTCACGGCAAGGAAGACGGCGCCGACCGTGACGAAGGCCACGTCCGGCGAATGAATCAGGAAGGCGACGATGTAGTGCGGGCTGATTGCCAGCAGGATTTCTGGATCGTTGATGATGTGTTTCAGGCCGGAAAGGCCGATCGCCAGGAACCAGACCGCGGTCACCGGCCCGAACACCAATCCCACCCCGCCCGTGCCAAAGCGCTGCACCGCGAACACCATGGCGAGGATGACCAGGGTCAGCGGCACCACATAAGGCTGGAAAGCAGGCGTGACGACGTTCATGCCCTCGACCGCCGAAAGCACCGAAATCGCCGGCGTGATGACCGCATCGCCAAAAAACAGCGAGGCGCCGACGATGCCAATGCCCAGAATCACCGCCGAGCGCTTCGGGAAACTGCCGCGTGCCAGCGCCATCAGCGACAGCACGCCGCCTTCGCCGCGGTTGTCGGCGCGCAGCACGAACATGATGTATTTTATCGTAACCGTAATCGTCAGCGACCAGATGATCAGCGACAGCACACCGAGAATATCGCCGCGATCAGCAACGGTGCCGTGTGACGACGCGACCAGCGCTTCTCGAAAGGCATAGATAGGGCTGGTGCCGATATCCCCATAGACCACACCGAGCGCGCCCAGCATCAGCACCTTGGTGCTATGCTGTTCGATTTCCGGATGGCTCGATTGGTCGACGGGTTCTGCCTCACTACCAGCATTGGCAAGGGCCATGTACGACACTCCGATAAACGCGCGGTGCTCTACGCTTGCTGCAATGCAATATCAAGTGCCGTAACGTTATGGCACTCATGTTAGCAGCGCGCGGCTCCCGGTGGGCGACGTCTTGCGATGTCGATCCATGCGACGTTTCGCATGCTCATATCCCGAACCATCGCAAAACAACCAGGCCCGGCGAACTCGTACCTATTAAATGGCGACCTGCGTGCCGATTTCAACGACGCGTCCGGTCGGGATCTGGAAATACTCCGTCGCATCGGCCGCCGTGCGCGCCAGCCCGATGAACAGCCGGTCCTGCCACACCGGCATGCCGGAATTGGGCGAGGCCTTGAGCGAGCGCCGCGACAGGAAGAAGGACGTCGTCATGATGTCGAACTTCCAGCCTTGCTTGCGGCAGATCGCCAGCGCGCGCGGGATGTTGGGCTGCTCCATGTAGCCGAAGGTCAGCGTCACCCGCATGAACAGCTCGTTGACCGTCTCCATCTTCACCCGCTCGCTGTCGGGCACCACCGGCTGCGGTGCGGTGACCACCGAGAGGATGACGTTCTGCTCGTGCAGCACCTTGTAATGCTTCAGGCTGTGCATCAGCGCGGTCGGTGCGCTCAAGGGATCGCTGGTTAGGAACACGGCGGTGCCCGAGACCAGCTGCGGCTTTTTCTTCAACAGGTTGCCGGCGAGGAAATCGAGCGGGATCTCGTTGCGGCGGGTCTTGTCGAAGAGATAGCGGCTGCCGCGTATCCACGTCCACATGATCAGCCCCATCAGGCTCGCAACGGTGATCGAGACCCAGCCGCCTTCAACGATCTTCACGACATTGGCCAGGAAGAAGCCGCTGTCGATAATGCCGAACAGCAAAGTCAGCGCCAGGGCGAGCGCCAGCTTCCATTTCCACATCTTGCGCATCACCACGAACAGCAGGATCGTCGTCATCAGCATTTCGCCGGTCACCGAGATGCCGTAGGCGGAAGCCAGCGAACTCGAACTGCCGAAACCGACCACCAGCAGCATCACGCCCATCGCGATGAGCAGGTTGACGCGCGGCATATAGATCTGCCCGGACTGCATTTCCGAGGTATGTTGCACCTCGATGCGTGGCAGAAGGTTGAGCTGCACCGCCTGGCGGGTCAGTGAAAAAGCCCCTGAAATGACCGCCTGACTGGCAATGACGGTCGCCGCCGTTGCCAGTCCCACCATCGGCATCAGCGCCCAGTCAGGCAGCATCTGGAAGAACGGATTGGTCGGTTTTCCATCATTGGCGAGCACAAAGGCGCCCTGCCCGAAATAGTTGAGCAGCAGGCAGGGAAACACCACGGAAAACCATGCCAGCACGATCGGCTTGCGTCCGAAATGGCCGAGATCGACATAAAGCGCCTCGGCCCCGGTCACGGCCAGGAACACCGCGCCGACAGTGACGAAGGCGGCGGTGGGTGTGCTGGCCAGATAGGCAACCGCGTAATAGGGATTGATGGCCAGCAGGATCGATGGATCATCCATCAAGTGATAAATGCCCGCGACGCCGATCGCCAGGAACCACAGCGCCGTCACCGGCCCGAACACCGCCGCTACCTTTCCCGTGCCGAAGCGCTGCACCGAGAACAGGATGGCAAGGATGACCAGCGTGATCGGCACGACATAGGCGTCCAGCGCCGGGGTCACCACCGTCAGGCCTTCGACCGCCGACAGCACCGAGATGGCCGGCGTTATGATCGAATCGCCGAAAAACAGCGCCGCGCCGCAAAGTCCGATCACGAGGATCAGTCGGGCGCCTTTGGGATAGGCGCTGCGTGCCAGCGACATCAGCGACAGCGTGCCGCCTTCGCCCTTGTTGTCGGCACGAAGCACGAAGGCGACATATTTGATGGTGACGATGATCGTCAGCGCCCAGACAATCAGCGACAAAACGCCAAGCACGTGAACGCGCGTATCGATGCCGGGCGAAGCGTGAAGCGCCTCGCGAAAGGCGTAGATCGGACTTGTGCCTATATCGCCATAGACGACGCCGAGCGCGCCCAGCATCAGAACCTTGGTGCTGTGCTGCTCAACCTCGGAACGGCTCGATTGCTCGACGGTTTCAGCCTCGCTAACGCGACTGGCAAGGTCCATGGACCACTCCCCGACAAGCGCGCAGTGCCTCACGCATGCTGCGATGCGGTGTCAATTGCACGCTATGGCTGCCATACCTGCAAAGCGAAGCCCTAACCCTACCAGCCGCAGGCTCTGAGAAACCGACCCACCGTGCCGGCCATGCCATACTCCAACGCGTCGGCTGTCAACCCATGTCCGATCGACACTTCGGCCAATGCCGGAACACGCCTTGCCAGCGCGGGCAGATTGGCCACCGTCAGGTCGTGTCCGGCGTTGACCTGGAGGCCGGCGGCTAATGCCGCGTCAGCGGTTTTCCCCAATCTTTCCAATTCTTTGGCCGCCTTACCGGAGTCGGAATAGTAGCTGCCATAAGGGCCGGTATAGAGTTCAATACGATCGGCGCCCGTATCGCGAGCGGCCCCTATGCCGGTGGGATCCGCGTCGGAAAACAGCGAGACCCTGAAACCGCCCTTCTTCAGACGCTTGACAACAGGCATCAGGAACGCCGCATCGGCGATGAAGTTCCAGCCGTGATCGGAGGTTGCCTGTGCCGGATCGTCGGGAACCAGCGTCACCTGTTCGGGCTGATTCTTCTCCACAAGCGCCAGGAAATCCTCACTTGGGTAGCCCTCGATATTGAATTCCGCCTGCGGAAACTCATCGTCGATCAGCGCCCTGATCAGGGGCAGGTCGGAATGCCTTGTGTGACGTTCGTCGGGGCGCGGATGCACTGTCAGCCCATGCGCTCCGGCGGCAAGGGCAAGGCGGCCGACGCCGATCACATCGGGCCATGGCAGGTCGCGCCGGTTGCGCAGCATGGCGATGGCGTTGAGGTTGACGGAAAGCTTGGCGGGCATGGGCTTGGCGTCCGTGAAAACAGTCGATTGAGGCGCGCCACGCTCATTCGTTCCGGCACGGCGCATTTGAAACAGCGCATCTATAGCGTCTTTGACGGGAACAGATAGGGCCTTTCCGGTGTTCCAGAAGACCAACATATTCCGTGAAAGGGAGGCACCACCTTGAATTTCCTCCAATCCGTGCCGGCGATCCGCCGCATCGACACCAGCCGCGACGACCTCCTTGCCTTCGATGTGGTCGGCCATGTCTCGGCCGCCGATGCCGAGAACCTGTTCGGCCTGCTGGAGGCGGCCTATGCGCTCCATCCGAGAATCGACGTCGCCGTGCGCATAGTCGATCACGAGGGCGTCGACTGGGCCGACATCTCCGATGAGACCATCAAGAAGGGTGCCGTCCACGCATTGGAGCATATTGGCCGTTGCGCGGCGATCGGCGCGCCTGACTGGACGCCGAACGCACGACACGCCTTGCCCGCTTCGTCGCCTGTCGAATTCAGGCATTTCAAGATCGAGGAGGAAGCTGCTGCCTGGGAGTGGCTCGCGGCGCGGCCGACGGGCGAAGAGGCGACCGCCGCTCCAGAAAGAAAATGAAACGATTCTCCCGGCTGCCGCCGACCCCTTCTATCTGACGATGGTCAGCCGTTCGGCGGCCCGGGTGATGGCTGTATAAAGCCAGCGCTGGCGCGTTTCCTTGAAGGCCCAGCTTTCGTCGAACAGCACGATCTCGTTCCACTGTGAGCCCTGCGCCTTGTGCACGGTCAGCGCATAGCCGTAGTCGAAATCGTCGAAGCGCTTCTTCTGCTGCCAGGGGATATCGGCATCCGGATCCTCGAACGCCGCCTTGAGCAGCTTGATCTTGGCGACGCCGCGATCCGGATCGTCCTCTTCGGGCGACACCAGAAGGTTGATGCCGGGCTTCACCGTCTCGCGCGACGAGGTCATCACCTTCCAGAGCGAACCGTTGAGCAGGCCCTTGGCGGGATCGTTGCGCAGGCAGACCAGCTTGTCGCCCGCTTGTGGGTAATCGGCATTGAAGCCCTTCAGTTCGCGCAGGCGCTGGTTGTAGCGCCGCCGCGTGCGGTTGGTGCCGACCAGCACCTGGTCCGCTTTCAGCACCAGTTCCTGGTTGACGTCTTCCTTGCCGATCACCTGCGCGGTGCCATAGTCGCCGCGCATGAATTCGCGGCCTTCGCGCACATCGAGCGCCAGCCGCAGGATCGGATTGTCGCGCGCCTGCCGGTGGATTTCGGTCAGCAAAAAGTCCGGCTCATGGTCGGTGAAGAAGCCGCCGCCCGAGATCGGCGGCAACTGGCCGGGATCGCCCAGCACCAGGATCGGCGTGCCGAAACTCATCAGGTCGCGGCCAAGCTGCTCGTCGACCATCGAGCATTCGTCGATGACGACCAGTTTGGCGCGCGAGATCGGGCTTTGCCGGTTGAGCGAAAAGGTCGGCGACATCGAGGTCTTGCCGGTCACCTCGTCGGCCACCGATTCCTCGCCCTTGGGCCGGTAGATCAGCGAATGGATGGTGCGCGCGTTGACCGCGCCCTTGGAGCGCAGCACCTGCGCCGCCTTGCCGGTGAAGGCGGCGAACTGCACCTGGCCGTCGACATGCTCGGCGAAATAGCGCGCCAGCGTCGTCTTGCCGGTGCCGGCATAGCCGAACAGCCGGAACAATTGCGGCTTGCCGGCCTGCAGCCAACGGGCGACCGCTTGCAAGGCCTCGTCCTGTTGTGGTGAAAATTCCATCTGATCGTGTGACCGGATTCGCGAGGCAAAGACAAGATACCCGCCATCATCAACGACACAGCCGATGGCGAACTCCCCTGCGGTTCAGGCTATCAGCCGCAGCCAAGAACGTAAAGGGAACGAAAAGGGTGACCGTGCACCTCAGTTGGCAGCGCGCGGATCGTTCTCCAGCAGGATCGGCTTGCCATGTGGCGTGGCATGAGCGGCGCGTTCCCAGGCCTGCGCCATCGCATCGACATCAGGCTTGGCGGCCAGCCCCTTCGACGCCAGCAGGTTTTCCAGCGCCGCCAGCCAATGCTCGTAATAATCATGGCCGTCCGCCGCGGCACCTGGCTTCTTCACCTCGGCCGATAGGGCATCCGCCCATTCGCCCCACGAAAACAGGCCCTTGTCGTGCAGCGCCACCGTCATGGCGAAGGCTTCGGCCTGCCAGGGTTCGGCAAACACCGGTGCGTCGAGGCCAGCGGGCAAACCGGCGGCGGACCCCTTCGCTTCAGGCCGGCTCAAGATAGCTCTCCCAAGCGTCGATCGAGACGGTCAATGTCGGGTCGGCGCCCTCGCCCCAGATCTCGCTCCCGTCGAAGACCACGGTGTAGACCCACTGCGGGTTCTCGCCTTGCCCGTGAGCATTGCTGTCGGGAAAGACGAAGCCGTCGCGCACCGCCTCGATCGTGCCCTGCTTGTCGCGTGCATAGCGCGGCAGTCTGGTATGGCCGGTCGGGTTGAAGTTTCTGGTCCGCACCGGATCACCAGCCTTGAAGCGCGGCGCGGTCTCGACCGGCCGGTCGCACGGGCCGCCCTTGGCCAGCACGGCCGGGACATTTTCCGCCTTCAGCACTCTTTTGGGCGTCGCCGCCGGATCGACCGCGTCGGCTGCCCTGAGGTCGCGCTCGCTGACGAAGCCGTGCCGCTTGAGCAAGGTCTCCAGCGCCTTGATCCAGATCTGGTAGTAGCTGGAGCCGTAGTAGTCGGCCGGATGCAGCGATTCCCGCGCATGCCGGCTCTCGTCGATGTTCCAGGCGCCCATGGCGCCGGCGCACAGCGTCACGCCAAGCGCGCGTCGCTCCCAGTTGGCATGGAAATAAGGCTCGTTCTTCTCCGGGGCGACCGGGCCGAACCCCATCTGTCCTCCAAGATCCTGGGGGCCGTTCATGCGGGCACCCCCTTATCCGGCCCGTGGGCCAGCGCGGTGCCGATCATCGCATCGCGGCTTACCAGCTCGGCCAGCCGCTCTTCGCTCCAGCCCTCGGTGCCTTCCGGCCGCGTCGGCACGACGAGATAGCGCAGTTCCGCCGTCGAATCCCAGACGCGTATCTTCGTCTCGGCGGGCAGGGAGAGCCCGAATTCCTCGAGCACGCCGCGCGGATCGATCACCGCGCGCGACCGATAGGGCGGCGCCTTGTACCAAACCGGCGGCAAGCCAAGCACCGACCACGGGTAACAGGAGCACAGCGTGCAGACGACGAGGTTGTGGGTGTCCCCGGTGTTGAACACCGCCTGCATGTGTTCGCCCTGCCGGCCGGTATAGCTCAGCGACTCGATCGCCGCCGTCGCATCGCGCTTCAGCCACTCGGCAAAAGCGGGATCGTTCCAGGCCTTCGCCACCACCCTGGCGCCGTTGCGTGGACCGATCTTGGTCTCGTAGGTGTCGACGATGACGTCGATCGCGGCTGGATCGATCAGCCCCTTGCGGGTCAGGATAGTTTCGAGCGCCCGAACCCGCGCGGCAAACGGATCGAGTTCGTTGTCGTGATCATGATCGTGGGACATGACGGCAAATTACGGTTCCGACCTGCCCGCCGCAAGCTCCATGGCTTGGGCCAACCGGACCGGAGCTTTGTCCGTCTGCTACTCGGCGGCCGTCTTCTGGGGCTCGCCCGGGATGTCGTCATTGGTGCCGAACAGCGAGGGCTGATCGCCTTCTTCGACCACATGCAGCTCGGCTTTGCGCTTCGGCATGAGCCCGGCCAGCCAGCCCGAGAAATTCTCCATGTAGACGTAGATCACCGGCGTCACGAACAAGGTCAGCGCCTGCGAAGCGAGCAGGCCGCCGACGACGGCGACGCCCAGCGGCTGGCGCAGTTCCGCGCTGGCGCCGGTGCCGAGCGCGATCGGGAACGTGCCCATCAGTGCCGCCAGCGTCGTCATCATGATCGGCCTGAAGCGCATCAGGCAGGCCTTGTGGATGGAGTCCGTGGCCGACATGCCTTCTCGCCGCAGTTCGAGCGCGACATCGACCATCATGATGCCGTTCTTCTTGACGATGCCGATCAGCATCAGGATGCCGATCACCGCGATAACGGACAGATCCATGCCGGCGAAGCGCAAGGCAACGACCGCCCCGAGCACAGCCGACGGCAGGCCGGTCAAGATGGTGAGCGGGTGGATGAAGCTCTCATACAGAATGCCAAGCACGATATAGATGGTCAGGATGGCGCCGCCGACCAGCAGTCCCTGGTTGGCGAGCGAATCCTGGAAGGTCTTGGCCGTGCCGGCGAAGGTGGTCGAGATCGCCGCCGGCATGCCGATCTGCTCCTTGAGCTGGTCGATGCGTTTCACGCTGTCGCCGAGCGAGACGCCCTGCGGCAAATTGTAGGAGACGGTGACGGCCGGAAGCTGGCCGAGCTGGTTGACCGTCAGGGCGCCGGCCGTGCGGTCGACACGGGCGAAAGCGCCGAGCGGGACCAGGCTTCCACTCGCCGTCCGCATCTGGATGGCGAGCATCCTCTCCGGCGACCATTCGATCTTGGGATCAAGTTCGGTGATGACTTCGTAGCTGTCGGCCGAGCCGAAGATCGTCGAAACCTGGTCGGTGCCGAACCCGCCATAAAGCGCGGAGCGCAGCGTGTCGGTGTCGATGCCGAGCTGCGCGGCCTTGTCGCGGTCCACCACCAGCGCCGCCTGCAGCGCGTTGTTCTGCAGGTCGCTGGTGACATCGGCGAAGTTAGCGTGGTCGGCCGCCATCGCGTCATTCATCTTCTGAGCCCAGATATCGGTCAGGCCGGTATCGAGGCCCTGAACCACCAGCTGGTAGGCGCTGGCCGACGAGCGCGAACCCAGCCTCAGATTCTGCACCGGCTGCATGTAGGTTTCGATGCCCGCAACGCCGGCCAGTTGCTTGCGCAGATCCGCAAGCACCTTCTCGATATCGGGACGCTGGTCCTTGCCCTTGAGCTGGACGAAGAGCTGTCCCTGGTTGAGCGCATTGTTGCCGCTGCCGGCCGACCACGCGACATGGTCGACATAGGGCGACTTCGAGAACACGCTGGCCACCTGCCCTTGCAGCTTGGCCATGGCGTCGAACGAAATGTCCTGGCGCGCGATGGTGGTCACCGATATCTGGCCGATATCCTCCTGCGGGAAGAAGCCCTTCGGCGAGACCTCGATCAGCCACACCGAGGCTGCCGCGGTGCCGACGAAGACGAGGAACACAAGGAAGGTGTGCCGCAGGCAGAAGCTCAGGATCCGGTCATAGCCGCGCGTGATGAGATCGCGCTTGTGGCCGGCGCCATGCGCCTCGCGGTCGGCCTTGGTCACCGACAGCAGCCGCGAGCACAGCATCGGCGTCAATGTCAGCGACACGAACATGGAAGCCAGGATGGCGACGGTCACCACGACGGCGAATTCGTTGAAGATGCGACCGATCACGCCGCCCATCAGGAGCACCGGGATGAACACCGCCACCAGCGAGATCGAGATCGAAATGATGGTGAAGCCGATCTCGCGCGCGCCCTTCAGCGACGCGTCGAAGGCCGACAGCCCGTCCTCCTCCATGTGGCGGAAGATGTTTTCCAGCATCACGATGGCATCGTCGACGACGAGGCCGACGGCGAGCGTCAGGCCCATCAGCGAGATGTTGTCGATGGAAAAGCCGAACAGGAACATCGCTCCGAGCGTGGCGATCAGCGAGATCGGCACTGCCACGGCCGGGATGATGGTGGCCGTGACGCGGCGCAGGAACACGAAGATCACCATGACCACCAGCGCGATGGTCAACAGCAGCGTGAACTGCACGTCGTCGACGGCCTGGCGGATCGAGGTCGAGCGGTCGTTGAGCAGCTTGATCTGCGCGGCGGCCGGCATCTGGTCCTGGAAGGACGGCAGCATCGCTTTGACCCTGTCGACGACGTCGACCGTGTTCGCGTCGGGCTGTCGCTGCACCGCCATGATGATGGCGCGGGTGCCGTCGTACCAGCTTGCGGTCGTGGTCGTCTGCACCGAATCGACGACGCGGGTCACCTCGCCCAGCCGCACCGGATGACCGTTCTTGGTGGCGATGATTAGGTTGGAGAAGCCGGCCGCGTTGGTAAGCTGCGTGTTGGCGGTAATGGTCAGCTGCTGCTTGTTGTTCTGCAGCACGCCGAGCGGCGTGTTGCTGTTGGCCGAAGCCACAGCCGCCTGCAGCTGATCGATCGAGATGCCCCGCGCGGCAAGCGCGGTCGGATCGATCTGGATGCGCACGGCGTATTTCTGCTGGCCGAAGATCGAGACCTGGGCCACGCCGTCGATGGTCGACAACGACGGCGAGATGACGTTTTCGGCGAAGGCGTCGAGGTCGGTCAGCGGAACCGTATCGCTGACCAGCGACATCAGCAGGATCGGCGCGTCGGCCGGATTGACCTTGCGATAGCTCGGCGGCGACGTCATCTGCGGCGGCAGCGATTTCTGCGTGCGCGCGATCGCGGCCTGCACGTCGGCCGCGGCCGCGTCGATGTCGCGGTTGAGGACGAACTGGATGGCGATCGAGGTCTGGCCGAGCGAGTTGGTGGTCGAAATGGAATCGATGCCGGCGATGGTCGCGAACTGCTTGATCAGCGGCGTCGCCACCGATGTCGCCATGGTCTCCGGCGAGGCGCCGGGCAGCGATGCCGAGACGTTGACGACAGGGAATTCGGCGCTCGGCAGTGCCGCGACCGGCAGGAACTTGTAGGCGAACAGCCCGCCCAGCACGAGGGCGAACGACATCAGGAGCGTGGCGACGGGCCTGCGAATGCAGAATTCGGAGATCATTGGGCCGCCCCGCCGGCATTGGTCGCCTGGGCCACTTTGGGCGCGGCCTCCTTGCCTTCATGCACCGCGGCGCCGTCCTTCAGCCGTGTCTGGCCTTCGGTGACAACCTTCTCCCCGCTTTTCAGCCCTTGGCTGATGGCGCTGTTTTCGCCCTCGGTCAGCGCCACCTGCACTGGCCGCATCTGGACGGTGTTGTCCGGCTTTACCACATAGACGAACGGCCCCTTCTGGCTGGGCTGGACCGCGACGGTGGGAACCGAGGTCATCTGCGGCATGATGCCGGCGTCAAGCACGACGTTCACATATTGGCCCGGCCACAAGGAAAGATCCGCATTGGGAATGCTGGCCCGCGTGGCGATCGTGCCCGACGCGGTGTCGACGCTGGAATCGACGAAATCGAGCGTGCCCTTGCCGATCGGCCTCGGGTCGCCGTTTTGGGTCAGCGTCACCGCATTCTGCTGCGGATTGGCAAGCGCCTTGTGCAGCAGCGCGAGGTCGCGTTCCGGCAGATTGAAGTTGACCTGCAGCGGATCCATCTGGGTGATGGTCACCAGCGGCGTCGCGGTGCTGCTGTTGCCATTGCTGACCGTGACGAGATCGCCGACGGCGACGTTGACCGCGCCCAACCTGCCCGAGATTGGCGCGGCAATGGTGGCAAAGCCAAGCTGGACATTGTCGGCGTCGATCGTCGCCTTGTCGGCATCGACGGTCGCCGCCGCCGCCTTCTGCGCGGCAACGGCCTGGTCGTAGGTCTGCTGCGTCCCGGCCTGCTTGGCGACAAGATCCTTGGCACGCTGAAGATCGGAATTCGAACTGGCAAGCAGCGCCTGGTCCTTGGCAAGCGTGGCCTGGTCCTTGGCGAGCTGCGCTTTCAGGGCGCGGTCATCCAGTGAAAACAGCACGTCACCGGTCTTCACCATCTGTCCGTCCTTGACGTCGATCGACACGATCTGGCTGGAGACCCGGGCGTTGATGTTGACCACGGCCGGAGAGGAAACGAAGCCGATGGCATAGCGGCGGATCGGAAAGTCAGCTGTCGTTGCAGTCGCCGAAACGATAGAGGCCGAACGGGCGCCGCCATTGCCGCCGCTGGCCTGTTTGCCGCCTGCCGGCTTGTCGGCCGCTGGCTTGTCTGTCGCGGCGACCTGCTTTGTGCCGATGAGCTGCTGAGCCTTGTTCAGCGCTTCCGGCGACAAATAGAGCCAGGCCGCGCCCGCACAGGCAATCGCCAGCAATGAAAGAAGGACTTTTCCACGCATCGACAAAAGACCTCTCCGTCCGACACGCCATAGCCAGGTGGTCGTATTCTAGCGCAATTCACGGCTCACTGCCGCGATTTCGCCGAATAGATAGGACGGGCGTTTGTCGGAAAAGGGCCAAAACACGGCATTACGAAGATTTAATGTGCACTGCACAATAGCTGTGCAGCCGGCTATCGTTTAGGGCCGAAGGCCCGATTGGCCCCGAAAATAGCCTCCGAAAGGGCGGAGCGGACCGTAGCCTACCGCAGCATCGGCCAAAGCGTCGCCGCCAGCAGCACGCCCATGGCGATGTTGAACCATTTCAGCCGCATCGGGTCGGACAGGAAACCGCGCAGTGCCGTGCCGAACCCCGCCCAGACCGAGACGCTGGGAAGATTGACCACGGTGAAAGCCACGCCAATCAGAATGACGGACAGGAACGGCCGTTCCGGATTGGTGTAGACGGCCATCGCGGTGATGGCCATCACCCAGGCCTTGGGGTTGACCCATTGGAAAGCCGCTGCATCGACGAAGCGCATCGGCCGCGCATTCGTCTCACCCTTGCCGCTGAGCGAGCGCGACATGGCGATCTTCCAGGCCAAGTAGAGCAGATAGACGGCACCGGCGATCTTCAGCCCGGCGTGCAATGCCGGAAACGCGGTCAGCACCGCGCCCAGGCCGAAGCCGACGGCGAGCAACAGGACGAGAAAGCCGATGCTGATGCCAAGCATGTGCGGCACTGTCCTGGCGATGCCGAAATTGACGCCCGAAGCCAGCAGCATGAGGTTGTTCGGCCCTGGCGTGATCGAGGTCACCAAGGCGTAGACAAGCAGGGCGAGGAATGCGTCGAGGGACATGATATCCTCCCAGATACGTCAGTACTCTTGTCTCTTTCCGACGGCTGCACAAAGGCCAGTGCCGGCCGTTGGTCACGCCAGTCCTGCATTCGTGGAAAATTCGGCTGGGTTACGTCGGTCTACATCCCTTGCGGGCCGCGGTTCATCGCCGCCACGCCGGTGCGGCAGATTTCGACCAGGCCGAGCGGCTTCATGATGGCGATGAACTGGTCGAGCTTGGAGCCCTTGCCGGTGATCTCAAAGATGAAATGCTCGGTGTTGGCGTCGATGACGCTGGCGCGGAAAGCGTCGGCGAGTCTCAGCGCCTCGACCCGCGCCTCCCCGGTGCCGGCAACCTTGACCAGCGCGAGTTCCCGCTCCAGCGGCCGCTCCTGGCCAAGCTCGTGCGAGCGCACGGTCAGATCGACCACGCGGTGCACCGGCACGATGCGCTCGAGCTGATGCTTGATCTGCTCCATCACATGCGGCGTGCCGCGCGTCACGATGGTGATGCGCGAGAGATGTTTTTCATGCTCGGTCTCGGAGACGGTCAGGCTTTCGATGTTGTAGCCGCGCCCCGAAAACAGGCCGATGACCCGGGCGAGCACGCCCGGCTCGTTGTCGACCAGCACGGAAAGCGTGTGCGTTTCCGGCTTCTCGGTTTCCTTGGCGATGAAGTAGGCGGAGCCGGTGGGCTGAAGCTGTGCGTTCATGACGTGAATCTCGATTTCAAACTTTTGCGCTAATTCTCTGTTTTCACACGGCTTCCGCCTGCGGTTAAACCAGTTCCCTGCCCTTGGCGTCGATGGCATTGGCCACGGCCTCGTCGGTCGCCTCGTCGGGCAACAGCATCTCGTTATGCGCCTTGCCCGAAGGGATCATCGGGAAGCAGTTGGTGAGTGTCGCCACGCGGCAGTCGAACAGCACCGGCTTCCTGACCGAGATCATCTCCTTGATCGCATCGTCGAGCTCGTCCGGTTTGTCGCAGCGTATGCCGTGGCCGCCATAGGCTTCGGCCAGCTTGACGAAGTCCGGCATCGCCTCGGTATAGGAATGCGACAGCCGATTGCCGTGCAGCAGCTGCTGCCACTGCCGCACCATGCCCATATACTGGTTGTTGAGGATGAAGATCTTGATCGGCGCGTCATACTGCACCGCCGCACTCATCTCCTGCATCGTCATCTGCACCGAGGCGTCGCCGGCGATATCGACCACCAGCGCGTTCGGATGCGCGATCTGCACGCCGAGTGCGGCCGGCAGGCCGTAGCCCATCGTGCCGAGACCACCCGATGTCATCCAGCGGTTCGGCTTGTCGAAATGATAGTGCTGCGCCGCCCACATCTGGTGCTGGCCGACCTCGGTGGTGATGTAGGTGTCCATGTCCTTGGTCAGCGCGTAAAGCCGCTGGATGGCGTATTGCGGCATGATCACGTCGTTGTTCATCTTGTAGGCGAGTGAATCGCGCGCCCGCCATTTGGCGATCTGCTCCCACCAGGGATAGAGCGCCTTCTTGTCGGCCTTGGCGCTCGCCCGCCACAGCCGCACCAGATCCTCCAGCACCCGGCCGACATCGCCAATGATCGGCACGTCGGTGTGGACGTTCTTGTTGATCGAGGACGGATCGATGTCGATGTGAATCTTCTTCGAATTCGGCGAAAACGCGGTCAGCCGGCCGGTGATCCGGTCGTCGAAGCGCGCGCCGATGCAGATCATCACGTCGCAATCATGCATCGCCATGTTGGCTTCATAGGTGCCGTGCATGCCGAGCATGCCCATCCAGTTCTTGCCCGAGGCCGGATAGGCGCCGAGTCCCATCAGCGTCGAGGTGATCGGGAAACCGGTGAGGTCGACGAGTTCGCGCAGCAGGTGGCTCGCTTCCGGACCGGAATTGATGACGCCGCCGCCCGAATAGATGATCGGCTTCTTGGCGCTCGCCATCAGTTCGACCGCGGCCTTGACCTTCTCCAGGTCGCCCTGGACCTTCGGCTGGTAGGAGGTGCGCGGTGCGATCTGCGGCGGGACATAAAAGCCCTTGGCGAACTGCACGTCCTTCGGGATGTCGACCACGACCGGACCGGGACGGCCGGTCGTGGCGACATGGAAGGCCTCGTGGATGGTCGCGGCGAGCTCGTTGACGTCCTTCACAAGCCAGTTGTGCTTGGTGCAGGGCCGCGTGATGCCGACAGTATCGCATTCCTGGAACGCGTCTGAACCGATCAGCGAGGTCGGCACTTGCCCCGTCAGACAGACCAGCGGGATCGAGTCCATCAGTGCGTCCTGCAGCGGCGTCACCGCATTGGTGGCGCCGGGGCCCGATGTCACCAGCATGACGCCGGCCTTGCCGGTCGACCGCGCATAACCCTCGGCCGCGTGGCCGGCGCCCTGCTCGTGCCGCACGAGAATGTGCTCCACCTCGTCCTGCTGGAAAATCTCGTCATAGATCGGGAGAACAGCGCCGCCCGGATAGCCGAAGACATGCTTGACGCCATTGTCCTTCAGCGCCTGCACCACCATCTCGGCGCCAGTCATTTCCCTGCTGCTTGGCATTTCGCGCCCGCTCTGTCCATTGCTCATCGGTCTGGTCCCGTACTGTCCGCCATCTGGCGTTTGCTGGTCGTTTAGTCGTGTTTCAGGCAATAAAAAAGGCCCCCGAGGGAGCCTGTGTGGTGCGCATGGGAGGTTTTCGCCCGGCGGTTACACCGCCTTGCCCACGCGCCTTCCTACGAGAATGAGTGCCGTTTTCATGGGGGCGGACCATAAAGGCGAACTCGCGGGGTCGTCAATGGGGTACGATACGAATTCACTCTGCCGTGAGATCGGCTCCATCACGCGCTACCATAGTACAGTTGAGCCCATCCCATCGACACACCACTATGCCGGGCTGACGACGTCCCTGGGAGGAGACGCGTTGCCGGCGAATGGGAGTCCCATCCCAGGTGGAGGTCCTGGCCGGTCGCTTGCTGTTCCAGTGGAAGCCTGGACAGGCGTTCTTGGAACCCGACAACCGGAGGAGAAACCATGCTCGAGAGAACACCCACGACGAGGGCGCAGGCGCTGCTCGACAAGTTTGGCAAGGCGCTGGAGACCGGCGACATCGACGCGGCGGTCAACTGTTTCCAGGCGGATTGCTACTGGCGCGACCTCGTCACCTTCACCTGGAACCTGAGGACGATGGAAGGCCAAGGCCAGGTGCGCGACATGCTGACGGCAACCCTGGCGGAGACCCGGCCGAGCGACTGGAAAGTGGCCGAAGGCGAGGAGGCGACCGAGGCGGACGGCGTCACCACCGCCTGGATCACCTTCGAGACCGAGGTGGCGCGCGGCTTCGGCCTGGTGCGATTCAAGGGCGAACTGATCTGGACCTTGCTCACCACCATGGCCGAACTCAAGGGCCATGAGGAGAAGGCGGGTTTCACCCGCCCGCTCGGCGCCAAGCATGGCCACGGCAAGGACAGGAAATCGTGGCGCGAGGACCGGGACGATGAACTCGCCGAACTCGGCCGCAGCAAGCAGCCTTATGTCGTGATCATCGGCGGCGGCCAGGGCGGCATTGCGCTCGGCGCGCGCCTGCGCCAGCTCGGCGTTTCCGCCATCATCGTCGAGAAGAACGAGCGCCCCGGCGATTCCTGGCGCAAGCGCTACAAGTCGCTCTGCCTGCACGATCCGGTCTGGTACGACCATCTGCCCTATATCGACTTCCCCAAGAACTGGCCGGTCTTCGCGCCGAAGGACAAGATCGGCGACTGGCTCGAGATGTACACCAAGGTGATGGAGCTGAACTACTGGTCCTCCACGTCGGCGAAATCCGCGAAATACGACGAGAAGGCCAAGGAATGGACCGTCGTGGTCGAACGCGACGGCGAAGAGATCGTGCTCAAGCCCAAGCAGTTGGTGCTGGCCACCGGCATGTCCGGCAAGGCGAACTGGCCGAAATACAAGGGCCAGGACATCTTCAAGGGCGAGCAGCAGCATTCCTCGACCCATCCCGGCCCGGACAAATACCGCGGCAAGAAGGTCGTGGTCATCGGCTCCAACAACTCCGCCCACGACATCTGCGCGGCTCTGTGGGAGGGTGGCGCGGACGTCACCATGGTGCAGCGTTCCTCCACGCACATCGTCAAGTCCGACACGCTGATGGATATCGGGTTGGGCTCGCTCTATTCGGAGCAGGCGGTCGAGAACGGCATGACGACACGCAAGGCCGACCTGATCTTCGCCTCCCTGCCCTACCGCATCCTGCACGAATTCCAGATCCCACTTTACCAGCAGATGAAGGAACGCGACGCCAAGTTCTACGCGGACCTGGAAAAGGCCGGCTTCCTGCTCGACTGGGGCGATGACGGCTCGGGCCTCTTCATGAAATACCTGCGCCGCGGTTCGGGATACTACATCGATGTCGGCGCCTGCGACCTCGTCATCGACGGTTCGATCAAGCTCAAGAGCGGACCAGGCGCCGCGGTGGAAGAGTTGACGCGAACCGGTGTCAAATTCGCCGATGGAACCGAATTGCCCGCGGATCTCGTAATCTATGCCACCGGCTACGGCTCGATGAACGGCTGGGCGGCGGACCTCATCTCTCAGGAGGTGGCGGACAAGGTCGGCAAGGTCTGGGGCCTTGGCTCCGACACCGCCAAGGACCCCGGCCCCTGGGAAGGCGAGCAGCGCAACATGTGGAAGCCGACCCAGCAAGAGGCGCTGTGGTTCCATGGTGGCAACCTCCATCAGTCGCGCCACTATTCGCAATATCTGGCGCTGCAGCTGAAAGCCCGGCAGGTTGGCTTGCCGACCCCGGTCTACGGGCTCCAGGAGGTCCATCACAAGGGCTAGTCGGCTTCCCTCGCATCAAGGCGGGACTGCCCGGCTTCGGGGACTTCGACCGGCGGCGGCGCGCCCGCCGGTCTCGCCGCTTGGGGTGGTCGGCGATGGCGTGAAAACGCCCTCGCCGGCCAAACGCTCGCGGCAGGTCTCCATCCGGTATGCGGCCACCGCGTTTTCGCCGTCGAAGCGGAAACACATGGGCTGTCTCTTCCCCGTGATTGGTTGCGTCAGGGCCGATTGGCGAAGTCGTGCACGACGCGCTGCAGCAACGGCACATAGTCGCGAAACGCCCGCGTCCGCATATTGGCGACCTTGCCGCCCTCGTCCCAGATGCGAACCCGCACCGCTTCCTCATGGAACGGGTTCTCGCGGAACTCGGCGACCTCCTCGGCACTCATCGGTCCGCCCTGTAGCGACAGCGTATGAACCGAAGCCGGCGACAGCCTGGAGAAATAGGTCGGGTCCGTGGCGCAGAGATAGCGCTTGGCGGCGACGTGCAGCCGGACGCATTCGACGATGACCGGTGGGAAGAACGGCGCCAGCACCTCGCCGCCGGCCTCGTCATGGTGCTTGTCCTCGACATCGTCGGGCGAATAGGTGCCGAACTCGCTGGTGTAGTGGCCGATATCGTGCAGCAGCGCGGCCGCCACCAGCACCTCGGGCGCTCCATCCTGCTCCGCCAACCAAGCACCCTGCAGCATGTGCTCGGACATCGTAACCGGCTCGCCGAGATAGGATTCGGCGCCCCGGCGCTCGAAAGTGTCGGCGATGAACTCGACGATGGTGTCCGCGTTCAGATCCTGGCCGCTCATTCCGCGGCCTCCTTGAAGCCGTGTTCAATCGCCGCGAGCGTCGACAACAGGCCGTCCTTGTCCGCATAGCATCCCTGCAGCCAGCGCTTGCCGGTGCCGGAGAACGCCTTGCGGGCATGCATGACGCGGGTGTTGTCGACGATGAAGGCCTGGCCGGGCTCAAGCTTGAAGGTCACTTCGAAGGATGGATCCTCGATCAGTTCGGCGAAGCGGCGGTAGGCGCCATAGTAGCGATCCATGTCGGCGAACGGCACATCGACGGTCGGCGCCAGCGAGCGGTTGTTGAAGCGGATGCAGATCAGTTCGCCGTCGGGGCCAAGCTCGATCATCGGCCGTTTGGACTGCAGCCGCACGCCCGATGACCCTGCATATTCGAACCGCGCCGCATGGGAGCTCAACAGCCGAAAACCTTCGGGGTTTTCCGCCTGCAGGGCTGCGGCGACGGCAAAACCGTCGACGACGCTCGATTCGCCGCCCTCCACCGTGTTCTCGATGCAGGACAGGATCTGCAGTGTCGGCACCGGATCGCGATAGGGATTGTCGGTATGCGCCTGCAGGCCCAGATTGGTGTAGGCGAGATTGTTCGGATTGACCTCGGCGCGCACTTCGAACCAGCGCCCGTAATTGGTCTCCCTGACGTAGCCGAACAGGTCGGACACCTTGCACAGCGCCCCGGATTCGGCCGGCAGCCCATTCATCACCGCAAAGCCATAAGTCCTCACCGCCGAAAGCCATTCGCGCAGCACGCTGCGGTCATGGAAGGCCGCCTTGTAGCTGGCGCGCGGCACGCAGTTCTGCATCGTCGCCTTGGTCCAGCGCTGGATGACATCGCCTGTCCAACCGGGCTGGCGTGTCTCGTCGCGATCATAGGCGTTTGCACGCAGCCATTGGGCGGGAAAGCTGACCGTCTTTCCCTCCGGTTCGAAGCTGATCTCCAGCGCCCCGGCCTTGATGGAAGCGGCGCCAATTCTCGTGCCAGCGGGAATGTCGAGGATGGTGACGAGCCGCTGGCCGTTGCCGGCGCTGCGCGTCTTGTCGTCGAGCGCATTGTCGCGCAGCCAGATGGCGTGAAAGCGGGTGCGCCTCCCGTCTGCCCAGCCAAGTTCGATTGTTCTGCCTTCGTCGCCAACCAGCGCGTGGGTAAGCATTGAGATCCATCCTGTCCGCTACGCCCCACGGTCCGATCCGCAGGGTTTCGATTGCATGTTGATCGCGCCATAGGCATAATTCAAATTATCATTTTTTGGCCAATGACCCCGATTGACTAATGGCACGACGAACCATCCCCGCCTTGCCTCCGCTCGACTGGCTGCGCAGTTTCGAAGCCGCGGCGCGGCTGTCGAATTTCACGGCGGCAGCGGCCGAACTCGGCCTGACACAGGCGGCGGTCAGCCAGCACATCCGGCTGCTCGAGGAACGGCTGAAGACGCGGCTGTTCTCGCGGCTGGCGCGTGGGGTCGCGCTGTCGCCGGAGGGTGCCGCCTACCTGCCCCACATCCAGTCGGCCTTCGCAACCATTGCCAGCAGCACCACGGAATTGTTCGAACCACGCGCCGTCCGGACCGTCTCTATCCGGGTGCCGATCTCGTTTGCCTTGCTGGCGCTGGTGCCGGCGCTGCCCGATCTCGCCGAGGCGCTGCCGCGCGTCCAGCTCGATCTGGTGACGATCCATCGGCCGACCGACTACGATCTGCCGGGCTCGGCGCTCGACATCCGTTTCGGCAACGGATCCTTTCCCGGACGCGAGGCCGAGAGGCTGACCGCCGAGCGGCTTGTGCCGGTGGCAAGTCCGGCGCTCGCCAGTGCCGCCGACTGGACATCCCTGCCGCTGCTTCTGGTGGCCGGCGCGCGCGAGATGTGGTCGGAATGGTTCGCGGCGGCCGGATTGGCCGGCCATCCCCAGCGGTCGCACCGCTTCGACAGTTTCGTCGCCGCCATGGAGGCGGCGAGCGCCGGCGCCGGCGTGCTGCTGGGGTCGCGACCGCTTGTCGACGCGGCGCTCGACAGCAGGACGCTGGTCCCGCTCTCCGATTTTGAACTCTCCAGCACGTCAGGGCATTTTCTGACCAGGCCGTCGACCGCGCAACTGACAAGTGCCGAGCAGGATTTCCGGCACTGGCTGATAAAGCGCCTTGCCGGCGGGGCCCGGACCTGACTGGCGCGCTACCGCGAAGCTATGCCGATACGCTTCCAGTAGATCAGCGAGCCCGTCAGCCCGCCATGCGGTTTCAGCGCATAGTCAGGAATTTCGCCGGTGAGGATGAAGCCGAGCTTTTCGTAGAGGCCCGAAGCCCCCTCCTCCGCCGCCGTGTCCAGAACCAGCAACGTGCGCCCCTTCTCCGCCGCGAGGCGTTCGGCGGCCCGCATCAGGCGTGTCCCCACACCCCGGCCCCGGTATTCGACTGATGTCATCAGCTTGGCGATCTCGGCCCGATGCGGCTGGTTGGGCGGGCAGTCGAGCAGCAAGGTGACCGTCCCGACCAGAGCCCCGCCGTCCCAGGCCCCGAGCACCATTCTTTCTCCTCGTGCCGCCGCGGCCAGCGACGTCTCCCAGAATGCCCTTGCCGCTTCCGCCGCCAGCGGATGCATGAAGCTGACAGATCCGCCGGCGGCAACCGTTTCGACCAGCAGATCGGTCAGCATTGCAAGAGTTTCCCGGCTGGCGGTCAACGGCCCGATTTCGATGGTATTCATACCTGGTCCTCTGGAAACGATTACCGGGGTCGATGGCGCCGGCGTCATTCGAGATGGTGCGACCGCCGGCGCTTGCGCGCGGCCTTGATGGCGCTGATGCGTTCGGTGTCTTCTTCACTGAGATGTCGCCCGCGCTCCAGGATTTCGAGCGTGTATTCCTCATAGGTCAGGCCCAGCCGCTCAGCCTTGTCCATGCGCATCAGCATGACGTCGCGGCTTGGCGCCTTCCACGCCTTGGCGTGCGCCGCCTGCCAGGCCAGGAAGATGTAAGGGTCGCCCTTGCCCCATGGCGGCCCCTTGTACTCGTCAAGAGGCGGCCCCCCATTGTGGGAGCGCGTAGGCCGTCTTGCCATGACGTCAGCCCCTGACCAGAGCGACGAGATAGTCGGCGCCCGGCTCCAGGGCATGGAAGGTGCAATCCGACGGCGCCCCGAGCGCCAGGCAGTCGCCCGGTTCGAGCCTGTGCACCTGATCGCCTTCGGTGAATTCGAGTTTTCCCGAGATCAGCCAGATCTGCTGCTTGATGAAGGCGTAGGAAGCCGCGGGCAAGCTGACCTTCGCGCCCGCAGGCAGATGGACCTTGATCAGTTCGAGCGGCATGTCGCAGGCCGGCGACAGATGCCGCCTGACATAGCCTGTATCGGGGTCGCGCCATACCGGCTGGTCGGCCGCGCGCAGCAGTCCCCCGCTCTGCAGTTCCGCGCGCGCGATGAGGGTCGACAGCGTCATGCCGAAGGCCGCCGCAATGCGCACCAGAAGTGCGGCCGTCGGGCTGGTCATGCCGCGCTCGATCGTGCTCAGCATCGCCTTGGAAACGCCGGACCGTTCGGCGAGTTCGGCCAGCGACCAGTCCCGCATGATCCTCTCGGCGTGGATCCTCTTGCCGATGGTCGAGGAAATATCGTTCGCTATATCATCCATTCGTCCATTATAGCGAAACAACAAGACAGGTGAAGAGCCATCTCACGATAATTTTCACAGGGTCCTTAATCCTCTCTACACCATCCGACCTCATCCGACCTTAACCCCGTTCCTGTAGGCTCCGTCTCCAGGGAAATGGGGATTGGCCTGTCCATGTATGTCGAACGCGAAGCTTCCGTCGGAGAACCGACATCGCAGGAGCGCCGCAACGCAGAGCAGAACGACCGGCGCATCCTCGGCAACGTCGTGCAATGCGACGGCGCGCGCGCCACAATCAGCGCCTATGCCGACGATGTCGACGGTGCGATCACCGGCCTGTGGACGGTTGGCAAGATGATCTCCATCAATCTGGGCACGACGCGCACCGTTGGCCTGGTCTATGCGATCGGCAAGTCGGATCGGGCCTGGAGCAATGAAGGCCAGAACGCCATCGAGGTCAGCATCGAACTGATCGGCGAAGTGCGCGACGGCGCCGAACCCGGCGCCAAGCCGATCTTCGACCGCGGCATCACCAGCTATCCGCATATCGGCGCCGTCGCGCACCGTATCCGCACCCGCGACCTGCAGGCCGTCTATGACCTGGCCGGCCGCCATTCCATCACCATCGGCTCGCTGGCGCAGGACGAGGCCATCGCCGCCAACATCGCCATCGATGATACGCTTGCGCGCCATTTCGCCATTGTCGGCACGACCGGCGTCGGCAAGTCGACCGCCGTGTCGCTGCTGCTGCGCAAGTCGATCGCGGCGCGACCCGACCTGCGGATCCTGATCCTCGATCCGCACAACGAGTTCGCCGCCTCGCTGCCCGAATATTGCGTCCGGGTCGATTCCAAGACGCTCGACCTGCCGTTCTGGATGTTCACGCTGGAGGAATTCGCCGAAGTGCTGTTTCGCGGACGCGAAACGGTGCCGGAAGAGATCGACGCCCTTCGCGACCTCGTTCCGCTGGCCAAGAACCTCTACCGCAACCCCAATTCAGGCGCCTACCTCAGGCGCGGCAACGATGCGCTGACCGCCGATACGCCGGTGCCTTACCGCATCGCCGACCTGCTCAAGCAGATCGACGAGCGCATGGGCATGCTCGAAAGCAAGAACGATCGCCCGACGCTCAAATCGCTGAAGACGCGCATCGAATCCGCGGCTGCCGATCCGCGCTACCGCTTCATGTTCAATTCGCGCCTGATCGAGGACACCATCCACGAGACGATCGGCAACATCTTCCGCGTGCCGCACCATGGCCGCCCGGTAACCTGCTTCGAGATGGCCGGCATGCCCTCGGAAGTGGTCAATTCCGTCTGCTCCGTGCTGGCGCGCCTGGCCTTCGACCTCGCTTTGTGGAGCGAAGGCAAGCTGCAGCTCCTGTTCTTGTGCGAGGAAGCGCACCGCTACATGCCGGCCGATTCGCGCCTCGGCTTCGCGCCGACCCGGCATGCGCTGTCGCGCATCGCCAAGGAAGGCCGCAAATATGGCTGCTATCTCGGCGTCGTCACCCAGCGCCCGGGCGAGCTGGACCCGACCATCCTGTCGCAATGCTCGACCTTCTTCGCCATGCGGCTTGCCAACGAGCAGGACCAGGCGATCATCCGCTCGGCAATCGCCGACTCGTCCGCCTCGACGCTCGCCTTCCTGTCTTCCATGGGGCAGCGCGAGGCGATCGCCTTCGGCGAAGGCGTGGCGACGACCATGCGGCTGAAATTCGAAAGACTGCCCGCTCACCTGCTGCCTGGCACGGCCAAGCACGAGGAAGAAGTGACGAAAGCCGGCGAGGTCGACCTGGTGGCGATCGTGGAGCGGCTGCGCAACGTGCCGAAGCCACAGAGCCAGGCGATACCATTTGCCGAGGTGGTCGATTCCGGCCGCCAGGCCGGCGATCCCGACTACCGCAAACCGCCGGCGACGGCGCGCGTGCAGTCGGACGAAGATTTCGACACACGCTACGGCCTCAAACCCGCGACCTTCGGCCTGCGCCCACAGAACGATTGAACCTAACAGGTCTCTGATCTCATCGGCATTCACGCTTGGCCAAATCCCGAAAGGGAATTCGTCAGGCCGAATTGAATGACGTGGCTTTCGAGAAGCCGGAGCGGAGCGGACATTCAGTCCGTGAGCTCAGTTCTACTGCGACGCAGTAGAACGGGGAAGTCGAGAAAGCCGCATCAGGCAACCGGCCTCATGAATTCTTCTTCGGGATTTTAGGCGCAGACGCGATTGCGGCCTTGCCTCTTCGCTTCGTAGAGCTGGCGGTCGGCGCGGCGATAGAACTCTTCGGCGGTTTCCTTGCGGTCCCATACGGCGAGGCCGACGCTGGTCGTGATCTTGAGCCGGACATTGTTGCCGGAGAGGATCGACATGTTGGCGATCGCCTTGCGGATGCGCTCGGCGAATTTGGCCAGAAGGTCCGCCTCCATGTTGGGCGTGACCACGGCGAATTCCTCACCACCCAGGCGCGCCACCACGTCGTGATAGCGGGTCATGTCCTTGAGGCATCTGGCGACAGCCTTGAGCACCTCGTCGCCGACATCGTGGCCGTGGCTGTCGTTGACCTGCTTGAAATGGTCGAGATCGAGGATCATCAGCCCGACCGGTTTTTCGATGCGCCGGAACTCCTCGAGATATTCGTTCAGCGCGTCGTCGAAATAACGTCGGTTCTGCATGCCGGTCAGGCCGTCTGTCAGGGCGGCGTGCTCGAGCGTTTCGGAGCGGGCGCTGAGCGAAACCGTCATGGCGCGCAGCTTGCCTTCTTCCGTCGCCTGTTTGCGGATCAGCGGGTAGATGAAGAAGATGCCGAAAAACAGCGCGGTCGCAAGCAGCACGCCCGTCGCGAACAACAGCTTGTTGAGGTAGATGACCTTGTCCAGGCCCGATTGCGTATGGAGTTCCGTGGCGAAGGATTGCAAGAGCCCATAGGCGTGCAGCGTCACCAGGCCAGCGGCCAGGATCACGAAGATAAAGACGAAAAAAGCGGATTCCGCCTTATGGAAACGCATCTACTCCCCGATGAAAAGTGCCCCTCGATCTTATGGCACGGGCCGCCTTACGGAGCGTTAATCCCGGCAACTTCGGCGGGAACCCTGTCCTCAAGGTCAACTTTTTAAGTTGCATTAGCAACAAGTGTTTGGATCGTGGTTTCGAGATTGTCATCGGGACGCAATCTCTGCCATTCCGGCCCCAACTGATGTCGAAACCAGGTCGCTTGCCGCTTGGCATATTGCCTGGTAGCGATCTTGGCGCGCTCGATCGCCTCGGGAAAGCTCGATTGCCCTGCAATTGCGGCCTGCAGCTCGCGAACCCCGATCGCCTTCATCGCCGGCAGGTCCGGATCGAGACGAAGGGCCGCAAGCTGCTTGACTTCCTCCAGCGCGCCCTTGTCCAGCATCCGGTCGAAACGCCTTTCGATGCGGTCGACCAGCGCCGCCCGATCCGGCTCGATGACTAGGAAATGCGCGCTTTGCCTGTCGATCAGCGGCCGGCCGCGCTCGCCCTGCCAGTCCAGGATCGACCGGCCGGAGGCGTCGAGCACTTCGAGCGCCCGCACGATGCGCTGGCCGTCGGTCGGCTTCAGCTGCATGGCGACTTTCGAATCCTCGCGCAGCAGGATGCCATGCAATTTGACCGCGCCGTGCTCCTTCAACTCATAGCGCCAGCGATCGCGGATCCGCTGCGGAATATCGGGCATTTCCGAAATGCCCTCGGCCAGCGCACGAAAATAAAGGCCGGTGCCACCGACGAAGATTGGCCGCCGCGAGAGCGTTCCGTCGTCGATGAGTTTCATCACGTCGCGCAGCCAGGCGCCGGTCGAGTAGGCAGAGCCGGGGTGCACATGCCCATAGAGAAAATGCTGCGCGCGTGCGAGTTCGGCCGCCTCCGGCCGAGCGGTCAGAACGTCGAGAACCGAATAGCCCTGCATCGAATCGGTGTTGACGATGACGCCGCCGGTGCGCTCGGCCAGCTCAAGCGCCAGCGCCGACTTGCCGCTGGCGGTCGGCCCGGCTATCAGGATCGCGTTCTTCACGCGGCCTTCGCCCGCATCCGCGCCGGAATTCTCTATGCCGCTCATTGCCACGCTTGTTTCCCGTCCCGCTGACCGCGCTCTGTCGCCGTCGCTTGCGAATATGGCCTCACGGTCGGTGGGCGCAAGCGCTGTCGTCTGGCTGGCCGAAGGCATTGCCTGTGATCTTGCCCTGCCGCCAGCGGCGCAGGCTGATGAAACCACTGCAGAGCTTCGCGCCGCACTGGGCGCCGAACCAGTCGACGTGATCGTTCAGCAGGCTGAAACACGCCGCAAGAAAGTCCTTCTCGCCGACATGGATTCGACCATGATCGACCAGGAATGCATCGACGAGCTGGCCGACGAGATCGGCGTCAAGGATCGCGTCGCGGCCATCACCGCGCGGTCGATGAATGGCGAGATCGCCTTCGAGCCTGCGCTGCGCGAGCGCGTGGCGCTGCTCAAGGGGCTCGACGCCGCAGTGGTCGACCGTATCGTCGCCAATCGGCTGACGCTGGCTTCGGGCGGCCGCGCACTGGTCCAGACCATGCGCGCCAACGGCGCCTGGACAGCGCTCGTTTCGGGCGGATTCGAGGTCTTCACCACGCGCATCGCCGAGATGCTCGGCTTTCAGGAAAACCGCGCCAACCGCCTGCTCGACCAGGGCGGACGCTTCACCGGACTGGTCGGCGAGCCGATCCTCGGCCGCGCCGCCAAGGCCGAGGCGCTGCTCGAAATCTGCGCGCGCCTTGGCCTGGCGCCGGCCGATGCCATCGCCGTCGGCGACGGCGCCAACGATCTCGACATGATCCGCCTGGCCGGAACCGGTGTCGCGCTGCACGCCAAGCCGACAGTGGCAGCACAGGCAAAAGTCCGGATCGACCATGCCGACCTAACCGCGCTGCTCTATCTGCAGGGCTACCGGCAGGAAGAATTCTTGCAATGAAACCAATCCGCACCGAACGCCTGATCCTGCGCAACTGGGAGGAGCGCGACCGCGCGCTGTTCCATCGCATCAACTCCGACGAGCGCGTCATGGAATTCTTTCCGTTCCGCCGCGACCGAGCTACCGCCGACGCCAAGATGGACGAGTTCCGATCCTGGATCGCCGAGGACGGCTATGGTTTTGCCGCCGCCGAGATTGCCGCCACCGGCGAGTGCATCGGCTTCGTCGGGCTCCTCAAGACCGATCATGTGCCCTCCCTGCCGGCCGGTACTATCGAGATCGGCTGGCGGCTGGCGCCGGAATACTGGGGCAAGGGCTATGTCACCGAGGCGGCGGAGGCCTGGCTCGCCTACGGCTTCCAGACGCTGGGCGTCAACGAGATCGTCTCCTTCGCCGTAACCGGCAATCATCGCTCGACCGCCGTGATGAAACGCCTCGGCATGAGCGCCGACCCGGCCAACGACTTCGACCATCCCGACATTCCGGACAGCCATCCCGCGCTCAAGCGGCATGTGCTCTACCGGTTGCCTCGCCAAGACTGGCAGGCAAGAAAAAGGGCGGCTCTCTAACCGCCCTTTCCATTAAAATCAGATTTTTGCAGTCCTGCCGACTTCAATCCATCCGGATCGTGACAAACCTCAGCTCACCGGTCTTCGACGCCAGCATCAGCAGCGCGTTCTTGCGCCCCTGCTCCTTCAGCGCGCCGATCCGGTCCATGACATCCTTGGGCGTGGCGACCGATTCCTGCGCGATCTCGGTGATCACCTCGCCCGGCTGAATGCCGCGCTCGGCGGCGGCCGAATCCTTGGCCACATCGGTGACGACGACACCCGAGACATCGGCGGCAATGCTGAACTTCTTGCGCGTCTCGTCGTTGAGTTCGCCGACGGTCATGCCGAGCACCGAGGCGGTCGAGACGGCCGGAGCCTTGTCGCCGCCCTTGTCCTGGTCGGTGTTGCCATTCTCGCCGCTGGCGAGCTTCTCGCCATCCTCGAGCCGGCCGAGCGTCACCTTCACCGTCTGCTCGACACCCTTGCGCACGATCAGCACGTCGACGGCTTTGCCCACCGGGCTTTCGGCCACGACGCGCGGCAGGTCGCGCATTTCGTGGATGTCCTTGCCATCGAACTTGATGATGACGTCGCCGGCCTGGATGGTGCCGTTGTCGACAGGCCCGCCCTTGATGACGCCGGCCACCAGCGCGCCCTTGGCGGTCGCCATCCCCAGGCTTTCCGCGATGTCGTCCGTCACCGGCTGGATGCGCACGCCGAGCCAGCCGCGCCGCGTCTCGCCATACTGGCGCAACTGGTCGACGACGCCCGAGGCGAGCTGCGAGGGAATGGAGAAGCCGATGCCGATCGAGCCGCCGGAGGGCGAAATGATCGCGGTGTTCATGCCGATGACCTCGCCGGCGCTGTTGAACAGCGGTCCGCCCGAATTGCCGCGGTTGATCGCCGCATCGGTCTGGATGAAGTCGTCATAGGGGCCTGAATTGATGTCGCGGTTGCGCGCCGAGACGATACCGACCGTGACCGTACCGCCGAGGCCGAACGGATTGCCGACCGCCATCACCCAGTCGCCGACGCGCATCTTGGTGGAATCGCCAAATTTCACCGCCGTCAGCTTGTGGCCTTTCGGATCGACCTTCAGCACCGCGACGTCGGTCTTGGTGTCGGTGCCGACCAGCGTCGCCTTCAAGGTCACACCATCGGAAAAATTGACCTCGATGTCGTCGGCATCGGCGATCACGTGGTTGTTGGTTACGACGATGCCTTGCTCGGCGTCGATGACGAAGCCCGAGCCCAGCGACTGCACCTTCTGCGAGCCGCCATCCTTTTCGCCACCGCGGTTCTTGAAGAAGTCGTCGAAGAAGTCCTGGAACGGCGAGCCTTCGGGCAGCTGCGGCATCGGCACGGCGCTTGGCCCTTCGGTGCCCTTCACCGTCTGCGAGGTCGAGATGTTGACCACCGCGCCGAGCACGCGTTCCGCCAGGTCGGCAACCGAGGCAGGTCCGTCGGCGGCGAATGTCGGCGTCACGAAAGACGGAACGGCTGCGGTGCCCAGGACAAGCGCTGCGGCGCCGGCGACCAACGTCCGTCGAGCGGCGCGCAAAAGGGTGTTGGATGTCATCGAGAAGCCTCCCGGCATTTCTGAAAGAGAAAAGCGCTTCGACGAAAACGCCGTGTCGCGCCATGATGGCAAGAAATACGGCACGTTTGCGGCTATGGCTATCGGCGGAGCGTAAATCGAGCGTTATTCCGCAAACCGGATGCCTTTACCCGCTCCGCACCAGCCAGACGATGCCGACACCGATGGCGATCGCCACCAGGCCGCCGATCCGCAGTGCATTCTCCGGCATCGACAGCACTTCGCCCGCGAGCTTCCTCGCAAAGCTGGGGAAGCCGCCATAGACCAGGCCCTCTATGACAAGGACCAGGCCTATCGCCGCGAAGAAATCTTGCACCGGCCGCTACTGGCCGGTGCTGGGTTGTGTCGTCGGCGCGGCAGGTGCCGCAGCCGGCGCGGTTGCTGGCGAGGCCGGTTTCGCCGGCCCTTCCTTGCCGTCGGGATCGCGGAAGAAGCGGAAGAACTCCGAGCCCGGCGACAGCACCATCGTCGTCCCGGTGTTGTCGAGCGCGGTACCATAGGCATTCATCGACCGGTAGAAATCGAAGAACGCCGGATCACGCTGATAGGCTCCCGCGAAGGTGGCGCTGCGCTGGGCTTCGCCCTCGCCGCGCAGGATCTCGGACTCCTTGCGTGCTTCGGCAACGATCTCGACCACTTCACGATCGGCGCGTGCCGTGATGCGCTGTGCGGCTTCGTTGCCGCGTGCCCTCAGCCGCGCGGCCTCCGCCAGGCGTTCCGCCTTCATGCGGTCGTAGGTCTGCTGGGAGACTTCGGCCGTCAGATCGGTGCGGCGGATGCGGACGTCCTCGATCTGCAAGCCGAGCGAGGTGGCGTCGGGCCTGAGCTGATCGCGGACTTCGCGCATCATCACGGCACGCTCTTCGGAGAGCGCGGCTTCGAAATCGCGCAGACCGTAGACGCGGCGCAAGGCAGCGTCGAGACGCGTCCTGAGCCGGGCCTCGGCCAGTTCGATCTGACCGGACACTGCCGCACGGAAGACACGCGGATCCGAGATGCGGTAGGCGATGAAGGCATCGACCTCATAGAATTTGCCGCCCGACACCTGGACGCGGATGTTGTCGAGGTCGAAGCGCAGCACCCTGTTTTCGATCAGCTGCACCGTGTCGGCGTCGAAGAACGAGAACGGCGCCTTGAAGTAGATCCCTGGCTCGCTCTTGACGTCGACGATCTCGCCGAAGCGGAGCACCAGCGCCTGCTGGCGCGCATTGACCACGAAGACCGAGGAGTAGATCAGGAAAAGGATAACCGCCGCCACGACGGCGAAAATGGGAAGACGGTTGGCCATCACTGGGTACCTCCCGTGTTCGCAGCCGGCGCGGCCGGTGCCGGTGGTTTCGGCTGCAATGCGGGCAGCGGCAGATAGGGCACGACACCTTGTCCGTTGCCCTGCTCGACGATGACCTTGCTCGAGTCCTTCAGAACCCTCTCCATGGTTTCCAGATAAAGGCGTTTGCGCGTGACATCGGGGGCTTTGACATATTCGTCGTAGACCGAGATGAAGCGCTGGGCCTCACCTTCGGCTTCCTGCACCACACGGTTCTTGTAGGCGGCCGCGTCTTCGCGGACCTGGGCGGCCTCGCCGCGTGCTTGGCCGAGCTTCTGGTTGGAATACTGATTGGCCTGCTCGACGAACTTGTCCTCGTCCTGCTCGGCGCGCTGCACCTCGTCGAACGCATCCGCCACCTCGCGTGGCGGCGCCGCGTCCTCGATGGAGACGGCGTTGACGTTGAGACCGGCCTTGTAGCCGTCCAGCGTCGTCTGGATGATCTCGCGCACCGAGGCCGCAATGCCCTGGCGGTCGTCGCGGAAAATGTCCTGCGCCGGCCGGCGGCCGACCGCTTCGCGCATGGCGCTCTCGGCAACCTGCCGCAGCATGCCGTCGGGGTCGGAGACGTCGAACAGGTAGGCGCGCGGGTCGGAGACCTGGTAGGCCACCGAAAACTGCACATTGACGATGTTCTGGTCGCCCGACAGCATCAGGCCGTTGCCGCTGGTGTTGCCGCCGCCAATGTCGACGAGCTGCTCTGAAATCTTGGCCGTCTCGACGGTCTCGAGCGGCCACCAGTGGAAGTGCAGGCCTGGCTGGGAAAGCTCGGCCTTCGGCTTGCCGAAGCGCAGTTCGACCGCGACCTCGTCGGGCTGCACGGTATAGACCGCCTGGAAGGCCCACAGAACGACCAGCACCGCGGCGATCAGCCCGAACACGGCCGGACTGGCGCCCCCGCCGCCGGGCAGCGCGCGCCTCAGCCGATCCTGGCCACGGCGAATGATGTCTTCGAGGTCTGGAGGCGACCCCTGCGGGCCGCTCGGTCCCTTCGGTCCCTGCCCCCAGGGGCCCTGGTTGTTACCGCCGCCACCCCACGGGCCGCCGCCTCCGCCACCTTTGTCGTTCCAGGGCATGAATGTCCTTTCGCTTGGAATTCCCTCAAGCGCCGCGGTTACGGCGCAAATCCAGTGTCGTTCTTCTATAGGGACGCCAGGGCGCGCTTTCAACGCGACGCCCGCCGACTTCATCGGATTTGGGCCGGTAGCGACCCTTTGTCGTCCTACAATCGCGCTTTTGTCTTCAAACTATCTCGCGGCGGCGCTCGTAAACCGTATAGCGCGTCGCATGACTGTCCTTTTCTCCTGATGGAACCTCCTGCGAACTGACCACGTGCCATGTATCGGGGTCGATCGGCGGGAAATGCGCATCGCCGTCGACGGCGGCCAGAACATGGGTGACGTGCAGACGGTCGGCCAGCGGCAGCGCCTGGGCATAGATCTCGCCGCCGCCGATGACACAGACCTCGTCGACGCCGCTCATGCAGCGGCCGCGCACGGTCGCCAGCTGGATCGCGGCTTCCAGCGTATGCGCCACCTCGACGCCCTCGGCGCGCCAGGCCTTGTCGCGGGTGACCACGATGTTCAGCCTGCCCGGCAGCGGGCGGCCGATGCCTTCATAGGTCTTGCGGCCCATGATGATGGGCTTGCCCATCGTGTCTGCCTTGAAGCGCTTGAGGTCGGTGGAGAGCCGCCAGGGCAACCCGCCTTCCCGCCCGATCACACCGTTCTCGGCAATGGCGACGTAGATCGTGACATGCATCAGTTTGCGTCCCCGCCATTGCTGTCCGACGGTTCGAGCAGGAGGATATCGATATCATGCTCGGGATAGAAATCCTTCGCTGTCATTTCGAAGCTCGTCGGCCCGACCTTTTTGACATTGTCGCCGCAGAACGAGACCAGGGCTTTCGGATTGCCCTTGTCGACGGTCAGCTTGAACTTGCCGATGGTGCCCGCCGCCCAGTTGCCGCCGGTGGTCAGGATATAGGCGATGCGGCTTTCGTAGAATTTGGGATAGCCGTCCGGATTGTCCTTCGCCGCCCTGCGCACCGCATTCTCGAAAGTGCCGTCCATGCAGTAGCGGGTCTTGTAGGCGGCGTATGAGCCCTGGAACTGGCCCTCATTGAAAAAGCTGACCGACGACGTGCCGCCGACGCTAGGCTTGTAGCGGTGCGAGACGTGAACGTCCTTGTTGGCCGGAAAGGTCGAGCGCCACCAATAGGTCGAGCGCAATTGCCAGAACGGCGCATAGCCGGGTTTTTGGCCGCCACTGTCGTCAACAGTGTCCTCGATGATGATGCCGCGGTTGACCCAATCGTCGGCCACCGCTTGCGGAAGCTTCGCCAGTGCCGCCTTGGCGGCGTCGCCGAACGGGTTGAACGGCACGTTCTGGGCTTTCAAATCCGTGCCGACGTCGATGCCGAGCGCGAACACCTTCTGCTCGAGCTCAGGCTTTGCCGGCGCGCCGTCGATCGTCACCTCGAAGCCGAGGAAATTGTCACTCTGGTTTTCGGGGATCGCCGGCATCTCCTCGGGATCGCCTGAAATGTCGGGCATCGGGAAGGCGACGATCGCCTCGACATCCTTGTCGGTGTTGTTGTGGAAGACGTAGTCGACCGTCACCTTTTGCGGCGAGATGAAGAGGTCCTCGCTTTGCATCGCCACGGCATCGCTGCGCGACAGGATCAGGCCGCCGGTGCCAAGTTCGGCAACCGAGTCGTTGGCCAATGCAGGCGCCGCCGACAGGGCCAGCGCGGTGGTCAAGATATATCGCAGCATGAAAGCCCCCTCGGCGAGAATGCCCTCATGACCCTAGCCGTTTCAATGCGGCGTTTCAAAGCCCTTCCGCGTCCAGGGCATGCGTGACCGGCTGGACACGCATGCGGTCTGGACACGCATGCGGTCTGGACACGCACGCGCGGTCTGGACTAACAGGTTCCGATCGGGCAGGAGTTCGCGCCATGCGCAAGCTTCTCGTCATCGGCATCGGCGCCGGCAATCCCGACCACATGACGGTTCAGGCCATATCGGGCCTGAACCGGGCGGACGTCCTGTTTATTCCCGACAAGGGCGCCGACAAGACAGAGCTCGCCGACCTGCGGCGCGGCATCTGCGACCGCTTCGTCACCAACCCGACCTCACGCCGGGTCGAGTTCGACGTGCCGGTGCGCGCCGAACCAACGTCTTCCTATCGCTCGACCGTCGACGACTGGCATGAGGCGATCGCCGTCATCTACGAGGGACTGATCCGCGACGAGATCGCCGGGGATGGCTGCGGCGCCTTCCTGATCTGGGGTGATCCCTCGCTCTACGACAGCGCATTGCGCATCCTCGAGCGCGTGCGCCTGAGGGGCAATGTCGCCTTCGAACTGGAAGTCATCCCCGGCATAACAGCCATCCAGGCGCTGGCCGCCAGTCACAAAACGGCGCTGAACCGCATCGGCGATCCCGTGCTGATCACCACCGGCCGCCGCCTGACCGAGGAAGGCATGCCGGACAATGCCGGCAGCGCCGTCGTCATGCTCGACGGCAAATGCGCCTTCAACACGCTGGCCGACCAGGATCTTTTCATCCAATGGGGCGCCTATCTCGGCACACCGGACGAGATCATCATCTCCGGCCGCCTCGGTGATGTCGGCGCGGAGATCGAAAAGCGCCGCGACGAAGCGCGTAGGGAAAAGGGCTGGATCATGGACACGTATTTGCTGCGGAAGCAGGAGTGGTGAGTAGTGAAGCTGTCCTAATCCCTACTGACTACTGACTATCCCCCTACCCCGCTTCGATCTCCGCCTGCAGCGCATCCATATGCGTCGCCGCTGCGGCGGACGCCGCGCGCTCGATGGCGCGAAAGCGGCTGACCACCGCCAGGCCGACCGTCGTCAGCTGCGCGCCGCCGCCCTTGCGGCCCCCGGTCTGCGCCGAGACCAGCGGCTTGCCGAACACCCGGTTCATGTCCTCGACCAGATCCCAGGCGTGCTTGTAGGACATCTCCATGCCGCGCGCGGCGGCCGAGATCGATCCGAACGTGGCGATGTGCTCCAGAAGCTCGATCTTGCCAGGACCGATCCGTCCATCCGGATCGAGATTTATCCGCAAGCTCAGCGACGGCATTTTTGCTCCTCCACGATCGCTTCAGCTTCAGCGACCGTTATTCCAAAACAATATATCGGCGATCACCACCCCTGTCAGCCGTCGGCTTCGAGCGGCAAGCCGGCGCCGGTGTTCGCCCGGTCGAAGCTCACCGTCTTGACCACCGCGAGAACCTTGCCGCCGGGACGCAGCTTCAGTGCCTGCCGCGACTGTTCGGTGATGCGGGCGAGCACCGTTGCGCCATTGCAGTCGATGCCGACTTCGACCGTCGGCCCCTCGCCCGGGCTGATCGCGACAATCGTGCCGGGCAGGATGTTGAGCGCGCTGAGGCCCGTCGGTTTCTCCGTGGCGACCATCACGTCGCGAGCGCGAATGCGGATACGCACGGAAGCCCCAGGCTTCATTTCAAGGCGCGGCACGCGGATCTCGCCGGCGGCCGAGCCGAGCACTGTCATCCCGAAAGTCTCGTCGTGACGCAGTACCTTCGTGTCCAGCACGGCGCCACCCTCGCCGCGCTCTTCGGCCGGCAACAGGTCAAGCCTTTGCATGACGGCCTCGGTCGGGCCGCTGGCGGTGACCTTGCCCTGCGCCAGCATCACCACGTCGCTGGCCAGCCGCGCCACCTCGGCGACCGAATGGCTGACATAGACGATCGGGATCTTCGTTTCGTCGCGCAGCCGTTCGATATAGGGCAGGATCTCGGCCTTGCGCGCTTCGTCGAGCGAGGCCAGCGGCTCGTCCATGAGCAGCAGCTTCGGGCTGGCAAGCAGCGCCCGGCCGATCGCCACGCGCTGTTTCTCGCCGCCCGAGAGCTTTGCCGGTCGCCGCCCGAGCAACGGGCTGATGCCGAGCAGTTCGACGACACTGTCCATATCCGCGTAGCGTTCCGCCGCCGGCGTGAACCAACGGCCGTAGCGCAGATTGCTGATCACGCTCATATGCGGAAACAGGCGCGCATCCTGGAACACCATGCCGATACGGCGCTTGTGCCTTGGCACGAAAATGCCGGCACCGGTGTCGACCAGAACGCGGCCGTCGATCTCGATGCGCCCCTTGTCCGGCCGGATCAGCCCGGCGATCATGTTGATCAGCGTCGTCTTGCCGGAGCCCGACGGCCCGAACAGCGCCGTCAGCCGCCCGGCGCTCTCGAAGCGGGCATCGATGGCGAAATCGCCAAGCCGGTGGCTGATGTCGACAAGGACGCTCATTCGATGTCCATCCGCCGCCCGACGCGCCGCGCCAGCACTTCCGAGGCGACCAGTGCCGCCATCGAGATGACGATGGAAATCAGCGTCAGCCGCAGCGCCCCTTCATCGCCGCCCGGCACCTGGGTAAAGGTGTAGATCGCCGATGGCAGCGTCTGCGTCTCGCCAGGGATGTTGGAGACAAAAGTGATCGTCGCGCCGAACTCGCCCATCGCCTTGGCGAAGGACAGGATGGCGCCGGCGATCAGCCCGGGCAGGATCAGCGGCAGCGTGATGGTGCCGAACACCCACACAGGATTGGCGCCGAGCGTCCCTGCGGCCGCCTCCATCTTGCGGTCCACCGCCTCGATCGACAGCCGGATCGCCCGCACCATCAGGGGGAAGCCCATGACGCCGCAGGCAAGGGCGGCACCCGTCCAGCGAAACGAGAAGACGATGCCGAAATGCTCGGCCAGGAATGCGCCGGCCGGGCCGCGCCTTCCGAAAGTCAAAAGCAAGAGATAGCCGGTCACCACGGGTGGCAGGATCAGCGGCAGATGCACCAGCCCGTTGAACAGTGTCTTGCCCCAGAATTTCCCCCGGGCAAGCAGCAGCGCTATCGCTATGCCCGGCGGCAAACTCGCGAGCATCGCGACCGTTGCCACCTTGATGGACAGCCGGACCGCATTCCATTCGTCGGGACTGAGGTCCAGCAGCCAGTTCATCGCGCGGTATCGGGGCCTTTTCGAAGTCAGTTGCTCGGCGTGAGCACGGTGAAGCCCTGTTCCTTGAAGAGCGCGCCGGCCTTGGCGGATTGCAGGCACTTCAGGAAGGCCATCGTATCCTTGTCCTTCGAATCGGTGGTCTGGGCAACCGGATAGATGATCGGCGGATGTGAATCCTCCGGGAAGGTGCCGACCACCTTGACGCCCTTTTCGGCGTGCGCGTCGGTGGCATAGACGATACCGAGGGCCGCCTCGCCGGTCGAAACCAGCTTGAGCGCCGCACGGACATTCTCGGCCTGCGCCACCTTGCCCTCGACCGAGGACCAGACGCCGAGCGATTGAAGCGCCGCCTTGCCGTATTTGCCGGCCGGCACGGCCTTGAAGTCGCCCATGGCGAGCTTGCCGTCGCCAACCAGCATGGCGAGGTCAAAACCCTTCTCGATCTTGGTTTCAACCGTCGAATCCTTCGGCGCCACCAGCACGATCTGGTTGCCGAGCAACTTCACTTCGGTATCGGGCTTGGTCAGCTTCTTGTCGGAGAGATATTTCATCCAGTCGAGATCGGCCGAGATGAAGACGTCGGCCGGTGCCCCGCCCTCGATCTGCTTGGCCAATGCCGAACTCGCGGCATAGGAAACGGTCGCGGCCTCGCCGACATCGGCTTTGCAGGCCTTGTTCACCGCGTCGAGCGCATCCTTGAGGCTCGCCGCCGCAAACACCACGACCTTGTCTTGCGCGTGCGCTGCCGGCATTGCCGCCATCAACGCAGCCGCAAAACCGCCAATGGCGACCACCCTCAACCCGAAACCTTTGCGCGTCATCGGAAACTCTCCCTGTGTTCAAAATCCGATCGGCTCGAACCTGCAGACCGATATATCCGCATGGATATAACAAGGGAAGGCCTGGTCTGCCGAAACGCCATCTGGTCTTGTGATTGGTACTGCCTGATTGTTCTGATAAGACGACCGGGGATAAACAGCGAACGGGACGCCAATGAAGATCAGCGCCCGCAACGTTCTCAAGGGAACGATCACCGAAATCGTCAAAGGGGCCACCACCTCGCATGCCCGCATCGACATCGGCGGCGGCGCCATCGTCACCGCCTCGATCACCAACGAAGCCGTCGCCGATCTCAAGCTCGAAAAGGGCAAGCAGGCCTATGCCGTGGTCAAGGCCTCGGACGTGATGGTCGGCATCGGCTGAAAAAACGCGGCTCAGACCGCGATAGGCGCCTTGATCGACGCATCGGCGGCGTAGTTATCCAGCCGGAAATCCTCGAAGCGGAAGGCGAACAGGTCCTTCACGTCCGGATTGATCCACATCGTCGGCAGTGCCCTTGGCGTGCGCTGCAACTGTTCGCGCGCCTGCTCGAAATGGTTGGAGTAGAGATGCGCGTCGCCGAGCGTGTGGACGAAATCGCCCGGCTTCAGCCCGGTCACCTGCGCCACCATGAGCGTCAGCAATGCGTAGGACGCGATGTTGAACGGCACGCCGAGGAAGATGTCGGCGGAGCGCTGGTAGAGCTGGCAGGAAAGCCGGCCCTCGGACACGTAGAACTGGAACAGGCAGTGGCAAGGCGGCAGCGCCATGGCTTCCACCTCGGCGGGATTCCAGGCCGAGACGATCAGTCGCCGCGATTGAGGATTGCGGCGGATCTCCTTGAGAAGATTGGCGATCTGGTCGATCGAGCCGCCATGACCATCCGGCCAGGAACGCCATTGCTTGCCGTAGACCGGGCCGAGATCGCCATTCTCGTCGGCCCATTCGTCCCAGATCGAAACGTCATGGTCGGTCAGGTACTTGATGTTGGTGTCGCCGGCCAGGAACCACAGGAGTTCATGGATGATCGACTTCAGATGCAGCTTCTTGGTGGTGGTGACCGGAAAGCCGCGCGCCAGATCGAAGCGCATCTGGTAGCCGAAGACGGAGCGTGTGCCGGTGCCGGTGCGGTCGCCGCGATCGGCGCCGTTTTCCAGCACATGCTGCAAGAGGTCGAGATATTGGCGCATCGGTTTCGGCTCGATTCGAGTGTTTGGGCATTATAGCGGCCAGACCGGCGGCCGAACACAGCAAAACGGTACAAACGACGCTTGCCCCACCACTCTTTCCAGAGTCGGCGCTGCCCCTCATTGTCCTGCCGGACATTTCTCCCCGTATAGTGACGGGGAGAAAGAAGCTGGCCGCTACGCTGACGCCCTTTTTGCAACGTTGGTCATTGGCGAAATCATCGATGGCAGATCCCCTCTCCCGGTCACTATACGGGGAGAGGATGCCGGCAGGCAGGTGAGGGGCGGCGCAAACCCCCGACAAAGCGAAAATAAAAGTTGGAGCGGCTATTCTGCCGTACCAGCCCTCGCAAACTGATGCGCGAGCGTCACAGAGAGCCGAGCTTGCCCAGATCCTTGGCCACCAGATAGTAGAAGGTCACGCGGTTCTTGGTGTTGTCGGCGTGCATCGCCTTGCAGGTCTTCTCGATCGCGGCGTCGGCCTTCGCCCCGTCGGTGACGCCGAGCTTCTTGGCCACCCAGCTCTCCTTGACCCGCCCCAATTCCTTCGGGTCCGTGCAGGACACCAGCGAGGAGTCGCGGTTCCTCAGCGCAATGCCCAGATGCTTGACGATCTTTTCGACCGCATCGGCGTTTGCCGCGGCGTCATACTTCTTCACATCCGCAAGATAGTCGGCCATCAAAATTCCCCTCGTCGGCGCCACGGATCCGATCGATGAGGACTGTGGCGCGCTTCGCAACTTGTGCGCTAGGTCGCTAACTCCTCACCGCTCGCAAAGCTTCGGTTGAGACCGCGCCCAAGTCAACCCTTGGCGTCGCGATTTGACACAGGGACAAAGCATCATTGCGGCCTTTCATTTCCGGCAAACGCCCCCTATATTCGTTTTGTCGGCTTGACCGACTATGGCGATAAATGGGCGATGAAATAAGCCGTTCGGACCCGGGGGCGGTACCCGGCGCCTCCACCAAAAGCCGCTTTTGACGACAGAGCGGTTTTTGCTGGGGGCGAAATAGGATCGACGAAGGTGTAAAGATCGTACTTTTGCCCGGCATTGTACCACCGTCATCGGGCTAAACTTATAGTTGCCAACGACAACTATGCGGAAGCACGTCTCGCTGCTTAATGCAGTGCGATAGCTTCAAATCAAGCCCTAGGGGTTCGCACTTCTAGGCGGGGTTCGGAGGTACCTGGCAACAGAAACCTCCACTTCTCCCCCTTCAATTTGCATCACGCGCAACGGCTCCTGCCGTCAAGACTTCGCACGGCCTGATGCATGTCGCCCGGAAGTGTCCTCGGTTCCGGGATAACGACATGCATAAATCAGAAGCTTACAGCAGGTCGGGCGAATCCTATTCGCCGCGACATGCTGTAGAAGCCGCGAAGCCGCTGCGTCGCGTGCCCTTTCTCCATGGACAAAAAATGCAAAACGATTCCGATCGATTCTTCGTGCTGACCGGCGGCCCGGGCTCCGGCAAGACCACCTTGATCGAAGCCTTGCGGCAGACGGGCTTTGCGACCTCTGTAGAAGCCGGACGCGGCATCATCCGCGACCAATCCGCCATTGGCGGAACCGCCCTGCCCTGGAGCGATCGCGCATTGTTCGCCGAACTGATGCTGTCCTGGGAGATGCGCTCGTATCGTGCGGCCCGCGCGTTGGCAGGGCCGGTCTTCTTTGACCGCGGCGTGCCGGACACGATCGGCTATCTCAGGCTCTGCGGCCTGCCGGCGCCGGATCACCTCACCAGCGCCGCCATGGAATTCCGCTATGCGCGTCGCGTCTTCATCGCCCCGCCATGGCCGGAAATCTTCACCCAGGACGAAGAACGCAAGCAAACGCTCGACGAGGCCGAGCGCACTTGCCAATTAGTGGCAGGCGTCTATGCCGAACTTGGCTACGAATTGGTGACCTTGCCGCTTGCGCCAGTCGAGGAGCGCGTGCGCTTCCTCCTCGACGCTGCTGGATTGCCGCCGACATTGCGGACATAGAGCGGCCGGCCCGGTCCGGCCCTTCATGCGCGTTGTCGGAACCAGGCGACACCTTGTAGATTGAACCGGCATCCTGGAGGTTGAAAACATGGCGCTCAAGCGGATGGACAATGTAGGAATCGTGGTCGAGGACCTCGGAGGGGCGATCGATTTCTTTCGCGAACTCGGCCTCGAGTTCGAGGGGCGGGCCACGATCGAAGGAGAATGGGCCGGGCGTGTCACCGGACTGGGCGATCAGCATGTCGAGATTGCCATGATGCGCACACCGGACGGCCACAGCCGGCTGGAGCTCTCCCGCTTCCTCACGCCGCCTGTCGTCGCGGATCACCGGAAAGCCCCGGTCAACGCGCTGGGCTACCTCCGCGTCATGTTCACCGTGGACGACATCGACGATACGCTTGAAAGGCTCCGCACGCGCGGCGCGCAGCTCGTGGGCGAGGTGGTCGAGTACAAGGACGTGTATCGGCTCTGCTACATCCGAGGACCTGAAGGGCTTCTCATCGGCCTCGCCCAGGAACTCAGCTGAGCGCCCGCACTGCCGCCGGCACAAAAAAGGCCGGGATCGACCCGGCCTTTCCTGGTTCACTGAGGATTGCCTATTCCGCCGGCGCTTCGACGGCTTGCCGCGAACGGCCAAGCGTGACCTTCGCCAGTGCGAACGATATCACCGCGCAGAGCGTGATGCCGGCGACCATCGGCAGCGGCGTGCCGTCGAAGAACACGCCGGCAACGCCCATGGCGAGCGCGCCGATGGCAAAATGCAGCGTGCCCATCAGCGCCGACGCCGTGCCGGCGATCTCGCCATGCTCTTCCATGGCCAGCACCGAGGTGGTCGGAATGACAAGCCCGAGGAAGCCGTAGCCGACGAACAGCAGGGCCGCCATAACATCGAGCCGGTCGACCCCCGTCGCCATGATGGCGAACAGCGCCACCATGGTCGTGGCATAGCCGGTCACCGCTACCCACACCACGCGCTTCAGCCCGAACCGTTCCGAAAGCAGGCCCGTCAGCTGCGACATGCCGATGAAGGCAACCGCGTTGATCGAGAAGAACACGCTGTAGACCGAAGGCGACAGCCCGTAATGGTCGATAAGGATGAAGGACGAACTCGACAGATAGACAAAGAAGCTCGCAATGCCGAAGCCGGCGATTGCCACCAGGCCAAGGAAATTACGGTCGCCCATCAGGAAACGATAGCCGGCAAGCGCGGTACCGAAGGAGGAGCCGACGCGCTCTTCCGCCGGCCGCGTCTCCTTGAGCGAGGTCGCGAGCAGGATGGTGGCAAGCACCGCCGCGCCGGTCACCGTCCAGAACACGGCGCGCCAGCCGAAATTCTCGATGATCTGGCTACCGGTCAGCGGCGCCAGGATCGGCGACACCGAGAACACCAGCATCAGCAGCGACATCAGCTTGGCGGCCTCGTTGCCGGTGTGCAGGTCGCGCACGATGGCGCGCGGAATGGCCATGCCGGCGCTGGCGCCAAGCCCCTGCAGGAAGCGGAAAGCGATCAGCCATTCGATGGTCGGCGCCATTGCCGAGCCGATACCGCCGGCCATGAACAGCGCCAGTCCGCCATAGAGCGGCAGCTTGCGGCCGACCATGTCGGAGATCGGCCCGACGACGATCTGGCCGAAGCCCATCGACAGGAAGAAGATCAAAAGGCTCATCTGCACGGCGGCGGTGCCGGCATGAAGATCGGTGCCGATCGACGGCAGCGCGGGCAGATACATGTCGATGGCGAACGGGCCGATGGCGGACAACAGGCCGAGCACGACCGCGATGCGGAGGAATTTGGGACTCATGATATTGGCTTCTTTCGAATCTGGTTGCCGCCGCCAGGCGACGTCTGACCCCAGGACGTTCCATCCCGAGGGATTCCTACTCCCAGAGCGAATTTATTCGTCCCTCTGGAGTGAAATCCCCTTATATCGTGTCCACAAATTTAGACACTCTTGTCCAAATCGTCAATCACCTCTATATAGATTTTCATGAGACCGGGCGTTTCTCCTGACACTTTCCCGCCACGTGGCCATGAGGCCAAGCGCATGTCGATCGTCGACGCCGCTGCCGGCGTGTTTTGCCGCGAGGGTTTCGCCGGCGCCAACATCGACCTGATCGCGGCAGAGGCCGGCGTCTCACGCCAGACCGTCTACAATCACCATCGCGACAAGGAAAAGCTGTTCATCGCCGTGGTACGCGACCTGACCGAGCGCTGCAACGCCGGCATTTTCGCCACCATCGCCACCTTCCCCGATCAGCCCGGGGACCTCGAAGCCGACCTGATCGGTTTTGCCGTGCGCCTGAACCAGAACTGCATCTGCAACCGCGACGGAAAGTTCCTGCGCAAGCTGATCCAGACCGAGGGCGAGCGCTATCCCGAGCTCTTTGCCGAATGGCGCGAACAGGGCCCGGGCCGGACATGGCCGGCAATCGCCGCCCGCTTCGCCCGCCTAGCTTACGGCGGCCATCTCACGATCGACGATCCCGACGTGGCGGCACGCCAGTTCCTCGGCCTCGTCAATGCCGAATTGCAGACCACCTTCATGCTTGGCGGCACGCCGCGCGAGGACGAGGTGGTGCAATCGGCGACGAACGGCGTGCGCACTTTCCTGCGCGCTTTCGGCAAGCGCCCTTCCGCGATCGGCGCGAAAAAACACACTGCGCTGGCTAACGCATAACATTTGCGGTTGCGGCGAAGCCGCCTTGCCGATCAAATCGTTGGCAATAGTCCTCGCTTCGGCGCGGCGGCGGTCTATATCAGGTTTACGCCGCCCTCAAGCTTGATTACAGCTATGCGGACGATTCAACGGAACCCGACCAACTCATGGCCGACGACCACATCCGCTACGACATTCTGGCCCAGGAGGCGTTGCGCGGCGTCATGCGCAAGGTCCTGGCCGAGGTCGCGCGCACCGGCCTTCCCGGCAACCATCATTTCTTCATCACCTTCCTGACCGGTGCGCCGGGTGTGCGCGTCTCGTCGCGCCTGCGCGAGCGCTATCCCGAGCAGATGACCATCGTCATCCAGTTCCAGTATTGGGACCTGAAGGTCACCGACACCGGATTCGAGGTTGGGCTCTCCTTCTCCGACGTGCCGGAGAAACTCGAGATCCCGTTCTCGGCCGTGCGCGGCTTCTACGATCCCTCGGTCAATTTCGAACTCGAGTTCGACGTCAAGACCGATGCGCAGCCCGACGAGGAACCGGCGGCACCAGCGCCCGAACCGCTGGCCATCGTCTCCGAGAAGAAGCCGAAGGCCGAGAAGAAGGCCGCCGCCGAAGCGGAGAAAAAGCCCGCCGCCGCCGATGCTGGTACCAAGGGCGCCGAAGTGGTCTCGCTCGACGCCTTTCGCAAGAAATAGGCTCGCGGCTCCCGCCATGGCCGAAATCGTCAACCTTCGTCAGTTCCGCAAACAGAAGGCGCGGGCCGATAGAGAACAGGCGGCCGGCCAGAATCGCGCCTTGCACGGCCGCACCAAGGCCGAAAAGCAACGCGACCGCATGATTGCCGACAACAGCGAAAGGTTCGTAGCGGGCCATCACCGTGAAAAGCCCGGAGAACCGGGCGATCCCAGTGGCGATCAATGAGCGCCGTCGAAAAACGCTCGGTGACCATACGCGGCCATCGCACCAGCTATTCCCTCGAAAAGCCTTTCCATGACGATCTCGTCGCGATGGCGGCGGCAAGGAAGCTGACGCTCGCCGCCCTTGTCGCCGAAGTCGACGAAACGCGGCCCCGCGACACCAACCTGTCCTCCGCGCTCAGGCTGCATGTCCTGGAGTGGGCGAAGCGCGGCGTCGCCGGCGAGACTTAAGAAGAAGCCGTGCGTTCCTCTTTCGTGCGTCTGGTGCCGAAGCCAAGCAAGGTCGAGCGCTCACGCTCCTCGGCCTGCTTGCGTGAGCGCACGCGCATCAGATCCTTCCAGCCGACATAGCCGACCAGCCTTCCATCCTCGCGCGCCACGACCGGCAGATGCGATACATTGGCCGTCAACAATTTGTCCGACAGACCTTCCAGATATTCGTCGGGATAGGCCAGCGTCACCTTGCTTCCGGCCAACAGCTCGCCGAGCGTCGTCGTCCGGTGCTTGCCGGCACGGCGCCAGCGCAGGATTGCCGGCGGATCGATGAGGCCGAGCACCTGCCTGTTTTCATCGACCACGGGAAAACTCGGATGCCGGGTTTCTGGCGCCGTCAGTAAGGCGGCCGCGCCATGCAGCGTCATCGTCGCCGGCACGCTCTCGACCTCTGACGTCATCACCTCACGCACCCTGGTGAGCGCGAATGGATCGATACGATATTCGCGCACCAGGTGGTGCCCTCGCCTGGCGATCTTCTCGGTCAGGATCGAACGCTTCATCAACAGCACGGTGACGGCATGCGCCGCCGCACAGGCCGCGATCAGCGGCACCAGCACATGCGTGTTGCCGGTCAGCTCGACGGCGAAGAAAGTGGCTGTCAGCGGCGCGCGCATCGTGCCGCCCATGGTGGCGGCCATGGCCAGCAGCGCCCAGAAGCCCGGGTCCGCCGCCGGCAGGACCCCGGCAAGCACCGCGCCCATCGCGCCACCCATGATCAACAGCGGCGCCAGCACGCCGCCCGAGGTTCCCGAGCCGAGCGCCACCGACCAGATGACGGCCTTGACCACCAGCAGCAGGAGCGCAGCCGTGGCGATCGTGCGGCCGTCCAGCATGTCGGCGATGTTGTCATAGCCGACGCCGAGCGCCCGTGGGTCGATCAGGCCGCCCATGCCGACCACCAGGCCGCCGAGCATCGGCCACCACATCCAGTGGATCGGCAGCTTCTGGAAGCCGTCCTCGCAGGCGTAGACCATCTGCGTCAGCAGCCCGGACAACAGACCCGCGCAGATGCCGATCAGCACCCAGCCACCAAGGCCGAGGAAGGAAACCGCCATGCTGCCCTGGAACGGAAAGATCGGCCCCGGCATGTGCAGCATCGTGCGCCCCACCTCCGCCACGATGGCCGCCACCGCCACGGGAATGAAGCTGCGCGGCGTCCATTCGAACAAAAGCAGTTCCACCGCCAGCATGATGGCCGCGATCGGCGTGCCGAACACGGTGGTCATGCCGGCGGCCGCACCCGCCACCAGCAGCGTCTTGCGCTCGGTATCGCTGACCGGCAGCATCTGCGCGATCAGCGAGCCAATGGCGCCGCCGGTCATGATGATCGGACCCTCGGCGCCGAACGGCCCGCCGGAGCCGATCGAGATCGCCGACGACAAGGGCTTCAGGATCGCCACCTTGGCATCGAGCCTGGAGCGCCCGAGCAGGATCGCCTCGATGGCCTCGGGAATGCCGTGGCCGCGGATCTTCTCGCTGCCATAGCGCGCCATCAGGCCGACGATCAGCGCGCCGATGACGGGAACGAAGACGGCGGCAAGTCCGAGCGGCGTATCCTGCAGCTTCAGCTCGGCAAGCGAGAACTGGCCGAAATAGGCGATGTTGGTGGCCAGGCGGATCAGCTTCAGCAGCACGATGCCGGCAAACAGCCCGGCGGTCGCCACCACCACCGCTATCGCGGCGACGAGCAGCACCCTGGCGTCGGTGGTGAAATCCCTGAGATGACCGGGATTGGAATTGTGGGTCTTCATGGTGGCTTTGCTTCCTGGCGGCGGCCGTGTCTGGTTTTGCGGCACGGTCGAAGTGGCCAGCCGGTTGTCGGTCGGCTATGTATCGTAACACGATATATCTGTTCAAGCTGGTTTCGTTCGAAATTTCGTTTGAGCTTTCACCGGAAAACGAAGACATCTGCGATATGACGCAGCCGCCCAAGACCCCACGCCCCGCCATCAGGCAATCCGACTACCAGCGGCTGTCCGAGTTCCGCTACCTGATCCGCCGCTTCCTCGAATTCAGCCAGGTGCAGGCCGAGGACGCCGGCCTGACCCCGCGCCAGCATCAGGCGCTGCTGGCGATCAAGGGATATCCGGGCGGCGGGCCGGTGACGGTCGGCGACCTTGCGGAACGCCTGCGCATCCGCCACCACAGCGCCGTCGAACTGGTCAACCGCCTCGGTGAGGCAGGACTGGTCGCACGCGATCAGGACAAGGACGACCACCGCCGCGTGCTGCTGCGGCTGACCGAACGCGCCGACGATTGCCTGGCCGAACTCTCTGCCGCGCATCTCGACGAGCTCTCGCGCATCGAACCCATGCTGCGGCGCCTGCTCGACCGGGGCCAGGACTGACACCAGGCGTCTGCGCGGGCCGGTACCGAACTATTTTTTTGAAATCCGAATCCTTCGGCCTGGCTGAGGCGTCTTGGACAGACGACAGCCAAGGGAGCCGATGCGATGAAACATCATTTGATACGCTACAAAACGAAGCCGGACCGGGCGGACGAGAACGAGCGCCTGGTCAAGGCTGTGTTCGAGGAACTGCGCGGCAAATCGCCGGAAGGCGTTCGCTACATGACCTGGCGCTCCGGCGACGGCACTTTCGTCCATCTCGTCGAGATCGAAACCGACGAGCATGCTGACATCATCCCCGGGCTTGCCGCTTTCGAGGCCTTCCAAAACGGCATCAGGGATCGCTGCATCGACCCTCCGCATCGTGACGTGATGACAGTGGTGGGCCATTATCGGATGCTGGACGAGTAGCCTGAATAGAACCATGGCAAGAACGGCCGGTGCATGAACAGTCCAGGCGAGATCCCAAGGCCTTTCGACCGCTTGTTCGGCGAATTGCGTCCCAAACTGCATCGCTATTGCGCCCGCATGACAGGCTCGGTCGTCGATGGCGAGGATGTCTTGCAAGAGGCGCTGGCCAAGGCATTCGAGGCCTTGCCCAACGCCGGCCTGATCGCCAATCCCGAAGGCTGGCTGTTTCGCATCGCGCACAATACCGCGCTCGACTTTTTGCGCCGCCGCGCCCGTGAGAAGACGTTCTACGAGGAGGAGCCGGACATGATCGCCGACCCGGCAAATTCGATCGCCGAACGGCAGGCCGCGGTAGCCGGATTGCACAGTTTCATGCGCCTTCCCGTCGCGCAACGAAGCAGCGTCATCATGATGGATGTCCTGGGCTATTCGCTGCGGGAGATCAGCACCATGCTCGACACCAGCGTCCCCGCGGTCAAGGCCGCGCTGCATCGTGGCCGCGGCCGGCTGCGTGAGATCGCCGACGAACAGGACGATCGTCCTGTTCCCAGGCTGAGTGCATCGGAGCGCCTGTTACTCGACGCCTATGTCGATCGCTTCAACGCCCGCGATTTCGACGCCGTGCGGGACATGCTGGCCGATGAGGTACGCTTGGAACTGGTGGCCAGGGCAAGGCTCAGCGGCCGCAAGGAGGTGGCAACCTATTTCGGCAATTATTCCCGGGTGCGGGACTGGCATTTCCAGCCTGGTTTCGTCGAAGATCGTCCGGCAATCCTCGTGCGCGATCCCAACGATCCCACGGCAGCGCCGGCATACTTCATCCTGCTGGGTTGGCAGGGCGGCAAGCTCGCCGCCATCCGCGATTTCCGCCACGCCAGATACGTCGCTGACGGCGCTGAAACATTCGTTCTTTGAGGCGATTGCCAGTCGGGCGGGCAGCCGGAATGCCTAGTCCTACCGCAGCGACTTCAACAGATTGTCGACCGTGAATGGGTTGGCTTTCGGCTTGGCCGGAGGCGGATTGTCGTTGGCGGGCGACTGCTCGGCCTTGGGCGCCTGTTGCGCCGCCTTGCGCTCCGCCTCGAGCCTGGCTTTTTCCTGGGAGGCAATGCGCATCGCCTCCTCCGCCTTCTGGCGCTCCTGCTCTGCCTGCGCCCTGGCCGCCTCGTCGGCTGCCTGCTGTTCCGCCGCCGCCTTGGCCTCCGCATCGGCCTTGGCTTTCGCTTTCGCGTCTGCCTCCGCCTTGGCTTTCGCTTCCGCGTCGGCCTTTGCCTTGGCATCCGCTTCAGCCTGGGCCTGAGCGTCGGCTTCCGCTTTCGCCTTGGCGTCGGCCTCCGCTTTCAGGCGCGCCGCTTCCTCCTGTTGGCGCAGTTCCTCGGCGGCCTTGTCGCGGGCATCCTGAAGTGCCGCGTAGTAGCGCACCTCGCGCCGCAGTCGCTGTTTCTCGAGCAGCGCGGCCTGCATCGCCTCGACGCGCTGCTGTTCCTTTTCCAGCGCGCGCTGGGTCAGGAACTGCGCCAGCGGCTGGCTGTCGAACTGCCGTTTCACCGCGCCGAACGGCCCCTCGGCGGTGAAATTCACGGCCGGCTCGGAGCCGACCAGCGCTTCGTCGCCGGGCCGATAGGTGACCGCGCCCTTGGCCGAAACCGTGCTGGCGTTGAGGTCGGCCGTGATGTCGGCCGACAAGGTCGCCGCCGGATTTTCAAGGCTGATCGGCGGCGCCCTGAGCGTGCCGCCGGCAATCGTGAAGGCGACCTCGGCGTCCTTTGCGGCGAAGCTGCCGCCGGCGGCGATGTCAGGCGCGAAGCCGGCGGTCTTGGCCGCGTCGATATCGCGGCCGATCGCATCCGCCTTGGCGAGGAATGCGCTGAAGGCATCAGGATTGACGCCGGCGATCTGCAAATCCTTCAGCGCCGCCGTGCCGGAACCAGACAGGGCGGCGATCATTGCGTCGACCGACTTGCCGCTGGTCGACAGCGTCGTCGAGAAATCGCCGGTGCCGCCGATGCCCGCGTCCGGCAAGACGCTTGCCAGATCGGCGCCCGCCAGTTTCATCTGTCCGGTGAAAAGCCCCGTGCCCTCATTGTTCTTCAACTCGAACAGGCCGGTCAGCGCCCCGCCGAGGAATTTGGCCTTGAGATCGGCCACTCGAATGCCGTCCGGGTCGAGCTTGAGCGAGAAGGCCGCGCCATAGGCGGTGGCGAGCGGGCCGGCGGCCAGCGAAGCCGTGGTCAGGTCGAGATCGGCCGTGAACGGCAAGCTGGACTTCTGGCTGAACGGCGCCGACGGCCACGCACTGGCCCTGTTACTCTTGCCGGCCTTGTCACTCTTGCCGGCATTGTCACTTTTGTCGGCCCCGTTCTTGTCCACGAGAAAAGCGGAATCGCCGAACAGCGCCACCGCCATCGGATCAAGGTCGAGTTCGTCGAGCGCCAGCGCGCCGGCCAGATGCGGCACGCCGTCCTTGCCGTCCACGCCCTGCTTGACATCGAGGTTGATGTCGCCGGACACGGCTGCCTCGTTGATGGCGCCGCTGAGCCCGGAGAGCACCAGCAGGCCGTTGCCATAATCGGCCTGCGCGGCCAGCGATGTCGACATGCCGGCGCCCATGCCGGGCAGGCCGATGCCCGTCGTCATCAGCCATGGCTCGATGTCGGAGGCGTCGAGGTTGACCTTGCCCTTCGCCGTCGGACCTTGCGGCGTGTCGGCGACCGTTCCCTCGAAGCCGGCCTTGAAGTCGTTGCCGGCAAGGCTGAAGCTCGTCGTCAGGCCGCCGCCGAACGTGCCCTTGGCCTGGATATCGGTGCTTGCCTCGCCCAGCATGCCGAGCGGTAGCGCCGGCAAGCCGTAGAGCGCCAGCAAGGCGGTTGCGTCCGGGTTCCTGGCATTGAACGTCAGTGTCACGGGGGCGTCAGAAAGCTTGCCCACCGCGCCCTTCCCCGACAGCGACGCCGAAAACGCCGAGCCGCCGGCCTTGCCTTGCCCGCTCATCGCCAGGCCCGTGGAGCCGTCGCCATTGTCGGCGGCACTGGCCACGAGGTCGATGCGCGCATCCTGGAACAGCTCGGGATAAGCGGCGGCGCGGCCCGCGAGCCCCTTCAGCACGGCATTATCAGGATAATGCTGCGCGGCGACATCGATCAGCGGTTTCAGGTCGACAGCGACCACCGAGGCGTCGAGCTTGCCGGTCGGGCTCGCCGGAAAATCCTTGATCCGGCCGGTGGCGCTGATCGAGGCGCCGGCCAGTCCGCCCACCGACAGCCGGTCGATTTCGAGCAGCCCGTCCCGCAGCCTGAGTGCGGTATCGACCGTGTCGGCGGTCAAGCCGCCGGCGCTGACCGGGCCGGCCTTGATCTGGAAATCGAGGTCGCTGCTGGCAAAGCGGTTGGCACCTTTGTCGCTGACGAAGATCGAGGCGAAGGCCGCCAGCCCGTCGACATCGAGTTCGCCGCCCTCGAGCCGCATCAGCACCGAGGGCTTTGCGTCGTCGGGCTGGCTGGAATCGATGCGACCGGAAAACTTCGCCTTGCCCAGGATCAATTCGAGATCGCTAAAGGATTGATGGTTTTGCGAGAGATCGACCTTGGCCTTGAAACCGGCGGCAGGCAGACGGCGGATCGCCTCGTCGACATCCTTCGACAGCCACGCCGCAAAACCTGAAGGTTGCGCCACCGCCAGCAGCAACGAGCCGGTGAAGCCGAAATGGCCCTGCACGTTGAGCATGACCTTGCCATCGGCTTCCAGCTTGGTGCGGCCCGGCAAGGTCGCGGCGAGCGATTTCACCGACCAACCGTCATCGACCGGCTCGGCGGAAAGATGAACATCGCGCACCGTCGTGTCGCCGGCCACCACCGCCGGCAGCTTGACCTCGACCGTGCCGGGAATTGTCGGTTTCGGCAGATCGAGCAGCGCCTGTTCCAGCCCCGCGATACGCTGGTCCAGCGTCAGGCCCGCGCCGGCCGGCGCACCCACCGCCTCGTCGAGTTGCACCTGCGCGCCATTGGCCTCGATGGCGAAACTCGGTTTCTGGCCGAGATCGACCGAGGCCTTGCCGTCGGCGGTATAGGGATTGTCCAGCGGACCGGTCTCGAAACGGAATTCGTCGACGCCAAGCTTCTGGTGATCGAGCGAGAACTTGCCGTTCAGCCGAAAGCCCGGATCGGGCTTGCCGGCGCTGACCTTCACCGTCTCGCCATCCGTGCCGCGCAGCTCGGCTGAATTCTTGTCGGCGCCCGAAATCTTGAACTGGCCGGAATAGACGGCCGCACTGTTGACGATGCCCGCATTGCCGTCGGTCTCGATGACCAGCGGATAGGCATCGGGGTCCGCCTTCAGCCGAAGCCGCAGCTGCCCGGAAGGTTCGGCCTTGCCGGTCGAGGCCGCAACCGTGGCGCGCAAGCCGTCGAGACGCAACGTGCCGTCCATGCGCCACGGACCGGCCAGCGATTTGGCCGAAATGGTCGAGTTGATCTCGGAGAAGATGTGGCTGCGGCCGCCGGCGGCATGGCGCAGTTCGATCTGCCCTTCCGTCACCGTCAGTTTCTCGATCGAGACTTGTCCGGGGTCGAAGGGCGAAGACGGGCGCATCGCCCAGTCGACGGTACCATTGGCGGCGATGTCTATGATTGCCTTCGGCCGCACCAGCCGCATGTCGAAAATCAGCACCTCGCCGCGCAGGAAGGGCGCGAGTTCCGCATCCATCGAAAACGTCTCGACGGTCATGGCCGGCTGGCCGTTGGGGCCGCCGGCGACGGCGACGTTGGAAAAGGTCACCGAGGGAAACGGCAACAGCCTTGCCGTGGCGTCGCCCTGCACGGTCACCTTGCGGCCCAGGATGGCGCTTGCCTCGCGCTCGAACTCGGCGCGGTAGCCGGTCCAGTCGACAAAATACGGCACCACCAGCGCCGCGCACAGCACCAGCACGAACAAGCCACCGAAGATCACGAACAGGCGTGCGAGCATCAGCTCCGAACAGGTTGATTGAAATTCTGCCGCACTCTACCCGCATCCGCGTGTCGATAAAGAGGCAAATCATCCCGTGTTGCGTCCTGCCGGACGATCTGAAACAAATCCTGGAAAAAGCGGAGATTCTCGGATGTCGGGCAAGAACTGGGACCGTGTGCCGATCGATGCGCAGAGCGTCGATGCCCCGCTTTCGCAATCGGCGATTTTTCTTGTCGTCACCGTCGCCGGCGAACAGCCGGCCCTGGCCAGGGTGTGCTCCGTGCTTGGCGAACTCGACGATCTGGTCAAGACTGTCGGATTCCGCGACCTTGGTGGCCGCCTGTCCTGCATCGCCGGCATCGGCAGCGATCTCTGGAACCGGCTCAGCCCCGGCCGGCGGCCGCTGGAGCTGAAGCCGTTCGCTCCGATCAAGGGCGCGGTCCATTCGGCGCCAACGACGCCGGGCGACCTGCTCTTCCACATTCGCGCCGAGCGGCCCGACATGTGCTTCGAATTCGAACGTATCCTGCTCGACAGGCTTGGTCCCGGTGTGACCGTCGTCGACGAAGTGACCGGCTTTCGCTATTTCGATGCCCGCGACCTGCTCGGCTTCGTCGACGGCACCGCCAACCCGGCCGGCCTCGACTTGCCCGCCTCGGCGCTGGTCGGTGAAGAGGACCCCGACTTTGCCGGCGGCAGCTATGTCGTGGTCCAGAAATATTTGCACGACATGCAGGCCTGGGCGCGCATTCCAACGCCCGAGCAGGAGGCGATCATCGGCCGCACCAAGATCGACAACATCGAAATCGATGATGACGACGCGCCGCGCAAGTCGCACAAGTCGCTGGCCACTATCGAGGATGCCGACGGCAATGAATACGATATATTGCGCGACAACATGCCGTTCGGCAGGCCCGGGCAGAACGAGTTCGGAACCTACTTCATCGGCTACAGCAGATATCTCTGGGTCACCGAGAAAATGCTGCAGCGCATGTATGTCGGCGATCCGCCCGGCGCCTATGACCGGCTGCTCGACGTCTCGACGCCGCACACCGGCACGACCTTCTTCGCCCCCACCCGTCCCATGCTGCAGACGCTTGTGCAGGCGAAGTAAGAGAAGCTTTGTCGCTGCGCAGTAGAGCGTCGGCTGGCGGCCTCTATCCGCGGCCCCTCAACGTGCGTCGCGTTTCGCCTGCGCCACCTTGGCCGCCTTGCGCTGCCGGCCGAGTTCAGCCGGTCGGACCAGGCTTGCAACCTTCTGGTTGGCCACGGCCCGCATACCCTTGTGCGCCGTGCGCGAATTGTGCGTCGGACCGTTCGGGGCTTTCTGCTTCAAGGTCAGCGCCTTGCGCGCGTTGCCGACCAGCGAAATGCGGGCCGCCAGTTGGCGGCGCAGTTCGGCCTCGCCGTTCAGCCGCCGCATCGCCGTCGCCAGCACCGCAAGCTTCACTTGTGAACCGCCATCAGCCTTCGAGGCGGTCGCGCCCTTTGCCGCGCCCTTGCCGCGGATTTCACGACGGCGGCGATGCGCTTCGGTCTGCGCCTTGTCGCGCCGTTCCCGCAACAGCTTGACCAGGCCGGAAAGGTCGGCGTCGGAAAGATCCTGGACCGCCGGATGGTGCGACTTCTCCACCAATTCCTTTTCGTCGGCGCTCAGCGCGCGCGCTTCTTCCTTGCGTGAAATGGCCATGACAGTCCTCCTCAGCCGGCACGCCTGTTTTCCAGGCTTGCCACTTGAGGAGCCTCGACCCGAATGGCGGCGCGGTCAAGACCGGCGCCTCACGATGCCCTTAGCCCATGTCAGGCAGGATCTTGCCCGGATTCATGATGTTTTGCGGATCGAGCGCCTGTTTGATGGTGCGCATGATGTCGACGCCATGGCCGAGTTCGTGGCGCAGGAAGCCGATCTTGCCCTGGCCGATGCCGTGCTCGCCGGTGCAGGTGCCCTCCATGGCGATCGCCCGCATATTGAGCCGTGCGACGAACTTTTCCGACAGCGCGATTTCCTCGGGGTCGTTGACATCCATCAGCACCAGCACATGGAAATTGCCGTCGCCCGCATGACCGACGATCGGCGCGATCAGGCCCATCTCGGCGATGTCGGCTTCGGTCTCGGTGACGCATTCGGCAAAGCGCGAGATCGGCACGCAGACATCGGTCGACAGGCCCTTGGCGCCCGGCCGCAAGGTCAGCGACGCCCAGTAGGCGTCGTGCCTGGCCTTCCACAATTTGGTGCGCTCCTCGGCGACGCTGGTCCACAGGAACGGCCCGCCGCCATTTTCTTCGGCGATCATGCCGAAGGTCTCGGCCTGCTCGGCAACGCCGGCGTCGCTGCCGTGGAATTCCACGAACAGGCACGGGCTCTCGGGATAGTCGAGCTTGGAATAAGTCTTCATCGCTCGCATCTGCAGCGCGTTGACCAGTTCGATGCGCGCCACCGGAATGCCCATCTGGATCGTCGCGATCACCGCGTTGCAGGCCGCCTCGACACTCGGGAACGGGCAGACGCCGCCCGAGATTGCCTGCGGAATGCCTTGCAGCTTCAAGGTCAGCGCGGTGATGATGCCGAGCGTGCCTTCGGATCCGACCAGCAGCCTGGTCAAGTCATAGCCCGCCGAGCTCTTTTTCGCCCGCTTGCCGGTCGTCACGGTCTCGCCGTCGGCCATCACGGCGGTCAGCGACAGCACGTTCTCGCGCATCGTGCCGTAGCGCACCGCATTGGTGCCGGAGGCCCGCGTCGCCGCCATGCCGCCGAGCGAGGCATTGGCGCCCGGATCGATCGGGAAGAACAGGCCGGTGTCGCGCAGATGCCGGTTCAGGCCCTCGCGCGTCACGCCGGGTTCGACGGTGCAGTCGAGATCCTGCGGATTGACCGCAAGAATGCGGTTCATCCGCGACGTATCGACCGAGATGCCGCCACCCGGCGCGTTGGTGTGGCCTTCGAGCGACGAGCCGACGCCAAACGCGATCACCGGCACGCGGTGTGCCGCGCAGGCGCGCACGATTTCCTGCACCTCGGCCGTCGTCTCCGGGAAAGCGACGCCGTCGGGCGCCTGCGTCGGAATATAGGTAGTCGTATGCGCGTGCTGCGAGCGGATCGCCTGTCCGGTCTGGAAGCGCTCGCCCAGACGCTGCTTGAGGATGCCGAGTACGGCCGCGATGCCTTCCTCGTTGCGTTCGACCGGATTGAGGTCGCTCAGAGCCATGGAATCCTCCGCGAATGGACCAGCATGCATGCTTGTCATGCGATTATGGATGCGTAGTCTCCACGACCACGCTCTGTCCAGCACCAGAACAAGGAAGTTTCGATGTCCATCCTCGCCCCCTTCGTTTCCAAGCCCATGGACATCGAGAAGGACTGGATCGACTATAACGGCCATCTCAACATGGCCTATTACAACGTGCTGTTCGACCGCTGCTCGGACGAGGCCTTCGAGGCGATGGGCATGGGCCTGGACTATGTGAAAGAGCGGCGGCTCACCATCTACACCGCCGAAGTCCATGTTTGCTACGTGCAGGAGTTGCACCTGGACCACAAGGTCATGGTCTCCTTTCAACTCATCGACCATGACGAGAAGCGGCTCAGGGCCTACCAGGAAATCCGCCATGTCGACGGCTGGCTCGCCGCCACGTCCGAGACCCTGTCGCTGCATGTCGACATGTCGGGGCCGAAGGTGGCGCCCTTCCCGGCCGATGTGCTGGCCAGGATCGAAGCCATGCGCGCCGCCCATTCGGTGCTGCCAATGCCCGAACGCGCCGGGCGCTCGATCGGAATCAGGCGCAAGCAGGGCTAGGGCAAATTCGAGGACGGAACGACTTCAAAGCCACACCCGCGAACCAAAATCGCCGGCCCCCTCAAATCGACTGGCGCCAGCGCTTGAAGCGGTCCTGGACCCACATTAACCTTACCGAGGTTTTAACGGGAACAAGCCAATTGAGCCGTTGAACGACTCAGCGGAGCGGTCGAAAACGTCCGCACCAGGGTTGTTTACGGGCGGCGGGGCGAAGCCGGTTCGAGGGACGTGCATGAAAACCGACATCAAGGTCGAGGTGGATAGGCTGGCGGCCGATCCGCGCATATCAGACTATGATTTCTGGCGTTCGCTCAAGAATGTCGACAACGAGATCTTTCACATCGCCAACAACAACGAACCGATCCCATTCGACATGATTCGCTGGCGCAGCATCCTGAAACGCGCCCGCCTGAAGCGCGGCCACGCCTGAGGCAAGCGATTTCGATCGCCGTCTGGCGCTGACATTTTTCTCAAGCAACATCTCACCGAGATCAAACCTGCCGCTTGATCGCCGCCAGCGGCGAGCGCGCGATCACCGGCGACGACTGGATGATCGCCGTGTTGGTCATCGCATGGGGGATGATGCGATCGATCACCCGTTCGAGTTCGGCCACCGAGCCGACATGCGCCAGCGCGATGAAACAGTCTTCGCCTGTCACCCGGTCGCATTGCGCGATCTCGGGCAGGGAGCGGATGATCTCGGCCACGACCGCCAATTGCCCCGGCACCGGCCGGATGCGCAGCCATGCCGACAGTTTCAGGCCAAGCGCCGCGGGATTGATTCTGACCGAATAAGCTTCGATCACGCCGTTCTCCTGCAGCCGCTTGAGGCGCTCGGCCACACTCGGCGCCGACAGGCCGACCGAGCGCGCCAACTCCGCCGTGCTGATGCGCGCGTCCTCTTCCAGCAAGCGCAATATTTTCATGTCGGCGGCGTCGAGGTCGACGCTTTCGCTTCGAAGGCGTTTCATGGAAAAATCCTTGCTTCCGGGAAAGAAATGACCGGACTTGCTGCTCATCGTCCATATAAACCGGAAAGATCGCCTGCGATACTGCGCCGATGGATGACCAGGCGCAAGTCCCGACTGCCGGTCGCGATGCCACCAGGCCTGCTCTTGCCGGCCCGGGCAGCCTGGCGACGAGACTGCCACCGCATCTCTGGTTCGCGGTCAGCGCGGTCTTCCACTATCTCGGGCCGGCCTTCGCCGTGCTGCTTTTCCCGCATGTCGGCGTGCTCGGCATGGCGTGGCTGCGCATCGCCACAGCGGCGCTGATCTTCGCGCCGCTGACGCGGCCCTGGCGAACCTTCGTCGGAACCGATACTCGGACGCGCCTGTTGTTGCTGGCCTTCGGCGCTTGCCTGGCGGTGATGAACTGCTCGTTCTACTTGGCGCTCGACCGCTTGCCGATCTCGTTGGTGGCGGCGATCGAATTCGTCGGCACCATCGGCATTGCGCTGGTCGGCCTCAGGAGCACCCGCAATCTGGTCGCTCTTGCCATAGCCGTCACCGGCACCTTGCTGTTGACCGACGTCAGATGGTCAAGCGACCCGATCGGGCTGTTCTGGGCTTTCCTCAACGGCGCGCTCTTTGTCGGCTACATCATGCTTGGCCACCGCGTCGCCCGCACCGGCGCCGCCGACGGCATCGCCGGCCTGGGTGCCGCCATGGCAGTCGCTTTCGTCGTCGTGCTGCCGATCGGCTTCACCGACGCGCTGCCCGCCTTCTTCTCGCCGCCGCTGCTCATTGCCGCCGTCGGCGTCGGCATCTGTTCCTCGGTCATACCCTATGCCTGCGATCAACTCGCCATGGCGCGGTTGCCGCGCTCGAGTTTCGCGCTGATGCTGTCCCTGCTGCCGGTCACCGCGACAGTGATCGGAGTCGTGGTGCTGCGTCAGATCCCCGGTCCGGCCGACTGCATCGGCATCGCCCTGGTGGTGGCCGGTGTCGCCTTCCACAAGCCGGCCTCCGCCGGCTAGTCGAGAAATCCCTTTCCTCCCAGTCGGTTGCAAAAAGCATCCGTTGGTTCCCACCTGCGACGAACTGCGACAGGCCGTTCGAGATTGAACCAAATCCGACTTTGAGCCGTTGTCTCCCACGAAAAATGGCTTGGAGCGACGCGATGGACTGGAAGAGGACCAGGGAACCGGCCGACGCATGGCACATGACCGACGACCTTCATGTCGAGCAAGGCAAGGGCGACCCGTTCGCGGCGGCCATCCGTGCCACGCGGATGTCGATGATCATTACCGATCCGCGCCGGCAGGACAATCCGATCGTCTTTGCAAACGACGCCTTCCTGCGCCTGACGGGATACGAGCGCCATGAAGTTATCGGCAAGAACTGCCGCTTCCTGCAGGGCCCCAAGAGCGACAAGGCCGCCATCGCAGAGATACGCGCCGCGATCGAGAACGAGACCGATCTTAGCGTCGATATCCTGAACTACCGCAAGGATGGTTCGAGCTTCTGGAACGCGCTCTACATAAGCCCTGTCTCCAACGACAAAGGCGAATTGCAATTCTTCTTTGCTTCCCAGCTCGATGTTTCAGACCGCAAGCGTTCGGAACATCGCATCACCGCGGACAAGGATCGCTTCGAGAAAGCCGTGAGGGAACGTACTGCGGAACTCGAGGCGGCGCTCGAGGCGCAGACCACGCTGCTGCACGAGGTCGATCATCGCGTGAAGAACAACCTGCAGATGATTTCCTCGCTCATCCTCATGCAGAGCCGGGCCGCAAGTGACGAGAATTTGAAGCGCTCGCTGGGCACGATGCTGGAACGCATAGAGGCGCTCAGCACCGTGCACCGCCGGCTCTACCAATCCAAGGACGTCAGCAAGTTCGATGTCTCGGATTTTGCCAGGGATCTCGTCTCCGAGCTGCTCACGGCTTCGGGACGCTCGGAAATCAATCCGAAACTTGATCTCGAGTCCATCATCATCCCAGCCGAGAAGGCAACGCCGGTGGCATTGATGGTGAACGAACTCCTCACCAACGCGCTCAAGCATGCGTTCAAGGAAGGGCCGGATGGCACGAGATCGGGCAGCATCGGCATCAAGATGAGCCAGCCGGACGGCCATTTGAACATCGAGGTCTCGGACGACGGCGTCGGCATGGCGGACGCCAATGGGGACGCCTCCTTCGGCATGCGGCTGATCAAGTCGCTTGCACGCCAATTGCGCGCCGACATCGAGTGGCGCGATGCCGGTCCCGGCACTCGCGTTGTCATTTCGATGCCCAACGGACCACAGCACAAAGGGAACCTGTCATGAATGAGCCTCTCAAGGTCCTGATCGTGGAGGATGAGGCCTTGCTGGCCATGGAGCTGGAAAGCCTTGTCCAGGACGCCGGCCACAGTGTGGTGGGCTGGGCGACATCCCTGGCCGAAGCAAGGGAGGTGGTCGATTCGACGCGGGCCGACATCGCCTTTGTCGACATCCACCTCACCGACGGCCCGACCGGCATCGATGTCGCCGAATATATCGACGACAGGAAGAATTCCATGGTCGTTTTCATGACCGCAAACCCGAAGCGCATTCCCGACCATTTCGCCGGCGCGATCGGGGTCATTGCCAAGCCCTACACGGTCCACGGGGTGACTTCGGCCCTGCGCTATTTGCAGGAAGGCGTGCGGCGCCCGCCGCCGACATCGGAGCGACCGGCGGGTTTCACCTTGTCGCCGGCTTTCGAGACGGTCTGGGCGCCGGGAAGGTGACGACGATCAAGCCAGCTTCTGCTTGAGGAAAGCGACGGTCCTGCCCCAGGCGAGATCGGCCGCCTTCTTGTCGTAGCGCGCCGCCGAGGTGTCGTTGTTGAAGGCATGGTTGGCGCCTTCATAGACATAGACCGTGTATTCGACGTGGGCGGCGTCGAGCTCCTTCTTGAAGGCATCGATCCCGGCATTGGTGCGCTGGTCGAGGCCGGCATAATGCAGCAGCAGCGCAGCCTTGATCTTAGAGGCGTCGGCGGCGTTCGGCTGCATGCCGTAATAGGCGACGCTGGCGGCAAGGTCGGGCGCATTGACGGCCAGCATGTTGGCCGTGCCGCCGCCCCAGCAGAAGCCGATGGCGCCGACCTTGCCGTTGCCGTCCTTGTCGGCCTTGAGAAAGGCGACCGTCGCCACGCCGTTGGCCACGGTCTGCGCCGGGTCGAGTTTCCCGAACATGTCGCGCGCCTTGTCCTCATCGGCGGGCGTGCCGCCGAGCGGCGACAGGAAATCGGGCGCGAGCGCCACGAACCCTTCCAGCGCCACACGCCGGGCGACGTCGCGGATATGCGGGTTGAGCCCCCTGTTTTCATGAATGACGATGACGGTGCCGAGCTTGCCGGTATGGTTTGCCGGTTTGACCAGATAGCCTTTCATCTCGCCGCCGCTGCCGGGATAGCTGATGTCCTCGCCTTTCACGCGGGCATCGTTTTCGGCCACGATTGCCGCCTGGGCGGAGTTCGCAGCCAGCATCGGCGCGATGGCGGCCGCCGCCGCACCCGATCCGGCAAGCCTGGTCAGTTGCTCCATGAAGCGGCGGCGATCCAGCGTCAGATGGGTGTATTCGTCATAGGCATCGATCATCGCCTGGGTGATGACGGGTTTGATGGTGACGTCGGTCATGGGCTTCCTCGATCTCGGTGTCTTGACTTCGGTTTCCTTGCCGTCCGCAAGATAGGGGCGAGCCTGTCATCGTCCACTGGACCGTGACACCTCGCCGTCTCCAAGACCGCCAGTCAGGCCGCTGAAGATCATCACGTTTTTGTCATCGGTGAAAATCTTGATGGCGCTGCCACAATAGTGGGGGAAACTGGCTGGCCGGCCGCTTTTGGCGGTCACGGTAGAGCAAATTCCAGGAAAAGTGCGTAGCGGTTTTCCCGGGAGAAGCGCGCAGCGCTTCCCCTTGGGAATTGCGTAAAAACAAGAAGTTAGAGCGGGGCAGAGGTTCTATCAAACTCTGAACCGCTCTAGGCCCGATCTGGAAGGAACAATGCCGATGACCATGACCTCGCCGATGCTCGCAACAGCTTTGATGGTTGCGGCCGCCGTTCTGGCCATTCGCGCGGCCGTTGTTGCGGCGAGCCGCAAGTCCATGGTCAAGGTACGCAGCCGCCAGCGCCATCCGGCAAACACGAAAAACCCAAGGTTGAGGTGAAGTCATGGACGTCCAGGACATCGTGAACACCGTCTCGCAGAAGGCCGGTCTCGACCAGGCTACGACCGAAAAGGTCGTCGGCACCATTTTCTCGGTCCTCGAGCATGAGGCGGAAGGCACCAGCGCCTCCTCCTTCTTCGCCAAGATTCCGGGCGCCGATGCGCTGGCGCAGAAATACGACGTCATGGCCGCCCCGGCCGGCGGCGGCGGCTTCCTGTCCTCGCTGCAAGGCGCGCTTGGCGGCGTTCTCGGCGAGAAAGCCGGCGCGCTGGTCAACGGCCTCGCCGCGCTCAAGGCATCCGGCCTCGACATGGCGCAGATCCAGAAGGCAGGCGAGACGCTGGTCCAGCAGGCCGAGGCAGCCGCCGGCCCCGATTTGACCAACCAGGTGCTCGGCTCGGTGCCCAGCCTGAAGAGCCATCTGGGGCTCGGCTAAGACGGCGACGCCGGCCGCCCGGTCGAAGGCAGAAAAACGTCCTGCATTGCGACGCTTTGCTGACCATGGCTGGCGCTGCCCCTCACCTGCCTGCCGGCATCCTCTCCCCGTATAGTGACGGGGAGAGGGGCGCTGTCATCGCCGATTTCGCTAATCCCCAATGATGCAAGAAGGCGCCGCGGTTGCGTCCAGCCACTTCTCCCCGTCACTATACGGGGAGAAGTGCCCGGCAGGGCGATGAGGGGCGGCGCTAGCGTCGCGAAAACTGGACCCCGCCCCTTACTTGGGCAGCGCGTAAGCCATCACATAATCGCCAGGCTTGGTGCCGACCGAGCCGTGGCCGCCGGCAACGATGACCACGAACTGGCGCCCGTCCGCGACCGTATAGGTCATCGGCGTCGATTGCCCTCCGGCGGGCAGCCGCGCCCGCCAGAGCTGCTTGCCTGAAGTCAGGTCATAGGCGCGCAGATAGTCGTCGACGGCGGCGCCCAGGAAGGCGACACCGCCGGCCGTGATCATCGGCCCGCCGATGCCGGGCACCCCGACCTTCAGCGGCAACGGCAGCGGCGTCATGTCGTAGACGGTGCCGTTGCGGTGCTTGTAGGCGATCTGTCCGGTCCTCAGATCAACGCCGGCGACATAGCCCCAGGGCGGCGCCTGGCAGGGGATGCCGAGCGGCGACAGGAAGGGTCCCATCACCACCGCATAGGGCGCGCCCTCATTGCGGTTCAGCCCCTGCTCGCTGCCGCGCCCCTCGTCCGGCGGCGGCACCTGATCGCGCGGAATGAGCTGCGACTTGAACGCCAGGTAGGTCGGCATGCCGAACATCACCTGCCGCACCGGATCGACCGCTACCCCGCCCCAGTTGAAGGTGCCGAAATTGCCGGGATAGATCAGCGAGCCCTGGACGGAAGGCGGCGTGTAGCGGCCTTCATAGCGCAGGCCCTGGAATTCGATCCGGCACGCCAGCTGGTCGAACATGGTGATCCCCCACATGTCGGCGCCGGTCAGCGGCTTCGGCATGAAGGTAAGATCGGAAACCGGCTGCGTCGGCGATGTGTGATCGCCTTCGATGGCGCCGCCCGGCGCCGGCACTTCGTTCACCGCGATCACCGGCTCGCCTGTGCGCCGGTCGAGCACATAGAGGTCGCCCTGCTTGGTCGGCCCGACCAGCGCGGGCACGACGGAACCATCGGCCTTGGTGATGTCGACCAGGCTCGGCTGCGCCGGCACGTCCATGTCCCAGAGGTCATGGTGCACGGTCTGCCGCACCCATTTCAATTGCCCGGTATTGAGGTCGAGCGCGGTGATCGAGGAGGAGAATTTCTCGACATTGGCGCTGCGCCCGGCGCCGAGTTGGTCCGGCGTCTGGTTGCCGAGCGGCACATAGAGCAGGCCGAGCTTCTCGTCGGCGCTCGGCGTTGACCACATGTTGGGCGAGTTGGCGGTGTAGGTCTGGCCGGCCGCCAGCGGCGTCGTCTGGTCCGGATTGCCGGAATCCCAGTTCCATAGCAGCTTGCCGGTGCTCGCATCATAGGCGCGGATGACGCCGGACGGCTCCTGCGTCGAATAATTGTCGTTGACCGCGCCGCCGACGATGATCTTGCCGCCCGCGATCAGCGGCGCCGAAGTCGAGTAGTAATAACCGGACTTCGGATACGGCATGTTGGTCAGCAGATTGAGCGTGCCGCCCTCGGCAAAGGCTGGGCAAACCTGCCCGTTGGCGGCGTCGAGCGCGATCAGCCGCGCATCCGAGGTCGGCAGATAGACGCGCGTCGCGCAGGGCTGGCCGGCGGCGCCCGCGGCATCGGCATAATAGGAGACGCCACGGCAGGTCTGGTGCTGCCGGTCCTTGTCGAGCTTGATCTTGGGATCGTAGCGCCACTTCTCCTTGCCGGTCGCCGCATCGACCGCGATGGCGAAATTGTGCGGCGTGCAGATATAGAGCGTGTCGCCCACTTTGAGCGGCGTCACCTGGTAGGTGGTCTCGCCGACATCGTCCGGACCCTTCACGTCACCGGTGCGGTAGGTCCAGGCCGGCTGCAGATTGGCGACATTATCCGGTGTGATCTGGTCGAGCGGCGAATAGCGCTGGCCGAACTGCGTGCGCCCGTAATAGTGCCATTCGCCCGCCGGCACGTCGCCGCCGAGATTGGCGTTGGGGATCACCTTGTCGGTGTCGAGCGCGCCGCCGATGTCCTTCGGGTCCGTGGTCATCGAATAGCCGGCCACCGCCAGCGATGCCAGCACGGCCAGGATCAGTGGCGCGCGGCCGTCCGGACCGGCAAGGCCCCGCCGCGCCCACGGCGTCAGCAGCCACAGCGCCACCAGCACGATGACGCCGCCGCGCGGGCCGAGTTCCCACCAGTCGAAGCCGGTTTCCCAGACCGCCCAGGCAAGCGTGCCGAGCACGATCGCCGCGTAGAGCCAGAGCGCCGTGGAACGGCGTCGGTAGAGCAGCCAGGCGGCGACCAGGAAGGCGAGAGCGACGATGATGTAGTACCAACTGCCGCCCAGCGAAGCCAACCAGATGCCGCCGGCGCCAAGCGCCAGGCTGATGAGGAAGAGGACGAGGGAGGTGATGGTGACAGCCAAGATGATACTCCTTCGACTGTTGCGCGCATGGAGGCGGCCTTGGGCAACCCGGCATTGCGTGCTGCCCCGTACGCAACTTTCTCCCGACCGCCGCGCCTGTCAAGCGCAGGTCAAGGGTCCGCGGCGGCAACCTTGTCCCCCTGCGGTTGTTCACAACGCCGGCCGCCATATCGCTGGAGTGGCCCGTATCAAGCACTTTACCGGAACAAAACGTAGACAGTTCTGGTCTTTCCCTCCCGAATCACTACATTCGGGGGAGATGTCCGGCTTTTCCGAAGACATGCCCTTTTTCGACGAACCCAATGCGCGGCCCACGGCCCCGTCGGGCATTGCCGCGCGCGCCATGGCCGCCCGCGGCGGCCAGAACAATGCGCCGGACTATCTGAAGGGGCTGAACCCCGAGCAGCGGCTGGCGGTGGAGACCACCGAAGGCCCGGTTCTGGTGCTGGCCGGCGCCGGCACCGGCAAGACCCGCGTCTTGACCACCCGCATCGCCCACATCCTCGCCACCGGCAGGGCATTCCCCTCGCAGATCCTGGCAGTGACCTTCACCAACAAGGCCGCGCGCGAGATGAAGCAGCGCATCGGCATCCTGATCGGCGAAGGCAATGTCGAGGGCATGCCATGGCTCGGCACCTTCCACTCGATCGGCGTGAAGTTGCTGCGCCGCCATGCCGAGCTTGCCGGCCTGAGATCCGACTTCACCATCCTCGACACCGACGACGTCGTGCGGCTGATCAAGCAGCTGATCCAGGCCGAGGGCCTGGACGACAAGCGCTGGCCCGCAAAACAGTTCGCCCAGATGATCGACGGCTGGAAGAACAAGGGCCAGGGTCCGGCCGACATCGCCGAGGGCGATGCGCGCAGCTTCGCCAACGGCAAGGGCCGCGAGCTTTACAAGGCCTATCAGGAGCGTCTGCAGACGCTCAACGCCTGCGATTTCGGCGACCTGCTCTGCCACCCGATCCGCATCTTCCGCGCCAATCCCGATGTGCTGAAGGACTATCACCGGCGCTTCAAATACATCCTGGTCGACGAGTACCAGGACACCAACACCGCCCAATACATGTGGCTGCGGCTGCTCGCGCAGCGACCGGAAGGCAAGCCGATCTCCCCCCTTGAGGGGGAGATGTCCGGCAGGACAGAGGGGGGCGCCTCGCGCGACAGGGCCACCGTTAACATCTGCTGCGTCGGCGACGACGACCAGTCGATCTATGGCTGGCGCGGCGCGGAGGTCGACAACATCCTGCGTTTCGACAAGGATTTTCCCGGCGCCACCATCATCCGGCTGGAACGCAACTACCGCTCGACCGCACACATATTGGGCGCCGCTTCCCATCTCATCGCTTACAATGAGGGCCGTTTCGGCAAGACGCTGTTCACCGACCGCAACGATCCCGAGGATGGCAAGGTCAACGTCCACGCCGCCTGGGATTCGGAGGAGGAAGCCCGCGCCATCGGCGAGACCATCGAGGCCTACCAGCGCCAGAAGCACAATTTGAACGACATGGCGATCCTCGTCCGCGCATCCTTCCAGATGCGCGCCTTCGAGGACCGCTTCATCACGCTCGGCCTGAACTACCGCGTCATCGGCGGCCCGCGTTTTTACGAGCGCATGGAAATCCGCGACGCACTGGCCTTCTTCCGCGTCGTCGCCAACGGCACCGACGACCTCGCCTTCGAGCGCATCGTCAATGTGCCCAAGCGCGGCCTGGGCGAAGCGACCATCCGGCAGATCCACGACACGGCGCGCGGCATGCGCATCCCAATGCTGGAGGCGGCGGGCACGCTCGCCGAAAGCGACGAGCTGAAGCCGAAACCGCGCGCCGCGCTGCGCGAGGTCGCGGCCAATTTCGAACGCTGGCAGAAGGCGCTGGAAACCACGCCGCACACCGAGCTCGCCGAGACCATTCTCGAAGAGAGCGGCTACACCGACATGTGGAAGAACGACCGTTCGGCGGAAGCCCCCGGCCGGCTGGAGAACCTGAAGGAACTGATCCGCTCCATGGAGGAGTACGAGTCGCTGCGCTCCTTCCTCGAACATGTCGCGCTGGTCATGGATGCCGAGCAGAATGCCGGGCTCGATGCCGTTTCCATCATGACGCTGCACTCGGCCAAGGGCCTCGAATTCGAGACCGTTTTCCTGCCCGGCTGGGAGGAAGGCCTCTTTCCCCATCAGCGCGCGCTGGACGAAGGCGGCCGTTCGGGGCTCGAAGAAGAGCGCCGCCTCGCCTATGTCGGCCTGACGCGGGCCAAGAAGAACCTGCATATCTGGTTCGTCTCCAACCGCCTCATCCACGGCCTCTGGCAATCGACCATTCCGTCGCGCTTCCTCGAGGAACTGCCGGAAGCCCATGTCGAGGTCGCCGAAGCCGGCAATTCCTACGGCGGCTACGGCAATCCCTATGGCGGCGGCTCGTTCGCGTCCGGCCGTGGCGGCAGCCAAGGGGCAGGAAGACAGAACCCGTATGGCGCCTCGCGCTTCGACAATATCGGCGGCAATTCGGGTGGCGCGGAAAAATCCGGTGCCTTCTCCAACACCTATTCGACACCGGGCTGGCAGCGCGCGCAGGCCAACCGCACCGAGGCGACCGATCGCAACTGGGGCACGCGCTCGGGCCATCAGATCGAACGCATCGGCTATGGCGAAACAGACTCCGGCTACGGCGCCGGCCGCACCAGCGTAAAGGGCCGCACCATCGACGGCGAACTGGTCGCCAAATCCGTCTCCGACACGCCGTCGGCCTTCAGCGTCGGCGACCGCGTCTTCCACCAGAAATTCGGCAACGGCAACATCGCGGCCATCGAAGGCAACAAGCTGACCATCGACTTCGACAAGGCCGGCCAGAAACGCGTGCTGGACGGGTTTGTCGCGGCGGTGTGAGGTGAGGCGTGGCTTTGACAAGAAGCCGGCGACGTCGCTCAATCCACCTTCTTCTCGCCCCGCTCACCGACCTTCACGATATCCCCTGTCGTAAACAGGATTTCCTTCAGTTCCGCGCGCCAGTCCGCCTTCTGGCGCAGCAGGAATTCGAGGTCCATGCCGAAATGCTTGAACTCCTCGCTCTGCGCGTTCTTCATGATCGCCTTGGCCTGCGGGTTTTTCTCCACCGACATGCGCTGTTCGTACCAGCCGATCGCTTCCGCCTCCTCGATCAGCGAGGCGATCATGCGGGCGAAGGTGCGCACTTGCTGCGACAGTTCTTCAGGCGGTTCGTGATACTGGTCGAAACCCATGTCGTCCTCCATTGGCCATCCCCATGAATGTCTGGGGAATGCCGCCGGTTCCGCATCATCGCTGCAATTCCGCCAAGGCCCGCTCCAGCGGCGCCGACGAAATCTGGATCGGGCCGGAGAACGCCACATCCATGTCCAGGATCAGGTAGATCGCCCCGGCAATCAGCGCGGCCGAGACCATGAAGGTCGCGGCAGTGATCGCATTCCTCGGCGCCCTGAACCCGAAACTGGCGAAGATCAGCGCCAGCCACGTAACCAGCATGACGATCAGCGGCCAGGGGATCGTGCCCTCCGACTGCTCGATCAGCACCCAGCGCAATTCCAGCACTTTCTGCAGGCGCTGACGGGCGTCCTGCAAGACGGAGGCGCGCGCCGCGTCGGCCGGCGGCAGCGCGCTCAGCCGCGTGCCGATCTCCGTCAACAGATGTTCGGACAGCTCATTGCCGGCGGCAGGCGTCTCGTCGCCCTGCATGGCATCGGCCACCACCCCCTGCACATAGGCGACCAGCGGCTGGCGCACCGTTTCGGTTTGCGGTCCGTACTGGCGCAAGGTCCTGTCGAGCAGGATCAGTTCCGTGGCATAGGCATGCACATTGTGATCGATCGATTCGAAGGTGTTCTTGGCCGAGTTGATCATCAGCCCAAGCATCAGCGAGGTCATCACCCCGAACAGGTTGGCTGCGAGCCGGACCACGGCATTCGTATCGTCGTCGCGATGCCTGACCGGCATCCTGGGCCACACGGCCATGGCGGCGAAAGCTGCCCCCGCCAGGCACAGGAAGATCACCGTTGCGATCAAAGTTTCGCGCATGCCGCTCATTTCTGCACGAGACGCGCGGATTGCCAATGGCTGCTGGAATTGAGCCAGCTTCAGACCTCTTGGTGCGCGTTTGCCGGCCTTCAGGAAACCGGTGCCGCTCCACCTTCTTCGGTGCGCCGGGCGATGAACGCGTCGAGCACGCCTGACGTGGCGGCGGCCGAAGCGGGCGGCTCGAAATCGGCCAGGATGCGCTTCCAGATGCCGGTGGCGCGTTCGGTGGCGGTCTTCGAGCCGCTTTGCGTCCAGTTGCCGAAATTCGACCAGTCGGCCACCAGTGGTTCGTAGAAGGCGGTGCGGTAGCGCGCCATCGTATGGCCAGCCGAGAAAAAGTGGCCGCCCGGCTGCACTTCGGCGATCGCCTCGAAGCCAATCGCGTCGTCGTCGCCGGGCGTCACGGCGCAGAGTTCGGCGACCGTCTGCAGCGCCTCGATATCGGTAACCAGCTTTTCCAGGGAAACACTCAAGCCCCCTTCCAGCCAGCCGGCGGCATGGATGCAGACGGTGGCGCCCGACAGCACCGAGCCCCAAAGCGCGAACTGCGTCTCGTGCGCCGCCTGCGCGTCCGAAATGTTGGCCGCGCTGCCGCCGCCCGAGCGCCATGGCAGACCGGTGAAGCGCGCCAGTTGGCCCGCGCCCAGTGTGGCCTTGACGTGCTCCGGCGTGCCGAAGGCCGGCGCGCCCGATTTCATGTCGACATTGGAGGAGAAGGAACCGTAGACCACCGGCGCGCCCGGCCGCACGATCTGCGCCAGCGTCAGCCCGGCCAGCGCTTCGGCATGCTGCAGCGTCAGGGCGCCGGCCACCGTGATCGGCGCCATCGCACCGGCCAGGCAGAACGGCGTGATGATCAGCACCTGCCCCGCCTTGGCGAAATCGATGATGCCTTGCGCCATCGGGATGTCGAGCTGGCGCGGCGAGTTGGTGTTGATGACGGTGTAGCAATGCGCGCCCGAGCGGAACTCGTCTTCGGACAGCCCGCGGGCCAGCCTGATCATCTCGAAACTGTCATCGACCTGCGGCGTGCCGCGCGCGAACACGAACGGGAATTTGTCCGACAGGGTCAGCTGCGCCCGATTGACGGCATAGTGGCGAAAACGATTGTCGATGTCCTGCGGCTCGATGCACGGCCCCAGCATGTGCAGGACATCGAAATGCTGCACCAGCTTGATGAGTTCCTCGAAGGCGACCAGCGTTCCGGGTCGCCGGCCGCGGTCGAGATCGGTGACGTTGGGCGCGCCGGAGCCCGCCAGGAATGTCATCGAACCCAGTTCGAGCGACAGATCGCGAGCACGCGCGCCTGCATTGGCGTGGATCGATCGCGGCGCCGAGGCCAAGGCTGCCATCACCATGTCGCGGCCGATGCGCACCATGTCGGTGTCCAGATCGACCAGCGCGCCGGCGCGGGCGAGCACTTCGCGCGCCTGCGGCAGCAGCACCTTGATGCCGAGCTCTTCCAGCACCCGCAGCGCCGTGTCGTGGATCGACGCCACCTGGTCGTCGGAAAAGATCGGCTGCGGCAGGAACGGGTTCTTCAGCGACCGGTAATTGGGCCTGCGGCTGGATTCGCTGCCCGCCTCGCCGGTGCGTCCGCGCCGGCGTTCGCGCCTGCTGTCTCGTGCCGCCTCATCGATCATCGGAAGTTCCTCCTCATTGCCGCATCGCCTTGCCCTGGGGATCATAGGGCGAGGCAGAGATGACGCGCGCAGGCCGTTCGACGCCGACAATGTGTACCGAAAGCGCCGTCCCCTCCCCGGCGAAATCGTCGTCCACCAACGCCAGCGCGACGCTCTTGCCGATCGTGTAGCCAAATCCGCCGGAGGTGACGAAGCCGACGCGCCGGCCGCCATGCCAGACCGGCTCGAAGCCGCTGGCATCGGCATCGACGGCGTCGATCTCCAGCGTCACGATCCGCTGCGCGGCGCCGGCGTCTCGTTCCTTCAGCGCCGCGTCGCGGCCGACGAAATCGCCCTTGTCGAAGGCGATGAAACGATCGAGCCCGGTCTGGCCGGGCGTGTAGCCCTGCGTGAATTCGCGCGACCAGATGCCGAAGCTCTTCTCCAGCCGCAGCGCGTTGAGCGCGTAATAGCCGATCTCGGCCAGGCCGAGGTCCTCGCCGGCGGCAAGCAGCGTTTCGCGCAATGTGGCGTGCATGGTCATGGGGCAGCTGATCTCGAAGCCGAGTTCGCCGGCGATGGAGAGACGGGCAACCCGCGTGTGCACCATGCCGACATCGAACGCGCCGCAGGCCATGAACGGCAGCGCCTTGCCCGACACGTCCTGATGCGTCGTGCGTTCCAGGATCTTGCGCGCATTCGGTCCGGTCAGCAGGAATCCGCTCATCACATCCGAAATGTCGGTGACCGTGACGCCTGCTCCCGCGTGGCTCTCGAACCAGCGCAGGTGAAATTCCCGGAGATAGTAGGAGCCCATCAGCCAATAGTCGCCGCCGCCCCAGTTGATGACGGTGAGATCGCCCTTCAACCGCCCGTCCGGCCCGAGCATCGGCGCCAGCCGCGCCTGGCCGGCTTTCGGCAGCCGGCAGGCGAGCAGCCGGTCGAGCCACGCCTCGGCGCCCGGCCCTGAAATCGCGTAGCGCGAATAGGCCGAGATATCGATGAGGCCGGCGGCACGGCGCACCTGCAGCGCTTCGTCGCCGACGATGTCGAAGGCGTTGGAGCGCTTGAGCGTCGTGTTCTCGCGAAAACCCATCGGCGCGAAATAGGCCGGGATTTCCAGCCCCCAGGAGGCCGTCCATTCGCAGCCGGCAGCAGCCATCCCGTCATAGGCGCCGGGGCGTTTCAGTGGCCGGCCCGCCGGCAATCGCTCATTGGGAAAGGTCATGACGAAGCGGCGTGAATAGAACTGGCGCGTCGTCTGCCTGAGATATTCGCGGTTGGCGGCGAAGGCGCCATAGCGGGCGATGTCCATGCCGAAGATGTCGGCCCGCGGCTCGCCATAAATCATCCATTCGGCCAGCGACTTGCCGACGCCGCCGCCCTGGCTGAAGCCGGCCATGACGCCGCAGGCGACCCAGTAATTTTTCAGGCCGCGCACCGGACCGACGATCGGATTGCCATCGGGGGTGAAGGTGAAGGCGCCGTTGACCCATTTGCGAATGCCGGCCGTCGCCAGGCAGGGAAAGCGTTCATGCGCCTTGGCGAGTTCCGGGCTGATGCGGTCGATGTCTTCCGGGATCAGCTCGATGCCATAGTCCCACGGCGCGCCGTCCATGTTCCAGTGCTTCGGGTTCTGCTCGTAAACGCCGAGCAGCACGCCCTTGCGCTCCTGGCGCAGGTAGGAAAAGCCGTCGAGATCGACCGCGAGGCCGATTTCGCTGTCCAGCGCCGCGATCTCCGGAATGTCCTCGGTGACGAAATAATGATGCTCCATTGGCGTCACCGGCAGGTCGACGCCGGCCATGCGGCCGAGCTGCTTTGCCCATAACCCGCCGGCGTTGACGACATGCCCGGCAACGATGGTGCCCTGCTCGGTGACGATGTCCCACTGGCCGTCGGTGCGCGCCTTCAGCTCGACCACGCGGTTACGCAGGATGACATCGGCGCCACGCTTCTTGGCAGCACCCGCATAGGCATGCGTCGTGCCGTAGGGATCGAGATGACCTTCGTTGGAATCGTGCAGGCCGCCGAGCACGCCGGTGACGTCGACGATCGGGCAGATCGCCTTGATCTCGTCGGGCGTAACCAGCCGGGCGGTCTCAATGCCAACCGATTGGAACACCGCCCACGCCGATTTCAGCCACTCCCAGCGCGCCGGATCACTGGCGATGTTGACGCCGCCGGTCATGTGCAGCCCGATATCCCAGCCGGATTCGGCCTCGATCTCGCGGTAGAGGTTGATGGTGTAGTCCTGCAACGCCGCGACATTGGGATCGGCGTTGAGCGCATGGAACCCGGCCGCCGCGTGCCAGGTCGAGCCGGCGGTCAGTTCGGCGCGCTCGATCAGCGCCACATCGCTCCAGCCGAACCGCGTCAGGTGGTAGAGCACCGAGGCGCCCACCACGCCACCCCCGATGACAACTGCGCGGTAGTGCGACTTCAAGGCTTCCCTCCCGGTCTGTCAGAGGCAGCACCATATACGCGCTGTACATAAGTGTCTAGTACGCTGAATACTGCAGATGGACGGTCAACAATCTCATGCCGTCCAGCGTTTTCATCGGCACTTGGAGATCGCCGCTGGTCGGCGTCGCGCACTGTCACGCAAGCATCATGTTGACGCCTTAGATCGCTTTCGGGGAGGCATGCACGGCATCATCGATGCGGCACCTCTTTCCGTTTGTCCTTCGGCCGCTCCGGCATGCTTCGTCACAAAGAGGATTGTCCATGAAACACCTGCACCGAACCGCCTCGCTCGGCGTCGCGTTGGCCTTGTTCACCGCCCTCACCCCGGCGCTTGCCGACGGCGTGGCCTACGTCAACAAGGGCCTGGTCGGCGTCGGCCGCATCCCGGCCGACCAGCGCGACAAGTTCGGCGAGACCTTCGGCTCGGGCTCCGGCATGGCGATCGACACATCCGGCTGGACGCATGATGCGGGCACCTACAAGGGATCGCTCTGGCTCCTGCCCGACCGTGGCTACAATGTCGCCGGCACCACCGACTACCGGCCGCGTCTCAAGACCATCGGCATCGAGTTCACGCCTGTCGCGCCAGGCGCTGCTCCCGCCGCCGGCCAGGAGCAGAAGGGCGTCAAGGCGACGCTTGCCGACACCATGCTTCTCACCGACGACAAGGGCGCCGATGCCACCGGGCTCGATCCGCTGTCGGATGTGCGCCCGGCCGCCGGCGACATGCCGATGCTGCCCGTCGCCACCAACGGCAAGCTCGCTCTCGACAATGAGGCCATCGTGCGGCTGCCCGACGGTTCGATGTTCATCTCCGACGAGTACGGCCCCAACATCTACAGGTTCTCCGCGCAAGGCCGCCTGATGTCGGCGACCCAGCCGCCTGCGGCCCTCGTGCCGATGCGCAAGGGCGCGCCGAACTTCTCCTCCGACAATCCCGGCCCGGGCGCCGCCGACCCCGATCCGAAGGATCCCGAAACCGGACGCCAGAACAACCAGGGCCTCGAGGGCATGGCGATGACGCCGGACGGCAAGTTCCTGATCGCCGTGCTGCAGTCGGCTCCGAGGCAGGATGGCGGCGATTCACCCTCGACACGGCAGAACACCCGGGCGCTGGTCTATGATGCCTCCGACCTCGCCCATCTGAAGCTCGCGCATGAATATGTCGTGCCGCTGCCGGTGTTCAAGGATGCCAAGGGCAAGACCAAGGTCGCCGCGCAGAGCGAGATCGTGGCGCTTTCGGACACGTCCTTCCTGATGCTGGCGCGCGACAGCGGCAACGGCCAGGGCCTGAAGAAGGGTGACGCGTCACTCTACCGCCAGATCAACATCGTCGACCTGTCCGGCGCGACCGACATCGCCGGCGGGCCTTTCGATGCCGCCGACAAGCCGGTCGCGCCCAAGGGCGTGCTCGACCCGTCGGTGACGCCGGCCAAGCTGACACCGTTCATCGACATCAACGACGCCGCTGAGCTTGGCCGCTTCGGCCTGCACAATGGTGGGGCGAAGGACCACAATGAGCTCTCGGAAAAGTGGGAAGCGATGTCGGTCGCCAGCGTCCTCGATCCGAAGCTGCCCGACGACTATTTCCTGTTCGTCGGCAACGACAATGACTTCCTCGCCCAGGACGGCTTCCAGGTCGGCGCCCCCTACAAGGCCGATGACGGCGCCGATGTCGACACCATGTTCCTGGTCTATCAAGTGACGCTGCCCGGCCTCGCCAGGAAGTAATCGCATTCAAAGGCGGACGCGCCCAGCGCGTCCGCCTGGATGGCACCATCAACCAAAAGGCCCGCTCCCGGAGACGGTAAAGCGGACCACCTACTTTTGCGCGAGTTTTGGTTTTCCACTCAGGTATATTTTCTTGTAGCCCTCGAAAATCGTCTCTAGATCGAATTTATCTTCCAACGCTGGAACAAGGTTCAGAAGAGACTTCATTCCTGACAGCAAAGAGAACGCCAGGATCGAGGCCGCTTCCTCAAGTTCGCTTTCGGCGATCGACGGTTCGATCTTCAGCTCAATCCAACCAGGCCGAATTTCATGGAGATGTCGAACGAGCGACGTCCAGGTCACATGCGCCGCGTCAGCGGAGATTTCCCGGTAGACATGGGTCTGCCTGGGAAAAGGTGTCTGTATGTCGGAAATTTGGAACCTTCCCTTTGCCCCAGCACTTCTCCTCAAGAACTCTTGCAAATGCTTTTCCGCTTCTTTTGCAAGCTTTCCGGCGCCGTTCGCCATAAATTTCTTGGCACGTGATCGCCGACTGACCTCGTCGTCGGATCGCAAGAGGTCGATGTATCCATCCTCCGTCTCAGCCAGAAACAGATGCAACGAGCATTCGATCGCCGAGCGGCAGGTCGATCGAAATGCAAGATCTCTACCAGCATCAACCAGAACTAATGCAGATTGTGTTTCGGAAAGCAGCCGAGCCAAGAGTGTTAGTGCTGCAGACTTTCTCTCAGCGCACTCAGCGTCATACAAGTCAACCTTGTCGAGCTCCAACGAATCGATGCTTCTTAAAAATTCGCCAAACCAATCGCGCCAAACTTTGCGTATAGGCATGGCTACTCCCCTTCCCGTCCCGTGTCGCCGACGTAGCCGTGTCCTGCCTTGCCCACTCATAGCTTGAGTTGTGGTAGCCAGCCAACCGGAGGCACCCATTACAGGTTGATCGGAATGCGGCGCAAAGCGACCCTCATTAAGTCCCTCATAAGTCGCACCCTAATCCTGCTCCGTAGCGTCATTGTCGCAAAGCGACTTCCTTAATGGGCACCCCTGTCGCTACCATGACGTAGCACTGTCGCTCGATGAATGAGATAGTAGCGACATGGAAAAGCAAATGACGATGTCGAACGGCGCCAAAATCAGGGAACTGCGGGAAGCGGCCGGCATGACCCAGGACAAGCTGGCCGCTATGAGCCGGGTCGACAGACGTACCGTCCAGCGTGCGGAGCAAGGAACACGGCTGCAGATGGAGACTCTGTCGAGCTTGGCTGCTGCACTGGGCGTGCTTGTCGCCAACATTATCGTCAACGGCGTCCGCCACGAAGACATCGACGATCTCGGCGCAAAGAGCCTTGTGGTACTAAATCGGGTCAGGTCCGGCATGATGTTGATGAATATTGTGCGTGACAGCTATGAGGGAACGATCTCATGCGAAGCTGAGCCGACCTCAGAGAACATCGAAGCCCTGTCAGCGGTCATCACGAAGCTCGAGTCGCTTATGCCTCAGCCTTGGGAACGGCCGCATCAGCGACTGTCATTTCCGCTGTCGGAAAGATTGAAGGCAGCAGTGGAGGTAGGCGAGCAGCTCAGACAACTCGAAGGATGGGGAATCGCTTTTTATGCGGGCACCTACACCGCCCGAACCCAAGTTCCGACGTGGGATGGTGATCACGGTGAAATGTTCATCTCCAGCCGGACCCCGTACGAGCTGGTTACTATCTGTCGCGTGATTGTAGCCCATTCCGGCCAGGGCGACCGCATCACGACTAAGGCCAATGACATCTTTGTCCCAACAAAGCCGCTCTCGGACGCGCCGACCGAAAACGACAAGAAGCCTTTGGACGACGAGATACCTTTTTAGTCCAATGTAGCTGAGCTGGATTGAGGTATCATCAAACCTGGGACATCCACGAGCTCTCTCAAGCGCTAACGGCGGCGTAATACGAAAGCAGGAAATGATTAACCACCACGGTCTATGGTCTCAGGCATGACGAAGAAAATCGTATCCTTTCGGCTCTCGGCACATGAGATCGAGCTCATCGAGAAAAGCGCGCGAAGATTCAAAGTGAGCCGTTCACAGGCTCTCAGCGCCGCCATTCGAGCGTTCGACCACAACTATATGGCTGAAGACGAAACCTTTGTTCAGCGAACTCCCTGGTGGTTTGAATCCCTTGATGGTGACACAAGATGAGCAAGCTGGATCCGAATAAGCTTATGATGGTTCTCGCAGTGATCACCCTCGTGGTTATTGCCGCGATGTCGGGATACAGGCTGCAGATCGGCCCCAGCGGACTGACATTTGAGCACGGCGGAGCTGCCGATGCTGCTGCAAACTCGAAGCTGATCGCCCGTAGCTATCCCATTGAGCAGTGCGGCCGGCCTTTTTTGGAGTCAGACCGCTTCGCTGCGGTAGTCCACAATTTCTTGAAAACCTACTTCAGGAACTCGGCGTCCTTCGGCACGCCCGCATCGATCGGCTCGGCCGTCCTGCTCGACACGGCCATGATCTTGCCGGCGGCCGACAGGTTGGGCCGCACGAAGACCTGGGCCGGGCCGTTGACGCGGCTGTAGAGGTCGATGATGTCCTGGTTCATGAAGCGCACGCAGCCGGACGACGCGTTCTTGCCGATGGAATCCCATTCCGGCGTGCCGTGCAGCCGATACATCGTGTCCTTGCCGTCGCGGAAGAGATAGAGCGCGCGGGCGCCCAGCGGGCTCTGCGGGCCGGGCGGCATGCCGTCCTTGTATTTCGCCAGTTCCGGCCGGCGCTGGATCATTTCGGGCGGCGGCGTCCACACCGGCCACTTCTTGCGCGCCTGGACCACGGCGCTGCCGGTCCATCCGAAACCGGCCTTGCCGAGACTGACGCCGTAGCGGATGGCCTTGCCGCCGTCGCGCACCAGATAGAGGAAATGCTCGGAAACATCGACGACGATCGTGCCGGGCTTTTCTCCGGTCGGATCGGCCACGACCTGACGCACGAACCTCGGATCGAGCTTGGCAACCGGGATGGCCGGCAGCTGATAGCCCTCATCGGTGCGCGCCGCATACATGCTTGCGGTATCGCCCAAAGCCGGCTCGCTTGGCGCGGCCGACGGTGGGGCCGGCGCCGCTGTCGGCGGCGCAACATCGGTCGTGGTGCACGCCGAAAGCGTCAGGGAAGCGGCCCCCAAAGCGGACGCGCCGAGAAACGCGCGCCGGTTCAGGCGCTCGGAAAAAATCGACCTGTCGGACATGAACCCCCCGGTTTATGCATAAGATCTCGCAAGGAATGCGGCCCCACGTTCAGGACCAATATCCCATTCCGGGAGATTTGAGAACATGATTGGATCAGGGCAAGCGGACTGCCGCCTTCAGTGCATCGCCCGCGATCAAGCCTAAAGCGCGCCGCGTCGAAACGGATTCACGCGTCGCGCTTCAGGGTGTTGCTTGATGCATGTCGTTCTCGCAAAACCGAGGTCACTTTCGCGCGACATGCATTGCACGATCGAACGGTCACCGCTCCTCGGCGTAGGGTGCATCTTGGTTCGGCCTGCGATATCGTCGCCGGCCCGAGTCACATTTGCCAGGTTACCCGCCATGGACGAAAAAATGCCCGCGCGTCGGCGCACCGGCGACCTGACCAGCGGCCCGATCCCGCGCACGCTGCTGCTGTTCGCCCTGCCGGTGCTCGGCTCCAATGTGCTGCAATCGCTGAACGGCTCGGTCAATGCCGTCTGGGTGGGCCGATTCCTCGGCGAATCGGCGCTGACCGCGACCTCCAACGCCAACCTCGTTCTGTTCCTGATCCTCGGCACGGTGTTCGGCATCGGCATGGCGGCCACCATCCTGGTGGCGCAGTCGGTCGGCGCCCGCGACCTGCCCGAGGCGCGCCGCATCGTCGGCACCAGCGCCACTTTCTTTTTCCTCGTTTCGGTGGTGTTCGCGGTCTGCGGCTGGATCTGGGTCGATACCATCCTGGGCGCGCTTGGCACGCCGGCCGACGCCTTGCCGCTGGCGCGCTCCTACCTGCGCATCATCTTCGTCGCCGTGCCGATGATGAACCTTCTGTCCTTCGTCATGACCGTGCTGCGCGGTGCCGGAGATTCCCGCACGCCCTTCATCTTCATGGCGCTGGCGGTGGTGCTCGACATCGTGCTCAATCCCCTGCTCATCCGCGGCATCGGCCCGTTTCCCGAACTCGGCATCGCCGGTTCCGCCACCTCGACGCTGATCGGCCAGACCGTGAGCGTCATCGCCATCCTCGTCGTGCTCTACGCGCGCAAGCATCCGTTGCGGCTGGCCGGCGCCAATCTCGCTCTGCTGCGCCCCGATCCGGCGCTGCTGCGCATCGTCGTCTTCAAGGGCGTGCCGATGGGCCTGCAGATGATCGTCACCTCGGCGGCGGCGCTGACGGTGATGGGCATCGTCAACTCCTATGGTTCGCAGGTTGCCGCCGCCTACGGCATCGCCGCGCAGCTCTGGACCTACATCCAGATGCCGGCACTCGCCATCGGCGCCGCGGTCTCTTCCATGGCGGCGCAGAATGTCGGTGCGGGCCGCTGGGACCGGATCGGCCGCGTTGCCGCCTCAAGCGTCGGCTTCAATCTTGTCCTGACCGGCGCCCTCGTCGCGCTGCTATGGGTCTTCGACCGCTCGATCCTGGGCCTGTTCCTGAGCAGTGACAGCGCCGCCATCGATATCGCTGCCCACATCAACACGGTCGCGTCCTGGTCGTTCATCCTGTTCGGCATCACCATTGTGCTGTTCGCCACGGTGCGCGCCACGGGGGCCGTGATGCCGCCGCTGATCATCCTGGTGATCTCGGTGCTCGTCGTGCGCACCGGCTTCGCCTATTACATGCGCGGCGTGATCGGCGAGGAAGCGCTGTGGTGGAGTTTCCCGGCCGGTTCGATCGCCTCGCTGGTCCTGGCTGCCGCCTACTACCGCTTCGGCGGCTGGCGCAGCTTGCACATGATCGAGAACAGGCCGGCTGCCGGCGAACCGCCCGACACCGGCCTTGGCATGCCGCGCCAGCGCGCGAACATGACGCCTGAAACGCCGCACGGCTGAAGCACCGCTGCCTGCCAGTTGGCGGCTATCTCAGCGTCTTTGCCTGAGCCCGAAGGCAAGCGCCACCAGCGCGAACACGATGATCATGACCGCGAAGGCCAGGCTCGCAGCGACAGGGCTGGCATAGGTCGACACGACGCCGATGCCGATGACAGGCAAGGCGTTGCCGACAAAGCAGCAGACGAAGAAGCTGGACACCACTTCGGCACGGCGATCCTGCGGCGCGATCTCGTTCACCACCTGCAGGCCACCTCGGTAGCCAAGTGCGGCCACGACACCGCAGCAGGCCGTCGCCACGATCATCAGTGCCATCGAGGCCAGCATCTGCGCCGCCACCACCAGCAGCACGCTTGGGATCATCAAGGCCAGGGCGGCCAGCATGGCCTTGCTGCTCTGCATGCGCATCAGCGCCACGATGCTGGCCGCAGCGACGATTGCCAGTTCAAAGAACAGTGCGCCGGCAACGGCATGGTTTGCCTCGTGCAGCTGCTGCGCCAGGATGCTCGGCGCCAACGCGGCATAGAAGCCGACCAACGCCATCGCGCCGAAACCGGTCACCGCCGGCGCGACGAAGCGCGTGCGTATCTTCTCAGGCACGGAGAGGTGCGGCCGCATCGAAATCCGCCCCAGGCCACCCGGTTTCGCCACGGTTTCACGGGTGCGCCAGACCAGGACCGCCACCACCGCGAGCGCCATGAGATAGACGATGAAGACCAGCCGCAGCGGCCAGGGCTCGTATTGAGCCAACAGGCCCGATATCAGCGACCCGAAGCCGAGACCGAGGAAATTGGTGCTGGTGGTGATGACGCTGGCACCTGATTTGTCGGCGGCCGGGAGAAGCTCGGCAATCCAGGCGGTCCCCGTCCCCGCACCGATGCCGATACCAAGCCCGCTCAGGATGCGCGCCACGTCGAGCGAGAGGACATTTCCGGCGAACAGGAAGATAAGCGCGCTGACAATGGCCACGATCATCGCCGCCAGCGCTGCTGGCCGGCGTCCGACCACGTCCGACACGCCACCGAACACCAGCAAGGCGCCGAGATTGCCGACGACATAGACCGCGTAAATCAGCGTCAGAGTGATCTGCGAAAAGCCGAATTGCTGCTTGTAGATGATATAGAGAGGCGTCAGCACCGTGCTGCCGGCAAACAGCACCGCGATCATCGCCGCGACAGCCGGGATCGCGAGGACGTCGCCGCTGGCCTCGTTCTGGGTCTGCGCCAAATCGCGAAAGGCCATGGCCAACCTCGTCACCAGTTTCAGGGATCGCGACGTTAACGCGCCCTTACGACAGGCGTTCCGGTGAACGGCCACGCTCCTGACACCATGGTGGGCCTTGCCCCACCAGGCCCATTGCCAAAAACGCTGATCGGGGCCAGCGGCCCCGATCGGTCACGGCATCCCTTCGTGCCGTATTGGATGCAAGCGGTCTATTTGCAGGAGACCGGGCCTACTTGCAGGGAAAGCCGGGCGCGATCTTGCATTTGCCGGGACGCGGCTTGTGCGGCGGGCGGTGGTGCGGAGGACGGTGATGAGGCCGATGGTGCCAGTGCGGCGGCCGATGCGGCGGGCGCACGATGATGACCGGCGGATGCACGACATGGGTCCGCGAGAGATAGCCGGAACTGGCCCAGCCGCTGACACCGCCGCCATGGATCCTGCACCAGCCAGGCTGGCAGCCGGTCACGTCGACCCTGAAGCCGGCCGGCAGCGTCCCGACCTTGGCGTATCCCGCGCCAGGCCCGGTGCGCACGTTGAGGCTGGTCGTGGTATGGGCGCCGTAGGCGAAGGCGGCGGCGGACGTCCCCAAGACGGCGGCCAGAATGGTCGCTATCGCAAGCAGAAATCGAAGTTTCATCAGTCCCTCCATTCGGTCGCCGGCCGTTCGACTGCTTCGGCCGGGACTGCATCGCAAGGGGAGAGGCAGCGCCAAGAAAAGTCAACAAGTGGCCAACGCCAACCACCACGATCACCGGTCCGGGCGTATGGTTTCCCCTGATATAGTTGAGGATTTTTTCGTGCGCCGTTTATCGGCGCGCCAACATCCGCTAACGATTTACTATCTTTCGGCAATTCGTCGCGGACCGAGGCAGTGATCATGGGCAAAGGCAGGGTCGAGGCATTCACCGACGGTGTGGTGGCGATCATCATCACCATCATGGTGCTGGACCTGAAGGTACCGGAGGGCGAGGATTTTTCGGCCCTGCTGCCGCAGTGGCCGATCTTCCTGTGCTACGTGCTCTCCTTCATCAATGTCGGCATCTACTGGAACAATCTGCACAACATGTTCCACACCGTGCAGCGTGTCGACGGCCACGTGCTGTGGGCGAACCTGCATCTGCTGTTCTGGTTATCCCTAATGCCGGTGACGACCGCCTTCATGGGCGAGAACCATTTCGCCACGGTGCCGGTCGCGGTCTACGGTTTCGACCTTGTAATGTGTGCGACCGCCTACAGCATGCTGGTGATTGCACTGCATCGGCTGCATGGGCCGGATACCGGATTCGCCAAGGCCATCGGTCGCGACCGCAAGGGAAGGATTTCGCTTGCCGTCTACGTAGCGGCCGTTGGGCTGACCTTCCTCGACCGGTGGATCGGCGTGGCGCTCTATGTTGCCGTCGCCCTGGTTTGGCTGGTGCCGGACACCCGCTTTGCACGGGTATTGGAAAAATAGCTTCTTTGTCCGGCGCAATTCCTGAGGGAAAACCACCTCACACGTTCCTGGACTTGCTTAACCGCGCATCGCTTTCAGCTTCTCCGCCACGGAAGCGGCAAGGTCGGCGTAGCGCTCTTCCAGCCGCTCCGCCGCCTTGATGATCGAGAAATCATGGCCGAACTTCTCCAGCGCCATGCGCAGTTTCTCGACGAACTCCGCTTGCTTTTCCAGTGCGGAGAACAAGGTTTTCACCTGAGCTTCGCTGATATCCGGGTTGGCCAGCATCTGTGGCACCTCGCGTCCCATCTGGTCGCCGGTGGCGGTCTGCTCCTTCAGAATTGCAACCCAATCCGTCAATCGGAAATCTCCCTTTTGGCGTCGCAGCATGCGCAGCCACGAGCGGACTGGTCAACCCGACGAGCCCCGACAAAGGCTTGCACAAGCCTGTTCCGGCGCTAAGTTCGGCGCCATTCGAAAAAAGGAAACCACCGCCGATGATCCCCGACGCCGAGATCCAGACAGCCCTGCCAGCGCTTGGCCGAGGCAATACCGCCGTCATCACCGGCGCCGCCAGCGGCATTGGCCTCGCGGCGGCCAAACGGCTGGCGTTGATGGGCATGAAGATCGTGCTCGCCGACATCGCTGGTCCGCGCCTCGACGATGCCTCGCGGGCCGTTGCCGCCATCGCCGGCGACGACGCCGTGCTTGCGGTTGCATCGGACGTTTCGAAGGCCGATGAGGTCGATCGCCTCGCCGACCGGGCATTCGGCGCCTTTGGCGAGGTCTCGCTGCTGATGAACAATGCCGGCGTCGGCGACAATCCTGGAAAGCCCTGGGAAAACCGCGATGGCTGGAAGCGGCTGCTCGACATCAATTTCTGGGGCGTCGTGCATGGCGTCGAAGCCTTCGCGCCGCGCATGCTGGCGGCGGCCAAGCCGGGCCTGATCGTCAACACCGGCTCCAAGCAAGGCATCACCACGCCGCCCGGCAACCTCGCCTACAATGTTTCCAAGGCTGGCGTGAAGACCTTTACCGAAGGCGTGGCGCACGCGCTAAGGAACGAGCCCGGCGGCCGCCTGTCGGCGCATCTGCTCATCCCCGGCTTCACCTATACCGGCCTCACCGAAGGCGCGACGGAAAAGCCCGCTGGCGCCTGGACGGGTGAACAGGTCGTCGATTTCATGCTGGAATCGCTGGTCAGGCGCGACTTCTACATCCTGTGCCCGGACAATGAGGCGGCGCGGCCGCTGGACGAAAAGCGCATGGCCTGGGCAATCGGCGACATTATCGAAAACCGTCCTGCCCTGTCGCGCTGGCATCCCGACCACAAGGACGCATTCGCGGCGTTCACGAAAGGCTGAGCTTCAAGCCGCGCTCTTTTTCGCGCCTCGCTTCTGGGCAACCGCCTTCTTTGCCGCCGTGGTTGCGATCTTCTCGTCGTGCCGCTTAGCGGCTCGCTCGCATTTGGCGCGGATCTCCTCGACCTCGGATTCGGTCAGATGTTCGATGCCGATAAAGTTGTTGTGGCCCTCGCTGACCCGGATCAATTCGTCGAGCTTGGCCTGGATCGCCGCGCCGTCACGGTTCTGGGTGTTCTGGATGAGGAACACCATCAGGAATGTAATGATGGTCGTGCCGGTGTTGATCACCAGTTGCCAGGTGTCCGAGAAACCAAAGACCGGCCCGCTAACCGCCCAGACGATGACGACCAGGCAGCAGCCGGCAAAGGTCAGCGGCAGGCCGGTTATATGGGCGACCCAGTTGGCGGCCTTGGTGAAAAGCTTTTCCATGTATCGAGCGCCCTCAATGTTTGCGGCATTGAGAAACAAGCGGCGGACCTTTGGGTTCCCATCGAGAACCGAATGTAACCGGCGCAATTGAATGCACGCTCAGCGCGCATTCGGCGCAAAACACACCTTATCGGTTCAATGTCATGGTAACCCTGCAGGCAAAGAGCCTGTTCCTCCGCTTCACAGCGGTTTACCTCCAGCCCCTTCCGCCGCGCCACCCCCGCATGGCGGAAGGGGCTTCATTCCGGAAAGCGCGAAGAATAGTTCCCCGAAGAGCCAACTCGCGCCCAGACAGCCGGCCGCTTCACTTACCCGCAGGGCATTGGCCTGTTGATACTCTGCACGGTCGCGACGGCCAGGCCCTGCCGTTCTCTGCCGGAACTCAAACGGCGTCGTTTTCCCAGCGGTCGAGGAAGGCCTCGATCGGCATCGCCTGCATGTCGGGAACCGCCCTGGCGAGTTTTTCCACCGGCCAGTCCCACCAGGCGAGAGCCTCGATGCGCGCCGCTATTTCAGGGACAAAACGCGGCCTGATCGGCTTCGCCGGCACGCCGGCGACGATCGTGTAGGACGGCACGTCCCGCGTCACCACCGCATTGGCGCCGATGACCGCGCCATTGCCGATGGCGATGCCAGGCAAGATGACCGCGCCGTGGCCGATCCAGACATCATGACCGATGGTCACGGCCTTCGACCGCCGCCGTTCGCGGAACGCGGCATCGACGCCCAGCCAGCGAAAATATTCGTTCGGCCGATAGCTGACCTTGTGCTGGGTCAACCGCTCGATCGGATGTTCCAGCGCATTAATGCGGCTGTTGGCGGCGATCGAGCAGAATTTGCCGATCGTCGTATAGATCGCCTCGGCATGGCGTTCGAAATAGGAGAAGTCGCCGACGATGACCTCGCGCAGCACGACGCGTTCGCCGATCGCGGCGTAGCGGCCAAGCTTGCAGCCCTTCATCTCCGCGGTCGGATGGATGCGCGGCTCAGGGTCTTTCGCAACGAGATCTTCGGAACGGTCCATGCCGGCGGCTTTACGCCGGGATGATTGGTCCCGCAAGGCGCGGCCAATCATCGGTCAGAACAGGACCAGGAAGACGTTCGCCCGCCTATTTCGGTTTGCCCTTGCTCCACACCACGTTCTGGCCGTAGAGCGGCACGGTCGTGACCGACATTTTGGCCGAGCCGTTCTGCACCTGGCGTGAATGCGACAGATAGATCAGCGTTTCGTTGGCCTTGTCGTAGATGCGGTTTACCACCTGCTTCTTCCAGATCAGGCTGATACCTTGCTTGAACACCTCCTCGCCGCCTTCGCTCGTATCAATATCCCCGATCGTGATCGGACCTGTCTGACGGCAGGAGATCGAGGAATCGCTGGGATCCTCGAACCAATTGCCCTTGTGCAGGCGGTCGATGACGCTGCGATCGAAATAGGAAACGTGGCAGGTGACACCCTCCACTTTCGGATCCTTGATCGCCTCGACGATGATGTCGTTACCGACCCAGTCGACGCCGACCTTGCCGACTTCCTCGGCAACGGCGCTACCGGCGCCAAGCACGACGCATGCGGCCAAGGCGCTTCCGATCAGTTTCCGCCCAGCCAGTTCGAGCCCAATCAGTTCGAGCAAAGAAGCCTCCTCGGTTCGAGTTGCCGGTCTCAGGTGGTGCGGACTGTGCGGCTTTGCAAGCAGGTGGGTCAACCACAACGGTTGCGGCAACGCGGCACTTTGCCTGCGCGGGGCCAAACCGCTAAGACTGTGGCCGAACAAGGGGCGCATGGTTTGGCCGGCGCCCCATGACGTTACAGACGGACATTTCTGATGATGCGTTCTATCCTGGTCGGCATTCTCGTTCTGATGGCGGCCGGCATCGGCTGGCTGACCTTCGACTGGTATCGCGGCCACTATGGCGGCGAACCCTTCGGCGCGCCCTTCACCCTGGTCGACCAGAAAGGCGCCCCGATCACCGAGGCCGCCTTCCGCGGACAGCCCAGCGTCGTCTTCTTCGGCTTCACCCATTGCCCCGAAGTCTGCCCAACGACGCTGTTCGAGCTCTCCGGCTGGCTGAAGACGCTCGGCGACGACGGCAAGAACCTGCATGCCTATTTCGTCTCTGTCGATCCGGAGCGCGACACGCCCCAGGTCATGAACGCCTATGTCAGCAATTTCTCCGACCGCATCACCGGCATCACCGGCGACCCGGACAAGGTCCACGCCATGGCCAAGTCGTTCGGCATCTACTGGAAAAAGGTCGACACCGGCGATGGCGATTACACGATGGACCACACCGCCTCTGTGCTGCTGCTCAACGGCAAGGGCGACTTCGCCGGCACGATCGCCTATGGCGAGAACGCCAGCACCGCCGTGGAGAAGCTGAAGCGCCTCGCCGCGAAGGGCTAGAGCTTGATCCCGGAAAGTGGAACCGGTTTTCGGACAAGATCAAGCCTGGAGGAACATAAATTCACATGACCCAGACGCGGCTTCATTTCACTACCGGAAAGATCGAGGCTGGTCGCATCTTCGCGGCGCTCGAAACGGCCTTCGAGGATGAAGGCTTGCCGATCGCCGTGCTGGAGGTCGACGAAGACGCCGACATCCACGAGGTCTCGCTCTACGCCGACGGCGACGTCGACGCGGTCGAGGCGCGGCTGAAGGACATTCTCGCCGGCCTCGCTTTGTCGAGACCTGTCGAGCGCGAGGCGCTGCCCGACATCGACTGGGTGGCGCGGTCGCTGGAAGGCCTGAAGCCGGTGCGCGCCGGCCGTTTCTTCGTCCACGGCGCGCATGACAAAAGGAAGCGCCACAGCGGCGAGCTCGCCATCGAGATCGAGGCCGGCCTTGCCTTCGGCACCGGCCATCACGGCACCACCGCCGGATGCCTCGAAATGCTGGAGAAAGTCGTGCGGCGCGAGCACCCGCGCAACGCGCTCGACCTCGGCACCGGCAGCGCGGTGCTGGCGATCGCGGTCGCCAAGCTGGCGCATATTCCGGTGCTGGCCACCGACATCGATCCGGTGGCGGTCAGGGTCGCCGCCGCCAATGCGCGGCTGAACCACGTCAAGGGCCTGATCGAGACGGTGACCGCGCCGGGCTTTCACCACCCGATCTTTGCCAGGCGCGCGCCCTTCGATCTCATCGTCGCCAACATATTGGCGCGGCCGCTGATGCGGCTGGCGCCGCAAATGGCCGGCCATATCGCGCTTGGCGGCTCGATCGTGCTGTCGGGCATCCTCGACCGTCAGCGTGACGCGGTGATCTCGGCCTATGTCGGCCAGAACTTTCGCCATATCAGTACTTTGCACCGCGAGGGCTGGGTGACGATCCACCTCAAGCATTGAGGCCGGCAAGCCGGTTGCCGATCCTCGTAGGTTAATTCCTAGAACTTGATGCGTGTTGGCAAGGCGGCATCACCGAGAGAATGCCGGCGCCGTCCCCTTTCACGCCATGGCTGGACCAGTCTCATTTGGTTGTCACCCGGCAGTCGCTGTAGCAGTTTGCGCCAGCTGGAAATCGATTCCGCTTTTCCAGGCCCATAGGTTACGGTCGCGCGGATACCAAGGAGGCCCACCATGTTCCAGACCTTCGATTCCGCGGGCGACCCGGCGGTCGGCAAGCCGCGCGTGGCGCTGCTGCGCCAATGGCTCAGCGACAATGGCCTCGATGGCTTCATCGTTCCGCGCGCCGACGAGCACCAGGGCGAATACGTGGCCGATCGATCCGCACGGCTGAAATGGCTGACCGGCTTCAGCGGCTCGGCCGGTGTCGCCATCGTGCTGCGCGACCGTGCCTTTGTCTTTGTCGACGGGCGCTACACGCTGCAGGTGCGGGGCGAAGTCGACCTCGGCATCTTCTCGATCGAAAGCCTCGTCGACAACCCGCCTGCCGTCTGGCTCAGGGATCACCTGGGCAAAGGGGCGCGGCTGGGCTTCGATCCCTGGCTGCACACGATCGGCGAGGTCAAGGCGCTGCAGGCCTCCGCCGACAAGATCGGCGCGGTGCTCGTGCCGCTCGACAGGAACCCGATCGACATCATCTGGAAGGATCAGCCCGGCGCACCCGTGACCCCGGTCGAGCTGCACCCGATCGGCTTTGCCGGCGAGCTCGCCAAGGACAAGCTGGCGCGGCTGGCGACGGCGATCGGCAAGGAAGGCGCTACCCATGCGGTGCTGACCGACCCCTCCTCCATCGCCTGGGCCTTCAACATCCGTGGCGGCGACGTGCCGCACACGCCGCTGGCGCTCGGCTTCGCCATCCTCGCCGCCGACGGGGCGCACCAGCTGTTCATAGACAGCCGCAAGTTCTCGCGCCAGGTCGCCGCCTACCTCACCCAGCTTGCCGATCCGCATGAGCCCGGCGAATTCGAGGCCGCGATCGCAGCACTTGCCAAGAGCGGCGCGAAAATCGCGCTCGATCCGGTGCTGGCGGCCGACCGGCTGCGCATGCTGGTCGAGGACAATGGCGGCACGGTGATTGCCGCGCCCGACCCCGCCCGCATCCCTCGCGCCACCAAAAACCAGGCCGAGATCAACGGCTCGCGCGCCGCGCATCGCCGCGACGGCGCGGCGGTGGCCAAGCTGTTGTGCTGGCTCGACCGGCAGAAGCCCGGCTCGCTCGACGAGATCGCGGTCGTCACCAGGCTCGAAGAGACGCGCCGGCAAACCGGCGAGGAAACCCAGATGCCGCTGCGCGATGTCTCCTTCGACACTATTTCCGGCGCCGGCCCGAACGGCGCCATCATGCATTACCGCGTCTCGCGCGCCACCAGCCGCAAGCTTGAGGCCGGAGAGCTGTTCCTGCTCGATTCCGGCGCGCAATACCAGGACGGCACCACGGACATCACCCGCACCGTGCCGATCGGCCAGCCGACCGAAGAGATGCGCGAACGCTTCACGCTGGTGCTGAAAGGCATGATCGGCATTTCCACGCTGCGCTTCCCCGCCGGCACGCGCGGCTCCGAGATCGACGCCGTCGCCCGCATGGCGTTGTGGAAGCATGGCTGCGACTTCGCCCATGGCACCGGCCATGGCGTCGGCTCCTATCTTGCCGTGCATGAGGGTCCGCAGCGCATCGCCCGCACCGGCACCGAAAAGCTGCTCGAAGGCATGATGCTGTCCAACGAGCCCGGCTATTACAAGGAAGGCGCCTACGGCATCCGCATCGAGAACCTCATCCTGGTGACGCCGGCCGAACAGATCGAGGGCGGCGACATCGCCATGCACGCTTTCGAGACGCTGACGCTGGCGCCGATCGACGTCAGGCTGGTGCGATCGGACTTGCTGACCCGTGACGAACTGCACTGGCTCGACGCCTACCACGCCCGCGTCGCGGCCGAGATCGGGCCGATGCTCGACGGCGAAACACTGGCCTGGCTGGAAAAGGCGACGGCACCACTGCCGCACGACGCGAAGATTTGAGTCGTCGGACATTCAGCTTTGGAAGGCTGGCGCTGCCCCTCATCTGCCTGCCGGCATCTTCTCCCCGTATAGTGACGGGGAGAAGGGGCTGATTGCACCCTCGCCGCTTTTTTTCTGCGGCGCCGGCGATTGGCGAAACCATCAGCGAGGGCGTCTTTCTCCCCGTCACTATACGGGGAGAAATGCCCGGCAGGGCAATGAGGGGCGGCGCAAACCTTCGAAGCAATAGCGCCGGCAGGGCTTCTCATCCCACGAACTGCCGTGCCACGATCAACACCGCAGCACCCGCCAGAAACATCGCCATCAGCCCGCCACGCAACGAGACCAGGGCGGTAACGACCAGCGCTGCCCACTCCGCCGGTCCGGCATTCAGCAGTTCCGGCGCCACCAGCGTCGTCAGCACTGCCGCCGGCACCGCGTTGAGGCCGGCTTCTACGCGCGGATGGATGTGGTCGAAGCGGGAGATGACCAGATGCCCGCCGATGCGCGTGAGATAGGTGGCGATCGCGCCGGCGATGATGATCCAGAATGTCGTGCTCATGGCCTTGTCTCCACGCCGCTATGGTGCGGCGGCAGGATGACAGCCAGCAGCACGCCGGCGATGGCGCCGATGGAGACGTGCCAGGGCGAACCCACCGTCTTGTAGGCAATGATGGACGCGCAGGCACTGGCGACGACCACCGGCAGCCACAGCGGCCGCTTGCGGAAGCCCATCACAAGGCCGAGGAAATAGATCGGCAGCAGGAAATCGATGCCCAGCGCATGCGTATCTGGAATGAGCTTGCCGAACAGCGCACCGAGCGCGCTTTCGACGATCCAGAACAGATAGACCGGCAGGCCAAGCCCCAGATACCAGGCGAAGCCCACAGTCTGGCCGGATTGCGCGCGTGCCTCGGCGACCGCGAATTGCGGATCGGTGAGGATGAAATAGCCGAGTGCTTGGCTGATGACAGGCCAGTGCGCGATGCGCCGGCCGATGCCGGCGGAATAGAGCACGTGACGGAAATTCACGGCGAAGATCGAGAGCACGACCAACCATGGCGCGACATGCTGGCCGAACAACTGGATGCCGACCATCTGGCTGGCGCCGCCATAGACCAGCGCGCTCATCAGGAAGGCTTCAAGGACCGAAAACCCATTGTCGACGGCGAGCGCACCGAACAGCACCGCGAACGGCGCCGACGCCACCACAACCGGCATGGAGAGCCTAACCCCTTGCCAGAAATCGCTTTTCGCGCCGCTCTCTGAAATCACGTCCGTCGCCATCGGCCACTCCATGAGGAGTGGCGGTATGTAGGGGGCATGCCCAGCCTTGTCACACGAATTCGCTTGAGCCAAACGATCAGCGGAAATCATCGGCAAGCCTTTCACGCCGGAATTTGGCCCGCGCTCCGTCATATCGACGCGAGATCACAATGGCTCTGCAGTTCCGCGTAAAGGCACGCTATTGTCCGGTGATTGCAGATTGGCGAAAAAAGGGGTTGCGGATGATCGTTTATAATTTCACCGGCAGGCATGCGGTCGTCACCGGGGCTGGCGGCGGCATGGGCGAGGCGATTACCCTGGCGCTGCTCGATGCCGGCGCTTCCGTCACCGCCATCGACATCAAGCCACGCCCGGCATCGCTCGCCGCCTATGACGACAGGCTCATTTTCGCGCAGGGCGATCTCACCGATGCCGCCTTTGTCGAACAGACCATCAATGCTGCGGGCCGTGAGCGCGGCGGCATCGACTATCTTGCCAATGTCGCAGGGGTGCTCTGGTTCGGCCGCGACAAGTCGGCCCTGGAGATGGACCTCGACGTCTGGGATCAGGTCTTCAACATCAACCTGAAATCCTTCGTGCACACGGCGCGGGCGGTCGTGCCACATATGCGCGCGGGCGGCCGCGGCGGCGCCATGGTGCATTTCTCGACCATCCAGTGGTATCGCGGCGATCCGACCCCGCAGGATGCCTACCAGGCCTCGAAGGCCGGCGTCTGCGCGCTCTCCAAGTCGCTCGCCATGCAACTGGCCGGCGATCGCATCCGGTCGAACGCCATCTGCCCGGGCATGGCGCTGACGCCATTGCAGGCGCGCTGGGACACCGAGGAGAAGCGCGCCGCCGTCGCCAGCTACACGCCGCTCGGCCGCATCGGCACGCCGCAAGACATGGCCAACGCAGCACTTTTCCTGCTCTCCGACGCGGCAAGTTACGTCACTGGAATTGAACTGGCCGTCGACGGCGGTCTTTTGATGCGGATGTAGCGCCGCAATCAAAGCGCTGGGCTACAGTATGTCGCGGCGAATAGGATTCGCCGACCTCCTGTAAGCTTCTGATTTTATGCATGTCGTTGTCCCGGAACCGAGGACATTTCCGGGCGACATGCATTAGCTTCCCGGCGCCGTGCCCTCGATCGCCCTGCCCCAGTCGAGCAGTGGCTTGGCGCGCATGGTGAAATCGACGAGTTCCTCGACCAGTCCCGGCCCGTGGATACCAGCCGGATCGATTGCGTGGCGAACGGCGAAGTGCCGGTTGCGGATGGCGGCGACAAGATCTTTGTCGGCGACGTGTTCGAAGCCGCGCGGCGTGCGTTTCATGCCGCCTTCGGCATCGAGTTCGAGGCCATTTTTCCCCAGCGCCGCCACCACGGCGCGAAACGTATCGGGATGGCTTGAGATGGCCTTGCGCATGGCCGTCAGCAGTTCCGGCGCCGGCTGCCACCAGGCGACGCCGGCAAAGCAGCGCTCGAGCCCGATATGGACGAAGAACACACCCTGCTCCATCTTGGTGCCGTCCGGCGACAGGATAGCTGACAGATGCCGGTTATAGGGTCGTTTGTCCTTGGCGAAGCGCACGTCGCGGTTGATGCGGAACAGCGACTTCTTGCGATCGCCACGCAGGCCGAGGCCAGCCTGCGCAAAACGCAGAGTAAGCGTCTCGACGAGATCCCCCAGTGGGTCGCGCAATTCCTTTTCGAACAGGTCGCGGTTTTCCAGGAACCACTCGCGACTCTGGTGGAAATCCAATGCCTTCAGGAACGGAATGGCCTTTGGGCCGAACCCTTTGAATGCCCCGTCCGTCACGATTTGCCGACCCGCTGCAGCCAGGTGTCCTCATCGATGACTTCGACGCCGAGTTCGCTGGCAAGCTTGAGCTTGGAACCGGCGCCAGGACCGGCCACCAGCAAATCGGTCTTGGCCGAAACCGAGCCGGCCACCTTGGCGCCGAGACGCTCGGCCATCGCCTTGGCTTCCGAGCGGGTCATCTTTTCCAGCGAACCGGTAAAGACGATCGTCTTGCCGGCGACTTCGCTGTCGGCCGAGACGGTGACGATATATGGCTTCGGCTTGACCTGCTGCAGCAGCTTCTCGAGCACGTCGTCATTGCGCTCGTTGCCGAAGAAATCGCGAAGCGCATCGATCACCGTATCGCCAATGCCGTTGATCGATGGGAAGACCGCATGCGGATTCTCCGCCGCCGCAGTCTCCTTGCCGACTCGGATAAGCTCCTCGATGGTCGAGAAGGTTCGCGCAAGTACCGCGGCCGTGGTTTCGCCGATATGGCGGATGCCGAGCGCGAAAATGAAGCGGTCGAGCTCCGGCTCGCGGCGCGAATCGATTGCCGCAAACAGCTTGTCCAGGCCTTCATAGTTGCGGTCCTCGACGCTGCGCACATTCTTGCGCGTCTTGCCGGACGCCGCCTCGCGCTGCCTTGCCTGCTCCTCGCGCCGCTCGGCCAGCGCCTTGGTCACGGCGGGGCGGCGCTCCCTCAGCGTGAAGATGTCGGCGGCTGTCTTGATCAACCCGGCATTGAAGAACGTGTCGATATTCTCCGCGCCCAGGCCTTCAATATCCAGGGCGCCGCGCGACACGAAATGGCGCAGCCCTTCCACGGCCTGCGCCGGGCAGATCAGTTCGCCGGTGCAGCGGCGGCGCGAATCCTCCTTGCCGGTCTTCTCGTTGATCTCGCGCGTCGCCGGCGAGCCGCAGATCGGGCAGGTGTGCGGGAATTCGTATGGCACGGCATCGGGCGGACGCTTGTCGATGACGACACTGACGATCTGTGGAATGACATCCCCTGCGCGCTGGATCACGACGGTGTCGCCGATGCGCACGTCGATGCCGTCGCGGATCGGCTGGCCGGTGCTGTCTAGGCCCTTGATATAATCCTCATTGTGCAGCGTGACGTTTTCCACCACGACGCCGCCGACGGTCACCGGCGCAAGCCGCGCGACCGGCGCCAGCGTGCCGGTTCGGCCGACCTGGATGTCGATCTTCTGCACGGTCGTCATCGCCTGTTCGGCCGGGAATTTGTGCGCGACGGCCCAGCGCGGCTCACCGGTGACGAAACCCCAGCGGCGCTGCAGCTCCAGCTGGTCGACCTTGTAGACGACGCCGTCTATGTCATAGCCGAGCGACGAGCGCTGCTCCTCGATCCGGTGGTAGTGCGCGACCAGTTCCTCGACCGATTTGGCCCGCACCATCAGAGGGCTGATCTTGAAACCCCAATCGGCGAATTTCTGCACCGATTCGTACTGGGTCGGCGCCGGATCGGCCGTAGTATAGCCCCACGCATAGGCGAAAAATTTGAGGTTGCGGCTGGCGGTGACGGAGGGATCCTTCTGGCGCAGCGATCCGGCCGCCGTATTGCGCGGATTGACGTAATCCTGGCCGCCGACAGCCGCCGAGCGCGCCTTGAGCGCCTCGAATTCGGCATAGGTCATATAGACTTCGCCACGGATCTCGATGATTTCAGGCCAGCCTGATCCTTTGAGCTTCGCGGGAATGTCGGCGATGGTCCTCAAATTGGCGGTGATGTCCTCGCCGACCGCACCATCGCCGCGCGTCGCACCTTGCACGAAGACGCCCTTTTCGTAACGCAGCGAAGCCGACAGCCCGTCGATCTTCGGCTCGGCGGTGAAAGCGATGTCGAGGTCCTTGTCGCGGTCGAAGAAGCGCCGGCCACGGTCGATGAAATCGGTGACATCTTCGTCGGTATAGGCCTTGGCGAGGCTGAGCATCGGCACGGCGTGGCGAACCTTGGTGAAGCCTTCCGCCGGTGCGGCACCAACCCTGAGCGAGGGCGAATCCTCACGCACCAACCCGGGAAAGCGCTCCTCGATGGCAAGATTGCGCCGTCGCAACGCGTCATACTCCGCGTCCGTGATCGTAGGCGCGTCCTCGGCATGGTAGCGCCGGTCGTGACCGGCGATCTCTTCGGCAAGGCGCTGGAGTTCGGCTTCAGCCTCGCTTTCGCTGAGCGAATCGACGGGTTTTTCGGCCATGCTTTTGTCCCTGAACGGTGGCGCGCCACAATAGAGCATGATCGTGAAAGGTGGGAACCGGTTTTCGGAAAAGATCATTCCTGAACAGCAGGATGGAGCCATATCCTGACTCGCCCCATGACGCCCGATAGTCTCATGCCGCGTTTGTATTCTCGCGCAGCAGCCGCTCGGCGGCGGCGCGCGCCTCGTCGGTGATAGTGGCGCCGGCCAGCATGCGGGCGATCTCCTCCTGCCGCGCCGTCCTGTCCATCTCGGCAATTCCGGTCGCGACACGGTCGGTGCTGCCCGATTTGGAGATCAGGAAATGTGTTGCCGCGCGCGCCGCCACTTGCGGAGCATGGGTGACGGAAAGCACCTGGACACGCTTCGACAGCCGCGCCAGCCGCTGGCCGATGGCGTCGGCCACCGCGCCGCCCACGCCGGTGTCGATTTCGTCGAAAACCAGTGTCGGCGCCGAACCGCGATCGGCAAGCGCCACTTTCAGCGCCAGCAGGAAGCGTGACAGCTCGCCACCCGACGCGACTTTCATCATCGGGCCGGGCCGCGTGCCGGGATTGGTGCGCACCCAGAACTCGATCTGGTCGATGCCCTCCTCCATGCGGCTCTCGGCCTCGCTCTTCATCTCGACGATGAAGGCCGCGCGTTCGAGCTTCAGCGCCGGCAATTCGGCCATCACCGCCTTGGTCAGGCCGACCGCCGCGGCATGGCGAAGCGAGGACAGCTGTGCGGCGGCGATGTCGTAGGTTTCGCGCGCGGCGGCGGCCTGCTTTTCCAGTCCGTGCAGGCGCTCCTCGCCGGCATCGAGGTCGGCTAGATCGGCAACCATCGTGTCGCGCAATTGCGCCAGATCGTCGACGGCGACGCTGTGCTTGCGCGAGGCCGCGCGCAGCGAAAACAGCCGCTCCTCGGCCTTCTCCAACCGTTGCGGGTCATATTCGGTGGCGCGAAGCGCCGCCTCGACGCCCGATTGCGCCGCGTCGAGCGACAACATCGCTTCATCCAGCGACTTGACCACGTCCTCGAGCAGCCCGGGCGCCTCCGTCGCCTTGCGCTGCAGCCGCCTCAGCAGGCTGGCCAGTTGCGGCAAGGGCGAGGACGGGCCCGAAAGCACATCCTGCGCGTCGTGGATTTCGGAGGCGATCTTTTCGGCGCGCATCATATGGGCGCGCAGCTCGGCAAGTTCGGTTTCCTCACCGGGCTGCGGATCGAGCTTGGTCAGTTCGGCGACCGCGGCGCGCAGATAGTCGGCCTCCCGGGCGGCGGCCGCCACCTTGGCGCGATGGCGCGTCAACTCCTGCTCGCAGGCGCGCCAGTGCCGCCATGCCTCGCCTGTCGCGCGGACGGCGCCGAGATGGCCGCCGAAAGCATCGAGCACATCGCGGTGCGCGCCCGGATCGACCAAAGCGCGTTCGTCATGCTGGCCATGGATCTCGACCAGTGCGCGGCCGACATCGCGCATCAGCGTCACGCTGGACGGCTGGTCGTTGACGAACACACGGGTACGGCCGTCCGCCGTCTGCACGCGGCGCAGGATGACGTCGCCGTCATCCTCGATGGCGTTTTCGGCAAGCAGCGCGCGCACCGGATGGTTGCGCGGAACATCGAACACGGCAATGACCTGGCCCTGCGACGCGCCATGGCGCACCAGCGAGGCATCGCCGCGCGCGCCGAGCGCCAGCGACAGGGCATCGAGCAGGATGGATTTGCCGGCGCCGGTTTCGCCGGTCAGCACGGAGAGACCCGGCTGGAAGTCGATGTCCAGCTTTTCGATCAGGACGATATCTCGGATCGACAGTCTGGAAAGCATGAGAAACCGGACCTATTGCATGCCGCCCAGAAGTGGACCCGGTTTCGGGATAACGACAGGCACGAAAACAAAAAAATTAAGGCGGCACCCGACAGTTGGAGTCGCAGCGCCGCACTATCTTTTTGTTTGAGCTTCGGATCAATCCGAAAAAGCACACTGCGCGCTTCGCTCGGAGCTCCGCGGTCAGGCGCCGGTGATCAGCTTCCCGGCCTTGGATATCCACGATCCGGCATTTTCGCGTGGCGCCAGACCGTTGCTCTGCAGCAGCTTATAGGAATCCTTGTACCACGAGCTGTCGGGATAGTTGGTGCCGAGGACCGCGGCCGCCGTCTGGGCCTCCGAGGTCAAGCCCAACGCGTAATAGCTTTCGGTGAGGCGGGCGAGCGCTTCCTCGACATGGCGGGTGTTGGAATAGTTTTCGACCACGGTGCGGAAGCGCTTGACGGCGGCGATGTACTCGCGGCGCTCCAGATAATAACGGCCGATCTGCATTTCCTTGCCGGCGAGCTGGTCGTTGGCGAAGCGGATCTTTTCCTTGGCGTCGTCGACATATTCCGACGTCGGCCAGCGCGTCACCAGGTCTTGCATCGTCTGCACGGTCTGGCGTGCTTCCTTCTGGTCCTGCGTCACGTCCTTGATCTGGCGATAGTAGCTGAGACCGATGATGTACTGGGCATAGGGTGCGTCATCCGTGGACGGATAGAGGGCCAGGTACCGCTTTGCCGACTGGATCGCGTCCTCGTAGCTGCCCTTCCGATAGTCGGCAAACGCGCCCATCACCATCGATTTGCGGGCCCATTCCGAATAGGGATGCTGGCGGTCGACGGCGTCGAACTTCTTGCTCGCCTCGTCCAGGCGTCCCGCATTCATGTTTGCGAGGCCCTGATTGTAGAGAACGTCGGCCGGCTCGGTCTGGTCGACATAGGTCGAAAGGTCGATATCTTTCTCCGACGACATGCAGGCCGACAGAAAGAGCGATGGAACAACCACCGAAAGCGCCAGGAAGACAGACCGCTGCGGCGCTTTCGATTGACCGACTCGCTTGAAGAACATGATTGGATTGCGCCCTTTCGGCGTTATTTTAGTGCCTCTTGCATGCTGTTGTCCCAAAAATGGTCCCCACTTCTAGGCGACATGCATTAATCGACGGCAGCAGCCATAAACCATAACCGCCTTGCCCGGCAACGCTATGTCCAGCCAATCGCACATTTTTGTGGCGACGGACCGCAGCGCGAAAATCTATGCAATTTCGCTGATGGATGATGCATTCATGCAACACCCATACCGCCATGCAATGCGAAAAAGATTAAGAAAATCAGATCATCCATGGCGCATAGAGCGGCGCGTTGACGGCGTTCATCTCGGCGGCCCGGCCACGCTCGCGGCGTGTCGTCTCGACGATCTCGAAGGCCGTGCGGTCCGACAGCAGGCGCCGCAGCGCGGCGGCGTTCAGCCGGTGGCCGCCGCGATAGGAGCGGAAACAGCCGATGAAGCGCGCGCCGGCCAGCGCCAGGTCGCCCATGGCGTCGAGCGTCTTGTGGCGCACGAATTCGTTGGGGTAGCGCAGGCCACCCATATTGATGACGCGGTTGTCGTCACCGATCACCAGCGAGTTCTCGAGCGAGGATCCCAGCGCATAGCCGGCGGCCCACAGCCGTTCGACGTCCTTCATGAAGCCGAAGGTGCGGGCGCGGGCGATGTCGCGGCGGAAAATATCGGCATTGATGTCCGATGCGAACAGCTGGCGGCCGATCGCCGGGCTTTCGAAATCGATCTCGACCTCGAAGCGGGTGCCGTCATAGGGCCTGAACTCGGCCCAGGAGGCGCCGTTCTCGATGCGGACCGGCTTGACCACCCTGATATAGCGGCGCTTGACGGCCAACACCTCGATGCCGGCCTGGTCGATGGCTTCGACGAACGCCATGGCACTGCCGTCGAGGATTGGGACCTCGTGGCCGTCGATCTCGATGATGACATTGTCGATGCCGAGCCCGAACAGGGCGGCCATGATATGCTCGACCGTGGCGATGTGCTCGCCCGAGGGATCGCCAAGCATGGTGCAAAGATCGGTGGCGCCGATCTCGGAAAACAGGGCGCGGAACTCACGGCCCTGCCCGTCGCCATTGAGAAGCTGGAACACGATGCCGGTATCGGCATCCGCGGGCAGGAAACTGATGGAAACTTCTTTGCCGCTGTGAACGCCGGTGCCTGTAAGCGACGCGCGCGTCTTCACTGTCGTCTGGTGGTCGTGCAAGACAATCCCCATAAGCCCGTAATGCCTAGGTCCGCTTCTCCAGCCCGAGGGCGCGGCTCTTGTTAAATCGGCAGGCAGGGCTACTTCCCCCGAAATCCCCGCATACCGACCATGGTAGGCAGCGAAGATAATGTCCCGGCAGGGAGACTCCAAATCACGGTTTCTTACTCTTTGTAACCGCGAACTGGAACCTGTATGACACGATAACCTATTGATTATACAGCCTTTTAAACGTTAACAGGCAAGCAATTTCTTGCTTGCCTGTTAACAATTGTTACAATCCGTTAACCGCTCAGTTGGCCTGGCGGCGCAGGAACGCCGGAATCTCCAGCTGATCATCGTCCTGAGTCGCCCTCACCTGCGGCGTCAGACGGCCCTGGTCGTCCAGCTGGCCGCGGCGCGGCGCGTAGAGCTGGGCGTCCTGGCTGGCGAGGCGGCGCACTTCCGGTGCGGCCTGGCGCAGCTTGGGCTCGCGCGGCTGCGCCGGCTGCAGCCGTGCAGGCTCCTCTTCGCGGCGGGTCAGGCCATTGGTCAGGCGCTTCAGGAGACCCATCGGGCCGCTGTTCTCATGGTCGGCGGGACGGCTCTTGGCGTCGACCTCCGCCTTCACGACCGGCGGAAAATCCTCGACGCGCGGCATGCGCTGCGGCGCCATCGCCACCGGCTGCTGGACCTCACGCAGCATTTCGCGCGGCTGCGCAGCCGGCTGCATCATCTGCTGGACAACAGGCTGAGGCATCGGTTGCGCGGGCGGCGCCTGGAAGATCTTGCTCTGCGGGCGGAAATCGTCCGCATGGGCGACCGGTGCCGGACGAGCCTGCGCCATGGCAGCGGCGTTCGCTTCGGCCAACTGGATGGCTTCGGCAACTGGATCGGCGGCGCGCGGCTCATACACGGCCTGCTGGACCGGCGCCGGGCGGCTTTCCACCGCGGCGACGGCCGGCCGGGCGGCCGGCTTCGGCGGCGCCGTGCGGATCGAGATCGGCGCGGCGGCGATTTCAGCGGCCGACTTGTCGATGCCGGTCGCGACCACCGAGACGCGGATGACGCCCTCGAGTTCCTCGTCGAAAGTGGCGCCCAGGATGATGTTGGCGTCCTGGTCGACTTCTTCGCGGATGCGGGTCGCCGCCTCGTCGACTTCGAAAAGGGTCAGGTCGCGGCCGCCGGTGATCGAGATCAGCAAGCCCTTGGCGCCCTTCATCGAGGTTTCGTCGAGCAGCGGGTTGGCGATCGCGGCTTCCGCGGCGGCCATCGCGCGGCCTTCGCCCGAAGCTTCGCCGGTGCCCATCATCGCCTTGCCCATCTCGCGCATCACCGAACGCACGTCGGCGAAGTCGAGGTTGATCAGGCCTTCCTTGACCATCAGGTCGGTGATGCAGGCAACGCCGGAGTAGAGCACCTGGTCGGCCATCGCGAAGGCGTCGGCGAAGGTGGTCTTGTCATTGGCCAGCCGGAACAGGTTCTGGTTGGGGATGACGATCAGCGTATCGACGCACTTCTGCAGCTCCTCGATGCCGAAGTCGGCCGTCTTCATGCGGCGCTGGCCTTCGAAGTGGAACGGCTTGGTGACGACGCCGACGGTGAGGATGCCCTTCTCGCGGGCTGCGCGGGCAACCACCGGAGCAGCACCCGTACCGGTGCCGCCGCCCATGCCGGCGGTGACGAAGCACATATGGGTGTTGGTGAGATGGTCGAGGATCTCGTCGATGCACTCTTCCGCCGCCGCGCGGCCGACTTCCGGCTGCGATCCGGCACCGAGCCCCTCGGTGACATGCGCGCCAAGCTGGATCAGCCGCGAGGCCTTCGACATGGTCAGCGCCTGCGCGTCGGTGTTGGCCACGACGAACTCGACACCGCGCAGTCCGGCGGTGATCATGTTGTTCACGGCATTGCCGCCGCCGCCGCCAACACCGAACACGGTGATGCGCGGCTTAAGCTCGGTGATGTCCGGCTTCTGCAGATTGATGGTCATTGTCTCCGTCCTTTGCCTTTCACGCCGCTTCGCCGCCGCGGCCGCCTATGGGGCTGTCCCCGTCAATTAGAAACTGTCTCTCAACCACTGACTCATGCGATGCAGTTTTCCGCCCGTTCCGGTCATCCTGAGACCGGAAATACCTTTCGCCGGATGGCTCTCGAAGCTCGCCATCTGCGGATAGATCAGAAGCCCGACCGCGGCCGAGAAAGCCGGGCCTTTCGCTGCTTCTGGCAGGCCCGCCACGCCGAGCGGGCGGCCGATGCGCACATTGCGCCCCAGGATGCGGCGTGCCGCCTCGGGCAGGCCGGCCAGTTGGCTGGCGCCGCCGGTGAGCACGACGCGCTTGCCGACCGCATTGCCGTAGCCGGATTTGTTGAGCCGGTCGCGCAAGAGTTCGAGCGTCTCGTCGATGCGGGCGCGCACGATGCGCGTCATCACCGAACGCGGGATCTGCAGCGGCACGTCGCCATCGTCGCCGATCGGCTGGATCGAGACCAGATCGCGGTCGTCGGCGCTGCCCGGCAGCGCCGAGCCGTGCATCACCTTCAGCCGCTCGGCGGCATCGAGCGACGTCGAAAGCCCCTTGGCCATGTCGAGCGTCACATGATTGCCACCGATGGCGATGGCGTCGCCATGGACGAACTTGCCTTCCGAAAACACCGAGATCGTCGTCGTGCCGCCGCCCATGTCGATGCAGGCGGCTCCGAGTTCGAGCTCGTCGTCGACGAGTGCCGCCAGCCCGCTGGCATAGGGCGTCGCCACCATGCGCTCGACCGACAGGTGCGAACGGTTGATGGAGAGCTCCAGATTTCGCATCGGCGCCGCATCACCGGTCAGCACATGCATGTCGACGCCAAGCGCATCGCCCACCATGCCGCGCGGATCGCGCACGCCGCGCTCCGCATCGAGCGAGAAGCCGACGGGCAGCGAATGGATCACCTCGCGTTCGGCCTTCAGCGCCTGCTTGGCGCCGGCACCGAGCACGCGCTTGATATCGGCCTCGTCGGCCTCGTGGCCGCCGAGGTTGATGGTGGCTGAAAAGGCTTCGCTCTTCAGTCGTCCGGCGGTCATGTTGACGATCAGCGAATCGACCGTCAGCCCGGCCATGCGCTCGGCGGCGTCGACGGAGAGGCGGATGGCATGCTCGGCGCGGTCGAGATCGACGACGACGCCTGACTTCACCCCTTGCGATTTCTGGTGGCCGATGCCGATCACCTGGATCCGGTGAGAGCGGCCGCGCAGAAGCTTGCCGTCATCGTTCGGCTTCAGCTTGGCCACCATGCAACAGACCTTGTTCGAGCCGACATCCAGCACCGTCAGGGTGCCGGACCGGCGCGACGAGGCATCGCCAGAACCGCCAAGCCAGCTCATATCTTCGTCTCCGGCTTGCGCTTGAGGGTTTTCGGCTTCTCGTTGAGCGCGGCCTCGCGCTGCGTCGCCGCCTGCGGCGTCAGCTCCACGACCAGCCGGTCTGTCAGGCGCATGTCGACAGCGGCGATATCGCGCGACAACAGCCCCTTGTCATGGTCCATCTTGACGAGTTCGGCGAGCGCCTGGTCCTCGTCGTCTTCGGGCAGCTTGACGGTGATGCCGTTGTCCAACTTGAGGTCCCAGCGCCGCTCGCCGACGCGGACATAGCCTTTGATGCGGCTGGCGAGGTCGGGATATTGCTCGATCTTGGCCAGGAAATCAGGCGCCTTGGCCGGCGCGCCGGTGCCGATCAACAGCGGCAGGAGCACCTGCTTGCCGCCCGAGAACGGCGCGATGACGGCGCCATCCTTTTCGATGACGGAGAGATCATCGCCCTGCTGCCAGAGCGCGAAGGCTTCGCGCTCCTCGACGCGCACTTCCAGCGTGTGCGGATAGACCTTGCGCACCGCGGCAATCTCGATCCACGGCAAGGTAGCGATGCGCTCCCGCGCGGCCTCGGCATCGAAGCCGATCAGCGACGTCCAGCCATCGAGCTCGAGCCGGTCGAGAATGTCGATCTCGGAAGTCTGGCGGTTGCCGACCACCTTGACCTGATCGACGGCAAAGCCGGTACGGGCGGTGATGCTTTGAATGATGCCGTCGGCATGACCGCCAAGGTAGGCGCCATAGGCCCCGCTCGAAGCCAGCAGCACCGACGACATGATCGCGGCGGAGAAGCGCGGCGCCTGAAATTCACCATCACCCAGGCGCGTCAGGATGCGCACCGGGCGGCGAAGCACGCGCGGCAGAACGAAATGGTCCAACGACAATGGCAGGCCGAACAGCGACGGCCCGGCCGCGCCCCTCACCTTGCCCTGTCCCCATTTCAACGCAGACACGAAGCGTCCTCCACCATCCAACTCAACAGTTCACCAAACGAATGCCCGGCATGGGCGGCAATTTCAGGCACCAGAGACGTCGGCGTCATGCCCGGCTGAGTATTGACCTCGAGCCATACAACCTCGCCATTTTCGGAGTGACGATCGTCATAACGGAAGTCCGACCGGGAAACGCCCCGACAGCCGACAGCTTGGTGAGCCTTGAGCGCCAGTGTCTGTATTTTTTGGTAAATATTCGGTGAAACTTTTGCGGGGCATTCGTGTTTTGATCCGCCCGCGACATATTTTGAATCATAGTCGTAGAAGGAATGGCCCGTTGGGATGATCTCGCAGACGCCGAGCGCCACGTCTCCCATGACGGCGCAGGTCAGTTCGCGCCCATGGATGTAGCGCTCGACCATGACGGTATCGCCATATTTCCACTCGGACGACCCGATGACCTGCGGCGGATGCGACTGCCCCTCCGAGACGATAACGACACCGAAGCTCGACCCTTCGCTCACCGGCTTGACCACATAGGGCGGCTTCATCGGATGCTTGTTCTGGATGGAGAAACGATTGGCGACCTTTGATTCGGCGACAGGCACGCCGACCGATTTGACGATCTTCTTCGCCTGCTCCTTGTTCATGGCGAGCGCCGAGGCGAGCACGCCGGAATGGGTGTAGGCAATGCCGAGATATTCGAGGATGCCCTGGATGGTACCATCCTCGCCAAAAGGCCCATGCAGCGCATTGAAGGCGACATCGGGCTTGAGCTCGGCGAGCACCGAACCGACGTCGCGCCCGACATCGACACGGGTAACCTGATAGCCTTCCTGCTCGAGCGCATCTGCACAGGCCTTTCCAGAAGACAGGGACACGGGCCGCTCGGACGAGAAACCTCCCAGCAATACGGCCACATGCTTGTTCTTCATTCCCCGTCATCCCCTCTCACGGCGGACTAAAAACCCAAGGATTTCCGCAACATTGAGTCCGAGTCTCCCGGCAGGTTGCCCCCCCAGACGGAAAACGCGGGTAACGCGTCGAACGACTCAAATCAGGAAACGCTTTAGGGCAGAGAATCAGAGAGTTGATTCACTGGCAAGTGCTTATGATTCCGAGGGATTCACTTTGTGAGAAAATGAATGCGAAAACCGTCTCGCTGAGTCTTTGCAGCAACGATTTCAAGGCATTTCGATCTCGTTGAAGTTCACGCATCACGTGAACTTCAAGATGCGCTAAAGAAGCTGACCCAGGAACTCCTGCACTGCATGCCCGGAGCGGAAATTGCCGATGCGCTTGATCTCCCACTGCAGCCGGATGCCCGAATGCTCGAGTACCCGCGCGCGCACCGTCTCGCCGAGATATTCGAGGTCGTAGCCGGTCGCGGTTCCGGTGTTGATCATGAAGTTGCAGTGCATCGGCGACATCTGCGCGCCCCCGATCATCAGGCCGCGGCAACCCGCCTTGTCGATTTCCTTCCAGGCCGAGGTGCCTTCCGGGTTCTTGAAGGTCGAGCCGCCCGTCTTCTCGCGGATCGGCTGCACGGTCTCGCGATGGTTCTGCACCGCCTCCATCGCCGCCTTGATCGCTGCCTTGTCCTCGGCAAAGCCTTCGAAGACGGCCGACGTGAAGATCAGCCCGGTCGGTGCCGCCGAATGGCGGTAGGCATAGCCCATCTCGGCGTTGCTCAGCGTCTGGACATTACCCTTGCGGTCGAGCGCACGCACCTCGACGACGCGCTCGCCCGTCTCGACGCCATTGGCCCCGGCATTCATCCTGAGCGCACCACCGATGGCGCCTGGAATGCCGTGGTAGAAATGAAAGCCGCCGATGCCGGCCTCGAGCGCCACCGCCGCCACACGCTTGTCGGGCGTGGCGGCACCTGCCCTGATCCTGATCGGGGAAATGACTTCGGCCTCGCCAAAGCCCTTGGCGGAAAGCCTGACGACGAAACCCGGAATGCCGCCGTCGCGGACCAGAAGGTTCGAGCCGACACCGACAATCGTCAGGGGGATCTCTTCGGGAACCGCCTTGAGGAACGCGGCAAGATCCTCCTCGTCGGCCGGCTGGAACAGTGCCTCGGCAAGGCCGCCTGCCCGGAACCAGGTGATCTTGTCCATCTCGGCATTTGGCGTCATGCGGCCACGCAGGCCGGCCAGCCGGTCGCCAAGTCTGTCGATCAGGGCCTGGCCGTTCATCATGAGGCGGCGAGCTCCTTCGGCAGCGCATAGGCCCATTGGGTAATATTGCCGGCGCCCAGGAAGACGACGAAGTCGCCGGGCTTGGCGATGTCGCGGATGACAGGCGCGATATCGGCCGGCCCCTCGATGTAGCGCGCGTCGCGATGGCCGCCGGCACGTATGCGCGACACCAGCGCGTCCGAGGTCACGCCGTCGATCGGCTCTTCGCCGGCGGCGTAGACCGGCGCCACCATCACCGTGTCGGCATCGTTGAAACAGGCGGAGAACTCGTTGAACAGATCGTGCAGCCGGGTGAAGCGGTGCGGCTGGGCAATGGCGATAACACGCCCATTGGTGGCGCTGCGCGCCGCCTTCAGCACCGCCGAGATTTCGACCGGGTGATGGCCGTAGTCGTCGAACACGTCGACACCGTTCCAGGATCCGGTATGGGTGAAGCGGCGCTTGACGCCGGCGAAGGACGACAGGCCCTTCTTGATTGCCTCGGCCGACAGGCCGAGTTCGTGCGCGACCGCGATCGCGGCCGTCGCGTTGGACACATTGTGGCGGCCAGGCATCGGCAGGCGCAGGCCCGCTATCGTCGTCTGGCCGCGCCCCTTGCGGTCGCGGATGATCACGTCGAACTCCGAGGTCGCTCCCGCCATGCGGTGGTTGGTGAAGCGCACGTCGGCCTGAGCGTTCTCGCCATAGGTGATGACGCGCCGGTCCTCGATGCGCCCGACCAGCGCCTGCACTTCCGGGTGATCGGTGCACATCACGCCGAAGCCATAGAAAGGCACGTTCTCGACGAACTGGCGGAACGCTTCGCGCACATTGTCGAAGTTGCCATAATGATCGAGATGCTCGGGATCGATGTTGGTGACGACGGCGATGTCGGCAGGCAGCTTGAGGAAGGTGCCGTCGCTTTCGTCGGCTTCGACCACCATCCACTCACCGTCGCCCATGCGCGCATTGGTGCCGTAGGCATTGATGATGCCGCCATTGATGACGGTCGGGTCGAGCCCGCCGGCTTCGAGCAGGGTCGCCACCATCGAGGTCGTCGTCGTCTTGCCATGCGTGCCGCCGATGGCGACAGCCTGGCGGAAACGCATCAGTTCGGCCAGCATCTCGGCGCGGCGGACAATGGGCAGCAATTTCTCCCGCGCCGCCTTCAGTTCCGGATTCGACTTCTTGATCGCCGTCGAGACGACGATGACCTCGGCGTCACCGAGATTCTCGGCCTTGTGACCGACGAAGCATTCGATGCCCTTGTCGCGCAGCCGTTGCACATTGGCGCTGTCCGCCTGGTCGGATCCTTGCACCTTGTAGCCGAGATTGTGCAGCACCTCGGCGATGCCGCTCATGCCGATGCCGCCAATGCCGATGAAATGCACGAGGCCAATGGTCTGCGGCATCTTCATGGGTGCGTCCCCTTCCTGAAATCCGATACTGTTTTGCGGGACGCAATAGCCTCTGTGAGATCGGCGAGCAACCGTGCCGCGTCCGGCCGGCCGACCGATTTGGCCGCGGCAGCCATCGTCGCGAGCCGCTCCGGCTGGTCTATCAGGGCGCCGAGCAGTGCCGCGATGCGCTCGGACGAAAGCGATGATTGCACATGCACTTCGCCGCCGCCGGCGGCGGCAAGCGCCGCCGCATTGGCCGCCTGGTCGTGGTCGAGCGCAAAGGGATAGGGCACCAGCAGTGCCGGCCGGCCGATGACGGCGATCTCCGAGACGGTGGAAGCGCCGGAGCGCGAGATCACCAGATGCGCCGCCGCAATGCGCGCCGCCATGTCGGTAAAGAACGGCGAGACCTCGACGGCGACGCCGAGCGCGGCATAGGCCGCCTTCACCCGCGCCACGTCGTCCGCGCGAGCTTGTTGGGTAATGACGAGGCGTCTGCGCTGTGCATCGGAAAGCAGCGCGACTGCCCCCGGCATGGCATCGGAAAAGAATTGCGCGCCCTGACTGCCGCCGAACACCAGCAGGCGGAAAGGCTCATCCCCGGTTGAAGCCACGTAAGGTGTCCTGGCTGCTTCGAGCACCGCTGGCCTGACCGGATTGCCGGTCGTCACCGTCTTGGCGCCGGCCGCACTCTCATCTTGCGGCAGGAAGCCGCCGGCGATCGCGTCGACGCGGCCGGCCAGCGCCCGGTTGGCGCGCCCCATCACCGCGTTCTGCTCGTGGATCAGCGTCGGCACCTTGCGCCGCGTCGCCGCATAGAGCGGCGGCAGGGTCGGATAGCCGCCAAAGCCCACGACGGCCTCCGGCTTGATCCTGCCGATGACGGCGGAGGCCTGACGCACGCCGCTCCAGATTTTCCAGAAGGCGCCAAGCAGGGCGAAGGGGTTTTTCGAGCCCAACGTCGCCGACTGGATGGGATGGATGGCCGCTGCCGGGAAATGGCCGGCAAACCGTTCGGCGCGGGTGTCGGTCGCCAGATGCACCGCCCAGCCGCGCTCGATGAGTTCATGCGCCAGCGCTTCGGCTGGAAACAGATGTCCGCCGGTTCCGCCCGCGGCGAGAAGGATAACGCCTCTGGCCATGTCACTCCGCCGGCATGGCGCGCTGCGGCAGCGCAAAGCCCATCTGCTTGCGCTTTTCCGGCCGCTTGCGCGTCAGCGCCAGCACCATCCCCATCGAGATGGCGATGGCGATCTGCGAGGAGCCGCCATAGGAGATGAAGGGCAGCGTCATGCCCTTGGCCGGCACCAGCTGCAGGTTGACGCACATGTTGATGACGGCCTGCAGGCCGAACACGGTGACCAGGCCGCCGACCGCATAACGGGTGAAGTCGTCATGCTCCTTCAGCGCCGTGTTGAGACCGCGCAGCACGATGAAGGCGAAGATCGACATGATGAAGAAGCACATGATCAGCCCGAACTCCTCGCCCGCGACCGAGAAGACGAAGTCGGCATGGCTGTCGGGGATGACCCGCTTGACGGTGCCCTCGCCCGGCCCGACGCCGAACCAGCCGCCATTGATCAGCGCGTCACGCCCCATGTCGACCTGGAACGTGTCGCCTTCGCCGGTGAGGAACTTGTCGATGCGCAGCGCGACGTGCGGAAACACCGTATAGGCGGCGAAGACGCCGCCGACGCCGGCCGCACCGAGCACGATGATCCACAGCCACGGCAGCCCGGCCATGAAGAACATGATGCCCCAGGTGCCGGTGGTCAGCATGGTCTGGCCGAGGTCCGGCTGCGCCACCAGCAGCGACACGACCAGCACCAGCAGCAGCATGGCGAACAGATTGCCGGGAATGTCGGGCTGGCGTTTGTGTTCGGCGAACAGCCAGGCGCACATGATGACGAAGGCCGGCTTGAGGAATTCCGACGGCTGGATCGACAGGCCGGCGAGCGAGACCCAGCGCCGTGCGCCCTTCACCTCGACGCCGACATAGAGCACCGCCACCATCAGCACCAGCATGAGGCACAGCATGATCAGCGACATGCGCCGGATCTCTCTGGAATCGAGGAAGGAGACCGCCAACATCACGCCGAGCGCGGGCACGGTGAAGATGATCTGTCGGGTGGCGAAATGGAAACTGTCGAGGCCGATGCGTTCGGCGACCGCGGGACTTGCCGCGAAGGACAACACGATGCCGAGCCCCATCAGCGACAGGAACGCCGCCAGGAACCAGCGATCGATGGTCCACCACCAGGTTGCGACCGGACTTTTGTCGAGACGGCTCTGCATTATCGTGCCCCTCCGATGGGTTTGACGCCATCTATAGCGCTCGCAGCTTGCCTGAAGGCTTCGCCGCGGACCTCGAAATTCTTGAATTGGTCGAAACTGGCGCAGGCCGGCGACAACAGCACCACCGCCTCGCCGCTGTCGTCCTTGGCCGCGTCATGCGCGGCATGCTCGACCGCGGCCGCCAGCGTGCCCGAGATTTCGTAGGGCACGGCCTCGCCCAGCGTCGCCGAAAAGGCGGGGGCGGCCTCGCCGATCAGATAGGCCTTGGCGATGCGCGGGAAGAAGCCGCGCAACGGTTCGATGCCGCCCTCCTTGGGCAGACCGCCGGCGATCCAGTAGATGCGGCTGAAGCTGGACAGTGCGGGAGCAGCCGCATCGGCGTTGGTCGCCTTGGAATCGTTGACGAACAGGACATGGTCCTTGCGGCCGACCTGCTCCATGCGGTGGGCGAGGCCCGGGAAGCTTTCGAGCCCCGACTGGATCTCGCCGAGGTCGAGACCGACCTTGAGGCAGGCGGCGACGGCGGCCAGCGCGTTCTGCGCATTGTGCTGGCCGCGCAGCGAGCCGATGCCTTCGAGGAAGGCGACACGGCTGTAGCGGCCATGCACCGCTTCCATCAGGTTGGTGCCGTCGGCGAAATAGCCGTCGGTCAGCGGCAGCCGCTTGGAAATACGGATGACCTGCCGCCCCGCCCGCTCCAGCCGCTCGGCGATCTGCGCGCACCAGGAATCGTCGATGCCGATGATCGCCGTCTCGCTGCCCGCCACCAGCCGCTCCTTGATCGAAGCATAGTGCTGCATGGTGCCGTGGCGGTCGAGATGGTCGGGCGTAAGGTTGAGCAGGATGCCGGCCGTCGGATTGATCGAGGGCGCAAGGTCGATCTGGTAGGACGAGCATTCGACCACATAATGCCGGTCGGGCTTCGGCGGATCGAGCGTCATCACCGCGCGGCCGATATTGCCGCCCATCTGCGTGTCGCGCCCGGTAGCTTGAAGGATATGCGCCGTTAGCGCCGTCGTCGTCGACTTGCCGTTGGTGCCGGTGATGGCGATGAAGGGAGCATCCGGAGCGCTGAGTGTCCTCTCCCGGCAGAAAAGCTCGATGTCGCCGATCACCTCGACGCCTGCGCCACGCGCGAGCTCCACCGTCCAGTGCGGCTTGGGATGGGTCAGCGGCACGCCGGGCGACAGCACGAAAGCGGAAAAGCCGGCCCAGTCGGCGCCACGCAGGTCGCCGGTTGCGATGCCGGTGGCGGCGGCCTTGGCGACGCTGTCGGGATTGTCGTCCCAGGCCAGCACTTGCGCACCGCCCTCGATCAGAGCGCGCGCCGTGGCGATCCCCGAGCCGCCGAGCCCGAAGAGCGAAACACGCTTGCCTGCGAAGGATGCGGCGGGGATCAAATGGCAGCCTATCTGAGCTTGAGGGTGGAGAGGCCGACCAGCGCCAGGATGACGGCGATGATCCAGAAGCGGATCACCACCTGGCTTTCGGTCCAGCCGAGCTTTTCGAAATGATGATGGATCGGCGCCATCAGGAACACGCGCTTGCCGGTCATCTTGAAGTAGCCGACCTGGATGATGACCGAGAGGATCTCGACCACGAACAAGCCGCCGACGATGACGAGCACGATCTCGTGCTTGGTGGCGACCGCGACCGTGCCGATCAGGCCACCCATGGCGAGCGACCCGGTATCACCCATGAAGATCGCCGCCGGCGGCGCGTTGAACCAGAGAAAGCCAAGGCCGGCGCCAATGACCGCGCCAAGCACGACCGCCAGTTCGCCGGTGCCCGGCACGAAATGGATCTGCAGGTATTCAGCGAAGACCGCGTTGCCCGAGAGATAGGCGATGACGCCGAAGGACGCCGCCGCGATCATGATCGGCACGATCGCCAGACCGTCGAGGCCGTCGGTCAGGTTCACCGCATTGCCGGCGCCGACGATGACGAAGCAGGAGAACGGGATGAAGAACCAGCCGAGGTTGATGATGAATTCCTTGGCGAAGGGGAATGTCAGTGACGACGAGAACGGCGCCTGGCCATTGTGCATGATCGCCCAGGCGGCGATGCCGGCGATAACGAATTCCAACGCAAGCCGCGCCTTGCCGGAGAAGCCGAGATGCGACTGCTTGGTCACCTTCAGATAGTCGTCATAAAAGCCGATCGAGCCGAAGCCGAGTGTCACCAACAGCACCACCCAGACATAGATGCTGGACAGGTTCGCCCATAGAAGCGACGAGCCGATGATACCGGACAGGATCATCAGTCCGCCCATGGTCGGCGTACCCGCCTTCTTGAAATGCGTCTGCGGCCCGTCGGCGCGGATCGGTTGGCCCTTGCCTTGCCTGAGCCGCAGCGAATTGATGATGGTCGGCCCGAAGATGAAGACGATCAGCGCCGAGGTGATCAGCGCCCCGCCGGTGCGGAACGTGATGTAGCGGAAGACATTGAAGACAGAGACCTTGTCCGCGAAATCGACCAGCAGTGTGAACATGCGCTTTCGTCCCCCGACTAGGTCTGGTTGCTGGTTGTCGTCTCGGCCGGGAATTTGCCCAGCAGCGCATCGACCAGTTTTGCAAAACCGATGCCCTTCGACGATTTGATCATCACCACGTCGCCCGGCCTTAGCGCGGCGAGCAGCAGCGGCTTCAACTCCTCGACGCCGGCGCGGTATTCCGTCCTGATATCGTCCGGCAGCGCTTCCGCCAGCGAGCGCATCTCCGGCCCGCCGAGAAAGACTGTCCGCGTGCCCGTGCCGACGATGAGATCGGCAAGGGCGGCATGCAGCTTTGCCGAATGGTCGCCGAGCTCCAGCATGTCGCCGAGCACCGCGATGCGTCTGCCCTCGCCTGTCACCGGCGTTGCGTTGAGTAGCGCCATGGCGGCCGCCATCGAGGCCGGATTGGCGTTGTAGCTCTCGTCGATCAGCGTGATCGGGCCACCGTGCATAGGGCTACCGGGCTGGCCCGAAGTCGGGCCACCGGGATGCCGCAGCACATGGCGCTTGCCGCGCCCGCGCTCGGCGGAGAGATCGGCCAGCGCCAATGCCACCTTGTCGAGATCGGCGCCGACCAGATGCGCGGCGCCTAGCACCGCCAGCACGTTCTGCACCATGTGCCGGCCAGGCGCTCCGATACGAGCGATCATATCGTGGCCGCTGATCCTGGCGGCGATGTCGGAATGGTCGGCATGCAACTCGCACTTGACCAGCTTGAACGTCGAGCGCGCATTCTCGCCGAAGCCATAGACATGCTCGACGCCGGCAGCTTGCGCCATCTTGTCCAGCAGCTTGAAACGCGCATCGTCGCGGTTGAGAACCGCGGCGCCCTCGGGTTCCAGCCCTTCAAAAATCTCGGCCTTGGCCCTGGCGATCTCGTCCAGATTGCGGAAGAAGCCGAGATGCGCGGCCGCGATCATGGTGACGATGGCGACATGCGGCCGCACCATCTTCACCAGCGGCCGGATCTCGTCGGGATGGTTCATGCCGATCTCGAACACGGCATAATCGCAGTCATCGGGCATGCGCGCCAAGGTCAGCGGCACGCCCCAATGGTTGTTGAACGACTGCGCCGAGGCATGCACCTTGCCGACGGCCGAAAGCACGTGGCGCAGCGCCTCCTTGGTGGTGGTCTTGCCCGCGGAACCGGTGACCGCGATGATCTTGGCCTGCGAGCGGGCGCGCGACGCGACACCGAGCTTTTCCAGCGCAACCAGAACGTCCTCGACGACGATGATCGGCGCGGTCAGCCGGCCAAGCGACGGCAGCTTGCCTTCTGCCACCACCAGCACGCCGGCGCCGGCCTTGATGGCCGCGGTGACGAAGTCATGGCCGTCCATCGTCTCGCCCTTGATGGCAAAGAAGGCGTCGCCCGGCTGCAGGCTGCGGCTGTCGATCGAAATGCCCGATATACCTTCGGGCATGGGGCCGAGCGGCCGCCCGTCCGTGGCGGCAACCAGCGCTTCCGAAGTCCACAGCAAACTCATGCGGCACGCTCCCTGAGCGCGGCGCGCACTTCCTCGTGGTCGGAGAAATGCAGGGTTTCCGAGCCGATCGTCTGGCCTTCCTCATGGCCCTTGCCGGCCACGATCAGCGTGTCGCCGGCATGCAGCATGCGGACAGCCTCGTGGATTGCCTTGCGCCGGTCACCGATTTCGATGGCGCCGGGCGCCGCGGCAAGAATGGCGGCGCGGATGCTTTCGGGCACTTCGGAGCGCGGATTGTCGTCGGTGACGATGACGACATCGGCGAGCCGGGTCGCGATCTCGCCCATGATCGGTCGTTTGCCCCGGTCACGGTCGCCGCCGCAGCCGAACACGACCATCACGCGACCGGTGGTGAACGGACGCACCGAGGCCAGCACATTCTCCAGCGCATCCGGCTTGTGGGCGTAATCGACATAGACCGGAGCCCCGCTCGCCGTGGTACCGACAAGGTCGAGCCTGCCCGGCGCGCCTTTCAATTTCTCCAATGCCCCCAAGGCCTTGGCGACAGGTGTTCCGGTGGAAATGGCAAGCCCCGCCGCAACCAGCGCGTTGGCGATCTGGAAATCGCCGGCGAGCGGCAGGTCGATTTCGTGGATCACACCGTCGGCTTCGACCTCGGCACGCTGGCGATGACGCTCATGCTCGACCCGCTTCAACCTGAGGAAATCGCCATGACGGCCGACCGTCAGCACGTCGAGCCCGGCGGCCCGAGCTGCCTTTATCGTGGGTTCCGACCAAGGATCGTCGGCGAAGACGATAGCCGGTGCGCCCTTCGGCAGCAGCGTGTCGAACAGGCGCAATTTGGCACGGTGATAATCCTCGACCGTCGGATGGTAATCCATGTGGTCGCGGCCGAGATTGGTGAAGCCGCCAGCCGAGAGCTTCACCCCATCGAGGCGGCGCTGGTCGAGCCCGTGGCTGGAGGCCTCAATCGAGGCGTGGCTAACGCCGGCATCCGCCAATTCCCGCAGCAACTGATGCAGGGCGACCGGATCGGGTGTCGTCAGTGAACCATATTCGTTGCGGCCAGGCGCGACCACGCCGGTGGTACCGATCGAGGCGGCAGCGTATCCCGCCTGCTCCCAGATCTGCCGGGTGAAGGCGGCGACCGACGTTTTGCCACTGGTACCGGTCACGGCGACCATGGTTTGCGGCTGCCTGCCGAAATAGCGGGCGGCACTCAACGCCAGTGCCAGGCGCGGATCATCGACCGCCAGCACCGGAACCGGCAAATCGGCCAGGCCACTGCCTTTGCCCGTGACGATCGCTGCAGCGCCACGTCGGGCCGCGTCGGCGGCGTAGCTCGCGCCATCGGCCTTGGTTCCGGCAAGCGCGAAAAAGACGACGCCGGGTTTCACCTGGCGGGAATCGGACGAGATGCCTGTAACCTCCAGATCGACGGAAGCTGTTCCTTCGACTGGCAGGATACCGGCTAGATCTTTGAGCTTCATCGAGTCCCGTTCACCGCAACAAAATAGCGCGCAGTTGCCGGCGCGCCCCAAGAATCACTGATAGGAAACCAGCGTTGCACCATTTTCATGGCTGAAATCTGGCTTCACGCCAAGCATGGCCGCTGCACGCCTGATGATATTGCCGGCCATGACCCCCGCATTGTTGGCCGCGACGTCGGTCATCCCAGGCTTTTCCGGATGCGGGGCGTCGGCGATCGTGAACACCAAATATTGCGGATCGTCCATCGGGAAGGCGGCGACAAAGGTGTTGAAATTCAATTCCTTCGAGTAACGGCCGTTGATGACCTTCTCGGCCGTTCCGGTCTTGCCGCCGACGCGGTAGCCGGGAACCCGGGCATTTCTGGCCGAACCCTTCTCGGCGTTGAGCGAATAGAGGTAGCGCATGCCCTCGACGGTCTTTTCGGTAACCACTTTCTTGGCCGCCGCCATCGCATCCTCCTGGCTGCGGACCAGAAATGTAGGCTGCATCAGAAAGCCGCCATTGACCAGCGCCGCGCAGCCGACAGCCGCTTGCAGCGGCGTCGTCGACACGCCATGGCCGAAGGCGATGGTGAACGAATTGACCTGCTTCCACACCTTCGGCTCGGTCGGGCGGGCGACTTCGGGCAGTTCGGTCTGCATCTTCTCCAGAATGCCGAGGCGATGCAGGAATTCGCGGTGCGCCTCGATGCCGACCAGCTCGGCCTCCCTGGCCGACCCGATGTTGGACGAATAGAGGAAGACCTCCGGCAGCGACAGCACACGGTTCTTGCCGTGGAAATCGTGAATGGCCTGGTGGCCGACCCGGATTGGATGCGAAGCGTCGAAGCGGCTCGACATCGTCGCCTTGCCGGAATCGAGCGCCATGGCCGAGGTGAAGCTCTTGAAGGTCGAGCCCATCTCATAGAGCCCCGCCGACATCCGGTTAAGCCGGTCCTTGTCCTGCGCGTTGTAGGGATTGTTCGGATCGAAATCCGGCACCGAGGCCATGGCCACCACTTCGCCGGTCTTGACGTTGAGCACGACGGCGCCAGCGCCCATGGCGCGATAGCGCTCCAGGCCGGCGGCGATCTCGTCGCGCACCACATGCTGGACGCGCAGATCGATCGAAAGCTTCACCGGCCTGAGATCCTTCGCCACCGCCAGGCCCGACGCCTGCAGGTCGCTCAGGCCCTGCTCATCGATATATTTCTCCATGCCGGAGATGCCCTGGTTGTCGATGTTGGTCAGGCCGACGATGTAGGAGGAGGTCTCGCCGCTCGGATAAAAACGGCGCTTTTCGGTGCGGAAGCCAAAGCCGGGAATGCCGAGCTGCATGATGTCGGCCTGCTGCTTGGGCGTCAGTTGCCGCTGCAGCCAGACGAAGCCGGCGCCGCTCTTCAGCTTGTGATAGGTCTGCTCGTAGTCGATTTCGGGCAGCACCGTCGACAGCTTCTCGATAGCCTCATCGGCATCGACGATGCGGCGCGGCTCGGCGAACAGCGACGCCGTCTTGATGTCGGTGGCCAGAACTTCACCGTTGCGATCGACAATGTCGGGACGTGACGCCGTCACCCGGCTTTGCGGACCGCCCGACAGGTCGGGTGTCTGGAAACCGAGATAGACCAGCCGCCCCGATATGGTCGAGAAGATGCCGAAGAACACCGCCATCGTCATCACGATGCGGGCCTTGCCCTTGCCGCCGGTCGCCTTGCGGGCGCCTTCGACCACGATCGACCCGTCCTCGCTTGTCCTGGCGCGGCCTACCGTGGCGAAGCGCTTCAGCAGTTTGCCGATCATTGGGCGATGTCTCCGGTGACGACGGGATCCTTGTCGCCCGAGGGCGCCTTGTCGGAATTGTCGGCCACGGCGCCCTGGCGCCCGTTCAGGATGTCCTGGATGTCGAGCGCCTTGGCCGGCAGGTCGCCCAGGCCCACGATCTGCCGGCCACTGACCGGCTCCAATGCGAGCTGCGCCTTATAGAGTTCGGCCAGCTTCTGCAGCCGCGACGGCTGGGTGAGCAGGCTCCAGTCGGCCTTGAGCAGGTCGATCGTGTCCTCCTCAAAGCGTATCTCGGCATGGATCTTCTGCACGGCCGCCAACTGGTCCTCGGCCTCGCGCTTGGCCTTGTAGGTCAGGGCCGCTGCCGAAACCATGACGGCGATCAGGACAATGTCGCTGGTACGAAACACGTGCTTACCTCTCCCCCGGCCGATCGATGCCGGGAAGCTTTGGAAGGCCGAAAATCGAAAAATCGTCGCCGCGCGCCGGCGCCTCGGTGCGGACCGCCGCGCGCAGCCTGGCCGAGCGGGCGCGTGGGTTGGCCGCAACCTCGGCGTCGCCTGCCGTCACGCCGCCACCAGCCTTGCGGAAAGTCGCGGTGCGCGCCTGCGCCTCCGGCATGTGGCGCGAGCCGGTCATGGCGTCGGCGCGATCGGCGATGAAGCGCTTGACGATGCGGTCTTCAAGCGAATGGAACGTCACCACGACAAGTCGGCCGCCTGGCTTCAGCGCGCGTTCGGCCGCGAACAGCGCCTTGGCCAATTCACCGAGCTCGTCATTGACGAAGATGCGCAGCGCTTGAAAAACGCGGGTCGCCGGATGGATCTTGTCCTTCGGCGCGCGGCCGATATGCGTCTCGATGGCGTCGGCGAGTTCCAGCGTGCGCTCGAACGGCCGTTTTTCCCGGCGCGCCTCGATCATGCGGGCGATACGGCCGGCGTGACGCTCCTCTCCGAGGAAGCCGAAGATGCGGGCAAGGTCGCCCGGCTTGAAACTGTTGACGACATCGGCGGCGCTCAGGCCCGCCTGCGCCATGCGCATGTCGAGCGGGCCGTCGAAGCGGAAGGAAAAGCCGCGCTCGGCCTGGTCGATCTGCATCGAGGAGACGCCGATGTCGAGGACGACGCCATCGGCGCTGTCGATGTGTTCGTCGAGCGTCGAGAACGGCGCCTGCACCAGCCTCAGCCGACCGCCGGACTGCGCCTCGAGGTCGCGGCCTGCCGCGATGGCATCCGGATCGCGGTCGATCGCAACCACGGACGCGCCAGCCGCCAGGATGGCCTTCGTATAGCCACCGGCGCCGAACGTACCGTCGATGATGATGTCGCCCTCCGCCGGCGCGAGCGCTTCCAGCACTTCGCCAAGGAGGACCGGAATGTGGCGGACCGATCCGCCAACGGCGTTGTTATCATCGCCGTGGCCCACCATCATTCCGGTCGCTCCCCAGCCTTGGCCTCGTGAGCCTTCGTCCCCTGCCGAAGCTGCAAAAGCCTGGCCCGCGCCTGCGCCCCATAGGTCGCAAGCCGTCCCGGCTCCCAGATCTGAAAGAAATTGCCGCGCCCGACAAAGGCCACTTCCGCGGAGATGCCGGTATGTTCGCGAATGAAATCGGTCATGGTTATGCGGCCGTCCTGGTCGAGTTTCAGGAACGCTCCGTCGCCATGGCAGAAGAACGACATGTCGTCCGCCGTCTGCAGGAAGGGGTCTTCCCGAGCGATGCGCTGCTCGTAACGGTCGAGCAGGTCGAGCCCGCCGACATCCATCGCCGTCAGGTCCAGGCAACGCAGCGCGTAGAGTTCCGAATAGCCGCGCTTCTGCACCACGGCACGAAAATGCGCGGGAACGGACACCCGCCCCTTCGCATCGATCCTGCTCACCGTGTTCGACAGAAACCGGTCCATCACACGTTACAGCCGCTTGCGCCGCCGCACCCCTCTTCATCGTGTCGCACGCGCCACCGCCGCGCGTTGCCTGCCCCGCACCCACCTCGTCCACAGGGGAGAAAACCGGCAAACGCACAGCCGCCGCGGCTGCCCGATTGGCGAACGCTTTACCCTGACGCGGAACGAAGGCTTTGATGTCGAAATGGGATATCATGGGGCACTATGGGCGTCAACGGGAATAGGCTTCTCAGACACGCGCGCCACGCCGACGAGAAAGGCTTTGACAGCGCGCCTCGTCTTTATGATCCATTAAGCCTAACGAAGCGTTTAGAGCCTGCCTGGCCCAACTGGAGGCGCCTTGCCGCAAACCGCGGCCGGGCATAGCGTCTCGTCCATCTCACCGACCACCAAGGGATTTGAAATCGATGCCTGAAACTGCGAAGTCGCGCGCTGCGGCCCTTCCCCATTTGCGTCGCAGCGGGTTCGCCATGGGCGATTCCATTCCCCTGCCGCTGACCATGGCCGCCATCTTCCATGCACCGGGCGACGCCACCGGCTTCAACCAGTACGGCCGCTTCAGCAACCCGACCTGGGATGCCGTCGAACACATGTTGTCCCATCTGGAAGACGCGCCTTGCGTCGGTTTTCCCTCGGGGATGGCGGCGATCTCGGCGGCATTCTTTGCCGTGCTCAAGGCCGGCGACCATATCCTGCTGCCTTCGGACGGCTATCACACCACCAGGGCGCTGGCCGATCGCTTCCTGAAGCCGCTCGCGGTCACCTACGATGTCAGGCCGACATCGACCTTCCTCGACGGCGGCTTCGCGGGTTACCGCCTGGCCTTCGTCGAAACGCCCGCAAATCCGGGACTGGACATCTGCGATATCGCCGCTGTCGCCGAAGCCGTTCACAAGGCCGGCGCGCTGCTGGTGGTCGACAACACAACGATGACGCCCTTCGGCCAGCGCCCTCTCGATCACGGTGCCGATATCGTTGTCGCCGCCGACACCAAGGCGCCCAATGGCCATTCCGACGTCCTGTTCGGTCATGTCGCCAGCCGCAATGCCGACATCATCGCCGCCGTGACCGGCTGGCGCGAGGTCTCGGGCAGCATCCCCGGCCCGTTCGAAGCCTGGCTGGTGCATCGCGGCCTGGAAACATTGGACGTGCGCTTCGACCGCATGTGTTCGTCGGCGGAGGTGATCGCGCGGCGGCTGCAGGGCCATCGGGCAATCAGCGGCCTGCGTTATCCCGGCCTGGAAGGCGACCCCTCGCACAATCTTGCCCGCGCCCAGATGGAGCGCTTCGGCTTCCTCATCTCCTTCGAACTCGCTTCCGAGCAGAAAGCCGAGGATTTCATCAACGGCTGCGAATTGATGCAGGCCGCGACCTCCTTCGGCGGCGTCCACACCTCGGCCGAGCGGCGTTTGAAGCGAGGCGACGCGGTGCCGGCTGGCTTCGTACGCCTGTCGGTCGGCTGCGAGCCGGTGGAAGAACTCTGGAAGGCGATCGAGGCCTCGCTGGACAGGGTCAGCGGCTGAGCGAACCGTCAGGGATTGAGATCATCGACCTCGATCTTTCGGCGACCATGCAGCACACGGACGATTTCGACGGCATCGGCACCGACTCGGTACAAGGTGAGGTAGTCGCCGACGACCAGGTGACGAATACCGGTGCTATGTCCTCGCGCGGCGCGCCTGAAAAGGGGTAAGCTGCGAGTTGTAGCCATCTCGCCTCGAAACGATCAAGCAACCGATCGGCTGCAACCTCGTTGTCGCGCGCAATATGAAGCCAGATCGCAACCAAATCTTCTTCCGCACGCGCGCTTCGCTGGATGGTCAGCAAATTCATGCCGCATCGTGGGATCGCAAACGCCTGCGGGCCTCGGCCTTGATTTCATCCATTGACGCGAAGCGGCCCGGCCCGCTGTCGATCCCCTCCTGCACCAGCTTGCGCAGTTCTTCGACCGTGTAGCCCATCAGGTCGCGGCGGTCCTTCCATTGCCGCAACGCATCGCGGATCACCTCGCTCGCCGAGGCGTATTCTCCAGCCGCGACCACATCGTCGACCGCCCGCGCCAGTTCCGGCGAAAGCGTGATGCTGCGTTTGTCCACCTGACCCATGATAGGCTCCCGATGATGAGCCGCGATGGTACGATTTAATCGCACCAGTTTCAAGGAAGTCGGCGGAGATCTCTGGCTGTGGCGACGCAAAGTAGCGCCGCGCCCTTGAATCAGAAGCTGTGCCCAAGGGCGCAACCTTCTGATATCGAAAGACTTAATCCATATATGATGGAGAAAAATTGCCAGCCGGCCTGTAAGCCGGGTTTTGTATGGCCCTCGCCCCTTGCGAGGCGAGAACGTGGCGGCCATTCATCTTGGGCGCATGTTGCCATGCGCCTCACGCAACCTACCCGGACGGTGAGCCGGAAACAGCCCTCGAGGGTTTCCCCTCGCACCGCCCCTATTCGGTCTTGCTCCCGGTGGGGTTTACCGTGCCGCTCCTGTTGCCAGTCGCGCGGTGGGCTCTTACCCCACCCTTTCACCCTTACCCCGACAAAGTCGTGGCGGTTTGCTTTCTGTGGCACTTTCCCTGGGGTCGCCCCCGCCGGCCATTAACCGGCACCGTGTCTCCATGGAGCCCGGACTTTCCTCACCCGCGGCCTTTCGGCGTTTGCGGGTGCGGCCGCCCGGCCAGCTGGCAGAGCGTATAAAGGGGTTCACACCCCAAAACGCAACCGAAAAAGCCGATTGTGACCGGTTCTCGTCAAGCCGGCGCGCCGACAGCCGCCAGCTGAACCTTGACCTTGCTGCAGTAAGCCGCGGAAACCGGGTTCATGCGAGTGGCGCCATGGCCGGCATTGTATTTGAGGATCGTGCCGCAGGTCGTGCCGCCACCCAGGTCGCGCGCCATGGCGAGGTACTTCATGCCGTATTTGATGTTGGTGTCTGGATCGAACAGGCCCTTGGCCGACCCGTTGTAACCCATCATCCGCGCGGTTGCCGGCTTGATCTGCATCAGGCCGATCTCACCGGCGCCGCCGACCATGTTCGGCCGATAGTTGCTCTCGATCTTGATCACGGCGTGGGCCAGCGACACCGGAACCCCGTAGCTCGCCGCGTAGCGGGCGACAATCGCGGAATATTGGCCGCTGCTCGCCACTGCCGCGGTCGCCGCGGCGACGTTGCTGAGACCGATCGATGCCGTCGTCGTCATGTCAACGGTCTTGCGGCCGCGTTTCGTCTGCCTTTTGGCGGGGGATTTCCTTGCCTTGGTCCAGCTTGCCTTTTCCACTTTCGCGGAAGCCTGCTTCGTCGTCGCCTTCGCACTCTTGGTGCTTTTGGCCGAAATGGCCTTGCCTTTGGCGGATGTCGCGACCAGACCCTGGTCGGCCCGCTGGCTTAACGGTGCGGCGTCGGCCGCGCTGAAGGCAAAACTCATTACCCCGGCAGCAAGAGCTGCCGTTAAAACGGTCAATTTCTGCATGTGATCCTGTTCTGTTGGGACCACGCGAAGATTTTCGCGCGGCATCGCTTGATCAATATCGGATCACCCGGGGGCTGGACGTCCGACAAACTGTACGAAAGGCCCTTTGAAGCCCGATTTGGCGCCAATGAAGGCGGGGCAAGTCACTTTAAGTGACAGGTTGTAACTTTACGGTTGAGGAGGATTACTTGGACCGGCTCTTGACGTGAGGTCAACTCGTGACGGAGGCAAGCAGCCTCTGGAGCGTGCGCATCGTCGAGCCGTCGGCAACTCCGTCGACCCGGCGCGGTCGGAAATGCCGTTGGAAGGCCTCGACGACGATCCGTGTCCGATCGTCGAAAACGCCTGTTATCTCGACACCATAGCCATAGAGCGACAGCATCGACTGCAGCGCCTCGACATCGGCACCGTAATCGCCTGGCTTCAGCGCGGCTCCGCGCCTGACGGGCGCGGCTGGCACGAGATGACCGACACCGGCCTTAAACAGCACGGCCCATGGAAACTTCTCGCCAGGATCGATCTTGCGACCAGGCGCCACGTCGGAATGCGCCAGCACCCGCTCGGCGGCGATCGCATGCCGTGCTGCAATCCCCTTGCACAGCCTGATCACCGCATTGATCTGGCGTCGCGGAAAGCCGGGATAGCCCAGCGAATGGCCCGGATTGACGATTTCGATGCCGACCGAGCAGGAATTGATGTCGGTGTGTCCGAACCAGGAACTCTGGCCGGCATGCCAGGCTCGGTCGCTTTCCCGGACCATCTGCACGATGTGGCCATTCTCATGGACGAGATAGTGCGACGAGACTTCACTCGCCGGATCGCACAGCCAGGCTTCGGCACCGATACCGGTCGCCATGCCCGTATAGTGCAGCACGATCATGTCGGGCTTCTGCCTGTCGCGCCTTGGCCCGAAATTCGGCGATACCCTGACCTCGGCACTCGGCTCGTCGGGCAGGAAGCCGCTCATGCGTGCCGCAGGCCCCGCTCGATCATCTCGTAGGCGGCGTTGATCGCCGCGACCCTGGTCGTCGCGATCTTGATGAATTCCTGCGGCAGTCCGCGCGCGATCAGCCGGTCCGGGTGGTTGTCGGACACCAGCTTGCGGTAACGCTTCCTGACCTCCTCGAACGGCTTGCCGCGCTCGATACCAAGCACGACATAGGGGTCGCCGGCGCCAAGATTGACATGCCGCGCCATGATCGATTCGTAGTGCGCCTCGTCGATGCGGAAGATCTCGGCGATACGATGCAGGAAAATGCCTTCGCGCTCATGCACCAGCCCGTCGGCCTTGGCGATGTGGAACAGGCCGTCGAGTATGTCTTCCAGCATCACGCAATTGGAGTGCCCGGAGCCGCACATCTGCGCCATGCGCTCGGCATAGGTTTCGAAACCGGCCACATCCCGCTGGGCGAGATCGAACAGCCGCGCGACATTGCGCGTCTCTTTCGCCGGCACTTCGAAGATTTCCTGGAAGGCGCGCACCTCATCCTGGGTGACGATGCCGTCGGCCTTGGCCATCTTGGCCGAAAGCGCGATCATCGCCACTGAGAAGGCGACGCGGCGGCGCAGGTCGGCGTCGCCGGAGAAAACCGTGCGCACAGCCTCGACCACGTCGGCGACGCCAGACGTGGTTGAAGACGAAACCCGGGTGATGAAGTCGCCGAGGCGGTCCCAAATCGACATGGCCAGCTTCATAGAGCCAACCGGTCCCCGCTATCAAGCCAATAACGGCCAACTTGTGGGGCCTGTGAACGAAGGGCCCCTACGAGAAAAAGGCCGACATCAAGCCGGCCTTCCTCCCAAGACACTTACTGCTTACAAACTACTGCGCGGGCGCAGGAGCAGGCGTTGCCGGAGCCGGCTCGGCAGGCTTGGTCGAATTGTCAGCCGGGGCCGCAGGCTTCATCGGCTGCTCGGCGGCCGGCGGATTGGTGCTCTGGGTCGTGGTCTTGTCGGTGCCGCTATCGCTGCATGCCGCGACGCCAAGCAGGACAAGCGCCGAAACCGACGCAAGAATGAGCTTTTTCATGACATCTCTCCTTCAACACACGCTCACGTTGCAGTGAACGGTCGAAGGGAAAATGCATGACCGGGCCAAGGGTTTCGTAACGTTGCGTTTCCACCTGTAACATCAATGGCATGCAGGCGACATTGCTGCCGGCGCTTCGGCGCTTTAACAACGACACCGGACAACGGAATACCGGAGACAACCGCATGACCGCCAAATGGGATTTCTGGATCGATCGCGGCGGCACCTTTACCGATATTATCGGCCGTGACCCGCAGGGCGGGCTGCATCCGCGCAAGCTGCTGTCGGAGAATCCCGAAGCCTATGCCGATGCCGCCATTCAGGGCATCCGCGATCTGCTCGGCCTTGGACCGGCCGCCGCGATCCCGTCCGGCCTGATCGGCGACATCAAGATGGGAACGACGGTGGCCACCAACGCCCTTCTGGAGCGCAAGGGCGACCGTGTGTTATTGCTCATCACCAAGGGGTTTCGCGATGCGCTCAGGATCGCCTACCAGGCGCGACCCGACATTTTCGCCAAGGAAATCATTCTTCCCGAGCAACTCTACGAGCGCGTCATCGAGGTCGGCGAGCGCGTGCTCGCCGACGGCCGCGTCGAACGGCTGCTCGATATCGCGGCTTGCCGGCCGGCCATAGAACAAGCGAAAGCCGATGGCATCGATGCCGTTGCCATCGTCTTCATGCATGCCTGGAAATATCCAGACCACGAGAAGGCGGTGGCCAAGGTCTGCCGCAAGCTCGGTTTCGGCCAGGTCTCGGTCAGCCACGAGGTCTCGCCGCTGATCAAGCTGGTCGGGCGCGGCGACACCGCGGTGGTGGATGCTTATCTGTCGCCCATCCTGTCGCGCTATGTGCAAAGGGTGGCGGGAGAACTGGGCGCGGCGCCAATCTCCCCCCTCGTGGGGGAGATGTCGGCGAAGCCGACAGAGGGGGGCGCTGCCCCGCCAACGTCTCGTTCTGTCGCGCCCCCCTCTGCCCTGCCGGGCATCTCCCCCACAAGGGGGGAGATCAGCCAGTCCCCGCCTCGTCTGATGTTCATGATGTCTTCCGGCGGTCTCACCGCCGCCGACATGTTCCAGGGCAAGGACGCGCTGCTGTCGGGTCCGGCCGGCGGCGTCGTCGGCATGGTCGAGACGGCCAAGCTCGCCGGATTCGAAAAAGTCATCGGCTTCGACATGGGCGGCACCTCCACCGACGTTGCCCACTACGATGGCGAGTACGAGCGCGCCTTCGACACCGAGGTCGCCGGTGTGCGCGTCCGCGCGCCGATGATGCGCATCCACACCGTCGCCGCCGGCGGCGGCTCGATCCTGCATTACGAGGCCGGCCGTTTCCGCGTCGGACCGGACTCTGCGGGCGCCAATCCCGGCCCGGCCGCCTACCGGCGCGGCGGCCCGCTGGCGGTCACCGATGCCAACGTCATGCTCGGCAAGCTGCAGCCCGATTTCTTCCCCTCGATCTTCGGCCCCGGCCAGGACGCGCCGCTCGACGCGCAAACCGTGCGCGCGAAATTCGCGGCACTTGCCGCCGGGATCGGCGATGGCCGCTCACCGGAGGCGGTCGCCGAAGGCTTCGTCACGATCGCTGTCGAGAACATGGCCAATGCGATCAAGAAGATTTCCGTGCAACGTGGCTACGACGTCACCGAATATCTGCTGAACTGCTTTGGCGGCGCCGGTGGCCAGCACGCCTGCCTGGTCGCGGATGCACTCGGCATGGAGGCGGTGCTGATCCATCCTTTCTCCGGCCTGCTTTCGGCCTATGGCATCGGGCTGGCGTCGGTCTTTGCCTCACGCCAGCAGGCGCTGCTCAAGCCGCTCGCCGAGGAATCCAGAGCGGAGATCGGCAACCTCATCGCCATCTTGAAAAGGGCCGTGGTCGCGGAGCTTGCGGCGCAAGGCATCGCCGAGGGCTCGGTCGCCACCAGGCCGGTGCTGCACATCCGTTATGACGGCACAGATACGGCACTGCCGGTGAATTTCGAGGCAGACTCGATCTTCCAGGCCAGGCGCGATTTCGAAATCGCCCACAAGGCGCAATTCGGCTTCGTCTATGACGACAAGCCGATGATCGTCGAGACCGTCGGCGTCGAAGGCACCGAAACCGGCCAGACGACCGCCGAAGCCTATGCGCCCACCGGACCTGCAAGGGTCAACTCAGCCGCTTCCGAGAGCCGGCGTATCTATACGGAAGGCCGGTGGCATGAAGCAGGCGTCTACCGTCGCGAGAACCTCAGGCCGTCCAGTCTGGTCGCAGGCCCCGCCTTGATCACCGAGCCGAACCAGACCATCGTCGTCGAGCCGGGTTGGCAAGCCGAAATCACCAACCTCAATCACGTCGTCATACGCCGCACGGAAAGGAAAGCGCGCGCCGCCGCCCTTGGCACGCAAGCCGATCCGGTGATGCTCGAAGTCTTCAACAATCTGTTCATGTCGATCGCCGAGCAGATGGGCGTGACGCTGCAGAACACCGCCTATTCCGTCAACATCAAGGAAAGGCTGGATTTCTCCTGCGCCGTCTTCGACCACACCGGGGCGCTGGTCGCCAATGCGCCGCACATGCCGGTGCATCTCGGCTCCATGGACCGCTCGGTCGAGACCATCATCAGGCTGAACTCCGGCGACATCCACGCCGGCGATGTCTTTGCCTTGAACGCCCCCTATAATGGCGGCACGCATCTGCCCGACATCACCGTGGTGACGCCGGTCTTCGACGATACCCAGAAGAACATCCTCTTCTGGACGGCCTCGCGCGGCCACCATGCCGACATTGGCGGCACCGCCCCCGGCTCGATGACGCCGCTCGCCACCACGGTCGACGAGGAAGGCGTGCTGTTCGACAATTTCCGCATCGTCGACCGCGGAAAATTCCGCGAGACGGAGCTGCACACGCTGCTCACCGAGCATCGCTATCCGGCCCGCAACCCGCACCAGAACATCGCCGACCTGAAGGCGCAGATCGCAGCCAACGAGAAGGGTGTGGCGGAGCTGCGCAAGATGGTCGCGCATTTCGGTCTCGACGTCGTCGAGGCCTATATGGGCCATGTCCAGGACAACGCCGCCGAAAGCGTGCGCCGCGTGCTGGAACGGCTGCCGGACACGTCGGATTATGAATATCCGACCGATACCGGTCAGGTCATCAAGGTGAAGATCACGGTCGACCGGCAAAAGCGTGAGGCGACTGTCGACTTCACCGGCACGTCGCCTGTCATGAAGAACAATTTCAACGCGCCCGAGCCGGTCGCCCGTGCCGCCGTGCTCTACGCCTTCCGTGTCATGGTCGAGGACATGATCCCGATGAATGCCGGGTGCCTCAGGCCGATCAACATCGTCATCCCCGATGGCTGCATGCTCAAGCCCACCTACCCTGCCGCCGTCGTCGCCGGCAATGTCGAGACTTCGCAGCACGTCACCAACGCGCTGTTCGGCGCCATGGGCGCGATGGCCAATGCGCAAGGCACGATGAACAACCTGACTTTCGGCAACAAGCAGTACCAGTATTACGAGACGATTTGCTCCGGTTCGCCCGCCGGACACATGAACTCCGGCCGCGGCTTTGCCGGCACGTCGGGCGTGCACACCCACATGACCAATTCGCGCCTCACCGACCCGGAGGTGCTGGAGCTGCGCTTCCCCGTGGTGCTGGAGGATTTTCACATTCGCGAGGGTTCCGGCGGCAAGGGCAAATGGAATGCCGGCGACGGCACCAAACGCACCATCCGCTTCCTCGAGACGATGGAATGCGCGATCCTGTCCTCGCACCGCAACCGCCCGCCGGAAGGACTGGACGGCGGCGGCGACGGCGAGACCGGCTCGACCAAGGTGCGCCGCAACGACGGCACTGTTGAGACGCTGAAGGCTTGCGACCAGACCGTGCTCGACGCTGGCGAAGCCGTCATTGTGACCACGCCGACGCCCGGCGGGTTCGGCAAGTTGTAAGAAAGGCGTCAACAGGCTGTCACCGGCCTGTCATGACCCTGCGTTACCCGCTTGCGCCAAAGCAAATGGGGAATCACTTTGCCATGACGGACGTCTCCTCGGATCTGGTTTTTCGCCGCGGCAAGGAAGTTGGAAAGGCCGTCTACCAGAACCGCGCGCTTTCGAAAGCCGGCATCTCCGAGCGGCTGTTCGCCTTCCTGTTTTCCGGCCTCGTCTATCCGCAGATCTGGGAAGACCCCGACGTCGACATGGACGCGATGCAGCTCGGCCAGGGCCACCGCGTCGTCACCATCGCCTCGGGCGGCTGCAACATCCTGGCCTATCTGACCCGCTCCCCGGCACAGATCGACGCCGTCGACCTCAACGCGGCCCACATCGCGCTGAACCGCATGAAGCTGGAGGCGGTTCGCCATCTGCCTTCGCAAGGCGACCTGTTCCGTTTCTTCGGTGCGGCGGACACGAGCCACAATTCCGAAGCCTACGACCGCTTCATCGCCCCGCATCTCGATCCGGTCAGCCGCCATTACTGGGAGCGCCGCAACTGGCGCGGCAACAGGCGCATCGGCGTTTTCGATCGTAATTTCTACCAGACCGGCCTGCTCGGCCTGTTCATCGCCATGGGCCACCGCACGGCGAAATTCTTTGGCGTCGACCCAGCGGGCATCATGCAGGCCAGCAACATCGGCGAACAGCGCCGCTTCTTCAACGAAGAACTGGCCCCGGTCTTCGACAACAAGCTTCTGAAATGGGCGACCTCGCGAAAAGCCTCGCTGTTCGGTCTCGGCATCCCGCCGGCGCAATATGATTCGCTGATCACCTCCGGCGACGGCACCATGGCCAGCGTCCTGAAGGCCCGGCTGGAAAAGCTCGCCTGCGATTTCCCCCTGGAAAACAATTACTTCGCCTGGCAGGCTTTCGCCCGCCGCTACCCGGAACCAGGCGAGGCCGCCCTGCCCGCCTATCTCGAAAGGCAAAACTACGAGACCATCCGCGGCAATATAGACCGCGTCGCCATTCATCACGCCAACCTGATCGAATTCCTCGCCGGCAAGGATGCCGGCGCCGTCGACCGCTTCATCCTGCTCGACGCGCAGGACTGGATGACCGACGACCAGCTCAATGCGTTGTGGTCGGAAATCACCCGGACCGCCTCGGCCGGCGCCCGCGTCATCTTCCGCACCGCCGCCGAGCCCAGCCTGTTGCCGGGGCGCGTCTCGACCTCGCTGCTCGATCAGTGGGACTATCAGGACGAAGCATCGCGCGAATTCTCGGCCCGCGACCGCTCCGCCATCTATGGCGGCTTCCACCTCTATGTGAAGCGCCCGGCATGAGCACGACGGAACTGCCGGCCAGCCCCGAATTCAAGGCTAACCATGCCGAACTGATGGACGGCGTCTACCGCTGGCAGCGCCACATCTATGACCTGACCCGCAAATACTACCTGCTTTGCCGCGACCGGCTGATCGCGGGGCTGGACGTGCCGCCTGGCGGCGCCGTTCTGGAACTCGGCTGCGGCACCGGCCGCAATATCATCCTGGCTGCCCGCGCCTATCCCGATGCCCGCTTCTTCGGCCTGGATATTTCGGCCGAAATGCTGGAAACGGCGAGCAAGGCGATCGACCGCGAAGGCCTGTCGGACCGCGTCGTGCTGGCACGAGGCGACGCCACCGATTTCGACGCCAAGGCACTATTCGGCAAAGGCAGCTTCGACCGGGTCTTCGTCTCCTATTCGCTATCGATGATCCCGGGCTGGGAGAAGACGGTCTCGGCAGCACTTGCCGCGCTGGCCCCGACGGGCTCGCTGCACATAGTCGATTTCGGCCAGCAGGAAGGTCTGCCGGGGTGGTTCCGCGCGTTGCTGCGCGGTTGGCTGAAGAAATTCCACGTCACGCCACGCGAATCCCTGCGTGATGTTCTGGAATCGCAGGCCGAGCGAACCGGCGCAACCTTCCGTTTTCGCACGCTTTATCGTGGCTATGCCTGGCTGGCGGTGATTGGGCCACACAGCTAGCTAGTGCAGCGCCTTCACCAGCGCCCCCACCATCGCCCGCGGGCGATAGTTGAGTTTGGCCGGCGTTAGCCCGAGCCTCACCACGACCAATTGCTCGGACGGGATGATGGCGACGGTCTGCCCGTCATGCCCTTCCATCCAGTAAGTCTCCCTGGGCAGGCCTGCCGCAACGCCGGCGCCGGGGTTTTCCTCGTCGCCCGGTGCCTCGATCCACAGCTGGCCCTTGCCGTAGACTTTCGAGGCGGGCGCCGGTTCGCGCATCCAGTCGACGAAGCCGGCCGGCAGCACCTGGTTGCCGTTCCACACCCCGCCTTGCAGCAGGAACTGGCCGAAGCGAGCCCAGTCATGCGCCGTGGCATAGAGGTAGGACGAGCCGACGAAGGTGCCTTGCTCGTCGGTTTCGAGCACCGCGCTGTGCATGCCGAGCGGCTCGAACAGAGCCGTGCGCGGCCATGTCAGCGCCTTGGCCTTGTCGCCGATCGCGTCCTGCCAGAGGCGCGACAGCATCACCGCCGTGCCGCTCGAATAGGAAAACATCTTGCCGACCTCGCCGGTGAGCGGCTTGGCTTCGGCAAAACCCGCCATGTCGGGTTCGAGATAGAGCATGCGCGTCACATCGGCGACGTCGCCATAGTCTTCGTTGAATTCCAGCCCGCTCGACATCGCCATCATGTCGGCAAGGCTGATCGCGGCGCGGCCGTCCCTCTTCCAAGGCGTAAACAGGTCCTTGTTGTCGACCGCCATCTTGCCGTCCTTGACCAGCGTGCCGACGATGGCGGCGTTGACCGTCTTGGTCATCGACCAGCCGAGCAGCGGCGTCTTGGCCGAAAAGCCGTCGCCATAGCGCTCCGCGACCACCCGCCCGTTCTTGACCACGACGATCGCGCGCATGCCGGCGCCGGCCATGGCATCGTCGCCGACGACCTTCGAGACCTCTGGATTCTGCGATGCATCGACCCGTTCGCCCTCCGGCCACGGCGCATCCTGGTTTGTCGCCGCGGGTTCGGCATGGACCGTCGTGCGCCGCGCCTTGCCGACATCGCCGTCCGGAACCGAGGCGCAGCCCAGCCCGTCGCGGGCGACCGCCTCGCTCTTGCCGAGGAAGCCGAGCAGGCCGGCCGAAACCGTCCCCCGGTTCTTGTCGACGGAGACCCGCATCAGCCGTAGCAGCGGATGGCCGGGCGCCTGCACATCGACGGCCAGCACCTCATTGGCGTCGCGGCCGGCGATGAAGACGTTGGAGCAGACGATCTTGGCCGAATAGCCCGAGCCGACGCGGATGAGTTCCGGCGGCGCGATATAGAGCCAGGCAAACAGCGCGGCGACCGCCAGCACGATCAGGCCAAGCAGCCATTTGACGATCTTGACGACGAACCGCATCCATTGCCTCCCAGGCGCTCGCCTGACCTTATGTCATCGATTTGCCGCCATTGCTTCCGCAAAATCGGTGCTCTTGTCGAGCGCCATCAACGGATTATCAACCATGATCGGCGATCACAGGGATGCATGTCGCCCAGAAGTGCGCAGCGGTTTTGGGACAACGACATGCACGAAAAACGACTATGCTGGGCGATGCGTGGGGCGATCGCCTGGAGGGGGCCAGACCAACTTCGGCCATCGGTGCACAGACCCATCAGCGACCGGCTGATTCCGGCTTGGAAGTTGCGATGCGCCGTCTTGCGGTCCTTTTCATGCTGACGCTGCTCGGCGCCTGCTCGACCGTCGACGATTTCTCGCCGCTGTCGCCGTCCGCATCGAGCAGTCCGACGGTGGCCGTGCGCGCGCCGCGCTTTGCCGATTCCAAGCCGCATGAGTGGGACAGCGGCGCGCCGTGGAACTATGCCGTCCACGGCACCGACGTCTCCAAATACCAGACCTCGGTCGACTGGCCGACGGCCAAGGCCAGCGGCATCTCCTTCGCCTTCATCAAGGCAACCGAGGGTGGCGACCGCTTCGATGAATATTTCAGCGAGCACTGGGCGCGCACCAGAGCCGCCGGCGTTCCGCGCGCTGCCTATCATTTCTTCTATTTCTGCACTCCGGCGGCGCAGCAGGCGCGCTGGTTCATCCAGAACGTGCCTGTCGACCGCTCCGCCATGCCGCCGGTTCTCGACATGGAATGGAACCCGAAATCGCCGACCTGCCGCCTGCGCCCCGACCCGGCCACCGTGCGAGCTGAGATGACCACCTTCCTCGAAATCGTCGAGCGGCATTACGGCAAGAAGCCGATCATCTACACCTCGGTCGATTTCTTTGATGACAACGAACTGTCGACCTTCCGTGGCTATCCCTACTGGCTGCGCTCCGTCGCCGGCCACCCGCGCGAAAAGTATGGCAGCCACCCCTTCACCTTCTGGCAATACACCGGAACCGGCATCGTTCCCGGCATGACCGGCAAGTCCGACATCAACGTCTTCAACGGCTCGGAAGCCGCCTGGAACAAGTGGCTGCGGCAGAACACACGTTGACCCCGTGGCAAAGGCTGCGAAGACACCAGGAATAGGGCCGCCGCAGAAGACCCGTTGACACCATGGCAACGGTAGCGAGGCCGGCTGGATTGGTGGCTGCGGCAGAAGACCCGTTGACACCGTGGCAACGGCAGCGAAGCCGTCTGGAAGAAGGGCCACCGCAGAAGACCCGTTGACACCGGGCCTGCCGCCTGCTTTTCGACACTACCAGCGGTAAAGAGTGCAACCGCTGGTAATTCAGGGCGTTGGCCTCCAGGCACGACAAAGCCCTCTTCGTTTCGAAAGGAAGCTGATGCGACTGCGTTCTCAAGCCCTCGCGGCGCTGTTCTTGTGCGCCACGGCCTTGCCGGCGATGGCGCAGGAATGCGGCGGCGATTTCGAAACCTGGAAACAGGGTGTGGCGGCGGAAGCCAAGGCTGCCGGTGTCGGCGCCGTCGGTCTCGATGCGCTGGAGGATGCCAGGATCGACGAGAAGGCTCTGGCTCGCGACCGCGCCCAGGGAGTCTTCACGCAAACCTTCGTCCAGTTTTCTAACCGCATGATCTCGGCCTACCGGCTGAAGCAAGGTGCGGCGAACATGAAGAAATACGCCGATATCTTCGCCCGCGCCGACCAGCAGTTCGGCGTCCAGGCGCCTGTCATCACCGCCTTCTGGGCGCTTGAAACGGATTTCGGCGCCGTCCAGGGTGATTTCCACACGCTGAGCGCACTGGTGACGCTGTCGCATGACTGCCGCCGCCCGCAATTGTTCCGGCAGCAACTGGTGCCGCTCTTGGAACTGATCGATCGCGGCGTGCTGCCGGCCGACGTCACGGGCGCCTGGGCCGGCGAGATCGGCCAGACGCAGATCCTGCCATCCGACTATCTTGCGCGCGGCGTCGACGGCGATGGGGACGGCAAGATCGACCTGCGAAACAGCGTGCCGGACGTGATCATGACCACCGGCAACAAGGTGCTGTCGCGCGGCTGGAAGCGCGACGAGCCCTGGATCCAGGAAGTGCGCGTGCCCGACGAGATGCCATGGGACCAGACCGGCCGCACCAACAAATTGCCGCTGACACAGTGGGCGCAGTGGGGCGTCACCAACCCCGACGGCTCGCCGCTGGTCGACAAGGGCCTGCAGGCCGGCCTGGCGCTGCCCATGGGCCGCAAGGGTCCGGCCTTCCTTACCTATGAGAATTTCGACGTCTATCTCGAATGGAACCAGTCCTTCACCTACGCGCTGACCGCGGCCAATCTTGCCGCGCGGCTGGCGGGCGCACCGCCCCTCGATCCGCGCAATCCCGAGCCGGGTCTCAACAACGACCAGATGAAGGCGCTGCAGACCAAGCTTGAGGCCAGCGGTTACGATGTCGGCACGGTCGACGGCATTCTGGGCACCAATACCCGCGAAGCCATCCGCAAGGAGCAGATGCGGCTAGGCCTGCCGGTTGATGGCTGGCCGACGCCGGAGTTGCTGGGAAAGCTGTAGCTCCCTCTTCCTTCTCCCCTTGTGGGCCTGTTGCGTAATTGGCTGGTTGTGATTCTCTGAGATGAAACTCGGATGAATCGCAATGGCGGTGAAGCAAACGGGTCAGCTTGGCGGAGGTTTTTCTTGGCGGCAAGGTGGCTGGCGGGTCTTTCGCATTTCCTCCCCAGCGCTCCGATTCTGTCGAAAATCAGCCTAAATAGCAGATAGAATTATTTTCTGGATTTATTTTCACAAATAATTTTTCCCCCACATCCATCCTGTCACTAACTTTGTGTAAATTGTCACGGAGGATAGAATGGAAAAGTCTCCCGTTAAATTCGTATCGCACTTCCAGGCAATAATCCGGAGGATCGGATCCCTGCAAAAGACGATCTATTACTGTCGCTTCGACAGATGGCCAGTGAGCAGATTTCCTTTTATAATACGCATTTTGAACATAACCAGAAACGGCAATAATAAAAGCCGCCATCAAAATAACGCCTATAAGGAAATATAATACCATAGTAGCCGCTCGATACAAACTTCCACCGACGCCCTAGACACTTCTCTTCGGCTTAGCGTCCATCGTCAAGTAGCTCTTTCGCAGGTCCATGCCGCAAGAACTCTTCGCCCCGAAGGTGCTGGACCTGGCCCGCATTGCGATTCCTCCGAGCTTCATCTCAGGGAATCACAACCAGCCAATTACGCAATAGGCCCACAAAAGGAGGAGGAAGAAAGCTTAATCCGCCATCGTCTCCAGGCTCGCAAATCCCTGTGGCGCGTCGCCCTCGTCGAAGGGCGTCGTCACCTCGACGAAAGTATCGGGATAAAAGCCATTGAAGCGTGTCCTGAGCGACAGCGAGTAAGCGCCGATATGGCCGATCTCGATCCAGTCGCCGGTATCGACGGTTTCCGGCAGCCAGAACGGCCGCGACAGGATATCGACGGAATCGCAGGTCGCGCCGCACACTTTGAACGGCACGATGTTGTTCTCGTCGCCATTGCGCGTGCGGATCGCCGGATCGGGGATGAAGCGCGCCGGCAGCGTGATCTTGCCGGTCCATGAATCCGATAGCGACGCCCAGATGCCGTCATTGATGTAGAGCCGCTTGCCCTTGCGCAGGAGCACGCGCACGATCAGCGACAGGCAGCGCGCCACGATCACCCGGCCCGGCTCCGCCACGAGCGGTACCTGGTCGAATTGATATTCCTTCAGGTCGCCGGAGAGCCGCGACATGATCTGGCCGAGCGACGGCATCTCGATCTGCTTGCGGTTGGGATCATGTCCGTATTCGGCCGGAAAACCGCCGCCGACATCGAGCCCCGCAATGTCGAAGGTCAGCCGGTTGCGCACCCAGTCGGCCGAGGCCAATGCCCGCTCATAGGTGTCGGGGTCCTCGATCTGGCTGCCGACGTGGAAGCACAGGCCGACCTTGTAGCCGGTGCGGTTCAGCCGCTCGGCGAGTTCGACCGCATAGGCCGGCCCGGCGCCGAATTTCTTCGACAGCTCGTAGGCGGCATGCCCCTTGGTCTGCACGCGCACGAAGACGGTGACCGCGCCCGGATCGATATCGAGCGCCCGCACCACCCGGGTCAGCTTAGTGATCTCGTCCTCATGGTCGAGCGAAATGACGCGGATGCCGTATTTTTCCAGCGCCAGCTTGATGTCGGACTGTGCCTTGACCGGGTGCATGTAGAGCATCTCGGCATCGGGCGAGACAGCGCGCACGGCGGCGAACTCGCCTGGGGAAGCGACGTCGAAGGCAGTGACGCCGGCCTCGACCAGCGTCTTCAGCACGATCTGCTCGCCATTGGTCTTGACCGCATAGGCGGTCTTGCCGGGGAACATGCCCATGAACTGCCTGGCATCGGCCTTCAGCACCTGCGGGCGGAAGCAATAGACCGGATCGTCCGGGCGAAGCGCCAGTGCCGCCTCGCGGGCATTCTCGAATCGCTGCATGGACGAATCCTCGACTTCGACTGCGCACAATTAATCCAAGCTAGCGGCTAGCGCATGACCCCGAAAGTCAATTTCGACTTTTCATCTTGCAGCGTCCTTTGCGCGTCTCTGGAGACGCGCGGCGCTGCAATGAATACAATTCTCTGTCTCGCGCCCCCTGACGGTGCCGCATTGGCTTGTCAGAAGGCCATCGGTCCAGTTTCGGGTGGCCCTTGTCGGCGAACCGGATATGGCTTCTGCCTTGTGGTTGGCATTCCGGCCATCTGGGGGAGGATTCATATGGCAGTGACCGCTACATCTGCGTCACGTGGACCGATGGCGCTCAAGGACTGGGGCCAGTTGCTGCTGCTCGGCGCGATCTGGGGCGGCTCGTTCTTCTTCGCCCGCATCGCGGTGGCGGAACTTCACCCGCTGGTGCTGGTGCTGTTTCGCGTCGCCATCGCCGCGATCGCGCTGCAGCTCTATCTCGGCTTGCGCGGCCCGTCTTTCCGCCTCGCTCTGCCGCATGCCGGCCTGTTCTTCCTGCTGGCCTTCACCAACAACGTCGTCCCCTTCTCGCTGATCTTCGCCGGCCAGACCCAGCTCGGTGCCGGCGTCGCCTCGGTGCTGAACGCGACGACACCGTTCTGGACGCTGATCCTCGCCAATGCCCTGACCTCGGACGAAAAGCTGTCCTGGAACAAGCTCGCCGGCATCGGGCTCGGTGTCGCCGGCACCGCCGTGATGATCGGTCCCGGCCTGCTCGCCGGGCTCGGCGGCCCGGTCTGGGCCAAATTCGCGCTGATCGGCGCATCGCTCTCCTATGGCGTTGCGCTGATGGTCGCCCGCCGCTTCAAGGGCGTGCCCTCGCCGGTCGTCGCTACCGGACAATTGACGGCCTCGACCATCATCATGATCCCGATCGTGCTCTTCGCCCATGGCCCCGCCGGCCTGTTCTCCGCCTCGCCGCCGGTGTGGGCGGCGGTGCTGGCGCTGGCGCTTCTATCGACGGCCTTCGCCTATATCCTCTATTTCAACCTCGTCGCCTCGGCTGGGGCCACCAACGCCTCGCTGGTCACGCTGATCGTGCCGGCCAGCGCCATGCTGCTCGGCTTCCTGTTCCTCGGCGAACGGCTCGAACTGTTCGAGATCGGCGGCGTGGTGCTGATCGGTCTCGGCCTTGTCACCATCGACGGGCGCCTGTTCGGAAGACGTTAGTGCGCGGCATGCCCGCATCGCGGTAGCGCTGTCATGACACGCCAACGACACCATCCGGCCATAATTTATTCACAGGCATGAAGCCGGCTTTTGCCGAAGAGTTTCAACGGCTAACGGCAAAACCGAGGTCGCGAATTCCACATTTACGTCGCAATGCAGCACATTTTCCGCTTGCCTGTGGCACAAATGAACCTAGACTCCGGGGCATAGCTCTTTAAGAGGAGGCTATGTCATGGGACTTACGAGGCCAATCAACGCATTGATGATTTGTGCTGCGTTTGCTTTCATCGGCGCCCTCATTATGGGCGTCCTTCCCTGAACCCGCCAAGACGGGGAAGACCAGCACCTAATAGTCCAACCAATTCGAAAGGCCGGGTTTTTACCCGGCCTTTTGCTTTTCCAGCCGACCGTTACGCAGCAGCGGAACCCGCGACCTCCGCCTCGTGCGAGCGGATGCCGATCATGTGGCAGACGGCGAACACCAGATCGGCCCGGTTCATCGTGTAGAAGTGAAAATCACCAACGCCGCGCTCGACCAGGTCAAGCACCTGCTCGGCGGCCACCGCGGATGCCACCAGCGCATGCGTCTGTGGGTCGTTCTGCAGGCCGTCGAAGCGCTCGGCCAGCCAAGCCGGCACCAGCGCGCCGCAGCGCGCCGAGAAATTGGCGACCTGGGTGAAATTGTGCACCGGCAGGATGCCGGGCACGATCGGGATGTAGATGCCGGCGCGGCGCGCGCGCTCGACGTAACGCTCGTAGAGATCGTTGTCGAAGAAGAACTGGGTGATGGCCCGCGTCGCGCCATTGTCGACCTTGCGCTTCAGCATGTCGATGTCGGTGGCGAAATCAGGGCTTTCCGGATGCTTTTCCGGATAGGCCGAAACCGAGATGTCGAAATCGCCGGCGCCCTTCAGCGCCCCGACCAGCTCGGCGCCATTGGCGTAGCCGTCCGGATGCGGCCGGTAGGCAGCGCCGACGCCTTCCGCCGGATCGCCGCGCAAGGCGACGAAGCGCTTCACGCCCATGTCGGTGAATTCCCGGATCACAGCGTCGACCTCATGGCGGGCGGCATCGACGCAGGTCATGTGCGCCGCCGGCGTCAGGCTGGTCTCCTTCAGGATGCGGCCGATGGTGCGCGCCGTGCGCTCACGTGTCGAGCCGCCGGCGCCATAGGTCACCGAGACGAATTTCGGCTGCAGCGGCTCCAGCCTTGTGACCGTATCCCACAGCCTTGCCTCCATCTCGTCGTTCTTCGGCGGGAAGAACTCGAACGAAACCCTGACCTTGTCGCCGATATCGGGACGGCGGGAAAAACGAAACTGGTTCATCAGGCGATTTCCCCTATCGAGCTCACTCTGGTCTGCTGGCTGGCGTTGGCAGGATCGGCGATCAGCAGGCGCCGGTCGCGGCCAAGCCAAAGCTTGACGGTGAGCCTGGCCTCGTTGCCGCCGCGCGGTTCGAATTCCTGGGCATCCTCGAGATCGAGGCCGGCTTCGGAGAACCACTCCCCGATCTGCCGGTCGGAAAAGCCCAGCCGCATATGCGCATGCTCGTCGCGCAGGAACTCAAGCGCGTGCGGCGCGAAATCGACGATGACCAGACGGCCCGCCGGGCGCAGCAGCCGCGCTGCCTCGTGGATGGCGCGGGCCGGATCGTCGAGATAGTGCAGCACCTGGTGGATGGTGACGAGATCGAAGGCATCGCGCTCGACCGGCGGCGAGAAGATATCGCCCTGCCGCACCTGCGCATTCGAAACGCCGGCCTTGTCGAGATTGGCGCGCGCCACGGTCAGCATCTCGCGCGACATGTCGATGCCGATGCCGCGCCGGTAGAGCGGCGAGAAGATTTCGAGCAGCCGCCCGGTGCCGGTGCCAAGGTCGAGCATCGACTGGAACGGCCGCTTGCCGACCAGCTTCAGCATCGCGGCCTCCACGGCGCGGTCGGGCACATGCAGCGAGCGGATATGATCCCAGCTTGCGGCATTCTGCGAAAAATACTCGGTGGCGCGGTCCTGGCGCTTGCGCTTGACCGAGGTCAGCCGCTCCAGGTCACGCTCGACCTGCGGGTCGGCGCCCCGAATGCCGGAGACCAGCCCCATAACGAAGTCCCGCGCGGAATCAGCGTCCGACAGGCGGAAGAAGGCCCACGACCCTTCCTGGTAACGGCCGATCAGCCCGGCCTCGAGCAGCAGTTTCAGGTGCCGCGAGACACGCGGCTGCGACTGGCCGAGAATTTCGGTAAGGTCGGAAACGGTGAGGTCGCCGCGCGACAACAGTGCCAATATGCGCAGGCGGCTGGATTCGGCCGCCGCCTTCAGCGTATCCACCATGGTGTCGAGCGAGACATGCATTAGCGTATTCTCTTTGAAAAAGATATAAACATATGTTTATGTCGATTTTCGAAAGCACGCAAGCGCTATGTCGCTTCCGGACAAGAAAATGCCGCATGCGTGATTTTTCGGTGCATGGCGTCCAAAAACGTGTAGCGGTTTTGGAACAATGACATGCATCAGCAGGAAGATCGGCCGATGAGCGAACCGCGTGAGATGTTCGAGGCACGCGAAGGCGAGCGGAGACTGGACCAGGATCCGGCGACGATGCCGCCGGATGGCGGCATCGTCTTCATCGGCCGTATCGCCTCGCCTTGGACCACCCGGGAAAGCTGCCCGAAGAACATGCGCGCCGCACGCGAAACGGGACAGCCGGCGGTGCTGACCATCGACGCGCCCTACCGCAGCGGCCTGCAAGGCCTGGAGCGCGCCAGCCACGTCGTCATCCTGTCCTGGCTGCACCACGCACCGCGGAATCTGATCGTGCAAAAGCCCCGCCATGCGGCTGATGCCAAAGGCGTATTCGGGTTGCGCTCCCCTGCCCGGCCGAACCCGGTCGGCCTGCACGTGGCCAAGCTCGTCGCGCTCGACGTTTCCACTGGGCGCATCGACCTCGACGCCATCGACGTGCTCGACGGCACGCCGGTCATCGACATCAAGCCCTATTTCGCCTCGACCGATGCCATTGCCGAGGCGACCGTTGGGGGGCGCGAGGAGCGATGACCGCTCCGACCGGCCGCCGCCGCGCCATCGCCAAGGCGCTGACAGCACTTCTGCCGCTGGCCCCCTATGCCGACATGGAGAAGATTCGCACCGACGCCGGCTCGGTGCATATGAAGACCTTGCCGCCCACGATCGCGGTCTGGCTGGCGACGATTGCCCATATCCGTCACATGCACACCGACTACGAAAAGCTGCTGGCCGAGGGCTATGATCGCGACTCGGCGCGTTTCTTCGTCATCGAGCAGACCAACATCGTGCTCACACGCTGGCGCGCCACCCGCCTGCTCGACGCCGATGACGAGGAGGAATGAGGTTGTGCCGGGCCGCATGGCGCTCACCGCGTCATGCTGGCCGGGTCTTCATCTCGAGGATGACTGAAGTCGGACCACTGGCTCTATGCGCTCGGGCTGCCGGCAATAGCTTGTGACGCCATGGCTAGGAGCTGCCGATGAGCCAAATCGCACAAGATATACCGTCCCTGCCCCAGGTCGGCGACCACCACGTAGACCCGCATTCCTATCCCGACGGCATCGCTTTCCTCGACGGCCAGTACCTGCCGATGTCGCAAGCCAAGGTCTCGGTGCTGGATTGGGGCTTTCTGCACTCGGACGCCACTTACGATACGGTGCATGTCTGGAACGGCCGCTTCTTTCGCCTCGATCTGCATCTCGATCGTTTCTTCGGCGGGCTCGACAAGCTGCGCATGACGATCCCATTCGATCGCGATGGCGTGGCCGGGATCCTGCACAATTGCGTAGCACTTTCGGGTCATCGCGCCGCCTATGTCGAGATGCTGTGCACGCGCGGCGCTTCGCCGACCTTCAGCCGCGACCCGCGCCAGGCGATCAACCGCTTCATGGCGTTCGCCGTGCCGTTCGGCTCGGTCGCCAATGCCGAGCAGTTGCAGCGCGGCCTGCGTGTCGCCATCAGCGACAAGGTGCGCATTCCGCCGGCCTCGATCGATCCGAAGATCAAGAACTACCACTGGCTCGACCTCGTGCGCGGCCTCTACGATGCCTATGATCGCGGCGCCGAGACGGCCCTCATTCTCGACTTCAACGGCAATGTCGCCGAAGGTCCGGGCTTCAACGTCTTCCGCGTCAAGGACGGCAGACTGTCGACGCCGGCCATCGGCGTGCTGCCGGGCATCACCCGCCGCACTGTCTTCGATCTCTGCGCGGAGGCCGGCCTCTCGGCAACGGCCAAGGACGTCAGCGTGGCCATGTTGCGCGGCGCCGACGAAGTCTTCATCACCTCGACCGCCGGCGGCATCATGCCGGTGACGGAGATCGACGGTGCTGAGATCGCGGACGGCAAGGTCGGGCCGATCACCAGCCGACTGATGGCGCTCTACTGGCAAAAGCACGACGACCCTGCCTGGTCGACCCCGGTGAACTACCCCTGATTCACACGATTTCTTGTTCTGCGGGGAAGCCCCGAGTTCAAAAAGGTTCCCCTCGCCTCTGGAAAATCACCGGACAGGCCGTATATGCCCGGAAGCGGAGAAGCCTCCGTTTCCATCCAGAAATTGCGCCCGCAGGGGCAAGGGATCCCACATCATGACATCAAAGGTTTGGTTCATCACCGGTTCGTCGAAGGGCTTTGGCCGCGTCTGGGCCGAGGCCGCATTGGCGCGTGGCGATCGCGTTGCCGCGACCGCCCGTGACACAGGCACGCTCGCCGATCTCGTCGAAAAATACGGCGACAACATCGCCGCGCTAAAGCTCGACGTCACCGACAAGAAAGCCGTCGATGCCGCTATCGCCGAGGCGCACAAGCGCTTTGGCCGGCTCGACGTCGTCATCAACAATGCCGGCTACGGCCATTTCGGCGCCATCGAGGAAGTCAGCGAGCAGGAAGCCCGCGACCAGATCGAGACCAATGTGTTCGGCGCGCTGTGGGTCACCCAGGCAGCCCTGCCGATCATGCGGGCGCAGCGGTCCGGCCACATCATCCAGATCTCGTCGATCGGCGGCGTCAATGCCTTTGCCTCGCTCGGCCTCTACCATGCCTCGAAATGGGCGCTGGAAGCCTTCAGCCAGTCGCTAGCCATCGAGGTCGCGGAATTCGGCATTCATGTCACGCTGGTCGAACCGGGCGGTTTCTCCACCGACTGGTCGGGAGCATCGGCCAAGGTCTCCAAGCCGATCGAGGCCTATGCGCCTGCCCGCGCCAAGATGGCCGAGCGCCGCGCCAACTCGGTTGCCGGCGACCCCGAGGCGACAGGGCCGGCGATGCTGGCCATCGTCGATTCGGCCGAGCCGCCGCTGCGGATATTCTTCGGCGATGGCGGCCTGCCGATGATCCGCCAGGAATACGCCAACCGCCTCGCCACCTGGGACAAGTGGGACCACGTCTCCGTCATGGCGCAAGGCGCCAACAAGAACCGCAAGGGCTGACATCTGGTATTTGCTGCGCCGCCTCCCGGGCGGCGTAGCTATGCCTGGTAGATCCACTGCTCCGGCACGCGCACCGAAATCTCTTCGCCGGTGCTGACGATGCCGGGCTTTTCAACCCAGGCGACCACGCCGCGCAACCGCTTCGCCGCCTTGGGAAACAATAGCGCACCGGCTTCGACATCGGCCATTCCGACGTTCTCGGCGATCGATCGTCCGGCGATACGGCATGGTCCGTTCTGGGCGTCCACCTTGAGGGTCACGCCGCCCTTGAAGAACAACAGCGTGCCGGCCGGCAGCATCGACAGATGCGGCACGTCTTCGATCACCAGATTGGCACCGATCCACTCGGGCTTGATTTCGGCGAGCCCCATCCGTTCGGCGACAATGGCCAATTCGTCCGCCGCCACGATGGACAATTGCCTTTCATTGCGCATCTCGGTGCCGCGCGGGTACCACGGCTCGCGTCCGCCCGAGCGCCGCGTCGGCCCGGCATGGAAATCGCCCGATATGCCGTCGAAACCCAGCCGCAATTCGTCCACCGAACGCGTCTGGAAATGATCCGATGGCGCGACATAGAGCGCGGCCGCGCGGGCTGAAAGCTTCTTCGCCGGGATGATTTCGACCGGCTTCTCGGCCTCGGGGAAGAGATCCAGCATGGGCTTCAATCCTTGATGACGCGCTCTGGTTTTGCCCTTAGGCCGGCAAGGCCGCAAGAGCGGTTTGGGCCAAAACGCGCAACTCTTCGGCCGACGCACCGTCCCGCGCCTGGATCGACATGCCATTCATGACACCAGCAATATATCTGGCGAAGTCTTCGACAGAGAGGTTTTGGGGCAAATCGCCTTTTGCCTTGCCTTTGGCAAGCCGCGCCGCGATCGCCGCTTCGCTTTCCTTGCGGTAGGTCCTGAGTTCATCCGCAATGGCTTGTGCCTGCGGTGAAGCCGCCAGCGCGCCACTGACGAAAAGACACCCTCCCGGCTTGCCGGGCCTGGAATAGGCCTCCGCGGCGCCCAGCAACAAGCGCCGCATCGCCTCCCCCGTCGACACCGGCGCGCTCAGCGCTTCCAGGGCGAAGCCTATCTCGGTCTCGTGGTAGCGCATCAACGCCTTGCGGAACAAAGTCTCCTTGTCGGTGAAGGCGTTGTAGATCTGTGGCGGCGTCAGCCCCATCGCTTCGCGCAGCATGGCCAGCGACGTCGCCTCATAGCCATGCTCCCAGAAAAGATGCATCGCGGCATCGAGCGCCCGGTCGGGGTCGAATGCGCGCGGCCGGCCGCCGCGTTGCTTGTCCGAATTTTCCATAGTGATCGATACGAAACCTGTTGACTCGCCTTTCCCTTATAACATATCAATTGATACGAAACTTGGCAAGCCGGAAGATGACCTCCCGGTGAGGCCGTACACCCGAGGAGAAAATCAAATGCCGATCACCGTGACAGCGCCGGAAGGCGTCCTGACCCCGGCGGGAGAGCGCGAAATCCTGCCACGCCTGAGCGCTGCCCTCATCGAAGCCTCCGGCGCCGCCGGCAATTCATTCTTCACCGCGATCGTCGGCGGCACCGTCCATGTCCTGCCGGCGCGCAACATTTACGCCGGCGGTGCCAACCGGCCAGTCGTCATGGTCGAATTGAAATTGCCCAATATCGGCCTTGGCTCCGTCGAAGCCCGCGAGACCTTTATCACTGCCGCCGCCCGAATTGTCGGCGAACTCTGCGTACCGGGGCACAGGCCGGAAAACACCTGGATCAACATCGTCAACGCGCCCGACGGCGGCTGGGGCATCGGTGACCGGCAGTATACAGGCGACGCGCTGATCGCGGCCGCTGCCGCCGCGCATTGACGAACATGCGGCTCTCCCCTTCGCTGTTCTTCACCACCAACTGCGAGCCCGCGCTGGCCTTCTACGAACAATGCGGTCTTGGCCGGGGAACGATCCTGCTGCGCTGGGGCGACAACAATATGCCGGTGCGCACCGAGGCCATGCGCGGAAAGGTCCTGCATGCTCGCTTCGAAGGTCCGGGTGTGCTGTTCCATGCGTCGGACAATGACGACGCGGAGCCGATGAAGGGCTCCGCCATGATGCTCGAATTCGACGGGCCCGCCGCGGCGCCAGAGGTTCTCGCCCGCCAGGAGCTTTTCGCCCGCATGGCCGAGGGCGGCCGGATTACCGTGCCGTTTGCCCGGCAATATTGGGGGACCAGCTTCGGCATGCTGGTCGACGCCTTCGGCGTGCAGTGGATGTTCAGCTGCTCCAATGAATAGACGCCGGTCGCCAACCGCCTCGATCACGACCTTCTTACCGAAGAACGGCGCCACGCAGCATTGTCGCCGCGCTGCGTCGGCTTCATGGTGAGGTCGAGACCGTCGACGGAGGTTCTCATGCGTCCCGGAGCGGCAATCGCGGCGCTTTGGTTGATCTGGGTGGTCACATGGCTCGCGGCTGCCCTATGGGCCGATCCGGCCCAAAAGCGCGCCACCATTGGGGCGGAGGCTCGCTATCGCGTCTTCTGGCTGGCCGGCACCGTCCTGCTGTTCGTCCCAGCGCATGGCTATGAGGGCCGGCTGAGGTTGTGGACGCCGACCCTTGCCGAAGCCTGGACCTGCGTTACCGTGATTGCGGTCGGGATCGGCTTCGCCTGGTGGGCGCGTATCCATCTCGGGCGGTTGTGGTCCGCCACGGTCACCGCCAAGGCGGAGCATCGCGTGGTCGACACCGGCCCCTATCGCCTGGTCCGGCATCCGATCTATACCGGGCTGCTGTTGGCAGTACTCGCCACCATGGTGGCGAAGGGCACGGTCTGGGGCATTGCGGGCACGGCCCTGCTCATCATCGGCGTCGTTGTGAAAGCCAGGCTGGAGGAGCGTTTCCTGCGCGACGAACTCGGCCCAACCTATGACGACTACGCCAGGCGGGTGCCGATGCTGGTTCCCTTCACGCCGGCCTGACGCGGCGCGGCGTCCTCCATTCAGAGCATGCGCAAAAGCGCGCCGCCGATCGAATATCCCGCCCCGAACGCGCAGATCAGGCCGAAATCCCCTGGTTTCATGTCGGCATGGTTCTCCGACAGCGCGATGATGGCGCCGGCGCCCGCCGTGTTGCCGAGCCGCTCCAGCACCATGGGTGCGCGGTCATGGCCAACATCGTGGCCGAATGCCAGTTTCAGGATCATCGCATTCATGCGCGCATTGGCCTGGTGCAGCCAGAAGCGCCTGATCGCCTCCGGCGTCAGCCCGTGTTCGGCGAGGAATTCGACGATGAATTTGTGCCCGGCGACGGTGACTTCCTTGAACACCTTGTTGCCGACCTGCTTGATGAGATTGCCCTCCAGGTCGATCATGTAGGGATCATCCTGGGCAGTGCGGGTGTGATAGCCGAGATTGGTGCGGATGTTGTTCGACATCTGCGTCCAGAGGCGCGTGTCCAGCACCTCGAATCGACCCGGCCGCCTCTCGCCCTGGGTGAGCCCCTCCACCACCATCGACACCGAAGCGTCCCCAAAGATGAAGTGCGTCTGCCGGTCGCGGAAATTGAGATGGCCGGTGATGATCTCGGGCGTGGTCACCAGGATGCGCTTGTGGGCGCCCGAGCGCACCAGATTGACCGCCATGTGCAGCGCCGCCGCCGCGGACGAACAGCCAAGCCCCATATCGAAGCCGGCACCCCGCGTGCCCAGCGCCTCCTGCATCTCGATGGCGATCGCCGGATATGGCCTCTGCTGATGCGAGGACGAGCAGATCACCAGATCGATGTCCGACGCCTCGATGCCGGCGTGCTCGATCGCCTTCCCCGCCGAAGCGACGCCGAATTCCGCCTGCAGCGAGAGCGCGTCGTCCGGGCGCGCCGGAATGCGCGGCGCCATGCGGGTCGGGTCCAGAATGCCCTCCCGTTCGATCACGTGGCGGGCGCGCACGCCCGAGGCATGGACGATGAAGTCGGCATCCGATTTCTGCAGCAGCGTCTCGCCGGCAGCCTGGCGCCGCGCGTTCTCCGTGTCGACCCAGGCGTTGAAACTGGCGACCAGTTCCTCATTCGTGATGACAGGCTTGGGGATTTCGGCGCCGATGCCGCTGATGATGACGCGATGCATGTTTCAGTCCGTCCCATCCGCGAGCGATGCGGCTTCATGTGGGCGCCGAAACGCTTCGGCGCAACACTTTTCTCATCAGGCCGGTTTACGCCGGATTAAACCAGGCAGTCCGTCTGAAAACCCTCGGAGCGGTTCCTGATAAGGGTTTTCAGACGGACTGCCTAAGTTTCGCGACTGATTCACGCGATATGCTCAATTGTAGAGATGGGATGTATCGCGTTGGACCGCGTTAGAGATATGACGCTATCGACATTCCCGGGGGCGAGATCGTCAGGGATCGAGAATACGCGCTGGTGTCTGGCCGAAAAGATTCCTGAAGGCCACGATGAACGAGGAAACGTCCGCATAGCCGACGGCTAAGGCGGCTTGAGTGACGCTCTCACCGACCGCCAAATGTTCGAGTGCGTGCTGAAGCCGCATTTGTTGCCGCCATCGACCAAAAGTCATTCCCGTGTCGCGAAGAAACCAGCGCGCGGCCGTGCGCTCAGTCAGCGCAGCTTCGGCAGCCAAGATCGAGAGTGGGCGATTACAGGCTGGATCGAGAAGGAGGCGGTCGGTAATGCGGTGCAACCGTTCATCGACAGGTTCGGGAAGCGCTATATCCGATGGCCGCAGACCCTGCAGACGATCGAGAAGGACGGACATGAGCCGCGCTTCCGGTCCGTCCTCTGGATAGGAATCGCCAAACTTCGACGCGGCAATCAGAAGTTCGTCCGCGAGCCGATCCACCGCGACAACGCGAGGCATGATCGGGATGTTCACACGTTCCGGTTCGACGTAGCAGGTGGTTAGCCAGAAAGGAGATCGGGCCTCGATCCGGTGTTCGATCCCGCCACCCATCCATACGGCGCGCTGTGGCGGTATGACGAAGCGCGCCGTTCGCGTTCTGACCGTCAGAACGCCAGTGCTGACATGAATGAGCTGAACGCGCCGGTGGGAGTGCCACGGTACATTTACCCGGTCGTGCCGATCGGAGAGAACGAACACAGGGCGTAACGATGCGTCCGGATCGACGATTGGGTTACGAGTTGTCTGTTTGGCCATATTTTTTGACACCTATGGGCGAGACTACCATACTGTGGCCGTCTACGCTCTCTCCATCGACAGAAACGACGGAGATGCGTTGATGAAAATCGTAATTCTTGGCAAGGGTAACATGGGTACCCCCCTTGCGCTTCTCGCGCAGGCGGCAGAGCATCAGGTCCAGAGCTTCGACAGCAAGACGAACCCTGTGGCGGCTCTACAGAGCGCGGACGTTGTGATCCTCGCGACGAAGTATGAACAGGCGCTGGCACTCCGCGAAGACAGAGCCGTCGTCGCGGCGCTTAGCGGCAAGGTCGTGGTGGATATCACCAACCCGCTCGCGACCGACTACATGAGCCTGACGGTCGGCCATACGAGCTCGGCCGCCGAGGAAATCGCGCTGCGCTTGCCTGGCGCCCATGTCGTGAAAGCGTTTAATACGGTCTTCGCCGCTCTTCTTGCTCAGCGCGCTGCCGGCAACCGCGTCGAAGTTCCGGTGTTCATTGCGAGCGATCACGAGGCCGCCGCGCAAACCGTCGCTGGTCTCGCGGGGGCGATGGGGTTCACAACGATCTTTTCTGGTCCGCTCTCAAACGCCCGGTATCTGGAGCCGATGGCGGAGCTGATGATCCAGCTCGGCTATGGTCTCGGCCATGGTGATCGGATTGGCTTCGTGATGCGCGACGAAGGCAGGGCGACTGCCGCCGCCGCCTGAACTTCGGACGCCGAAATCAGCGTTCGCTGCGCTGTACGGATTGCCCGCATCTCAGTCGATCTGGATGCGGGCATTCTATATTTCTGATGAAAGGATCGAGCCCGCCGTACCAGCGGAGATTCCTTACGCTAGCCTGCCATGATATATTTTCCCATGGGACGTCTATCAGGAACAGACCGCTCACAACTACTCCTTGTGCCTGAATCAGTAGACGAATATGTCGGGCCGGATAATGCGGTTCGCTTCATTGAGGCCTTCGTTGATGGCCTTGATCTTGCCGCTGCTGGCTTCGAGCGGGTGACGGCGAAGGAGACGGGTCGCTCCGGGTTTCGATCCTGCCGATCTGCTTAAGCTGTACGTTTACGGGTATATCAACCGCGTCCGGTCGAGCCGACGGCTGGAAGCTGAGGCTCATCGCAACCTAGAGGTGATCTGGCTTCTGCGGCACCTGAAGCCGGATTTCCGCACGATCGCCGCCTTCCGCCGGGTGAACCGCTCCGCGTTTCGGCAGGTGTTTCGCGAGTTCGTCATCCTGTGTCGGCAACTCGACTTGTTCGGCCGAGAGCTGCTGGCCGTCGATGGCACGCGCATCAAGGCGGTGAACAACAAGGATCGCAACTTCACACGCGGGTCGCTCTCGAAGTTCATCCGTGAAGCGGATGAGAAGCTGGCCGATTGCATGAAGCGGCTCGACGAAAGCGATGCCGATGAGGACAAGGTCGGTAGCGGCACTGGCCCCGGCGGTCATGGCGGCGGCCTTGCGGAGAAGATCGCGGCGATAAAGGGCAAGCGGGATCGCCACAAGGCGATGCTGGACGAGTTGGATCGCACCGGCGAGGACCAGATCTCGCTGACCGATCGCGATGCCCGCGCCATGGCACGCATGACGAAGGTCGGCGTCGGCTACAACGTGCAACTGGCCGTGGACGTGAAGCACAAGCTGATCGCCGAACAGGAGGTGTGCAACCAGGTGCTCGATATGGGCTTCTGGCGCCGGCGGTCTAAGCGGCGATGGAGACGCTGGAGGTCGAGCGCATCGAGGCAGTTGCGTATCGGGGCTACTTCAAGATCGAGGATATCGAGGTCTGCGAGAAGGCGGGCATCACCGCTTATGTGCCCAAGCCGATCCGCGGTCCTGCCGTCGCTCAAGGCTTCTTTTCCAAGGAGGACTTCCGCTACGATCTGGAAAAGGACGTTTATCTCTGCCCGGGCGAGCATGTGCTTTCGCCGCGTCATTTTGGTAAATCGCGCGACAATGTGAAGATCGACTACGTCAACCGCGATGCTTGCAAGGCGTGCCACCTGCGCGAGCGCTGCACCAAAAGCTTCCGCCGCGTTTCTCGCCTTGAGAACGAGGCGGTGCTCGACCGCATGGCGGCGGGGCTAGCTGACCGGCCCGACATTCTCGACCGGCGGCGCGAAAGCGTCGAGCATCCGTTCGGCACGATCAAACAGTGGATGGGTCAGGGTACGTTCCTGATGCGGCGACTCGACAACGTCCGCGGCGAGTTCAGCCTGACCGCGCTCGCCTACAACATCAAAAGAGCCATCACGCTCATTGGCGTTCCCGGCCTGATCGCGGCCCTACAGGCATAGGGTGGCTCGTTTGCGGTGTTCTGGCCCAAACAGACATCGTTGCGCCTTGGGAACGCCGCTCACACGCTCAGGAAGCGGAAAACTACGAAATCGCGCCCGAAGCTGCCGTTCACGCCGGAATCGAGCTACCCTCTATCGCTAGAAGAGTTCTCGGACGGTCTGCAAGATTTACGCGAGCCTATCCAGCCCGTTTGGCGACAATGAAAATGCGGGGGAACCGCAGCAGCACCTTGCCATCGGCGGTCTTCGGATAGGCCTTGGCGATCCTGGCCGTGTAGCTGTCGAGGAACAGCTTGCGTTCGTCCGCTTCCAGCGGATCGAGGAACGGCTTCAGCCCGGTGGCCTTGACCCACTCGACGATCGCCTCGGCGTCGGCCAGCGGATGGTTGTAGATGGTGTGCCAGATGTCGAGCCGAGCGGAGAGCAGCGACAACAGGTCATAGTAGAACGATACCGGCGGCAGCGGCGCACGCGCCGCTCCCTGTATCTTTGCCGCGAAAGGCGCTTCCGCGGCGGTTTCCCGCATCAGGCGGTGCGAATCCTCGCCCATATTGTCGGGCATCTGGATCGCCAGCGCGCCACCGGGCGCCAGAAAACCCATCAGGCGCTGGAACACCGCCGGATGTTCCGGCAGCCACTGGAAGACGGCGTTGGCGAAAATGACGTTGACCGGCGCGGCCGGCTGCCATGTCGCCGCATCGGCGAGGTCGAAGCTGACATTGGGCAGGCGCGCCCTCGCCTTTTCGATCATGTCGGGCGAGGTGTCGAAGCCGCTCACTTGCGCATCCGGCCAGCGCTCGACCAGAAGTTCGGTCGAATTGCCCGGCCCGCAGCCGATGTCGACGACCCGGCGCGGAAAGTCGACCGGCACCTGTGCTACGAGGGCACGCGCCGGCCGTGTGCGTTCGTCCTCGAATTTCAGATATTGGGCGGCGGACCAATCAGCCATTTGAGCTCTCCTCGTATCCCAGAGAAATTCGCCGCCCAATCAACCCCTTACCGCGTCAGCCGCTTGTGCGTCATGCGGTGCGGGGCCGCTGCTTCCGCGCCCAGGCGGCGCAGCTTGTCCTTCTCGTATTCCTCGAAATTGCCCTCGAACCATTCGACATGCGCGTCGCCCTCGAAGGCGAGCATGTGGGTGGCCATGCGGTCGAGGAACATGCGATCGTGGCTGATGATGACCGCGCAGCCTGCATAGGCTTCCAGCGCGTCTTCTAGCGCGCCCAGCGTTTCGGTGTCGAGGTCGTTGGTCGGTTCGTCGAGCAGCAGCACATTGCCGCCGCCCTTCAGCATCTTGGCGAGGTGCACGCGGTTGCGCTGACCGCCCGAGAGATTGCCGACCTTCTGCTGTTGGTCGCCGCCACGGAAGTTGAAGGACGAGCAGTAAGCGCGGCTGTTGATTTCGTGCTTGCCGAGCTTGATGATCTCGGCGCCGCCTGAGATCTCTTCCCACACCGTCTTGTTCGCATCGAGTGCGTCGCGGCTCTGGTCGACATAACCGAGCTTGACCGTCTCGCCGATGCGCACTGTGCCCGCGTCCGGCTTCTCCTGGCCGGTGAAGGTCTTGAACAGCGTCGTCTTGCCGGCGCCGTTCGGGCCGATGACGCCGACGATGCCGCCCGGTGGCAGCCTGAACGACAGGTTCTCGATCAGGAGCTCGTCGCCAAAGCCTTTGTTGAGGCCTTCGACCTCGATGACGACGTTGCCGAGGCGCTCGCTCGACGGGATGACGATCTGCGTGTCGGTCGGCTTGCGGTTCTGCGACTGCTCGACCAGTTCCTCATAGGCCTTGATACGCGCCTTGGACTTGGTCTGGCGTGCTTTGGGCGACGACTGGATCCACTCGCGCTCGCGCCAGATCGACTTCTGGCGGGCATCGTCCTCGCGGCCTTCCTGGATCAGGCGCTTGGCCTTGGCGTCGAGATATCTGGTGTAGTTGCCCTCGTAGGGAATGCCGCGGCCACGGTCGAGCTCGAGGATCCAGCCTGTGACGTTGTCGAGGAAGTAGCGGTCGTGGGTGATGATCAGCACCGAGCCCGGATAGTCGCGCAGGTGCTTTTCCAGCCAGGCGGTGGTCTCCGCGTCGAGATGGTTGGTCGGTTCGTCGAGCAACAGCAGATCCGGCTGTTGCAGCAGCAGCCTGCACAGCGCGACGCGGCGACGCTCACCGCCCGACAGGTTGGTCACTTCAGAATCGGCCGGCGGGCACTGCAGCGCGTCCATCGCCATCTCGACCTGCTGCTCGAGATCCCACAGGTTGAGCCGGTCCATCTCGTCCTGGAGCTTGGCGGACTCATCCGCCGTCTCGTCGGAATAGTTCATCATCAGCTCGTTGTAGCGCTCGATGATGGCGGTCTTCCTGGCAACGCCGTCCATGACGTTTTCCATCACGGTCTTGCTGTTGTCGAGCTGCGGCTCCTGCGCCAGGTAGCCCACGGTCGCGCCCTCGGCCAGCCAGGCCTCGCCCTGAAACTCCTTGTCGAGCCCGGCCATGATGCGCAGGATCGTCGACTTACCCGAACCGTTGGGGCCGAGGATGCCGATCTTGGCGTCCGGATAGAAGGACAGATGAACGTTATCGAGCACCTTCTTGGTGCCATAGGCCTTCGACAGGCCGGACATGTGATAGATGAACTGGCGTGCCACGCGCGCTTTCCCTGAAAAACTGACTGGATTTGCCGAATTGAATGGAGGTTGGCCGCTATGTAGGCGATGCGGCGGCGAACGGCAATCGCTTTTGCCAGATCGGGCCAACCACACGGACAAGTGTGCACCGGCAGCCAAGTTTTCAACCGGTCGATGGCGCACGGAAATCTCCGGTTAACCCTTCCGCGTCAAAACAGGATCGGGTTGGAATCGCCGGCTTGCCCCGATTCCTGGCGCGAGAGAGATCGGATCGACGGCATTGCTGAACAGTTTCCTGCTCCTTGCCGAAGCGGTCGTCTACTTCAGCGTCATGGTGACGCTTTTCCGCTTCCGCAAGCGCATCGGCCTCGGTGTCTTCGTCTGCGCGCTCGGCGTCATGCATTTCCTGGAGACTTATCTCGCCAGCGTCTTTTACGTCGCCCTGCCGTTCGGCATGGTCTCGCCAGGCTCGGCGGTGCTCTTTTCCGGCAAGCTCGTGATGCTCCTTCTGCTCTACATGAAGGAAGACGCCGCCACCGTGCGCCAGCCGATCTACGGCCTGCTGCTCGGCAATGCGCTGATGATCGGGCTGGTGCTGCTGCTTCGCATGCACGCCATCGCGCCGCTGCCGGACGGCCGGCTCCCCGACATCGGCTTCATCGACGAGATGGGCTGGCTGATGGTGTGGGGCACGACGCTGCTGGTCATCGACGCCATCCTGATCATTCTGCTCTATGAAAAGCTTGGGCGCACCCTGCGCAAGGCACAGTTCGCGCGCATCCTGATTTCGGTCGCCTGCGTGCTCACCTTCGACCAGGCCGGCTTCTTCACCGCGCTGCATTTTGTTGCCGGGGCGCCGATCGCGGTCTTCTTCGGCGGCTGGTTCGCCAAGATGGCGGCGGCACTGACTTTCAGCGCCATGCTGGTTGCCTACCTCAAATGGTTCGAGGTCCGGGACGTCCAGATGCCGCGTGGGCTGACCGACATTTTCGAGACGCTGACCTATCGCGAACGCTACGAAGCGCTGGTCGAGCATGTCGGCCGCGACGGCCTGACCGGCCTGTTGCACCGCGGACGCTTCGACGCCGACGGTGAAGCCGCCGTCCAGGCCAGCCTGCGCACGGCGAGGCCACTCAGCCTGCTCATCGTCGACGTCGACCACTTCAAGTCGATCAACGACCGTTTCGGCCATGCCGAGGGTGACAAGGCGCTGAAGGCGGTCGCAACCGTACTTTGCGAGGCGGCGGGCGCCGAGGACCAGGTGTTCCGGATCGGCGGCGAGGAATTCGCCATCCTCAGTTCGCGTCCGCATTCCGTCGCCAGGCTGTTTGGCGAAAGCGTCCGCACCGCGCTCAAGGCATCGGCCGCCACCAGCCGGTTCGAACTGACCGTCAGCGCCGGCGTTTCCAGCGTCAGCGAAACGACGCAGTGCCTGGCCGACCTGTTCGCGCTCGCCGACCAGCGCCTTTACAAGGCGAAATCGACCGGACGCGACCGCGTCGTCGGTGAACCCGGCGGGCATGAGGCCGACGCTGCGATCGCCTGGACCAGGTCAGCCCAGGTTTAGCCCTATCCGCGACGGCCGCGCCGGCTTGCCGGAAACGGCGATCCCGCACTTACTGGAACCCGATCGCGTCGACCGTGCCGGTCGGGCAACCGGCCTTGTTGGTCGGCACCGAGGCCAGCAGCAGGTCCTTGAGCGAGCTGTTCGGGCCGATCGGACCGGCAAGGCCGAGTGTCAGTTCGCCGATCAGCCGCCGGCCGTTCGACGGATCGATGACGCAGGACACCCGCACCCTGTCGCCTGCTCCCGCACCGAAGGCCTGGTCGAAGGCACCGCGAATCTGGTCCGCCGTCAGCTTGCCACCGATATTCCTGGCGAAGAGGTCGTGCACGGGCGAGCTGTTGACCTCGCGCATCAAATGGAGGGCGTCGGAAAAATACTCCTGCTGGCTTTTGCCGTAGCAGGTGCCGTGCTTGATCCATTCATGCCGTTCCAGCTTCGAGGCGGTGCCCGGCATCACCTTGTCGAGCTCCGCGCGGGTATCGGCATCGAGGTTGACCGGCGGCAGGTCCTGCCAGTGGGCCGGATTGTCATTGGCCTTGTCGCTGGCCGAAGCCTGGCAATAGAAATTGCCGTTCGGCTGCGGCCACAGACCGTGCAGCGTGAAATTGGTGGCATCGAATTCGCCAGGATTTTGCGCCTTGCATTCGGTCTTGTTCGACTTGGTCTCGCAGAAGGCCGGCTGCCAGCTCAAGGCGAAGACATATTCGGGTTTTCCCGAGGCGGCGGGCTTGCCTTGCCCACCCGGCGCCGCCCGCACGGTCGCCGCGCTGCTGCCCGAAAGGTGGCCGCAACTCACCTTCACCCAGCGGCGCTCGGGATCGGCGCCCGGCACCTGGATGAGGTAGTGGGTCGGCGTGTCCTTGTTGCCGGCAAGCAGCTGATAGCTCTGTCCGGCATCGGTCGAGACATTGCCGGGGTTCTTGCCGTTCTTGATCGCCTGAGTCGCCGGACACGCAGCGTCGGCCACGAAGGTGCCGCTCATCTTGACGTCGGCATGCGCCGCGCCTGCCAGCGAGCCCGCCAACAAGGCCAATCCGAAAATAACAGCAATGCGCATGGAGAATCCCCGGCTGGAAGAAAGTGGGCGACAGACTGAAGCTGTCTCCATGTCAGAATTGCGATAATTTGCGGGCCCGTGGCAAGAAAGATCGTCGCGGAAAAGCCGGCAGGCCAGATTGACGCAAATCTGGCACCGGCGCACACGTTTGGACATGACAAAGGCGGAACCAGGGGGAGACCGGCCGGCATGCCATTCAGCCAGCAGCGCGTGGTTCGCTCGTCGACCGGCGCAGACCTCAATCTGTTCGTCCGGCGGGCCGACAGCCCTGCGCGTGCGGTGGTCCAGATCAATCACGGCCTGGCCGAACATGCCGCCCGCTACGACCGCTTCGCCGATTTCCTCGCTGCCCGGGGCTTCCACGTCTACGTTCATGACCACCGTGGCCATGGCGCGACCAAGGCGCCCGACGCGCCGCTCGGCAGATTCGCCGACACGGACGGCCCGGCCAAGGTGATCGCCGATGTCGACGCCATCCACGATCTCATCGCCGGCGAGCAGCCTGACCTGCCGGTAATCCTTTTCGGCCACTCGATGGGCGCGTCCGTGACGCTGAACTACCTGTTGCGCCATTCCAGGCGCATTCATGCCGCCGCGATCTGGAACGGCAATTTCTCACAGGGCCTGCTCGGCCAAGTGGCGCTCGGTATCCTCGCCTGGGAACGGATGCGGCTCGGCTCCGATGTCCCGTCGCGCCTGCTGCCGAAACTCACCTTCCAGGCCTGGGGCAAGGCGATGCCCAACCATCGCACTCTGTTCGACTGGCTGTCGCGCGACGAGGCGGAGGTGGCGAAATACATCGCCGATCCGCTCTGCGGCTGGGATGCCTCCATCTCGATGTGGCGCGATGTGGTCGCCATGGCGCTCAACGGCGGCAAGGATGCAGGCTTTGCCGCCGTTCGCCGCGACATCCCCGTCGCGATCGTTGGCGGCGAAAAAGACCCGGCCTCGGACTACGGCAAGGGGATCACCCATCTCGCCAATCGTATGCGCAAGATGGGCTTTTCGAATCTGGTTTCAAAGGTTTACGCCGACACCCGCCATGAAAGCCTGAACGAGGTGAACCGCGACATCATCATGGACGATTTCGCCAGCTGGGCGGACAATGTCTTGAAAGCGTGACGGGTTGGCCCATTGCAAGGACCGTGACAGCCGCTGCCGGGCTTGATAGAGGCACTGCTTTCGCGGCAATCACGGTGATTGCGGCAACCACGGTGATTTATGGCCGAACCCCCGCTGAAAGGCGTCCGCGTTGTCGAACTCGCCCGCATTCTTGCCGGCCCCTGGGCCGGGCAGTTGCTTGCCGATCTCGGCGCCGACGTCATCAAGGTCGAGAGCCCGGATGGCGGCGACGACACCCGCAAATGGGGTCCGCCCTTCGTCATGAGCCATGACGGCGAGAACCTGTCAGCCGCCTATTACCATTCCTGCAATCGCGGCAAGCGTTCCATCGCCATCGACTTTTCGACGCCGGAAGGCGCCGAGACGGTGCGCCGGCTGGTCGCGACGGCGGATGTGCTGATCGAGAACTTCAAGCTCGGCGGCCTGAAGAAATACGGGCTCGACTACGGCAGTCTGAAGAAAATCAACCCTCGCCTGGTCTACTGCTCCATCACTGGCTTCGGCCAGGACGGGCCTTATGCGCCACGCGCCGGTTACGACTTCATCATCCAGGCCATGGCCGGCATGATGTCGATCACCGGTGAGGCCGGCCGCGAGCCGCAAAAGGCAGGCGTCGCCATCTCGGACATCTTCACCGGTCTCTATTCGGTGATCGCCATCCAGGCCGCACTTCGCCATGCCGAACAGACCGGCGAGGGCCAGCACATAGACATGGCGCTGTTCGACACCCAGATCTCGGCGCTCGGCAACCAGAACCTCAACTATCTCGTCTCGGGCAAGTCGCCAGTGCAGATGGGCAATGCGCATATGAACATTGCCCCGTACGAAGTGCTTCCGGTCAGGGACGGCCACATCATCCTGGCTGTCGGCAATGACGGCCAGTTCGGCAAATTCTGCGCCGCCGTCGGGCTGGACGATTTGCCGGCGAATCCCGATTTCGCCACCAATCCCGCCCGCGTCGCCAACCGCGTGGACCTTCGCGCACGCATCATCGAGGCGCTGAAGACCTGGGATCGCGATCCGCTGCTGGCGCAGCTCGAAGCCGCCAGCGTGCCGGCAAGCCCGATCAACACGATCGGCCAGATGTTCGCCGATCCGCAGACCATTGCCCGCGGCATGCGGCTCGACCTTGACGACGGCCATGGCAACCGCCTGCCGTCGGTGCGCGCCCCGATGGTGATGTCGGGCACACCGCTCAGCTATGAGCGCCCCTCGCCGCGTCTCGGCGAGCACACTGACGAAATCCTTGCCGAACTGGAGAAGTCTGGGAAATGAAGACCGGTGGACAACTGATCGTCGACGCCCTCGAAGCCAACGGCACCGACCGTATCTTCTGCGTGCCGGGCGAATCCTACCTTGCGGTGCTCGATGCGCTGCATGACTCTTCGATCCGCACCATCGTCTGCCGCCAGGAAGGCGGCGCCGCCATGATGGCCGACTGCCAGGGCCGGTTGACCGGCAAGCCCGGCATCTGCTTCGTCACCCGCGGCCCCGGCGCCACTAACGCTTCGGCCGGCGTCCACATCGCCATGCAGGATTCGGTTCCGCTCATCCTGTTCATCGGCCAGGTCGCCAGCCACGCCAAGGAACGCGAGGCGTTCCAGGAGGTGGACTATGTCAGGTTTTTCGGCGACATTGCCAAATGGGTGGTCGAGATCGACGACGCATCGCGCATCCCCGAATTCGTCACCCGCGCCTTCGCCGTGGCAACGTCGGGCCGGCCTGGCCCGGTGGTCATCTCGCTGCCGGAGGACATGCTGACCAGCGAGGTCAAGGCGCCGCAAGCACTTCCCCATACGCCGGTCGAGACCTATCCAGGCGGGGCCGAGCTCGACGCGCTGGAAATGCTGCTGAGCAGCGCGAAGCGTCCGTTCGTCATCCTCGGCGGCACGCGCTGGAACGCGGACGCCGTGGCGCGGATGCACGAAATCGCCGAGACCTGGTCGCTTCCTGTCGGCTGTTCCTTCCGCCGCCAGATGCTGTTCGACCATCTGCACCCGAACTATGCCGGTGATGTCGGCATCGGCATCAATCCGAAGCTGACGGCGGCGATCAAGCAGGCCGACGTCGTTCTCTTGATCGGCGGCCGCATGGGCGAGATGCCATCTTCGGACTACACGCTGCTGAAGAGCCCTTATCCCGACCAGGCACTGGTGCACGTCCATGCCGATGCCGGCGAACTCGGCCGGGTCTACCGCCCGACGCTGGCGATCAATGCATCGCCCGCGGCTTTCGTGGAGGCTTTCGCCAAGCGCAAGCCGGCCGGAATGCCGGCCTGGGCGGAAGAAACGCCAAAGTTGCACGCCGCCTATCTCGACTGGTCGACGCCGCCGGAAAGCGGCCCCGGCCCGGTGCAGATGGGGCCGATCATGAATTACCTGGAAAAGGTATTGCCCGACGACGCCATCCTCACCAATGGCGCCGGCAATTACGCCACCTGGGTGCATCGCTTCCATCGCTTCCGCCGCTTCGCCACGCAAGGAGCACCGACCTCCGGCTCGATGGGTTACGGCACGCCAGCGGCCGTCGCCGCCAAGGCGCTTTATCCGGAGCGCACCGTGGTCGCCTTCGCCGGCGACGGCTGCTTCCTGATGAACGGCCAGGAATTCGCCACCGCCGTGCAATACGACCTGCCTATCATCGTCGTCGTCGTCAACAACGGCATCTACGGCACCATCCGCATGCATCAGGAGCGCGAATATCCGGGCCGTGTGGTCGGCACCGACCTGAAAAATCCCGACTTCGCGTCGCTTGCCCGCGCCTATGGCGGCCATGGCGAGACTGTCGAGAAGACCGAAGACTTTGCGCCTGCCTTCGAACGTGCCCGCGCCAGCGGCAAGCCGGCGATCGTCGAAGTCCGGCTCGATCCCGAGGCGATCACGCCGACCCGCACGATGACGCAGATTCGCGACAAAAGCTGAAGGAACCGATCGGCTCCAAAGAGAAGGTGCTGCATTCCAAGCTGCCGATCTCCCCCCAGGTGGGGGAGATGTCCGGCAGGACAGAGGGGGGCGCTGTCCCGCCGGCCTTCAAGCGCGAGCGGCGCTCCGGACCCTACATCGCCTTTTCGATTTGGCCACGAATCTCGCCGTCCTTGTGGGCGGCCGTGTGCACGTTGACGTAATACTTGCCGGCCTCCAGGTCAGCGGCCTGCGCATCGGTCAACGTGGCCGACCCCTTGATCGGGCTCTTCAGCTTGCCTTTGAACGGGATCACGGGATCAGCGTTTTCACCCATTGCCGCCGGGCCGTGGATATGCGCGGCCACTGCCGGGCCACTGAGGCCGGAATACTTCACGTTCCAGCTGAGCTTCTTCTTGGTCGTGTCGAAGGTGAGAGTGGCCGTCCCCTTGCCTTTGGTGGTGACGGCCGGGCTCTGCTGGCCGCCATCGAGGGTCGCCTTGTATTTCACCATCTCGGCCATTGCCGGTGATGCGAACAGGAAAGCGGTGGAAATAGCGAGCGCCGATAGCGCCGGAAGGAAGGAGTGAGCGCGCATGAAGAACCTCCGATTGAATATTGAATAAAGCATGCGTCGCGGTTCCCCCGACGCGCGCATGCTTCATTGCAACGGATGGGCGGCGCAATGTATCCCTGCACACGGTTTTGTGATTGGAGCGCATGGAAAAGGGGCGGTCGCCCGCCCCTTTTGGTATCAGCCGTCAAACCGGTCGCAGGCGCTGTTGATCACGCCAGTCCGGCTTACTTGACCGCCTTGTCGGTAATGGCCGTGGTGTAGGCGCCGGTCGGCTCCTTGGTGATGATCTTCTGGTCGAGCAGCGCCTTGGCGGTGCGCTCATAGGTCGCCGGGTCGAGCTTGCCGTCGGCATTGTCGATCAGCTTGGCGACTTCGCTCATCATGCGCTTCTGGTGGTTCTCGTCCTGGCCACCGCCGTCCATGACGATCCCGGCAGCTTCGTCATTGTTGTCGACGGCGTATTTCCATCCCTTCATCGAGGCGCGCACGAAGCGCACCATCTTGTCCTCGAAGGCCGGATCCTTGAGCTTGTCTTCCGAGGCGTAGAGCCCGTCCTCGAGCAGGTCGTTGCCCATCGCCGAGTAGTTGAACACGGTGAGCTGTTCGGGCTTGTAGCCGGCGTCGATCAGCTGCCAGTACTCATTGTAGGTCATGACCGAGATGCAGTCGGCCTGCTTCTGGATCAGCGGCTGCACGTCGAAGCTCTGCTTCAAGACGGTGACGCCGTCCGGGCCGCCCTCGGTCTTGAGCCCGAGCTTGTTCATCCATGCGTAGAAAGGATATTCATTGCCGAAGAACCAGACGCCCAGCGTATGACCCTTGAAGTCGGCTTCGGTCTTGATCGGCCCATCCTTCGGGCAGACCAGTTCCATGCCGGCCTTCTTGAAGGGCTGGGCGATGTTGACCAGCGGCACGCCCTTTTCGCGCGCGGCGAGCGCGCCACCCATCCAGTCGACGATGACGTCGGCGCCGCCGCCCGCGATCACCTGCTCGGGTGCGATGTCGGGGCCGCCCGGCTTGATGTCGACATCGAGGCCTTCGGCCTCATAGAAGCCCTTGGCCTTGGCGACATAGTAGCCGGCAAACTGCGCCTGCGTGACCCATTTCAGCTGCAAGGTCACCTTGTCGGCGGCCATTGCCTGGAACGCGGCCAGCGACATCGCGCCGGCCAGAACTGGAATAATAAGTCTTTTCATTTTTTTACCCTCTGAAGTTAGTGCCCTAAACCCACCGCCCCTATCCACCACGGACAGAGGGATGCCAAAACGTGACGGCCCTTTCGACAAGGGCGACCACGCCATAAAAGACCGAACCCGCAAGTGCTGCAACTGCGATTTCGGCCCAGACCATGTCGATGTTCATCCGCCCGACCTCGGTCGAAATGCGGAATCCCATGCCGACTACCGGCGTGCCGAAGAACTCGGCGACGATGGCGCCAATCAGCGCCAGCGTCGAGTTGATCTTCAGCGCGTTGAAGATGAAGGGTGCTGCCGCCGGCAGCCGGAGCTTGATGAGCGTCGGCCAATAACCGGACGCATAGGTGCGCATTAGGTCGCGCTCCATATGGCCGGACGCGGCGAGCCCGGCGACCGTGTTCACCAGCATCGGGAAGAAGGTCATGATGATGACCACGGCCGCCTTGGACTGCCAGTCGAAGCCGAACCACATCACCATGATCGGCGCCACGCCGATGATCGGCAGCGCCGAGACCATGTTGCCGATCGGCAAGAGCCCGCGCCGCAGGAACGGCACGCGGTCGGCAAGGATGGCGGTGATGAAGCCGGCGCCGCTGCCCACGACATAGCCGAAGAGCACCGCCTTGAAGATGGTCTGCCGGACATCGGCGCCGAGTATCGGCAGCGAACCGGCGATGCGCGCGCCGATCGCGCTCGGCGGCGGCAGCAGGATGAAGGGGATGCCGGCGCCCCGCGTCACCGCCTCCCAGATGATCAGTATCCAGGCGCCGAAGATGGCGGGGATGATCAGACGCAAAGCGGTCCGCGCCCAACCCGCTATCGGGCGGAGCCCCGACAGCACCGCGACGCAACGCCAGCCTAGCAGCCAGACGGCCGTCAGCAGCAGGAAATACGGCGCCAGTGCCGCGCCTTCGAAACCTGCGATCCCCGATATCAGCAGCCAGGCGACGAGATGCGCGCCGATGAACAGCACGACGGCCTCTGCAACGGATGGAATCCTGACCATCGAGATCAGCGCCGCGACCACGGCAAGGCCGAGCATCAAGCCCTTCGTTCCCAGATAGGGATAGTTGATGCTCGCCGTCGGGTCCGCAAGCGCTGCCGCTTCCGGCCTCGACATGGCGCCAAGCGCGACCGCGATCAGGCACAGCGCAATCGCCAGCACCGCTTGCCAGGAAGGTTTCAGCCAGTTCATGCCGGCCTCCCGCCCATGGCGCGGTCGACGATGCGGCCGGCAATGCCGACCACCATGACCAGAAGTGCCGCCACGATCGAGCCCGCGACCAGCGCCGACCAGATGTCGATCGATTGGCTGTAATAGGCGCCGGCCAGAAGCTTGGCGCCGATGCCGGCGACCGCGCCTGTCGGCAGTTCGCCGACGATGGCGCCGACCAGGCTTGCCGCCACCGCCACCTTCATCGAGGTGAACAGGAACGGCACCGAGGCCGGCACGCGCAATTTCCAGAAGGTTTGCGTGCGGCTGGCATTGTAGGTGTGCATCAGGTCGAGATGCATGATCTCGGGCGAGCGCAGGCCCTTCACCATGCCGACCGTCACCGGGAAGAACGACAGATAGGTCGAGATCATCGCCTTCGGGATCAGCCCGGTGATGCCGATCGCCGCCAGCACGACGATGATCATCGGCGCCACCGCCAGGATCGGAATGGTCTGCGAGGCGATGATCCACGGCATCAGGCTGCGGTCGAGCGTCGCCACATGCACGATGCCGACGGCAATGACGATGCCGAGCGCGGTGCCGAAGGCAAAGCCGAGCAGCGTCGAGGACAGCGTGACCCAGGCGTTGTAGACGAGGCTGCGGTTCGAAGTGATGGGCCGCAGAAAGGTGTTCTCGAAGAAATTCACCGCCACTTGATGCGGAGCCGGCAGCGTCGGCTTCGGCTGCGACAGCGTCTTGCCGATGAACTCGACAGTGCCGGGGGTTTCGTTGGCACGGGTGTCGAGATCGCGCTGGAAGGGCGCGTTGAGGATGACGGCGAAAACGTACCAGAGCACGATGACACCGGCCAGGATCGATGTCACGGGGACGAGTTTGTCGCGGAAGGTGTCCATCAGGAGGCCTCGCCAGCGAGGCGCCCTCCTCTCCCCATCGGGGAGAGGGTGGCCGGAGCGAAGCGGAGGTCGACCACCTTCGCGCTCGTCATCCTAGGGCGGAGCGACGCGAAGCGTCGCGCAGACCCTAGGATCCATTCCGTGACGTCGATCAAGGAGTGTAAGCAGTAGAGAAAATTCCCCTTCGAAGGCACAGCGGAGGGTGCATCGTTTTGCACCGTTGCGGAGCTCAGAAGTAACGGCATGGATCCTAGGGTCTGCGCCGCGTCGCTTCGCTCCTTGCTTCGCCCTAGGATGACGAAATCGCGGCGGGCGGCTTCCATAACGCAGGCCGCTGCGCGCCTGCTCCACCCCAGGATGACGAAGGCGAGGTTGATCGCTCGCTTGCCGGGGCGCTCAATCATCATAACTATGCCCCGCCCTCAACCCGTCGCGCACCCGCGCGGCGATCGCCAGGAATTCGGGTGTCTCGCGGATGTCGAGCGGCCGCTCCTTCGGCAGCGTCGATTCGATGATGTCGCTGACCCGGCCCGGACGCGGCGACATGACGACGATGCGGGTCGACAGATAGACGGCCTCCGGAATGGAGTGGGTGACGAAGCAGATGGTCTTGTTGGTCCGGCCCCACAGTTGCAGCAATTGCTCGTTGAGGTGGTCGCGCACGATCTCGTCGAGCGCGCCGAACGGCTCGTCCATCAACAGGAGGTCGGCGTCGAAGGCCAAGGCGCGCGCGATCGAGGCGCGCTGCTGCATGCCGCCTGAAAGCTGCCAGGGATATTTCTTCTCGAAGCCGGTGAGGTTGACGAGGTCGAGCGTGCGCTTGATCCGCTCCGCCTGCTCGGTCTTGGACAGGCCCATGATCTCCAGCGGCAGCGCCACATTACGCTCGATGGTGCGCCAGGGAAACAGGGCGGCTGCCTGGAAGACATAGCCATAGGCGCGTTTCTCGCGCGCCTGTTCCGGCGTCATGCCGTTGACCGAAATCATCCCCGAAGTCGGCTTCTCCAGATCGGCGATGACGCGCAGCAGCGTGGTCTTGCCGCAGCCGGACGGCCCGATGAAGGAGACGAACTCACCCTTGCCGATGGTCAGGTCGACATTGGACAGCGCCTGGACCGGGCCGTCATTGGTCTGGAAGGTGAGGCCAAGCTTGCTTGCCGAAACGACGGCTGGCGAAGATCCCGTCATCGGTTGCGGCCTGCCTTGTCACCGCACCGGGGCGCCGGCTGAAATCCGGTTGCTTTTATCGCGATGTTGTTTTCCACTTGCCCTGTCCCATTGGCCCACCGACCTTGTTCCACTCAATCGACGCCCGGAGTTTCCCCGATGTCGCCCAAACCCACTTGTCGTCTTATTCGCCCTGACAGCACCTATGAAGGCAAGCAGGGGTTGACCTATCTGGCCGGCATCGCGACCGAAACGGTCGGCTCATCCGGCATCTGCATGCACGTGCTGACCATGCCGCCCGGCGCCCGCGCCAAGGCGCATCTGCACGAGAACCACGAAACGGCGATCTACGTGCTCTCCGGCGAAGTCCATACCTGGTATGGCGACCGGCTCGAACATCACATCGTCGTCAAGGCCGGCGACCTCTTCTACATCCCGGCTGGCGTGCCGCATCTGCCGGCCAATCTCAGCAACGCCCCCTCTTCGGCCGTCATTGCCCGCACCGATCCCAACGAACAGGAAAGCGTCGTTCTGCTGCCGGAACTGGATGCGCTCGTCGCCTGACACCGACGCGAGGGTTGTCGCCATCATTTGCACCGGGAGACTTCACCCATCACATTGCCGTCTTCGTCGACGACAGACAGTTTCTTGGCATTCTTGGCGCTGTGCTTGATGGTGAAGGTGGCCGGCGACTTGCCGTCCTCACCTTCGGCTTCGCACTCGGCCTTGATCGTCAACGAGCCATCGGCCTGCGCCTTCGTCTCGGTGAAGGTGCAGGCGCTGGCCGCCGTGATCAGTTCCTTGTCGGTCAGAAGCAGCATCTGATCGGCGGCGACTTCCTGACCGTTCTTGTTGATGCAGCCATACTTGTCGCCATAAGGCTTGCTGAGATCGATCCCGGCTGCCGACGCATGGCCCGCTGACAAAAGCGCCGCGGCGGCGATGGCAAGATGAATGGCGCGCATGGTCAAACCCCCGTCGCCGGGATGCCCGTCCGCTCGACCTTGCGCGGCGCGGTGATCTCTTTCCACGTCGACAGCGCCCGGTTGACCGCGGCGTTCGGCTCCCTTCCGACGAACTCGCCATGGCCGGGCTTCGCCTTCACGTCCGACTCCTCGATCGACAGTTCGCCGCGCGAGAAGACGAAGCGCGGCAGGCCGGTCACCTCGACGCCTTCGAACACATTATAGTCGATGACAGACTGCTGCTTCTTCGAAGATATGGTCTTCTTGCGCTGGGGATCCCAGACGATGATGTCGGCATCCGCGCCTTCGACGATGGCGCCCTTCTTCGGATACATGTTGAGGATCTTGGCGATGTTGGTCGAGGTCACCGCGACGAACTCGTTCATCGTCAGCCGTCCGGTGTTGACGCCTCTGGTCCACAGCACCGGCAGCCGGTCCTCGAGCCCGCCGGTGCCGTTGGGGATCTTGGTGAAGTTGCCGACGCCGAAACGCTTCTGGTCCGTGGTGAAGGCGCAATGGTCGGTCGCCACCACCTGCAGCGATCCGGCCTGCAGGCCGGCCCACAGCGAATCCTGGTGTAGCTTATTGCGGAAGGGCGGGCTCATCACCCGGCGCGCCGCATGGTCCCAGTCCTTGTCGAAATACTCGCTCTCATCGAGGGTCAGGTGCTGGATCAGCGGCTCGCCGAACACCCGCATGCCTTTCTGGCGCGCCCGCCGGATCGCCTCATGGCTCTGCTCGCAGGAGACATGCACGACATAGAGCGGCACGCCGGCCATGTCGGCGATCATGATGGCGCGGTTGGTCGCCTCGCCCTCCACTTCCGGTGGACGCGAATAGGCGTGGCCCTCAGGCCCATTATTGCCGGCCGCCAGGAGCTTCTGCGACAACGCCGCGACCACATCGCCATTCTCGGCATGGACCAGCGGCAGCGCGCCAAGATCGGCGCAGCGCTGGAACGACGCGTACATCTCGTCGTCGTCGACCATCAGCGCGCCCTTGTAGGCCATGAAGTGCTTGAACGAGGTGATGCCCTTGTCGACCACCGTGGCCATTTCGTCGAACACCTGCTTGCCCCACCAGGTGATTGCCATGTGGAAGGAATAGTCGCAGGCGGCCTTGGAGGTCTTGTTGTCCCACATCTGCAAGGCTTCGAGCAGCGATTGCTGCGGCGCCGGCAGGCAGAAATCGACCACCATCGTGGTGCCGCCAGCGAGCGCCGCGCGCGTGCCGGATTCGAAATCATCGGCCGAATAGGTGCCCATGAACGGCATTTCGAGATGGGTGTGCGGGTCGATGCCGCCCGGCATGACATAGCAGCCGGTGGCGTCGTACTCATGGTCGCCGTGCAGGTCCGAGCCGATGGCGACGATCTTGCCGTGGCTGAACAGCACATCGGCCTTCCACGTGCGGTCGGCGGTGACGACAGTACCGTTCTTGATGACTTTGGTCATTTATCTGTTCCCTGTTCTCTTCGCGCTTCTTGGTGAGCGGCGTTTCGAATGTAGATCTCTTAGTTCACTCCACGATGACGGCCGTCTCCACCACCGCGTGGAACAGCACATCGGCGCCGGCCGATGCCCATTCCTTGGTGATCTCCTCGGCCTCGTTGTGCGACAACCCGTCGACGCAAGGGCACATCACCATGGCGGTCGGCGCCACGCGGTTGATCCAGCACGCATCGTGGCCGGCACCGGAGACGATGTTGCGGTGCGTGTAACCGAGCCGATCGGCGGCATCGCGGATTGCCTTGACGCAGTCCTTGTCGAAGGTGACCGGATCGAAGTGGCCGACCTGCTCGATCTCGTATTTGATATCCAGCGCGTCGCAGATCGTGTCGATGCCTTCGCGGATGCGGCCATCCATGGCATCGAGCACTTCCTTTTCGGGCGAACGAATGTCGATGGTGAAGATGGTGCGACCGGCGATGATGTTGCGCGAGTTCGGATAGACTTCCATGTGCCCGACAGCGCCGACCGCGTCGGGCTGGTAGTCCATGGCGATCTCGTGCACCAGCTCGATCACGCGCGCCATGCCGAGCCCGGCGTTGCGGCGCTTGGGCATCGGGGTCGAGCCGGTATGCGCCTCCTTGCCGGTCAGCGTCACCTGCAGCCATTTCAGGCCTTGGCCGTGGGTGACGACGCCGATGTCGATGTCTTCGTCCTCGAGGATCGGGCCCTGTTCGATATGCAGTTCGAAGAAGGCGTGGATCTTGCGGTCGCCGACCTTTTCGGTGCCCTTCCAGCCGATGCGCTCCAGTTCCTCGCCGAATTTCTTGCCGTTCTTGTCCGTGTGCTCGTAGACGTCGGCCTGGTCGAGCACGCCGGCGAACACACCGGAGGCCATCATCGCCGGCGCGAAGCGCGCGCCTTCCTCGTTGGTCCAGTTGGTGACGACGATCGGATGTTTCGTCTTGATGCCGAGATCGTTGAGCGAGCGCACGATCTCCAGGCCGCCGAGCACACCGAGCACGCCATCATATTTGCCTCCGGTCGGCTGCGTATCGAGATGGCTGCCGACATAGACCGGCGGCAGGCTGGGGTCGGTGCCTTCGCGGCGGGCAAACATGGTGCCCATTTCGTCGACGCCCATTTCGAGCCCGGCCGCATCGCACCAGCGCTTGAACAGATGCCGGCCCTCGCCGTCCTCGTCGGTCACGGTCTGGCGATTGTTGCCGCCGGCAATGCCGGGGCCGATCTTCGCCATCTCCATCAGCGAATCCCACAAACGGTCTGAATTGATTCGCAGATTTTCGCCGGGTGCGGCCATTCAAAACCTCTCCAATTGCGCGGCGTCCCCCTCCCCCTCGAGGGGAGGGTAGCCGCGAAGCGGTCGGGTGGGGTCGCCTGACATAAGCTCGACCTTCCCCTTGACCGCCTGCGCGACATGCCAGGCGCTGTTTATGACATCGGGCTCGTCAACGCGAAAGATATCGAACCCGAGCGAACGCAGATAAGCATCGCGAACGGCGTCGTGCCGTTTGCCCTTTTCGTGTTCGTGCAGATCGCCATCCGCGCGCGCCTTCTGGCGCATTTCGAAACTCACGCGAGTCCGGGGCATCAACGGCGGCCTCGCGGCAAAAGATCAGGTCGGCGCCCGGTCGCACCGACCCCACCCGACCGCTTCGCGGCCACCCTCGCCTCGAGGGGGAGGGATATCCGCGCCCAGATCTTCAATCGATCGACCTCAATACATCCCGCACATGGTCGATCAGTTCGTTGATCTGGCCCTTGGTGATGATCAGCGGCGGCGACAGTGCGATGATGTCGCCGGTGGTGCGGATCAGCGCGCCGCGCTCGAAGGCCTTGACGAAGGCGGAGAAGGCCCGCTTGGTCGGACTGCCGGCGATCGGTGCCAGCTCGATCGCGCCGATCAGGCCGATGTTCCTGATGTCGATGACATGCGGCTCGCCCTTCAACGAATGCAGCGCATCTTCCCAATAGGGCGCCAGTTCCTCGCCGCGGGTGAGCAGTCCTTCTTCCTTGTAGGTGTCGAGCGTGCCGAGTGCGGCAGCGCAGGCGATCGGATTGCCCGAATAGGTATAGCCGTGGAAGAACTCGATCATGTGCTCGGGGCCGGTCATGAAGGCGTCGTGGATTTCCTTCTTCACGAACACCGCGCCCATCGGGATGACGCCGTTGGAGACACCCTTGGCGGTGGTCATGATGTCGGGCGTGACGCCGAAATAATCGGCGGCGAACGGCGCGCCGAGGCGGCCGAAACCGGTGATGACCTCATCGAAGATCAACAGGATGCCGTGCTTGGTGCAGATCTCGCGCAGCTTCTCGAGATAGCCCTTCGGCGGCAGGATGACGCCCGTTGACCCGGCGACCGGCTCGACGATGACGGCGGCAATGGTCGAGGCGTCATGCAGGGCGACGATGCGCTCCAGCTCGTTGGCGAGCTCCGCGCCATGCTCCGGCACGCCCTTGGAGAAGGCGTTCTTCTCCGGAAGGTGGGTGTGGGGCATATGGTCGACGCCGCCCAGCAGCGTGCCGAACATCTTGCGGTTGGTGACGATGCCGCCGACCGAGATGCCGCCGAAATTGACGCCGTGATAGCCGCGCTCGCGGCCGATGAGCCGGGTGCGCGAGCCCTCACCCTTCACGCGGTGATAGGCGATCGCCATCTTCAGAGCAGTCTCGACCGATTCCGAACCGGAATTGGTGAAGAACACATGGTCCATGCCCTTGGGCGCGATGTCGACCAGGCGGTTCGCCAGTTCGAACACGATCGGATGGCCCATCTGGAAGGCCGGTGCGTAGTCGAGTTCGGCGGCCTGGTGCTGGATCGCCTCGGTGATCTTCGGGCGGCAGTGGCCAGCGTTGACGCACCACAGGCCGGCGGTGCCGTCCAGCACCTTGCGGCCGTCGCTGGTGGTATAGTGCATGTCCTTGGCGGACACGAACATGCGCGGCGCCTGCTTGAACTGCCGGTTTGCCGTGAACGGCATCCAGAATGCGCTGAGATCGTTCGGCGTGACTTTCAGCCGGTTGGACATGACCAAGACTTCCCCTTGTAACCTGTTTCGGTGCGTCCAACGCTTGGTCTTTGCCGTGCTTTCATGCTACGCAAATTTTGACCGATTGGACAAACGTTAGCACCGCCCTGTCGGCGGTCAAGGATTACTAGCGGAAATGCGGCTCCTGAAGTGCGTTCCACAGGCTAGGGAAAAACTGGTCCAGAGAATTGGTCCAGATGACCGTCAATGCGAGGGTCCGCAACGGTGACCATCAGCACGCAAGCCCCTCGCCGCACCCGCATCCAGCAGGAAAAGCGCGAACTGATCCTGGAGGCCGCACTCGAAGTGTTCTCCACCAACGGCTTCCGCGGCTCAACCATCGACCAGATCGCCGAAGCCGCCGGCATGTCGAAGCCGAACCTGCTCTACTATTTCCGCCGCAAGGAAGACATTCACGAGACGTTGATGGAACGGCTGCTCGAAACCTGGCTGGCGCCGCTGAGGGAACTCGATGATATCGGCGATCCGATGACCGAGCTCAGGAGCTACATCAGGCGCAAGCTGGAAATGGCGCGCGACTTTCCGCGCGAGAGCCGGCTGTTCGCCAACGAGATCCTGCAGGGGGCACCGCGCATCATGCCGCTGCTGGCGGGCGAACTGAAGACGCTGGTCGACGAGAAAGCAGCGGTCATCAAGGGCTGGATGCGCGCCGGAAAGATCGCGAGGACCGATCCCTGGCACCTGATCTTCTCGATCTGGGCGACCACCCAGCACTATGCCGATTTCGACGTCCAGGTCCGCGCCGTGCTCGGCCCGAACCGCGGCGGCGACGGCCGATTCGAGGATGCCGCCCGCTTCCTTGAGCAATTGTTCCTCGATGGGCTGAAGCCGAAGGGCTGACCAATTCCACAAGGCCTCACGCGCTGCGCCGTTCGGCCGGCATCGCGTCGAGCAATTGTTGCAGCTTGGCGACCGAGTTCTGCTCGGCAAGCGGTGTATAGACGATCAGCCGCATGTCCGAGCCGTCGTCGATCGACAGGCTCATATGCTCGAAAGCCATCAAGCCGGCCTTGGGATGCCGAACGTGCTTCACGCCGGTCAGCCTGCGCGCCACGTCGCGCCGCGGCCACCAGTCACGGAACTCGGGACTTGAACTCATCATCAGGGCGATCAGCCTGTCGAAATCGGGATCGCCGACATATTTGGCGCTTTCGGCACGAAACGAGGCGAGCACCACACGGGCGAGTTCTTCCCAGTCGACCAGCAGGCGGCGATGGTGCGGATTGGTGAACACCATGTGGACGATGTTTCTGCTGTCGCCCTCCAGCAGGCCATAGTCGCCGAACACAGCCGCCGCGGCCGGGTTCCAGGCAAGCACATCCCAGCGCCGGCCGACCACTTGGGCCGGCTGCAGGACGAGGCTTTGCAGCATATGCAACAGCGTAGCGTCCACCTTCTCGGGCGCCGCCACACGACGTTCCGGCTGCTGGCGGCCGGCGAGAATGAACAGATGCCGCTTCTCGACGGCGTCGAGGCGCAACGCCTCGCAGAGCGCCGAGAGCACTTCGACCGAGGGCCGCACGTCCCTGCCCTGTTCGAGCCAGGTGTACCAGGTAGTGCCGACACCGGCGATCATCGCAACTTCCTCGCGCCGCAGACCCGGCGTGCGCCGTCGCGGACCTGTTGCGATGCCGGTGGCCAACGGCGTCAGCCTTTCCCGGCGCGAACGCAGGAAGGCGCCGAGTTCGCGCCGGCGGCTCTCGTCGGCTGATTGGGTGGGGGCAGCAGAGATGGAAGCGTTCATACCGGCTATTATAGCAGTATTGATACCAGGATAAAGTTTGAACTGTTTGCCGTGGGCGAAGCGTCCCATCTTGCGTTCGGAGCAGCAACAGGAGGCTCTGAACATGGAATTGAAAGACAAGACCATTCTCATCACCGGATCGACCGACGGCGTCGGCCGGGTCGTGGCGCAATGGCTGGGCGCCTCCGGCGCACGGGTACTGGTGCATGGCCGCGATGCCACACGCGGCAAAGCCGTTATCGCCGAGATCGAAGCCGCCGGCGGCAAGGCCGAGTTTCTCGCGGCCGATCTCGCGTCGCTGGCGGAGGTAAGGCGCCTCGCCGAGGCCGTGCGCGCCAGGACGAGCCGCCTCGACGTCCTCATCAACAATGCCGGCGTCGGCACGGCTGGCGACAAGCGACAGACGAGCGCCGACGGCCACGAACTTCGCTTTGCCGTCAACTATCTCGCCGGCTTCCTGCTGACCTCGGAGCTGCTGCCGCTGCTCAGGGCAAGTGCCCCGGCGCGCATCGTCAATGTGGCGTCCGCCGGCCAGCAGGCGATCGACTTCAACGACGTCATGCTGACCCACGGCTATAGCGGCGTGCGCGCCTACTGCCAGAGCAAGCTGGCGCAGATCCTGTTCACCATGGATCTGGCCGAGCAGTTGAAAGGCAGCGGCGTCACCGTCAACGCGCTGCATCCGGCGAGCTACATGAACACCACCATGGTCCGTCAGGCGGGGGTGAAGCCATGGAGTTCGGTCGAAACCGGCGCCGACGCCATCTTGAACCTCGCCACCGCGCAAAAGCTCGAAGGCCGCAGCGGCCTCTATTTCGACGGACTGCGCGAATCCCGCGCCGACGCCCAGGCTTACGATGCCAGGGCAAGACAGCAATTGCGAAGCCTGAGCCTCGACCTCGTCGGGCTGGCTTCGCCAAAATCGAAGGAAGAACCGTCATGACCGTCACAACCGAACACACAGTCATCATCGGCGGCTCGTCCGGCATCGGCCTGGCGACAGCGCGCAAACTGCTCGGCCCGGGCATGAAGGTCACCATCACCGGGCGCAACCAGGACAAGCTCGTCAGCGCCTGGAAAAGCCTTGGTGGCGCAGCCGACAAGGCCGCCTTCGACGCGTCGAAGCCCGATGAGGTGCGCCAGTTCTTCGATCGGCTCGGTCCGTTCGACCACCTCGTTCTGGCGGCGAGCGGCGGCAAGGGCCTCGGACCGTTCGAGACGCTCGATCTCGCCGACATCGCTGGCGGCGTCGACGAAAAGGTGCGGCCGCAACTGTCCTGCCTGCAGGCCGCGTTGCCGACGTTGAGCAAATCCGGATCGGTCACCTTCATCTCGGCGGTCTCAGCTCAGGTCACCATGCCCGGTGTCGCCGGCATCGGTGCCGTCAACGGCATGCTGCTGACCGTGACGCCGATCCTGGCTGTCGAGCTGAAGCCGCTGCGCGTCAACGTCGTGGCGCCCGGCGTCATCGACACGCCGTGGTGGGACTTTCTGCCGGAGGAGCAGCGGCAAGCAGTCTTTGCCGAATATGCGGGGAAAACGCCGGTCGGCCGCATCGGTCGCGCCGAGGACGTCGCATCGGCGATCGCCTTCCTCGTCTCCAACAGCTTCATGACCGGCCAGGTGCTGACCTGCGACGGCGGCCTGCGGTTCGCGGCCTGACTTCGGCCATCAAACGGATTGTGCGATCAGCGTCAGGAACCCACCGCCGAGCGCGACATTGCCGATGAAACCGTTGATGCGGGACGCCCGGTCCGGACCCTGATGATCCCAGAAATTGTGGAACATCGGCGTCGCGACGACCAGGAACAGCACCAGCGCCGCGCAGGCGATCACGGTCCAGAGGCCTGATATCACCAGCGCCCCTGCAATGACCTGCAGGACAATGCCTGCCCACAGTGCCAGCCGAGCCTGCGGCACGCCGCGCGCGGCCATCAACCCGGTCAGGAAGGCCGCGTTCTGGATGTTGCGCAGGCCGGCGAAGACGAAAGCGCCGCCGGCCAGCAGGCGGCCGAAAAACAGCAAGGTCGAAGGCAAATCGGCAGGCATCAAACGCTCCCCTTGAAACAGTAGAAGCGCCGCCTTATTCGGCGGCGCCCCAACAAACATCCGGACCGATCAGGCCGCCTTGGCGGCCGGCATCGGATGGATGGCGTGGAACGGGATGCAGAGCCGGTTCCAGGTGTTGATCATGCCGACCGCGACGGACAGCTTGACCAGTTCCTCTTCCGAAAAATGCTCCAGCGCGCGCGCATAGAGCTCGTCCGGCACCCCGTTGTCGGCGACCAACGTCACCGCTTCGGTCCAGGCCAAGGCGGCGCGTTCGCGCTCGGAAAACAGCGGCGATTCCTTCCAGGCGGAAACCAGATAGAGCCGTTGCTCGGTCTCGCCGTCGCGCCTGGCTTCGCGGCTGTGCATCTCGACGCAGAAGGAACAGCCATTGATCTGCGAAGCCCTGAGCTTGATCAGGTGAAGCAAGCTCACCTCCAGCCCGCATTCGTCGACCGCCTTGTTGAGCGCCGAGACCGCCTTCATGATTTCGGGCGCCTTGGCGAAGAACTGCATTCTCTGTTTCATCGTCTTTCCTTTCGCATCGTCGGGAGGGTTAGGTTTGGTTGGTTGAACTGGATTTCTGCGGCCGCTGATGGCGCTCGACAAAGGCGCAGCTCGCGGCAAACGATCTGGGGTCGCCTTCCGCCGCGTAATCCGCCACGATGTCGGACAGTTTCACCTCGGCCAGCGCTGCCCGATAGGCGCGCTCCGCCTTCAGCATCGCGGCATTGATGCCGCAAGGTTTGACATAGGCCGAGGCATCGATCTTGACCGGACCGTTGCGGCGGATCTCGCCGCAGCGAAACGCGGGTTCGCGGCCCTCGACGGCCAGCACGATGTCGAGCAGTGTGATGCGTTCCGCAGCCCGCGCCAGCCGATAGCCGCCCGCCGGACCCGGCACCGATTCCAGAATGCGCGCCGCGCTCAACATATTGAGATGCTTCAGGAGATAGCTCGGCGACAGGCCGAACGCTTCCGCCAGTGCCGCGCCCGGCATGGTGCTGTTGCCGTCCACACTGGCCAGCGTCGCCGCACAGTGGATGGCCGCCTCAACGCCCTCGCCCAGCTTCATCGTGATGATCTCCAATTCATGGACATCTTTTATCGTGGATAATTTTTATCGGCAATAGGAAAATGGAACGTCCTGCTTTTTAGAACGGGAACACGTTGATGATTGGCGAAATGGGCGAGGACAGCGTCTTTCTCCCCGTCACCATACGGGGAGAAATGCCCGGCAGGGCAATGAGGGGCGGCGCCAACTTTGCGATCCAATTACTGAGATCATAGAAAATCGCCCGGTGCCAAACACCAGGGCAGGTTGCGCAGATCGTCAGTGACGCCCGAGGTGCGGGTGCGGTGCGCAGATTATCTCAAAAGGTCGCGCTGCCCCTCATCCGCCTGCCGGCACCTTCTCCCCGTATAATGACGGGGAGAAGGGAAAGCTGCTGCGCCCTCGGCGCTCTTCTCGTGACGAAACCCTACTCCGCCGCCACCTTGGCCATCGGGTTGTTCGGGTGCGTCGTCCAGTTGGCGTAGACCGGCGACACGGGCTTACCGGTGCGTTGGTCCATCACGCCCGCCGCCAGCGGCTCCATGGTGATGCAATTGTCGACCGGGCAGACATTGACGCACAGATTGCAGCCGACGCACTCGGCCTCGATCACCTCGAAGTGCCTGACGCCGTCGACCATGTTGGTGATCGCCTGGTGCGAGGTATCTTCGCAGGCGATGTGGCAGCGGCCGCATTTGATGCAGGCGTCCTGGTCGATATGCGCCTTGGCGACGTAGTTGAGGTTGAGATACTGCCAGTCGGTGACGTTGGGCGTGGCGCGGCCGATGACGTCGTCGAGCGAGCGGTGGCCCTTCTCGTCCATCCAGTTTTCCAGACCGGCGATCATCTCCTGCACGATCTTGAAGCCATAGGTCATCGCCGCCGTGCAAACCTGCACATTGCCGGCGCCGAGCGCCATGAATTCGGCGGCGTCCCGCCACGTGGTGATGCCGCCGATGCCGGAGATCGGCAGGCCGCGCGTTTCGGGGTCGCGGGCGATCTCCGCCACCATGTTCATGGCGATCGGCTTCACCGCCGGGCCGCAATAACCGCCATGCGAGCCCTTGCCGTCGATGGTCGGCATCGGCGCGAAACTGTCGAGGTCGACGCCGGTGATCGAATTGATGGTGTTGATCAGCGACACCGCGTCGGTGCCGCCGGCATGGGCAGCGCGCGCGGGTTTGCGGATGTCGGTGATGTTGGGCGTCAGCTTGGTGATGACGGGCATGCGCGTATATTGCTTGCACCAGCGCACCACCATCTCGATGTATTCCGGCACCTGGCCGACGGCCGCGCCCATGCCGCGCTCGGACATGCCGTGCGGGCAGCCGAAATTGAGCTCGATGCCGTCCGCGCCGGTCTCCTCGACCAGCGGCAGGATGGCCTTCCAGCTCTCTTCCTCGCAAGGCACCATGATCGAGGCGATCAGCGCGCGGTCGGGCCAGTCCATCTTGACCTGCTTCATCTCGCGCAGATTGGTCTGCAAATCGCGGTCGGTGATCAGTTCGATGTTATTGAGGCCGAGCAGGCGCCGGTCGGCGCCCCAGATCGCGCCGTAGCGCGGGCCGTTGACGTTGACCACCGGCGGCCCCTCTTCGCCCAGAGTCTTCCAGACCACACCGCCCCAACCCGCCTTGAAGGCGCGGATGACATTGTAGGCCTTGTCGGTCGGCGGCGCTGACGCCAGCCAGAACGGGTTGGGCGACTTGATACCGACGAAATTGTTTCTGATATCAGCCATGACAGGGGTCCCTTTCAACCGAGACGAAGAAGCAGTTCGACGGGCGCGAGAATGCCGCCCTCGAGGGCAGCGATGAGGTTGGCCATCTTGGTGCGGGCGTCCTCGCCCATGACGAGGCCGAGGCCTGGCGATGGCTTCCTGCCTTCGGCTTGCGCGGCGGCCAGCCGGGCACGCATCGCGGCGAAAAACTCGACGGCGAAGGCGCCGCGCGGCCGCTCCGCGGTCACCGAGAAGCCCGCCGCCGCCGCGGCCGAGCGGTAATCGTCGGGCGTGGCGACGAAGGATATGGTCTCGTTGGATGCCCACGGAAGCGGGTAGGTCAGCGCTCCGTCCTTGAGCCGCATCACGTCGTAGACGGCAAAGACGCCGCCGGGCTTCAGCACACGGGCGGCCTCGCTCATCAGCTTCGCCTTGTCGGGAAGGTTCATGCCGACATGCAGGATCATTGCCGCATCGAAGCCGGCCTTGGCGAACGGCATGTCCAGCGCGCTGCCTTGCACGAAGTGGGTCTTGTCGGCCATTCCCGTCCGCTTCGACAGGCTGGTGGCGATATCGACATAGCTTTGCGTCAGGTCGATGCCGGTGACGTCGACGCCAGCGTTGTTGGCGACAAAGCGGGCCGGTCCCCCTATCCCCGATCCGATGTCCAGCAGCCTGGCTCCAGGCTTCAACCCAAGCTGGCTGATAAGGTCCCTGGTGGCGGCCACGCCGCCAATGTGGAATTCGTCGACCGCTTCGAGATCGCCGGCGCGCAAATGGGCAACATCGACACCCGCACCGGCGAGCGCGGCAAGGATTCGCTCCTCCAGGCCTGAAATCTCGTAGTGACGGGCAATGCCCGGTTCCACCGTGGCCATGATCCTTATCCCTGGGTCAGACTCCTGTGGATGCTCTCAGCCGCGTCGCGCCCTTGCGCCACGGCGGACACGGTGAGGTCGTCGCCACCGAAAATGCAGTCCCCGCCGGCCCAGACCTTGGCGAGCGACGTGCGCCCTTCCCCGTCGACCTTGATGCGGCCGGCTTCGAGATCGATCGATGCCCCGCTGCCATTGAGGGCAGCCGGGACAAAACTCTGGCCAATGGCCTTGAACACCTGGTCGGCAACCAGCGTCAGCGTCTCGCCGGTGCCGGCAAGCCTGTCGCCGTTGAGCGCGGTGTATTCGAGTTCAATGCCCGACACCTTACCACCTTCGGCAATCACCCGCTTCGGCTGCAGCCAATGACGGATGGTGACGCCGTTGGCGGCCGCCAGATCCTGCTCGAATTCGGAGGCGTTCATATGGTCCTGGCCGCGCCGGTAGCAGATCGTCACCTCCTCGGCGCCAAGCAGTTTCGACTGCACGGCGGCATCGATCGCCGTCATGCCGCCGCCAATGACGACGACGCGGCGGCCGACCGGCAGCCCGGAGAGGTCGCTGGCCTGGCGCAGTTCGGCAATGAATTCGACCGCGTTGGTGACGCCGGCCGCATCCTCGCCATCGGCGCGCAACGCGTTGACGCCGCCCAGCCCCATGCCGAGGAACACCGCGTCGTAATTGCGGATCAGGTCGGAGAGCTGGTAGTCGCGGCCGAGCGCCTTGCCGTTCTGGATGTCGATGCCGCCGATCGCGGTGACATAGTCGACCTCGGCCTGGGCAAAGTTGTCGACGCTCTTGTAGGCGGCGATGCCGTATTCATTGAGGCCGCCGGCCTTCGGACGCGCCTCCAGGATGGTCACGTCATGGCCATGGCGAGCGAGCCGGTGCGCGGCGGCAAGGCCGGCCGGGCCGGCGCCGACCACGGCGACCGTCTTGCCCGTCGCTGTCGCGCGCGGATAAAACTGCTTATTCTCGGCCATCGCGACATCGGTGGCGTAGCGCTGCAAACGGCCGATCTGCACCGGCTTGCCTTCCGCCACCTCGCGCACGCACACCTCCTCGCACAGCGTCTCGGTCGGGCAGACGCGGGCGCACATGCCGCCCAGGATGTTCTGGTCGAAGATGGTCTTGGCCGAACCGATCGGGTTGCCGGTCGAGATCTGGCGGATGAACAGCGGAATGTCGATCGAGGTCGGGCATGCATTCATGCACGGTGCGTCGTAGCAGAAATAACAGCGGTCGGATTCGACCAGCGCCTCGTGATGATCGAGCGGCGGATGCAGGTCGGAAAAATTGTCCGCGTATTGGTCAGCCGCAAGGCGGCCGCCGACAATACCCTCTTTGAACTGACCCTCTGGCATTTTCAGTTCCCCATGTTTTCGTTTTGGGGAAGGCTAGCACGTTTTATTTTTTTATCAATTGGTCAATTTTTGAGGCAAGTTGCTGAAAAGACTGGATAAAAACATGATAATTGCGGTCAAGTTATTGGCGGCGGTGACGCGAGGATATGGCCGCCGTCCATGCCAATGCCATGGATCGACCTGATCTCATCGGCGACCAATTTCTGCAACGTCCAGAGATTGCGGTCGCGGATGCCGAATTCCTCGAGATGGCTGACCGTGTTGTAAAGATATTCCGCGCCTGAGCCGACATGGCCGCAGGCGCGCGCCAGCACCCGTGCCACGGCTTCCAGCGGCTGCCCGAGCGAAGTGCCTCTGCCCGTCACCCCGACCCAGAAACCCAGCGCCCGCAACGGCCCTTGCGCGGTACGCACCGGAACCCACCGGACCGAAGCGACGCTCTCATGATCGTCGATCTCGCGCCGCAACAGTCTTTCGATCTGAGCAGTCTTCTCCCCTTCCGGTAACCGATAGATCACACCATCGCATCGGCCGCCGCGTTCGAGCGCCATCATCAGTCCAGGCTGCGCGGCGCTGCCGCGCCAGCGGACCATGTCGATGCAGAAGGAGCGGTGCCAGCCATGGGCGGTGGCGCGCTGGCGTTCGACGGACTCGAAAGCCGGCTTCCAGATCAGCGAGCCATAGGCGAACACCCATAGCGGCCCCGCATCGGCTTCATTGGACAGCCGCGCCGAAAGGTCCCGAAAATCCTCGTCGCTCAGTTGCGTCCAGCTGCCGCTAGGCCCGGGATCGGCCTCCTCGCGATGGCACAGTGCAACAAGCTCGGCTGTAAGTGACATCTGCCGCATGGATCGAGCCCCCCTTTTCGAAGCCAAGCAAAGGCGAAAATCGCAAGGCACGCAAGATTGCCAGAAGGCTGCGCCTTGCCGTTCCCGATTTCTAGCCCAGATGTCGGATTTCTGTCGTCGAGATCGTCCTAGGATGGATCGAACGACGATCGGCGCACAACGGTGAGGAGACCGACCATGCCAAAATCCCCGATGCCCTTCTTCTGGTACGAACTAATGACGTCGGACCTCGACGCCGCGGAGGCTTTCTACACAACCGTGGTCGGCTGGACGGCGCAGCCCTTCGACAAGGCGCCCGGCATGCCGCGCTATATCGTCATGAATGTCGGCGAGCGTGGCGTCGGCGGCCTGATGACGATGCCCGAGGATGCGGCCAAGATGGGCATGCCGCCCGCATGGCTGGGCTATATCCACGCCAGGGATGTCGACGCGGCAACAGCGTCACTGGAAAAGGCAGGCGGTGCCGTTCACCGCCGGCCCGACGATATTCCAGGCGTTGGCCGCTTCGCCGTCGTCGCCGATCCGCAAGGCGCCACCTTCATGTTCCTGCAGCCGAACGGTCCGGACCAGCCCGTCGTGCCGGCCAGCACGCCCGGCCATATCGGCTGGCACGAACTCTACACGAGCGATTGGAAGGCCGCGTTCGATTTCTATTCCGGCCAGTTCGGCTGGGCCAATGCCGGCGAATTCGACATGGGGCCGATGGGCATCTACCAGACCTTTACCGCCGGCCCTGAATCCGGTGGCGGCATCATGAACAAGCCCGAGCAGATTCCGGTCCCGGTCTGGCAGTTCTATTTCAATGTCACCGGCATCGACGCGGCGGCCAAACGCGTGACCGACAATGGCGGCAAGATCCTGATGGGACCCATGGAGGTTCCCGGAGGCAGCTGGGTCGTGCAATGCCAGGATCCGCAAGGCGCGCATTTCGCTTTGATGGCGCCGGTGCGGTAAGCGTCCGCGCCACCCGCTGAAATCACGCTTGCTGGCGTCGGCTCATTCCGGCGCCAATACCGCGACCTTCAGGTCAGCCTTCTTGGCACCGCTAAACTGGACAGTGGCTGTGCCGGCGGCCAGCTTGAAGCGCACGCTCTTGCGGACACTGGGGCAAGTCTTGACGCCGCTATAGCCGGACGATTTCACGGCCTTGCCGTCCTGGATGACATCGATCCAGGCCTCGCCCGACAGGCTGATCTGGATGGCGCCGTCCGGCGGCACCGCCACGCTGGCAACGGCGCCGAACGTGCCCTCCGCAGGGGCGCGTTCGGGCGGCACCGCGAAGCCGGCCTTTTCGGCCGGCAGCAGCGCCAGGTCCGCGGCGGCCCCCACCGCCAGCGTCGCTCCGGACGGTGTCGAGGGTGCCTCTGCAAACAGCGCCTGTTCGCGCGTCACCGGCCATTTAAAAGCCTCGCAGCCGGCGTCCTCGGCCATGGCGAGGCTGGTGCCCATAAGGATTGCGAACAGGCTGATGACGACTTTTTTCATGGCAAGGGACCCACATGTCTGGAGTACTCACAATCAATACAACCATAGCGATATAATTGCAACCCTGGCGGGCACAATATCAAAAGCCGGACCGGGGAACATTTCCAATCACCAATTGTTGATGGCAGGCCGGGGGAAGTGAATGGTCCGTTGCCCGGTGATAATCTATGGCCGGCCGGGAAGCTGAAATGGAGTTTTAGATGAAGCTTTTCGATGGCCTCTCCAAATACCAGCCGCAGGCGCTTGCCGCGCTGCGCATCATGACCGCGCTGCAGTTCGTCGAGCACGGCACGCAGAAACTGTTCAATTTCCCAGCCAGCGACCACGCCGCCGCCGCCTTGAGCGGACTGCCGCTAGCGGCCGGTATCCTCGAATTCGCCGGCGGCGTTCTGCTGGCGCTGGGCCTTTTCACCCGCCCGGTCGCGTTCCTTCTGGCCGGCGAAATGGCGATCGCCTATTTCATGGCCCACTATCCGCGCGACTTCTTCCCCATCAACAACAGCGGCGATTCGGCGATCTCGTTCTGCTTCATCTTCCTCTATCTGGTCTTCGCCGGCGCCGGCGCCTTCGCGCTGGACAACCGCCGCAACGCGTGATCCCCCATGTGGGGGTGAGCCCTCACCCCCGCATCCGTTCGAAATTCGCATCGAACAGCGGCGCCGCCTGCATGCGCGCCGCATGGCGCTTGCCGAGTAGCTCTATCTCGAAGCCGTGGCTCTCGTCGGCGATCTCCTTCGGCACATAGCCGACGGCAACCGACTTCTTCGAATGATGGGCATAGCCGCCCGACGTCACCCAGCCGCGCACCGCGCCGCCGAACCAGATCGGCTCATCGCCGATGACGTCGGCATCGTCGGAGTCGACGATGAAGGCGCGCAGCCTGAGCTTGCCGCCCTGCTTGCGCTCGGCCAGCGCCGCCGCCTTGCCGATGAAATCCGCGTCCTTGCCGTAAGCGACGAAACGGTCGAGCCCGGCCTCCAGCGGCCCGTAGATCGGCCGGTATTCGCGCCCCCATGAGCCGTAGTTCTTCTCCAGACGCAGCGCGTTAAGGGCGCGCGAGCCGAACAGGCCGATGCCGAACTCTTCTCCCGCCGCCATCAGCGCCTGATATGCGGCGCGCTGATATTCCGGTGCCACCCAGATCTCGTAGCCGAGATCGCCGGTGTAGCTGACCCGGCCGACCAGGCACGGCGCCATGCCGACATCCATCCTAGCTATGGCCATGAACGGAAACGCCGCATTCGATATGTCGGAGCGCGTGGCTTTCGCCAGCACGTCCCTCGCTCTGGGACCGGCGATCGACAGGCCGGTGAGCTTCTGCCCCAGCGCCTCGATGTGGACGGAGCCGTCGTCAGGCAGATGCTGTTCGAACCAGCGCATGTGATATTGCTCGGCAATGCCGGAACCGGCCAGGAACCAGCCCGCTTCTTCCCGATCTTGGGCGCCCAGATTGGCCAGCGTGAAATCGCCGATCAGCCTGCCGTCTTCCTTCAGCATCGGCGCCAGGGTCATGCGGCCGGGCTTCGGCAGCTTGCAGGCGAGCATCCGGTCGAGCCATGCCGCGACCCCCTCGCCGGTCACCTTGTATTTGGCGAAGCTCGATATCTCCGACAGGCCGACGCCCGAGCGCACCGCCGCCACTTCGGCGGCGACATGGGTGAAGTCGCTCGAGCGCCGCCACGAGAACTCGTCCTTGACGCCTTCCGGCGCGTACCAGAGCGGCACCTCCAGCCCATAGGCGACGCCCCACTGCGCGCCCTTGGCCGACAACAGGTCGTAGACCGGCGTCGTCTTCAGTGGCCGCCCGGCGGGCAGTTCCTCATTGGGGAAGCGGATCGAAAAGCGCCTGGAATAGTTTTCGCGCACCTTGGCGTTGGTGTAGACCATGGTCGCCCAGTCGCCGTAGCGGGCCACGTCCATAGCCCATATGTCGGCGCCGGGATCGCCCTCGATCATCCAGTTGGACAGCGCCAGGCCGACGCCGCCGCCCTGGCTGAAGCCGGCCATCACGCCGCAGGCGACCCAGAAGCCCGGCAGGCCGCGCACCGGCCCGACCAGCGGATTGCCGTCGGGCGCGAAGGTGAAAGGCCCGTTGATGATCTGCTTGATGCCGGTGTTCTGGAAAGCCGGGAAATGCCGGAAGCCAACCTCGAGCGACGGCGCGATACGGTCGATGTCGGGCGCCAGCAATTCATGGCCGAAATTCCATGGCGTGGAGAATTCGGACCACGGTTTGTTGGCCTTCTCGTAGGTGCCCATCAGCATGCCGCCGCGCTCCTGGCGCAGATAGAGCTCGCCGTCGAAATCGACCGCATGGATGATCTCGGTGCCGGTTTTCTCGTTCCAGGCGGCGACCTCCGGCATGTCCTCGGTGATCAGGTACATGTGTTCCATCGCCAGAACCGGCAGTTCGAGCCCGACCATGCGGCCGACCTCGCGCGCCCACAGGCCGCCGGCATTGACGACATGCTCGGCCACCACCTCGCCCTTGTTGGTGATGACGCGCCACATCCCGTCGGGACGGCGCACAATGTCTTCCACCTTGGTGAAACGTTCGATCTCGGCGCCCAGCTTCCGCGCCGCCTTGGCATAGGCGTGCGTGACGCCCGAGGGATCGAGGTGGCCGTCCTCCTTGTTGCGGACGGCGCCGACGAACTGGCTGGGGTCGAGCAGTGGCATCAGTTCGGCCGCCTCTTTCGGCGAGATTTCCTCCAGCTCGATGCCGAGATAACGGCCCTTGGCGACGACCCCGCGCAGCCAGTCGAGCCGCGCCTCGGTGGCAGCCAGAAGCACGCCGCCGGTCAGGTGGACGCCGGTCGCCTGGCCGGACAGCTCCTCGATCTCCTTGTAGAGGTTGATGGTGTATTTCTGCAGCTTGGCGACATTGGGATCGCCATTGATCGTGTGCATGCCGCCGGCCGCGTGCCAGGTCGAGCCGGACGTCAGCTCGTCGCGCTCCAGCAGCACGATGTCCGTCCAGCCATGACGGGCGAGATGGAACAGCACGGAACATCCGACGACGCCGCCGCCAATGACCACGACCTTTGCATGCGATTTCATGGATTTTTCTCTGATATCAATGAGTTGGATGGGTGAGATGAATCGAGACGGGAAGAGCGGACGCTGAAATCACGGCTCGCCCTGCCCGATCGCTTCCTTGCGTCTGGCCACATAGGCCTCGAGCTCTTCGCGCACGGCGATGTCCATCGCCGGCTCGACATAGTCTTCAAGCGCCTTCTTCCACAGCCGCGTCGCGCGCGCCGTCGCGTCGAGGCCGCCGGCCTCCTGCCAGGCCTCGAAATTCTGCCAGTTGGACAGCATCGGCTGGTAGAAGGCGGTCGCATAGCGCTCCAGCGTGTGCGGCTCGCCGAAGAAATGGCCGCCTGTCGGCACCGCACCCAGTGCCTCGACGGCAAGCTCGGCCTCGTCGACCACGATCGGACGCAAAAACTCCATCATGTGCTGGATCATCTCGACGTCGATGATGAATTTCTCGAACGATGCCGTCAGCCCGCCCTCCTGCCAACCGGCGGCGTGGTAGACGAGATTGCCGTGGCCGAGCACCGCGCCCCAGAGCGCCATCAGCGTCTCATAGGCGCCTTGCGCATCGGCGGCGTTGGAAGCCGAGCCGGGCGTCGTCCGGTATGGCAGGCCGTAACGCCGCGCCAATTGCCCCGAGGCGATGTTGGCCTTGGTGTTTTCAGGCGTGCCGAAGGCCGGCGCGCCCGACTTCATGTCGACATTGGAGGTGAAGGCGCCGTACATGACGGGCGCGCCCGGACGTACGAGCTGTGTCAGTACCACGCCGAACAGCGCCTCGGCATTCTGCTGCGCCAGGGCGCCGGCCAGCGTCACCGGGCTCATCGCCCCCATCAGCGTGAACGGCGTCACCGCCACCGACTGGCCGTATTCGGCCATCGTCACCAGCCCCTCGGCCATCATCTCGTCGAAACGGCGCGGCGAGTTGACCGAGATGATGGTGGCGATACCGGGATCGTCGCGCATCTGATCCAGCGTCAGCCCGCGCGAAATCGCCATCATCTCGATGCCATCCAGCGCCCTGCCCCGGCCGATCGCCGAGACATGAAAACTCTTGTCGGTCAGCGTCAGATTGGTGAAGTAGGTGTCGAGATGGCGTGAGTTGGCCGGCAGCTCGACCGGCGCGCAGACCTGATTGCCGAGCATGTGGATACAGTTGAAATGCTGCGCCAGCCGGGTGAGATCGGCATAGTCACGCAGGTTGCCGGCACGACGGCCGCGCTCCATGTCGTGCACGTTCGGCGGCCCGGCGACCAAGGTGAAATTAATGGTATTGCCGCCGAGGTGGATCGACTTGGCCGGATTGCGCGGTGTCAGCGTGTAAGTGGTCCGCGTCGTCTTCAGCGCCTCTTCCACCATGCCGCGATCGACGCGCACATTCGCCGTCGCATGGTCGACCGTGGCTCCGGCCTTCTCGAACAGCGACAGCGCCCTCCGGCTCATCACCTCGATGCCGAAATTCTCCAATATGTGCATCGACGCCTGATGGATCGCCTCGATCTGGTCAGACGACAACAGCGCCATCGGCGGATAGGGATTCGTCACCCGTCTGGGCGGCAGCTGCGCGATGGGCGCTGGCCCCCTGTTGCTGGTGCGCTCGGCGCCGCGCTTGCGTCTTGGTTCGGTCATGCCGGCATCAAAGCTTCGGCAGTGCGGCCGGTCTGTCAGAAATACGCCGTTTGCCGGCGTGATTTTAGCCAAGGCGGCATTTTCTCGACACCAGTTTATAAGAGGCGACCGTGTGCGTCGGAATATTGATATGATGTTTTCTCATCTGCTCGTGCCGACGAAGCGTTAACGGCCGCAGCAAGATTCCCTTTATGATTTCGGCCTATTGCTCCTCCCATGCGTAGGTCGAGTTTTAGTAAAATTGTTGCGGTTTGCGCGCTGTTGGCGCTTTCGGCTTGCGCCACCGCGCCCAGCCACATCAACAATGTCTGCGCCGTCTTCGACCAGAATGACGGCTGGTTCGACAATTGGCAGTCGGCCGCCGAGCGCTCGTCGCGGAAATACGGCGTGCCGGTGCCGGTGCTGATGGCCACCGTACGCAAGGAATCCGGCTTCAAGAGCAACGCCCGGCCGCCGCGCACCAAGCTGCTTGGCTTCATCCCCTGGAAGCACGTCTCCTCGGCTACCGGCTTCTCGCAGGCACTGGACGGAACCTGGTCGCAATATCAGCGCGAAACCGGCAACTGGGCGGCACGGCGGACGAAATTCGCCGATGCCGTCGATTTCGTCGGCTGGTATCATTCCAAGACAGCCGACAGCTACGGCGTCGCGCGCAACGACACCTACAACCTCTACCTCGCCTACTATCTCGGCTGGAGCGCCTATGGCCGCGGCAACCGTGGCGACGCCGGCGTGCAGGGTTACGCCCGGGCCACCGACAAGATGGCCCGCGACTATGACGCGCAGCTACGGCAATGCGGCTCCTGATACCTGCTTCAGGTTAGTGCCGCCGCGTCGTGTCTTTCGGCTTCGAAACACCGGTCTCCGAAACCTCGTCGCGCACTTCGTGGCGACGGGCTCGCATGCCCGCCTCGCCCTGCTCCGCGGCGTCCCCGATCTGGTCGGCTTCCGCGCTGCCCTTTTTGCCACGCGGCCGGTTGGGCGCTGTCCCCGCCAAGCCCGGTCCGGTGCCGTGCGCATCGTCCGGCACGCCCTCATGCGCGGCATGTTCCTTGTCGAACTTGATGACCGGCTCCATGGTCTTGAGCACGTCGTCGGAAAGCCAGCACAGGCTCATATGGCCGTCGCCGAGATTCTTCACCGGCGGCACCTTGGTTTCGCAGAGATTGTCGGGCACCAGCTTCTTGTAGCCGCAGCGGGTCTGGAACGGACAGCCGGTGGGCGGGTTCATCGCCGAGGGGATGTCGCCTTCCAGCACGATGTGCTTCTTCACCACGCTGGTGTCGGCAATCGGGATCGCCGACAGCAGCGCCTCGGTATAGGGATGATAGGGCGGCGCGAAGATCTGGTCTGTCGTGCCCTGCTCGACGATATAGCCGAGATACATCACGACGACGCGGTCGGCGATGTAGCGCACGACGGACAGATCGTGGCTGATGAACAGCATCGTCGTCTTGTTCTTGCGCTGGATGTCCATCAGCAATTCGGTCACCGCCGCCTGCACCGAAACGTCGAGGGCCGAAACCGGCTCGTCGGCCACGACAACCTTGGCGTCGCCGGCAAAGGCGCGCGCCACGCCGATGCGCTGCTTCTGGCCGCCGGAAAGCTGGCGCGGCTTGCGGGTCTCGAAGGCGCGCGGCAACTTCACCAGGTCGAGCAGCTCCAGCATGCGCTTGCGCCGGTCGGCGACCGTCTTTCCGATATTGAATTTTTCCAGCGTGCGGATGATCTGCGACCCGACCGAATGGCTGGGGTTGAGCGTATCGAACGGATTCTGGAACACCATCTGGATCGACGACACGGTGTCGACGCTGCGGCTCTCGATGCCGGTCGACTGGATTTGCTTGTTGCCCAGCGTCACGGTGCCGGCACTTGCCGTCTCAAGTCCGAGCAGCACCTTGGCCAGCGTCGATTTTCCGCAGCCGGATTCGCCGACGATGGCGACCGTCTCGGATTCGCGCGCCATGAACGATATCGTCTCGTTGGCCTTGACGACGCGGCCCTCGCTCGAGCCGAACACCTCGCTGCCGCCGACCTTGTAGTATTTCCTGAGATCCTCGATCTTGAGCACCGGCGCGCCGGGCACGACCTTTTCGTTGACCTTCTTGGCGCCGGGCGGCAGCGCTTCCCAGTCGATCTCGTTGAAGCGTACGCAGCGCGAGAAATGGCCCTCGTGTCCGGCGACTTCGACCATCGGGATTTCGGCGGCGTTGCAGACGCCCTCGACGAAATGGTGACAGCGCGGACCGAAATTGCAGCCCTTCGGCCGCTCATGCGGCAGCGGCAACTGGCCGGGGATGGAGATCAACGGCCGTGAATTTTTGTCGGCGCCCGGCAGCGGGATCGAGCGGAACAGCCCTTGCGTATAGGGATGGCGCATCCGGTCGAACACGTCCTTGATCTTGCCGGTCTCGACCGCCTCGCCCGAATACATCACCGTGATGCGGTCGCAGGTTTCCAGGATGAGGCCGAGATTGTGCGACACGAAGATCATCGAGGTGCCAAACTTCTCGCCGAGACCCTTGACCAGATCGACAATGCCCGCTTCAACCGTCACGTCGAGCGCGGTGGTCGGCTCGTCGAGCAGAAGCAGCGCCGGCTTCGACAGCAGCGCCATCGCAATGACGATGCGCTGCTGCTGGCCGCCGGAGAGCTGGTGCGGATAGGAGCGCATCATGCGCTCGGGATCGGGCAGCTTGACCGCGCGCACCATTTCGAGGGAGCGTTTGTAGGCCTCTTCCTTCGACACCTTGTCGTGGATCAGCGGCACTTCCATCAACTGCTGGCCGACCTTCATCGCCGGATTGAGGCTGGCCATCGGCTCCTGGTAGATCATGGCGATCTTGTTGCCGCGGATGGCGCGCAGCTCCTCGTCGGAGAGCTCGCCCATGTCCTTGCCCTGGAACTTGATCCTGCCGCCGACGATCTTCCCGATGTTGGACAGGTCGCGCATGATGCCGAGCGACACGGTCGACTTGCCGCAGCCGGATTCACCGACGATGCCCATCGCCTCGCCGGGCATGACCGTGCAGGAAAAATCCATCACCGCCGGTATCTCGCCCTTGCGGGTGAAAAAGGAGATCGACAGGTTCTCGATCTCGATGATCGGCCCACTGGTCGGCTTGGCGGGATTTCGAACTGCCTCGTTCATGGGTCGCTCCAATCCAAATTGTACCAGACGCGGGTCAAGGCCCGTCAATCAGTCTTTCATCGATTGTTCACGCAGCGAGTCGGCCAACAGGTTGAGCCCCAGCACGAACGACATCAGCGCGATCGTCGGCGGCAGCGCCGGATGGATGAAGGAGCGCAGCAGCCGGCTGGCATCCTTGATCGCCGTGCCCCAGTCGGGGCTTTCCGGTGCCAGGCCGAGGCCGAAATAGCCCAGCGTGCCGAGCAGGATGGTGGTGTAGCCGATGCGCAGGCAGGCATCGACGATCAGCGGTCCGCGTGCATTGGGCAGGATCTCCCACAGCATGATGTACCAGGGCGATTCACCGCGCGTCTGCGCCGCGGCCACATAGTCGCGCGTCTTGATATCCATCACCAGGCCGCGCACGATGCGGAACACGCCCGGGCTGGAGGCAAACACCACCGCCACGAAGATGTTGAGCTGGTTGGGATCGATGTGGACGATGTGCAGCGGGTCCTTGTCGAACACGAGGCCAAGATAGATCCAGCCGCCGACGATGAGGGTGATGCCGAGCAGGATGTACAGCCGGTCCGGCCGGTTCTTGTAGCGTGTCCAGAACAACACGCTGAAGAAGATGATCGGAAACAGGAAGAACACGCCGGCCATGGCATAGGGGATCGGCGTGTCCATGATGCCCGGCGTCACCAGCAGGTAGAACAGCAGGATCACCGGGAAGGCCAGCACGAGGTTGGCCAGGAACGACAATACCGTGTCGATCTTGCCGCCGTAATAGCCGGCAGGCAGGCCAAGCGTGATACCGACCATCAGCGCGAAGCCGGTCGCCGCCGGCGCAATGATCAGCACGATCTGGCTGCCATAGACCATACGCGAAAACACGTCGCGTGCCAGCTTGTCGCCGCCGAAGAGATAGACAAGCCCCGATTGCGGTTCGATGGCGCCGGGCAGCGTGTCCTTCATGATCGGGATCTGGCCAAGCGGATCGAAGGGCGAGATGGTCGAGGCGAAGATCGCCGTGAACAGCCAGAACAGGCAGATGCCGACGCCGACGATGCCGACGCCGCTGTCGAACAGCTGGCCATAGAGCGCCAGCTTCTTCCTGTAGAGGAAGCTCGCTCCCATGACGATGAAAAGCGCGACCCAGACCGGCCAGAAGCGCCACAGCACTTCGAGGATGATGGTGGAGGCGCCGATATATTGAGCTTGCATGCGCCTTCTCCCTACTGAACCCGGATGCGCGGATTGAGGAATGCGTAGCCGACGTCGGAAATGAGCTGCGTGATCAAGACGATGAACACCGAGACCAGCGAACAGCCCAGCAGAAGATCGATGTCGTTGTTGCCGGCGGCCTCGACCAGCGTATAGCCGAAGCCCTGGTAGCGGAACATCACCTCGACGATGACGACGCCGGTGAGCAGCCAGGGAAATTGCAGCATGATGACGGTGAATGGTGCGATCAGCGCGTTGCGCAGCGCATGTTTCACCACCACGCCGCCGAAGGAAATACCCTTCAACCGGGCGGTGCGGATATATTGCTGCGTCATCACCTCGACCATTGAGGCACGAGTCATGCGGGCGATGTAGCCGATGCCGTAGATCGCCAGCGTCATCACCGGCAGGGTGAAATTGTAGAAGGTGATGCCCTGGCTGGCCGACGCGGCCGAGCCGTTCAACCAGCCGAGCCATGAGGCGAAGATGACGGTGAAGATGACCCCCGACACATATTCCGGCGTCGCCGTCGAGGCGATCGAGGCCACCGAAAGCACGCGGTCGGTTCGCGACCCCTCGCGCATGCCGGCCAGGATGCCGATCAAGAGCGATACCGGCACCATCACCGCCAACACACAGAACATCAGGATCCCGGTCGCGCCAAGTGCCGGGAACAGCTTGGAGGCGACGGTCGTCTTGAACTTGGTCGAGCAACCGAAATCCCCTTCGAGGACGCCGGAGAAAGTTGGTACGGCCGGATCGTTGCAGAAAGTGAAACGCTGCGTCGGCTTGCCGGTCGCCGGGTCGGTCACCGGCTGCTTGGGCAGCAGGCCCAGCCACTGTCCGTAGCGGACGAAGAAATTCTGCCGGTAGCCATGGTTGATCAGCCAGTCCTCCAGCTGTTCGGCCGAAGTGTGCATTTCCGTCTGGCTGATCGCCAGCTTCTTCAGATTGGGTTCGAGGTTGATCAGGAAGAAGACGATCATCGTCAGGCACAGCATCGTCAATGCCATGGTGCCGAGACGCCTGAGAACGAAAGAAAGCATGGCGGCCCCCTGCCGATGGGGTTGGGTTTTGAGCCGGCTTCAAAGCCTCGCCTGCCGTCACCGGCGGACTGGCCGTCAAACAGGCCCTCGAATGCGATCAACCCTGTTTTTATTGCATGGCCTTCCCGGGTGAGTCCGTATTTTTTGCGGACGAACCTGCAATGGCGACGCAGAGAGGGAGGGAAAGGGGCAATGCCCCTTTCCCCAGCCCGATCGATCAGGCCTGATCGAGCCAGACCTTGCCGTAGTCGCGCTCGAAGGTCGGATGCATCTTGTAGTTTTGCACCGCCTTGACCGAGTGGCTGTAGAGCTTGCGCCAGTAGGGCTGGATGATGATGCCGGAAGCCTGCAGGATCTCCTCGATGTCCTTCATCATTTCCTTGCGCTTGGCAGCGTCGGCGACGGCGAGTGCCGCATTGAGCTTGGCATCCCAGTCGGGGTTCGACCAGCCAGCCTCGTTCCAGGCCTCGCCGGTGCGATAGGCGATGGCCAGAACCTGGACGCCGAGCGGACGCATGTTCCAGTTGGTCATTGACAGCGGATACTTCGTCCAGTCGTTCCAGAACGTCGAGCCCGGCAGCACCGTGCGCTTCACCTTGATCCCGGCCTCCCGCAGCTGGGCGGCGATCGCGTCGCCGGTGTTCTTGTGCCAGTCTTCGTCGACGGTGATCAGCTCGTGTTCGAAGTCGGCTTGGCCGGCTTCCGCCATCAGCGCCTTCGCCTTGGCCGGATCACGGGCAACCTTAGGCAGTTCGTAATATTCCGGATGGATCGAGCAGACATGGTGGTTTTCGGCGACCGAGCCGGCATTGCCATAGCCGAGCTGCAGGACGACATTGTTGTCGACCGCGAGCTGCAACGCATTGCGCACCTTCTGGTCGCCATAGGGCTTGTTGTTGACGTTGGTGCGGCAGACGATGGTCGAAGCCGTGACGATCTCCGACTTGACCAGGTCCATCTTGTCGAGGATCGACACATAGTCGGCCGACGTTTCGAAATTGGTGTGCACTTCTCCAGCCTCGAAAGCGCTGACCATGGCCGCCGGATCGGTGCCGTAGTCGATGAATTCGATGCCGTCGAGGAACACTTCGCCGTCCCACCACTTGTTGTCTTCGCGGCGCTTGTAGACGACTTTCTGGCCGACGTCGTAGGAGACGAGCTCAAATGGACCGGTGCCGATCGGGCAGTTCTTGAAGTCGCCGCCCTTCTCGTCGAAAGTCTTGTGGACGATCAGGCCGGGATAGTCGCACATGTTGGGGATGAGCGCGATGTCAGGCTTGCCGAGCTTGAGCACGACCGTGTGGTCGTCCGGCATGGTCACGGCGCTTTCGTCGAGCTTGTCATCCTTGACCAGCGAGCCGAGACGGCCGGGCATCGAATTGCCTTCGGCCTTCTTGTCGGCCCAGCGCTTCAGGTTGAAGACGACGTCAGAGGCCGTGAAGGGGTCGCCGTTGGACCAGGTCACACCCTTGCGCACATGCAGCGTATACTGGGTGGCGTCGTCGTTGACGTCCCAGCTTTCCAGCAGATAAGGGCGGAACGTATATTCGCTCGTATACTTGACCAGCGGCTCGAGCGCCTGGCGCTCGGCATTGGCAATTTCCGACCAGTCGGCCTTGCGAGGATCCTTGGGATCCTTGATCCACTGCGCGACCTTCAGCGTGCCGCCTTTCTTGCCTTTTACCTCTTCTGCCCTTGCCGGCGTCGGATCGGCGAGACCGAGAAGGCCATAAGCCATCGCCGTCGAGGCGCCGAAGACGCTTGCCATGGCCAGGAATTCGCGGCGATCAACCTTACCTGCCTTGGCTTCTTCGGCCATGGCCAGGATATGATCCGGAACGCTGTCGCCGTTGCTCTTATAAATTGTCATGACTAACTCCCATTGTTGGCTTTCCGCCGATTAACATTCCGCATCCGGGCCATGATGTCAAAGACGGCATGGATTGGGAACATGTGAGCGAATGTGCAACTTTGAACGGGGGGCAGTTCGCGTGATAGCGACAGTCTTGGCGCAAAATTGCTAGTGCGCCCAGATTTCGCCAAAATCTCTTCGGGCGATTAAATTGAGACATTTGCACCGGTTACGACAGCGCCAGTCCAGGCCAAGGCAGGGGCCAGGCCGTCAATATTCCTTCTCGTAGAAGATGCCGCCCTTGGCTTCGCCGGCGTCCGTCGCCTCGCCGCGCAATTTGACGCCGCGCCCGACATTGAGGTCGATGGTCGCCTTCCCGGAACCTGGCTTGTCGCCCTTCTGGATGGTCACATAGGTGCGGTCGTTGAGATATTTGCCGGCCGAGACCGCCGTGCCGCCCTTGTCGTCGGTGGTGACATCGAGATCGTCGACGCCGATGGCGCTGCGCAGATTCTCCAGCAGCGACGTCGAGCCGCCGACCCCGGCCAGTTGCCCGGCCGCTTCTGCCAGCTGCGCGATCTGCAACGGCGAGAGGTTCGACATCGACCGCCCGAAGATCAGTTGCGCCAGCACTTCATCCTCCGGCAGCGCCGGCACCGAACTGAAGGTGAATTTCGGATTGGTCGCCTCGCCCGACACCACGATGGTGACGGTCGCGCCGGTCGTGGTCGTCGTCGCCGTCAGATTAAGGTAAGGCACCAGCGAGCCGGAGAACCCGACCGTGCCTTCGGTGAAGGTCAGCCGCTTGCCAAGGATCGACAGCCGGCCGCGCTGCAAGGTGAAGGTGCCGACGGCTTGCGGCGACGAGGCCGGGCCGGTCAGCCTGAGCGAGCCGCCGAGTTCGGCGTCGACACCCCTGCCCTGGATGAAGATCTGGTTCGGCGCATTGACCGTGACGTCGAGCGCAAGGCCGCTGCCGCCGCTCTTGCCGCTGGTCGTCGCCGGGCGCAGCGCCTTGTCCTGTGCCTTGACCGGACCCGGCGCATTCTTGTGCTTGACGTCAAGCGCCGAGAGCGAGCCCGGCAATTTGTCCGGAACCGTGATGACGGTCTTGGCCAGGTTGACGGTGCCGGCAATCGCCGGCGCCGAAGTCAGCGGCCCTTTGATCGTCAGGTCGCCGCCAAGGTTGGCGGTCACCACGCGTCCATCCGTGTAGCGGCCATCGGTGAGCTTGATCGACAGGTCGGCTGGGAAGCCTTGCGCCGGGTTGATGCCGACGGTACCGCTGGCCGACAGGCTGCCGCGCGTCGACAGGGTTCCGGTCAACCGATTGATCGTGGCGACGCCGTTGCCTATCGAGACATCGGCCGCGATATCGTTGACTGCAAGGCCCGAGCGTGCGTCGACCAGCCGCGCGCCGGAGGTTTTGACGCTGCCGCCGATCACCGGAGATGTCGCTGGACCGCGCACCTGGACATTCACGTTGGCGTTGCCGGTCAGCGACAAGCCCTGCGCGGCAAGTTTCTCACTGAGAAGGCCGAACGGCACGGCGCCATTGAAGTCGAGCACCAGCGCCGGAGTGCCCACCGTCGTCACCGTGCCGCCGCCCTTGAGGCCAAGCCCGGCGCCGTCGCTGACATTGGCGTCGAAGGTCAGCTTGTTGCCGGCAAAGGTAGCCGACGAGGCAACACTCACCGCACCGACGCCGGCGCTACGGGTCTGCGACGTCTGCACCCCGGCCGCGTCGATGTTGAAGGCAATGGCGGGGCTCGCCGGTGCGCCCGTCACCTTTACCGTGCCGGAGATGGAACCCGCTGCATCGAGCCCGGGGGAGAAACTGTTGGCGAGCGACATCGGCACGCGCGCCAGCACTGCATTGATGTCGAGCGCCTGCCCGACCTTGCCGGTTACCGTCGCGGTGCCGCCGCCAAGATTGAGCACCAGCCTGTCCAGCGTCGTCGTGCCATTGGCGATGCTGACGGTCGAGGCCTGGGCGATGGCTGCCTTGATGCCCTGGACGGTCGCCTGCCCTGACGCAAGCTCGATGGTGGTGGTGCCACCGGCTACCTTCACGCGTCCGGCTGCCCTGGCTGGAATGCCCTTCACCGTGGCGCCGCCGGAGAAGCCGGTCCAGTCGCCGTCGCGTTTCAAATCGACATCGATGCCGCGGATCACGGTGCCGCCCGATGTGACGGTATCGGCGCGGATCTTGCCCGAGATGACCGGAGCCGCGAGATAGTTGGCGATCAGCGCATCTATGGAAACGGCCTTCGCCTGGAGGTCGCCGCGCGTGATCGAGGCGGTAGCCGCCTTGATGGCGACCTGGGGCGCCGCCCCGGTCTTCGAGAAGGCGATCGTGCCGCGCACGTCGCCTTCCGCCTTTTCCAGCGCCAGCGCGGCGAGCGGCCCGATGTCGGGCAGGTCGAGCGAGATGGTGCCTTCGGGCACGAACTTGTCGTCCAGTGCCAGATCGCCTGAAATCCTGTTCTTGCCCAGCGACAGGAGCAGGCCATTGATGGCGCTCTTGCCGTTCGCCGTTGCCAGCACGGCGCTCCCCTGCAGCGCCTGGCCGGCGACATTGCCGGTAAGCTGGACATTGGCCGCCGGATTGGCGGCGTCCGCCTTGCCGGTGGCGGTGAGCTTCAATCCGGTTATCTCGCGAGATGCAACCGAGAGCTTGTCGCTGTTGATGGTAAGCGACAGGTCGGGCGCCATGGCCGGCCCTTGCGCGCTCAGCGCGAAAGCGATGGCGCCCGTGGCGTCCTTCGACAATCGCGAGATGTCGCTCAGCGCACCCCTGATGTCGGCGGCCACCTTGTTGTCGGCAAGGCTTGCCTGCCCCTCGGCGCTCAGCGGGCCCGAAGTGAGCTTCAATCCACCTATGTTGAGATTGCCGCTGGGCTCGCGCTTCAGCGTGGCGCTTATCTGGGCGCGGTCGCCAAGCAAGCCGCGTGCCGCCGCCGGCAAGGCCGACGATGGCGCATCCGCCTTCAGGTTGAGGTCGATGGCACCGTCACGCAGCGATACCTGGCCGGCGACCTGGCTGCTGAGCGCATCGCTTTTCAGCGTGCCGCTGTCGATGGCGACGGCGTCGGCGCTCAGCCGGGCGTTGAGCGCGGCCGTGACCTTGCCCGCGATGAGCGGCGCGATCGTTGGATTGTCGAGCCCAACCTTGTCCACCGACACCGTTCCGGAAACCGGCCCGGCGCGATTCCTGAGATCGAACGCATCCGAGTGCAGAGTGAGCGTAAGTCCGTCAACCTTCGCCGGGCTGGTGACGATCGAGGGCAGGATCGCGGAAAGGTCCAGCCGGGCATGCGTGCTTTCGCCCCCAATTTTGGCCGACACTGACCGGACCTCGATCTTGACCGGGCTCTCGTTGCTTCCAACCGTCAGCGGCAGGCTGGGGCCGGACGAGGTCAGATCGATCGCGAAATCGCTGGCCCCGTTCGGGTTGATGGTTCCGGCGGCCTGGCCGGAGACCTTGTCGCCGGAGAGGGTAGCATGGTCGAGGACGACGCCACCGGCAATCGTGTAGCTGCCGGCCGCATCGACGGCGAGTGGTCCGAGCCCTGCCTCTCGGGTCTGACTGGTCTCGGCGCCGGCCAGCTTCGCGTTGAACCGGATGTCGGGAGCGGCCGGCGCTCCGCTCACTTCAGCGATACCGTCAAGCGTGCCCGCGGCATCCAGGCCAGGCGAAAACGCATTGGCAAGGGCGGCAGGCAAAGCGGAGACCTGCGCCGCCAGATCGAGCGTCTCGCCGGCGCTGCCCGACAGCGCCACCCGGCCGCCGCCAACGTCGAGCGCCAGCCTGTCGATATTGGCCGTGCCGTTGGCGATGGACAGTGCCGACGGCTCGGCAATCGCCGCCTTGATGCCGCGAACGGTGGCTTGGCCCGAAGCAATCTCCACGCTGGTGGTGCCCTCGGCAATCTTAACCCGGCCGGCAGCGGTCGCAGGAATGCCCGCGATCGTGGCGCCGCCAGTGAAATTGGTCCAGTCGCCGTCGCGCTTGAGGTCGACGCCGATGGCGCCGATTTCGGTGCTTCCCGAAGTGACCGCATCAGCCTTGATGGTGCCCGACATCGCCGGCGCCTTGAGATAATTGGCGACCAGCGCATTGATGGCGATCGCCTTGGCAGTCACCTCGCCACGCGCGACCGATGTGCTCTTGGCATCTATGGCAATGGAGGGTGCGTCGCCGTCCTTGGCAAAGAGGAAGGTGCCGTTGATGTCGCCGGTCACCGCCTGGCCGGCGAGCGCGGCCAACTGGTCGATTGCCGGTGCGGCGAGCGTCAGCGTGCCCAGGGGCATGAACTTGTCGTCGAGCGCCAGGTCGCCCGAGACCTTGTTATCGCCCAGCGAGACCAGGAAGCCGTTGATCGAGCGCTTGCCCTCGCTGGTCACCAGGGCCGCCTTGATGTCGAGCGGCTGGTCGTTGACGGCGCCGGTCAGCGAGACGTTGGCGGAAGGGTTCGTTATGTCGGCCTTGCCGCTCGCGGTCAGCTTGATGGCCTTCACCGTGCGGCCCGAAGCGGTCAGGCTGTCGCTGTCGGCGCTAACGGTGAAATCCGGAGCGGTGATCGCGCCGGTTGCCGACAACGCGAAATCGACCCCGCCGGCAACCGGCACACCGACCGTCGGCGACAACACCGAAACGTCGCCCAATTTGCCCTTGATGTCGGCCTGGATGTCCGTGCCTTGCATGCTGGCCGTACCGCTGGCGCTGAGCGATCCGGAAGTGAGTTCGATCGAGTTCGCAGCGAAAGATCCCTGCGGATCGCGCGATGCAGCGGCCGAGAATTTCACCCTCCCGCCGAGCACCGAGGCGATCTGCTGCGGGAACGCGGTCGCCACCGCGTCGGCATTCAATTTGAGCTGCATCGACATGTCGGCCAGCGCCACCGTCGCCGTCAGCGACGCATTGAGCGCATCGGAGCGCAGCGTACCCTGATCGATGGCAATAATGGCGTCCTTGCTGATTGAGCCGGCCAGATCGACGTCGACCTTGCCGGTGATCAGCGGCGCCAGTGTCGCGACGTCGGTTTTCAGGCCGCCCGCCTCCAGCTTGACGGCAACCGGGCCGGCGCGATTCTGGATATCGAAACCATCGGAATGGATTTGCGCCGCCAGATCATCCAGCCGCGTGCCGCCGACGACGATCGAAACGAAGGAGGCGCCGATGTCGACGATCGGCGCCTTGCCGTCGCCGAAGGCGCGTGCGGTGGCGTTCTTGATCGCGAGCGTGATCGGCTGCGCCTTGCTGCCGACGCTGATCACCACGGGCGGGCCCTTGGCGGCGAGTTCGACCGAGAGATCGCTGGCACCGGCAGGATCGGCAATGCCGGCGGCGGTGCCATGTACCGCATCGCTCTCGATGCTGGCCCGGTCGATGCTGATGCCGCCCGCCGATGTGGCTGTGCCCGCGACATCGAAGCTGGTCTTGCCGGCAAACAGCGGCTTCAGGTTTTCCGGCAGGAAGCGCGCAAAATCGCCGTCGCCCTTGGCCTCGACATGATTGCCCTTGTCGGTGAGCTGGTGGCGGCCGGTAAGTTGGGTGACGATCCGATGGTCGACGAGGAAAGTGCCGACACCGCTCCAGTTGGCAAGCGGTCCGCTGCCCGAAACGACGATATCGACCGGCGGCGCATCCGGCAGCTTGAGCAGGTTGGCAATGATGCCGCCGGCCGGCTCCGACGCCTTGAGGTCGAGGTCCAGCTTGTTGTCGGCGGGTGCGAAATGGATATTGGCATCGACATTGCCCTGTTTGCCGTCGTGACGGGTGACGTTGAGCACCGTCTGGACCGCCAGTGGCGCGGCATCGGCCTTGAGCATTCCCTTGGCTGCGAGCTCGGCGATACCGCTGCCGGCCAGTTGCTCGCCGAGCGCGATTTCCGGCAGGTCGATCTGCTTGATGTCGATGGAGACAGGCAGAGTCGTCGTGCCGCCCTGCGCCGGCGGCTGCGAACCGGCCACCGGCAGGCGCGCCAGTTCGATGCGCCCGGCGGCGATCCGGTCGGCGCTGAAGCTTTTCGACAGCAGCGCCGTCGGCGACCAGTCGACGGCCACCTTGCGCGCCACCAGCCAGGCGCCCTCGCGATCCTCAAGCACGACATGGTCGACGCTGAGATTACCCGACCAGATGCCGTCGATGCCGCTGACGGTGACCTTGCGATCCTCGCTCGAGGCGAGCCGCGAGATGATGCCGGCGAGATTGTCGCGCCCACGCTCGGTCTTGGTCAGCACGACGAGCGCGCCGATCGCGCCCGCGACCATGATCAGCAGCGTGTAGAGGACAATGCGAAGGATGCGCCAGACCGTTTTCATCGTCAGAAGGCCTGGCCAATGCCGGCATAGATGCCGAAATGCGGGTCGCCGGGATCACGGTTGAGCGGCACGGCCGCGTCGATGCGCAACGGCCCGAACGGCGTGACATAGCGCAGGCCGACACCGGCGCCGACCTTGACGTCGGAGAAGTTGGGAACCGACTTGGTCGATACCGTGCCGGCATCGACGAAGGGCACGATGCCGATCGTGTCGGTGACGGCGATGCGCATCTCCACAGAGGTCTCGAAGAAGGACAGGCCGCCGATCGGCTGGCCGGTGAAATCCTTGGGGCCGATGCCCTGATAGGCATAGCCGCGCACCGAGCCGCCGCCACCCGAATAGAAGCGCCGGTCGGCCGGGACGTTCTGCAGCCCGGTACCGACGATCGAGCCGATGGCGACACGCTCAGCCAGCACGAATTTCGACGCGGTATCCAGCGACTGATAGGCCGATCCCTCGCCCTTCAGCTTGAGGAAGGCCGCACCACTCAATATGTCGTAGCTCGGCTCGGCATAGGCGAGCACCCTGAAGCCCCTGGTCGGGTTCAACCTGCTGTCCCTGTTGTCATAGACATATTGCAGCGGAATGCTGGCGATCAGGTAGGTGTGCTTGCCGAAGGCGTCATGGATGCGCGAATAATCGAGCGCTACCTCGGCCGACACGGTCTGCTTCTTGTCGAGTTCGTAGGACAGGCCGGTGCTGCCCTTGACCGAGAAATGGTCGTACGCATCCGGATGCTCGAGCACGGTCTTGACGCTGGCGAAGAACTTCGACGCCGGTCCGATCACGCCGGGTTTCTCGAACATGATGCCGGCATTGTAGTTCAGTTCGGACAGATTGTTGCTGCCGATGCCGCTGATGGCGCCGTCGATGCGCAGCTTTTCCGCGCGGCCAAACAGGTTGCGGTGCCCCCAGTAGCCCTCGAGGCCAAGCCCCTCGGTGTTCGAGAAGGTGCCGCCAAGGCCGAAAAAGCGCGGCTTGCGCTCGCTGACCTGGACGCCGATCGGCATGTTGCCGTCGGCGTCGAGCTTGTCGGCTTCCTTGAACGTCACGCTGTTGAAGACCTCGAGCGCCAGCAGCCTGTCGCGCGCGTCGCTGATCTCCTGTGGCGAGTATTGCCTGCCGCGCTTCAGCCCGGTCATGTATTCGGTGAAGTCCCTGTCGACCTTCTCGGTGCCTTCCACGGTGGTCGCGCCATAGCCGGCGACCGGCCCGGCTGCGACCGTCAGCGTCACATCGAGCGTCGATGTGGCATGGTCGGCGACGATATGCCGGTCGGTCACCTTGGCCAGCGGCCTGCCCTGCTCCTTCAGCGTCCGCACGATCAGCGCCTCGGCCTTGAGCACCGCGCCCGATCCGGCGTCGCCGCCGGATATCAGCCCATAATCGGCGCTCATCAGCCCCGCCGCGTCGCCCTCCAGCCGGATGTCGCCAAGGGTGAATTTGGGGCCTGTGGCGATATTGATCGCCACAGGGATAGGCTGCGGCCCCTTGAACTCGGCGTCCGGAGGCAGTTCGTCGAGCGGCTTGCCGTCGATGGTGATGGTGACGACGCCTTCATAGCGGGCATCGGCATAAAGTGCGGCGACCAGCTGTTCGCGGTCGCCGCGCGCCTTGGCCATCAGCCCGAGCGAACCCGAAACGGGCCGGTCCTCGTCGCCTTTCAGCGCCGAGGCGTTTTCGAGCTTCTTGACGAGGTCCTTGTCGGCGTCGGGCGCGGAGATGGTCACCGCGTAGCGCAGCGGATCGACAATGTCCGCGTCCTCGTCGCTGGACGATCCCCACAGCTTGATGCCGAAAAGCTCGAACGCGGCCACGGATCTTGATTCGGCGATCAGCGCGGTCCCGCACATCATGGCCAAAAGCAGGGCGCGCGGAAGCACGCGCCCTGGCGCGGTCCCTCCTGACATCTGCTCTTCATGCGCCGGCATTAAGACAACCTAGGTTACAAAACTAAAATTGGAATGAAGTTCTGAAGCGCTCGTAAAGGGGCCACAATCCAATTGTCTGAAATAGGGTGGGCTTGGAATTCACACCTTCTGCGTTTCCGCAAGAAAGCGTGATCCCCTTCCCGTGGAGGTTACTGTCCGCATACCGGTCCTTGGCCGGAAAATAAACCGTTGGCAGGCGGAGACCTGCCGCGTCCGCGCGTTGACAAGCCTGACTGAAGCTTGAACATGCCCGGACGTCTGCAATTGTCTGGAGGGTGTTATGGCAATGCGCGCGGCTCGTGGTCTGTCGATTCTCGTCCTTCTTTTCTTTGCCTGGGGTAGCGTCGCGCAAGCGGCGGAAGCGCGAAGAATCGCAACGACGGACAATTCCGATTATTTCGGCTTCGATCTCAGGTCCGACCAGAACGTCACGCTCGACCAGTGCAAGACGACATGCCTCGGCGATCCGACCTGCCGCGCCTTCACCTACAACACCAAGGCCAAATGGTGCTTTCTCAAATCCGACTATAACCAGTTGAAATCCTTCAACGGCGCGGTCGCCGGCAAGGTCGTCAACATCGACGGCGATCCAGATATCGGCGCGCCGCCGGAACTCGCCTTCTTCCCCAACTGGATGGCCGACCAAGCCCAGCAATACCGCAACAAGCTGCTTGGCCCTGCCTTTGACAAGCCGACGGAGGGCATGGCGGCGCTGATCAACTCGGCCGAACAAGCCGTACAGACCGGCGACCATCGCTCCGCCATGCAGAAATACGAGGCCGCTGTCTCGGTCATGCCGGATGACGGCCAGCTCTGGCTCAAGCTGGCGCGCGAAACGCTGGCCGTGCAGCCCGCCGCGAGCACCTCCGAAGCCTCAACTTTGCCGGCAAACGCCACGTCGGCCGCCTTCAACGCCTACAAGTTGCTGCGCACCACCAAGACGCGCGCCGAAGTGCTGGCGCTGCTCGGCAATGGTCTCGACAAGCGCGATCTCTACCGGCCGGCGCTGCAGGCCTATGAAGCCAGCCTTGCGCTGGAAAGCTCGCCCGCGGTCCAGGCCGACTATGCCGATCTGAAGGCCCGCAAGGGATTCCGCGTCATCGATCACTCTGTCGATGCCGACACCAGCGCGCCGCGCATCTGCGCGCAATTCTCCGAGGATCTGGTCAAGACCGGCGTCGACTACGCGCAGTTCGTCACCGTCGACAACGCCGCGCCCAAGGGCATCGAGGCCAAGGACAAGCAGATCTGCGTCGAAGGGCTCGAACACGGCCAGCACTATGACGTCACCTTCCGCGCCGGCCTGCCGGCCGCGATCGGCGAAGTGACCGCTGCCCCCGTGGTGCTGTCGATCTATGTGCAAGACCGCGCGCCATCCGCCCGTTTCACCGGCGACAGCTTCGTGCTGCCGGCCGGCGCGCGCCGCGGTATCCCGGTCGTCACCGTCAACATGAACGCCGCCGAGATGAAGCTCTACCGCATCGGCGACCGCTCGCTGGCGCAGCTGCTGTCGGGCTATCAATTCCTGCACCAACTCGACGGCTATGACATTTCCAACATTTCCGAGCAGATGGGCGCGCCGGTCTGGCAGGGCCAGCTCGACATCGTCAACGATCTCAACAAGGAGGTCACCACCTCCTTCCCGGTCGACGAAGCGCTGCCGCAGCGCAAGCCCGGCGTCTATGTGCTGACCGCCAAGGCCGTCAACGACAAGAGCGACGACTACGGCTCGCTGGCCACGCAGTGGTTCGTCGTCTCCGACATCGGCCTGTCGACCTATACCGGCCAGGACGGGCTCAACGTCTTTGCCCGTTCGCTGGGTAGCGCCAAGCCGATTGCCGGGGCCGAACTGACACTGGTTGCTCGTAACAACGAGGTTCTCGGAACCGCGACGTCGGATGCGAACGGCCATGCCGTCTTCAACCCCGGCCTGACGCGCGGTGACGGCGGCATGGTGCCGGCCGTGCTGATGGCCAAGCAGGGCGACAATGATTTCGTCTTCCTCGATATGTCAAAGGCCGGCTTCGACCTGTCCGACCGCGGCGTCACCGGACGCGCCGCACCGGGCGCGCTCGACGTTTATGCCTGGACCGAACGCGGCATCTATCGCGCCGGTGAGGACGTCCATGTCGCCGCGCTTGCCCGTGACGGCGCGGCCAAGGCGGTCGAGAACCTGCCGCTGACCTTCATCTTCTCGCGTCCCGATGGCGTCGAGGACCGCCGCATCGTCAGCGACGGCGCATCGGCCGGCGGTCACGCCGTCGACCTGCCGCTTGAACCCAACGCCATGCGCGGCACATGGTCGGTGTCGATCCACACCGACCCCAAGCAGCCGGCGGTTGCCAGCCAGATGTTCCTGGTCGAGGACTTCGTGCCGGATCGCATCGAGTTCGACATGAAGGCCGACAAGCAGGAGATTGCGCGGGGCGAAACCGCCAACATCAACATTGACGGCCGCTTCCTCTATGGCGCGCCGGCGGCGGGCCTGGCGCTGGAAGGCGAACTGACCCTGTCGACGTCCCGGGACTGGGACCGCTTCCCCGACTTTTCCTTCGGCCTCGCCGACGAGCAGTCGGCGGAGCCCACGGTCACGCCGCTCACCGATCTGCCGGTGGTCGGCGACGACGGCAAAGCGACCTTCCCGATCTCCGTCGACCAATTGCCCTCGACCACCAAGCTGGTCGACGGCAAGGTGACGGTGCGCATGCGCGAAACCGGTGGCCGCGCCATCGAGCGTTCGCTCAACATCGGCATCCGCCCGCAAGGCCATATGATCGGCATCCGCCCGGATTTCGCCGATGGTGAAGTGCCGCAGGGGGGCACGGCCAAGTTCAGCCTGATCGCCGTCGATCCCGATGGCAAGCGCGAGGCGCTGAAAGGCGCGCAGTGGTCGCTGGTCAAGGTCGAACGCAATTACCAGTGGTACCGCTCCAACAACTCCTGGAACTACGAGCCGGTGAGCTTCACCAAATCGATCGCCAACGGCCAGATCGATCTCAACGCCGATGGCGATGCCGCCGTCTCCGTACCTGTCGACTGGGGCCAGTACAGGCTCGAGGTCGAGACATCGGATCCCGAGGGGCCGGCGACCAGCTATGAATTCGACGCCGGCTGGTATGTCGCCTCGACCACCACCGAAACGCCTGACGGCCTGGAGATTGCCCTGGACAAGGACAATTATGCCGCGGGCGAAGTGGCAAAGCTGAAAATCTCGCCGCATTTTGCCGGCGAATTACTGATCAACATCGGCTCCGACAAGCTGCTGAAAACCATCACGGCGACCGTGCCGGCCGGCGGCAGCACCGTCGACATCCCGGTTGGCGACGACTGGGGCGCCGGCGCCTATGTCACGGCAACCCTTTTCCGGCCGGGCGACGCGCAGGAAACGCGCATGCCCGCCCGCGCCATCGGCGTGAAATGGCTGACCGTCGATCCGGGCGCCAAGAAGCTTGCCGTCACGCTCACGCCGCCGGACAAGACAATGCCGCGCCAGCAGCTGTCGATCCCGGTTTCCGTGGCCGGCGTGCAGCCGGGCACCAACGCCTATGTCACCGTTGCCGCCGTCGATGTCGGCATCCTCAACCTGACCAACTACAAGGCGCCGGATCCGGAGAACTGGTTCTTTGGCCAGCGCATGCTGGGCATGGAGATCCGCGACATCTACGGCCGCCTGATCGATGGCTCGCTGGGCACCACCGGCAAGCTCAGGACCGGCGGTGACGGCGCCAACATGCAGACGCAAGGCAGCCCGCCCACTGAAAAACTGGTCGCCTTCTTCTCCGGCATCGTCCAGCTCGACGCCGACGGCAAGGCGCGGATCGACTTCGACATCCCGCAGTTCAACGGCACCGTGCGCGTCATGGCTGTCGCCTGGACCAAGGAGGCGATCGGCCATGCCCAGTCGGACGTGATCGTGCGTGATCCCGTTGTGATCACCGCCGGCCTGCCGCGCTTCCTGGCGCCTGGCGACAACGCCGTCATGCGTCTCGACGTTGCCGACACCGACGGACCGGCCGGCGACTATGCGCTGTCGATCGATACGACGGGGGACCTGTCGACAGGTGACAAGCCCCTGCCCCAGAAGCTGACGCTCGCCCAGGGTAAGCGCCAGACCTTGACCGTGCCGCTGATCGCAAAGACGGCGGGCAATGCCTCGCTGACCATCAAGCTGGCGCATGCGGACGGCACCAAGGTCGAGCAGACGCTCTATGTCCCGGTGCGTCCGGCCCAATTGCCGGTCACCACGCGCCTCGTGGTCGACCTCAAGGGCAATGGCGGCGCGCTTCGCGTCGACAAGGAGCTGCTGGCTGCCAGCCTGCTCGAAGGCGCATCGGTCAGCGTCGGCGTTTCGCAGGCTGCGGCCTTCGACGTGCCGTCGCTCTTGATGACGCTCGATCGTTACCCCTATGGTTGCGCCGAGCAGACCACCAGCCGCGCCATGCCGCTTCTCTACGTCAACGAGATGGCATCAGGCGTCGGCATGGAAAGCGACCCTGAACTGCACGGGCGCATCCAGGATGCGATCTACAAGGTCCTGAGCTACCAGTCCTCGAGCGGCAGCTTCGGCCTGTGGGGTCCGGGCTCCGGCGATCTGTGGCTCGACGCCTATGTCAGCGAATTCCTGACCAGGGCGCGGGAGCAGAAATACGACGTGCCGGCTCTGGCGATGAACCAGGCCCTGAAAAACCTGCAGAACTCGCTCGGCTACGACCAGAGCGTACAGGACCGCGGTAGCGAGATCGCCTACGCCCTCTACGTGCTGGCCCGCAACAAGAAGGCCTCGATCGGCGATCTGCGCTACTACGCCGACACCCAGCTCGAAGCCTTCTCGAGCCCGATGGCCGTCGCCCAGTTGGCGGCGAGCCTTGCGCTCTATGGCGACACGCAGCGTTCGGAGGCGACGTTCAAGACCGCGCTGCAACTGGCCAAGTCGAGCACCGACTACGACTGGTACCGTTCCGACTACGGCTCGGCATTGCGTGACGGCGCGGCGATGCTGTCGCTGGCGGCGGAATCGAAGCCGGTATCGACGATCGTGCCCGAGCTGATCAAGCTGGTGACAAGGAAACGCGCCGAAGCCCGCTGGACCAGCACCCAGGACGATTCCTGGATGCTGCTGGCGGCGCGTGCGCTGAAGGAGGGCAATGACTCCATCGCACTGACCGTCAACGGCGCGCCGCATTCCGGCGGCTATTCCAACCAGGTCAACGGCTCCGACCTGGTCGACAGCCCGCTCGAAATCGCCAACACCGGCAAGACCCCGCTGCAGGCCGTCGTCACCACCGTGGCGTCGCCGATCCGGCCCTTGCCGGCCGGCGGCGACGGCTTCACCATCAGCCGCACCTACTACAAGCTCGACGGCACCGAAGCCAATGTGACTGAGGCCACCCAGAACGAACGCTATGTCGTCGTGCTCAAGGTCACCGAGCAGAACAGCTGGCCGTCGCGCCTGCTGGTTACCGACCTGTTGCCGGCCGGCTTCGAGATCGACAATCCGGGGCTGGTTTCCAGCGCCCAGTTGACGAACTTCTCCTGGCTGGCACAGACCGACGCCGCGCATCTGGAATTCCGCGACGACCGCTTCGTCGCGGCATTCAACCCGGCCGACGGCGACCACGACCACAATCTGACGCTTGCCTATGTCGTGCGCGCCGTCACGCCGGGCACCTATGCCCATCCGGCGGCAGCGGTGGAGGACATGTACCGGCCGCAATATTCGGCCCGCACCGCCACCGGCATGATGGAGATCAAGGCGCCGTAAGGTGCCTTGGCGGATATGAACGTGAGGCTTGCGCTGCCCCTCATTGCCCTGCCGGGCATTTCTCCCCGTATAGTGACGGGGAGAAAGGGGCTAGCGCCGACCGCCGCGACAGCTCCCTTCTCCCCGTCACTATTCGGGGAGGTGAGCCGTGGTCCGCGCAGCGGACGAAAAGCCAATTGCTTGGCTTTTCGAACGGCGAACGCCCGAAGGGCCGTCGTGCCGGCAGGCGGATGAGGGGCAGCGCCATGCTCTCCAAGAAATTCATTTGGCGGGCCGCCATTGCGGGAGCATCGCTAGCCGTCGTTGCGGCAATCGCCACCGCCGCCCTCTGGGAACTCGACCGCGCCTTCCCCCCACCATTGCCCGCAACTCTGACCGTCTCCGCCGAAGTCCAGGACCGCGACGGCCAGCTGTTGCGCGCCTTCGCGACGCCTGACGGCTACTGGCGGCTGGAGACCCGGCTGGACCAGGTCGACAAGCAGTTCGTCGACATGTTGGTCACCTATGAGGACAAGCGCTTCTGGGACCATGAGGGCGTCGATGTGCTGGCTCTCGCCCGCGCCGCCGGCCAATTCGCCACCAGCGGCCATATCGTTTCCGGCGGCTCGACCCTGTCGATGCAGCTTGCCCGGCTGATCGAGCCGCGCGAAAGCCGCAGCCTCGGCTCCAAGATCAAGCAGATGCTGCGCGCCATCCAGATCGAGCGGCGGCTGTCGAAGCGCGACATCCTCGAGCGCTATCTCACGCTGGCGCCCTATGGCGGCAACCTGGAAGGCGTGCGCGCCGCTTCGCTCGCCTATTTCGGCAAGGAACCGAAGCGGCTCACCGTTTCCGAGGCCGCCCTTCTCGTCGCCCTCCCCCAATTGCCGGAAAAGCGCCGGCCCGACCGCAACCTCCAGATCGCCCACGCCGCGCGCGATCGTGTGCTGAGCCGCATGGTCTCGTCAGGCCTGATCGGCGAACGCGAGGCGGCACGCGCCGCACTTGACGATGTCTCGGGCCTGCGCCGCACCTTGCCGGCGCTTGCCGCGCATGCCTCCTATGCGATGCTTCCCAAGGCCGTTCCGGGTCAGCCGCTCAAGCTGACGATCCGCAAAAGCGTCCAGCAAGGACTGGAACAGGTGGCGCGCGATGCCGCCACCAAGCTCGGGCCGCGTCTGTCCGTCGCCATGGTGCTGGCCGATGCCCGCACCGGCGACATTCTGGGCGAAGTCGGCTCGGCCAATTTCTTCGATTCCAGCCGTTCCGGCTGGATCGACATGACCAAGGTCGTGCGCTCGCCCGGCTCGACGCTGAAGCCGTTCATCTACGGCCTCGCCTTCGAGCAGGGACTGGTGGCGCAGGAAACGCTGATCGAGGACAGCCCGGTCGATTTCAGCGGCTACAGGCCGAAGAATTTCGACATGGGCTATCAGGGCGATGTCTCGATCCGCCAGGCTTTGCAACTATCGCTCAACGTGCCGGCGATCCGCGTGCTCGACGCGGTCGGCCCGGCACGGCTGACGGCGCGCTTCCGCCAGGCGGGCGTCAACCCGATCCTGCCGGTCAATGAAGCGCCCGGCCTGGCCATCGGCCTCGGCGGCGTCGGCGTCACGCTGCGCGACCTGGTCCAGCTCTACACAGGGCTCGCCAATGGCGGCAAGACGCATTCGCTGCATGACGGCACCGAGCCGGCCAACGCCGCGAGTTCGACCACCACCATCCTCAACGACCAGGCCAACTGGCAGATCGTCGACATTTTGTCGGGTGTGAAGCCACCCGAAGGCGCCCTGCAGCGCGGCATTGCCTACAAGACCGGCACCTCTTACGGCTACCGTGACGCCTGGTCGGTCGGCTTCGACGGCCGCTATGTGCTGGGTGTCTGGGTCGGCCGGCCCGATGCCGGCGCGGTGCCTGGTCTTTCCGGCTATGTCTCAGCCGCCCCGATCCTGTTCGAAGGCTTTGTCCGCTCGGGGCTGGCGACCGTACCGCTGCCGGGCAAACCGCCCGGCGCCTTCACCCCCAAGCGCGAGGACCTGCCGGTGACGCTTGCCCGCTTCGGCGCCGGCGCGGATGGCCTGGTGCAGGCGACCCCGACCGAACCCGCGCCGACCATCATCTTCCCGCCGGATGGCGCCCGCGTCGATCTCGCCACCAACTCGGCCGATGCGTCGCCACTGGTGCTGAAGCTCCAAGGCGGCCGGGCGCCGTTCCGCTGGCTGGCCAACGGCAAGCCGCTCATCGGCCTCGATCGCCGCCGCACCGCGACATGGCAGCCCGACGGCGCGGGTTATTCGACGCTGACCGTCATCGACGCGGCGGGACGGGCGGCCAGTGTGAAAGTGTTCGTTGAATAGGCTGCGTCAAGGGACTCAGGAGACTGGCCTTTCGAGGTCCGGGAATAAGGGATAAATTGCCTGATGTCCGGTGCGAGGCGCCCCCCTCCGGCCTGCCGGCCATCTCCCCCTCAAGGGGGGAGATCGGATGGCCAGGCCGCTTTCGGCAATGACCAACGGCGGCGCGCGACGCAAAAGCTGCCAATCTCCCCCCTCGAGGGGGAGATGCCCGGCAGGGCAGAGGGGGGCGTGCCACGCCATACCTTACGCAGTATAGCCGCCATTTTAGCGGCTTTCTTCGCAGTCACCCTTCCCGCCTCGGCCGATCCCCTGCCCACAGGCTTCGTCCGATTGGCCGCCATCGATGCCTCGATCCGCCAGGACATCCGCTATTCCGGCGCCGACAATTTTCTGCATCGCAAGGTAAGCGGCTATGATGCGCCGGTCTGCATCCTCGCCCGGCAGGCGGCCTTAGCCGTTGCCGGGGTCCAGAAGGCAATGGTCGCCAGGGGCATGACGCTGATCGTGTTCGACTGCTATCGCCCTGCCCGCTCCGTGGCCGACATGGGCGATTGGACGACCGCGGGCGGGCCGCCTGACCCGCAATGGTATCCGAAGGTCAAGCGCGGCGACCTCATCGCCGAGGGCTATGTCGCCCGCCAGTCGGCACATTCGCGCGGCTCGACCGTCGATATCGCCATCGCACCGGCCGACAGTATGTCCGTGCCGAAACCGGCCTGCGGCGCGGTCGATGCCAACACCCTCGATTTCGGCACCGGCTTCGACTGCTTCGACCGGACGAGTGAGACCGCGCATCGCCCGCTCGGCGCCGAAGCGGCGGCAAACCGCAAGCTCCTTGTCGATGCCATGCGTGCGGGAGGTTTCAGGAACTACGCGCGAGAATGGTGGCATTTTACGCTCGACCAAGAGCCATTTCAAAAGCAGCGCTTCGATTTCCCGGTGACCGCCGAGTAACCCGCCCAGAGCAGACTTGCCCGGCAACCGCGCGTCCCTAGATAGGCCACAGGGCGGAGCGACTCCGGCGCGGAGCAACCGCGAGGAAAATATTTCTCATAGCCGCGGCAGAACGCCGGAGATTTTCTCCAGGGAGGCAAAAAAGGCAACATTCAATGCATCTAATTTCTATAATTTCGGTAGATTTGGCGCGGGTTCAACGGAGGCAGAAATGACCAAACCTCATTTCAGGAAACTGCTCGGCGCACTGGTCGCCACATCTGTCCAGTTCGGCACGCTCGGTTTCGCGTTTGCCGACACCACCATTCTCAACGTGTCCTACGATCCGACGCGCGAGCTCTACAAGGCTTATGACGAGGCCTTCGCCGCGCATTGGAAGACAGAGACCGGCGAGACGGTGACGATCCAGCAGTCACATGGCGGATCGGGCGCCCAGGCCCGCGCCGTGATCGACGGCCTCGACGCCGATGTGGTGACGCTGGCTCTCGAAGGCGACATCAATGCCATCGTCTCCAAATCGAAAAAGATCAATCCCGATTGGCGCAAGAAATTCGAAAACAATTCAGCGCCTTACACCTCGACCATCATCTTCCTTGTCCGCAAGGGCAATCCCAAGGGCATCCACGACTGGAACGACCTCGTCAAGGACGGCGTCCAGGTGATCACGCCCAACCCCAAGACGTCGGGCGGCGCGCGTTGGAACTATCTCGCGGCCTGGGCCTATGCCAACGCCAATGATGGCGGCGACGAAGCCAAGACCAAGGAATTCGTCGGCAAGCTCTATGCCAATGCTCCCGTGCTCGACACCGGTGCGCGCGGCTCGACAGTAACCTTCGCGCAAAAAGGCCTTGGCGACGTGCTGATCGCCTGGGAAAACGATGCCTATCTGGCGCTCGACGAGTTTGGCGCCGACAATTTCGACATCGTCTATCCGCCGACCTCGATCCTGGCCGAGCCGCCGGTGGCCGTGGTCGATGCCAATGTCGACGCCAAGGGCACGCGCAAGGTGGCCGAGGCCTATCTGAGCTACCTCTATTCCAAGGAAGGCCAGACCATCATCGCCAAGAACCATTACCGGCCGTCCAAGCCCGAACTGGTTCCGCCCGAGGATCTCGCCAAGCTGCCGCCTATCAAGCTGATCACCATCGACGACCCGCTTTTCGGTGGTTGGAAGAAGGCACAGCCTTATCATTTCGGCGACGGTGGTATATTCGACCAGATCTACAAACCGGCCCAGTGAGCTAAAACCTAGATCAGGACGATATGACCACAGCACCCGCGCAGGCGGGGTGGCGGTTCAGACAGCCGAGCGTCATTCCGGGTTTCGGATTGACGCTCGGCTTCTCGCTTGCCTACCTCACCCTCATCATCCTCATACCGCTATCCGGGCTGATCTGGCGTTCGGCCGCTCTCGGCTGGATCGATTTCTGGGCCATCGCCACCGATCGCCGCACCCTCAACGCACTTGAAATCAGCTTCGGCACCGCCTTCATCGCGGCTGTCGTCAATGTCGTTTTCGGCACGCTCGTCGCCTGGGTGCTGGTGCGTTACCGCTTTCCCGGCCGCCGCATCGTCGATGCCATGGTCGACCTGCCATTCGCGCTGCCGACGGCGGTGGCCGGCATCGCGCTGACCACGCTCTACGCGCCGAACGGCTGGATCGGCAAATTGCTGATGCCGCTCGGCATCAAGGTCGCCTACACGCCGCTCGGCATCGTCATCGCGCTGGTCTTCATCGGCTTGCCCTTTGTCGTGCGCACCGTGCAGCCGATCATGGAGGAAATCGACAAGGAGGTGGAGGAAGCAGCCGCCACGCTTGGCGCCAGCCGCTTCCAGATCGTCACCCGCGTGCTCTTTCCGGGCCTGGCGCCGGCCATCATCACCGGCTTCTCGCTCGCCTTCGCGCGCGGCGTCGGCGAATACGGCTCGGTCATCTTCATCGCCGGCAACCTGCCCTACAAATCCGAGATCGCACCGCTTCTGATCGTCATCCGGCTGGAGGAATACAATTACCCAGCGGCGACCGCGATCGCGGCAATCATGCTGGCGCTGTCGTTCGTCATGCTGCTGGTCGTCAATCTGGTGCAGACATGGAGCCGCAAGCGCTATGGCTGATCCCGAGATCAAATCCTACGAACCGTATCACGAGAGCCGCTCGGCGGCGGTGACCGAAAGCCGCCCGGCGCAGGCCGTGCTGATGGCCATCGCTTTCGCTTTCCTCGGCATCTTCCTGCTTTTGCCGCTGATCATCGTCTTCCACGAGGCGCTGGCGAAAGGCGTCGGTGCCTATACGCAAGCACTGGGCGAACCGGACGCACGCTCGGCCATCCACCTGACACTGCTCGTCGCGGCGATCTCGGTGCCTCTCAATGTCGTCTTCGGCATCTCCGCCGCCTGGGCGATCGCCAAGTTCGAATTCAAGGGCAAGGCGTTTCTCACCACGCTGATCGACCTGCCCTTCTCGGTCTCGCCCGTCATTTCGGGTCTGGTCTACGTGCTTCTGTTCGGCGCCCAGGGGTTGCTCGGCGGGTGGCTGAAGGCACATGGCATCCAGATCTTGTTTGCCGTCCCGGGCATTGTGCTGGCCACCGTCTTCGTCACCTTCCCCTTCGTCGCCCGCGAATTGATCCCGCTGATGCAGGAACAGGGCAATGGCGACGAGGAGGCCGCCCTTTCGCTCGGCGCCAATGGCTGGCAGACCTTCTGGTTTGTGACCTTGCCCAACGTCAAATGGGGCCTGCTCTACGGCGTGCTTTTGTGCAATGCGCGCGCCATGGGCGAGTTCGGCGCGGTTTCGGTGGTGTCGGGCCACATACGCGGCCTGACCAACACCATGCCGCTGCATGTCGAAATCCTCTACAACGAGTACAACGCCGTCGGCGCTTTCGCCGTCGCCTCGCTGCTTGCCGGGCTGGCGCTCGTCACGCTGGTCTTGAAAACACTGCTCGAGATGCGATACGGCGCCGAACTCGCCGCGACGCGCGGACATTAGAAGGTTCATTGTATGGAAGTTCGCGTTGCCAACGTGCGCAAGGAATTCGAGCGGTTTCCGGCGCTTCACGACGTGTCGCTCGACATCAAGTCGGGCGAATTGATTGCGTTGCTGGGACCATCCGGCTCCGGCAAGACGACCTTGCTCAGACTGATCGCCGGGCTGGAGCGGCCGACACGCGGGAAAATCTTCTTTGGTGACGAGGACGCTTCGCAGAAATCGATCCAGGAACGCAATGTCGGCTTCGTCTTCCAGCACTACGCGCTGTTCCGTCACATGACGGTGGCTGACAATATCGGCTTCGGCCTCAAGGTGCGGCACGGACCGTCGCGGCCGCCAGCAGCGGAGATCCGCCGCCGTGCGTCCGAGCTTCTCGATCTCGTCCAGCTTTCAGGGCTGGAGAAGCGCTATCCCGCGCAGCTTTCGGGCGGCCAGCGCCAGCGCGTGGCGCTCGCCCGCGCCATGGCCATCGAACCCAAGGTGCTGCTGCTCGACGAGCCGTTCGGCGCGCTCGACGCGCAGGTGCGCCGGGAACTGCGCCGCTGGCTGCGGGAAATCCATGACGCCACCGGCCACACCACCGTCTTCGTCACCCACGATCAGGAAGAGGCGCTGGAACTGGCCGACCGTGTCGTGGTGATGAGCCAGGGCCGTATCGAGCAGGTCGGCACCGCCGACGACATCTACGACACGCCGAATTCGCCCTTCGTCTACGGCTTCATCGGCGAATCGAGCTCCCTTCCGGTCAAGGTCGAGAATGGCGAGATCTGGCTGGCCGACCGTCCAATCGGATTGTCGGCGCCGCACGCGTCCGAGGGCGATGCGATGCTTTACTTCCGTCCGCATGATGTCGAACTGCTGGACGGCTGCAGCGGCTGCATCGCCGGCACCGTGGCGGCCAGCCGCCGCGTCGCCGGCACAAGGCGCGTCGAACTTGAAATCGGCGGCGAACGCCAGCGGGTCGAGATTGAGCTGCCGGTCGACCATCCGGCAGCGCAGAAGAGCCGCGTGGCGTTCCGCCCGGGGCGCTGGAAGCTGTTCCCGGCTGCATAGCGATCGGACCACGGTGAATCCGCCCCAGGGATGTCCCGGTCGGTGGCGGTCTTTCACCTGGCCTTCAACGACAACACCAGGGTCATCGGGTTTTTCGGGGAGGCCGCAAAGCCGTAGTGCTCGTAAAAGGCTTTCGCTTCATCCGATATGGCATGAACAAAAATTCCGCGAATACCGAGGATCGTCGCGGCTTGACCGGCGCGCAGGACGGCATCTTGCAGAAGCGCCGCGCCCAGCCCCTTCCGTTGCCAGCTTCCATCCACCGCGAGACGCCCGAGCACGACCATCGGAATGGGATCTGGCATGTTGCGGCGAACAATGCCGGGCGCTTCCGCCAGATCAAGCCCGCCCGAAGACAAGCAGTAGTAGCCGACAACGCGTGTGCCTTCCGCCACCACATAAGTACGCGATGCGCCACTGACTTGGTTGGCCCGTGCCCTGCGGCGAAGCCATTGGTCGAGACTTTCTGTTCCGCTTTGGAAAAGGCCGAGATCGTGGTTTTCTGCCAGGGGCGTGGGCGCCGATAGCATCAGTCCCGCCATGGCTTGGGCACGTTCATGAGGCGCCCAAAACCTTCCCCGCTCGGCGGTTTATCGAGGATGTCGAGATAATGGCGGTAACTCTCCGGATCCACCTTGATCAGGGTCTGGTCGAGTAGCGTGTCCTCGGCCGCACGATAGGCGGCGTCGATCATGAAGTCGGAGCGGGTTTTCCCACGTATTTTCGCGGCGCGGTCGATCAGTATGCGCATATCCTCTCGGATGCGCAGATTGACAGGCTTGGCGTGGGTTTCGGGCGCGGCTTTCGTCATGGAAGACTCCTTTCCGCCACCATAACATTGCGCATACACAATGTGTATCTATTTGTGGCTTTTATCAGAAACAGGCTGAAGAGGACCGACCTCAAAAGGTGAAAGAAAAAACTACGATATGTCTGTTTGGGAAACAGTTTTCTAGCAACACTGGTCTAGTCCTGAATCCATGCCTCGCCGCTCCTTCGCGCCCCGGCTATGGTCTGGCAATAGAGCATTACATCCGGAGCCTTTTCATGAAGCGATTTTTCCTCGGCGTTGCCGCCGCCGGTCTCCTCCTCGCATCCTCCCAAGCCTGGTCGGCCGACAAGCTGCTGAACGCCTCCTATGACGTCGGCCGCGAACTGTTCGTGCAGGTCAACAAGGCCTTCATATCAGAGCATCCGGGCGTCACCGTCGACCAGTCGCATGCCGGCACTTCGGCGCAGGCGCGCGCCATCGCCGAGGGCCTCGGCGCCGATGTCGTCACCTTCAACCAGGTCACCGACGTCGACTTCCTGGTCAAGAAGGGCCTTGTCTCCGCCGACTGGCAGAAGGACTTTCCCGACAATGCCTCGCCCTTCTATTCGCTGCCGTCGTTTCTCGTCCGTGCCGGCAACCCCAAGCACATCAAGGACTGGAACGATCTCGTGCGCGACGACGTGCAGGTGATCTTCCCCAACCCGAAAACGTCGGGCAATGCGCGCTACACCTATCTCGCGGCCACCGCCTACGCCAAGGAAGCCTTCAAGGGCGACGACGCCAAGGTGAAGGAGTTCATCACCAAGCTGTTCAACAACGTGCCGATCTTCGACACAGGCGGGCGCGCCGCCACCACCACCTTCGTGCAGCGCGAGATCGGCGACGTGCTGATCACCTTCGAATCCGAGACGCGCGGCATCCGCAAGGAATATGGCGACGACAAATTCGAGCAGGTCACGCCTTCGGTCAGCCTTCTGGCGGAGTTCCCGGTAGCGATCGTCGACAAGGTCGCCGACGAGCACGGCACGCGCGATCTGGCCAAGAGCTATCTCGACTTTCTCTATACGCCCGAGGGCCAGGGCATCGCCGCCGACAACGGCTTGCGCGCACGCGACGCGGCTGTCGCGGCCAAATACAAGGCCGATTTTCCGGATGTGCGCCTGCTGACGGTGGAAGACGTCTTCGGCGGTTGGGACAAGGTCCAAAAGGAGCATTTCGCCGCCGGCGGCCTGCTCGACCAGGCCTATGGCAGCCGCTAAAATCTCCGCGGACCGATAGAACGATCAGAAAAGCCGGCCGTGGGCCGGCTTTTCTCGTTTATGCAGCCGATAGCGCAAAGCGGCGCCCTTCGTGCAAAACGTTACAAAGAATCAACGCGTTTGTGCCTAACATGCGTTCCAATGGCTTTGTTTTCGCGAAACGGCGGCGTGCGGAAGCAATGCCGTCATCATTTGCACACAAACAGCCGCCAGATGCGGGGTGGTTGGGGCTTCAACGGGTTATCAGGGCATGCTGACGAAAAAAGGCAAATACGGCCTCAAGGCCCTCGTGCATCTTTCCAATCTTCCGGTTGGCCAACTGGCCTTCGTCAACGACATCGCCGTCGCCAACAACATCCCGAAGAAATTCCTCGATGCCATACTGGGCGAATTGCGCAACGCCGGCTTCGTCCAGAGCCGCAAGGGCAAGGAAGGCGGCTATCGCCTCGCCCGCCCGGCTTCCGAGATCAAGATCGGCCATGTCGTGCGCGTGCTCGACGGGCCGCTGGCGCCGATACCTTGCGCCAGCCGCACGCAGTATCAGCGCTGCGAGGATTGCGACGAGGCGACCTGCCAGGTCCGGCACATGATGCTGGAAGTGCGCCAGGCGATCGCCGAGGTGCTGGACAACCGTAGCCTCGCCGCCATGCGCGATGCCGATAATGACGATTTCCCGGTCGAGTTGACTTCACAAATCTAGAGCCGGGTGGATGAGGCTGTCGAGGTTTACGAAATCCCGAAAAGCCGCCCGCAAGCAGCCATCGGCAGCCAGCTTTCGCACCGAAATCATCGCCGACGTCTTTGTTCCCGAATATGCCGAGGACGTGCGCTTCTTCAGCCGCAAGCTGGCCAATCCCGGCAGGCTCCGCCGCTTCTCCACCAGGGATCTTCGCGAAAGCCTGATTACCCTCTTCTACCTCGCGGTCGCGGCAGCGCTGCCGGTGCGCTGGTGGTCGCCGATCTGCGATTGGGCGTCGAGGTTTCGCTTGAAGCGCCATATGCGCAAGGACTTCCGCGCCTATGCCGCCGCAACGCGCGCGGTGCTCGGCGACGGCATCGATGCGCGCAAGCTGTTCGAGGCAATGCTCACGGCGCGCCATCGCCGCCGCATGCAACTTGCCGCGCATCTGGTCGCCGGCCGTTGGACGCCGACGATCCGGCTGGAGGGCCTCGAAGGCTTGCAGGCAGCCTTGCAACGCGGCCACGGCGCGATCCTCTGGTGCGATCAGTTCACCGCCCAGACGATGATCGGCAAGCGCGCCATACACGAGGCCGGCATCGAAGCGCATCAGGTCAGCGTCAACACGCATGGCGTGTCCGAGACGGTGTTCGGCCAGCGCTTCCTCAACCCGCCAATGATTCATGTCGAGAACCGGTTCCTGAAAAGCCGAATCGTCTTCGACCGTGACGACGCCTATCAGGTCACCATCCGCATTCAGAAGATGCTGAAGCAGAACGGCGTCGTGCTGATGACCAACACCATCCACGCCGGCTCGACCTTCACCGAAACCGCACTGGGCGAAAGCGGCTGGACCCACCTTGCCTCGGCACCGGCGAATTTCGCCGCCCGAGGCAAGACGGCCCTGTTTGCCATGTCGACTTTCGAGGACGTGCCCTTCCGGCAATACCGGGCCGTCTTGAGCCCCGAACTGGTGCCGCCGGCACCGGCGCTCACGGCAGTGAACACAACCAGGGACGGAGCCAAGAACATGGCCCTGCAGGCACACTACATCCTGCTGAAACGCGACCGCTTGCTGGAGGCGCTGAAGCAGTGCCCCGAGCAGATGATGTCCTGGTCGCGCCATGAGCGGTTGACCGAAGCTCAGGACGGCATCGGCATCAGCGCAGAAGAAGGCTCATGAGCGGCGCATCGAGCGCAATGCCTGGGTGACGAGTTCGTCGACCGGCTGCGTCGCGTCGAGCGTCAATGCCCGCTCGTCTTGGCCCGGCGGCTCCAGGATGGCGAACTGGCTGTCGACCAGGCTTGCCGGCATGAAATGGCCCTTGCGGTTGCCGACGCGCCGCCGTGCGGTGGCCGGATCGATCTCCAGATAGAGGAAGACGATATCGGGGCAAAAGCCGCGCAGCCGCTCGCGATAGCCGCGCTTCAGCGCCGAGCAGGCGGCGACCACACCTTGGCCGTTGCCGATCGACGCCGCGATCTGCTCGCCGATCGCGTCGAGCCAGCCCTCGCGCAGTTGATCGGTGAGCGGCTCGCCCCGCGCCATGCGGGCGACGTTTTCGGGCGGATGCAGCCTGTCGCCCTCGATGAAGACGGCACCCAGCGCGGCGGCCAGCGCGAGACCGAAGGCTGACTTGCCGCAGCCGGCGACGCCCATCACCACGATAGCCGGAGGTGCCAAACCGGAAGCGCCCGTCGGCGCCTGCGCTGCCTTTTCGTCCACCGTCAGCGGCTCGCCGGCGCGCGGCCGTAGAGAAGGAGCATGGCGACGATGACGACGCCATAGATGATCTGCCGTCCCGCCTCGGGCATCTGCATGACCGACAGGATGGATTGCAGCAGCGTGATCAGGATCACGCCCGCGACCGTGCCGAGATAGGAGCCGCGCCCACCCAGGATCGAGGTGCCACCGAGCACGACGGCCGCGATCGACGGCAGCAGATAGGCATCCCCCATAGATTGCGCCGCCTTGGAGGCGTAACCCGCCAGCAGCACGCCGCCAAAGGCGGAGAGCCCGCCGGAGACGGCAAAAGCGATCATCACCACGCGTCTTGTGTCGATGCCGGAGAGATAGGCGGCGCGCTCGCGGTTGCCGATGCCATAGACCGCGCGGCCAAAACCGCTGCGGGTCAGCACGAACACCATCGCGGCCCCGATCAGCGCCCAGATGATGACCGCGTTGGGGACGCCCGGAATGGTGAAGCCGGTGGCCAGGTAGCGCATGGCGCCGGTGGCCGAATCCTGCGGCGAGAATCCCCCGGTGTAGACCACCATCAGCCCTTGCGCGACGGCGTTGGTGGCCAGCGTGATGATCATCGAGGGGATGCGCAGATAGGCGACGCCAATGCCGTTGACGACGCCGATCAGCACGCCACAGAAGATGCCGAACGGGATCGCCAGCGCCACGCCGGCCGGACCATAGGCCGCCGCCGCGCAGGCCATCATCGCGCCCGCCGCCACCGACCACGGCACCGACAGGTCGATCTGGCCGAGCAGGATGACCAGCATCATGCCGGTGGCAATGACGCCAAGGAACGAAGCCACCTTGAGCTGCTGCAAGAGATATTCAGGCGACAGGAAGCTGCGCGAATAGAGGCTGCCCACCAACAGCAGCACCACGATGCAGGCAAAGGCCGTCAGCACCGCCGGATCGGCGCGGCGGATGAATTTCGGCATGCGGCCGGCAATGCCGCCCAAGGTCGTCTCGCTCACAGGAACCACTCCAGCCGGTTGCGGACCCGAAACAGGGCGAAGGCGCCGAGGCTGACGGCGACCAGCAGGATAACGCCCTGGAACAGCGGCTGCCAGAGCGGATCGAAGTCGAAGACGAACAGAAGATCGCCGATCGTGCGGAAGGCCAGCGCGCCGAAGATGGCGCCGATGGCACTGCCCTTGCCACCGAACAAGGAGACGCCACCCAGCACCACGGCCGCGATCGAAAACAGCGTGTAGGCGTTGCCGCTGGCATAGGCTGCCTCCCCCGTATAGGTGAAGAAGGTGAGGAACAGCCCGCCGATCGCGGCCAGCAGGCCGGCCAGTGTGTAGGCGGCAAACTTGCCGCGACGGATCGGCACGCCAGACATGTAGGCAGCCGTTTCCGAAGAGCCGGCCGCGTAGGCGGCACGGCCGAGTACCGAACGGCTGAACGGCACCCAGATCAACAGCACGACCGCCAGCAGCACGACCAGGCTTGCCGGCACCAGATCGAACAAACGTCCTGTCATGGCATCGGCCAGGTCCTCGTTGACCGAGCCGCCCGGGAACGGCCGCAGCAGGAGGCCCACTCCGTAATAGACCGCGCCGGTGGCGATGGTGGCGACGATCGGCTGCAGCCGCCCATAGATGACGATGGCGCCGTTGATGGCGCCGCACAGAAGGCCCGCCGCCAGCACGGCGATGACGCCGAGCGTGGTCTGCATCGGCGTGCCCACCACCAGCCAGGAGGCCAGGCAGTTGGTGAGCAGGAAGATCATGCCGACGGACAGGTCGATGCCGGAGGTTATCACGACCAGCGTCTGCGCCATGGCGACGAAGGCAAGCAGCACGCCCTTGTTCGCGGCCGTCTGCACGACATTGGCGGTGAAGCCCGCCGGATGGTTGGAGGTGTAGATGACGAACATGACGATGAAGATGCCGAGCGCCAGCAGCGTTCCGCGCTGCTCGGCCAGCCAGTAGCGCCAATCTTTCACGCTTCCGCTCCCAGGCCCACCGGGCTCTCCTCGCCATGGATGTTGAGCGCGCTCGATATCAGCGCCCGTTCGGTGATCTCGGCGCCGACCAACTCGCGCTTGACCGCCCCGTCATAGAGCACAAGCACGCGGTCGCAGCAGCCGATCAACTCGTCATAGTCGGTCGAATAGAACAGGATCGCCGCGCCCGCGTCCGCCAGCTTGCGCATCAGCTGATAGATTTCCTGCTTGGTGCCGACATCGATGCCGCGCGTCGGATCGTTGAGCAGGATGATGCGCGGCTGGCGCATCAGCCATTTGGCGATGACCACCTTCTGCTGGTTGCCGCCCGACAGCGCGCCGACCGGGATGTCGAGACCGGCCGTCTTGATCGCCAGCAGGCCGACCATGTCGTCGATCAGCCGCTGCTCGGTGGAGCGGTCGATGATACCCCCTTTCGACAGCCGGTCGAGCGCGGCGAAGGACAGGTTCTCGCGCACCGTCATCGGCAGCATCAGGCCTTCGGTCTTGCGGTCTTCAGGGATGAGCGCCATGCCGATGCCATCCTCGCGGGCCGCCGCCGGGCTGGTGATCGTCACCGGCTTGCCGTCGATCAGCACCTCGCCGGAGAGGCCACGCAGCACACCGAAGAAAGCAAGCAGCAGTTCGCGCTGGCCCTGGCCGTCGAGCCCCCCGAGGCCGACGACCTCTCCTGCCCTGACGGTCAGCGAGATGTTGTCCAACCGGTCGGCCCAGGACAATTTGCGCGCCTCGAGCCTGGGGGCGGCGTTGGCCGCTGCCGCTGGCGGCTTGGGCGGAAAAATATGGCTGTACTCGCGGCCGATCATCAGTTCGACCACCTCGTTGTCGCTCTTCGAGCCGGCCTTGTAGCTGGCGACGTTGCGTCCATTGCGGAACACCGTGCAATGATCGGCGAGTTCGGCGATTTCGTTCATGCGGTGCGAGATGTAGAGCAGCGCCAGCCCTTCCGAGCGCAGCCGCTTCAGCACAGCGAAAATCTTCGAGACGTCCGCAGCCGTCAGCGCCGATGTCGCCTCGTCGAGGATGAGGATACGTGGCTTGCGCGCCAGGGCCTTGGCGATCTCCACCATCTGCCGCCGCGACAGCGGCAGGTCCTTGACCAGCGCCAGCGGATGGATATCGGCGGCGCCCGCCCGCGCCAGCGCGTCCTCGGCGATGCGGCGCTGTGCCTTGCGGTCGATCATGCCGAAGCGTTTGGGTGGATCCGAAATGACGATGTTGTCGGCAACGCTGAGTTCGGGGATCAGCGACAATTCCTGGAAGATGCAGACGATGCCGGCCTTGTTCGCCGCACCGGGCGAAGCGAAGGTCACTTCGCGCCCATCCAGCATCATGCGGCCTTCATCAGGCGCCACGACACCCGCCATGACCTTGATCAGCGTCGACTTGCCAGCCCCGTTTTCACCGAGGATGGCATGGATGCTGCCGGTCTCGACCGTCAGCTCGGCCTTTTCCAGCGCCCGCACGCCGCCATAGCGCTTGGAAATGCCTTCCATGCGAAAGAGTGGAGCCGCACCGTCCATCAACCCTCCCAGGGGCAATCATGGGATTTCAGGGCTGGCGCCGCGGGTTGACCCGCGGCGCCGGCGATAGCAGTGAGCCTACTGGTTTTCCTTGGTCTGCCCCATGATTTCCTGGGCGCTGAAATTGATGCCGCAGGTTGGGAAGGAGTTGCCGACGAAGAAATTGTCGGACTGGTCGGGGAAGAAATCCTGGCCAGCCTTGAAGTTCGGATCCTCCACAATAGCCAGCGGCAGCTTCACCGATTGCGGCACGACATTGCCTTCGAGGGCCGCGATTGCCGTCTTGATTGCCACCGCCACCTGGGCGGGGCCGGTGCCGGCCGAAGAGCACTTCAAGCCGTCGCCGGCATGCGCGGCACAGAACTTGCGAAAACCGTTCTCCGTCTCGCCGCCGAACGGAACGAATGGATGCTTGGCATCCATCATCGCCTGCACGATGCCGGTGTCGCCGCCTTGCCCGGTGATGCCGTCGAACGGGCCGTTTGTGGCAATCGCGTCCGCCGTGGCTTTCTGGGCAACGCCGTCGTCCCATTTGCCGACCACCTCGGTGACTTCCCATTTCTTGCCCGAGCCGTCCAGCACCTCGTGGATGCCGGCATGACGGTCCGTGTCGACGGAGGTGCCGGCGACGCCGCGCACTTCGAGTACCTTTCCGCCGTTCGGGACATGCGAGACCAACCACTTGCCCCACAACGCGCCAAGGCCCTTCTGGTCGACATTGACGTTGATGGCATCCTTGGTGTCGAGGATGTTGTCGAAGGCGACCAGCACGACGCCGGCCTCCTTCGCACGCTTGATGACTGGTCCGAATGCGGTCGGGTTCTGCGCGTTGACGACGATCGCGTCAAAGCCGGAATCGATGAAATTGTTGATCGCGGAGATCTGCGCCGGGACGTCCTCGCCGGTCGACACAACTTTGAATTCCTTCAGCTTTTTGGCGACATCCGGCTGTGCCGCATACGCCTTGGCGGTCTGCACCATCTGGATGCGCCAGGTGTTGGCGATGTAGCCGTTGGCCAACGCAATGCGGTATGGTCCGGCCTTCTTGGGAAACTTGAAGAATTGCGTATCGGCTGCCCATGGGGCAAAGCAGTCCGGCTCGGCTGCCGGTCCCTTGACGATTTCCGGGCCTCCGGCCATCGCCGCTGAGCTCAACATGACGAATGCAGTGGCGGCAACGATGCCACCAACGAGTGACTTGATCATCGATATTCCTCCCAGTTGCAGTTCTGACTTGTTTGTTAGCTGCAGTAGAATGACGTGTTCGCCCCAGCACCTCCCGCCCTGGCCGGCCACGCACGTCAGGTGGCCAGCACCGACCTCTCCCTCCTCGTTGCTTCCTTAAGCTGCAACGAAAGTATCATATTATCAATAATAAACAAGGAAAATTCTGTCGCTTATGTATAATAAACAGCGCTTAGACTTGATGCCGGTTCGAATGGTAGCGCTACCAAGAATGCCTGTAAAGGCTGATTTCAGCAGGGTCTAAACTGCTTCAGCGTGCCGTGCTCTCGCGCCGCTTGAGCTCGAAGCCGAGGTCGACGACACGCTCCTGCGGCCGATCACCGGCGATGGCCGCCAGCGCCATGGCGACAGCGCGCCTGCCGATTTCGTAGCGATGGGTGCGGATGCTGGTGATCGACGGAAATGCCACCTGCATCATCTCGAGATCGTTGAAGCCGACGATGCCGATGGTCTTCGGCACATCGATCGAGGCGCGATGGCATTCAAACAGCACACCGAGCGCGATATCGTCATTGTTGCAGAAAACGCCGTCGAGCGTCGGCATCTTGGCAAGGGCGTCGCGGAACAATTCACGGCCAAGCGACACGCTGGAAAGCACCGGCGTGGTGGTGACCAGGCGCGGGTCGAACAGCCCGGCCCTCTCCATCGCCGCGTGGTAACCGGCGAGGCGCCGCTGCGAGCGCGGATCCATGCGTGCACCGATGAAACCGATCCGGCGATACCCCGCCTCGATCAGGTGCTCGGTCGCCGTCCTGCCGCCGTCGAGATGCGAGAAGCCGACCATCATGTCCACGGGATCGGGTCCGGTCTCCATCACCTGAACCACCGGGCAACCGGCATTCTCCAACAGTTTTCGCGAGGTGGGCGTCTGGTCGATGCCGGCAACGATCAGCGCTGCCGGCCGCTGGGAGCCGAACAGCTGGAGCAGCCGCTCTTCCTCCAGTCCGGAATAATGCGTGTTGCCGAGCTGGATGCGGAAGGGGCTGTCCGACAGGCTGTCATAGATGCCGCGCACCACCTCCGCGAAGACGTTGTTGGTCAGCGAAGGCACCAGCACACCGAACACTTCCGCTCGCGCCGAGGCCAACGCGCGTGCGTTCGGGTCCGGCACATAGCCAAGCTCTTCGACGGCGGCCAGGATCTGGCGGCGCAGTTCCTCGGAAACGCGCTCCGGTTCGCGCAACGCGCGCGAAACGGTGATGGCGCCGACGCCTGCCTTGCGTGCCACATCCGATATGGTCGGGCGGCCACCGCCCCGGCGCGAGCGCGGCTTGATCAAGGCCTTGGCCCATGCGCATGGCCATCGAAGCGCGCCCGCAATGCGATATTTCCAGCTGTCGCCATCTCACCGGCCTGTTGCCGCACCCATCGGCCCCTGGCGTCGCGCAGGGACTGGCTGTTGTCAAGCCGAGCCACTGAGTGGCTGTGCCTGGCCTTCCTCAGGCGGCTAAGGCGGCCCTGTGCCTCGCCTTCCACATGAACAGGCCGATCGCCAGTATGTTCAAGAGGTTCCAGGCGATGCCGTTCAGGAACGCGGCGGCGTACGAGCCGGTCAGGTCGTAGATCCAGCCCGACATCCAGCCGCCGATCGCCATGCCGAAAATCGTCGCCATCATGACGATACCGATACGCTGGCCGGCCTCCTTGGCCGGCAGGTACTCGCGCACGATGATCGCATAGCAAGGCACGATGCCGCCTTGTGACAGGCCGAAGACCAGCGACACGACATAGAGCGAGGCGAGCCCGTCGAACGGGATATAGAACAGCAATGACAGGCATTGCAGCACCGAGCCGATGAGCAGGGTTTTGACGCCGCCGATGCGGTCGGCGACGAAGCCCGAGGCAAGCCGGCTGACGACGCCCGCCGCCATCATGATCGACAGCATGTCGGCGCCATGCGCCATGCCGTAGCCAAGATCCATGCAATAGGCGACGATGTGAACCTGGGGCATCGACATCGCCACGCAGCAACCCAAGCCGGCGACGACCAGCAGCGCTTGCATTGCCCCCGGCGACATAGGAATCGGCTGCACCGACCGGCTTCCGGGCGAGCCGGCGGCAGCCGCTTCCGGCGCGCCGCGCCGCAGCAACAACACCAGCGGCACCATGGTGACCAGGCAGAAGACGCCGATTGCCGCATAGGTGAAGCGCCAGCCTTCCGCCTTGATCAGCGTCGGCATGATGGTGGGCCAGATCGCTCCGGCGAGGTAATTGCCGGCCGCCGCCGCCGTGACGGCGACGCCGCGGCGACGATTGAACCAGTGCGAGATATCGGCGATCAACGGTCCGAAGATCACCGATGTGCCGAGACCGATCAGCACCCCTTGGGCAAGGGTGAATTGCAGGATCGAGGTCGACAGCGCCGCGAGCAGGAGGCCGGCGGAGAGCGCGATCGAGGAGAACAGCGCCGGAATCCAGTAACCCATGCGGTCGATGGCGCGGCCGACCAGCACATTGCCGGCGGCAAAGCCGACCATGGTCGCGGTGTAGGGCATGGATGCCGCGGCGCGGTCGACGCCGAACTCGGCCTGTACCGCCGGCAGCACCACGACAACGGCCCACATGCCGACCGCGCCGATTGTCGCCAGCAGCATCGAGATGGCCAGCCGCATCCAGGCGTAGGAACTGTCGATACCGGGACTGGGCCGGCTCAAGTCGGTTCGGGTCAAAGGCGTTTCCTGTCGGCGGTCTCGAAAACCGGTCGCCGTTGTCGCCACTATCCGCGCATTCCCCGTCCATAGCAGCGCCACGACAGGCAAATCCGTGGCTCCAGAGCGGAAAGGCAGGTGGGAACCGACATCCATGTGTGGAGTTTCCGATCAGCAACCCCGCAAAGGAGTCCAGCCATGACCGCCACCAAGCAGAAATGGTCGGCCGAGGTAACCGAGCACAGCGATGCGATGGATCTCGAGGAGCATGTCTTCGAATCCGACGACGCCAAGAAGATTGCCGCCTCGCTCAAGCGGTCGGCCGAACACAGCCACCGCCGCAAGGCCGAACCCTTCCAGTCCGCCATGTCGATGCTGAATTTCTACATCAACAGGGCCGGCAAGAACCTGCCCGCGGCGCGCAAGAAGGTCCTCGAGGACGCCAAGGACGAACTGCGCGAAGCATTCGGGCGGCCAAAGGAGGACTAGCCGCCCTCGCCCGCCAATGGCTCCTGACTGGACAGGGCGTCCTATTGCTTGATGTCGGGTTCGACGAGCCTGGCCAGGTTCCGCAGCGATTCCTGCCAGCCGAGATAGCAAGCTTCCGCCGGAATGACATCCGGGATACCGGCCTGGGTGATGTTCACTTCGGTGCCCACGGACACTTTCTTCAACGTCACGGTCACCTCGATCTCGCCGGGCAAGTTGGGATCGTCGAACCTGTCGGTGTAGCGCAGGAGTTCGCCCGCGACGAGCTCGACATACTCACCGCCAAATGAGTGGCTGTCGCCAGTGGTGAAGTTGCGGAACGACATCTTGAACGTGCCGCCGACCTTGCCCTCGAAGTGATGGACCGTGCAGGTGAAACCGTTCGGCGGAAGCCATTTGGCAAGCGCATCGGCCTCGAGGAACGCACGGTAGACCTTCTCCGGGCTGGTGGTCAGAACGCGATGCAGACGAACGGTGCTGGGCATGTCGATACTCCTTCGTGGTCTCTGTTCGATACCCCAAGGACGGTTATCACACGGCCGATCCGACACAGGCTTTTGAGTTTTTTGACGGTGGCGGCCTCAATTGCTTCGAGCCGGCAAGGCGGAAACACCCGCGCAAATGGCTGTGTCGCTGAAGTTCTATCGCGAACGAATGACGTTGTCGGTATTGGCCAGCAGCTTGCGCACGGCATTGCGCGCCGCATCCGGCCGCTGCAGGCGAATATTCTTTTCGATTGCCTCGTGCATCTTCTGGGCGAGCTGCAAATCGTCGAGTTCGCGGGTCGTGTAGGCAAACAGGTGATCGAAGGCGGATTCGATCAGCACGCCGAGCGGGACCAGCAGGTCATTGCCGGAGGCACGCAGGATTGCGAGGTGGAAGCGGGTGTCGGCGCGGGTCCGTTCCTGCAGACTTTTCGCCTCGCCCATCTCCCGGCAAGCCTGGCTGATCTCGGCCATCTGCTCGTCGGTCCGCCGCATGGCGGCAAAGGCGGTCGCTTCCGGCTCGATGATGTGGCGGAATTCCTGCACCGTCCTCAGGAACACCTCGCGGTCGGGCGACGTCGCGTACCAGGCGAGCACATCGCGGTCGAGCAGGTTCCAGCGTTCTTTCGGTTCGACCCAACTGCCGATCTTGGGGCGCGATGCCAGCAGGCTCTTGGCCATCAGCATCTTGATCGCCTCGCGCACCGCCGACCGGCTGACGCTGAAGGTCTCCGACCACTTGGCTTCGTTGGGCAGGATGGTGCCGGGCGGATAGTCGCCGCGCACGATCCTGAGCCCGATCTCGCTGGCCAGCGACGTGTGTACGCTGGAGCCGGGAATGCGCGCCGCGTCGGGCCGGCGAACACCTGCCGGGCGTTCGCCGGCTTCAGCCTTTTTGGGCGATTTTTCCTTGTTCGGCCTCGCGTCCCGCATGAATTCCAGAAAGGCCGGTTTAGGGAAGCTGTCAAGCGCGGTGCGGCCATTGGGCGGCAAAGCCGGCTTCTATGCACAACCCAGCGCGATTCGACCTCGCTCAGGCGGTCTTGACGTATTTGCGCCAGCTATGCTCCGGCCGGAAGCCGAGCATGTTGCGCGCCTTGCGGTTCGACAGCAGCGTCTCGTATTCGCCGAGTTCGCCCTTGACCGGCACGCCGGGATAGAACCGCTTCAGGAGTTCGGCGGTCGGCAGATCGGACGAGGTGTCGTCATTGGCGGCGTTGAATACCTGGTAGCCCAGCCCATCCTTCTCGATGGCGCGCAGCGTGATCTGGCCAAGGTCGCGCGCGTCGATATAGCTCCAGGCGATACGTTTGCGAAAGCCCGGATCGGCGAACCATTTCGGAAACAGCGAATACTCATGCGGCTCGATGACGTTGCCGATGCGCAAGGCATAGATGTCCGTGCCATTGCGCTGCGCGAAGGCGCGCGCCGTCTTCTCGTTGACGATCTTGGACAGCGCATAGCTGTCCATCGGATCGACGTCATACTCCTCGTCGAGCGGGAAATGCGTGGGGTCGCGCGGCTCGTTGGCGAACACCAGGCCGTAGGTCGTCTCGCTGGAAGCGATGATCACCTTGCGGATGCCGAGCTTCACCGCGGCCTCGATGACGTTGTAGGTGCCCATCGCGTTGATGCGGAACACCTCGTTGTCGGGTGTGATCATGATGCGTGGGATGGCGGCGAAATGCACCACGGCGTCGACGGGCTGCGGCCGCAGCGACGGATCGAATTCGTGCAGCCCCATATAGCTCGACAGCGCGTTGAACACCTGGCCGCTGTCGGTGATGTCGGTGATCAGCGTGCGCACCTTGGGATTGTCGAGCGGTTTGGTGTCGATGTTGAGCACCTGGCAGCCCTGCTCCACCAGATATTGCACGACGTGGCGTCCAGCCTTGCCGCTGCCGCCGGTGAACATGATCCGCTTGGTCATTTCTGGTCTCCACGAAAGTCCTGGGATTTACGTCTATTGTCAGACAATATTGCTTTCTGCAACCGTCTATGGCTAAAACAGCGGCAACATTATCGATAATCACAGGACAGGACAGACAGCATGAACACCACCGCCACCAGCGAGACAATCGGCTTTGTCGGCCTTGGCCTGATGGGTCACGGCATCGCCAAGAACATCGTCGACAAGGGCTATTCCCTGACCTTTCTCGGCCGCAAGAACCGCAAGCCGGCGGAGGATCTTCTCGGCCGGGGCGCTCGTGAGGCATCGACCTCCCGAGACGTGGCGGCCGCATCCGATATCGTCTTCATCTGCGTCACCGGCTCGCGCGAGGTGGAGACCATCATTCGCGGTCCCGGCGGCCTCAAGGAGGGTTTGAAGAAGGGGTCGGTCGTCGTCGACTGCTCGACCTCGGATCCGGTCTCGACGGTGGCGCTCGCGGCCGAACTCAAGGCGCTCGGCGTCGACTATGTCGACGCGCCGCTAAGCCGCACGCCGAAGGAAGCGTGGGAAGGCACGCTCGACGCCATGGTCGGCGCGCCCGACGCCGTCTTCGCCAGGGTCAAGCCGGTGATCGACACCTGGGCTGGCCGCATCGTCCATGTCGGCGACACCGGCGACGGCCATCGCATGAAGCTGCTCAACAATTTCATCTCGCTCGGTTACGCCGCCATCTATTCCGAGGCATTGGCGCTGGCCGAGAAGGTCGGCATCTCGCCGCCGCGTTTCGACAGCGTCATCCGCAACGGCCGCATGGATTGCGGCTTCTACCAGACCTTCATGCGCTGGACGCTGGAAGGCGACCGCGACGCCCACAAATTCACCATCGCCAATGCCTTCAAGGACCTGACCTATCTGGAATCGATGGCGGGCGCGGCCGGCATTGCCAACCCGCTCGGCAACGCCACCAAGAATTCCTTCGCCGGGGCGCACGCCACCGGTCCGGCCGAGCAGTTCGTGCCGATGCTGGCGACCCATATCGCCAAGGTGAATGGTATCGACCTGATGCCGATGAAGGATGGCAAGAAGCAGACGATCTGAGGCCCCGGACGGCTGGCCTTACCGCCGGCCTCTTCCGATCCCCTCATCGGTGTCGGCGAGCAGCTTGTGCACGGCGTTGCGGGCGGCTGCCGGCCGCTGCAGGCGGATGCTCTTCTCGATCGCCTCGTGCAGATTCTGCGCCCGCCGCTGATCGCCAACCTGGCGCGTGGTGAAAGCGAAGAGATGGTCGAGCGCCGATTCGATCAGCACGCCGAGCGGCACCAGCAGGTCGTTGCCCGACGCCCGCAGGATGGCGAGGTGGAAGCGCGTATCGGCACGGATGCGCTCGGCCAGGTTGGCCGCCTCCCCCATCTCGCGGCACGCCAGGCTGATCTCGGCCATCTCCTCGTCGCTGCGCCGCATGGCGGCAAAGGCGGAGGCCTCCGGTTCGATGATGTGACGGAACTCCTGCACGGTGCGCAGGAACGCCTCGCGATCCGGTGCGGTCGCGTACCAGGCCAGCACGTCGCGGTCGAGCAGGTTCCAGCGCTCCTTCGGCTCGACCCAGCTGCCGATCTTGGGACGCGATGCCAGAAGGCTCTTGGCCATCAGCATCTTGATCGCCTCGCGCACCGCCGAACGGCTGACATTGAAGGTTTCGGCCCATTTGGCCTCATTGGGCAGGATGCTGCCGGGCGGATAGTCGCCGCGCACGATCCTGAGCCCGATCTCGCTGGCGAGCGATGCATGAACGCTGGATCCGGGAAAGTGCGCCGCATCCGCCCTGCGGACGACCGTCGTATCGCGGTTGGCTTGCGCCTTCGCCCGACCAGCCTGTTTCTTTGCCTTTTCGTCCGGCATCCACGTTCCAATAGGTCGGCCGTCTGTCGCCCGGATTGATCCGGAGCCGCGCGGCGCGCCGATCCCGTTGCCGAAAAACCAAACCATGGGCGCGACAAAGCCGGAGCCGCTGGCCCCTGAAGCGTCTGCCCCAATCATCCGACGAGGTGGAGGGGCGCCCGCTTGGCGGGCGCCCCTGATCGAAAACCCTACTTCTGGATGCAGGTGTCGACCGTGTCCTTGGTGCATTCGTCGAGACCGGTGAACACCGGATCGTCAACCTTCTTGCCCGTGACCAGGTCGATCATCACCGATGGCGCCTTGTAGCCCATTTCGAAGGGCCGCTGGCCGACCAGCGCGGTGACAAGGCCGTCCCTGGCGATCGCCACCTCGTCGCCGATCGTGTCGGCGGCGCCGATGACGAAGTCGTTCTTGGCCAGCCGGTCCTTCAGCGGTCCGACCAGGTCGCGATAGGGCTGCGGCGCTCCGAACAGCGGCCAGCCGCCCATGATGCCGAACGCGTCGAGCTTGGGATTTGCGGCGAGGATGTCGGTCATCGCCTGAACGCCCTTGGCGCCGTCGTCATTGGTGAACACCGGGCAGCCGGCGACTTCCGTCCAGCCGCCTTCGCCGGCAAGGGCCGCGAGGCCCTCCTTGCCCGTCAGCGCGTCGCGCATGCCTTGCGCGCGGCGCAGGATGTTGTCGGCCGCCGGATTGCCCTCGATGGTGCAGATCGTGCCGCCGTTCGGCTTGGCCTTCTTGATGTACTCGCCGATCTTCTTGCCCATCAGATAGTTGTCGGTGCCGAGATAGGTCTTGCGCAGCGCCGCGTCTTCCTTGGCGAGGTCGGCGTCGACGGTCATGATCGGGATCGACGGATTGGCGCTCTTGATCGTCTGCGCGATCAGCGGCGCGTTGGACGGCGAGATCGCCATCGCCACCGTGTCGGCCTTGCTCAGCATATCCTGCACGATCTGCGCCTCGCCGGCCTCGTCGGAGGTCGATGCCGGGCCGGTGTAGAAGCATTCATATTCCGAGCTGGCGTTTTCCTTGTTCCACTTCTCGCAGCCCTGGTGGATGGCTTCGAAGAACGGATTGTCGAGACCTTTCACCACGATGACGAGCTGCTTCTTGGCCAAAGCCGGCCCGGCGCCCAGCGCCATGGCGGCGACGGCGGCGAGCAATACTGTTTTCCTCATGTCAGTCCTCCCTTGGAAACAGACGGACACGGCGTGCCCGCCACACAAACCAGCCAGGATGCGAGATGACTGAGACGCGTGCGCTCATTCAATCCGGCCAGGCCGATAAGCATTTTCAGATGCGACCAGTTCAGCGATGACGCCGCACGATCGCCAAAACCTTCCGAACGGTGGCGCCGCCGATGGCGTCGTCAAGGCCGGCATGTCTTCCTCCGAAGCTCAACTAATAACGGCTTGCCGCCAACGTCAATTGCTATTTGTCCTACAAAACTGATTTTTCAAAAACAGCACGCCACTATTCGTCTGACAATTGCCCGTCGACAATTGACGCCCGCGACGCCATTCGCGTAAATGACGGCATCGCTGCCCCGGGAGGAGTTGGGGAAGGCGAATGGAAGCCGTCGCCTGTCCGCGGGCGGATGGGCCAGGCATGGGAGGCAAAGACTGGTGGCGGTTCTCGAACTCACCAACATCTCGAAGCATTTCGGCGCCATCCAGGCGGTCAACGACGTGTCGCTGTCGATCGAGCCCGGACAGGTCGTCGGCCTGATGGGCGACAATGGCGCCGGCAAATCGACGCTGGTCAAGATGATAGCCGGCAATTTCCGGCCGAGCCATGGCACGATGCGGATGGATGACAAGGAGCTGATCCTGCACAAGCCGGTCGAGGCGCGCCAGCACGGCATCGAGATCGTTCACCAGGACCTGGCGCTCTGCAACAATCTGACTGCGGCGGCCAATGTCTATCTCGGCCGCGAATTGCGCCGCGGCGTCGGCCCGTTCCGCATCCTCGACTACGCCGCCATGTACAAGCGCGCCGGCCAGATCTTCGCCGAACTGAAATCCGAGACCCGCCCGCGCGACCTCGTCAAGCAGATGTCGGGCGGCCAGCGCCAGGCGGTGGCGATCGCCCGCACCATGCTGTCTCAGGCCAAGATCGTGCTGATGGACGAGCCGACGGCGGCGATCTCGGTGCGGCAGGTCGCCGAAGTGCTGAACCTCATCCGTCATCTGCGCGACCAGGGCATCGCTGTCGTGCTGATCAGCCACCGCATGCCCGACGTCTTCGACGTCGCCGACCGCGTCATCGTCATGCGGCGCGGCAGGAAGGTCGCCGACAAGGCGATCGCGTCGAGTTCGCCCGAGGAAGTCACCGGGCTGATCACCGGCGCCATCGAGCAGGTGGCATGAGAATGGCGAACCCGGATTTCACCGCGCATCGGCAGCGCAGGAAAGGTCGATAATGGCAGTCACCCTTGACCAGACGATCGCGCAGAAGCAGCACACCTTCCTGTCGCGCCTGTTCTCCAGCCAGACTTTCTGGGTGGTGATCGCCGTCATCCTGGCCTGTATTTTCCTGTCCTTCGCCACCGACGCATTCGCCACCTCCAAGAACCTCTACAACATCACCCGCAACATCACCTTCGTCGCCATCGTGGCGCTCGGCATGACCTTCGTCATCATCACCGGCGGCATCGACCTGTCTGTCGGTTCGGTGCTGTGCCTGTGCTCGATGGTGCTGGCGGTCACCATGCATGCCGGTTATTCGATAGAGATCGGCATTCTGGCCACTATCGCCACCGCGCTCGTCATCGGCGCCTTCAATGGCATTTTTATCGCCTACCTGGGCTTTCCGCCCTTCGTGGTGACGCTCGGCATGCTGTCGATCGCCCGTAGCCTTGCCATGGTCGCCTCAAACAACACCGTCGTCTTCCAGTTCGGGCCGGACCACAACAAGCTGCTGGCGCTCGGCGGCGGCGCCTGGGTGTTCGGCATCGCCAATCCGGTGCTCTACATGATCATCCTGGCGCTGATCACCGGCTTCATCCTGCGCTGGACGAAGTTCGGCCGCCATATCTTCGCCATTGGCGGCAACGAGCACGCGGCGACGCTGACCGGCGTACCGGTCAAGCAGATCAAGGTCGCCGTCTACATGATCTCGGCGCTGTCAGCCGGCATTGCCGGCATCATCGAGACCGGGTGGCTCGGCGCCGTCACCACCAATCTCGGCAACGGCATGGAACTGCAAGTGATCGCCGCCACCGTCATCGGCGGCGCCAATCTGGCCGGCGGCGTCGGCACCGCCTTCGGCGCCATTGTCGGTGCTGCCCTCATCGAGGTGATCCGAAACAGCCTTGGCCTGCTTGGCATCAACGCCTTCTGGCAAGGCACCTTCATCGGCGGCGCCATCCTGCTGGCGGTTCTGTTCGACCGCATCCGCAATTTCAGGCGCAGCGACTGAGAGCACGTCGTCGAAGCGCTATTCGTTCTGGTTCCTATCGCTCAGTCTGAAAATCGGCTGAAGCCGACCGCCATTGGTTTCGGCCAACGACCGATGCCTTGACGGATACCGAAAACCGGCCGCACAATCCCCCTGCAGGCGAAGGGAGGCCAGTCGCCTGCGGGAGGATATACCCATGACGGAAGCGATCAGGCTCTACTGGGGCCGGTTCGGACATGTTTCTGTCCTGAATGTCGCGAGCGACTTCGTCACCCATGCCCATGTCGAGGCGCATCTGATCATCTGGCTCGAAGGCACCGCCGGCGAGATGACCATCGGCCGTGAGACGGTCCGCCTCGGCCCGGGTACCGCCGCCGGCATCAACTCGCTCCAGCCGCATAGCCACGTCCTGTCCCAGGACGGACGGCCGGGCCTGTTCCTGGCCTTCTACATCGACCCGGACTGGGCGCGCCGGCGCCGCGACCTGCCGTCCAGCGCGCCGCTGTTCTCACAGGCGGCGATCGCGCTCGAGCCGTGGTTGCACCAGGCCGCCGCCAGCCTGCTCGATCATCTCACCGACAATGAAAGCGTCGACGACGTCGCCAACTACGAGATCGAGCGCTTCATCGACTCGGTGCTCGATGCCGCCGACGCCTCGGCGCCGCAGGAAGCGCGCGGCCGCATCAGCACCATGCAGGATTTCCGCGTCCGCAAGGCGATCCAGCTGATGAAGGCCAATGTCTGCGAGCGCATCTCCTTCGACGATGTAGCCCGCAGCGTCGGCCTGTCGCGGCCGCATTTCTTCGCCTTGTTCAAGGAACAGACCAATCTGACGCCAAACGTCTACTGGAACACGCTGCGAATGGAGGAAGCGGTGCGGCAGCTGCAATGGTCGCAGGAACCGCTGATCTCGGTCGCCTGCAATCTCGGCTTCACCACGCAGGGCAATTTCTCGCGCTTCTTCCGCGACCATGTCGGCGTGCCGCCGACGCTCTACCGCGAGGCCGCGCGGGCCACGGCCTGAGTCGGCGCCATCTGTTTTTCAGACTGGTTGATACGCGCTCAAGACGCATTGATAAGCGCTGCCCGCTCCAGCGCCCTACCCTTGCCGCAACGAACTCCGCAAGGGAACACCATATGCCCAAAGTCACCATCTCCAGCGTCATCGACGCGCCGGTCGAAAAGGTCTGGGCGCGCATACGCGACTTCAACGGGCTGCCGGGCTGGCACCCGCGCATGGTCGACAGCCATATCGAGGACGGCAAGGATGCCAGCACGATCGGCTGCGTGCGCAACTTCCAGCTCGCCAGCGGCGCGCGCCTGCGCGAAAAACTGCTCGACTTTTCCGATGACGATTTCCTCGTCAGCTATTCCATCCTGGAGACGCCGCAGCCGCTCACCAACCACAAGGCGACGCTGCAGCTCAGGCGCGTCACCGACGGCGACCGCACCTATGCCGAATGGACCGCCAGCTTCGACGCCGCCCCCGAGGATGCGGACAAGCTGGCCGAGGGCATGGGCGCCAATGTCTTCCAGGGCGGCTTCAATGCCCTGAAGAGCCATTTCGCCGGCCAGAGCTGAAGGAGCGGACCATGGCGCTGGCGCTGCAGACTTTTACAACTGTGAAGGACGCGAATGCGGCACTGAAGTCCGCCGGCACGCGCTATCTCGGCGGCGGCACACTCGTGGTCCGCGCGGCCAATGAAGGCGACGTCTCGGTCTCAGGCCTTGTCAGGTCGACCGACCCGGCCCTGTCGGCCATCGCCCTGTCCGGGGGCAAGGTCCGCATCGGCGCCTCGGCGACCATGGCGGAGATCGCCCGCCATCCGGAGCTTGGTACCCTTGCCAAGGCCGCGCGCGCCGTCGGTGGTCCGGCGATCCGCAACATGGCGACTGTCGGCGGCAATCTGTTCGCGCCGTCGCCCTATGGTGATTTTGCCGTAGCCCTGCTGGCGCTCGACGCAACGGTCGGCACCGATGACGGCGACACGCCCATCGAAACCTTCCTGGCCGGGCGGGACAACAGCCGCGCCATCGTCACGTCGGTCAGTTTCATGCTTCCGAGGGTCGGCAGTTTCCGCTTCCTCAAAGTGTCGCGGGTCAAGCCCAAGGGGGTCTCGGTGCTGAGCATTGCGATCGTTCTGGAACAGGCTGGAAACGGGACCGTGTCCTCGGCGCGGATCGCGCTCGGCTGCATGGCCGATCGGCCGGTGCGCGCCAGGGCGGCGGAAAACGCACTGCTGGGAAAAACGCTTGATCAAGACGGCATCGCGGCAGCGCTGGCCGCCGCCACCGAAGGCGCCGCGCCGATCACCGATCCCATCGCCAGCGCCTGGTACCGCGCCGAAGTGCTGCCGGTCCATCTCGGCCGGCTGCTGCTCGGCTGATGCCTGTCGCCCAAAAGTGTGAAGCGGTTCTGGGAGAACGACAAGCACAAAAATGAACACGTCGGGGGGCGCGCGCTTGCCCTGCGGGGCAGGCGCGCAAGGAGGAAGAATGGCAAAGGTCCCGGTTCAATTCACGCTCAATGGCTCTGAAAAGGCCGAATTCGTCGACAGCGGCACGACGCTGCTCAATGCGTTGCGCGACAAGATCGGCGACACCTCGCCAAAGGGCGGCTGCCACCAGGGCACGTGCGGCGCCTGCTCCGTCATCGTCGACGGCGAGTTGAGGCTCTCCTGCCTGACGCTGGCCGAAACCTGCAACGGCGCAACGATCACCACCACATCGGGCCTTGCCGAAGGCGGCGTGTTGCACCCGCTGCAGCGCGCCTTCCTCGACACTTTCGCCAGCCAATGCGGCTTCTGCACGCCGGGCATGATCATGGCCGCCAAGGCGCTGCTCGACCACACGCCCAACCCCAGCCGCGACGAGGTCGTCGAAGCGCTGTCAGGGAACATCTGCCGTTGCACCGGTTACGAGCCGATCATCCAGGCGGTGCTCACCGCCGCCCGCGCCAACTCGCAGAACGCGGCCTGAGGGACCAAAAGAATGGAACTGCGCAAGAACTACTTCGCCGATGTCCGCAAGGACGATCTGCACGAGATCGGCCAGGTCCGGCCACGCTCGGATTCGCCCGGCCATGTCACCGGCAAGACCACCTTTTTCGCCGACCGTAATTTCCCCGGCATGCTGCATCTGAAGATGGTGCGCAGCCCGCACCACCATGCCCGCATCCGCTCGATCGACACCTCCGAGGCCGAAAAGCATCCGGGCGTCGTCAAGGTGCTGACGGCCAAGGACGTGCCGCACAACGTCTACACCATCCTGATCCTGATCCAGGTCGGGCCGGAGGATGAGACGGTGCTGGCCGACGGCAAGGTGCGCTGGAAGGGCGAGGCCGTGGTGGCGGTGCTGGCCGAAACCGAACGGGCCGCCCAGGAAGCCGCCGCCAAGGTCAAGGTCGACTACGAAGTGCTGCCGGCGGTCTTCGACATGGAGGAAGCGCTGAAGCCCGGCGCGCCCATCGTCAACGAATATCACGGCCAGAATTATTACCTCTATGACAGCGGCGAGTCCCGCAAGGTGCGCTTCGGCGATGTCGAGGCGGGCTTTGCCGGGGCCGATCACGTGCTGGAGCAAAGCTATCAATCCTCGCCCATCGAGCACGCGCCGACCGAGACCACCGGCTGCGTGGTGGCGCCCGAAGGCAATGATCGCTTCACCTGCTACACCAACACCCAGGCGATGTTCTTCACCCTCGACAACACTTCGATCATCCTGCAGATGCCGGGCTCGAAGCTGCATTTCGTCGGCGGCACCGTCGGCGGCGGCTTTGGCGGCAAGGTCGATGTCATCGTCGAGCCGATCGCCATCCTCGGCGCAAAATTAACCGGACGACCGGTCTGTTTTATCTACAGCCGGGAGGAGGAGATGCAGATCTCCTCGCCGCGCGCGGCCGAAAAAGTCGTCATCAAGGACGGCGTCATGAAGGACGGCCGCATCGTAGCGCGCAAAGTCACAGGCTATACCGATGCCGGCGCCTACTCCCGCCACTCGCCCTATGGCGCGCAGAAGGGGGCCGGGCACTATCCCGGTCCCTACACCATCCCCAATGTCTGGATCGACACCTACTGCGTCTACACCAACCGCACACCGTCGTCGGCCATGCGCGGCTTCGGCGTCACCATCGGCGACTTCGCGCTGGAAGTGCAGATGGACAAGCTGGCCCGGCTGATCGGCATGGACCCGCTCGAATTCCGCTTCATCAACGCTTATCGTGACGGCGACATGAAAGCGCATCGCCAGCCGACCGAGGGCGCGGCACTGATCGAGTGCATGCAGGAAGCAGCGCGCGCCGCCAACTGGCCGGTGGCGGAGAAATACATGGCGATGTCCTCCTACAAGAAGGGAGCCTGAGATGGCGATCCGGCGCGGACGCGGCGTCGCCGCGATCAACTACCCCACGGGCATGAATCTCGGCGGCGATCCGACCCAGGCGCTGGTGCATTCGACCCCGACCGGCAATTTCATGGTGACGCTTTCCAGTGTCGATCTCGGCCAGGGCATGAAGCAGATCATGGCGCAGATCTGCGCCGAGACAATCGGCGTGCCGACCGACCGCGTCGTCGTCGACACCGCCGACACCGACACCGGCCCGCACTGCATGGGCACCTTCGCCTCGCGCGGCACCCACCGCGCTGGCAATGCCGTGATCCAGGCCGCCAAGGAGGCCCGTCAGGTGATGCTGGAAGTGGCCGCTGAAGAGCTGGAGGTGAATGCCTCGGACCTAGAAACCGACGGCCAGGGCAACATATTGGTCAAGGGCGCGCCGCAAAAGTCGATCTCGATCTTCGACGTCGCGCTGTCGGCGCATTTCAAACGCGGCCGCTCCATATCCGGGCGCGGCATGTTTTTGATCCCCCGCTCCTATCCGGAGAAAGAAACCGGCGCGATGAAGCCGTCGACCTGCTACGCGCATGCCTGCACGGTCGCTGAAGTCGAGGTCGACGATGAGACCGGCGAAGTGACCGTGCTCACCGTGAAGAACGTCTTCGAGATCGGCCGCGCGCTGAACCCGAAAATGGTCGAGCAGCAGCTGGTCGGCGGCTCCTGGATGGGCATCAGCCACGCACTCTACGAGACGACCGAGCCCTATTATCCCAACCGCGACCATGGCGGCACCGATTTCAACCAGTATTTGATGCCCGGTCCCGGCGACCTCGCCGAGACCGAAATCATCGTTCTGGAGCGTCCGTCCGCCGACGGACCATATGGCGCCAAGGGGCCGGGCGAAATGTGCGCCAACCCGCAAATACCGGCGGTCGCCAATGCCGTCTTCGACGCCGTCGGCGTGCGCATCGACACGCTGCCGATCACGCCGGAACGCATTTTGCGCGCGCTCAAGGCGCAGGCGAACTGAGTGCCGAAAATGCCCGAGGCGAACACCGAGACTGTCGCGACCTCGCCGGAGGCGGTGGCACAGCACCTCGCCGCCTCGCGCTATCTGGCCGACGAAAGCCTCGCCACCGCCATCTTTCTTGCTATCCGGCTCGGCAAGCCGCTGCTGCTCGAAGGCGCGCCGGGCGTCGGCAAGACGGAGGCGGCCAAGGCGATGGCCGCGCTGCTCGGGCGCGATCTGGTGCGGCTGCAATGCTACGAAGGCATCGACGCCGCGCACGCGCTCTACGAATGGAATTATCAGCGCCAGTTGCTCGCCATCCGTCATGCCGGCGAGCACGAGATCGACATCTATGACGACCGTTTCCTCATCGCCCGTCCCCTGTTGCAAGTGCTGAAGGCGCCGCAGCAGCGCGTGTTGCTGGTCGATGAGATCGACCGCTCGGACCATGAATTCGAAGCGCTGCTGCTGGAATTCCTCTCCGACTTCCAGATCAGCATTCCCGAGCGCGGCACCATCCGTGCCGAGGCACAGCCGATCGTCGTACTGACCTCGAACCGCACCCGCGAACTCGCCGAAGCGCTGCGCCGCCGCTGCGTCTATCACTGGATCGGCTATCCCGACGCCGAACGCGAGGCCGCCATCATCATGCTGCGCGCCGGCGATGTGGCGCAGGCCACTGCTCGCGCCGTGGCGGCGGCTGTACAGACCATCCGAGCACGCCCACTCGCCAAGCCGCCCGGCATCGCCGAGGCGGTCGAATGGGCCAATGCCGCGACCATTCTTGAAAAAGGCGGTAGCCCCTGGCCGGAAGCCTTCCGCCGCGCCATCGGCGTGCTGATCAAGGACGAGGAAGACCTGTCCTACATTGCTCCGGAGCTCGGCCGCATCGTCAAGGAGGCGCTGGCGTGATGCGGGGAGTCAACAAGCCTCTGTCTCTAACGTCGGCGGGACAGCGCCCCCCTCTGTCCTGCCGGACATCTCCCCCACAAGGGGGGAGATTAGCAACCTCGGCGCTTCGCTCAATCCTACTACGTTGGAGATTGGCGAAAGCCGGGATGACATCCGATCTCCCCCCTCGTGGGGGAGATGTCCGGCAGGACAGAGGGGGGCGCGAAGGAACGCAACGGTCGGAATATTTCTGCCATGCCGCGCGACCGTAGCCTACCTCCGGCCTCGGCACCCTTCCTCGGCTTCGCCCGACTGCTGCGCCAGTACGGTTTCGCCATTGCCCCCGAACAAGCCTCCGGCTTCATGCAGGCGATAACCTTGCTTGGCCCCCGCTCGATGGCCGATATCCGCGAGGCGGCCCTTGCCACGTTGGCGCCGCCGCCGGATCGCCGCGACGAATTCGAGGCGCATTTCCAAAGCCATTTCTACGGCAACACGTCAGCCGTTGTCGAAGGCGACGCCGACGACGAGACCCGCATCAAGGATGATGGCGGCGCCGACGACGAACGGATCGAAGCCGAGCAGCAACAAGAAGGCGGCGAACTGTCCTCGGCGCTGGAGCAGTTGAGCACCCGCGACTTCCAACGCGACGATGACAGGCTGACCGCCTTTCACCGCCAACTGTCATCCGCGCTCCCCGCGCGCCGCTCGTTCCGCACGGTGCGCACCCATTCACGCGGCAAGCTCGACCTGCGCCGCTCGCTCAGGGAAATCGTCAGCGCCGATGGCGATGTCCCCTCGCCGCTGCTGCGCCGCCGCCAGACCGTGCCGCGCAAGCTGCTGATCCTCATCGACGTTTCAGGCTCGATGAAGTTGCACACAGCGGACTATCTCAAGCTGGCGCATGCCGCCGTTCAGGGTGCTGACCGGGCAGAAATATTCACCTTCGGCACGCGTCTGACCCGCATCACCACGGCGTTGCGCGTCCGCGACCGGGACCAGGCGCTGGCGCGCGCGGCCGCCCAGGTCGACGACTGGGACGGAGGCACCCGCATGGGGCCGACGCTGCTTGCCTTCCTCTCCGTGCCGCGTTTCTCCTCCTTTGCGCGCGGTGCGGCCGTCGTCATCCTGTCCGACGCGCTGGAGCGCGGCGATCATGCCGAACTGGAAACGGCCATCCGCCGGCTGAGCGCCCGCGCCTTCCGGCTGTCGCTGGCGACCCCTTTGGCCGGCGACCCGCGCTTCCGGCCGGAGACCGCCGCGCTCAGTGCCATCCTGCCAGTGCTTGACGATCTGGTCGACGGCTCGTCACTTGCCGGTCTCACCGATTTCATCCTGTCGCTTGCCCGCCCCGCGCCCGTGGCGGCGGCAATCTGGAAGAGGGTATCGTGATGCAAAAAGCCATCGACGCGCATTTCCACATCTGGCGCCAGCAGGACCAGCCCTGGCTGGTCGGGCCGATGGTGCCGCGCATCTTCGGCCCTTACGAGCCGATCCGCCGCGATTATCCGATCGGGGAGTTTCTCGCCGACCAGCAGGGTTCCGGCGTAGAAAAAGCGGTCTATGTCCAGACCAACTGGGCCAAGGAGGATTTCGAAAAGGAAGTCGCCTTCCTGCAGAAAACGGCAGATGAAACCGGCTGGCCGCACGCCATCGTCGGCTATGCCGACATGACGGTCGACGATGTCAGGTCTCAGATCGACCGCTTGAAAAAATATCCGCTGCTGCGCGGCGTGCGCATGCAGCTGCACTGGCACGAGACGCCGGCCTTCCGCTTCGCCGCCTCGGCCGACCAGGTGATCGACCCGAGAGTGCGCGCCAATGTCGCGCGGCTGAAAGATTACGACCTGTCCTTCGACCTGCAGCTCTTCCCCGCCCAGATGAAGGACGGACTGGCGCTGGTCGGCGAGAATCCGCAAACCAAATTCATCCTCACCCATGCCGGCATGCTGACCGGCATGGACACGGAAACCACCGAGGCCTGGAAGGCCGGCCTGCGCACGCTGTCGGCTGCGCCCAATTTCTATGCCAAGCTCTCCGGTCTCGGCACTTTCGTCCACCGCAACGACCCGGCTCTCATCGCCTATATCGTCGACAACGCGATCGACATTCTCGGAACCGATCACCTGATGTTCGGCTCGAACTTCCCGATCGAAAAGCTGTGGACCAGCCACGCCGAACTGATCAAGGCGCACCGCGATGCGGTGGCGAAGCACGGTCCGGCCGCCGAGACGGATATCTTCTGGAATACGGCGGAGCGGGTGTATCGGCCGGTTTAACGCAGCGGTCTTCCTTCTCCCCTTGTTGTGGGAGAAGGAAAGAGCCGCCGTGCTTCCTTATTGCGTGGGCAGCATGCCTTCGACGTCGCTTGCAGCGTCGCCGAGCGCCTCCCTGGGCGTTGCCGACTGGTCGACGATCCGCGACAGATTGTCTACGATGGTCTGTGTCACCTTCACACCGTTGGTGCCGGGGAAAGCATACCACGGAACCATCAGCGGCATTTGGCTCAGACCAGCCTGGAACAGCGGGTTCTTCTTGTAGAAATCGCCGAGATATTCCGGCGATTTCGCCGCCAGTTCGTTGTTGGGGACATAGCCCGTGCCGGGCACGACGACCGACGCGCCATAAGGGCCAGCGGCGAACTTCGCGAACTTCCAGGCGGCGTCCTGCTTGGCCGCGTCCTTGGTCAGGATGACCACGGCGTTGCCGCCGGTCGGCAGATGGCCGTTGACCGGATCGATCAGCGGGATCTTGGCCGTGCGCAGCGTGAACTTGTCGCCGACATTCTTGATGGTGTTGACCAGGGCGCCGGTGGTCTGGAATTCGAAGCCGACCTTGCCGGCCGCGAACGCTTGCTCGCCAGCCGGCTTGGTGAAGACCGGCATGCCGCCCTCCTTCACCATCCGCTCCAGGATCTCGACGGCCTTCTCGCCTTCCGGCCCATTGAAGGCGACCTTGCTTTCGTCCTCGTTCAGCATCTTGCCGCCGGCGCCGAACAGCAGCGCCGAAAACATCCAGTCGTCGCCCTGCCAGCGGAAGTCGATGCCGTCGACGCCATTGCCGAGCGCCTTGATCTTGCCGCCGAGCGCGATCACCTCGTCCCAGGTCTTGGGCGGGTTGTCCGGATCGCCGCCGGCGGCCTTCACCAGGTCGGCATTGTAATACATGATCGGGTTCGAGGTGGCGAAGGCGAGGCCGACCTGCTTGCCGTTGACTTGCGCCAGCTTCAGGATCGTGTCGGAGAAACCGAGTTCCGCCATGTTGCCTTCCTTCTTGACCAGCGGGCCAAGATCGACGGCAACGTCGCGCTCGTTCAGCATGCGCAGGCGATTGAGGCCGATGAAGGTGATGTCGGGCATCTCGTCGGTGCCGGCCTGGCGAAGGATGGTCTGGATGCCTTCCTCATAGGTGGCGGACGGGCTGGCGAACTGGATCTTGATGTCGGGGTTTTCTGCCATGAACTTCTTCGAGATCGTGTCCATCACGTTCTTGAAGAAGCCGGGCATCGGATAATGAACCGTCAGCGTCGTGTCGGCATAGGCCGGAAGGGCGAAGGTCAGCGAGACCGCCGCCGCAAGAATCCTGGGAAGTTGCTTCATGTGCTCGTGCTCCTGGTTCGACCCGGTCAGCCTTTGAGACCGGTCATGGTGATGCCTTCGACGAAGCGCTTCTGTGCGAACAGGAAGGCGACGACGAGTGGGAGGGTGATGATCAGCGTTGCGGCCATCAGTGCGCCGTAGTCGTCGCCGGCCTCCGCGGCGCGGAAATACATCAGGCCGAGCGGCGGCGTGGCGTAGGCCTGCTTGCTGACGACGATCAGCGGCCAGTAGAGATCGTTCCAGTGCGCGACCACCGAGAAGATCGCGAAGGCGGTGACGGCCGGCCAGGCGTTGGGGACGATGACGCGCGCGACGATGCCGAGTTCTGACATGCCGTCGAGCCGCGCCGCGTGGATGAGATCGTCGGGCATGGCGCGGAAGAACTGCAGGAACATGAAGATCGCGAACACCGAAATGGTGAAAGGCGCCACCAGCGATGTGTAGTTGTTCAACAGCGACATCCGGTCGAAGGCGACATAGAGCGGCAGCGCCGTGGCGTGGATCGGCACCAGCAGGCCGAGCATGACCAGCACCATCATCAATCGCGCCGCGCGGAATTTCAGCTTGGCCATGGCGTAGGCGCAAGGGATGGCGACCAGCACCTGAAAGAAGAAGATCAGGCCGCACACGATGACGCCGTTCCACAGCAGCGTTGCCATCGGCACCTTGGCAAACGCCTTGGCGAAATTCTCGGCGAAGTAGAAATGCTCGGGGATGAGCGACAGCGACGAGGTGAAGATGTCGCTCTGCGTCTTGCCCGCCGTCGAGATCATGAAGATATAGGGGGCAAGGATCATCAGCGCGCCGAGCGAAAGCAGCGCGAAGCGGATGAGGCGGCCGGCCGGGATGCTGGTCATGTGTAGTGCACCCGTCGGTCGAGCACGCGATACTGGAGAAGCATCAGCACGACCAGGATCGCCAGGAAGACGACGGTCATCGCCGAGGCGTAGCCGACACGCAGATAGACGAAACCTTCCTGGTAGATGGTGAACAGCAGCACTTCCGACGCCTTGTTGGGGCCGCCATCGGTCAGCATCTTCACGGTCTCGAAAACCTTCACCGCATTGGTGATGCTGATGGTGACGACGAACAGCGTCGTCGGTCCGAGCATCGGCCAGGTGACCAGGAAGAACCGGTCGAGCGCCGATTTCGCGCCGTCGACGTGTGCGGCGGCATAGAGTTCGCGCGGGATAGCCGTCAGGCCCGCCAGGAACAGCACCATGTTGAAGCCCACCGACTGCCAGATGCCGATGATCGACAGGCTGTAGAGCACGGTGTTTGAGGCACCGAGCCAGTTCGGACCGGGAATGCCGGCGAGCGAAAGCAGCGCGTTGAGCGGCCCGATCGTCGGATGGAAGAGGTATTGCCAGACGGTCGCCATGGCGACGATCAGCGACGCCACCGGCAGGAAATAGACGGTGCGGAAGAAGCCGCGCGCACGCGGTTCGCCTTCGATCAGCAAGGCGACGCCGAGGCCGAGCATGATCGAGACCGGCGCCACGATCGCCGTATAGACCGATGTGTTCCACAATGATTTGCGGAAGGTTCGATCGGTGATCAGATGCGCGTAGTTCTCGAAGCCGACCAGGCGAAATTTGCCGTAGCCGAGTTCGAAATCGGTGAAGCCGAGGAAGATGACGGCAACCACCGGCAGCAGCACGAACAGCAGCAACAGCACGATCGCCGGAGCTGCCAGCAGCCAGGCGGTGCGGTCATCGCTGCGCCGATGAAGTGCCGCTGCATCCGAAGCGCGGCCCGCCAGCGCGACGCTAGACATGGGCCGGCTCCTGGCGTGCGGGCGCGGCGCTTGCCGTACGCAGCCGCCGTCCCTCCGGCCCGAAGACCATGGCCTGTTCGGGGGACAGAAGGATACCCACCGGCATTCCCGCAATCAGTTCCCTCGCCTCATGCGGCGCAAGCTTGGCGATGACGACGTCGCCGGAAGCGTCGAGCCGGCAATGGGCAATGACTTCCGACCCGAGGAATTCCAGGCGCTCGATGCGTCCGGCAAGCCCGCTCCGGCCGCTGGGCGACAGCTTGACGAATTCAGGCCGGATGCCGAGGCTGACCGGGCCGTTCGCCACTTTCTCCAGCAGGGCAAGCCGGATGCCCGAGAAATCGACGCGGCCATTCTCGGCGAGCGCCGAGATGATGTTGATCCTCGGCTGGCCGACGAAGCGGGCGACCTCGATATGAGCGGGATCGTTGTAGATCGCCTCGGGCGCGGCGAGTTGCAGCAGATTGCCGCCGATCATCACCGCCACGCGGTCGGCCATCGACAGCGCCTCCGCCTGGTCATGCGTCACATAGAGCGTCGGCACGCCGGCGCGCCGGTGCAGTTCGACGATCTCGCCACGGGCATGGACGCGCAGATTGGCGTCGAGGTTGGACAGAGGTTCGTCCATCAGGAAGATGCTGGGATGGCGCACCATGGCGCGCGCCAGCGCGACGCGCTGCCGCTGCCCACCTGACATCTGACCAGGCTTGCGGTCGAGCAGATGATCGATCTTGAGCACCGTCGCCATCTCGCGGACATCGCGCGAAATCCCGGCCCGGATCTCCTTCTGGCCCGGCAGGGCCGAGCCGACCAGCGGCAGGCGCTGTGTCCGGCTCAACCGCTTCATGGCCAGCGGAACGGCAATGTTCTGGCCGGCCGTCAGATGCGGATAGAGCGCGTAGGACTGGAACACCATGGCGATGTTGCGATCGGCCGCGGCGACCGCCGACATGTCCTTGCCGCCAACGAAGATCTCGCCGCTGTCGGCATGATCGAGCCCAGCAAGGATGCGCAGCAAGGTGCTCTTGCCGCAGCCCGAGGGGCCGACGAGAGCGATGAACTCGCCCGCTTCGGCATCGAGGCTGACGCCGTTCAGGACGGCGTTGCCGCCAAAGGCCTTGTTCAGGCCGCGAAGCGAGAGCGCGCTCATGACGCGACCTTCCCGCGGACCTTGTGCGCCTCGTGCGGGTAGACCTCCTCGACCACGTCATCGAGGACATGGACGGTCATGCCGGGAATTGCGACGATCTCGCTGGTGACCGTGTCGCCGAACTCAAGCACGACGGCGCCGAGCAACCGCTCGCCCGGCATGTCGCGCTCCATGTCCCCGACGACGAAGGCAGCCGACGGACCCCATATCAGCGAAGTGTTTTGGTATTTGCCTTGCCATGCCCGGTGCAAGTGCCCGCTGGCGAACAGCGCGACATCATGGGCGGCGATCAGATCGTAGAGACGCTGCCGCTGTGCCGGGCGGATGCTCCAGTAACCGGTGTCGCCCTCGCCCGGCTCATCGATGAACAAGGGCTTGTGGGCGAAGAGCGCGGCGCGCCGGCCGCCTCGGCTTTCCAGCGCCGCGCGCAGCCATTCGAACTGGTTCTCTTCGTCGGCATCATCAAAGCCCATCAGCAAGCTGTCGAGGCCGATGAGCCGCCAGTTTCCGGCGTCCTCCACCCAGTAGTCAGGCCCAACCAGCCGGCGCCAGTGCTCGAGACGTTCCGCATTGACCGGCTGCAAGGAGCCGGGCAGATGGCCGACATCGTGATTGCCGGGCACAAGCAGCATCGGGACTGAGATTTCCCGCATCAGGTCCATGCAGAAGCTGATGTCGGCATCCTTGTCTGCGCCATCGACGCTGAGATCGCCGGTATGGATGACGAGGTTCGCAGCGCTCTGCTCGATCCAGGCGGCGAGCGGCTGCCAATTGCCGTTGAAATGCGGCTTGGTCGGGCTGAAATGGGTATCGGTGATCTGGACGATTTTCATGCCGGCTCCATTGCGAGAGCCGGCTGCCGGAAAACCACCGAGCGACCTCGCGTGTGGCTTCCTTAGTGCCGTTACATGTCACTTCCTTAACAGCGTGGGGACAAATGTGCGCGGCGCGCCGATAGGCCGGCTAGCCGCCGGCGCGGTTCAGCGCTCGATAGAACTACCGAACCGCTCTAACTCTTTGTTTTTGCGTAATTTCAGATGGAAGGCCGCTATGCGCGTTTCCCGGAACGGCTCTAGCTTTTCACCTCGAATTGCGGATCGACTGGAATCTGCATCGCCGTAACCAGATGATTGGTCTGGCCGGCGAGCCCGATGATCGACACCAGCTCGCCGTGCTGCGCGTCGGTCATGCCCTTGGCGCGCGCCGCCGCCGTGTGCGAGTGGACGCAGTAGGAGCAGCCATTGGCCGTCGACACCGCGATGTAGATCATTTCCTTGGTCAGCGGATCGATGGCGCTGTCCGCCACCATCACAGCCTTCAACTGTTCCCAGATCCGCTTCAGCGCCGCCGGATCATTGGCCAGCCCACGCCAGAAATTGTTGACGAAATCCGATTTGCGCGTCGCCCTGATGTCGTCGAACACCGCCTTCACCGCCGGGATTTTCTCGACCTCGGCATCGCTGAGGAGCTTTGTGGTGGCCATGATCGGGTCCTTTCGTTTGGATGAATAAGGTCGTTGAAACAAGTTTCGAGCAAATGCGGCGGCTAACCAACTTTTTTGACTCGGTTTTTGGCGCTCAATGGCGTGGCGCCTTGAAGGTTGGCCGAAGCACTTAAACTTCGTCATCCCTGGGCGAAGCAGGCGCGAAGCGCCGTCGCGGAGACCCTGGGATCCATGCCGCGACTTTCACCGTAGAGTGCAGCGGAGCCAAATCCTGCACCATAGCAGCGCTTCTGAGTCTCGGCATGGATCCTCGGGTCTGCGCCGCGTCGCTACGCTCCTTGCTCCGCCCGTGGATGACGAAATGACGGATGCCTCGACTAGCCTCCGGTGTTCGATCCAATGGTGCGATCATCCACCTTGTCTCGCCACCTAATGCACCGCCGCGTACATGATCCTCTCCTCCGTCGCCTCCGCCGGTGAAAACTCCTCGACGATGCGCCCTTGCCGGCAAACCAAAATGCGATCCGACAGGTTCATGATCTCAGGCAGGTAGGACGAGATGACGACCACCGCCAGCCCCTCATCCACCAGCCGGTTGATGATCTGGTGGATCTCGGCGATCGCGCCGACGTCGACGCCGCGCGTCGGTTCGTCGAAGATGACGATGCGCGGCTTCTGCACCAGCCCCTTGCCGATCACCACCTTCTGCTGGTTGCCGCCGGACAGTTCGACGACGCGCGCATTGTCGTTGATCGCCTTGATGTTCAGCGTCTTGGTCCATTCCGCCGAAAGCTGCCGCAACTCCTGCTGGTTGATCACCCAGGCCTGTTCGCGGCCCGCCGCCAGCAGCCCGCCGAACAGGTTCTCGGCGATGCCCATCGTCTCGAAGATGCCTTCGCTCTTGCGGTCCTCGGTGACATAGACAATGCCGTCGGCCACCGCTTGGCTCGGCACGAGATAGCGCACCGGCCTGTCGTCCAGTTCGATCGCACCGCCGCGCAAAAAATCGCGCTTGTAGATGCCCGACACGATCTTGAACGTCTCGGTGCGGCCCGAGCCGATCAGGCCGAACACGCCGGTGATCTGGCCCTCGAAGATCGAGAAGGAATTGTTGCGCACGACGTTGCTCATCGAAATGTCCTGCACCGACAGCACTTTCTTGCCGGCCTTGCGCAGCCTGGCCTCATCGCGCTGGCGGTAGATCTGGCCCGACAGCGTGCGCCCGACCATGGCGGCGACGATCTTGTCGCGGTCGAAGGCCGACGTGTCGTCGGTGATGACCAGCTCGCCGTCGCGCAGGATGGTGATGCGGTCGGCAATCATCAATGCCTCTTCCAGCGCGTGGCTGATGAAGACGATCGAGACACCGTTCGCCTTCAGCCGCCGGATCAGTGCGAAGAAATGCCGCTTCTCCTCCGGCGTCAGCGTCGCTGTCGGTTCGTCGAAGATGATGATCTCGGCATTGTGGTGCACGGCGCGCGCGATCTCGACCATCTGCCGCTTGGCGGCGCCCAGCGTCGCCACCATGGCGTTCGGATCGACCGGAAAATTCAGCGACTGCAGGAACTGCTGTGCTGAAATATACGTGCCGCGCAGCCGGTTGAGGAATTTTTCAGTACCGAGATAGAGGTTCTGCGCCACCGTCATCGACGGCACCAGGCTGGTCTCCTGGAACACCATGGCAATGCCCGCTTCGAGCGCGGCATGCGGTGAGGCGTAGGCGATCTCCTGGCCCTTATGGAACATCTTGCCCGAGGTGGCATCGACCACTCCGGCGATGATCTTGGTCAGCGTCGACTTGCCGGCACCGTTCTCGCCGAGCAGCGCATGGATTTCGCCCTTGCGTAGCTCGAAGGTGACGTTCTTCACCGCGGGCACGCCGCGGTAATTCTTGGTGACGTTCTCGAGGCGAACTATCGGTTGCATCAGAAACCTCCCGAGGCAAGGTCGACGGCCAGCACGCAGTCGCCGCCCTTCGAGGCGATCAACAGCCCGCCGTCCCTTTCCGCCACGCTGCAGATGCCGTGGCGCGTGCCGTTGGCGCGGCTGTGCAGGCTGAACTGCGGCTGCATGTTTTGATCGAGCCTGACCACCAGCCCGTAGGAGCGGCTCGGCGACCACGGCTTGTGGATGCCCATGGTTCGGATGCCGCCGCATTGCAGCGGCTCGAGGAAGCTGCGGTTTGAGGCCAACGCCGGCGCGATCCAGTAGGCCGGCGGCACCTGTCCGATCATGTCCTGGCGATAGTGCGTTTCCTGCAGCACGAATTCGATCAGCCGGTTGCGCGGCGCGAACAGGGCCAGCCACGCGCCACCATCGCCGGCCGGCGACAGCCGCGCGGGATAACCGGGCAGATGCGTCAGCACGGTCGAGCGATCGCCGGTCGTGCCATCGAAACGGACGAGCTGGTGGCGCCAGCTCTCGCTCACCAGCACGTCCCTACCGAGGGGATGGAGCCCGTAAGGGAACGCAATGTCGCCGGCCAGCTTGCTGAACTCACCGCCTGCCGCATCCCGCTTCCAAAGCGAACCGGAGGCGCCCTTCTTCATCAGATCGGCGGCCCATTGCGACGGCGTGTGCTCGGCCGACCCATTAGCCAGCCAAAGCCCGCCGTCCTCGGCATAGGCAAGAGCGGTGATGCAACGGATTCCGGCTGGCAGCGACACCTCCCTGGCCGCGATGAACAGCTTGCCGCTCTCCAGCGCTACCGTGAGTTCGCCTGAAGGCGACAGCGACAGCGCCGTGACAGGAGACGGAAAGGTCTCGACCACGGCGGGTTCCACACCGACAGCAATCCCAAGGACGGCGTTGCCGCTTGAGGCGAGCAGCCGGCCACCGGCAACCAGCAGATTGTCGGGCTCGGTCAGTTCGGCGAAAGCCGACGCATCATCGAGCCGCGTGTTCGGCCGGAAGGCGCCGTCGAGCGGCGGGATGGTCACTGCCTTGCCGCGAAACATATCCAGGATCGGATCGAGGATCATGGTTGCGCCCCCCAATAGGAAGCGGGGCTGGTCCAGTTCGGGTCGGCACCCCTGATCTTGTAGCGGCCGATGCGGTTGTTGAGGATGCCGCCGACGAACAGATATCCCTTGTGCTCGCGCATCGAGGTGACCATCGGGTGCGCGCCGCCCGTCAAGTCGCCCATCGCCTCGACGATGCCGCCCTTCTCGTTGAATTTCACCACGCCGCCGGTGTTGATGTTGGGAAACAGCCATTCGTCCTGCGGCAGCCGGCGCGTCATGCGCTTGCGCATGTCGGGATGGCGCAGCGAGAGGTCGAAGCTCGGCGTGCGCATACCCAGCCACGCCATCCAGTAATTGCCGTCCGAGGCCCGGTTGATGTTGTCAGGATACCCCGGCATGTCGCGGATGACACATTCGGCGGTGCCCGCCTTCGGCCCTTCCAGCCAGTAGCGATGCACGCGGCAGGCCCAGCTTTCGGCGAAGAACAGCGACTTGCCGTCATGCGCCATGCACACACCATTGGTGTAGCGATAGCCGTCGAGCAGCGTCCTGGTCGACCCGTCCCTGGGGTCGTAGACCAGCAGCCGTCCGGTGGCGCGGTTCTCGATCGAGTCCAGCGCCCAGTCATGGGCGTCGTAGCGCTTGGTCGAGTCCGTAAAATAGATGCGCCCGTCCGGAGCGATGTCGCAATCATTGGGATCGCGCAGCCGTGCATCGTCGACGATCGAGGTCCAGGAACGCGACGTCTCGGCCGACAGACGCTTCACCTCGCGCTCAGGCGACACGGAATAGAGTCCCATCGCGCCAACGCAGCTGATGAGATTGCCTGATTTGTCGAAGGCGAGCCCCAGCGGAAAGCCGCCAATATGGGCGAACACTTCCGACCTGACATAATCGGGCGCGAAGAAGCGGACGATCTCGCCATGGCGGGTGCCGCAATAGAGATTGTCGTCGCGGTCGAGGATGACGTCTTCAGGCCCCTCCAGTTCGCCAAGCCCGATATGGTCGGCTGAAGACAACCGGTTGTCGAGCGCGTAAGGCGTGCCGGAGCCCGGCACCGCGGACTGTGTTTCGCCCATCTTGAGATAGACCGGCGCGACATAGACCTCGTTCAGCACCTTGTGGCGGTTCTTCAGCCAGCGGATGTCGATGGTCACAGCCACCGCAAGCATGATGCCCAGAACCATCTGGTTGGTGCCGGTGCCGTAGCCGAGCCGGATCAGCCCGTTGGTCATGGTGAGCACAATGATGGCGCCCATCAGGCCCTTGATCACCGAACCGCGCCCGCCGCCGAGGCTGACGCCGCCGACCACCGCAGCGGTCAGCGCCATGATCTCCAGGTTGAGGCCGGTGCCCGGCCCCGCCCCGCTCAACCGGCAGGCGATGAGAAAGCCGCCGATCGAGGCGCAGAAGCCGGAAAAGACATAGGTCATGAACACGGTGCGGCGCACCCGGATGCCGGCATTGTGCGCCGAGCGGCGGGAACCGCCGACCGCCAGCACATGCCAGCCGGGCCGCGAGCGCGTCAGCGCGATATGGGTGACGATGGCGAGGATGATTGCCAGCCACACCGAGACCGAGAGCCCCCAGAAGGCGCTGTCGCCTATGAAATCGAGCACGTCAGACGTAGCGGTCGAAAGCTGCACATCGGCGGCATAGGTGGTGACCAGAATGTCGAACAGCGCCCGCCCGAAGATGAAGGTCACCAGCGTGGTGAGGAAGGCGCGCAGCCGGAGATAGCCGACGAGGTAGCCGTTTATCGCGCCGAACACGAGGCCGGTGGCGAGCGAGGCGGCCAGCGCCAGCCAGATCGACTGTTCCAGGATGAAGAAGACATAGACGGCGGAGAAACAGGACAGCGCGAAGATCGAACCGACCGAGAGATCGATGCCGCCGCCCAGCATCACCACGGTCATGCCGGTGACGACCATCGAGAACTCGCCGAGCTGGCGGGTCGATTCCTGCAGCGAGGAGAGCTTGAAGAAGCCCGGAATGATCGAGCCGAAGGTCGCCAATGTCACCACCAGCGCCAGGAAAGGAATGGCGTTGTCGGTCCAGCGCTTGGTCAGGATCTCGCCGACCAGATGGTCGGGCACGAGATTGTAGCGCCAGGACTGAAGGCGTTCGCGAAAGGTCATCGGCTGCTGCTATTCCATGAGAAAAAGGGCCGGGTTGTTCCCGAGGCATGGCTTCGGGTAATTCTCGATCTCGCCGCTGCCCTCATCCGCCTGCCGGCACCTTCTCCCCGTATAGAGACGGGGAGAAGGGAAGCGCACCAACGTCGGCGTCCCCCTCTCCCCGTTCTTCACGGGGAGAGGGTAAGGGTGAGGGCAGCGCAAACCGCTAGCGATTAGAGATGGCCCAAGCCACCTCGCTGACATTAACCGCGCGACACTATTTCGCCGCCGCCTCGGCCTGCAGCGCCTTCAGGTCCCAGCAGCTGTCGGGCTTGAGGTCGGCCTTGGTCGTCGCCTTCTCCAGCGTGTAGATGTAGGTGTGCGAGGTGCCGGCCGGCTGGCCGCTCTGCAGCAGGAATTTTATGATGGCGTTCATGTCGCCCGACTGGCGTGCAAGATCGGTCATCACCACGGCGCCATAGGTGCCGTCATTCAGCTTGTCGCAATCGGCCGCCTTTTCGCCGCCGCCGGTGGTGACCAAAAACACCTTGCCGTCGAGCTTGGCGTCGCGGATCGCGGCGGATGCACCGGTCGCGTCACCATCCCAGAAATCGATGATCGAGCAGATGTCGGGGTTCTGCTGCAGCATGGTCGTGGTGACGTTGCGCGAGGTCGTGGCATCCCAGTTGGAGTCGGGCTTTGCCACGACCTTGAAGTCGGGATGCTTGTCCAGCACCTTCATGATGCCGGCATACTGGTAAAGGCTGGAAGAATTGGCCTGGTCGCCCTGCACCAATCCGATTTTCTTGGACGAGTTCTCGCCGCAACCCTTGATCGCCGCTTCAGCCTCGAGCTGGCCGAGCCGGTCCCAGTCGCTGCCGACAAAGGCGTCGGCGGGAAAATTCGCCGGATTGTCGACCAGGATTACATAGGTGCCGGCCGCCTGCGCCTTCTTCATCAGCTTGGAATAGGAGTTGAGGTCCGGTGCATGGATGATCAGCACATCTGGCCTTGTGTCCGAAGAGATCGCATCGGTGATCGCCTGCGCGCCGGCATCGACCACCCAGTTCGGATCGCGCGTCTCGAACGTGCCGCCCCAGGCCTCGACCTCCTTCTTCAGGTAATGCGCCCAGCCCTGCGCCAGGTCGAAGCCCATCGCCAGCGGCACCAGCATGACACGCTTGCCTTTCAGCGCTTGTGCATAGGCAGCAGGGCCTGGATCGTCAGCGGCGAAGGTCGGCGCCACGAAGGCGGTGACGGCAAGGGCCGTGGCAGCCGCCATGAGTGTTCTGATCAGTTTCATGTGTCATCCTCTGGTTCGGTTTTCATTGCCGGCCGATCGTTCCGATCGCACCGGGTACCCCGAGCAAGATGGGCTAGCCCATCTGCCCTAAATATCGCCCTGCTGCGCGGTCTGTTCGTCGCGCGGATTGATGATGCCGTCGACGATGATGGCGCCGAGCAGGATCGCCGCCTTGATCAGGTTCTGGTAGAGCAGCGGAATGTCGATGATGGTCATGGCGTTGAGCAGGATGCCGATCAGTGCTGCGCCGACCAGCACGTTGCGCACGCCGCCTCGCCCGCCCGACAATCCGATGCCGCCGATCACCGCCACCAGCACGATGTCGTAGAGCAGCGTCGAGTTGACGACCCGCGTGTTGATCGAGTGCAGGCTGGCCGCCGTCAAAAGGCCTGCGATCAGCGCCACGAAAGCGGACAGCACATAGCGCAGCACCAGCATCGGCCGCACAGGAATGCCGATGTTGCGCGCCGCCACCGGATTGTCGCCGGCGAAATAGATGTAGCGGCCCCATTTGGTGTAGCGCAGGAACAGGAAGAACAGGAAGGCGAGCCCGGCGAAGACGAACACCTCGATCGGAACGTCGAGAAAGCGCAGGCCGCCGAGCAGTTCCACCCAATGGCCCTGAGGCACCGGCACCGCGTCCTGCGTGATCAATTGCGAACGCACATAGCCGAAGACGAAGGAGCCGGTCGCCAGCGTGACGAAGATCGCCGGCACATCGGCATAGGCGACGAGAAAGCCGTTGAGCAGGCCGATGGCGAGCACGCCGGCCAGCACATAGGCGAAGGCCAGCCCGTCCGGCGTTCCGGTGTTGAGCAATTGCAGGTACCAGGCGACCGACATCGCCATGATCGCCACCGCCGACAGGTCGATGCCGCGGCCGATGATGACGACGGCCATGCCGAGCGCCAGTATGCCCAGCACCGACACCGAGCGGACGATGGCGACGAGATTGTTGGGATCTATGAAACCCGGCAGGCCAATTGCGGCGGCGACGAACAGCACCACCGCTATGGCAAAGACAATGCCTTCCTGATTCAGGCTCCTGAAGTTCAGCCAGCCGGCCATGTTCATTGTCTGCTTTCACCCCGATGGCAGCGCTGCCACCCCTGGGTCGAAAACTAATCGGCTCAGCGTCGCTTCGTCAAATGAATCCGCGTTCAAAACGTGGGCTTGCGATGAGATTCGCAAAGTGGACGCATTGATTGCCGAATCTGGCGCAATGCCCGGAAACTTAAACGCTTTTGGCAATTGTTTGCACCATCTGGGCGCATTGCGAAAGCGTCACACCAAGGCGAAAGGCGAAGACGGAATTTAACCCCGCGATGGTCGGGAAAATTCGATTTCAGTTCCCGGCAACATGGCCCGAGACCTCGGCGCCGGCGGTCCTCGGCAACATCAGGAAACGAAACGACGTCACCAGCCCGATGACGCCGATCACCAGGAAGGCTGCTCGAAAATCCACGAGATCGAGCGCCGGCCGGCCTCTCGCGATCTGCGACAGGTTGAGGATCGCCGCCGCCACGGCAACGCCGAACAGCATCGCCACCTGCTGCAGCATCGAAGACAAGGTCGCTGCGGAACTCCGCTGCCCGGCGGCGATATCGGCGAAGGCCAGCGTGTTGAGCGCGGTGAACTGCATCGAGCGCGACAGGCCGGCAATCAGCATCAGCGCCACCACCAGCGCCTGCGGCGTCTGCGGCGAGATCGCCGCGCAAGCCATGATCGATGCCGACGCGATGATGCCGTTGACGACCATCACCGAGCGAAAGCCGAAGCGACGCAGCATCGGCGTCGTCACCGTCTTCATGCCGAGATTGCCAAGGAAATAGGCCAGGATCATCATGCCGGCGTCGACGGGCGAGAGGCCGAAGCCGACCTGGAACAACAGCGGCAATAGAAACGGCGTGGCGTTGATCGCAACCCGGAAGATGGTGCCGGCGGCAAGCGTCGAGATGGCGAAGGTCTGCACCTTGAACGACGACAGGTCGAGCAGCGGATGCGGCGCGCGATGGAGATGACGCACCGCCAGCCATCCGACGACGATCCCCGCCGCGATCAGCCCCACCGTCGGCAAGGCGCCATCCTCCGGATGCGCGATGCGCTCCAGGCCATAGAGCAGGCAGGCGAGCCCCAGCGACGTCAGGAAGAAACCCGGCCAATCGAGCGGCTTGGGATCGGCTTCACGGTCACCGGGGATGAAGCGGGCGACCAGCGCCAGCCCGATCATCCCGAGCGGAATGTTGATGAAGAAATTCCAGTGCCAGGACAGATAGGTGGTGATGAAGCCACCGAGCACCGGCCCGACGACAGGCGCGAAGAGCGCCGGCCAGGTGATCAGAGCCGTGGCGTTGAGCAATTCGGATTTCGACGCGTTGCGCAGCACCAGGATGCGGCCGACCGGCGTCATCAGCGCGCTGCCCAGGCCCTGCACGGCACGGGCAATGACGAATCCGGTCAGGTTCTGCGAAAAGCCGCAGGCAAGCGAAGCCAGTGTGAACAGCGCGATGGCGACGAGGAAGATGTTACGCGCGCCAAAGCGGTCGGCGAGCCAGCCCGACAGCGGCACGAACACCGCCATGGTCAGCATGTAGACGGTGATGCCGATGCTCATCGCCACCGCCGGCACGCCGAACGATTCCCCCATCTGCGGCAGCGAGGTCGAGATGATTGTCGAATCCAGCAATTGCATGAAAAAGGCGATGGCGACGATCAGCGCCACACGCCGCGAATTCCCGGCTCGGTCGGCTGAAGCTTCGGTCTCGGAAATGGCAGTCATGACGGACCGCTTGAACAGCATTTGGCCGACGGCGTCCAGACAAGAGCCAACAAACTTTCGTGTCGCGTCGCGGCCTGTTATGGATGAGCGGGGTGGCCGAGGAACGCAGACGCATGAAGCCTATCTATATCGACTACCTCAATGCCCTCGACATCGAAGCCCTTGCCATGACCGATGCCGAGATCATCGGCGCGGTCGAGGCCGGGCTCATCGCACAAGGCAAGGGCCAGACGGTGATCGAGCCGCGTGTCCACCTCGAACCCGACCCGTCCTTCCACGGCCATTTCAATGTCCTGCGTGGCTACGTCGCGCCGCTCGACACGGCGGGCGTGAAGATCGTCGGCGACTATGTCGACAACTACCTTCACGGCCTGCCTTCGGAATTCGGCATCCTGAACTTATTCGATCCGCGCACCGGCACGCCGCGCGCCATCCTCGACGCCACCGTCATCACCGACATGCGCACAGGCGCCGTCACCGCCATCGGCGCCAAACATCTGGCGCGCAAGAACTCGAAGGTGCTCGCCCATATCGGCGCGCGCGGCACCGCCTACTGGAACGTGCGCCTGCTCGACCATCTCTTCGATTTCGACGAAATCCGCGTCCATTCGCGCCGGCCGGAAAGCCGCGACGGCTTTGCCGCAAAACTCGCCTCCGACCTTGGCAAGCCGGTCACAGCGGTCGCCGACTGGGAGAGCTGCGTCAAGGGCGCCGACATTGTCGTCGAGGCATCCCGCCTGCCCGAGCCGCAACCACTGCTGAAGACAGAATGGATCAAGCCCGGCGCGCTGGTCGTGCCCTATGGCACGATGAGCGCGGTGGAGCTGTCGCTGACCGACATCATGCAGAAGATGGTCGTCGACGATTGGGGCCAGTGCAAGGGTGGCAAGTTCGGCTCGCTGCGCGCCCATGTCGAGACCGGGCGGCTGAGCGAGACGACGCTGCATGCCGAACTCGGCCAGATCGCCGCCGGCCTGAGGCCGGGACGGCAGAGCGACGACGAAACCATCCTGTTCTGGCATCGTGGCCTGTCGCTGTCCGACATCGCGCTTGGCAAAGCGATGCTGGCGAAGGCGCAGGCGCAAGGCATTGGCCAGAGGCTGCGCTTCGCATGAGCGCGCTCGTCCTCACCGGAGCCGGCGTCAGCGTCGGCGATGTCGCCGCCGTCGCCCGCGAGGCCCGCAAGGTGGAAATCGGAGCCGATGTCATCGGCGGGCTGGAGAAGGCGCGAAAGGTGCTCGACCAGGCCGCGGCCTCGGGCCAGCAGATCTACGGCCTGAACACCGGTCTCGGCGCCAATCTCGGCACCTCGGTCGAGGGTGACGCCAGCGCCTTCCAGCGCCAGTTGCTCGAAGGCCGCAGCGGCGCCGTTGGCGAGGCCCTGCCGGTCGAAACCGTGCGGGCAACCATGCTCGCCCGCCTGACAATGCTGTCGGCGGGCGGCTCCGGCCTGTCGCCCGCCGTGTTCGTTGCCCTGGTCGATGTCCTCAACGCCGGCGTCCATCCGGTGATGCCGTCGCTCGGCTCCATCGGCGCCGGCGACCTCGTGCTGATGACCGCGATCGCCCGCCTGCTGGTCGGCGAAGGCGAAGCCGATTATCAGGGAAGGCGCATGCCGGCGGTCAAGGCGCTGATGATGGCCCGCCTCGGCCCCATCGGCCTGGCGCCCAAGGATGGGCTGTCGCTGATCAACGCTTCCGCTGTCTCCGCTGGCGGTGGCGCGCTTGTGGTCACGGACGCGCTTTCGGCTCTTGCCCAGCAACAGCAGGCCGGCGCGCTGACCATGGAAGGGTTTGGCGCCAACCGCACCATCCTCGACCCGCGCCTGCACATGGCGCGGCCGGCGGCCGGCCAGCAGGAAGCCGCCAAGGCGCTGCATGATCTTCTCGCCCGCGACGAAGCGCCGGCGCCCACCACCCTACAGGACCCGCTGTCGATCCGCTGCATGCCCTCGATCCATGGCGCACTGATCGAGGCGATCGGCCAGGCAGAACGCGCCGTCGAGGTCGAACTCAATGCCGCCGCCGACAACCCGCTGGTTCTGAGCGACGACGGGCTGGTGCTGTCGACCGGCAACTTCCACACCGCTTCGCTGGCGCTGGCCTTCGAGGCGCTCAGCCTGGCAATCGCTCAATGCGCGGCCGCCAGTGCAGCCCGCTTCATCCAACTCACCGGCTCGGGCCGCAACGGGCTGCCGAAATATCTGTCGCCGGTCGGCGGCGCCTCGGCCGGTTTCGTGCCGTTGCAGAAGACGGTGACGTCGATCCTGGCCGCCATCCGCCACAAGGCCAATCCGGTGATGCTCGATTTCCTGCCCGTCTCGGAAGGCGTCGAGGATCACGCCACGCAGACGCCGCTGGCGGTTTCGAAATGCGCTGACATGATCGCGCTGTGGCGCCGGTTGATCGCTTTCGAACTGATGGCGGCCGCCCAGGCCGCCGACCTGCGTGAAGGGTTGACGCTGGCACCACGCACGTCAGCCGTCCACACGGCGATACGCGCGCTGGTCCCTTCCCTGAAGGAGGACCGGCCGCTCAGCGTCGATGCGGAAGCACTCCACGCCGCGCTGGCCGGCAATGCGTGGCGGCCGGCCCTAGCTCCGGCCGACCTTGTCGAGGAACAGGCGTAGCTCGGCCGGGTCCATGTGCACGATGTGCCTGTCCTCGGGATAGGCGCCGCTGTTGACGTCGGCGACATATTCGGAAAATGCCGCCACCCGTTCCGCCTGCAGCCGGTCATACTCGGCTGCGAAGTTGCGATAGACCTTGGAGTGGCGCGGCATGTGGCCTCTGTTCTGGCCAAGGATGTCGTCGGCGAACAAATATTGCGCGTCGCAACCGGTGCCCGCGCCCATCGACAGCATGATCAGCGACGTCCGCTCCGCGATCGCCTTCGCCACTTCGACCGGCACAACTTCTATTTCGGCGCCGATGGCGCCCACTGCCTCCAGCTGCTTCACCGCCTCAAACACCTGCATCGCCGTGTCGGCGGATTTGCCGACAGCCTTGAAGCCGCCTGTCCAGGTCGCGCGCGATGGAATGAGGCCGACATGGCCGATGACCGGAATGGCATCGTCCGCCATCCGCTTGATGGTGGCGTAGCCGGCGCTGCAATAGACCGCGTCGGCGCCGGCCTTGTAGAGCCGGAAGGCCCAGCGCAGAAAATCGTCCGACGTGCCGATCTCGTAGAAATTGTCGCCCGGCATGGTGAACAGGCTGGGCGCCGCATCGCGGTATTGCGGATTGAGCACCAGTTCGGGCGGGACCGAGACGATGTCGACCCCTGCCCGCTCGGCGGCTTCCGCCTCGTCCAGGGTCAGCACGCGCAGCATGGTCAGCTGCCGCTTGCCCTTCATGGCGCGCAGATCGGCGACGGTCGGTCTCTTTCGGCTCATTGAATTCTTGTCCCTGTTTGTGATGGCGGCTCGTCAGCCGATCTCGATCATCACCTTGCCAGCTTCGATCCGGACTGGATAGGTCTTGAGGTTGACGCAGACCGGCGCGCCCTTGGCCTGGCCGGTCTTGTAGTTGAAGCGGCCATTGTGCTTGGGACATTCGATGATGTCGTCCATGACAAGCCCGTCGGCCAGATGCGCCTTTTCATGCGTGCAAAAACCGTCGGTGGCGAAGAATTCGTCGTCCGGCGAGCGGTAGATCGCGAAGGTCCGCCCGCCATGATCGAAGCGGATGACATCCTCTTCCTCGACATCATCCACGGCGCACGCTTCAACCCAATCGGCCATCTCAATCTCCTGCGGACATTGCCGATCGCTATTCGGCCGCCGCCGACATATCGACCTCGTGGAATTCGCCGCGATAGGGCCTGGCCGTCGGCGGCAGTTCGCGCTTGAGGTAATAATCCTCGTATTTCAGCTGCCTCAGCAGCACCGGCCAAACCTCGCGGTAGGCATGCCACATCGACGGGTTCGGCTCAGGCAGATCATGCTTGATCAGTTCGTGCAGCCTGGGCAGTGCGTGATAGGGCACCATCGGGAACATGTGGTGCTCCACATGGTAGTTCATGTTCCAGTAGATGAACCGGCTGATCGGGTTCATGTAGACGGTGCGCGTGTTGAGCCGGTGGTCGACGACATTGTCGGCAAGCCCGATGTGCTGCAGCAGGCCGGTCGTCACCATGTGCCAGGTGCCGTAGAGGCGCGGCAGCCCGATCAGCACCAGCGGGATCCACGACCTCAGCCCGATGGCAAGCGCGATCGTCCCGACATAGATGGCGACGTGCCAGCGGGCGGCGACGACCGCCTTATGCTGCTCCATCTCGGGGATATAGCTCTTCTCTTCATCCGACAGCGTGCCGAAGGCCTGGCGCAACAGCGTCGGCAGCGAATAGCGGAAATCGAGAATGCCGGTGAACGCCAGCCCCGCCTTCAACAGGTCCGGCGGCCGCATGACGGCGATCTCGGCGTCGCGGCCGACGATGATGGTGTCGGTGTGGTGACGGGCATGGCTCCAGCGCCATTGCACGGGATTGCGCATCAGCATGAACGAGGCGATGTGATAGACGACATCGTTCATCCAGCGCGTGCGGAACGCCGTGCCATGGCCGCATTCGTGCCAGCGCGAGTCGCTCGACGAGCCGTAGAGCACGCCATAGACGAACAGGAACGGCACCACCCACCACGAACCCCAGAACCAGACGATGCCGGCGGCCGAGCCCACGATGACAGCGAGCCAGATGATGGTGTCGCGGATCGCCGGGCCGTCGGAACGCTGCATAAGCTCCTTCATCGCCTTGCGCGGCACGTCGGTGTGGTACCACTCGGCCGAGGCGAGCCCGGTCTCGATCGCGGCCCGGGTGCTTTCGCCGACCAGGCTGTAGTCGCGCTTCTTTGCCATCGTCGTCACACTGACCTCCAATCGTCGCGCACCGCTGGCAATCCGGTCCGCCGGCCGGAGGGCTTGCTTTGGATGAATGTCGCGCTCATGTCCTGCCGGCCAGTCTTGGAAAGTTTCCGGAAGGCTCAGGATAATCCTGCTCGGGCTGTCGGGCGATAGCCGCGATCCTGGCTTCGGCCGCCGCGATCTCACCGGCGCCGTCGAGAACCCGGAACACCGCGTCGTAGGCCCGGCTTTCGCCATGCTCCAGCCAGATCATCTCGCCGCGCTCGCGGGCGGCGAGATCGCCCAGCACATGGTGGGTCGAAGGCTCCATCCCCAGCGCGTACTGCCCGGCCTGGAAATTCTGCCACTGGTAGGCACACGGCAACTGGTCCTTGCGCGTCACCAGTTCGAGACCGAGCCCGATGCGGTCGTTGACGACGGCCACCGGCACCTCGCCATTGGCATCGGCAGCCATCTCATGCTGCCAGACCTGTTCGCTGAAGCCCGGTTGCGGCGCAGGCGCCGTGCGATAGCCGACCTTCTGCGCCGCGTAGCGCTCGCCGGCATGGCCGGCCCAGACGACGTCGCGGATCGGCGCCAGATAACGCGAGCCCTCATCCAGCAAGGGATGGCTGATATTGACATGATAGAAATACATATGCGGCGTGCGGTTGAAGCCGTGATTGACGACATGGTCGGAAAGCCGGATCTCGTTGCCGCCGACATCGGCCTCGATGCGGCGGATGAGATGGAGGTCCTCGCCGAATACCGCCGATTGCTGGACGATGCCTTCGGCCCACAGCACGCAACGGTCGCCGTCCCAACGCTCGCCATAGCCGGTCAGCCGCGCCGGGATGGTGCCGACACGGCCATGCAGCGAATGGAGCACCGTCTTCCTGCCGGGGTAGTTGTAGCTGTCGGCGGGTACGGTCTCACGGCCCAGAACATGGTCGAGGCCGCAGGTGACGAGCAGGCCGGAGAACGAGCGCGCCCAGGCCAGCCCCCCTTCCCCTTCATACTCGTGCAGGCCCGGATGGCGAAAGCCGCTCGGTGAATGCCAGCCGATCGCCTGGCCCTTGAAGTCGCAATCGGCGATGTCGAGCGCCCGGTCGACCAGCGCGGTGAAGCGCAGGCCCGAGCCGGTGCGGAATTCGAGCATACGGATGCCGCGCTCCACACCGTCGCCGAGCGTCATCAGCCGCACGCCGGCGAATTGCGACAGCATGCCGGATCGCTCGGCCACTTGCCGGCGTGACAGCGTCTTGCCGTATAGCTCTACCATGCGACGCCCTTCACTTTGCCCTCGCCTCCTTGAGCAAGGCCGACATGTCGGCGCCGGTGATGATGCTTTCCACGGTCAAGAGGTCGGTGTCGGCGACCGTCTGTTCGGCGACGATCTCACCGCGCCGCATCACGACGATGCGGTCGGCGACCTGGAAGACATGGTGGATGTTGTGGGTGATCAGCAGCACCGAATGGCCGGCGTCGCGCACCTCCTTGACGAAACGCAGCACGCCATGGGTCTCCTCGACGCCGAGATTGTTGGTCGGCTCGTCGAGGATGATGACCTTGGCGGCAAACTGCATGGCGCGCGAGATCGCGATCGACTGACGTTCGCCGCCAGAAAGTGTGCTGACCAGCGCGTCGGCGTCGAGCTTTTTCGAGATGCCGACGCGCTTGAGCAGTTCGGAGGCGGCCTTGCGCAGCTTGGCGAGGTCGAGCGGCGCGAACACGCCGAGCCAACCGAAATTGACCGGCTCCCGGCCGAGGAAAAGATTGCGCGCGATGCTGAGGTCCGGCGCCAGCGACGTGTCCTGGTGGATGGTCTCGATGCCGAGGTCCATCGCATCCCTGGTCGAACGGATCGAGACCTTCTCGCCGCGCACATAGATGTCGCCGCGATCGACCGGAAACACACCCGAGATCGCCTTGATCAGCGTCGATTTGCCGGCGCCATTGTCGCCGAGCAGCGCCACCACCTCGCCTTCCCGCAGTGTCAGCGAGGCGTTCTTCAGCGCCCGCACGCTGCCGAAGGACTTTTGCAGGTTCTGCAGCCGAAGTACTTCTTGCGTCATCGTCAGCCCCTTGCGGCGTTCTTCTGCAGCAAAGCGTGCAGGATGAGCATGGCGAGGATGATCAGGCCGACAAAGATGTTGTAGGCGAGCCCCGGCACGCCGATCAGCACGATGCCGTTTCGGATGGCGCGCAGCATCAGCGCGCCGACGATGGTGCCGAGGATCGTACCGCGTCCGCCGGTCAGCGCCGTGCCGCCGACGACCACCATGGCGATCACCTCCAACTCGTAGCCGGTGCCGGCCACCGGCGAGGCGGCGGAGATGCGGAAGGCGCTGATCATGCCGGCAAGGCCGGCAAGCACGGAGGTCGCGACGAACAGCCAGATCTTGACGCTGTCGGCGGGCACACCACGCGCCACCGCCGCGTTGCGGTTGGAACCGATGGCGCTGATCCAGTTGCCGAGCTTGGCGTAGCGCAGGATGTAGATGGCAAACAGCGAAAGGCCGATGAACCACCACAGCGAGGTGTAGAAGCGGAATGAACCGATGTTGAAACTGCCCGCGAGCAGTGTCACGAAGAAGCCGGGCTGGTCCCAGGATTTCAGCGGAAAGCCCTGCGTGATGTAAAGCGCCGCGCCACGCACGACGAGCAGCATCGACAGTGTCACCAGGAAGGACGAGATGCCGATCTTGGTGACGATCAGCCCGTTGATCGCGCCGATCGCGATGCACAGCACAAGTCCTGCCAGCAGCGCGACCCCGATATCGACGCCGCCATTCTGCACCAGCAGCATCACCACCACAGGCGCCAGCCCGAACACGGCGCCGACGGAAAGGTCGAATTCGCCTGCCGTCAAAAGCAGTGTCATGCCGAGCGCGATGATGCCGAGCTCGGGCAGGAACGCCATCATGTTGGAGATGTTGAGCGGCGACAGGAAATTGGCGTCGGCGACAGCGAACACCGCCAGCAGCACGATGAGGATGATGAAGGAGGAGAATTGCGGCGAGCGCAGCAGGCTGGACCTGCCTTTCGCCCTCGGCGCGTCGTCTTCTGCGGCAATTGTCATGACTGCTTGGACCATGCTTGGAAAAACGCCCGCCGCTTTAGGCGGGCGCCGGCTTCTCATTTCTTGTCGTAGAGCTTCAGGATCGGCTCGACGCTGGCGGCGTCGTAGAGACCGAAAGTATGGATGTCGTAGCCGATCGGTTCGCCCGAGGCAGCGAGCCCGAGCAGCGCCACCGGCATGAAGCCCTGCGCGGACGGGTACTGCCAGGCGGCGGCGTTGACGAAGCCATCCTTGACGGCCTGCGCCGTCTCCTTGGAATTGCCCCAGCCGACGACGGGGATTTTGCCCGCCGGCACACCGGCGCCATCGAACACGCGCTTGACGCTGGCCGCCACGGAATCGCCGAGCGCGATGATCGCCGGCGGATTGTTGGCGACCATGTAGTCGGTCATCTTGGCGATGATGCCGGCCGGGTCGGTGCCGCAATCGACCACGTCATATTTGATCCCCAACGGATCGAAAACGCTGGCAATGCCCTCAGTCTCGAGCTGCTGATAGCTGGCGCCGGGAACCTCGACCGGCAGGAACACCTTGTCGCCCTGCTTCACCATCTTGTGGTCGACGAGGTATTTGGCCCAGGTGACGCCCGCTTCCTTGAGATCCGCGCCGACATAGGCCTGCCGTCCGGTGGCCGGATCGTCGGTGTTGAAGAACACGATCGGGATGCCGGCCGCCTTTGCCGCTTTCACCTCTTCGGTCCACAGGCCCGGCTGCGCCGAAGTCGTGGCGATGCCGTCGGGCTTGGCGGCGAGCGCCGAGTTGAAGGCTTCCTTCTGTGCCGCCATGTCGCCGCCGCTGAAGGAGATCTTGCAGGTCACCTTGAGCTGGTCGCAGGCCCTGGTCGCGCCGGCGTTCCAGTCGATCCAGAACGCGTCCGACGGGCCGCCATGCGACAAGAGATAGAAGGTCTTCTGGCCGTCCTGCGCCCGCGCCGTCGTGCCAAGGGCGACGCCGGCGAGCACTGTCGCGGCGGCAGCCAGTTTCCAAGCGAATTTCAACATTCTTTCCTCCCTTGTTTGAAGCCGCGCCGCCATGCACCGGGCGGCGCGGCTAGCCGTTACAGGCCGTTGGCGCGGAACTTCCCGTCGAGGAACGTCTTGGCGCGCGGCACGTCGTCCTCCGACAGATGCTCGATGATCACAGGGATGTTCGGATGCTTTTCAGCCAGCCGCTGGAGATAGAGGTCGTAGTTCAGCGAACCGAGGCCGGGCGCCGGCAGTTCGATTTCACCAACCCCACGGAAGGTGTGGCTTTCCATCGCGTCGGCGTCACCGATGTCGGCATGCTTCTCCGACTTGTCGTCGCCCGAGCGCTTGACGTCCTTGGCATGCGCGATCTTGATCTTGTCGGTCAGCGTGTCGAACACCTGGTTCAGGATCTGGTCCATCCGGTCGATGTTGTGGGTCTCGAAATAATTGGTCGGATCCATCAGCAGGCCGAGACCGGGATGATCGACCTGCGCGAACATCCTGACCGTCTCCTCGACCGAGCCGACGACGTTGTTGACATAGGTTTCGAGCAGGAACACCGCGCCGTGGTCATAGGCCGTCTGGGCGAGGTCGGCGATCACCTTGCGGCATTCCTCGAACCCTTCCTCGGTCTTGTTCTTGGGATGATGCACCCAGTCGGACTCGGTGTTGTAGGTGCCGGTTTCCGAGATCACGTAAGGCGAGCCGAAATGACGGGCGTTACGGATGATCTCCTTGAGATAGCCGACGCGCTTGTCACGCTCGGCTTTGTCAGGATGAATGATGTTGGTGTAGCCCGACACGCAGCAGACCGGCAGATTGTTGTCGCGGAAGACGTCGCGCACCTTCTTGGCCTTGTCCTTGGTGATCTGGCCGGCCGACAGGTCGACATCCCTGAAATGCAGGTCGAGCTGCACCGTATTGAAACCGAGCCCGCGGATCTTCTTCGCCGTCTCTTCAAGGCCGTACGGGAAATAGCCCGTGAAAATACCTGCCTGCATCATGATGTGAATTCCTCCCTGTAAGCGATTCAGTTGCCAGTGATTTCAGCTGCCAGTGATTTCAGCTGCCAGTGATTTTCAGTTGATCGAGTTTGTCGAGATTTCGGAAAGCTTGACGGTGCGGCCCAACGCGATGGAGCGGTAGCCCGCCTCCACCAGCGCCATGGTCTTGACGTTGTCGGCAACAGTGAGCGCCGGCGGCGTGCCGGTCTTCACCGCATGCTGCAACTGCTCCATCACCCCGATGAAGGCATGCGGGAACCACATCGTCTCCCAGCTCGGGCTGACCCACTCGCCCCCGGTCGTCTCCGCCGAGGCGTAAGTCAGTGTCGAGGCGGCACCCGTCGGCCAGCCGATCGTGCCCTTGGCGACGCCCTTGGTGCCGTCGACGCGCCAGTTGATGTGCTGGTCGTCGCGATAGCCCTCCTGGCGCGGACCGGACCAGACGTCCTCCAGCGACACGGCGAGCACGCCTGTGGGGAAACGCAGCGTCGAGACGGTGATGCCGTCGGAATGGTCGAACTGCGTGCGCGGATCCTTACGCGTCAGCGTCGTGATCTCGTCGGGATCGCCGAACAGGAAGCGCAGCACGTCGAGGTGATGCACGCTCATATTGGCGAGCGTCAGCCGGTCGTAACCTTGAAGGAAAGTCTGCCAATGCGGGATGGCATGCATGTCGATCTGCGCGAAGACGATATCGCCCAGCGCGCCGCTGTCGATGATCTGCTTCAACACGCGCATCGACTGGTCGTAACGCATGTTCTGATTGACCGAGAGGATCTTGCCGGCCTTCGCCGCCTCGTCGCGCAGCTTGACGGCTTCCTCGACCGACAGCGCCAGGGGCTTCTGCGCCAGGATCCCCTTGATATGCTTCTGCTTCAGCGCATGGCGGATCAGCGCCGGCTGCTGGTCGGGCGGAAAGGCAAGGTCGATGATCTCGATATTTGCGTCCTCGATCAGTTGTTCAGGCGTGTCGTGGACGGTCGGGATGCTCCAACGGTCAGCGACCTTTTGCGCATTCGCTTTTGTGCGCGAAGCGATCGCCACCACCGGGAACCCCGCCTCCTTGTAAGCGGCCAGGTGGCACTCGGCCATGATCATGCCGGCGCCGACGCAGCCGATCCTGTATTCCTTCGTGCGGACCTTCACATCCGGCTCGAAGCCCTTGCCTGTCATGCCTTCCTCCCGAAATTCTGTCCTTGCGGCCGCATTCATCTTGCCAACGCGCCTCCGCCCTGTCCGAAATAATGCACGCGTGCCGGCTCGCAGGATATCGCCACCATCGCATCGGGCCTGATATCGGGCTGGCCGCGCAGCAGTGCCTTCAGCCGCGCCTGCCCGGCGGCGAGCGTCACCACGGTGTAGCCGCCAAGCGGCTCGACCTCGAACACCCGCGCCGGGCGGCCCTGGCCCGCCTTCCCGTTGTCGCTCCAGGGGCTGACCTTGATGTCTTCCGGCCTCAGTCCGATCTCGACTGCGTCGGCCGGAGCCGCGCGGTCGGCGATGCTGAGCGCGCCTTCGGCCGCTTCGACGCCGCTCTCGCCGCGAACGGATTTGAGGATGTTCATGACAGGCGAACCGAGCAGCCGCGCCACATAGGTGCTGACCGGGCGGTCATAGATCTCGGCCGGCGCGCCGATCTGCCTGATCCTGCCATAGTCCAGTATGGCGATGCGGTCGGCGATCGACATCGCCTCTTCCTGGTCATGGGTGACATAGATCAGCGTCTTGCCGAGGTCGCGCTGGATGCGCTTCAACTCAACGCGCGTTTCCTCGCGCAGCCGCGCATCAAGCGCCGAGATCGGATCGTCCATCAGGTAGGCATTGGGATCGCGCACCAGCGCCCGTGCGATCGCCACGCGCTGCCGCTCGCCGCCCGAAAGCTGCGCCGGCGGCTTGTGCAGGATATGACCGATATGCAGCTTGGCCGCGACATCGGCGACGCGCCGCTTGATATCGACGTCGGCGACCTTCCGCTCAACCAGCGGAAAGCGGACATTGTCGAGCGCGCTCATATGCGGGAACAACGCCAGGTTCTGGAACACCATCGCCACGTTGCGCTCGGCCGGCGACACGGTGTTGACCTGCTTGCCACCGATGAGGATTTCGCCGGCATCCGGCGTCTCCAGCCCGAGCACCAGCCGCAGGATGGTCGACTTGCCCGACAGCGGCGGCCCGAAGAAGCAGAAGAACTCGTTGTCGTTGACGGTGAACGAGGCATCGTCGACGGCAAGTGTGCCGCCATAGCGTTTCGTGACATTGCGGAAGACGATATCGGCCATGGCTCAGCCCGCCCTCATCGCAAGGCCGCTGACGGCGTCGAAGATGCGCACCGATGGCGCCGCGGGTGCGACAACGGCGGTTTGCCCGATCGACAACCCGACATCATTGTCGAACACCGCTTTCACGGCGCCCTCGCCCCGTCCGAGATGAACGATGGTACGTGCACCGATGCGTTCGACGAAGGTGACAGGCATGGCAAGCCCGCGCCCGTCTTGGGCCAAGGCCACCTGTTCCGGCCGGAAGCCGTAAAGCACCTCGCCGCGTGCGCCGCGCACACTGGCCGCCAGCTCATCCGGCAATGGCGGCGTGATGCCCAGCGGGCCGAGATCGACGACCAGACCCGGGTCGCTCTCCGCCGGCCTGCCCTTGAGCAGGTTCATGCCCGGCGCGCCGATGAAGCGGGCGACGAAGACATTGGCCGGATTGTTATAGACCTCCAGCGGCGTGCCGACCTGCTGCAGCACGCCATGGTCCATGACCGCGATGCGGTCGGCCATGGTCATCGCTTCCAACTGGTCGTGGGTGACGTAGACCATGGTCTGCTTGAACTGGCGCTGCAGCTGTTTCAGCTCGGTGCGCATGACCGCGCGGAAGGCCGCGTCGACATTGGACAGCGGCTCATCGAGCAGAAAGATCGCCGGCTCCATGATCGCCGAGCGGCCGATCGCCACGCGCTGCAGGATGTTGACCGAAAGCCTGTCGGCCTTGCGGTCGAGCAGCGGCGTCAGTTGCAACAGCTCTGCGATGGCGCCGACGCGCCGGTCGATCTCGGCTTTCGCGGCACCGCGCATCCTCGGCCCGTAGGCAAGGTTCTGGCGCACCGTCATATGGGTGAAGATGGCATAGTTCTGGAAGACGAAGCCGACGCCGCGCCGGCCCATCGGCACCCCGGCCATGTCGCGCTCGCCGAACAGGATCTTGCCGCTGCTCGGCTCTTCCATGCCGGCGATCATGTTCATCGTCGTCGACTTGCCGCAGCCGGACGGCCCGAGCAGCGCCATGAACTCGCCGTCGGCGATTTCGAGGTCCATGGTCTTCAGCGCCGTGAAGTCGCCGAACGTCTTGGTGAGGTGCTTGAGCTGGATCGCGCTCATGCCGGCACCTGTCTCGCCCGCGCCATGCGCTTCATGGCGAACACGGCGACGATGGAGAGCACGACCAGGATGGCCAGCGCGATCGCCGCGACATAGCCCCAGATCAGGTCCTGCGTGGTGACCTTGTAGATGTAGACGGAGATCGTCTCGGTGGCGACGCCCGGGCCGCCGCCGGTCATGATGTAGAGCGTATCGAAGATCTTGAAGTTCTCGATCACCCGGATCGCCAGCGCGATGATGATGATCGTCTTCATCTTCGGCAGCACGATGGTGGTAAAGCGCTGCCAGGGATTGGCGCCGAGCAGCGTCGCTGCCTTGATCTGGTCCTCCGGCACGCCGACGAGGCCCGCGAGCAGGATCAAGAACATCAGCGGCGTCCACTGCCAGATATCGGCGATCATCACCGCGATCAGCGCCAGCGTCGGGTCCGACAGCCAGGCAATGGTGACTTGCGTGCCGGTGACTGCCGACAGGATGTCGTTCACCGGGCCGCCCGACTGGAACAGCATGAAGAACATGTAGCCGGCCACCGCCGGCACCACCATCATCGGCATCAAGAGGATCGAATAGAAGATGCGCTTGCCGGGAAAATCGTCGGCGAACAGCGTCGCAAGTGCCAGGCCGAGCAGGAACTCGGCTGGCACGCAGACGATCATGACGATGGCAGTGCGCTTCAGCGCGCTCCAGAAGCGCGCGTCGGCGGCGAGGTCGGTGTAGTTGGCGAAGCTGTCCCACATCTCCCAGGCGTTCCACCAGCCGAGGCCCGAGAGCGGCGACCAGTCGGTGACGCTGATGTAGAGCTGCATCAACAGCGGAAAGGCCGAGATAAACAGCACCAGGATCTGCGCCGGCAAGGTCAGGCGAAAGCCCAGCCGCGTGCCTTCGTCGCGCAGGACTGGCTTGCCGCGCACGGCGCCCATCTCGTCCTCCGAAATCGTTGCGGTCACGGCGCTCATTGCTTGAGCGCCCCGAAAGTCAGCCCGCGCACCAGATGGCGCTGGATGGCGATGCCCATGATGACCGGTGGCACGGCGGCGATCAGCCCGAGTGCTGCCTTGGCGCCATAGAGCTGGCCGGTCATCGAGGATGACAGCGAGGCCATGTAGACCGGGATCGTCACCCATTCGCGCGTCGTCAGAAGCAACGCGATCAGATAATCCGACCAGTTGAGGATGAAGACGAAGAGGGCAGCGCTAGCCAGCGGCGCGCGCATCATCGGCAACGTGATGCGGGTGAAGACGCGCAGCCGCGAGCAGCCTTCGACCAAGGCGGCTTCCTCGATCTCGCGCGGCATGTCGTCGAAGAAGGTCTTCATCAGCCAGAAGGCGAACGGCAGCGTGACGATGCCGTAGATCAGCGCCAGCCCCCACCAGCTGTCGGTGAAATTGAGAAACGCCCACATGATCATCACGGGGATCATGACGGCCATCGGCGGAAACAGCCTGAGCTGGATCAGCGCCAGCGGCAGGTTCTGGCCGGAGCCGAAGCGCGACAGGCCGTAGGCGGCGGCCGTGCCGGCCGACATGGCGATCGCGGTGCCGAACACCGCCGACAGCAGTGACGACAGGATCGGCTTCAGCGCGGTGCGGTCGAGCGCGACGATCAGGTTGTTGGTGGATTCGCCGAACACGAACTGGAAATTGCTGAGCGTCGGGTTCTTCGGCCACCATGTGAGATCCGCGCCCGTCGCCGACCATTCGGCGATCGGCTTGAAGGCCATCGACACCATCCACAGGATCGGCACCAGCGTCACGGCCATCGCCGCGAGGATCGCGGCGTAGCGGAATATCTCGAAGGGGACGGAACGATTCATCTGGCTGCTTTTGCTGGTGGCGTCGGTTGCGGAGGGGAAGAGCTTTCGCCCCTCCCCCTCCGGATCTGATCCAGGGAGACGGATCAGCTGATCGGATCGAGAACGGTCGGCCAGGCCTCCTTGTTGGTCCTGATGGCTTCGAGCAATTTGTCCTCGCCGATGCGCCGGGCGATCTTCTTCCACTCGGCTTCGGTGTCGGCCATCGCCTGCTCCGGTGTCTTGGCCTTGGTCAGCGAGGCCATGAGGTTTTCGTCGAGCGCGTTGTGGAAGGCGGTGGCGCCGGGATAGTTGATGGTCGGCACCGTGCGGGCGACCGTCTCGCGCACCACGTCCATGTGGTAGGCATGATAGGTCTGGCGCACCAGCGGATCGGAGAAATCCGAAAGCCGGAACGGGTCGAGATAGCCGCCGGGATTGGCGCTCATCCAGGCGTAGATGCGCGCCGAGCCCAGCCATTGCAGCAGGAGATAGGCGGCCTCCTGGTTCTTCGACTGCGACGAGACCATGCCGGTCAGCGAGAACCAGAGCACCGAGCGGCTGATCAGCTTGCCGTCGATCTCGCGGCCGGGTGGCAGCATGGTGCCGATCTTGCCGGTGACCTTGGAGTCCTTGTTGCCGGCATTGTCGAGGAATTTCGGCAGGTTGGAGAAGGCGCAGGTCATCGCCGCGCCGCCCTTGGCGAAATTGCCGTACTGCTCCGGCCAGCCCCACGAGATCGCATCCGGCGAATGGTGGGCGAGCGATTCGACATACTCGTTCGTGGCCGCGATGCCGTGTTCGGAATTGATCAGCGGCTTGCCGTCATCGCCAAACAGGAACTGGTTGGGCGAGGCCATCGACACATAGCGCTGGTACCAGTTGGTATAGCCCCAACCCTGGTTGCGCAGGTCGGTGGAGCCAAACAGGCCCTTGTCCGGACGCTGGAAGAAGGCCGCGATATCGCCGTGCTGCTTCCAGGTTTTCGGCGGCGCCAGATCGTAGCCGTATTTGTCCTTGAATGCCTTCTTCTCAGCTTCGTCGCCGAACAGGTCGGTGCGGTAGACCCAGGTCTGGAAGTCGCCGTCCAGCGACACGCCGTAGTTCGAGCCGCGATATTTGTTGAGCAGCGATACACCCTTGGCGCCGTCGACATAGCCGGTCTTGGGATCGTCCCATTCGGGCTTGTACTGGGCGACGAAGTCGTCGAGCTTGGCGATGCCGCCGGTCTCCGCCAGATCACCAAGGCGGTTCCACTCGGTCGAGTAGATGTCGTAGGCCCCACCCTTGGTGGAGATGTCCTGCATGGTCTTGGTGAATTCCTGACCGTTCGGCAGACCGACGATCTCGATCGGGATGCCGGTCTCCTTTTCCCAGAGCTCCTTGATCGACGGCGCGCCGGCCGGGAAAGGCTGAGTGAGCTGGCCGATCGAGCCGTCCGAGAGGCCAAGCACGATCTTGGCCGGCGCCTTGCCGGCCCCCTTCAACGCCTTGGCGGCCTCGACGGCGCGGCCTTCCGGCGTGTCGGGGCCGTATTGATAACGCTCGGCGCCGTCGAAGCCGGTCGGCCCGCCGATCATGCCGGGCGCCAATGCGTCGGCTGCAAAAGCGCGGCCGGGACGAATGAATTGTGGCGCGATACCTGTCGCGGCGACGAACACCGCGGCCTTTCCTCCGGACGCCAATAACCGGCGCCGCGAGATGCGGATCAGATCAGACATTGGAATTCCTCCCTCAGGGCCAACGTTTCCTCCACCAGCCCATGAGGGATATTGACGGCAGTATCGGAAGGCTGTCAACATCATAAGTGATCAAAACACCTCACAACATCGCAATGGGACGGGGAAATGCGTCATACCGGGGTTCATACGCCTCTCCAGATGCCTCGATCTGATGGGAAATGTGTTTTCCCTTTCCGGCACGATCGTCCCGGGCGACTTGATTTAGCCTGGCGGCTTGCGCATCGGCCAAGGCCGGATACATCATTTCCCATCAGAATCGCGGATAGCGAGGCGTTGGCGTCATCAGGCCGGCAGCGGGCATTGCGTGATCCTGATGCATTGAGGAGATGAAGACGGTGCGTTCCACCCTGACTGACATAGCCCGGGAAGCCGGCGTCTCCGCCGCCACCGTCGACCGCGTGCTCAACAATCGACCCGGTGTACGGCCGCGCACGCGCGAGGTCGTGCTCGAAATGGCGCAGCGCCTCGGCTACATCGCCGAGAGCCCGAACGGCGCGCCGCCCAGGCCCCTGCCCGGCGAGATCATCCGGCTCGACTTCGCCCTGCCGGCGGGCACGAATTCCTTCATCAAGATGCTGCACCGCCATATCGAGGCGCAGGCCTTGGCCCGCCCCGATCTCGACGTTCACATCGCCACCACAGAGGGCTTCAATCCCGACCGGCTCGCCCGCCTGCTGCAGGATCTGCGCGGCCAGACGCAAGGCGTCGGCGTCATCGCGCTCGACCATCCGACGGTGCGCGAAGCGATCCGCTCGCTGTCGGCCAACGACGTCAAGGTGGTGACCATCGCCTCCGACATCCTGCATGTACCCAGGGTCGCCTATATCGGCATCGACAACCGCGCCGCCGGGCGGCTGGCCGGCTATCTGCTCAACCGTTTCATGGGGTCGGGGCGCCCCGGCAAGGTGGCGCTGTTCGCCGGTTCGCTCTCTTATCGCGGCCATGAGGAACGCGAGATGGGATTCCGGCACATATTGACGGAAGAGTCACCCAACCTGCAGATCGTCGAGATGCGCGAAATGCTCGACGACCGCGAAAAGGCCTATTCGGAGGCGTCGGCGCTTCTGGAACGGCACCCCGACCTTGCCGCGATCTACAATGTCGGCGCCGGCAACACCGGCATCGCGCGGGCGCTCAAGGAGCGCGGTCGCGCGCGATCCATGGTTTTCCTCGGCCATGAGGCGACGGACGGCACCAAGGAATTGCTGCTCGACGGCACGCTCGACGCGGTCATCGACCAGAACCCGCGCGTCGAAGCCCGCGAGGCGCTCAACATCCTGACCCATTCCGTCCGGGGGCTGCCCTATGAATTGCACCAGCCGAGGCTGCAGGTGATCTTCAAGGAGAACATCCCGGAGATTTGACCGATCCAGACGAGCGGGCCTGCTTTTAGGGGTGCCGCCCGGCTTGACGCTCGGCCTACTGAACGGCGGCGACTTCCGCCGCCGCGGCGTCGACAAAGCTTTTGTCGATCCATTTGCCGTAATCGATCGAGCCTTTCAAAAGCCCGGCGCTCGCCATGAATTTTTCCTCGCCCTTCAGGGCCTCGATCGCATCGTCGGTGAGTTTCGGGTCCTGGTGGAACGCGCCGCCGGCATAGGTCTTGCGCACGGATTTTTCCGACGAGTTGGTCGCCTCGACGAAGGTCTTGATCGTCTCGTCGGGATGGGCATCCGCCCAGCGCGAAATCTCGATATCGACCTTCAGCAGGCGCTTGACCAGGTCGGGATATTTCGCCGCGAAGGCGCCGTTGACCGAGATGACATTGGGCACGTTCCATTCCGGATGGGTGCCGGTGTCGAAGAGGATGCGGGCCTCGCCGGTATCGACCAGCTTGGCCGCCGTCGAATCCGTCTCGACGATGGCGTCGATGTCGCCGCGCAGCAGTGCCGGGCCGGATGCCTCGAAAGGCAGGTTCAGACCCTCGACATCATTCGTCGTCAGGCCGACGCTGTTCAACGCCTTGCTGAAATTCGAATGCCGCACCGTTCCGGTGAGATAGGCGACCTTCTTGCCCTTGAGGTCCTGCAGCGTCTTCAGCGGAGAATCCGCCTTGACGACGATGTAGGAGCCGCCCGCCCTGACATAGCTCGACAGGCCGATCAGCTTGACGTCGGCGCCGGAGGCGGCGACACGCAGCGCCGGGTTGTTGCCGGTATAGGTGAATTCGATCGCGCCGGTGGCCAGGGCCGTCGTTGCCTCCGAGCCGCCATTGAAGGTGATCAGTTCGACCTTGATGCCGTCCTTGGCGAATTCCTTTTCCCACCAGCCGTCCTTCTGGGCGAGGATGAATTTGAGATGTCCGGGCGCGGTGCTGCCGATGCGGATGACATCGGGCTTGTCCTGCGCGAAGGCCGGCATGCCGCCAAGGCCGATGACGACGGCGATGGCGCCCTTGAGGAGCAGCCGGCGAAATCCATCGAATGCGATGCTGGTCATGGAAAAATCCTTCCTGATTGGTGTGAATGAACGGCTTAAATGAGCGAAGACTCGGACTGCCCCTTCCAGGCCGTGGCCCAGCGCTCGAACCAGACGAGCAGGTAGTTGACGGTCAGCCCGATGACAGTGAGCGTCAAAATGCCGGCATACATGTCGGCCGTTTCCATCATCAGCTGCGAGTTCTGGATGAGGAAACCGAGACCGGATTTGGCCGCCAGCATCTCGGCGCCGATCACCGCGAACAGCGAGGATTTGACCGCCAGCCGCGCGCCGGCGACGATCGAGGGAATGCTCGCCGGCAGGATGACTTTTCGAAACAGGTCGAAGTCGGACGTACCCATCGAGCGTGCCGCCTTGATAAGCAGCGGATCGACCGACTTGACCCCGCTGATAGTGTTGACGAGGAGAAAGAACACCGAGGAGTAGAAGGTGATCGCCACCTTCGATTCCTCGCCAATGCCGAGCAACAGGATGAACACCGGCAGCAGCGCGAATTGCGAGGTGTTGCGCAGCGTCTGCACCAGAAGATCGCTGACCTTCTCGAACAGCGCATAGCGGCCCATCAAGAGGCCGAGCGGTATGGCCACCACCACACCGAGCGCAAAGCCGATCGCGGCGCGCTGCAAGCTGATGCCGATATGTTCGACCAGCACGCCCGAGGCGAGCAACGCCCACCAGGCGATCAGCACCTCGCTCAATGGCGGGAAGAAGATGCGGTTCAGCCAGCCGAGCCGCGGCGCGATCTCCCAGGAGAGAAAGAACAGGCCAAGCAGCGGCAAGCCATAAAGGAAGGTGCCGGCATGCGCTCCCTTCCCGCGGACCTTGGCACCCGCGGCGACACCGCGCGTCTTGATCGCCGGGACTTTCGTCGAAACCGCGGCCTCGCCGGCAGCGCTGCGAAAGCCGATAGCGGGGCCGAGCTTTTCGGTCAGATAGGCCATGGGTCTAGCTCCTCAATGGCTGAAGGCCGGCGACAGCGTCCAGTCCTTCTGCGCCTTGTTGACCTCGTCGCGCAGCACGTCCCAGACGCGGGCGCGATACAGGTTGAATTCGGTGCTGGCGCGGATGTCGCCGTCGCGCGGCCTTGGCAGGTCGATATCGATGATCTCCTTCACCGCGCCGGGCCGCGCCGTCATCACCACCACGCGGTCGGCCAGGAAGATCGCCTCGTCGATCGAGTGGGTGACGAAAATGACGGTCGTCTTGATCTTGCCCCAGATCCGCAACAGCTCGCCTTGCAGCAGCTCGCGCGTCTGCTGGTCGAGCGCGGCGAAGGGCTCGTCCATCAACAGCACTTCCGGATTGCTGGCCAGCGCACGCGCGATCGCCACGCGCTGCTGCATGCCGCCGGAAAGCTGGTTGGGAAAACGGTCCTCGAAGCCGGCAAGGCCGAACAGCGACAACAAATGCCGGGCCGTCGCCGTCCGCTCGGCTTTGGCGACGCCGCGCACTTCCAGCGCATATTCGATGTTTGCCAGCGCCGTGCGCCAGGGGAACAGCGCATATTGCTGGAAGACATAGCCGGTCTTTGGATCAGGCTTTGTAATCCGCCTGCCGTCGAGCTGGACCTCGCCACCCGTCGCCTGCGTCAGCCCGCCGATGATGTCGAGCAGCACCGACTTGCCCGAACCACTCGGACCGACCAGCGTGATGAACTCGCCCTTGCGGATAGCAAGATCGACGCCGTCGAGGACGGTGACGCGGTCGGTCGCCTGGCCGTCGACAGTGACGAACTGCCCCGGCTTGAGCTGGAAGGTCTTGCTGATGTCGTTGACGACGATGCGGTCCATGGTCCCTCGCCTCCTATTGCGCCACGCGGATGCGGTGCGTCGGGTCGAACTCGGAGCCGCCGGCCTTGCCGCGCGCCCAGCCGAGCGCGCGGGCATAGGAGCCGAACAGAAGGCGCTCCTCGACCTCCGCCTCACTGATGCCAGTTGGCCCTTCGGCGAACTCGGCAACGTAAAGCGCGTCGGTCGGGCAATAGATTTCACAGAGGAAGCAGGTCTGGCAGTCGTCTTGGCGTGCGATGACGGGGGCACCATGCTCGGTCGCGTCGAAGACATTGGTCGGGCATACCTTGACGCAGATGTCGCATTCCACGCAGCGCGTGGCCGAGACGATCTCGATCATGATGCCAACTCCGCCGGCCGCTCGGGCGTCCCTTCGATGCGGAACGCGTCGACACCGGTGATGATAAGGCGGCGCGCCAAGGCTGGGCTCTTACCCGGCAGATCGGTGCGGCGGTGCATGCCGCGGCTCTCGGTGCGGTGCAATGCCGAGGCCACGGACCAGCGCCCGGCAGCGGCGATCGATGCCGCCTCGCGTGCGCGGACCTTGTCCGCGCCCTCGCCCCGCAGATGGTCGCGCACATCGCGCCAGACGCCCTCCAGCCGCTCGCTGCTTTTCTCCAGGCCTGCGCCGCTGCGGAAGAAGTTCTTGTCGAGTGGCGTCACTTCGTTACGCACCGCCTCGATGACCTCGCCCGCCGCGATATCGGCGCGCGGCGTTGCCGCAGGACGCAGCCCGGCCTGACCGAGCGGTTGCACGGTGCCCCGAAACGCTTTGCCGGCGCGGCGCTTGGCATGGGTCGATGCGCCCTTGCCTGCCCACCAGCCGCTGGCTAGCGCCCAGGAGGAATTCACGGCGCCACCACCCGACACCGCCCCGGTCATGATCTCGCGGCTTGCGGCGTCACCGGCGACATAGAGGCCAGGCACGCCTGTGGCGCAGTCGTCGGAGACAATGTCGATGCCGCCGGTGCCACGCACCGTGCCTTCGGCGCGCAGCGTGATGCGAAACAGGTCGATGAACGGATCGATGCCGGCCCGGTCATAGGGCACGAAGCAGTTCGGCTGACCCTGACGCAGCCAGCCCTGCAACGCCGGTTCGGCCTGGTCGAGCCGCGCATAGACTGGACCGTCGATCAGTGCGCGCGCCACCTCGTCCTCGCGGTCGCCGATGCCGTTCCGCAACGGCTCGCCCGTGGGTCCGAGGATCGGCGAGCCATCCTCGCGATGGAACGAGGCCCAGCGGAACGGCAACCCCTTGTTCAGCGAGGAACCGTACGGCGCCAGCGTGTACTTGCCGGTGAATTCCATGCCGGAAAGGCTGGCGCCCGCTTCCGCCGCCATCAGATAGCCGTCCCCGGTCAGCCCGGTGCCACCGAGGATGCGCTCGCGGAACGCACAGCCGCCGGTCGCCAGCACCACGGCCTTGGCGTCGACGCGCCAGTCATGGCCCGCCTGCCGGGCGACACCGCCTGCGCCGACGATGGCATCGCCGTCGGACAAGAGTTCGAGCGCGGGATGATGGTCGAGCACGGTTACGCCGGCCAGCAGCACGCGGCGGCGCATGAAGCGCATGTAGTCCGGCCCGCGCAGATTGGCGATGTAGAGCCGCCCGTCATCCTCGCTTGGGAAGGGATAACCCCACTCCGAAAGCCTGAGCAGATTGCGGTAGGCGGTGTCGACGCAACGCAGCATCCACCGCTGGTCGGCGAGTTCGCCGGTTCGCTGCCAGCGCCGCTCCACCACGGCATGCCTGTTATCGCCCGGCGGCACGCACCAGGTGCCGGTGTTCGACGGCGCCGTGGCGCCGCTGGTACCGAGATAGCCCTTGTCGGCCAGCGCCACCCTGGCGCCGCTTTCGGCCGCCGCCACCGCCGCCCAGGCCGCCGACGGACCGCCGCCCAGCACCAGCACATCGGCCTGGAGATGCAAGCTGTCGGAAGCTGATTTTTGCGATTTGGGCATGGATGCTCGGCGAAGGAGTGCGAGGTGGCCGGGCGCTATGCGGCGCGGGCCGCACCGGAGAACCACACCGGCTCATTGCCGGCGCTCCATTTGATGTTGCAGCCGATCGACGGCACTTGGCTTGCGGCGGGCCTGCAGCCCTCCAGCACCGTGTCGACAGCCGCGCGCAGATCGGCACCCGTCACCGGCTTGCCATTGCCCGGCCGCGCATCGTCGAACTGGCCGTGATAGGCGAGCCGGCGATCGGCGCCAAACAGGAAGAAGTCGGGCGTGCAGGCCGCGCCATAGGCTTTCGCCACCTGCTGCGAGGCGTCCTTCAAATAGGGGAAGGAATAACCGACCTTCTCAGACTCCTCGCCGATCCGCGCCAGTGTCTCCTCGGGATGCTCCAGATGGTCGTTGGCGTTGATCGCCACCACCTGCAGCCCTTTGGCCGCATAGTCTCTTGCGAATGCGGCGAGCTGTTCGCGGATCAGCACGACAAAGGGGCAACGGTTCGAAATGAAGGCAACGAGCAAGGCCGGCCTGACATCGAAATCGGCCAGCCGGTGCAGCACGCCATGCGCGTCGGGCAACAGGAAGTCGGCAGCCCTGGTGCCAAGCTCGATCGGATTGGATTCTGTCTTCGGCATCGATGCTCTCCCTTCAGCCTGGCTTTCACAAGAGCAAGCTGCAAGCGCCTAGGCGCCCGCAGTTAGTCTATGAATTTAATAGAATTATACGCCGCAGAGCACGTCCACGGTCAACCGCGCAGCTTAGAATATCGTGCCAATGTTCGGCGCCGCGCCGGCAGGTTTGTTCGAGAGAAGGCGGCCTTGGAAGAAATGAGACTTGGGAAGCAGCGGCGGCTTCCATCCGCGATGTCAGCGCCGAGCTTGATTAGGAGCTCATGTTCCTAGACCTTGCGAACGACCGCCGCGCCATCCCCACCAACACCGATGAAAATCCGATCACTGGACCCAATGCCGGAAATATCGCACACCACAAGCGGCATTCGAATGTCGTAGAGAAACTCGGCGACGATAGCGCCCACCGCCAGGATCGGGTCCGGCCGCTCCAGAAGAATACCCACTGGCGCCGTGCCCCTGCGGATCGCTTCGGCCAGCACCGAGGACGAGGATGACGATCCCCGGCCGCTCGGCATGACGAGGATCCTGCCGGCGACATTCTGGCCAAGGCCTGGATGCGAATGATCAGTTATGTCGCCGGTCTCGGCGTCGATGCCGCCCCAGAAGCTGAGCGGCTGCGAGAACACCAAGGCCTGCCCTTCGGCGGCCCCGGCCAGTTGGAAAGTGCCCAGCCGTTCTGCCGCGCCGGTTTCAATCCGGCGCGTCACGACACACCCCGCACGACGTGGCCAGCCGCGGCGGAGCGGATGCAGTCCCTCATCTCGGCGAAGGCGACGGTCACGCCGATATTGCCCGGCGCGTAATGCGCCCATTTGCCGGAATTGGTCATCACCACGCCGTCGAGACGTTCGAGGATCGAGGTGACATAGGTGCAGGTATCGGCAACCGGGATCAGGCCGAATGCCTCCATGCCGTCGAGCGCCCCCTCCTCCTGCAATCGTGTCAGCGTCGCGCGTCCGGTGTTGACGTAGATCGGGATCCCCTTGCCTGGTGCTGCCTCGCGCAGCAGCGGCAGCAGGCGCATCCATTCCTCATGCGAGAAATGCGGCGTGCCCAGCGACACGGCGCGGAGCGGCGCACCGTCAGGCACCATCGACAGCTTGGCCAATGCATGGTCGATGTCGGCACTGCTGATACGGACGATCTCCTCGGGCACCATGCCTTGAAACGCCTCCTCGGCGGTTCCGGCCTCCGGCGTGATGCCAACCGCATGGAACAGCGCCACCGCGCCTGTCGTTGCCGCCGCGGCACCAAGCGCTTTCAACTGGTCCTCGTCACGCGGCTTGGGCAGACCCGCGATCACCGGAACGCGATCGCCGCTGGCCTGCCCGATGATCAGCCCGACGCCGACGAACAGGCTGTCAGTCGGTTCCAGGTCCGCCAGGTCCAGCTCGAACAGGATGCGGCCGCGCCGGTTTTCGCTGAGATGCAGGCCCCAGGCCGGTGCGCGCCCGGTCATGGCGCAGCACAGATCGATGAAATCGCCGTAGCGGTTGGTGCGCGCGCCGATCACCGAATTGGCGAAGACAATGGCATTGGATTCCCCCCAGGCGATCTGCTGGCCGAATTTGGGCCGGAACCGCGTTTGGTAGGGTGCGCAGGTGAATGTCGCCTGACAGCCAAGTTCGAGATGCGCCTTCATCAACCGCCGCGCCGGTGCTTCCTCCGCCGCCGGGATCTTCACCATCCCGGGATGGATGAGGTCGAACGAGCCGACATTGAGCGTCGTCGGCACTTGAACACGGCCGCCGCCTTCGACCAGCCGTTCGACGAAATCGAGCCCTGCCTTGCCGTGATAGAGGCAACCGTCGATATGGGCGCCGGTGATGTCGAGCAGGCTGTTTGCTCCGATCGCCTTGGAAAAAGCGGCCAGGATTTTCATGGCTGCCGCAGCGGACGGACCGTGCTCGCCGTCGAGCATGGATTGATCGTGGGCATCCAGTTCAAGCGTCATCGATGTGCTCCTAGGCCTACCCGACCGTATGGCGGGACAGCGCCCCCCTCTGCCCTACCGGGCATCTCGCCCACGAGGGGGGAGATCGGCGGCTTCAGCCTTGGCGCTCGTTTTTTGCGACGTGAGAGATTTGCGAAACCGGCGATGACAGTCAATCTCCCCCCTCGTGGGGGAGATGTCCGGTAGGGCAGAGGGGGGCGCCAAGGAACACCAACCATCCCAATCGTCGACTGCATCCTAACCGCCAATCAACACCGTGCTCTCCGGCGACCATCGCAGCACCACATCCTGCCCCTCCGCCAGCCTGTCGGCACCGGTATTTTGCACGATGACCTTCAGCGTCTGTCCGGCGCGCTCGACGAAATAGGTGCTGTTATTGCCGGCGAAGATGGACTTCGACACCTGCCCCTCGAGCATGTTGACATTGGCGGCATCCACGGGCCCGGCATCGGCGGCAATGCGGATGCGCTCGGGCCGCACGGCCCAGCCTGCCCCTGGCCAGCGCGACATGGCCGAGCAGGATGGCGAACAGGCCGCGCCCGACGCCGAAGAAGAAGATCAGCATCGCCGTGCCGGTGATCAGCCAAGGAATGGCGATCGGCGGAAACAGCAGCGCCTGCAGGAATTTCTTGCCACGAAACTCATGACGAAAGAGCGCCAGCGACGCCGCCGAGCCGAGCACGGTTGAAATGATCGTGGTGATGACCGCGATCTCGATGCTGTTCCAGGTCGCCGCGATCAGCTGGTCGTTCTGCCACAGCGAGGCGTACCACTCGGTCGTCCATTCGAACGGCAGCTGATAGAAGGGCGAGACGTTGAACGACATCAGCGCCATGATGATAGGCAAATAAAGGAAGGCGAGCAGCAGCCCGACATAGAGGCGACCCAGCCATTCGAGGATGCGCGTCGTCGCCATCACGCCACCCTCCGCAGCAGCGGCGAAGCCACCGCCAGGATGACCAGCACGACGGCGAGCAGGAAGAAGGACAGTGCTTCCCCGAGCGGCCAGTGAACACGGCGACGAACTGGTCCTCGATGACCGTGCCAAGCCAATTCTGTCAACCACCAGCGCAGGGACGCTTCATCGCAATTCGCCCGGAGCCGCCCTTCGAGGAACCGCTTTGACGAAAAAAGGCCCGCTCCGGGAAGCCGGAGCGGGCCTTGGGGAGGATGAAGGGGTGGACCCTCTCCTCTTGTTTTACGGGAGGTGTGGACCGCGATCACCATACCTGAACCCCGCGAAATGCCTGATGCATCACAATCCGGTGCTCGGCAACGTAAGCGCGGTCACGCGATCGCGATTGCTCCCGTGATCGAACTGCTAAATGCGGCCCAGGACGACAAGAATGATGATGATGATCAGCACAAGTCCGAGACCACCGCCACCATAATAACCGGTTCCGTAGAACGGACCACCACCGATACCGCTGAAGCCGCCAAGCAGCGCGAGGATTAGAATGATGATAAGTATTGTTCCGAGACCCATGACTTTCCCAGCTCCTAAATGCGCGCTTTCGCGCCGTTTCAACATCGCGCTATTTCAGATGTTGTAAGGTATGAACGTTTTAGGGGAGCTGGCGTTCCCCCGGGCCATCCCGGCTACGGAGCATCCAGCCCGCAAAGCAGAAAGCCCGCCTGGACGGCGGCTTTCCGACCGGTCGGAGGCCAGGAGAGTGCGGTCAAAGCCTCAGGGCTGGTTCCGCAGCCTCCTTCAACCTCAGCGGCGTGCGATCAGCAGGCAGAGCTGGCGCAGGTCGCGGTCATAAGTCCCCTCGCTGCCGAGAACGTCGACGCAGCGCTTCTTCATGCGCCTCAGCTGGGAGCTCGACACCTGGGCCACGGCACGCGGAACGTTGAGCTGGCTAGGGTTGGGCGATATGCCCACGTTCGACGGGTTGCTGGGATTGGTTACGTTGCCGATGCCCACGCCGACGCCGACACCACTAGTACCGCCAACATTGGCGCCAAGCCCCGCGTTGATACCGCCTGTTCCACCAGCATTGGCACCGAGCCCGGCGTTGATGCCGCCCGAATCTCCGATATTGGCGCCGGCCACGGCATTCGCGCCGTTGCTGCCGCCGACCGAAGCGCCGAGCTACAGCGCCCTCGCCTAGGGAGCAGCTCCGACCACTGGACGCTGAGGAGCCTGTTGGCCAACCCTCACAGCCTGGCCTTCAGAATAACCGGTAGAACAGCCGATAGTGTACATGTTCCATGTAAGCGCGATACTCCGGCCCGGCGGCCAGCAAGGCCTCCTCGCGCAGGATTCGATACAGCTGCATGTAGGTGATGACCGCATAGACAGCGAGATTGTGGAAGGAAAAGGCCGACAGGAGGTAGAGCACATGGCCGGCGAGGTAGCCGGCATAGATCGGATGCCGCACCAGCCGATAGGCACCGCCCGTCATCACACCGCGATTGGCCGGCAGGATCGCAAAAGAGCGCCCCAGCGAGATCTTGCCCCAGATAACGAACAACAATGCGATGATCTGTAACGGCGCGGCGACGTAGAGAGGAATCAGCGCAATGCCTGGCTTGAGACTGATCAACGCAACGCCAAAACTGGCTGTCACCGAAACGATGACGGTAAGCAGATTCCAGTCACGCGTGACCGGACGCCGCGACAGAAGCAGCCAGGTGAAGGTGAGTATCTCGGAAATCGCCACCAGCGCGGTGTTGAGCCGGGTCGGATCCTCGAGAAGCTGATAGACGCCGCGATAGACGAACAGCCCCGCGCACAGCAGCGCACAGGCGCGAAAGAAGCCTTCGCGCAAGTCGAGCATGATCTCGTGCTTGCGCGCCGCCGACAAAAGCCTTTTGTCTGGCGCACGCGAAAGCGCTTCACTTTTTGACATGAGCAAGGCAAGCATCCCGATGATCCCTCGGGGGCGACTTTTGCACGTAACCATTGCCGTGCCGTTAACCGAGAAGATCAGATCGGCATCAAACCGGGTCGAAGGTGAAGGCCGTAGCCGCGGTTTTGTCGGGCTGCGACCTAGCGACATCCTCGCCTCCAGCATCGGACGATACGACCTTTTCGCAGTCTCAGCGTCGGCACCTATCTGAGGTACCCATTGCTGAAATATCCCACGAAATCCGGACGTTGCGCGACAACCTTGCCATCGGCATCATGCAGGATACCCGCGGCGAGGAGGTGGGAGCCGATCGCTTCCATCTTGGCGGGATCCATGATGCCGATGGTGCCGTCTTGCCCGCGCAGATAGTGCCCGTCGATCAGTGCCTTCAGCGAAGTCTGGATCAACGCCGGATTGGTGAGGGCATCCTTGTTGGCGGCGATCAGCAGCGTCGCGGCTTCCTCTGGATGATCCACCGCGAACTGATAGCCGCGCCGCGTTGCCTGGATGAAGGACGACGCCAGTTGGGGATTTGACTGGAGAAACGCTTCGCTCGAAGAGATGAGCGTCGTGTGCTCGTCGGGAACGCCATAGTCGGCATAGACGAAGCTGCGTTGCTTGACGCCCTTGAGCTCGGCTTCGACGCCCTCCCAGGTCGACACTTCGAGGGTGAAGTCGACCGAACCGTTGGCGAGCGCCTCATAGGCGGAAGTGCCGAGCGTCACCGTCTCGAAATCGCCCTTGCCGCCATCATGCCGGATGATGGTCGAGATCAGTGCGTTTTCCCAGGCGCTGCCGAAACCGCCATAGGTCAGGCCATCCAGATCCTTCGGGCTCTTGATCTCGCTGCGCGCCGCATTGAACACCAGCCGACCAGTTTCGGACTGCACGACGGCATAGACGGCCTTCAAGTCGGCGCCGGCGGTCTTCTGGGTGAACAGGCTGATGGTGCCGTTGATGCCGAAATCGGCGACGCGGTTGGCGACAAGCGTGCCGGCGCCGGTGTCGCTGTAAGGCACGATATCGACCTCCAGACCGGCCTCGCGATAAAAACCCTTTTCGCGCGCGACGAACAGCCCGATGTGGTTGGTGTTGACCGTCCAGTCCAGCGCGACAGTGACTTTTTGCGTTGCCGCGAAGGAGCGGCTCGATCCGGTGGCCAGCGGTACGCTAGCGGCAAGGGTGAGCAGCAGAGCCTGCCTGCGCGTCAAATCAGTCATGGTCATGTCCTTTGGTTGGCTGGAGGTTGAGCAGAATGTCGAGGATCTCGGCCTCGAGTGCCCCGGCCTGCCGTGTGGCGGCGCTGGTCGGATCGCGCGGGCGCGGCAGTGGCACCTGGATCTCGCGCACGACACGGGCAGGCCGGGCCGACAGCACATAGATGCGGTCTGACAGGAACACGGCTTCGCGCACGTCATGGGTGATCAGCAACGCCGTCCATCGATGGTGCCGCCACATCTGTTCGAGCCAGCGCTGCATGGCCGCGCGCGTCAGTGCATCGAGCGCGCCGAACGGCTCGTCGAGCAGCAACATGTCGCGTTCCTGCACGACAGTACGCAGCAGCGCCGCGCGCTGCCGCATGCCGCCTGAAAGCTGCGCCGGAAAATGCCGCTCGAAGCCGGCAAGCCCAAACTCGGCAAACAGCGGCGCGACACGCGTCCGCGCCGCCTTGCGGCCGAGGCCCTGCACCTCGAGCCCGAGCGTCGTGTTATCGAGGATGCGCCGCCACGGCATCAGCGCGTCCCGCTGCGGCATGAAGGCGAAATGCCTGCCATGATCGTCGAGCGGCGCGCCGTCGAAAAACATCTCACCCTCGCCATGCTCGGCGCCGGTCAGAAGCTGGAACAGCGTCGACTTGCCGGCACCCGAAGGCCCAAGGATCGAGACGAATTCGCCGGCATCCACGCGCAGCGAAATGTCGGCGAGCACTTCGAGCCCGCCAAAGGCCTTGCGCATATGCCGCAATTCGAGCCGGCTCATGCTTGCGGGCCTTTTCGGGCGGCTTGCCTGCCAGCGGCTCTTTCCCAAGGCATGGCAAGTCGTTGCAGCACCACCGTCAGCCCGAACAGGACGAGGGTAAGGGCGGCGCTGACGCCGACGGCGGCGAGCACCAGGTCGGGACGGAAATTGTTTTTGGCGTTGAGCATGTAGATGCCCAGCCCTTTGGCCGCGCCCGCATATTCGGCGAAGATGGCGCCGACGACGGCATAGGTGATGGAGATCCTGAGGCCAGCGAAGAAATAAGGCAGCGCCGAAGGCAACCGTGCCAGGATGAAGACCCGCCAGCGCCCTGCTCCCATGGCGCGCAGCATCTGCCCGATCTCGACCTCGGTAGCCTCGTAGCCCTGCACCAGGGCCACCAGCATCGGGAAGAAGGTGACCAGTGCCACCAGCATGATCTTGGGCGTCAGCCCGAAACCGAACCACAGCACCACCAATGGCGCGATGGCGACCAGCGGCAAGGTCTGGCTGACTATGAAGACAGGAAACAGCGCGCGCCGCAAAGGCTGGAAGAAGTCGACCAGCATCGACAGCGCGAAGGCGGCGCTGAGCGAGCAGGCAAAACCGATCAGCGTGGCGCGGATGGTGGGAATGGCGTTGTCGAGCAGCGCGTCACGATTGAGCATCGCCTGTTCGAAGACGCGCGAGGGTGCCGGCAGAACCGTCGGCTTGATGCCGGAATGGTTTGCGTAGAGTTCCCACGCCACGAGCACCAGGCCGATCGATATCACGGCCGGTGCCGCCTGGGCGAGGAAGCCCGCGAGTTGACGCGGGTTGAACGACGATGAAGCCACGAGAGGATGACCTTGACGGCGCGCGTCGGCGCGAACGGTTCAAACGGCAGTGGGACTGTTGGCCGAAACCGTGACGTCGAGGGTTACGTGGCCGGCGCCTGGTCCGAAGCGGCAGAAGGCTTCGTCGAGCGCCGAGAAGATCGCGCCGGCATCGCCGCGCAGCTTGGTGCAGAAATTCTTGGAGCGATCATAGACGCCAGACTGCTTCAGGAAATCGATGCAGCCATAGATCTCGTCCATATGGTCGTCCGTGCCCATCACATAGAGCGAGAACTGCGCCGCCGCTGGCTGCCCAGTGGCGGGCGCGCCGCGGACGGCGGAAATGGCGGCTTGCTTGCGCGGGCCGAGTGGCCCGGCAGGTCCGCCAAACGTGTCGGAGCGGCAGATCGGATCGTCCGGCTCACCTGGGCAACCACGCGAAATGGTCGCCGACAGCACGCAATGCTTACCGCTGCCAGACGCAGCCACGAAAAGGTCGCGCAGCGCCGGGAATAGCACCTCGGGGGGCCCGACCAGCAAGGTCGAGATGTCGTCGGTCTCGATCCTGAGCTTGTCGCGATACGAATCGAGCGCGCCAAGCGCGCCCAGGATGACGCCGACAAAATCGTCGGCCATGGGATATAGGGAAACCTGTGCGCCTGAAAACATCGCCCGCCTCGCTCCGCTGGTATTACCCAGATCAGCTTCTAGGGTCTGTGGGCTTGCCGCCCCCGTCTCAGCCCCGACCGTACGGAGCACCCCTGTGGATGGCGGCGTTAAAGCACCATTCGATCGGTTGGGGAAGCTGTTTTTTCAGCAAGCTGCGCCAAAGCATTGCGCCAGCGCAGGCACAACCGGGTGCCGGCGCCCGGGAATTTGGCTCGATCCGGGTGCAACCAACAGCCCGACCATCACGCCGGGCGACATGAATTCCAACGCGGACCAGAATTGCCCGACCAGCGCGCAGACGGATGCCAATGGCAGGGCGACCGCGCCGACCGTGGCCGACAAGAACTGCGGTAAGTAGTTTTCGCAGCAGGGAAAGCGCGGACGCAAGTTCCGCGCTTTCCATGCTCGTTGGTCTCACTATACGCCACGACCGGCTGGCGGTACCTCTGGCACCGATTCGCTGGCCACTTTGCCAAACACTCTTATTTCGGGGCACGGTTTTCCGGCTTTTGGCCGTGCGAATGCGGTGTGCATTTTCATCAGCCGTTTGAGCAGGCGGCCATAGGTGAGGTATCGAACTCGGCCATTGGCAAGATCGAACTCCACCCTCCCCCATCGCCTGACCGGACCTTTTCCAGTTGGCGGACCCAGTCGCGCGATCTGAAAGGCCAACCGAACTTCGCGGCCGGCAACGTCCAGATAGATACCGGGATTGCCGCCCAGGACGTGCCACAATCGGGCAACGTGCTCGATCGACATGTCGGATGAAATCGCCATGTGGTTCCGCTCAAGTCGCGCCCAGACGAAATCACCGGTTGGCTGCCGCGTCCCGGACACCAAATCCTTGCAATAGGCTGGCGCCACCTCGCGCACCAACGCGCGCATCGCGGTCGCCACGCTGTCGGCCACATCCCGCCGCGTTGCCCAGTGCTTCGCAGAACGGCACCTGTCCGAGGATGTCGCCGTCATCGAAATTGGCGGACATCTTGTGCAATGTCACGCCGCCATGGACGGCATGCTGGCCGTCCGCGACCAGGCGATGGAGAGGGTGCGGCCCCCGGTAGTTGGGCAGCAGCGCCGGATGAAAATTAAGCCCGCCCTTGGGAAAGAGGCCGAGCAGTTGTTGTGGGATCAAGGTCGGGAAAGCGTAGCAGATCAGTACATCCGCGGCGATGTCAGGCAATTGCCGGCCAAGCTCATCCCAGTCGTAAGGCCGGCCGAATTCGATCAACTTTACCGGCGTGTTGCCGAGATAGCGCCTGAGCAGAAGCTGGCGCCTCAGCCGGCGTCGAAAATTGCCAATGCTGAAGCCTCTGGATGGGCGCTGAAAGCCAGGCACGATGATCGCGCCAATACGGTTTCCCGCCTCGATCCAGCCGGAAAGCAGAGGCCCGGTGTAAGCAGAAACATCCAGGATGAAAACTGCATTGAGCTGCCGGGCGCCGGCCACAGGCTCGAAAGAAATCATCTTTTCAAATCCGGCGGGGCAAGACATCGCCCGGCAATCCGAGCACCGTCACGGACCCGTCCGGTCAGGACCAAAAGGCCGGCCGAGCCGTCAGCCTGGTTTGGGAGAAAGCGGTCCTGCCGCGGCGACACTTGAGAGCCTTTCCCGCTTCACCAACACAGGTTTTTCGTAGAGTTTCCTCATGCTCCCCCTGAAATCAATCAACCCGCGCAGTTGGTCAGCAGTGCCGCGGACTGTCAACCGCCGGGCGGGGCTGACAGCCGCTATTGATATGGCCTCGCGGCAATCGGCGGGCGCTTAAACCCACTGCCGCAAAGACTGATCCGCGAGCCTTATGAAACGGCCTTTTCACGAACCGGCAGTTTCCAACCTGGCCTGACGAAATGGCAGGTGTAGCCGTTCGGATACTTCTCCAGATAATCCTGGTGCTCGGGCTCGGCCTCCCAGAACACTCCGGCTGGAGCGAGCTCGGTGACAACCTTGCCGGGCCACAGGCCAGAGGCATCGACATCGGCGATGGTGTCCTCCGCCACACGCTTCTGCTCCTCACTAGTGTAGTAGATTGCCGAGCGATAGCTCATGCCGACATCGTTGCCCTGGCGGTTGCGCGTCGTCGGATCGTGGATCTGGAAGAAGAATTCCAGAAGCTGGCGGAAGCTGATTTTCGCCGGATCGAAGCTGATCTCGATGGCTTCGGCATGCGTGCCATGATTGCGATAGGTGGCATTCGGCACGTCGCCGCCGCTGTAGCCGACACGCGTGGCGAGGACGCCCGGCATGCGCCGGATCAGATCCTGCATGCCCCAGAAACAGCCGCCGGCAAGCACTGCACGTTCGCTCGAAGTCGCCATGTAACGTCTCCTCAAAAGGCAATTCCGGGAAACCTGTAGCGGCGTTCCCCGGGGAATTGCGCGACAACAAATTTGGATAGTCCCATAAATGGGCATTGTCGCCTGCTTCGTCCAGTCGGACGAGCGGCCATTCGGCTATACCGGTGAAATTCGCCCCCTAAGGAACTGGGGGCACCTCAGTTGCGCGGATGCCGTGTCCGGCTACTGGCGGCGACCGGCAGATATCGGATACCAGGTGGAATGGCCGCAAAACTGATCGCCACAGGCGGTGCCTCGCGCGACCAGTTGAAAAGAACGGTCTTGACCGGAATGTTGTCCAACCATGCCCGCAGCCGCGACGGCACTTGACGACCCGGCCAAACCATCAGCATGCCATGGTCGCGCAACCGCTGCCTCGTGATCCAGGGTGCGAACCGCATATCGAGATCGGTGAAGATCGACGGCTTGTCATAGGCGTTGAGGCCCGCCAGCATGGCAAGATTGGTGTCGCCACCGACGATGTCGAGCCGGCCCGGCACCGCCGCGTGCCAGATTGCCTCGGCCTCGTCCGAGATCGGCCGCGCCGGCCAGCAGACGGCGTCCATCCGCCCGCGCACATTGCAATCCGTCCAGCGGATGGCCGCATAGGCCCCCGACATGGCCACGATGCAGATGAAGGCGCAGATCGCCAACCTTCGCATCTCGGGGGCACCGAGCCGGTGACCGAGAAAGGCGAGCGCGACGACGCCGACGAGATTGTACATCGGCGCGCCCCAGGCCTCGCCGGTGCCGGTGAACAAAGAGGCGACCATGATCAGCGTCGCCGGCCCAAGTCCCATCCAGGTGAGATAGACCAGCTTACCGCGCTCGACGGGGTCCTGCGGAGCCGACGTGCGCCGCAGCAGCCCTGATATCGCCAGCACCAGGAGGAAGCCGGAAAACCCGGCTAGCTGGACACCGATATAGTAGAGGCGCGCACGGTGCTCGGTTACCCAGGCATCGCGGCCGGCGAAATAGGTCAACGGCAGGAAATCGATGCGGTAGAGTGCGATGGCCAACGGCGCGGCGACCGCGAGACAAACGGCCAGGCCAAGCCACGGCCAGGGCGTCGCCAGCCGACTGCGCGCGCGCGCGTCGGACAGCAGCCAGAGAGCGCCGAAGGCAAGCAGCAGGCCGGTGGAAAACTTGGCATAAAGCCCGACGCCCGACACCAGTCCGAGCGCCAGCCACCAGCCTGGCCCGCCACCGCGGCCGGCGCGCCACAGCAGCCAGCAGACCGCGGCCCAGAACGGCATCTGCGCATAGTCGTGATTGAATTGCGGCGTCGGCCAGCCGAAGAAATAGACCGATGGCATCAAAAGCACGGCGGCCAGCGCGCGGCGTTGTCCGAGCATGTCGCGGGCCAGCAGATAGACCAGGACGAACGTGGCCGAGATCGTCAGTTGGGCCAGCAGATATTGCGGCCAGCGGAACGATCCGGTCAGGAGATGGCTGGCCTCGAGCAGCCAGCCGGGGAGCTGCGGGTGCTTGTAGGTCAAAAGCACCCATTCGCGGCCCCACATGAAGCCTTCCACGACATCGCCGGGCGGTGCGGGATCGATGAGTGTTGGCACCACGGTCCAGCACAGCGTCTGCACCAGACACAAAAGTGCCAGCAAACCCCAGGGGTGCCGAAGCAGGGCGGACCAGAACGACGACGAGTCCAGCGCCACGGCAGGCAGCCCTGCCGGCACCCAACGATCGATGGAGTCGTCAATTCCCGCCATGCGCGGCTTAAACCACATTGCCCGGTTTGCCGAACAGCCCCAACGTCAAAGCTTACAAAAAAGTATACTTGCAGGTCATTGCAAGACCAAGATTGAGCGGGAACTTCGGCGTCCCGTTGCCCTTACCGGGCTGAACAGCCCGCACACCTGACCCCACTAGAAAATCCCGGATATTCGATGCGTCACCCGCATGCCGTCATCCACCACCGCGCGCTCGACTTCTGGCTGGCGCGCGCGGCGGTCCTCGTCATCATCTGCCTGCAGCTTCTGGTCATCAACGATCTTTCATTCGGTCCCCGCTGGCTGGCGCCGGCGCTGGAGGCCGCCCTGCTCGCGCCGCTGTCCGTGGCCACCGCCTGGACGCAGGCCGCCACCCAGAAAGCGGTCGAGGAGGAGCACTGGTATCTGGTCGGACGGTTTCGCGTCATGATCCGCCGGACGGCCCTGGTGATGACCGGCGTCGTCAGCGTCATGAATTGCGGTTCGCTGGTGCTCCTGGTGCGTGCCTTGCTGGCTGGCCATGCCGGCTCCAGCGGCCAGACGCTGCTGGTCGACGCGCTCAACATCTGGGTCACCAACGTGATCGTCTTTGCCTTGTGGTTCTGGAGCACCGATCGGGGCGGGCCGCCGACCTGCGGCCTGGTCAAACGCGCCCATGCCGATTTCCTGTTTCCGCAAATGACCCTGAATGACCGCGAGATCCGCGACTGGCTGCCCGGCTTCGTCGACTATTTCTTCCTCGCCTTCACCAATGCGACGGCGTTTTCACCAACCGACACATTGCCGCTTTCCCGGCGCGCCAAGCTTTTGATGATGGCGGAGGCGATGATCTCGCTGCTGACGATCGCGCTGGTCGCGGCCCGCGCCGTCAACATCCTGGCCTAAGGCAGGTCTACCGAAGTAACCCGGCTTTGGAGCACGCCATGCATGAAAAATCCGAAGATGCGCGTTAGGCCCAGAAACACCAATAGCCCGCCCCGGCGAACCGGAGCGGGCTATTGGTTGTGTGCGATGGCTGTCGCTAGTCCAATGGCATTGCAACACATGCGGGCAATCCGCCATCGTCAATCGGCGCCGAGATCCCGTTCAAAGACCACCTGGTCGCACAACGGAATGCCGTTCACGAGCAGGCCTTCGGGATAACCGGTCGATGGCCCGAACGCATCCCGAACGATGCTGTACATCCGAAAGCCCTGCCGCTGGTAAAATCGCAGGTTGCCGATATCGGCGCTCGCCGTCGAAACGATCAGGCGTCGGCCGCCGCACTCGCGGCAGCGGATGATTGCCGCCGCGACAAGGGCACGCCCCAACCCCTCGCTCTGTCTTGCCGGACGCACGGCAAGGCTCTTGAGTTCGAAGACACCGCCGTCGCCTGTCTCGATGATCTGCGCATGGCCGACGATCCTCCCGCCATCCCGCGCGACGAACACCTCGCCCTGACCGATATAGCTGGAGATCTGCATGGATGAATCGTCGGCAAGGGCAAACAGCGGCCGCAACGCGTCGCGGTCCCCGTCATATCGTTCAATGTGCATCCGCAAACCCAAGCTGAATCAACGCCGCCGCGAACGCGGCAGCCTTGCGTCGGGATATAGCAGTGGCCGGTCGGGAGCCACAAATGCAAAAAGCCCGCCTCGGCGCGAACCGAAGCGGGCTTTGGCTCGATAGAACCGACAGGTGCAGATTTTCGACGCCGAGCAAAGTCTCGGGCTATTCCTCCGCCGCGCGCCTGAACCTCCGCAGGGTCACCTCGAACAGAATATCCGAGAGGCGGCGACGATCGCCGCGCGTTCCCCGGGCGAATAGTGCGCGGCATCGTCGATGGTCATGAAGGTGACGTGACGGGACATGAGGGCCGTCCTTGGAAAGCTTGGTTTCCTCGCCCCGCGCGAAGCGGGGGGAGAGGTGGCTCGGCGAAGCCGAGACGGAGAGGGGCATGGCGCCGACCTGGTTAAGCGGGCGCCCTACGAAGCCCCTCTCCGACCGCTGCGCGGCCACCTCTCCCGCGCTTTGCGGGGGCGAGGAACCCAAGTCCTGAGCGGACCCGGCCGGGTCCCCGCTGCTCTGCAGCGTCCCGGCGTTCGCCGGCCTTTCATCGTGCCACCGGCACGATGAATTCGCTTACGCGAACCGGCTGCTCACCCCATCCTCTCCACCTCCCCCGCCGACAGGAACAGCAGCACCACATCGCTCATCCCCAGCAGCGGCGTGAAGGTGACGATGGTGATGCCGCCGGTGGCGTTGGTGCGGGTCAGGCCTTCGGAATAGATGTCGAGCGGCGGTTCCTCGTCGAACCAGACGCCGTGCAGCGTCTCGCCTTGCCATTTTTCACGACCTTTTTCAAAACTCTTGAACGACAGCACGCTCTCGCCGGCCTGTACGTCGCCGCCGCCGCCATGGCGCACCACGACGCTGTCGAGCGCACCGGGCGCGCCGCGTCCCATGATGGTGTCGGCGATCGCATCCGCCGGGATCATGCCGGTGCCCCATGCCGCCTGCTGCTGCGGCGGGCCGACCAGCACGCGCTGCGGGTTGTCGCGCGTGCCCTCGCCGGTGACGCCGGCGGCCCATAGCCGCACCGGCGTGTCGAAAACCTTGCCTTGCCACCACTGGGGATAGCGGCCGGTGAGGTGCATCGCCCATTCGGCGCCGCCTGCTCTGGTCTTGCCGAGCTGGTTGCCGGCCATGAACAGCCGCTCGCGATTGGTCGCGCCGGCCGCGTGAAACTCGGCCTGGCGCTGATACGGTTTGTACGCCGCCAACTGGTTGGCGCGGCGCCGGCGGTCAAGTTCCGCCAGCAGCGCCAGATATTCCGCGCTCGCCGGCATCAGCGGGGCCGGGATCGGCAGGGCCGGGATCGCAGGGTTCGTCGAGGAACGGCCGGAGGACGGCTTCGAGGGCGCGGATGCGGCTGCGGATTTCCTCATCGCTCAGCGTGTCCAGTTGGTTGATGGCGACATCGATGTCCTTGGGCAGCACCGAAAGCACGATCTTCAGATACTGGTCGGGCTTGTCGGCCCGCACCTCGGCCAAGACGCCGGCGCCATGCGCCCGGAAATCGGCCCGCACGGCGGCGAGAAAATCGTCGCCCAGCGTCTTCTTCGTCCGCTTCGGGCGGGGCGCCTTCGCGGCTGCCGGGCTGGCGGCGGCTTTGCGCCTCGCCGGCCTTGCCTTGCGGCGCTTCGGCGCGACGTCGGTTTCGTCAGCCATCGGCCTACCCCAAGGCATCGCCGGTCGCCGCTTTGGGCGGCTCCGATCTGCTTCGCCGGACCGCCTTCTTCGAGCGCACGGTCTTCTTCCCGGCCCGCTTGCCACGCTTCGGCCTTGCGGCGGGTTTTGCCGCCCCGGCCTGGGCCTTGAGCTTCGCCATGGCGAGGCCGACAGCGCGGCTGTCGATGCCGGCCCGCGGAAAACAAAACCCACCGCTGGCGTCTCGCACCATCCCGATCAGCACGCCGGGCGCGACCGCTTCGACACGGCCGAGCCGCGCCTGCGGCGCCACGCCCTCGAATTCGCCGATGGCGCTGACGACCTCAAGGCCGTCATCGCCGGTGATGATGGTGGCATAGCGGGGCATGGGATTTCTCGCATCTCGCGGAGGTAGCGCTCTACGGCGCCCCCCTCTGTCCTGCCGGACATCTCCCCCACGAGGGGGGAGATTAAGCACTCGCCGGCTTTCGCCAATTTCCAACGTCTGATGGAGTGGCGGAGCGCCAAAGCTGCCGATCTCCCTCCATGTGGGGGAGATGTCCGGCACGACAGAGGGGGGCGCTGTCCCGCCAGCATTCAGATTTGCAATCGCAGCGGCGTTCCTGGCATGGCGCCAAAAAACAAAACCCGCCTCGGCGGCGGGTCGTTGGCGCAAATCAGCACCATGGACAAATATGTAGCATGGCTGCCCTCACCCGGTCAACGAGCTTCTAGGAAAAAATTCATATTTAACTGGAAGGGGCATGACCGCGGCCTGACATTCATCAGGCTTTTCAACAGCCGGCTCCTGTGAAATCATCAGCGGCAGCTCATGGAATGATTCCCGTCGCACGGCCTTTTAGGAGAGGACGATGGACAGACCAGCCATGGCATCCGTCTTCAGGATGCGGCACGCTCCGGCCACGGTTTCCGGCGTGCGCAGCACTGGCCAGGGCCAGGCGGATCCGATCATCCGGGTGCATTCGCTTGGCGAAGCGATCCGCTTCGTCGCCCACGCTTACCCCAACTACGACATCAGCACCGTCGCCATAGACTGCGGCGACCCTCGATCCCGCGCCTCGGCAGCCTCGAGGTCAAGGCGGTGTGGCGCGAATATGGCGAGCGCCTGACGCAGGAATAGACGCGTCCGGCCGGCCAGCGTCCTGGGATCGGAAACGCCGCTGACGCGTTTCCACTGCGATCAATGGAGGGAGCAGTCCATGAACGTCGCCAACCTGCAACTCGAAGGCCTGCTGATGGCCGTCGCCTCGATCAACCACGTCCTGGTCAAGAAGGGCGTGCTGACAGCGGAGGAGATCGACATTGCCCTTCGCAAGGCCGAGGCCTCCGAAACCGGCGAGGAGCGATCAGGAGGCATGTCGGCGTCGAGCCGCGACGCCGTCAACTTCCCGATCCGGCTGCTGGAACTCGCCAACCAGTGCCAGCCGGAGGCGGACATGCCGTCCTTCTCGAAGCTGGCCCGCATGGTCGGCCAGATGAAGGAGCCCTACAACGACCAGATGTAAGGTCCTCTTCGCGCCTTGCCGGGCGGGCTCTCACGCCCTGCCCGGCGGGCTACTTAAGCCCTGCCCCGGGCGGGCTTTCAAGCCCTGCCCGGCCATCCCAGGTTCAGCGCCAGAATCCTTCCTGGTCCATGGACCGCCGCGAACAGCAGCCCGGCCAGGAATGAAAAATGGTCGACGAAGAAGCCGAATTCGGCCTGGTTGCCTGACCAGTGGCTGGGTCCGTGGAAGGCAAATGCCAGGAACAGCACATAGGCGGCGGCGACCAGGGCGGCCTGCGTGAAGAAGGCGCCGCTCAGCAGACACAGCACCAGCGCAACCTCCAGAATCGCCGCGCACCAGGCGAGGAAGAGCGGGAACGGGAAACCGGCGGCCGCGATATAGCCCGCCGTGGCCTCCATGCCCATGAACTTGAAGGTCACCGCCATCAGGAAGACGGCGGCGAAGATCAGCCGGGCAACGAGGAGGGCCGCGGTCTGCCACGGCGATTGTGCGATTTGCGACGACATGGTTGTTCTCCAGCTTCATCAGCCCCAAGGACGCGCCGCCACGCGCGGATCCGACATGGGCCAGCGATTTTTCATGAGTCGGCGATTTTTTTCTCCGATTTCGGAGCACGCGCAGGGCGCCGGTCGTCAGCCCCCACAACATGCGCCGGGCATTCATGAACAATTAACGATCCTGAAACTTGTCCGTAACCGGCAACGTGATATTGTTAGCTGGGGCTAATGTACGGCGTGTCCTGTGCAGTGATTTTGGGGTGGGTCGAGTTTTGGGCGCAAGCGTCAGGTTGGGGACGAAGTCCTATCTGGTCGAGTCAGCGGTGTTGGAGTGCGATGGCTGCGGCGGCACCGGGCAGGTTTTCCAGTGCCCGCGCTGGACGAGTTCAAACGGCCTTTGCTGTCCCGCCGGCACGCATTACCGCGGCTGCCCCGGCGCCAGCGCGCCCTGCGCCGAATGCGGCGCGACTGACGGCCATGGCGCCGACCCGGCCTTTCCATCGGCCTGAACCGGGGCCGGCGGCAAGCGCCCGGCGGTCGCCGCCATCCGCCATGGAACCAGCATGACCGATCCGTGTTATGTCTGACCGCGACATCTAGACGTCCGCGCAACCATGCGGCTTACAGAAAGTGAGGCCAGCCATGCCCGACGACAAATCGAAGACCAAGCAGGACCGCAAGCTGGTCTCGAGCGAGGAGACCTATGAGGTCGCCGCCTTCGCGCGCAAATACGGCATTCCGCAGGGCGAGGCGCAGACCATCATCAAGCGCTATGGCCCCTCGCGCAAGAAGCTCGACAACCACATGGCCGCGCGCGGATAGAAGAACGCGGCCCGCAAGGCGGCAACCATTTCGCCTGGATGGCGTTGAAGATTGCTGCGGGCCGCGTCAACCGGGCCCGGCGGTACGGTGAACAGGATGTCTTTTTCCCGGTTTCTCATCCTGGCCAACGAAATGGCAGACGAGCATCTGTCCCGCCCGGCCCGTGGCATGCCAAACTGACGAAGCATCGGCTGCACAGCCGTATGGCTGACAGCCAGGGTGGCGAAAACGGAGGGCCGCAACCATGTCCGAGACAACACGCAGGACCGGTAGCTGCCTGTGCGGCGGCGTGCATTTCGTCGTCACCGGCCAGCCGTCGCGGGTTGGCCTTTGCCACTGCAAGGACTGCCGCAAGGCGAGCGGTTCGGTCTATTCCGCCTTTGCCATCTGGCCGCGCGATGCCTTCGAGACATCGGGCGAAGTGGCAAGCTACGGCACACGCAGCTTTTGCCCGACCTGCGGCAGCCGCGTCGCCTGGGTCGACGACAACGAGGCCGAGGTGATGCTCGGCAGTCTCGACGTCGCGCCGACGGACCTTGAACCGCAATATGAATTGTGGACCGGCCGGCGCGAAACCTGGCTGCATGCCTTGCCCGACGCCGAGCAGTTCGAGCATGACCGGCCGCTGGCAGAGGGCGCGGATCTGCCAGCGCCGAGAGCCTTGTCGGACGCCGTCGCGAGCGATTGAGCGCAAGCTTGAAAATTGATCGTCCGGACCTGGAACCCTGCCCTGTCGGCCACGTTATCCGGCGCTTCCTCTGTGCATGTCGGTTCGCCCCCGGTTTTGACCGCCATGCGATTCATGGAGACGACCGTTGAACGACAAGATGTTTCCCCGACCGATCCGCCTGAAATTCACCCCCGAACGGGAGCGCGTGGTGCGCAGCGCCTGGGAAGGTCTGGAATGCCTTGGTGACTGGCCGGCCGGCCGGGGCCGGCGGTACCGGGCGGCACTGCGCAGCTGCCGCGATGCCCTGGATGGCTGGACGCCGCCGGAAAAGGCGATGCGGGCGATGATCGACGCCGCGCGTGAAGCGCGCATCCTCCAATAGCGGGAAAACCAATGGCCGATTTGATGCTGTCGACACCGCTGCGGGTCAAGCCGCATGGATCGGACACGATCCGTGAGGTGGCCACGCTCCAGGACGCCAGTGAAGTCCTCATCGACTGGCCGCATGCCAAGCGCGGCCCTTTCTACCAGGCCGCGCGCGAGAAGATCGAGGCGGCGCTAACCAACAATGAAGGCGCGGCACAGGCACAGGAGGCCTTTACCGCGCTGTGCGATCACGCCGGCCTTCTGGTCCGATAGGCCAAGGCAATGCCCAAACAAAAAGCAGGCGAACTCGCCTGCTTTTTTGGACCCATTTTCGATCATTGGGTGGGCAGATCGCGGTTGACGATCGGGTGGGAACTCTCGAAGCCGAAGCTCTTCGGCGCCATCAGCATCAGGACGATCACAACAGCAATAGAGGCAAGCAACGTGGCGGTGCCGGCAATATCTCTCACGATCCCATCCTTCCAAGGTCCGTCTTGTCATAGAAACGTTTCCTGGTCAGCGAGGTTCCTCTGCAGGCACTGCAATGTCGTCTAACCAGCTCTACTGCTTCGGCGGCTGGGGCGGCACTTCGCCAGGCTTGATTACCGGTGTGTTGCCTTCATCGGGCGCCGGCGCGGCCATGCCTTGGTCGCCGGTAGCCGGCGGCTTCAACACGCCGCCGCAATCACTGAGCTTTTCGCTCAGGTCGCCGCTGCCGGACTGCTGCTTGCCGCCTTGATCCGTCTGCACCCGGCATTTGTCGCCCTGCTGGTTCGGTATCTGCTGAGCCGTCTGTGCCGCGGCCGGCATCGCCACGGCCAGCATCGTGGCGCATGATGCTATGGCGAGAGCTTTCATCTCGGCCTCCTTCGTTGAACAGCCGCCCGCGGCGGCCTTCCCTTCACTGGGACAACGCCCGTCGGCCCGAAAGGTTGGCCCAATGGGTTGGCGAAGAGGGCCTGCCTCTGGGGCCGGAGCGGCTGTCTGTCGCCCTCACTCCAAGGCCGGCCCTGGGTTCGAGGTGGTGCAGCAGCCCTGCCACGATCAGCACGATCAGCATGGCGAACCCGGCCAGAGGCCAAGGCCGCGGGCGACGCCGATCGCGCCGGCGAGCCACCTTCGCGGCGCAAAGAGCCGGCGCTTGCACAAAAGGCGCTGCAACCAACTCCATTCTCCAGCCGTTGCCTGTGCCGGAGGCCAGCCATGTTCGAGCATTTCCAGCCTATCGACGTCGACATCGGGGACGTCAGCATCTTCGTGCGCCGCTCCGGTGGCGGACCGGCGGTGCTTTTGCTGCACGGCTTTCCGCAGACCCATCTGATGTGGCGCGACGTTGCGCCGGCGCTCGCCGAACGTTTCACCGTCATCTGCGCCGACCTGCGCGGCTATGGCCGCAGCGCCTGCCCGGCATCGAGCGCCGATCACGCGCCCTATGCCAAGCGGGCCATGGCATCCGACATGGTGGCGATGATGGCGGAACTCGGCTTTACCAGCTTCATGGTCGCCGGCCATGATCGCGGCGGGCGTGTCGCCTACCGCCTGGCGCTCGACCATCCCGGCCCTATCAAAAAACTCGCCGTGCTCGACATCGTGCCCACGGCCGATGCCTGGGACCGGGCCGATGCCCGGCTGGCGCTCGGCTACTGGCCGTGGTCCCTGCTGGCGCAGCCCGCGCCCTTGCCGGAAAAGATCCTGGCGGGCGCCCCAGACGCCATCGTCGACAATGCGCTGGGCGGCTGGGGTTCATCGCCCGATGTCTTTCCAGCCGGCATCCGCCGGGCCTATGTCGATGCCTTGCGCGACCCCGCCCACATCCACGCGATCTGCGAGGAATACCGGGCGGCGGCAACGCTCGACCGCGAACACGACCGGGCGGACAAAGCCGCCGGCCGGCGCATCGCCTGCCCGGTGCTGGCACTGTGGAGCGGGCAAGGCGCGCTGGCCCAATGGTATGCCGGCGAAGGCGGACCGCTGGCGCTATGGCGGAACTGGGCTGATGACGTGCGTGGCCGCGCTATGTCAGGCGGGCACTTCTTCCCCGAGGAAATGCCCGGGCAAACGGCTGGCGCGCTGATCGATTTCTTCGGCGAGGTCAAGGCCGGTGCCGGTTAGCCACCGCCCCGGTTAGCCACTGCCAGTCACCTCGGATCAGCCGACTGATTGCTCCGCTGTATCGTCGCCGTCGTGTTCACCAGGCCGGAAAGGATCGGATCTTCGCGGACACTCCTCGAAACGATGGTCGCGGCCGCCGCAGAAGGAACAGCACATCGCCTCACGGCCCTCGTTTCCGGGCCACCATTGCGGTGTCTCGTAGGGTTTCCTGCCGTCCATGCCCAGCAATGCGCGACGCCCGATTTGGTTGCGCGGAACCCAACAGACACGAAAGCGGTTGTGTGCGACAATGCAAGCGGCCATTCCAGCGCCAATCCGGACCGGCCGCATGTGCAATTCAGTCAAACCAAAGAGAACCCTAATGTCCGCTCGCGTTCTGACCTTGTTGATGGCCATCGGCGCCGTGCTCGCGACGACCGGCCTGGCCGATGCCCGTCCCGACAGCCGCTCCATGAGTTGCGGCGAGATTCGCGCCATGATCCAGAGCCATCGCGCCGTGGTGCTGACCACCGGCCGCAACACCTATGACCGCTATGTCAGGCAGTTCGGCAACGAGTGCGACTGGCCTGACGTCCCGATGTCGGCCTATATCCCGTCCCGCGACGGTACCTGCCCGGTCCATCGCTGCCAGGACCCGGGCGTCGATTTCCCGAATTGACGGCCGGTGGTCCGAATTGACGGCAAGCCGCAAGGACGCCATAACGTCCCGCCTTTCCCGCTTCGTCTAATGGTAGGACAGCGCCCTTTGAAGGCGTGAATCGTGGTTCGAGCCCATGAGCGGGAACCAAACAAAACCAATGACTTAGATGCAATTTTTGACGTATCGTCGAATATGCATCGATCCCCCGAAGGCCGCCACAGATGGCCTTTTGGGAACTTCCTCGACACGACGACGTTGCGCCTTTTTCGAACGAAGGAGGTTGTCATGGACTGGAATCGCGTCGAGGGAAACTGGAAGCAAGTGAAGGGCAAGGTCAAAGAACAGTGGGGAAAACTCACCGACGATGATCTCGATCGCATCGCCGGCAAACGCGATCAGCTCGAAGGCAAGATCCAGGAGCGCTACGGCATCGAAAAGGATCGCGCCCGTCGGGATATCGATGACTGGTATAGCAGGCAGGGCTGGTAGGAAAGGCACCGTGAATCCAGCCTTCGTCTTCGGCATGCACAGGACTCGCGCAATTTTCCCCGGCCTCCGAAAGCGATGGCCCGCGCCACCCAACTCTGACGCGGGCCGACCAAAGGTCTTGGAGGGACGTTGGTCAGCAGTCGACCCCGGCTGCCGATGATTCAATCAGCGCGCGCTAAAATAGTTCCAACTTTCGAGGCTCCATACTCATGCAACAAAGCCTGGTAAACCAGGTCGTCACCATCTGGAGACTAAGCCGCGGCCAGCCGGCCGACCAACGCGATTTGCGTCAGCTCTTCTGGCTCGAAAAGCCAAGCCACGAGCCGTTGGCCAGCGTTATTGAATTGCCGTGCCTTAAATGAAAGGCCCGCCGCGTGGCCCCCCGCGACGGGCCCTGGGCGTGGCTACATCCTAAAGAATCGACCACGATATCATTAACGCCCGCCTCCAAAGAACGTTCCAGGCATGAAAAAGCCCGCCGGGCGAAACCGGCGGGAAGAGACAGAAGTGCTAGGGATCTACCCAGCATAGGGTCAACAGGTGGCGGCAGGGTTGGTTGCGGACGGGAAATGACGTGGCCAATGTCGCGCAAGGACACCTCCTTTCGGATGACTTCGTTCTTATTGGAAGGCGGGGCATAGTCGGCGCAGCCCGGCAGGACCCCGTGGCCCCCCACAGGTACCGGCCGGCTAGGCTCGGCGCTCCCCTCCAAACTCCGGCGCCGAGCCGCCGCATTCCCGGCCCCCCGATCATACGAACCGCGAAGCGTAAAACTGTAGCCCGCCAGCGGAGCACTCGGCCAAGACCGCCAGTCAGTCTTTGCTACTGTTCCTCCGCCGATCGATCGCGCCATAATCAGGGATGCAGGTGAAGAACACCGGCCGCTGACCCCTGCCTGCACGCTTGCACAGATCGCACCGGAACACTTTCACCAAGTCGTTATGCATGGCGCCGTGGTCGAGACCCAGGCGGGCGCCCAGCGCTTGCAAGTCGATCTGGAGGGAATGATTGCACATCGGATGCCCGCAGGTGACGTAGAACGTCTCGCGGTTGCGAATGGCATCGGCAATGGTTTTGGACATGGTGCGGCCTCAGATTGCAGAAATCGCCGCGCGAGGAATATATTCCTATCGATTGACTTGGCAAGGGCGGAGCCGGTGGCCATCAACAACGTTCTGACGCATGCTCAAGAAAATCGCTTTGCCTCGGCCTTCATGTCGCCGCCTCCTCGGCTGACGCAAACATTCCTCCGTGGATCAACCGCCACGCAAGCCTCCGGCTCATGGGCCAATCAGGGAACAACTTCCATCCCGCGCGAGTTGTTGAGCCGGGAGGACGCGGATCATGATAAGGTGGCCATTGTCATGCAACACATCGATGACACCAAAAAGCTGGTTGACCGCTTGGATGAAACGGAGCGTCGCATCAAGGAAACTCAGGAAGTCATCGAGGGGAACCGTAGGCTTATAGAGCGATCCCGTGAAATTCTTTCCAATGTAGCGAGCGCTGCAGCGCTTCGCGGCTTAGGCTAGTATCTGGACCTGAGAGAGAGTCCGCGCTGAGGCGGGGATAATCCAGCACACGGCATTTGTGCTGAGCATCGTAAGCCGCCGGGAGGAACTCCAGCTTGGCCCGGCTGCCCGTAGTCCCTAAAACCCCCGTGACGACGTGCGATCGGGGATGTGGTTCGGGTCCATGAACGGGAACCAGGCAGAAAACCGCAAGCGAACTCTCTGAACGGAGTCAGGCCGGATCGCTTCAGATCCGCTACCGATCGGCCAATCGGGATACAGGTAGGATATCGGCCGGTGCCCTGCCTGCTAGGACCGCTCGCACCGGAAAATCCAAGTCATCGTTCCTCCGTAGTCCAGCCCCAGGCGGGCGCCTGGGGCCTTGGATGAACAATTCAGAATGGCAGGAGGACGGCGACTTCCGCCCTGGACCCCGTCGCGATTGACGGCCAGTTAACGTTACGTTAACTTTAATTTAGATTACACTAAAATAGGTGGCTCTAATGAAAATGGCCCTCGTTTGCCTGGCGCTTGTCCTCGCCGGTTCAAGTGTCGCTGCGGCGCACGAAAAGAAGGCAAAAGTCACTGCTGCGAACACATGCGCTGGTCTATCGATCAAGGCGGCAGTGGCGGCAAAATTGGATTGCACCGCAACCGGAACAGCAACGTCGACCCAGACCGACGCAGCGAATACCAAGCCGCGCCTCGGGTACCAGAACGCTTGGACGATATCCTCGTTTGGCCTTTGATGTTCCGGCGTTTGGTCTACCCAAAGGCGCGGACCGGGGCCGGGCCTTTAAGCGCGGTCGCTTCCCTGGCCAAGCAGTTTCGATTGCAGGCGTCGAATACCTGCGGAAGAAGCGCAGCCGAATGCCCACGGGGCGGTGCTCGATCCCCGGCATGAAACCTTGCGTCCCGTTGCACGTTGTCGGCCAACAGGAGAGTTTCATGGATCCGGCAACCGCGGCGGTGATGATCATGCTTTCATGCAACGCATCGCTCTGCCGGCCCATGGAGTCGCAGCCCGTCGCCTATTCCTCGCTGGAGGAATGCCAAGCGGCCCTTGCAGTCAGATTGGCACCGTGGCCGGGCGGCGAAATGGTCGGCCGATGCAAGCAGGTCGACCGGACGGCGACCGGCTCGATTCCCCCGGAAGGCTATGCCACGGTTCAAGTCACGCGTGGGATGGGCCGCGATGCGGTCACCACCAACTACTTCGTTCCGAGAGCCAACTAGAAGCCTGGAAGCCGTCGGACCGCCCGTTGGCCGCCAGGCGGACATCGGGCAGGTCACTCGGTTTGCCCCGGCCCTCCTGAAACCATTTCACGGACCCCGCGTTGACGACCGGGCACCGCCAGCCACAGGAGACATTCCATGACCGTCAATTGCCGCATATCCATCGACAACCGGCCGGACGCCACCAACGCCACCTTCCAGGCCGTGCCGCGCATTGGAGAGAGTGTTTCCCTGTCGGTCGACGGAAGCCCGCAGGATTTGCGGGTCTCGCGTGTCGTGCATGTGCCCAACGGCGGCCTGGAAGGCGCCGCGATCATCGTCGAGGTGACGACCAACATCCTCTAGGCCTTGTTTTGCCGGGAGATGCCGGGCCGAGCCTCACGCGACAGTGATCGGCTGATATGAAACCTCGCGCGGCCACGCGCGTTCCATGCGCAACATGGTCGAGGTTCCAATGCAAACCGCGTGGTTCTCCAAGCCCGTCGTGGTTTCGGTCGGCGTCACCGGAGCCACCCGCAACCTGTCCAACACACAACAGGCCATCGAACTCCTCACGACACATTGGCGCGATGCCGGCAGCCTGAAACATCAGTCGGCGCTACGCGCCTGCCGTCGCGCCACGAGTGGCGACGTTTCCCCGGATATCGCGAGGGAGGCCTTTGTCGAGGCCGCGCGCGAGGCGCACGTCCTGGTCGAATAGGCTCCAGGCCCCGCAACCCGGCCTGATTTCGCGTCCTGCCGCCGCTCACGCTCGTTACCACCGTTCACAATTCCGTGATTGACGGAACCTCCTGAAACCACAGGCGTTTTTCTTCCGGCGTTTGTTCAGGCAACATCAGGAGGCGTTTATGCGCATCATGAACCTCGTCACCCTCGCCCTTATCATCCTTGGTGGTCTCAACTGGCTGGCCATGGGCGTAACGGGCTATGACGTGATCGGCACGGCCCTTGGAGGAGCCACCTTGGCCCGCCTCGCCTATACGGTCATCGGTCTTGCCGCCATATGGCAGCTCATGCCGGGCTTCCAGAGCTTCACGGTTGGCGAAGTCGATGCCGAAAGGCATATCCATCATCATCCGTGACCGGTAAAACGGGCGGCGGGGTCCCCCGCCGCCCCACCATGACGGCTATTTCTACGCGCACCTGCCCGGCGGCAACCAAGCTTCCTCGTTCAGGATCGAACGGACAACCTATTGAAATCTCGAATCTAAATACCCAAACCCGCCGCATCGGCGATGGGCTCGGTACCGGCTTGCGCCACGATGATGGAGGCCAGGGGCGCGCTCAGTCGCCATTTCAAATGGCCGGGCGACCGTTCCAGAACGGCTGAGCCACCCAGCGACTGCGGCGCCACACGCTGCAGCACGACGGTGCCGAACCCCTTGCGCGTGGTCTCGTCGCGCCGGTCGCCGGGACGAGGCTTCGATGTCTCCTCCCAGGTCAACTGGAATTCACGCTCGCCCAAGGCGCTAGAGCCTATCGTCCAGGTGATCTCGACCCGGCCGGCATCACTGGACAGGGCGCCATATTTGGACGAGTTCGTGCCGAGCTCGTGGAAAGCCATGCCGAGGTTCTGCACCGCGTTCGACTGCAGCGTCAGGACCGGCCCGGAAAGCAGGATCTGCTCCTCGCGGCCGAAGGGCTTCAGATGCTCCTGGATCAGGTCGAAGAGGCTCGCTCCCGCCCACTCCGAGGTGACGAGCAGATCATGCGAGCGCGACAGCGCCATGATGCGGGCGCGTATCAGTTCCTCGAACTCTTGCGGGTCGCTCGAGCGCTTGCTCGTCTCCCTGACCATCGACAGGATGACCGCGAACTGGTTCTTGACGCGATGGTTGACCTCGCGCATCAACAGCCTGATGCGGCGCTCGCTCTCCTTGGCGGCGGAGATGTCGCGGGCGATCTGCGAAGCGCCGATGATCTCGCCTACGCCGTTCCTGACTGGCGAAACCGTCAGCGAAACGGCAATGAGCGAGCCATCCTTGCGCCTTCTGGTCGTCTCATAGCTCGCCACGCGATCGCCGCTGCGAACCCGGCTGATGATCTCCGTCTCTTCGCCCTTGAGGTGGTCGGGTATCAGCATGAGGATGGACTGCCCCACCGCTTCCTCGGGGCTGTAGCCGAACATGCGTTCAGCAGCGAGGTTCCAGCTTGTGATGACGCTGGTCAGATCCTTGCTGATGATCGCATCGAAAGAGGAATCGACAATCGCCGCCAGCCGCGCATCGGCGCTCGCGCCCAATCGTCCCTTGTCTTCAACATCACTCATCGCCGCCAGGAATTCCGTCATGGCCACCTAACTAGCCCGCAAACCAATCGAGGCAATCGCCCCCCTGACGGAATTAAGGAATCCGCAGCTCCCGGCTTACTCAGCCGTCCCGCCGTTTGGCCTTCTGCCATCGACCTCGGGCGCCAGCACGCCGAATTCCTGCGATTTGGTCCCTTGCCCGGCGGCGAGGAAGCCATCGGAGGCCAGACCCCGGCGCAACAGCTCCCTCACCGCGGCGGAGCGGCTCGGCATGCGCTTTTCGAAGCGCCAGTTTTCCAGGGCCATCAATTCGTCAACGGTGAGCATGATCTGCAGCCGTTCCGGACGTTCCAGGTCAGCCATCTAAGCTTCCTCGCTGGAGCTGAGAATGTGTCGAGTTAGTATCTACCTCGTTCAGCTAATAAATAGGGTTTGCCTGATAATGCGTCAAGTGCCGCCAGTGGGGGAACGGCGCATCTAACCCATGATGAGAATAAGACGTCGGACCCCCACTTGCATTACTATGCTAACTTATTGATTTTATTCAAATATTTTTGAGAATTCGCTTGTCATCCGCGTCCACCTGGCGCATGCTGCGACATGGATAGAAACAAGCCCTCCAAGGGAGGTTTAAATGCGGTACGAATACTCTTCGCGGTTGCTGGACGACGTCAATTCGGCGGTCCAGAGGGCCTTTGAGATGGCAGGCATCGTCAACATCAGCGCGGTGGCGGAACAGATCAGGGTGCGAAACCTGGCCGAGAATGTCGCCCTCGAGGATGTCGAATACCTTGTCCTGCACGCTGCCCAATTGCTTGGCGCGGCAATCGAATTCGACGCTCTGGGCAACGGCTTGGCTGCGAGTGGGAACGGGCTCGTCGACAATGGCGAGGAGAGTGCGGTCATGCCGTTCGATCTTCCTCGGTCAGCCTCGATGCAATAGTCAAAAAAGCCTGCGGACCGCCACGGCTCCAAGCGCAGTGGAACAAGTCCGGTCTCTGGAGGTTACTGCATCGCCCGACGGAGGAGAATGTTGTGAAGACCCTGCGCAGTCTGCTTGCCGAACTGTCTTCCAACTGGCTCCGGCGCCGCAAGGTTCAGGCACCGGTCGCTGGAAATCCGGTCAAACCTGTTTCCCGCCTTCCCCACCAGACCGCGAAGATGCGGCCAGCCCACAAGCCCAAGCCGCCCTCCTCCCGCGACGTTGCTTCAAATATGTAAACGACCGCGAAACCCCTACACACTTTTCCGGGAATTGCCCTAGCTCGCAGCGGTGGCCGAGGCCTTTCTCGGGGTGGCCCGCTGACGCCGCATGCGGCGTTTGGCAACGAGCTTCAGGGCGACCGGCGGCTCGTTCGACAGTGCGCCCACCACTGCATCCATCATGCCATGCGCCACGAAATCCGCGTTGATGTCCTGGGCCAGTTTGACGGCTGCGTCCTTGTCCTCATTTCCGGTCTCCGACCAGAACACGATTCCCACCCGCAGCGCTGCCTTCGTACGCTTTAGCCGGCGAACCAGAAACCGGGCGTGCTTGATGGAATCCGCGTTCAGGAAGCCAACCACGACCGTGTCGACGGTGTCGAGTTCGAGGCGGCGAATACCTCCCGGTTCCATGTCTGCAAAGCCTGCCTTCGAGACCGTCGTGCCCTGGACTTCCAGGACCTGGGCCAGCATGGCTGCTGCGGCGTCGTCAAGCTCGCCACGCCCGCCAGCGCAAAGCACCGACATATCCGTGCCGTCGGGCAGATCGGCCTCCTCCTCGCCGGCGGTCTCACCGTCGTCGCTCGCCTCCGCGGCCACGAGCGTGCCATCCTCCTCATCCGCTTCCTCCTGCGCACTTTCGTCGAGGTTTGCCACCAGCGCCTGCGCACTGGCCGCCAACTGCCGCCTTTGCTGATCGCCCATGACACCGCGCGCACGGTCCTGCTCGCCCAGCAGAAGTGCGGGAATAGCCACCTTGTCGTAGAAATCGACCAGATATTTCTCTTCCAGCATCTCTTCGGCGTGGTCCGTGGCCTCGTCCGGATCACCGGCGAGCAGACGCTGGTAGAGGCGCGCATGGGGTTCGAGCACGGGCTCGTTGCCGAAGAGCACGTCGAGGAACTCGAACTGCGGCACGTGCCTGCCCAGCACCACCAGGCACACGGTGAGCGGTGTTGACAGGACCAGCCCAAGCGGCCCCCAGAGCCACGTCCAGAAGATGGCCGCTACGATGATGGCGAGGGATGACAGCCCGGTTCGCGAACCATAAAGCCAGGGTTCGACGACATTGCCGGTAACCAGTTCCATCACCACGAACAGGGCGGCTGTCCACAGCACGAGCGACCAGCCTGGCGCCACGGCCAGCGCCAGGAACAGCGGCAGCAGCATGCCTATGGCAGGCCCGATGTAAGGAACAAACCGCAGGGCTAGCGCGAGCAATCCCCATAGCAAGGCATTCGGAATGCCGAGGATCCACAACCCGATCGCTATCGGTATCGCGTACAAAATGTTGACGACCAGTTGCATCAGCAGGTACCGGCCAACACGCTTGCCGGCATCCTGAAGCGCCTCGGTGGTGCGGTGAAGGTCGCCATAACCGACAAGCCGGATGAAGCGGTCGCGCAAGTCCTCTCGCTCGAGCAGCATGAAGATGACGACCACGATGATCAGCCCGGCCGATCCGAGCGGGCTGATCAGCGGCCCGACTATGTTCTGCAGGACCTCCAGCGGCCTTTCGCGCGAGACGATCTCGACCGGCACCGGCTCACGCGGCGGCTTTTCCGGGGTGGCGGCCGGCGGCGACGTCTCCTGCCTGTCGATTTCCTGGCCGACACGTTCGACAACCTTGCCCAACCTGGCAATGATCCCTCCGCCGACTCCGGTCTCCTTGAGCGAGCGGATCTTGGTCAGGATGTTGGTCTGGTAGACCGGGATGTTCTGCGCCAGTTCGCTGACCTGCGTGGCGACAATGAAGCTGAACAGGGCAAGGGCGGCGAACGCCCCCAAAACGCTGACGATGACGGCGGCAATCCGGGGAATACCGGCCCGTTTGAGCGCGGACACAAGAGGGGCGAGCGCGAAAGTCAGCAACAGCGCGATTGCTATCGGCAGGAAAACCTCACGCCCGAAATAGAGCGCCGCCACCGTGGTGACGATGGTGGCCACATTGGGCAATGACGTTCGAGGGTGTGGGGCGGCGGGCGAAAGAATTTCCTCCAATCCATGAGGCGGCGATGCCATCCCGTTTCGACGATTGGCCGCCATTCCATGTCCCTCCTGCCGGCTCCATGATCCGGCATATAGAGCCGGCGTACAACATTAGCCAGAGGTGAAACACACGTCGTTCAAGGCGCAGTTTATCCGGCGTGGCGACCGCGCTGAAAGGGCGCACCGGCCTTCCGACGGGCTGCCTGCCCGGCCCGGATCAGCGTGCGCCGTGCCGCGCCAGCGCGTGCTCGATCAGCGCGTCGATGACCTCCGCGTAGCCGATGCCGATCGCCGCCAGCGCCTTGGCGTACATCGAGATGTCGGTGAAGCCGGGCAGCGTGTTGACCTCGTTGACCAACAGGGAGCCGTCGGCGCGCAGGAAGAAGTCGACGCGCGCCATGGCCTCGCAGCCCAACGCCTTGAAGGCTTGCCCAGCCATTTCCCTCGCTCTGTCGGCGGTCGCGGCGGGGACGTCGGCGGGCACTTTGACCACCGCGCCGTCGGCATCGAGATATTTGGCCTCATAGGTGTAGAAGCCATGCTTGCCGGCCGGGATGATCTCGCCCGGCAGCGAAACCGTGAGCGAGCCGCCTGCCCGTTGCAACACCGAGCACTCGATCTCGCGGCCTTCGACGAACTCCTCGATCAGCACCTTGCCGTCGTAGCGGAAAGCCGTTTCGACGGCCGCTTCAAAGCCATCCCCGTCGTTCACCTTGCTCACCCCGAAGGACGAGCCCTGGCGTGCCGGCTTGGCGAAGAAAGGCAGCCCAAGCGCCCCGGCGATCTCCTGGAACGAACCGACATCGCCTCTGTGCACGGTGACCGAGCGGGCGACGGCAAGGCCGGCCTCGCGCATGAGCCGCTTGGCGACGTCCTTGTCCATGGCGGCGGCGGAAGCCAGAATGCCGCAGCCGACATAGGCGACATCGGCGACTTCCGCATAGCCCTGCACCGAGCCGTCCTCGCCGAAGGGACCGTGCAGCACGGGAAAGACGACATCGACAGGCGTAAGGTCAGCCCGTATTCCCTCGTGCGACGCCGAGATCAACCGGCCCTTGCCGCCGGGCAGCAGAGCGACCTCCACGCCGTCCTCCGACACCGGAGCCCCTGCCCCATCGCCGCCAGCCTCGGACGAGGATTGCAGCAGCCACCTGCCCTCCCGGGAAATGGCGATCGGCACCACCTCGTAGCGCGTCCGGTCGATCGCCTTCAGCACGTTGGCCGCCGACAGCCGCGACACGTCGTGCTCGGCCGAGCGCCCGCCATAAAGGATGGCAACCCTGATCTTTCCGGTCATCGAAATCCCTCAACTGTCGAAAATCAAATGGTGACGGCAATGCCGCGATTGGCGAAGAAACGATCGAAATCGCCTGGCGCCAACACTGCGTTTGCCTGTGTGGCGCTGGTATGGCCGGATGGGTTGTGAAAGCGAAAACCCTCATCCGACGCGGCGGTGACCAGAACCAGGTGTCCGCCCTTCGATGGCGGCTCGCGCTCGGGCCAGCGGATCGAACTGCTGACCGAAGCGATGAAGAAGCGCGACCGGGCGAGGATCGCTGGAATGTCCGCCGTCGCGACATTGGTCATCACCTCGGCCTCGAGGCCGAATTCCTGTTTCACGAAGGCAACGAAAGGCGCGTAGATCAGCCCCTTGATCGAGCCTTCATTGACGACATAGCCGCCATATCCGGTGCACCGTCTTGCCAGTTCGATCGTCGGCACGATCTGGCCACGCGTCGCCAGGATCATCTTGAGACACGCCATGCCGCAGACATTGGCGGCCCAGACCGCGTATTCGTCGCGCGTGGCGGCACCCGATCCCTGCCATAGCGGATCCCGCCGCAACGCGGCCTCGGCGCCATCGGCGAGCACCGCCAGCGTCATGTCGGGCGTCTCCCACTGACTGAAAAACGGCACGGCTTCAGGCAGTGGACTCATGCGGATTCCTCGGGTAGCCAATCAATCTCGTATACGAGAATACGAGATGGATGAAAAGCCGCTCGGACCCCGTCGAATTTGCTCGGGGGCGTCGCGGGGCGCCGTCTAATCAACCTTCGTCCAGCCGAAGACCAGCCAGGCGTATTTCGATTTTTCGTCGGGTTCGGCGGTGTAGGTCATCTGGATGTCGCCGCCCTTGGCGTAGATATCGAGCCTGGGCGCCGTGTCCAGCTCGAGCCATAGCGAACTCTTGCTGAAGGACCAGGTTCCGCACCAGACGCAGGAACCCGATGTCGGGTCGCCGGGCTGATGGAAATTGTAGCGGCCATCCGCCGTGATCTCCAGATAATCGAACGCGCCGTAAAACGCGGTCACCGTCTGCTGGAACTCATTTGCGGCGGCTTCCTGTTCCGGCGTGGGCGCATCCTTCATGTCGCGCGGCGGCCGGGTGGTGGCGCCGCTGAGTTGCCATTTGCCGACAAAGTCCTTCTGGGTCGGAAGATATTCCTCCTGAGCCTGCGCCGAAGATATATGAGTCATTGGTAATATGAATGGTGCGACCATGCCCAAAATCGCAAGCAACGGCGCGGCGACCCGGATCGCCTTGGTTGATTTTTGCATGAAAATTGTTTCTCCACGGTGGGCAAGAGATGTTCTGTTCGGGATGTTGTTGAGAAAGGCGGCGCGCATTGCTTCAACGCCGATTCCCGTCCGCCTTTTTCGGTTAGCACCGCAGCCACCGATCTGGCAACGCAAGGCAGCGATCGGTAGTGGGCCGGTTTGGTTCTACGACTACAAAAGATTCGTAAAGCCGCCGCCGCGGGTGTAGTGTGCCTTGTCGTCCGCACCAACCCAGGCAAACGGACGCTTGAAAGTCAACTCAGGTGCTTTCGCCCGACGAGGGAGGAGAGCGCCATGGCTTTCTCAAAATTCACCAGCATGTTCACGTCCGACGATCTGGACCTTCTCCAGAAGGTGTTCGACCAGCTGTGCCGAGAGCGCCGTCTGGCCCTCAAGGACAAGGATCAGAGAGACCAGCTGGCGCGCGAAATACGCGGCGCCACCGCCGTCTCGGTGGCAAGCGGCTGCAGGATATCCGCCGCGCGAGCCGATGTCGCAACGATCAGCGACGCGAGGCAGATGGAAAAGCGATGCATTTGGAGCCCTCGAATACGAATTTCCGACGCTGCGCCAGCGGCGAAAGATAAGCACTGTTCAGAATTTGTAGGCGATGCCGAGCCGGATATCGTTCGTCTTCAGGTCGATCTCATCGTGCAAGGGGACCCCGCTGGGAACCGCGATGCGTGTCGAGGGGTGGCGGCCGAAATCGGCAAAGCGGTATTCGCCCCGAACCAGCCAATTGTCGGTGACGGCGTATTCGGCACCCGCGCCCAGCGTGTAACCGCTGACGGTGTCCTCGACATCGGCATAAGCGGCTCCGCCTGGAAGGGCGACCGTAGTGTGCTTGTACTTCGCCATCGCCAGGCCGCCGGTGACGAAGGGAAGCCAGCGATCCATCGCATAGCCGGCCCGCAGGCGAACCGATCCGACTGCCTCCAGTTCGAGCACGCCGCCGAAGCCGGGATCGTCTACGCCAGCCGCCCGATAGAGTGTGGTGTCCTTGACGCTGGCAAAGCTGTAGTCGCCCTCGATGCCGAGGACCAGGCCGCCGTCGAACTGCTTGTCATAGCCGGCATAGAGACCGCCGAAACCGCCGGACGGGCCGTAGCCCCAGCCATAATCGTCGAAGGCCCCTGGCGCGAAAGTCTGCCCGACCCTGGCGTTCCCCCAGGCATATCCGGCCTGCGCGCCGACATAGCCGCCGGACCAGCTGTAGCTGGCAGCCACGGGCAAGGTTTGAGTGGCGTCGGCGGCGAACGCCATGCCGGCTGGCACCGTTGCAAGGATCGTTGCCAGAAGGATCGTCTTCACTGTTTGCCGCCCCCAAAAAGATGCCGTGTCCCGCCGGACTTTCCGGCGGCGTAACCGACGTCGGCGCCGGCATAAAGCCCGGACCAGTCGTAACCGGCCGGCGCGGTTTCGCCGATGTCCGCCGCACATGCCGCGCCGACCGGCGCGAGAAGGATGGCGGTTGCAAGAAGAAGAGTATTCATTGTGTTGTCTGCTGCCCTAATTGTCGTTCTCCGCCGCGTTGATGCCCGCGGAGATCCAGCTGTTGTCGAGAACCCGGTTTTGCATTGTCCACCGGCCGCGTCTTGGGCTGGGCCGCACCCGAATTGTCGGGGAAAGCGCGGCTGTGCTTTCCCCGTCCGTGTGGCCATTCGGCCTCACTCGATCGATGTGTCGGGTATCCCACGGGGGATCGCTGTCGGAGACGCTACCTGGCGCTACTTGGCGTCGAGCCGAAGCGGCGGCGGAAACAGCGATTGAAATAGGAGACGTCGGAAAAGCCGCTCAACAGCGCGATCTCGCTGACCCGCATGCGGTCGTTGCGCCGGTCGCGCAGCATGCGATGGGCTCTCTGCAGGCGCAGTTCGAGAATATGCTCGGCGAAACTGGAGCCCGTCTCCTGCAAGAGATCATGCACGTAGCGCGCGGAAAGCCGTAACTGCTGGGCGATGTGCTGGGCCGAGATGCCGGGATCGGCGAAGTTGTCCCGCATCTTCTGCAGGATGGCCTGCAGCCTTGCCGCGCGCAAGCCGCGCACGCCCGCCAGCTCGGCGATCTCGCCCTTGGCGCCTGTCGCCAGCCCGATCAGGTCGACGATCGTCTCGGTGGCGTGGGCGACGAGATCGGGCGAGACCAACGCCGGTCCCGCTTCCAGGAAGCCGCAATAGCGCTTGAGCATGTCGAGCGCTTCATTGTCGGCGCCGATGGTCAGCGCCAGGCGATCCTCGACATGGGCGAAGGCATTTTCCAGGATTTCGCGGGGAACCACGACATTGGTCCAGACATTGTGGTCGCCGCCGGTCATTTCCAGCGCTTCCGAAGCCGAGACCAGCGCGCCTTCGCCCCTGCCGATGCTGTAGTCGCGGCCGGTCTGCACGCCGCTCAGCCTGGTGTCGCCATCGTTGACCAGCAGCAGATAGCCGTCGCGACCGTCATCGGCGATGTTGCGTGTCTTGCGGCTGGCATGCCTGATCGTTCCGGCCATCCGCCCGAGCACCAGCGGCCCGATGGCGGTGGCTTCGATATCCGCCTGGAAAGGCACGTTCGCGGAGATGGCGTATTCGACCGACCATATCTCCGCGACGTGGATGTCCTGCCAGAGCGCGAAGCGCGCGCGGTCGTCGAGATGCGGCGGCAGGTCGACCGACGAGAAGACATTCTTTTTCAACGAGCAACCGGCCTTTCCCGCGCACGCGTCCTCCCTGAAGCCGCACCGTATGGGACCGATTTGCCTCCTGTCCAGAGGCGGCGCTATCCATACCCTGCAGGACAATTTCAGTGCGGCACAGGTCAAGAATCGGAGCGGATTCGCCAGCGCGGGGCTCGAATTTCCAAATACCCGGAAAAATGCGGCGCGGAATCACCCGCATCGCTCGGCGCTGTGGCCGGCCGAGTGCCCTTACCTAGAATGTGATCTTCACGGAAGCCGCACTGCGGTTGGCCGGGCCGTGGTGGACGGCCTCGATGTTGTTGCCGTCGGGGTCGAGCACGAAGGCGGCATAGTAGCCGGGATGATAGGGCCGCTCGCCCGGCGCGCCATTGTCCGTGCCGCCGGCCGCCAGCCCGGCTTTGTGGAAGGCATCGACCATGGCGTGATCCCTGGCCTGGAAGGCCAGGTGATGACGGCCGGTCAGCTTTCCCTGTGCGGCCCGGCTGTCGGCGCTGGAGATGAACAATTCGTCGGCCCAGAAATAATCCTCGCCGGTGCCGCCGATCGGGACACCGAGCACCCGGAAGACCGCTTCGTAGAAGCGCCGGCTGGCGGGGAGATCCCGCACCACGAGCTGGAGGTGGTCGATGAGCCGGCCGCGATGCAATTCCTGGGTTTCCATGAAAGCTCCTCCTCGCAAGGTCTCGAATTTAGGTCCGGGCGGCAGGGCGTCAACGCGCGGCACGTGCATCTGCTGACAACCAGCGACAAATCTTCGGGCGCGATGGAACCATTCGGCTGACGGCGAGTTTGGGGGCGCGGCGGGAGGACTTGCGATTGGATTGTTTTCAGAAGCTTGAAGCGCTGATCGACAGCGCCGATGCCGACGGCATCGAGGAAGCGAACGCATTGCTGCGCCGGTTCAAGGATAGGTCCGAACAGACGACGCGGGCCATCGATGAGTTCATGCTGGACTTCAAGACGTTGGTCTTCGTCGTCGAGACCGGCGTAGAGGGTTTCCAAAAGCCGATCCGCAAGCTCGCCCGCGCCAGGCTCGCGAAGCTCAAATATCTGGTGAACGTGCCGGCGTAGGCGCCGGGCGCGGGCCTAGCTCTTGAGCAGCGCCGCCAGCCGTGGAATGCCCTCGGTCACGGCGCGGCGATTGGCCAGCGTGAACGACAGCCGCAGCGTGTTGCGCCCGGTGCCGTCGGCGTAAAAGGCATTGCCGGGCACGAAGGCGACCCGCGCCTCCTTCACCGACCGCGCAAGGAGTTCGGTGGCGTCGGCGCCTTCCGGCAGCGTCACCCAGACGAACATGCCGCCTTCCGGGCGGCTCCAGGTCACGCCCTCCGGCATGTTGGCTTCCAGCGCGCCGAGCAGCCCGTCGCGGCGCTCGCGATAGGCGCCGATCAGCTTGTCCACCTGGCCGTCGAACACGGATTCGGCGACGCGGTGCATGACCATCTGGTTGACCGACGGGCTGTGCAGGTCGGAGGCCTGCTTCATCAGCACCAGCTTCTCGATCACGTGGCGCGGCGCGCAGACCCAGCCGACGCGCATGCCCGGCGACAGGATCTTCGAGAACGAGCCGCAATAGAGCGTGCGTGCCTTGTCGATGCCGCCGGAGCGCGCGCAGTCCAGTGCCAGGATCGGCGGCACGCCTTCGCCGTCATAACGCAGCGCCCGGTAGGCGGCGTCCTCGATGACGGCGATGTCGAGCTCGCCGGCAAGGTCGAGCACGGCCTCGCGCTGCTTTCGGTCCAGCGTGTTGCCGGTCGGATTGGCGAAGTCGGGCACCAGATAGGCGAACTTCACACGCCCGCCATTGGCGGCGGCAGCGGCGCGATAGGCCGCCGGCGTCATGTTGCCGCCTTCGGGGCGCAGCCGGTCGTAGCGTGGCTCATAGGCGTTGAAGGCCTGCAGCGCACCGAGATAGGTCGGCCATGTCACCAGCGCCGTATCGCCCGGCGACAGGAACAGCTTGCCGAGATAATCCAGCGCCTGCTGCGAGCCGGAGGTGATGAAGATGTTGGCCTCGTCGCAGGCGATGCCGAGCTTGCCCATCTGTCCGGCAAGCCACTTCCGCAGCGGCAGATAGCCTTCCGAGACCTGGTATTGCAGCGCCGCCCCGGCTTCCGCCCCGCCCAGCACATCGGCATAGGCGTCGCGGATGGCATCGGCCGGAAACAGCGAGGGATCGGGAATGCCGCCGGCGAACGAGATGATGTCGGGCTGGTCGAGCAGCTTCAGCAGCTCGCGGATTTCCGACGCCTTCATGCGCGACGAACGCGACGCCAACAGGTTCAAAAGGGTCAAGACACGCCTCCCGGACGTATTTACAATAGGTCAACCTGACTGACCTATATCCGCTTTGTCAGCCGATTTGAATAGTGCCTGAAAGGCTTCCGCTATACGCCAGTCGCCGTCGGCGTCCGTGTCTAAAGGCTCTTCTTGTAACCAATATGGCTGGCGGTGAAGCCGAGCCCTTCATAGAAGCGGTGCGCATCCGCCCGGCCCTTGTCGGTCGTGAGCTGGACAAGGCCGCAGCCGCGCGCCCGGCATTGCCCGATCGCCCATTCGAACATCTTCTTGCCGATGCCGCCGGAGCGCCTGCCGCCGGCAACGCGAACCGCCTCGATCTGCCCGCGCCACGCGCCCTTGCGCGAGAGCCCGGCAAGGAAGGTAATCTGCAAGGTACCGATCACCGCCGCGCCGTCCACGGCCACCGCCAGCAGCTGGTTTGGATCGGCGTCGATGGCGTTGAAGGCATCGACATAGCCTTGCGCCAGCGGCAACGAGGCATCTTCGCGGCTCGCTCCCAGCGGATCATCGGCGAGCATGGCGACGATGGCCGGCAGGTCGGAGGCTTGCGCCTTGCGGAATTGGATGTTGGTCATGGCGGATGAGATACGGCTAGCCGTCACCGGCGGCAAGGTTCGGCTCCCCTTCCCCTTTCGTGGGGGTGTTCCGGCTTGGCAACATGCTTCTCACGACAATGGGCTAGTGGCAGGCTGACATCAGATGTTAGGATGGTGAGGCACCTTCGAAGGTTAGCCTAAGCTATCCCATCTTCGTCATCCTAGGGCGAAGCAGGAGCGCAGCTCCGTCGCGGAGACCCTAGGATCCATGCCGGGACGCCTGCAACGACCAAAGCGGGGCAGGACACAACGCTACCACCCAGTGCCGCGGAACAACTCGAACCATTCCGGATTTGCTTTTTCGATCAGTTCGATCTTCCATTGTCGCGACCAGCGTTTTAGCGATTTCTCGCGCTGAATGGCATCGGTGATGTCGAAATATTCTTCATACCAGACCAGTCGCTGCACACCATATCGACTTGTGAAATACGAGCCTTTGCCGGACTTGTGCTCGGGCATGCGGCGACCGAGATCGTTCGTGACGCCAATATAGATGGTGCCACCCTTCTGGCTCGCGGTCATGTAGACATAGCCGGTCATAAGTTAAGGCTATCGGGTAACGCGTCGGGAGAACATCCTGGTTCCGCTGTGTTCCTCGGCGAACGTCACGGCATGGATCCTAGGGTCTGCGCTGCGTCGCTTCGCTCCTTGCTCCGCCCTAGGATGACGACGGTACGGATGCTCAGCCCAATTGTAGCTGCCACAGCCGCCGCACAGTATCACCAATCAATCCCCATCGGCAGGCTTGGCCTTACCGCACTGCGCCAGCACCTTGCCGATGGCCGCGCTCGACCCCTTCAGGGGAAAGCTGATATCGCCATATTTCTCAGCGCTGACCGACACATCTCCCTTCGAGCGCAGCAGGTCGAGCAGCGGGTCGGCTTTCGCCAGATCGACCACGAAATAATTGTACATGGCCTCCAGCTGCAGCGTCTTGGTCACCGTCTTGCCATCGGCCTTGAAGTCGAACTCGCCGCTGATGCCCGGTTCCAGTTGCTGGCCGCTGTCACCCAGATCGTAGCTCAGCACCGGATTGTCGAAACAGGCCAGCATCAGATGGGCATCGCCCTTCGGCCCGCCGCAGACGGAGGCCGTCAGCACGCTGCCGCCCTCGTCTTCCTCCATCTTGGCGCTCCAGCCGCAGGACGCGGCAAGAACCGGCTGCGCGCCGAGCAATGCCGCCAAGGCGCCGGCGGCAACGAGATATCTTCTCATGACTTCCCCCTCCGGGCATTTGCAGCACCCGCCGGCAGCATATAGGAAAAGCCGTTGAATGGCATTGCCGTCCGGCAAAGGCCGCGCGTCTTGGAGAGAGCGGTGTCGAGAGCCTGTGTTCGCCTGTGTCTTCTGACCGCCGCCCTGGTGGCCTTGCCGCTCGCCGCCCATGCCGAATGGAAGCCGGTCGAGAAGGTCGAGACCTATGCCATTTCAGGCCAGTCCGGACCGGAGCTCTACCGGTCGATCGGCGAGAATGGGCCGAATGTCGGCGTCGGCCGCGCTATCGCCCACACCAATTTCAAGCTGACCTGGACCAGGGACTATCAGCCGCGTGCCGGAGCCTGCGTGCTGGTCTCGGCCAAGCCCAGGCTCATCATCACCTACACCTTGCCCAGCCCCTCCTCGCCGCTGCCGTCCGCCATCCAGAAGAACTGGGAGGTTTTCCTCGCCGGGGTCAGCGCCCACGAAAAGGTGCATGGCGCGACCATTGTCGACATGGTGCGCAAGATCGAGGCGGCGACAGTCGGGCTGACCGTCGCGGATGACCCCAAATGCAGCAAGATCCGGGCCGAGATGACCAGACGCCTGGCCGCGCTCTCGCAGGCGCAGCGCCAGGCAAGCCGCGATTTCGACCGCGTCGAACTCGGCCAGGGCGGCAATCTGCAGAAGCTCATTCTTGCCCTGGTGAATGGCGGCTGAGAACGGCCACCGGCGGCATGACCGCGGTCCGCTCTACCGGCTCAGGTCCAGCGCCGCGCTCAGATCCCCCATCGGCGGTTCGCCATTGGCGGCCAGCGCCTTGTCGCGGGCGACGATGCCGGTCAGCACCGGCAGGTCGTAGCGCGCGGTGATGAAGCGCAGGATCGACGTCGTGTCGTACTGGGTGTGGTCTACCGTGCCCATCCTCGCATAGGGCGAGACGATGAAGGCCGGGATGCGGTTGCCCGGGCCCCAGCGGTCGGCCTTGGGCGGCGCGACGTGATCCCAGAAGCCGCCATTCTCGTCATAGGTGACGACCACCAGCATGTGGCCCCATTGCGGGCTCTTCTCCAGATGCGCGACGACGTCGGCCAGATGCTGGTCGCCGCTCGCCACGTCGGCATAGCCGCCATGTTCATTGAGATTGCCTTGCGGCTTGTAGAAACTCACCGAGGGCAGCTTGCCGTCGTCGATCGCCATGATGAACTCGGCGCCATCCAGGCCACCGTCCCGCAGATGCTCGGCCCGCGCGGCGGTGCCGGGTGCGTAAGCGGCGAAATAGTTGAAGGGCTGGTGGTGGAACTGGAAGTTCGGCACCGGCGTCGCGTTCTTGCCGTCCAGCGTTGCCTGCCAGGCGCCGGCGTACCAGGCCCAGTCGACGCCCTTCAGCGACAGGAGATCGCCGATGGTGATGTCGTGCTGCGGCGGCAGCGTGGTCGGCGCGGCCGGGTCGGCCAGCGCCTTGTCGCCGCCCTCGGCCGGTTTGTTGGCGCTCGGCTGATAAGGCGGCTGCATGGTGTTGACGGCATGGAAATCGGGTGTGATGGCGCCGTCATTGACGAATTTCGGCACGCCGCCGAGCGCCGATGCCGGCGAATTGTCGGCGACCTTCAAGGACGTGCCGTCGGCATCGACCACGGCGATCTGGCCCTTGATCGGACTGGTGTCGGCGTGCGGGTAGACCGGCGTACAGGCGCAGGCGAGCTGGAAATGGTTGAGGAAGGAGCCGCCGAAGGCGCCCTGGAAGAAATTGTCGGCCAGCACGTATTTCTTCGCCACCTGCCACATCGGCAGGCTCGAGCCGTCATAGTGGCCCATGACGAGGCCGCCGGAATCGGCCCAGGCGACGAATTTGTCGTTCTTCCCGCCGTCGATCTGCATCTGCTCCTGGTAGAAGCGGTGCCACAAGTCGTGGGTGATGACGTTGGTTCCCTCATGGAAGCCCTTGGGATCGTCAATGGCGAAGGCGGCGTTGGCGAGATGCGCGGTCTCGGACTCCGTCACCACGGGCGTGACGCCCTTGCCGGTCAGCCCGCCCCAGGCCGGCGGCAATTCGGTCAGCGGCTTGCCGTCGCGGTCGAGCTGGCGCGCCTGGTCGGCCGAGACATTGGCCAGGCCATTGGCGCCGGGGAAGCCGCCATAGAGATTATCGAAGCTGCGGTTTTCGGCATAGATGACGACGACGGTGTCGATCTTGTCGAAGCCGGGAGGGGCGGCATGGGCCGCCGCCGGGGGAAGCAGGGCCGAACCGGCCAGACCGAAGGAAGTGAGGAGCTTGAGCCTCGTCATGGGAAGACCTCGTGGCTTGACTGTGGCTGGAGGGCGCGGGGAACCATAGGGGCAGCTAACGTGGCTGCCTTGTCACCTTTGTGACAGCCGCCGCCACGGCGAACACGGTTTCGTGAGCACTGGAGCCGGTCATCAATCCGTTGCACTGCGTTCCTATTTCCGGACCAAAGCGGACCATGCCCATGACGACCAGACGATGGAAAAGCCTGATGATCGCCATTGCCGCGATCTCGACCTTTGGCCTTGCCGCGCCCGCGAATTCGGCGGGGCCGGATGGCTTCCATCCCGGCCCACTGTCGCGCGCCGAAGCCTTCGCGCGCGCCAAGGCGCTGACCGCCTTGGGGCGAAAAATGTTCTTCGACCCCTCGCTCTCGGCCTCGGGCAAGCAGGCCTGCTCGTCCTGTCATGATCCTAGCCATGCTTTCGGGCCGGCCTCGGCCACGCCGGTCGAAATGGGCGGGCCAAACCTCGACCAGCCCGGCGTGCGCGCCGTGCCATCGCTGCGTTATCTCCAGGCCGCGCCCGCCTTCACCGAGCATTTCCATGATTCCGAGGACGAGGGCGACGAAAGCGTCGACAACGGTCCGACCGGCGGCTTGACCTGGGACGGCCGCGCCGACCACGGCAAGGACCAGGCGAAAATCCCCCTGCTCTCGCCCTTCGAGATGGCCAACAAGGGTGCCGGGGCGGTCACCGCCGCCTTGCGCAAGTCGGCCTATGCCGGCGAGTTCAAGACGGTGTTCGGGCAGGATGTCTTCAACCATCCCAACGATGCCTTCGACGCCGCCGCCGAGGCGCTCGGCACGTTCGAGCAGAGCGCCGCCGTTTTCTATCCCTATTCCAGCCGCTATGATGCCTTCCTCGCCGGCAAGGCGACATTGTCGGCGCAGGAGCTGCATGGCCGCCAACTGTTCGAGGACGAGGCGAAAGGCAATTGCGCCAGTTGCCACCTCAGCGAACCCGCCAATGACGGCGAGCCGCCGCAATTCACCGATTTCGGCCTGATCGCCATCGCCGTACCGCGCAACCCGGCAATCACGGCCAACACCGACCCAGCCTATGCCGATCTCGGCCTGTGCGGCCCGCTGCGCACTGATTTTCGCGGCCGCACCGACTATTGCGGCCTGTTCAAGACGCCGACGCTGCGCAACGTCGCGCTGCGCAAGAGCTTCTTCCACAATGGCGAGTTCCACACGCTGCGCGACGCCGTCGCCTTCTACGCCAGCCGCGACACCGACCCCGGCCACTGGTATCCCCGCAACGCCGACGGCACGGTGAGGAAATATGATGACCTGCCAAAGGCTTACTGGCCGAACTTGAATCAGGACCCGCCCTTCGAAGGCAGGAGACCTGGCGGCAAGCCGGCGCTGACGGATGCCGAGATAGACGACATTGTCGCGTTCCTGCAGACGCTGACGGATGCAGACCAGGTGGCAGCGAAATAACCTGAGACGCGGCGGGACAGCGCCCCCCTCTGTCCTGCCGGACATCTCCCCCACGAGGGGGGAGATCAGCTTTGATTGCGGCTCTCGCCCATTGGTTCAACGTTCCAAAAAGGCGCGGGGCGCCAACACTGCAATCTCCCCCCTTGTGGGGGAGATGTCCGGCAGGACAGAGGGGGGCGCGAAGGAACACGACGCCCCTTAATATGTCACAGCGCCCGGATAACGCCCCCATCCACGCGGATACTCTGCCCCGTAATATAGCCCGCCCCTTCCGACGCCAGGAAAGCGATGGTCGCGGCGACCTCCTCCGATGTGCCATAGCGCTGCATCGGCACGTTGTCGCGGCGCTCTTCCGTGGCCGGCAGGCTGTCGATCCAGCCGGGCAGCACATTGTTCATGCGCACATTGTCGGCCGCATAGGTGTTGGAGAAGATCTTGGTGTAGGCGGCAAGGCCGGCGCGGAACACGGCCGAGGTCGGGAACATCGCGTTCGGCTCGGCCACCCAGGCGGTCGAGATGTTGATGATGGCGCCGCCCTTCTGCTTGACCATGTGCGGCGCCACGATGCGCACCGGCCGGATGACGTTCATCAGATAGACGTCCATGCCGGTGTGCCACTGCTCGTCGCTGATCTCGAGGATCGGCGCGCGCGGCCCGTGGCCGCCGCTGTTAACCAGCACGTCGATGCGCCCAAAGCGCTCCAGCGTCAGGTCGGCGAGCCGCTGCAGGTCGTCATTCGACTGGTTTGAGCCGGTGACGCCGAGCCCTCCCAGGTCCTTGGCCAGCGCCTCGCCCTTGCCCGACGAGGACAGTATGGCGACCTTGAACCCGTCCGCCGCCAGCCGCTTGGCCGCCGCCGCCCCCATGCCGCTGCCGCCGGCAACGATGACGGCTGTCTTTTCTGAGCTCATGGATTTTCCTTTTTGGGTTGGCGGGAGTCGCGGTTTCAGCGGTCCTATAGCCGGTTTCGCCAGGCAGTTCGAACCAGAAAGACTGAATCGATCTGCAAAAAACTTGGGCGGGTGGCGCTGCCCTCATTGCCCTGCCGGGCATTTCTCCCCGTATAGTGACGGGGGGAAAGAAGCCGGTCGCAACGCCGGCGCCCTTACTTGCGACGTTGGGGATTGGCGAAATCATCCGCCACAGCCCCCCTCTCCCCGTCACTTTACGGGGAGAGGATGCCGGCAGGCAGGTGAGGGGCAGCGCCGACATCAGCCGATTGCAACCGACGCGGCCAATCGCCCCCTACCCCTCCACCGTCTCCAGCACGGAAAGCAGCGTCCCTTCCATGTCGGGCTCGTCGCCGGAGCAGACGCACAGCATCTCTGCGTCGCCCTCGCCCACCGACAGGTAGGCGTGGCCCATGGTGGAATCGATGTAGACGCTCTCGCCCACTTTCAGCCGCACCGGCGCGTACTGGTCGGTGTGCAGTTCGATCTCGCCCTTGAGCACGATCAGGAATTCCTCCCCAGCATGCCTGGTCAGCGGGCCGAATTCCTGCGGCGTGCGGGCGCGCGCATAGGCGTGGATGGGCACCATGCGCTTGCGCACCAGATCGGTGGCCAGATACCGGTAGTCGTAGTTGCGGGTCAGCTGGCGCAGCGTGTTGGACTGCGAGGTCACCGAGCGGCGGGTGCGTGCCGCGGGCTGCTTGCGGTCGCCGCTGAGCAGCTCCGTCACATGGATGCCGAGCCCCTCGCAGATCTGCAGCAGCTTGTCGTAGCTCAGCGACATCTGGTCGTTCTCGACCTTGGACAGCGTCGACACCGCGACGCCGGTGAGAGTGCTGACCTCCTGCAAGGTCCACCCATGTCTCTTTCTCAGGGCACGCAGACAATCACCGAGGTTCGGTTGCTCCGACATTGTCAGCTCCATGGCGCGGCAGCCGGGCCGCTTGTCCGCCCTAGGTAGTCGAACTCCCGACCGCCATCAACAACACCAACAATTTTCTTATACGCTAAATATTGACTGGATACGAAATTATTTTTACGACTGGAGGATGCGGTCGAACTCCCCCGGAAAGATCATCGTCATCGGTGGCGGCATTGCCGGCCTCTCGCTTGCCGCCGAGATGGCGGACTGGGCCGAAGTCACCGTCATCGAGCGCGAACCGCATCTCGGCTACCATGCCAGCGGCCGCTCCGCCGCCCTGTTCAGCGAGACCTATGGCAACCGCCTGGTGCGCGCGCTGACGCTGGCCAGCCGGCAGGCAATAGCCGACGGCGGCTTCGCCGCCCATCGGCGCGGCGCATTGCATGTCGGCTGGACGGGTGACGACGCTGCCATCGACCGGCTGGCCGGCGAATTGCAGGCGCTGGTGCCCAGCGTGCGCCGCCTGTCGGCGGCCGAGCTTCACGCGCTGGTCCCGGTCATAGCCAGGGAAGCCACCTGCGGCGGCGTTTACGAGCCGGACGCGGTGGATGTCGACACGGGCAAGATGCTGGCGGCAAGCGCCTCGGCGCTGAAAGCCGGCGGCGGCATCATCCGCACCGGCGAGGAAGTCCGCGCCATCTCGCCCGACGGCCGCGGCCTGCGGGTGGAAACGAGCGCCGGGGTCTACTCGGCAGACATCGTCGTCAACGCCGCCGGCGCCTGGGTCGATGTCGTCGCCGGCCTGGCCGGTCTTTCCGGCCTCGGCTTCCAGCCGAAACGGCGCACCGCCTTCCTGTTCGATGCGCCCGCCGGGGCGGACATATCCAACTGGCCGCTGGTGGTCGACCTGCACGAACAGTTCTATTTCAAGCCGGATGCCGGCAGGCTGATCGGTTCGCTTGCCGACGAAACCGATTCAGAGCCTTGCGACGCCTGGCCGGAAGACATCGACGTCGCCATCGCGGTCGACCGCATCGAGCAGGCAACGTCGATGCGCATCGGCCGTCCGTCGACGCCATGGGCGGGCCTGCGCACCTTCGCGCCCGACCGCACGCCTGTCGCCGGCTTCGACCCGCGCCTGCCCGGCTTCTTCTGGCTCGGCGGCCAGGGCGGCTACGGTTTTCAGGTGTCGCTGACACTGGCCAGGATGAGCGCGGCGCTGATACGCGGCGAGCCCCTGCCCGCGGATGCCGCGGCGGCGCTCGGCGTCACCGCCGCGGCGCTGGCGCCCGACCGCTTCCTTGCCCCGGCAGCGGCGCCATGAAATTCAGGCCCTTCCCTCAACCCGTAAAGTGTCATCAGGAGCGTTTGCGATGAAATCCACCGTTCTGCGCACAGTGCTTGCCCCGTCCCTTCTGGTTTCGTCCCTTCTGGCCTGGTCCGTCCTTCTCGGCGGGCAGGCCTATGCCAAGACCCTGGTCTATTGCTCGGAAGCCAATCCCGAGACCTTCAACCCGGCGATCGGCATCGCCGATTCCACCATGGACGCAGCCGCCAAGACGATCTTCAACCGGCTGGTCGAGTTCAAGGCGGGCACGACGGAGGTGGGACCGGCGTTGGCCGAAAGCTGGGATGTTTCGCCCGATGGCAAGACCTACACCTTCCATCTCAGGCACGGCGTGAAATTCCAGTCGAACGAGCATTTCACGCCCTCGCGCGACTTCAACGCGGACGACGTGCTCTACACCTTCAACCGCCAGCGCGACGCCGACAATCCCTACCACAAGCTCGGCGGCGGCGCTTACGAGTACTTCAACGCACTGGGCATGGGCACGCTGATCGACAAGATAGACAAGGTCGACGACCACACGGTGCGCTTCACGCTGACGGCTCCCAACGTCACCTTCCTGGCCGGGCTGGCGCTCGACTATCTCTCCATCCTGTCGCTGGAGCAGACGCAAAAGATGGTCGCGGCCGGCACACCCGAACTGATCGACAGCATGCCTGTCGGCACCGGCCCGTTCGTGCTTCAGGCCTATGTTCCCGACAGCCAGGTCCGCTACGCCGCCAACAAGGATTACTGGCGCGGCGCGCCGAAGATCGACACGCTGGTCTTCGCCGTCACGCCCGAGCCGACCACCCGCGTCGAGCGCATCAAGGCCAATGAATGCCAGGTCGCCGCGCCGCCGCCGCCAAGCGCGGTCGCCGATCTGCGCGGCGACCCCGACATCACGGTGCTCGATCTCAAGGGCCAGAACATCGGCATCCTCGGCTTCAACGTCGACCACCAGCCGCTGGGCGACGTGCGCGTGCGCATGGCCTTGGCAAAGGCCATCGACCGCAAGGCGATCGTCGAAGCGGTCTATGCCGGCGCCGGCACCGTAGCCGGCAGCGTCGTGCCGCCGGCACAGCTCGGAGCCGTCACCGATGCCGGCATCGACTATGATCCCGATGGCGCCAAGAAGCTGCTGAAGGAGGCCGGCCACGAAAGCGGCCTCAAGATCAGCCTGTGGGCGATGCCGGTGTCGCGCCCCTACAACCCCAACGCCAAGCGCATGGCCGAGATGATCCAGGCCGACTGGGCAAAGGTCGGCGTGCACTCGGAGATCGTCAGCTTCGAATGGGGCGAATATCTCAAGCGCACCGCGGCGGGCGAACAGGACACGTTCCTGCTCGGCGGCAGCAGCGACAATGGCGACCCCGACAACATGCTGAGCTATCTCCTGTCCTGCGACGGCGTGAAGGGCGGCTCCAACCGCTCGCGCTGGTGCGACAAGGATTTCGAAAAACTGCTGGACGAAGGCCGCGTCGCCGCCGACCCGAAAGAACGCGCCGCGATCTACGGCAAGGCGCAGGCGATCCTGAAGGCCGAGGTGCCGGTGGCGCCGATCGCCCATTCGATGGTGGCGATCCCGATCCGCAAGAGCGTGCTGAATTATGTGCTCGACCCCTTCGGCCGGCAGAATTTCGCTGCGGTCGATATGGCGGAATAGAGCGGAGCGCCGCCCTTCCCTTCTCCCCTTGTGGGAGAAGGTGGCCTCGCGAAGCGAGGTCGGATGAGGGGTGTTCCAGGGAACGCCAACGCCTCACTCCGTCACGCACCCCTCATCCGTCTCGGCGCTGCGCGCCGATCCACCTTCTCCCACAAGGGGAGAAGGAAAAAAGGAAAGCGAGACATCCATGACAAAGAACCTGAACGCCCTACTCGACACCTACCTCGCCGACGGCGCTGTCGGTGCTTCGCTCGCCTATGCCAAGGGTGGCTCAACACCAACGGCCCTTACCGCCGGCCTCGCCGACCGCGCGCATGGCACCCCTGTCAATTCAGACCAGCTGTTCAAGATCGGCAGTTGCACCAAGACCTTCGTCGCCGCCGCCCTGGTCAAGCTCACCGAGACCGGCAAGCTCGACCTTGGCGCGCCGATCTCCTCCTGGTTCGCGGACCTGCCCGGCGCCAAAGACATTTCGGTGCGGCAGCTGATCAACCATCGCAGCGGCCTGCCGGAATTCGAATATTACATTCCGATGGACCCGGGCCGGCAATGGACGCCGCGACAGCTGGTCGACATCGCCTTCGCCTCCGACAAGCAGAAGGCGCCGGGCGGACCCGCCGTCTACAACAACACCGGCTATGTCCTGGCCGGCATGGTGATCGAGGCCGTCACCGGCCAGCCGCTGGGCGCCTATGTCAGAAGCGCGATCCTTGACCCGCTTGGCCTGAAGAACACCTGGTCGCCGGCGACCGAACCCTTCCCGGAAACATCGATGGTGCGCGGCTATTACCACCGGCCGCCGCCGGCGCCGAACGCGCCCACCGACATCGCCTCGGGCGGCGAGATGTGGCGCATGGACGGCGTGCTGCCCTATTCCGACGAGCTGCAGGACTCTTCGGATTCCTTCCCGTTCGGCGCCGCCTATGGCTGCGGCGACATGGTGTCGACGCCATCCGACATGGTGGGCTTCATGCGGGGCCTGTTCTGCGGCAAGCTGTTGTATCAGCCCTTCTTCGCCGAGATGTTCGAACACCGCGTGCCGGCGAGTTTTCCAGGCACGCGCATGCGCGAGACGGGTGCCGGCATGTTCCAGAGCACCTATGCCGACCGTGCCTTCTATGGGCATCAGGGCAGCATTCCAGGCTATGTCGCCGTCATGCTGCACGATCCCGAGACGGACCTCACCATCGCCATGACCAGCAATGTCGGCTCCGGCAATCGCCTCTCCTTCCAGGCCAGCGGCCTGCATCCGGTCGTCGATCAGGCGATCCGCATCATTCTCGACTGACCGCGTTCAGCCGCCCTGCCCGGACGATGGATCGGGCAGGCCCGGCAGCATCTGGCTCAGCACCCGGTCGCGAAGGAAGACGTGATGGAAGATGGCGGCGGCCGCGTGCAGGCCGGCGAGCCACATCATGATATCGCCGAGCGTGCCGTGGATCTCGGTCAGCGGAGCGCCCCAGGTGCCGGAAAACGGACCGATCGCTCCCAGCCCATAGACAGTGACCGGATGGCCGCCGAACAAGGCGCCGGCCATGGCTGTCGCCGGCACCGCGAACAGCAGCGCATAGAGCGCCCAATGCGTTGCCTTGGAGGCGACCTCCATCCAGGCCGGCATGACCGGAGCATCGGGAATGCGATCGAAGCGGCGCCAGATCAGGCGAACGGCCAGCAAGCAGAAAACGGCGAAGCCGAGCGACTCGTGCAGCAACAGCGTCGATGCCCTGGCCGCTGAATAGACCCGCTCCGGAGGGCCACCCGCGGAGACCAGGAAGGCAATGAGCACCAGCAGTGCCGTCAGCCAATGAAATGCCTGAGCGAGGCGTCCGTAGCGGGTTGTCGTACCGGATAGCGACATGCGAGAGCTCCAAAGCTGTTTGACATCTCCATCGCCCTCGAATGTGGCCTTATTTCATCTGTCCTCAAATGACATGGGTTGCCGCGCGGCTGGCGGCGCTGTGTTCGCCGGCGGCTGGCAAGGTCCTAGCCTTGCTCCGTCCAGATGAGGCGCAGCAGGCGAAGCAGCGTTGCCCGCTCCTTGGCTGTCAGCCGATGCAGGAAGCGGTCTTCGTGCCGGCGAACCTGTTGCCGCCATCCGGGCATGGCCTTGCGTGCGGCCGGTGTCAGGGTCAGCACCTGTACCCGCTTGTCGTCGGCATGGTCGTCGCGTTCGACCAGCCCCCGCCCCTCGAGTTCGGCGAGCAGCGGCGCCATGTTGGCGCTCTTCATGCCGAGCTGGCGGCAAAGTTCCGCGGCACGGATGCCGGGTTGTTCGTCGATCAGCGCCAGCATGCCGTAGGTCACCGGGCGCAGCGCCGCATCGGCCAGTTCGACCGCGAAATCACTCAAGGCCAAGGTCGAGGCACGCCTGAGATTGTAGCCGATCTGCGCGTCGAGCGCGTCTTCGGCCATCGCCCCCGGCTCACCGGGATCGGGGCGCGCACTGGGACCGGTGTGAATCTCTTCCATGTTGAACCGATCGCCGCGATCAAAGTCCTTGTCAAGCAGAAAAGACTATGCGACATAGCAAATATATAGCTATGCATCATAGCAATTTCCGTGCATGTGAAATCCAAGGGAGGACACTGACCATGACCGAAGAGCCCGTTGCCTTCGATGTCGAGAATGGCATCGCCTGGGTGCGATTCAACCGGCCGGACAAGCGCAATTGCATGAACCCGCCGCTCAACCGGCGCATGATGGAGGTTCTGGACGCGCTCGAATTCCGCGACGATGTCGGCGTGCTGGTGCTATCGGGCGAAGGCAGCGCCTGGTCGGCGGGCATGGATCTCAAGGAGTATTTCCGCGAGACCGAAGCCAAGGGCCTCGGCGCCATCCGCAAGGCGCAGTCCGAAGCCTATGGCTGGTGGCGGCGCCTGCGCTGGTATGGCAAGCCGACCATCGCCATGGTCAATGGCTGGTGTTTCGGCGGCGGCTATGGTCCGCTCTTTGCCTGCGATCTCGCCTTTGCCGCCGACGAGGCGCAATTCGCCTTGTCCGAGATCAATTGGGGCATCCTGCCCGGCGGCGGCGCCACCAAGGTGGTGGTCGATCTCCTGTCGATGCGCGACGCCATGTACCACGCGCTGACCGGCGAGCTCATCGACGGCAGGAAAGCCGCCGCCTGGAAGCTGGTCAATGAAAGCCTGCCGCTGGCCGATCTGAAGACGCGTGTCACCGAGGTCGCGAACGTTCTTTTGAAGAAGAACCCGATTGCCCTGAAGGCGACCAAGGATGCCATCCGCCGTGTCGCCGAGATGACCTACGACAATGCCGAGGACTATCTCGTGCGGGCGCAGGAAGCGGCCAACTTCCATGACAATGACGGCCGCAAGGAAGGCATCCGCCAGTTCATCGACGAGAAGAGCTACAAACCGGGTCTTGGCGCCTACGACAAGGCCAGATGACGCAATAAACCATCGACGCAATCTGGGAGGAGATGCGAATGCCGGCCTGGACGACATCGGATCCCGTGGCCCTGCACGCCGGGACGCAGCCGGATCGTCTTGCCTGCGTCGACCTGGCATCCGGCCGGCGCTGGACTTATGCGGCGCTCGACCGGGCCATCCAGCGCGCCGTCGGCGTCCTCGAAACCGCCTGGGGCCTCGAACAGGGGCAGCGGATCGCCACGCTTGCCCGCAACAGCGCCGACCTGCTTATCCTGCAGCAGGCCGCGATGCGGCTCGGCGCCGTCTTCGTGCCGCTCAACTGGCGCCTCGCCGGCGCCGAACGGCAGGCGATCCTGGCCGATTGCGGCCCGGTGTTGCTGCTGCATGACGCGCCACTCGAAATAGCGTTGCCGGTAGGCTGCCTGTCGGTCGAAGTCGCGGCCTTCGCAAGGGCGGTCGAGGCCCAGGCACCTGCGCCGCGCCGTCCCTTGCCGGACAGCGATGCACCGTCGATCATCCTCTACACGTCGGGCACCTCGGGCCGCCCGAAAGGCGTCGTCGTCACGGAGCGCAACGCCTTGGCCACGGCGGTCAATTTCGGTGTGCTCGGGCGCGTCGGCAATGCCAGCGTCTTCCTCTGCGATGCCCCGATGTTCCACGTCATCGGTCTCGTCACCAGCCTGCGCCCGCCGCTGCTGCAGGGCGGCACGGTGATGATCTCGCCCGGTTTCGATGCCGCTGCCACCAACCGCCGCCTGGCCGACCCCACGCTTGGCGTCACCCATTATTTCTGCGTGCCGCAGATGGCCAGGATGCTGCGGGAACACCCCGACTTCGCGCCGGCGCGCTGGACGTCCCTCACGGCCATCTTCACCGGCGGCGCGCCGAACCCGGCCATCGATATCAACTGGTGGCTGGCGCAAGGCGTCCGCATGGTCGATGGCTTCGGCATGACGGAAGCCGGCACCGTGCTTGGCATGCCGGTCGAGGCCGAACGGATCGCCCGCAAGGCCGGCTCGGCCGGCCTGCCGGCGCCGACGATCGGCCTGCGCATTGTCGACGACGACGGCCAGGACGTCGCCGCCGGTGAACCGGGCGAGATATGGCTGTCCGGCCCCTCGATCACGCCGGGCTACTGGAACCGGCCGGAAGAGACGGCGCGCGCCTTCACCAGCGATGGCTGGTTCCGCACCGGCGACATCGCGCGGCGCGACGACGAAGGCTTCGTCGCCCTCGTGGACCGCCGCAAGGACATGTTCATCTCCGGTGGTGAGAACGTCTATCCCATGGAAATCGAGATGGTGCTGCTCGACCATCCCGATATCGCCGAAGCCGCCGTGATCGGCGTCGCCGACGAGCGCTGGGGCGAAGTCGGCCGCGCCTTCGTCGTGGTCAAATCCGGTCGGGTCCTGGATTCGGCCGCTCTGGCAAGTCACTGCGCCGCCCACATCGCCCGTTACAAGGTGCCGAAGGAGTTCTTGCCCGCCGAGGCGCTGCCGCGCACCGCGTCCGGCAAGATCCAGAAACACGTTTTGCGTGCGTGGACTGCACCAGACGGCCAGCAAGTCTGAGGCGGGCCGCGGTTCAGCTTAACTCGTGGAGCGGAAGATTGCGGCGGCCGCGGCCACGATCTGCGCATTGTCCTTCGCCACCGTTCCGTCGGTCAGCGTCTTGCCGTCCTCCAGCCCGACCCGTGTCGACCAGCGCTTTTGCCGCGCAAGCTCCACGAACGGCCAGGCAGTGCCGTCGACGCCGTGCAGCAGGATCGGCCGCCGCACGCCGGCGCGCTCGAGCACGGCGGCGATGCCGTGCGCCTCATCGAGGGCCGTGGGCAGGTCCGGTATGTCGATCTCGATCAGGATGCGCAGCACGCGGCCATGATCGGCCAACGCCACGAAGCGCTCGGCATCTTCCGTGGTGGCAAGCCCCGCCTCGATGCCGACGCCCTGCCCGCGCAACAACTCCATCACATCGGGTGCGTCGGCCTCCGAGAGATTGACCGAGGCGTAGTCGGGCAGTTCGCGCCAGGCCGCGATCGCCGCGCGGGTCCGCGCCACATCGTTCTCGATCCAGGCGCCGGTCGACACGCCTATCAATGTGCCCGGACAGGCCTGGCGCACGGCAAGGACCGTCATATCCACCGCCGCCAGGCTTTCGCGCCCGTCGGCGCCCCGCGGATGGATGTGCAGTTCGGCCGCACCCGCGGCAACGCAGGCCGCCGCGTCGCCGGCCATCGCTTGCGCCGTCAGCGGCAGGCTGGGATGGAAATCGCGCGGACGCGCGCCGTTGATGCAGGCTTGGACGATCATCGATTTCACCTCGGACAAAAGAGCGCAGTCTAGCCGCGCCGCCACACCGCGCAAAGCCGCGGCGCCGCCACTCCTGACACGGCGGCGCCATCGCCGCGCGGCATTTGCCAGCATTTGAATTAAAAGCGCCTGTGGATATTTACCCCACCTTGCGCCAGGCCGGCCAAAATACATTAGGGCGGGATCATGGAGGGACCATTGACCAGCGATTTTTCAGCCGCCCGGCTCCATCTCGAACGCGCCTACCACTATCTGCGCGGCAATGACGAGACGAGCCGTTCGACATGCGAGGCCCTCGACCTGTTGATCGAGACAGTGGCGGAAGCACAGCACAGGAAGCCGGAACCGGGGGTACTGGAATTTTCGCGAGTGGCGGCGCGCCGGCTCGGCTGAACAGAACGCGTCGCGCTGAACGGATTCAGTCTGCGCATCAAGTCTTCGTCTTCACGCATGTCGCTATCCAGGTCGCTTTTGGAGCGACATGCGTTTTGTCCATCAGGACGCCATGCGTCTCGATGCGCCGCCGGCCATTCGCGCCGCCCGCGCCACGATCCGCTCCAGCGGTTCGGGCCGGTGCAGCAGAAATCCCTGGCCGAACTCGACGCCCATGTCATCCAGCATGGCCACCGTGTCCTGCCGCTCGATCTTCTCGGCGACGACTGCGCAACCGAGGCTGCGGGCAATGCTGGTGATGGCCAGCACGATCTCGCGGTCGAAGCGGCTTTCCGTGACGTGCTCGATGAAGGAGCCGTCGATCTTGATGGCATCGACCGGAAAGCGCCTGAGATATTCGAACGAGCTCATGCCGGCGCCGAAATCGTCGAGGCTGACCCTGCAGTGCCGCTCGCGCGCCTTGCGCACGAAGGTTTCGGCGGCATCGAAATTGGTAACGGCGGCGGTTTCGGTGATTTCGAAGCCGATGCCCGAATGCGGCGCCCCGGTTTCCTCGATGATGCTGTCGACGAAGTCCCATAGTCCCGGATCGCTCAGCGTCTGCGCCGACAGGTTGAAGCCGAGCGTGATCGCGCCGGATTTCATCGCCGCGCCGTGCCGCGACAGCGCGGTGCGGATGATCCAGCGATCGAGCCGCGCGGCAATGCCGAAGCGCTCCGCCGCCGGTATGAACTCGCCGGGCGGGATCAGCCGACCGTCCTTTCCGGCAAGCCGCGCCAGCACCTCGACATGGCGGGTCTCTTCCCAGGGCCTGCCCAGCCGGTGGATCTCCTGGCCGAACAGCTTCAGCCTGCCGTCCTCCATGGCGTCCACCGTGTCGGCGGCGAGCCGTGCCGCGTTGAGGCCGCCCGAGCCGGAGACGGCATCGGTCGAAAACAGCGCGAAGCGATCGCGCCCGGCGGCCTTGGCCGCGTAGCAGGCATCGTCGGCGCAGGCCAGCGCGTCGGCAACCGTGGTGACGCGGTCGCGGACGATGGCAATGCCGATGCTGGCAGCCAGCCGGCGTGAGGTCGCGGCAACGCCGAGATCGGCGTCGCGCACGGCCGCCAGGATGGCGCCCGCCAGCCGCTCGGCCTGCACGGCGTCGCAATCGGGCACCATCAGCGCGAACTCGTCGCCGCCGAGCCGCGCCGCATGCGCCGATGGCGGCAGGCAGCGGCCAATGCCCGCTGCGACGCTCTTCAGCGCCAGATCGCCGGCGGCATGGCCGGCGAAATCGTTGAGCGCCTTGAAGTAGTCGAGGTCGATGTAGAACACCGCGAGCGGCACGCCCGTGGCGATATGGTCGGCGAGCAGCCTGTCGAAGGCGGCGCGGTTCCACAAGCCGGTCAGCGCGTCATGGCGGGCGGCGAAGGCAAGCTCCTGTTCGCGCAGCTTGTCCTCGGTGATGTCGCGCACCGTGCCGAGAACCAGGCCGGCCGCGCCCGCCGCGGCAACGAAGCGCACCAGCGACTCGACATGGCGGATGGCGCCGTCGCGCCTGATGATGCGGTATTGCGAGGCGGTAACCTTGTCCGAGCCGGGCGTCGGCAAATGCGCCTGCTCGGTGGCTTCCTTGTCGTCGGGATGCAGATAGGTATGCCAGAGGCCGCCCGACACTTCGTCGGTGTCGGCAACGAGGCCGAATATGTCCCGCGTGCGGGCGTCCCAATAGCTCTTGTTGGTGGCCATGTCATAGTGCCAGATACCGGTGCCGCTGGCGGCGAGCGCCAGGCGGAAGCGCACATTGACCTGTTCGAGCGCGGCCTCGGCCGCCTTCTGCTTCGAGATGTCGGTCTGCACGCCCATCAGCCTGAGCGGCTTGCCGTCGGCGTCGCGCTCGACGATGCCGCCGCGGTCGAGCACCCATATCCAATGGCCCTGTTTGTGCTTGAGCCTGAGTTCGGTTTCGATGGCGTCGGTCAGCCCGGCAATGTGGCGGTCGCCGCTGGCCAGCGCCCGCTCGCGGTCGTCGGGATGGGTCAGTTGCAGCCACAGGTCGCTGGTGTTGGCGAGTTCATCCTCGCCGTAACCCAGCATTCGCGCCCAGGTCGCCGAATAGAAGCTGTCGCCGGTGCGAAGATTCCAGTCCCAGACGCCAAGATGGGCGCTCTCCAGGGCCTTGGCCCAGAACGCTCCGTTGCGATTTTTCCTGCCCTGCCGCGCCATCGTCCGTTTCGCCTGCCCCATCCCGCGGGGCAATCTGCGGCAAAACCAGAGAAGAAAGCGTTACTGTCGCGCAAGGCGGCGGAGGTGCGCCGCCATGACCGGCCGTTGCTGCTCTGAGCCTTTCGATTGGCCGGCAAGATCCGGAGTTTTGCGCGCGTCCGATTGTCCTAGGGATGGCTGGGGATCATCGACACAGGTGATCTCCAAACCAGACAAGAAGAGGACCTCCCTATGACCAAGCAGGAAGACAACAAGGCCGTCGTCGTCAGATGGTTCACCGACTTCTGGGGTGAAACCTGCGACCTCTCAGTCGTCGACGCCGTCGCCGCGCCCGACATGCTGCTGAAATATTCACTGCACGAGCCGCGCCGCGGTCGCGACGACATCAAGGCCTTCATGACCGATTTCCGTGCCGCCTTCCCGGATCTCAATTTCTGGGCCACCGCCGATCTCATCGCCGAGGGCGATTATGTCGTCGGCCAGTGGGAGGGCGGCGGCACGCATACCGGCCCGGCCTTCAGCGATTTCCTCACCGGTTCGCTGCCCGCCGCCACCGGCCGCACCATGCGGTTCACCGGCACCACGGTGCTGAAGGTGATCGACGGCAGGATCGTCGAGGAAATCGGCCTCGACGACGGCGTCGCCGCCCTCACCCAGCTCGGCCTGATCAAGGCCGCCTGAGAGCCTCATGCAATTCGAGAGTTCGGCCAGGCGGCGTTGGCGCCGCCTGGCCATGCCGGTTACTGGCTCGGTGCCATCACGTGCTCGCATGACACTTTCGGGTTCATGTCGGCGAACGTGCCGGTCGGGTTGCCTTTCCAGGCCCAGACATGCAGTTCGTAGAATTCACCCAGGCCATAGCGGTTGGGCGCGCTGTTGAAGTTGAACAGCTGTCCCTCGAGCGACACCGGCCCCTTCGAGGTGATGTATTCGACCGCCACCAGCTTCAGCGTGCCGTCGGCCATCGGCTCGTACATCACCGCTTCGGGACGGGCGATGTCGACCTTGTCGTCCTTCAGATACCCGCCATTGACATAGTGGATGCCCATGGCGCCGCCGGTGATGCCGCTGGCGCAGGGAATGGGCGCATAGCCTTCCGCCGTCGCGGCGTTGACGTCGAGAAACCGGCTGTTGGCTGCCCGCACCTTTTCGGCCAGCGGATTGGCGTCCGGCGCGCCCGCCGCCTCCTGATGCGCCTGTGCGAAGGTCGTGCAGACAGCCAGCACGGCCCCCGCCATGAGAAGCCCGCTGCGAAAGTTTGACTTCATATCCATTCCATTCCTGTTGAAAAAGCACGGCTGGCCGGCCGCCGGCAATACGGCGGCGCGACAGGCAAGCGCCGTGGCTGTTGTTGCGTGGAGATCCCGAAAACGCGGCGAATGCCGGTCATCCCTTCGGCAGGTACGGGATCGTTCCGGCCAGATCGGTGTCGTCGATCAGCTGGAAACGGCTGTCGCTGCCGTCCTGGCGGGCCGAAACGAAAGGCGCATAGGCCGGATCGCTGGTGAAGGCGCGCGCCGCGGCTTCCGACGGGAACGCCATCAGGGCGATCAGCGTCGTGTCGAGCGGCATGCCTTCGAGCGTCGTCACATTGCCGCTTCGCGACAGATATTTGCCGCCGTGCTTGTGGACGAGGTCGTGCACCGAGGCGGCGTAGGCGGGGACCCATTTCGGGTCCTTCATCTTGATGTCCGCGATAACGTAAGCAGTCATTGTGGTCTCCTGGTTGCGGCGCACAGGGGCATCCCGTGAACCGGCCGAAGGGTTCGCATGGCAGGGCCAGCGCCAGCCAGTCCGCGATCTGTACTGGGCCGGTACAGTTTCTGTACTCGCCGCTTCAATCACGAAGGACTAATGTTGGCCGCAAGTTCGAGGGAGAGGCACAGTCATGACCCAGCACGGATACAAACAGTTCTGCCCGCTATCGATGGCCGCCGAAGTGCTGTGCACCCGCTGGACGATGGTGCTGATGCGCGAGCTCGTGGCGGGATCGACCCGCTTCAACGACCTGCGCCGCGGCGTGCCGAAAATGTCGCCGACCCTTCTGTCGCAACGGCTGAAGGAGCTAGAGTTGGCGGGGATCGTCGAGCGCAAGGAGGTCCAGGGAGAGAAAGGGATCTTCGACTACCGGCTGACCGAGGCCGGCCGCGATCTGCGTCCGGTCGTCGAGGCGATGGGGTTCTGGGGCCAGAAATGGGTCGAGTCCCGGCTGTCGCTGAAGAATCTCGATCCGTCGCTGCTGATGTGGGACATGCGGCGCAATTTGAACCCCTCGCCCCTGCCGGAAGGACGCACGGTGATACAATTTCTGTATCAGGAACTCCCCGCCTCCAAACGCTCCTGGTGGCTGATCGTCGAAAAGCACGGCGAGGTCGACCTGTGCTGGTACGATCCGGGCTTCGACGTCGACCTCTATGTCTCGACGGACCTGCACACGATGACGGCGATCTGGATGGGATTGCTCACCGTCGAGAAGGCCGGTGCGAAGGTCGTCCTGACCGGCGACCAGGCCATCGGCAGGCAGATGCAGACATGGCTCGGCCTCAGCCCCTTCGCGGTGGAGCCCAAGCGCGCGGCGTAGGACAGGCCGGGGGGTCGTCGGACGCGATCTGCGCCGTTCGGCAGGAAACGGGTGGCGAGGCGGCCTTTTGGCGGCTTCTATGCGCTTATGTTCATCACCCTGACCAAACATCTGCAACCCGCGCCGCTGCCGGTGGACGACGATCCGCGCTGGGCGCGCATCGTGGCGCGCGACAAGTCGGCCGATGGCGCATTCTGGTATTCGGTGGCCACGACCGGCGTCTATTGCCGGCCGTCCTGTCCGTCCCGGCGCGCCAACCCCGCCAATGTCCAGTTGCACGACAGTTTACAACAGGCGAAGGCGACAGGCTTTCGCCCATGCCGGCGCTGCAATCCGGATGGCCCTTCGCACGAGACCGCCAACGCCGCGATGGTCGCCGATGCCTGCCGCAGGATCGAGGCGAGCGAGGGCGAACCCTCGCTCGCCGAACTGGCTGATGCCGCCGGCCGCAGCCCCGGCTATTTCCACCGCGTTTTCAAGGCGGTCACCGGGCTGACGCCGAAAGATTATGCAGCGGCCCGGCGTGCCGCCCGGGTCCGCCAGGGGCTGGAAGACGGCGTCAGCGTGACATCGGCGATCTACGATGCCGGCTTCAATTCGAGCGGGCGTTTCTACGAAAAATCGACCGGCATGCTCGGCATGACGCCGACGCGCTATCGCGCCGGCGGCGCAAACGAAGAGATCCGCTTCGCCGTCGGCGAAACTTCGCTCGGCACCATCCTGGTCGCCTCGAGCCGCAAGGGCGTCGCCTCCATCCTGCTCGGCCAGGATCCCGACGCATTGGTGCGCGACCTGCAGGACCGTTTCCCCAAGGCGCGGCTGGTCGGCGGCGACGGCGACTACGAGGCGCTGGTCGCCCGCGTCGTCGGCTTCGTCGAGGCGCCGGCGCTCGGCCTCGACCTGCCGCTCGACGTGCGCGGCACCGCGTTCCAGCAGCGCGTCTGGCAGGCCTTGCGGGACATCCCGGCCGGCCACACCGTTTCCTATGCCGAGATCGCGCGGCGTATCGGCGCGCCGAAGGCGACCCGCGCCATCGCCGCCGCCTGCGCGGCCAACGCCCTTGCGGTCGCTATTCCCTGCCACCGCGTGATCAGGAAGGACGGCGCCCTGTCGGGCTATGCCTGGGGCGCGGAGCGCAAACGCGCGCTGCTCGACCGCGAGGCCGGCGGGACGGCGACGACCTACCGGTCCTCGCGGGCCTGACGAGGATTCGGCAATGCGCGCGATGGCCAGGTCTCCCACCACCGGTGCCAACAGCCAGATCGCCAACGGCGCTGCCGTCAGAGAGGACGCGAAGGCGCTGGTCATGGCCGCCATCGGCGAACTGGTCCACGGAGGCAAGGCTGAGTGGAACCGCACCGCCACCGGCGAGATCGAGCTGCGGCTGTTATCAGGCGAGGTGTTCTTGCTCGGCAAGGCCTGCGTCACGCGTGTCGCCTAGTACACCTCAGCACTCTACGGCGCCCCCCTCTGTCCTGCCGGACATCTCCCCCACAAGGGGGGAGATCGGCAGTTTTGGCGCCCCGCTCATTCTTGCAACGTTGGAAATTGGCGAAGGCGATGATGACATCCAATCTCCCCCCTCGTGGGGGAGATGTCCGGCAGGACAGAGGGGGGCGCCGTAGAGCACCTGCCTCCGCGTCCTCAGGCGCCCGAGATTTGAATTTGAAAGCAAGCATCGGAGTGAGGAACATCCGGCCCGTCGCTAGGGTTCAGGCACACAGAAGGAGTGAAGGCAATGAACCACATGCAAACCCATATGCCGGCGACGGCCGCCGGCGCGGCCCTGGACACCATCGCCTATGCCATCGGTCAGTCCGCGCTTGGACGCATCCTCGTGGCGCGCAGTCCTATCGGCATCTGCGCCATCCTGATCGGTTCCGACGCCAATACGCTGGAACAGGACCTCGCCAACCGCTTCCCCGGCAGGGTGCTGCTCGAAGACGAGGCCGGCTTGCGCGACGATTTCGCGGCCATCGCGCGCTTCATCGAAATGCCCGGCGCCGGCCTCGACCTGCCGCTCGACATACGCCACGGCACGCCCTTCCAGCAGCGCGTGTGGGAGGCGCTGCGCACCATTCCGTGCGGCGCCAAGGTCACCTACACCGCCCTTGCCCGGCGCCTCGGCATGCCGGACGGCGCCCGCGCCGTGGCGACGGCCTGTGCCGCCAACGCCATCGCGCTCGGCATTCCCTGCCACCGCGTGCTGCGCGCCGACGGCTCGCTGTCCGGCTATCGCTGGGGGACCGAACGCAAGCGCGCCTTGCTGGAGCGGGAGGCGGCGATATGAATGCCGACGCCAGGGTTGCCCCATCGCTGATCGAAGCCGCCGAGACACGCATCGCCGCCTACGACTGGCCGGCGCTCACCGCCGAGCTCGACGGCTTCGGCTGCGCGGTGATGGAAAAGCTGCTCTCACCCGAAGAGTGCCGGCAGCTCGCCGGCCTCTACCCCCAGGAGCAGCATTTCCGCAGCCACATCCACATGGCGAGGCACGGCTTCGGCAAGGGCGAATACCGCTATTTCCGCTATCCCCTGCCCGACCTGATCGGCGGCCTGCGCGGCGCGCTCTATCCCAGGCTGGCCGAGGTCGCCAACCGCTGGAACGAACGCATGGGGATCGCCATGCGCTACCCCGACAGGCATGCCGCGTTCCTCGAACAGTGCCATGCCGCCGGCCAGGTCAGGCCGACGCCGCTTTTGCTGCAATATGTGCCCGGCGACTTCAACTGCCTGCACCAGGATCTCTATGGCGACCTCGCCTTCCCGCTGCAGGTGGCGATCCTGCTTTCGGATCCCGGCGAGGATTTCACCGGCGGCGAATTCGCGCTGACCGAACAGCGGCCGCGCATGCAGAGCCGGGTCGAGGTGGTGCCCCTGCGCCAGGGCGATGCGGTGGCCTTCGCCGTCCACAACCGGCCGGTGCAGGGCACGAAAGGCAATTACCGCGTCAATCTGCGCCACGGCGTCAGCCGGCTGCGCTCAGGCATGCGCCACACGGTCGGCATTATCTTCCACGATGCCAGGTGAATGCCGGCCTCATGCTTCCCAGTAGGGCGGGTCGCCAAACACATCGCGCAGCCATGCGGTGAGCGCGCGCAGTTTGGCCGATCCGCGCCGGTCCTCGGGAAAGGCCATGTAGATGCTGGCTCCTTCCGGCTCGGCGCCGACATCGACGCTCACCAGCCGCCCGTCGGCGATTTCCGCCTGGATGAAATAGGCGGGAAGCAGAGCCAGGCCGAGGCCGGCAAGCGCGGCATCGCGCATCAGGATCCCGTTGTTGACGCGCAACGTGGTCTGAGGGCGGACAGTCATCAGCCGCCGTGAAACCTTGAACCGCCAGTCGGCGGCGCCCCGGATCGAATAGATGATGCCCTTGTGGCGTTTCAGGTCCTCGACGGTCCCGGGCCGCCCGAATGTCTCGAGATAGTCCGGCGCGGCCACCAGGAAGCGCCGGCTGGAAGCCAGCTTCCTGACGATGACGGGGCCGTCGTCGACCACTGGCCCGTGACGCAAAATGGCGTCGTAGCCGTCGGCCACTATGCTGACGAAGCGGTCGTCGAGATCGAGCGTCATCTCAATCCCCGGATGCTTGGCCAGGAAGCCATACAGCGCCGGGCCGAGATGCAGGATGCCGAAACTGGTCGGCGCCGCTATTCTGAGCGGCCCGGCGAGTTCACCGCGGCGCTCTGCGATCTCGGCGCTGGCATCGGCCACCTCCTGCATAATGCGCTTGGCGCGTTCATAGAAACTTCGTCCTGTCTCGGTGATGGAAAGCTTGCGCGTCGTGCGGTCCAGCAGCTTCGTGCCGAGGCCGCGTTCGAGTTCCGACAGCCGCTCGCTGATGACGGATTTCGACAGCGCCATGCGCCGGGCCGCTTCGGTGATCGAACCGGATTCCGCCACGGCGACAAAGGCGGCGGCGGCTTCGAGCTTCAGCATTGTTCGGCTTTCCCGAATTCACAATCAGGCGACCGTCGCCTAACGAAATCAAGGGCATGGTGTCATAGTTCACAAAACCGCGATACCGCGGTGATAGAACAAACCTCCAGGAGTGCTTACATGTTTCGTCCTTTGGTCATCGTGCTCGGCTTGTTGGCAATGAGCGTTCCGGCCTCGGCCCGCGTGGTCGCCTTTCCTGCCAGCTTCAAGACGCAGACGATCAAGACCAACGGCACCAGCCTGCACGTCCGCGTCGGCGGAAAAGGCCCGGCGGTCGTGCTGCTGCATGGCTTCGCCGATACCGGCGACATGTGGGCGCCGGCAGCGATTGCGTTGATGAAGGATCACACGGTGATCGTGCCGGACCTGCGCGGCATGGGCCTTTCGGCGCATCCTGACGACGGCTACACCAAGAAGAACCAGGCGGTCGACATCGCCGGCGTGATGGATGCGCTGAAGATCGACAAGGCCGAGCTGGTAACGCACGACATCGGCAACATGGTCGGCTATGCGCTGGCCGCGCAATATCCGAAGCGCATCACCAAATGGGTCGTCATCGACGCGCCGCTGCCGGGCATAGGCGACTGGGACAAGATCAAGCAGAGCCCGCTGCTGTGGCACTTCAACTTCCGAGGCCCCGACATGGAGCGGCTGGTCGCGGGTCGCGAGCGCATCTACCTCGATCGCTTCTACAACGAACTGTCGGCCGACCCGAAGAAGATCGACGAGGCGACGCGCGTCCACTACGCAAAACTCTATGCACGGCCGCATGCCATGCATGACGCCTTCGAGCAGTTCAAGGCATTCGACCAGGACGCCATCGACAACCAGGCAATGCTGGCCGGCAGCGGCAAGCTGTCCATGCCGGTGCTCGCCGCGGGTGCGGAAAAATCGGCCGGCACCAGCCAGGCCGACATCCTGCGCCTCGTCGCCAGTGACGTGACCGGAGCTGTCGTGCCCGCTTCGGGTCATTGGATCATGGAGGAAAACCCGGATGCCACCGTCAAGCTGATCACGGATTTCCTCTCCAGGTAACGGCCTATCGGGTCACTCCGTCGGCGGCGATCATGTCCAGTATCCACGGGCAGGCATAATAGTCTGCGATGCTTTTGATGACGCCGCCATCGGCATGGATGCGCACCAGATAGGCCGGCCGCCAGGCCTCGCCATATTGCCTGTCGACGACCAGCATGATCTCCCCTTCGATCGTGCCTGGCCGCATGCGCCAGGGCAGTTCACTGCGCTCATATTCGACGAAGTAGGGCGAGCGGGAGAGCAGGCCGTTATAGCAGTCCGAGACCCGCAGCCGCGCGTCGGCGCTGGTCAGCGCCCGCACCCCATCCCAGTCCCTGGCATTGAAGAGCGCGACATAGCGGCCAAGCAGCCGCTCCAGTTCAGGATCATGCGGCGGCACCGCGACCGGTTGCGCGGGCAAGGCGGCGAGCTTGGCGCGGCCGCGATTGAGCGCCGACTTGACGCCGCCCGATGTCGAACCGACCAGGTCGGCGATCTCGTCCAGCGAATGGTCGAAGACGTCCTTGAGCAGCACGCAGGCGCGCTCCTTCGGCGGCAGGTGCACCACCAGCCGCTCGATGGCGCGGCCGGCGCCCGGACCGGCCGGCTCGACCGGCAACACGATGTCGTCGCCGGCATAGAAGGCTTCGGCCGCGTGCCGCGTGCGGCGATTGCGGATGAAGTCGATGCACCTGTTATGCGCGATGCGAAACAGCCACGGCCGCAGCGCCTGCGCATCGTCGAGCAGCTCGATCTTGCGATAGGCCTCGAACAGCGCCTCCTGCATGATGTCCTCGCCATCCAGCGCCGAGCCGGTCATGCGCGCGCAATAGCGATGCAACCTGGCGCGCAGATGCGAAACCGTCTCCAGGAACGCGGCATAGCGCAGGTCGAACACGCGGTCGGGCTCAGGCCAGGCCCGCATGGCTTGCGTCGTCTCGGGGGTTTTGCGGATCTGCTGGTTCATCGCGGCACGTAGGTCAGGGTCACCACGCCGTTGGCGAAACGATGCGTGCCGACAAGATCGAGATCGACCGGTCCGACATCGTCGAAGGCGCGCTTGCCGTGCCCGACCCATGTCGGCACGATCGACAGATGATACTCGTCCACCAGCCCCGCGCCAAGCAAGGTGCGGTCGAGCTGCGACACCCCATATTTCAGGATGTCGCCGCCCGGTTGCCGCTTGATCGCGGCGAGCGCTTGCACAACGTCACCATCAAGCAAGGTGGCATTCCACGACACCGTCTTCAGCGTCGTCGAGGCGACCAGCTTCTTCAGGCCGTTGATGCGGTCCATGTAGGGGCTATCCCTGATGTCTGGCCAGCGTGCGAAGAACATCTCGTAGGTGACGCGGCCAAGCAGGAAGAACTCGACGTTCGAAAGCGCCTGCAAGGCATGGTCCACATTCTCCCCGACGAAGAACGGCGAGGCCCATGTCATGGGTCCCTCGATGACGCCATCCAGCGAGACGAAACTCGACACGATCAGGCGCTGCATGCTCACGCCGCCCTTTCGCTGGTCTTCCCACCGGCTGCCGGCAGCCCCAGTCTCGGCCGTACCCAGGTAGCGAAGCGGGCAATGGCATCATCGGCTTCCGGCGCCCGCCCGGCCATCATCTGGAAGGAGTGCAGCATGCCGTCGAAGACGTCGAGCCGGGTCTCGACGCCTGCCTGTCTCGCCCGCTCGGCGAACATGCGGCTTTCGTCGACAAGCGTCTCGTCGGCGCCGGCCTGCAGGAAGACGGGTGGAAAGCCGGAGAGATCGGCGTAGAGCGCGCTGACCTCGGGATCGCGCCGATCGGCATCGCCGATGAAGTTGGCCGCCAGCCAGTCGACGCCAGCCTTGGCGAAGGCCGGATCTTTTTCGCGGTTGGTCTCGTAGCTGGCGGCGGTCATCGCCATGTCGAACCAGCCGGAGATGATCAGCGTGGCGACGGGCAGCGGCCGCCCCTGCGCGCGCAGCCGCTGCAGGACGCCATAGGTCAGCACCGCGCCGCAGGAGTCGCCGGCGATCACGATCCGCCGGGGGTCGAAGCCTTGGTCGACAAGCCAGTTCCAGGCTGCCATCGCCGCCTCGAGCTGGGCCGGATGCTTGGCCTGATGCGCCAGCGGATAATCGTAGACCAGCGCCCGGCAGCCGACGGCCTTGGCGAGATGGCCGACCAGCTTGCGGTGGGTGTAGATCGAGCCGCCGATGAAGCCGCCGCCATGCGCATAAAACAGCACCCGCTGCTCGTCGGCGCCCTTGGGCACAACCCACATCGCCGGCACGCCGCCAGCATCGACCTCGATATAGTCGACGCCGCGCGGCTCGCCGGTCAGCGCCGTCCAATGGACATCGTTGTGGTCGATGATCGCTTGCGGGCTGGTCAGCTTGCCCGCATTGGCCGCGATCGCGGCGTAATGGATCCTGTTTGCCTCGCTCTCGATGCTCGCCATGATATTCTCCTGGGGTTGCGGATCGCGGAAGGCGCGACCTTCGAAGGCAGAGACGTACGGGCAGGCAAAAAGGATACGTGGCGGCCGGCGCTTTTTTTGCGGACGCGCTCAGCCGCCAAACATCGCGGCATGCCGCCGGGCGAATTCGACGAACGGCGTCGGCCGCACGCCGAACATCTCATGCGTGGCCAGATGCACCCGCGATTTCGGCCGCCGCCGCCGCTCCGCCAGTTGCTCGTCGAGCGCATCGGCGAAGTCGGCAGGGACGCCGGCGGCCAGCAGATTGCGCCGGCGCTCCCGCGGGCTAATATCGACATAGCGGACCGGCTTGCCGATCCCTTGCGAAATCCGCGCCGCGATGTCGCTCATGGTCAGCGCCTCGGGTCCGGTCAAGTCGAGGCTCTCGCCTTCGTGGCCGCCATCGCGCAGCAGCCGGACGGCGACCTTGGCGATGTCCTCGACATCGACCGGCGACAGTTCGGTATCGCCGAGCGCGAGATAAAAAGCGCCTTCCCTGGCGATGGTCGGCGCGTCGCGCAGATAGACCTGCATGAACTGGCTGGGGCGCAGGTGGGTCCACGCCATGCCGGCTCCCTCCAGATAGCGCTCGACTTCCTCATGCATGCGCGTGAAGCGGAACTTGGTCGCGTCATAGCCGATGTTGGATTCGGCACCGGAAAACTTCACCACATGCGTGACGCCGGCCTGCTTGCAGGCGTCGATGAAACGACACTGCGTCTCGACCATGTCTTGCGCGGCGGTCGAAATCATCAGCACGCGATCGATGCCGTCCAGTGCCGCGCCAAGCGTCTCCGCCCGGCGCATATCGCCCTCGATCAGGTCGACGCCCGCAAGTCCGCCGAGCCCTGCCGCGGATGCCCGGTCCAAATCGCGAACCAGCGCCCGCACTTGATACTTCCGCCGTGCGAACTCGCGTACGATTGCCTTGCCGTTCAGGCCGGTGGCGCCTGTCACCAGGATCATGGTCTGTCTCTCCATTCAGCATTGATGCGGCCGCCCTTTCGGCGACCGCATCTTGAAGACGAAGAGAAGCGGGCAAAGGATTCCGGCCAAACGTCTTTTTTTCGGCGCGAGGCCGTACGCCGCCGGATCAGCCCGCCGGCGCGTAGCGGCTGACCACCATGCCGCAGGCATAGGCCTTCGAGCCGAGCAGCCGCAGGTTTCGGAACCCGCCCTCGTCGAAGATACGGCGGCCGGCGCCCAGCACGGCAGGATTGACGAACAGCTGGAACTCGTCGACCAGCCCGGCCGCGATCAGCGCCGACGCAAAGCCGACGCCGCCGAAGACGGCCATATCGCCGCCCTCGCCCGCCTTCAGCGCGTTGACCTCGCGCGGCAGGTCGCCGCTCACCACCGTCGTGCGCTCCCACCGCGAGCCCTCGAGCCTGTCGCTCGGCACCACCTTGCGCGCTTCGACGATGCGCCGGGCAAAAGCATAGAACGGATCGGCCGGATATTTCCTCGCCGCATTGCCCCAATGGGTGAGATAGCCCTCCTCGGCCATCTTGCGGCTGAGCACAATCGTGTCGATGCCGGCGAACACGGCGTTGAAATCCTGTTTCAGCTTGGCGTCCCAGCCATTGTCGTCGCCCCACTCCCAGAGTTGCCACGGGTGATCGGCGTCGGCGCCGACGAAACCGTCGACCGACATCTGCATCTGCAGGATGAGCTTTTTCATCGGGTGTCCTCATCAGATTTGCCTAAGGATGGTTTACTTTCGGAACCATTTGACCTGTCGGGAAAAATGATGTCAATAGTAAAGTGATTTAAAATTGGAACCATAGGGATGTCGACGCGCGAACGATCCGCTTGCCCGATCAACCTGTCGCTGGAACTGCTCGGCGATCGCTGGACGCTGCTCATCATCCGCGACCTGGTCTTCGCCGGCAAAAAGCATTTTCGCGAGTTCCTGCAATCCGATGAAGGCATTTCCTCGCGCACATTGGCCGAGCGGCTGCAGACCCTGCAGGACGAAGGCATCCTCACCCGCAGCAACGACCCGAGCCACGGGCTGAAGGCGATCTACCGGCTGACCGAGGCCGGCATCGACTTGCTTCCGGTGCTGGCCACGCTCGGCGCCTGGGGCAGCAAGCATCGCAAGGCCGATGACAAGCTGGCCCGTATCGCCGAGGAACTGGCTGCCGGCGGCGAGCCGGCGCTGGAACGGATGAAGGTGGCACTGCGGGCAGAGCATGTTGTAGGCGCTTCCTTCTCCGTTCGAGGAGCATCCAACGGCCCGCATTGACAACGATCCCTTTTTGTTCTCTATATGTTCCGGTCTATCAGCAATCGCGGATGAGCGGAACAGGATGGAAACGACGGCCACCATCCTGCATGCCGATCTCGACGCCTTCTATGCCTCGGTCGAGCAATTGCTCGACCCGACGCTGCGCGGCAAGCCGATCGCGGTCGGCGGCGGCGTGGTGCTCGCCGCCTCCTATGAGGCGCGTGCCTTCGGCGTGCGCGGCGGCATGCCGGGGCGCAAGGCGCGCGAGCTTTGCCCGCAATTGATCTTCGTCGGCGGCAATTTCAGCCACTACCAACGGCTGGGCGACGCGGCGATCAAGGTGCTCGACGATTTCACGCCGGTGGTCGAGCGCATCTCCATCGACGAGGCCTTTGCCGATGTCGCCGGCTGCACGCATCTGTTCGGCTCGCCGCGAGAGATCGCCATGGCGATCCGCCGCCGTGTGCGGGCAGAACTCGGCCTGCCGATCTCGATCGGCGTGGCGCGCACCAAGCACTTGGCCAAGATCGCCTCGCAGGTCGCCAAGCCCGACGGGCTGGTGGTGGTCGACCCCGGTACCGAGCTTGCCTTCCTGCACGATTTGCCGGTCTCGCTGATGTGGGGCGTCGGGCCGGCAACCAGGGCGCGGCTGGCCGAGATCGGCGTCGAGACCATCGGCGAACTGGCCCGCACCCACAGCGGCGCGCTGACGCGGCTGCTCGGCCCCGCCGCCGGCGACAAGCTCGCGGCCCTGGCGTGGAACCGCGACCCGCGCAAGCTGGAGACGAAGCGCCGGGCGCATTCGGCCGGCGCGCAATCGGCGCTTGGGCAAAAGCCGGCCGTGGCGCGGGTGATCGTGCCGACACTGCTGCATCTGGCCGACCGCGTCGCCAGCCGGCTGCGCGCCAAGAACCGTCCCGGCCGCACGGTGACGGTGCGCGTGCGCTTCGCCGATCTCAGCGCCTTCACCCGCTCGATCACGCTGGACCAGCCGATTTCGGCGACCGTGATGCTGGCCGAGATCGCAACGGACCTGGTGCGCGGCGTGCTCGCTGACCATCCACGGGAGAAGACCATCTCGCTGCTGGCGATCTCGGTCTCGCATCTGGAAGAGAGCGCCGAGCTGCAGCTCGACCTGCCGCTCGGCCTTGCCGACGAGAAGCGCAGCCCCGGCAGCCGAAAGGGCCTCGCCCGTTTCGGCGCCGACCGCGCCGTCGACAAGATCCGCGAGCGCTTCGGCAAACAGGCGGTCGGCTACGGCACGGTGGCGCTGGAGGCGGCGCGATCAGTGCCGGACGAATTCAGGAAGTTGGCGGAAAAGGAACTGTGAGCGGAGAAGCCCTCCCGTCGCTCACGCCTTGCGGATCAACGTGCCGAACCAGGCGGCGCCGCGGTCACGGCCGACAGCAGCTCGCGCTTCACCAGCACCGGCTTTTGATAGGTCTTCCTCACGGCAATTCCCCCACACCCAGGCGTCTGGCGGCAACTAGCATCCGGCAGGCACCGCTTGTCAAGAAGAGGCGAAATTGGCTAGCGGGGCAGTTTGCAGATCGCGAAAATGGTTGCAATGATCGAAGCGAAGGGAGCGGCGGCGCCGTCTGTCGAGATCTAATAAAAGAGGGTTGCCGTGTGACCATCCTTGACAGGGCAAAGCAATGGGCAAGGGCCATCAAGCGCGATGTGATCGCCTTGTGGCTGGCCGCCCGCGATCCCCGCGTTCCCTGGTACGCCAAGGTTGCCGCCGGCGCGGTCGCCGCCTACGCGCTCAGTCCTATCGATCTGATACCCGATTTCATTCCCGTCCTCGGATATTTGGACGATCTGATCATCGTACCGCTCGGCATCCTGCTTGCGGTGAAGTTGATCCCCGCCGCCTTGATGGCTGAGTTTCGCGCGGAGGCCATTCGCCGATCCAGGCCGGCCAGCCGCGGCGGTCTCGCATTCATCGTTGGAATTTGGGTTTTGATGGCCGCCGCGCTCATCTGGTTGTTCTGGCCAGATCGCTCGGCCTAGATTTCAGGCCCGGCGTTTCTCATTGCCCCGGCAGCCCCACATCAAAGCCGCGCGGTGCCGAAAATCCGATCCCAGAAAATCGACGTCACGCCGAAATTGGCGTTCTCGTCGACATGGTGGTGCACCGCGTGGCGGCGCTTCAGCATGTAGAGATAGCTCGGATGGGTCGGATGCCAATGATGGATCATGTGGTGGACGCTGATGTACCAGAGGTAGCCCAGCATCAACCCGCAGCTCACCGCGCTGGCGGTCGCGAAATCCGAGACCATCCAGACAGGCAGGAACGCCACCAGCGCATGCACGCCCAGGCTGAGCCAGGTGGGCGTGCCCACCGGGCTGCGCTCCTCGATATGGTGACGGTCGTGCAGGTCCCGGATCCAGGGAACGTGGTGCAGCACGAACCGGTGCAGGACGTATTCGATCAGCGTCCATAGGCCCAGACAGATAAGCACCGTGCCGATCCAGTCCGGCGCGCCTTCCTCTCCGGCCTCGATCAGCCCGGCCACGCCCAATACGGCGATCACCAGCGGATAGACCACGAAGTCGCTATAGTAGCCGATCAGACCCAGCTGCATTCGGACGAATCACCTGACTTTTCGACGCCGCCCCAAAGCGATGCTATCAGATTGCCGGACTCGCGCATGAGGTGCAATCCGGATGCGCCTGACATAGCGTCGCAATTTCCCGGTGCAAGATCGGCAGACTTCGCACCAGTGCCGCAAACGGACATGCAAACATGGCAAAACGCAGCGCCGGCCTGCTGATCTATCGCCGCAGCGGTGGTGACATCGAGGTGCTGCTGGTGCATCCCGGCGGCCCGTTCTGGGCGAAGAAGGACGATGGCGCCTGGTCGATCCCGAAGGGCCTCGTCGACCAGGGCGAGGACGAGTTGGCGGCGGCGCGACGCGAGACCGGGGAAGAGCTCGGCACGAAGGTCGAAGGCCCCTTCGCGCGTCTTGGCGACTACCGGCAACCGGGCGGCAAGATCGTCTCGGCCTGGTCCGTCGAGGCCGACATCGATGCCGCCGTCATCAGCAGCAACACCTTCACAATGGAATGGCCGCCGCGATCCGGATCGATGAAGGAATTCCCGGAGGTCGACAGAGCCGGCTGGTTCACATTGGCCGAGGCCGAGGTGAAGATTTTGCAGGGCCAGCGCCCGATGCTGTCGGATCTGGCGGGGCAACTGGGCGTGGCATGATCGCCGACGGCAAAGCTGCCAATCTCCCCCAAGAGGGGAAGATGGCCGGCAGGCCAGAGGGGGGCGCTGTCCCGCCAACGTCTCGGTCAATCAGGTATGTCCGTCGGAGGCTTGCGTGAAAGAGGATCATACCGATAGGCAGTGATCCTTGGCGCCCCCCTCTGCCCTGCCGGGCATCTCCCCACGAGGGGGAGATTGGCTGTCATCCCCCAAACCGCGCCGCCGTCCACGCCCCGCTGGCCGCGTTCGACTCCACGGCGGCGGCGACGAACTTCACGCCGCGCGCGCCGTCGACCACGTCGGGCACCTGTGCCGCGCGGGCAGGATCGACCACGCCCCCCGAACGGTGGGCGCGGATGATGTCTGCGGCGTCGCGGTAGAAATTGGCGAAGGCCTCGATATAGCCCTCCGGATGCGCCGCCGGCATGCGCGACACGCGCCGGGCTTCCGCCGTCGAGCCGTGGCCGCCGCGCACCAGCGTGCGGGTTTCCTCGCCATGGACGGAAAAGCGCAGTTCCTCCGGCCGCGTGCCCGACCATTCGAGCCCGGCTCTGTCGCCATAGATGCGCACGGAGAGGTCGTTGTAGTGGCCGGGCGACGTCTGGCTGGCCAGGATCGTGCCGCGCGCGCCGTCGGTCCAGCGCACCAGCACATGCGCATTGTCGTCGAGCCGGCGCCCCGGCACGGCGGTGAACAAATCGGCGGATACAGCCTCGGCCTCGCGGCCGGAGATGAAGCTTGCCAGGTTGAAGGCGTGCACGCCGATATCGGCCAGCACCGCCGACTGCCCTGCCCTCGCCGGATCGGTGCGCCATTCCGCCTGCTTCTGGCCGTCGGCATCGATCGGCTTGGTCAGCCAGTCCTGGATATAGGCGCCATGCACAGACACGATCCGGCCGAGTTCGCCCGCCATCACCATCTCGCGCGCCTGGCGCACCATGGCGTAGCCGGTGTTGTTGAGGGTGACGACGAAGCGGCGCTTTTTCGCGCGCGCCAGCGCCACCAGCGCTCGCGCGTCATCAAGCGTCGTCGACAGCGGCTTGTCGCAGATCACGTCGATGCCGGCTTCGAGAAAGGCGGTGGCGATCGGCGCGTGCAGATGGTTGGGCGTGACGATGACGACCGCCTCGATGCCATCCGGCCGCGCGGCCTCCGCCTTGGCCATGGCGCGATAATCGGCATAGCTGCGATCCGGCGCGATGCCGATTTCGGCGGCCGAGGCGGCGGCATTGTCCGGATCGGACGACAGCGCGCCGGCGACCAGCGCGATCTGGTCGTCAAGCCGCATGGCCAGCCGATGCACCGCGCCGATGAAGGCGTTGCGGCCGCCGCCGACCATGCCCACCCTCAAGCGCGTGCCCGCCGACCCGTCCGATGTTGCGTAGACCATGTTTCCTCCTCCACCTATCACTTCGTCATCCTGGGGCGGAAGCAAGGAGCGCAGCGACGCGGCGCAGACCCCAGGATCCATGCCGTGGCTTCAAGGCGTTGCGACGGTGCAGAATCTTCTGATTCCGCCGCGTTCCTCGGCAACTGTCACGGCATGGATCCCTTGGGCTGCGGAGCAGCTCCAGGGGTCTCCGCGACGGAGCTTCGCTCCTGCTTCGCCCTGGGATGACGACGTTGGAAGGACTTACCGAGCCCCCCTACCACCCTCGAACAGGATTTCCAATTTCCATATTGTAAAACGATCGTATCGCGCTAGCCTGAATTCATGAGCGGGGCGAGAAAACCATCCGGACGATCCAGTGCCGACGAGGCGGCGACGCGCAAGCGCGGGCGTTCGCTGGCGGCCCTTGGCTATATACAGCCGCAGACCTATGAAGAGCTGCGCGCGGTGCTGTCCTCCGGCACGGTGCATTTTCCGAAGCGCCTGCGCCAGGTGGCGATCTTCCTGTGGCAGCATCCGAGCGAGGTCGCGCTCGGCACCATCGCCCAAGTGGCGGCACAGGCCGGCGTGCAGCCCTCGACGCTGGTGCGCTTCGCGCAGATCTTCGGATATTCGGGCTTTTCCGATTTCCAGGGCCTGTTCAAGGACCACGTCAAGGGATCCTGGCCGGAAGGCCGTGGCGAGCAGCGCGCCGAGGCCGAGCCTAACGCCGCCATGCATTTCCTGCGCGGCATGGTCGGCGCCTCGCAGGCCTCGCTCGGCCGCATCGAAAGCGGCTTCGATGTCGAAAGCTTCGAGAAGATGTTGGCGACGCTGGCCGACGCCGACCTGATCTACGTCATCGGCTCCAAGCGCGCCTTCCCCGTCACCACCTATCTGTCGCTGACGCTTTCGCAGCAAGGCGTGCGCAACGTGCTGGTCGACAATGTCGGCTCGACCGCGCTCGACCAGGTCGGCTGCATCGGCAGGCAGGATGCGGTGCTGGCGGTGTCCTTCAGCCCCTACAATTCGATCACGCCCGACCTCGTCGCGGTGGCGCACGAACGCGGCGCCCACATCGTTACCGTCACCGACAGCACCTTCTCGCCGCTGATCCGGCTCTCGGACAGCTGGCTGGAGGTGGTGGAATCCGACTTCGCCGGTTTCCGCTCGCTGGCCGCGTCGCTCGCCGTCGGCATGGCGCTGGTCCAAGGCGTCGCGGCAAAGCGCGGCAAGTGAATATTGGAGGTTTTGATGGAGAGTTTCGACTTGTGGCGGCGACCATAAATTATCGACGCCCGCGCCGCCCCTCATCGCCCTGCCGGGCACTTCTCCCCGTATAGTGACGGGGAGAAGGGGCTGGCCTCAGCGCTGGCACCCCCTTTGCAACATTGGTGATTGGCGAAATCGGTGACGACAGCGCCCCTCTCCCCGTCACTATACGGGGAGAGGATGCCGGCAGGCAGGTGAGGGGCGGCGCAGACTTTAGGATGTCATCTGATGAACCGCCACTGGCACAATTGACTACCGGGAATTATCGTTCCATATTTTGAAAAATAGAAACTTTGTTCCGGGAGGAGGAATGGAGATCAGGCTCGAAGGCAAGGTGATATTGGTCACCGGGTCGACGCAAGGCATCGGCCGTGCCATCGCCGAGACCCTGGCGCGCTCCGGCGCGGCCGGGCTGCTGGTCACCGGCCGCGAGAAGACGCGTGGCGATGCGGTCGCGGCGGAGCTTTCGCGGCTGGGCACGCCGACACTCTTCGTCGCCGCGGACCTCGGAGACCCGGAAACTCCGGCCCTTTTGGCGCAGGCCTGCATCGAGCGCTTCGGCCGCATCGACGGCCTGGTCAACGCCGCCGGCCTCACCGACCGCGCGTCCTTCCTCGACGCCAGCCCCGAAGACTGGGCGGCGCTGTTCGCCGTCAATGCGCGCGCGCCGTTCTTCCTGATGCAGGCGGCGATTGCCGACATGCGGAAACGCGGCCAGGGGGGCGCGATCGTCAACATCCTGTCGATCAACGCCCATTGCGGCTCGCCGGAACTCGCCGTCTATTCCGCCACCAAGGGCGCGCTGGCGACGCTGACCAAGAACGCCGCCAACGCCCATCGCTTCGACCGCATCCGCGTCAACGGCATCAATGTCGGCTGGACCGACACGCCGGCCGAGCGGGTGATGCAGGCGCAGACGCTCGGTCATGGCCCGGGCTGGCTTGACGCCGCCAACGCCGCCCAGCCCTTTGGCCGGCTGCTCAGGCCGGACGATATCGCCAACCTCGCCGTCTTCCTGCTTTCCGACGCGGCCGGGCCGATGACCGGGGCGGTGATCGACCAGGAGCAGTCGGTGATCGGGGCGAACCGGTGAACGCCATCGAAACGCTTGGGCCTGGCCTGCTGGAGCGGCTTCCCGCCGCCGTGCAAAAGCCGACCTACAACCGCGCATCGCTGTCACCCGGCATGGCCCATCTCGGCGTCGGTGCCTTCCACCGCTGCCACCAGGCCGAATACACCGACGACCTGCTCTCGCTGAAGTTCGACCGCTGGGGCATTGTCGGCATCAATATCCGCCCGCCCGCGCTCGCCGACACCCTTGGCCGGCAAGGCGGCCTCTACACAAGGCTGATCCGCGAGAACGACCATGTCGAGGCGCGCATCATCGGCAGCATCGTGAAGGTGGTCGACAGCCGGGACAGCGCCGCACCGGCGCTCGCGGTGCTCGCCTCGCCCGACATCGAACTGGTGACGATGACGGTGACGGAAAAAGGCTATTGCCATATCCCGTCGACCGGCGCGCTCGATCTCGGCCATCCCGACATCGTCCATGATCTCGCCAATCCGGAAGCGCCGCGCAGCCTGCCCGGCATCCTGGCGCTGGCGCTGGAGCAGCGCAGGGCCACGCATGGCCGCAAGCTGACACTGCTCTCCTGCGACAACATTCCGACCAACGGCGTCATCCTGGAAAATGTCGTGCGGAGCTTTGCCGAACGGCGTGGCAATGGGCTTGCCGACTGGATTGCGGCCAATGCCGCCTTCCCCTCCGCCATGGTCGACCGCATCGCGCCGGCTGTGTCGCCGGATGATCTCGACAGCGTCGAACAATGGTTCGGCTATCGCGATGGGGCCGTTGCGGTGGGCGAGCCGTTCCGGCAGTGGGTGATCGAGCAGAAATTCGCCGGCCGCATGCCGCGCTGGGACCTGGCCGGCGCGACCTTCGTCGACGATGTCACGCCGTTCGAGCATCTCAAGATGCGGGTGCTGAACGGGGCGCAAACGACGCTCGCCACGCTCGGCGTGCTGGCGGGGCTCGAACACACATTCGATGCCATCGCCGACCCGCTGCTGTCGGTCTTCGTCAGGAGCATGCTGGTCGAGGAGACGCTTCCGACACTGACGCCGGTGCCCGGCATGGAGCCGTTGGCTTATGTCGAGCAGAGCCTTGGCCGGCTGAAGAACACAGCGATCCGCCATCGCAACCACCAGATCGCCACCGATGGATCGCAAAAGATCGTCCAGCGCCTGCTCAACCCGATCCGCGACCGGCTGAGCCAAGGCGCCGGCATCGGCCTGCTGTCGGTGCCGGTCGCCGGCTGGATGGCCTATCTCATCCTGGCCTCGGCGCGCTTCGGCAAACGCTGGCCGGTGTCGGATCCCTATGCCGGCAGGATCGCAGCGATCGCCGACGAAACCGGACGCGACGCGCCGGCGCTGGCTTCGGCCATCCTGGCCATCGACACGATTTTCGACCCCGGCCTTGCCGCCGACGAGGCGTTTCGCAAGACGGTGACTTCAGCGCTGGGCGAACTGCTTTCGGACGATCCGATGGCGGCCGTTCGACACAGTCTGGAGCAAGACGGGGTCGCGAGGTTGAAACGATCCAAACTATCGGCATTATAAACATCGATCGCGGGTTCGCGGTCAGGGGAGGCATGATGAAACTTGGACTGCTCACCGCACCATTCGCGGAGACTCCGCTCGGCGAGGTCGCCGGCTGGGCAAGCTCCGTCGGCTTCGAGGCCTTGGAAATCGCCTGCTGGCCGAAAACCTCCGGCGCCACCCGCCGCTATGCTGGCACCAGCCATATCGACGCCGCCGGCACCTCGGCCTCGCAGGCGAAAGAGATTGCCGCTTCGCTGGCGGAAAAGAACATGTCCATCTCCGGCCTCGGCTACTACCCCAACCCGCTGCATCCCGATCCCGCCCACCGCGAGGCGGTCATCGGCCATCTGAAGAAGGTGATCGTGCTGGCCGCCAATATGGGCGTGCCGGTCGTCAACACCTTCTGCGGCGGCGATGCCTCCAAAACCGTCGATGTCAACTGGCAGGATGCGCTGAAAGTCTGGCCCGGGATCGTCCCCCATGCACGCGACCACGGGGTGAAGCTTGCCTTCGAGAACTGCCCGATGATCTTCAGCTATGACGAATGGCCGGGCGGGCACAACATCGCCTATTCGCCGCAAGTCTGGCGCCGCATCCTGGAGAGCTGGGGCGGCGATGTCGGCATGAATTTCGACCCCTCGCACCTGGTCTGGCAGATGATCGACCAGGCCCGCTTCATCAGGGAATTCGGCCCCTACATGCTGCATGTCCACGCCAAGGACCTGATGATTGATCATGATGGATTGTACGAGCGCGGAATCCTTTCGGCCGGGATAGGCTGGCAGGTGCCTCGCATGCCGGGGCTGGGCGATGTCGACTGGAGCGGCTTCTTCTCCGGCCTCTACCGCGCCGGCTATGACGGCTCGGTCATCATCGAGCACGAGGACAGGCGATTTGAAGGCAGCGACGATCAGGTGAAACGGGGTTTTCTGCTCGCCCGCGACGTGCTGCGTCCCTTCGTCAAATGACGGCAAGGCGAGCCACTTGACTCTGTTTGTGAGTGGCACGGCTTAACGGGTTGGAAGTGAACTGAAAAACAATGTGGAGGAAGACTGAAATGAAGACATATCTGACCATGGTTCCGCTGCTTGCCAGCGCCGCCCTGCTCGCCTCGGTGGGCATCTCGTCGGCGGCCGGCAAATACACGATCGGCATTTCCAACACAGTGCAGGGCAATGGCTGGCGCGAGGAGATGGTCTGCGCCATGAAGGCGCAGGCGCTCGCCTCCGGCGAAGTGACCAAGCTCAACATCGCCCACCGCAACACCGATGCCGCCGGGCAGCTCGAGGACATCCGCAACCTGATCAGCGCCAAGGTCGACGCCATCGTCGTCAACCCCGCCGATCCGGCCGGCATCAAGGCGGGCCTCGAAGAGGCGACCAAGGCCGGCATCGTCGTCGTCGCCGTCGACCAGGCGGTCACCGAGCCTTCAGCCTACATCATCTCCAACAACCAGGAGCAGTACGCCTATCTCGGCGCCAAATGGCTGTTCGGCCAGATGGGCGGCAAGGGCGAGGTGTTTTACATGCGCGGTGCCGCCGGCGCTTCGGCCGACTCCGATCGCGACAAAGGCTTCAAGAAGGCGCTGGCCGAATTCCCCGACGTCAAGGTCGCGCAGGAAGTCTTCACCGGCTGGCAGCAGGACCAGGCCAAGCAGCAGATGCTGTCGTTCCTGGCCACCGGCACGCCGTTCAATGGCGTGTGGACCTCCGGCATCGACAACGTCATCGTCGACGCGCTGGTCGAATCGCAGGCGCCGCTGGTGCCGGTGGTCGGCGCCGACAATGCCGGCTTCGTCGGCCAGCTGAGCTCGGTCAAGGGCCTTGTGGGTGCCGCCGTCACCAACCCCGGCTCGATCGGCGGCGCGGGCGTTACATTGGCGCTGCAGATCCTCGACGGCAAGAAGCCGGCCCAGCAGACCGTGCTGGTCGACCCGCAGCTCTGGGACAACGCCACCGACGAAGGCAAGGCCAAGCTGAAGGCCGCCGCCGATCCGTCGCTGAGCCCCGAATGGCCGGTCTCGATCTCGATCCCGGACTGGACGACCTACACCAAGGAGCAGATCGTGGCCTGCAAGGGGCCGGGGGAGTAAGGCTGAGGTTTGCCAACGGACCATCCGTCGGCGCTGCCCCTCACTGTCCTGCCGGACATCTCTCCCCGTAAACGGGGAGAGAGAAGCTGGCCGCAATGCCGGCGACAAGCACCCCTCTCCCCGTCTCTATACGGGGAGAGGATGCCGGCAGGCAGGTGAGGGGCGGCGCCGACATTTCTAATTATTCGACCTCATAAATAGAGACCCAAACAGTTTGACCACCAGCCCCCTCCTCGACGCCACGGGCGTCGCCAAGAACTACGGCGCGGTTGCGGCCCTGCGCAATGCGTCGCTGTCCGTCCTGCCGGGCGAGGTGCATGCGTTGATGGGGGCCAACGGCGCCGGCAAGTCGACGCTGGTGAAGATCCTGACCGGCGCGATTTCGGCCAATGCCGGGCGCATCCTGATCCGTGGCGAGGCGCGCGACATACGCTCGCCGGCGGCCGCGCGCCGCGCCGGGCTGTTGCCGGTCTACCAGGAGCCGTCGCTGATCCCCGATCTCGACGTGCTGTCCAATCTGCGGCTCACCGGAACGCCGGTCGAGCCGTTCCGCGCCTGGGTGCGCGAACTCGGCATCGCCGACCTCGACCTGCGCGACAGCGCGCGCGACATTCCATTGGCCGTGCTGCGCGTGCTTGATCTGGCCCGGGCGCTCGCCGTTGAACCCGACGTGCTGCTGCTCGACGAGATGACCGCGGCGCTGCCCGCCAACCTTGCCGAAAAGGTGCTGGAAGTGGTGCGCCGCCAGGGCGACGCCGGCCGCGCGGTGATCTTCATCTCCCATCGCTTCGTCGAAATCGCAGCCCTTTGCGACCGCGCCACCGTGCTGCGCGACGGCGAGACCGTCGGCGTCCTCGACATCGTGCCGGGCGTCGAGGAAAAGATCGTCGAGCTGATGCTGGGCACCCGCATCGAAAAGGCCAAGGTCGCCGCCCGAAGCGTCAGCGAGAAGGCGGCATCCGCCCCTGCCCGACCGCGCATCACCGTGAAAAACCTGCGCGTCGGCATCAAGCTCGGCGATGTCTCCTTCGATCTCGCCGATGGCGAAGTGGCCGGCGTCGTCGCGCTCGAAGGCCAGGGCCAGGACGAGCTGTTCGCCGCCCTTGCCGGCTCGATCGGGCCGTCCGGCGGCACGATCGAGGTCGACGGCCAGGCAGTAAAATTCTCACACCCGATCGACGCCATCCGCGCCGGCATTGCCAATGTGCCCGGCGACCGTTCCGAGGCGCTCGCCATGCAGCGCTCGGTGCGTGAGAACATTGCACTCCCTTTCAGCGCCGCCCTGCGCAACTGGGGGCCTATTCATATGCGTAAGGAGCGCGCCACGGTGCAGAGCGCCATCCAGCGCCTGCAGATCGACACCCGCGCCCAGGGCGAGGTGCAGCGCCTGTCCGGCGGCAACCAGCAGAAGGTGACCATCGCGCGCTGGATCGCGGCGGACGCCCGCACCATCCTGTGCTTCGATCCGACACGCGGCATCGATGTCGGCACCAAGCAGGAGATCTATAAATTGCTGCGCGAACTCGCCGGCCACGGCAAGTCGGTGCTGTTCTACACCTCGGAACTCGAAGAGGTGCAGCGCGTCTGCGACCGCGTCATCGTCATCTTCGGCGGCCGTCTCGTTGACATCTTTCGGGTCGAGGAAGCGGACGAACCGGCGTTGATGCGGGCCGCCTACGGCCTGCCGCGCGGCGCCAAGGCCGATGTCGGCATCCTGGCCGATCCCCAGTCCCCGTCTTCGGGGACGATATCATGAACCATTTCCTGCGCCGCCAGGGCTGGGTGTCAGGCCTGTTCGCCTTGCTGATCATTCTGTTCATCGTCACAAAACTGATCCAGCCCGGTTATGGCAGTGGCGATTTCGGCTCGCTGGCGCGGGCGGTGCTGCCTTACGCCTTTGCCGTCGCGGCGCAGACCGTCGTCGTCATCGCCGGCGGCATCGACCTCTCGGTCGCCGCCATGATGGCGCTGACCAGCGTCACCGCCGCCTCGATGATGGCGGGGGCCTCCGAGGAATACGCGCTGTTCGTGGTGCCTTTCGTGCTCGCCATGGGTTTTGTGCTGGGTGCCCTCAACGGCCTGCTCATCGTCGTCACCCGCGTGCCCGACATCGTCGTTACGCTCGCCATGCTGTTCGTGCTGCAAGGGGCGGCCCTGCTGGTGCTCGGCGCGCCGGGCGGCGCCGCGGCAGAATGGCTGAAGGCGATGATCTCGGGCACCGTGCCGATACCGGGCCTGCCCGACGCCATCGACGCCTGGCTGCCCAAGGCGCTGCTGGTGCTGATCGTCTGCCTCTGCGTCATCTGGGTCCCGCTCCGGCGCTCGCGCCTCGGCCTTTCCATCTACGCCATCGGCTCGAGCGAGCTGGCGGCGTTCCGCAGCGGCGTGCCTGTCGCCCGCACGCGCATCATCGCCTACGCGCTGTCCGGGCTGTTCGCGGCCATGGGCGGGCTGGCGCTGACCATGAGCACCGGCATCGGCGCTCCCATTCCCGGCCCCTATCTGCTCGCTAGCGTCGCCGCCGTGGTGCTGGGCGGCGTCGCGCTCGGCGGCGGCAAGGGCGGCCTGCTCGGCCCCATCGTCGCCGTCTTCGTGCTGCGCCTGGTGCGCACGGACCTGACGCTGCTCGCCATCGACCCCAACGTCACCGCCATCATCGAAGGCGCCATCATGGTGGCGGTTGTGATGTTCGGGGCGTTTATTACCATGCGGGGGCGGCAATGATGGGAGAGAGAAATATAGAGCGTAGCGCTCTACGGCGCCCCCCTCTGGCCTGCCGGCCATCTCCCCCACTTGTGGGGAGATTGGCTGTTGTTGCGGCTTTCGCCAATCTTCAACGTTGCAGAAAAGAGTGGGGCGCCAAAGCGGCCAATCTCCCCCCTTGTGGGGGAGATGTCCGGCAGGACAGAGGGGGGCGCCGTAGAGCGCTACCCTCCCAGAACATCGGACCCACCCCATGAGCACATCAGCGATCACCCCCGTCCCCTTCGGCCGCCGCCTGAAGCGCTTCATGGCCGACCGGCCGCTCATCCCGCTGATCATCCTGCTGGTCATCCTGGTGGTGATCCTGCAGATCCTGCGTCCCGGCATCGTCAACGAGCGCTGGATCGCCAACACCATCAAATTCGCCATTCCGCTGGCGATCCTTGCCGGCTGCCAGACCATGACCATGCTGACCGGCGGCATCGACCTGTCGGTCGGCACGGTGGCGACGATGAGCGCCTTCATCATGGCGACGCAGATCGTCAACCAGGACCCGGCCGTGGCGTTCCTGCTGGCGATGATGCCGGCGGTGCTGATCGGCCTCGTCAACGGCATCGGCGTCGGCGTCTTCCGCGTCCACCCGCTGATCATGACGCTGGGCACCAGCCTGATCGGCACCGGTTGCCTGCAGGTCTACCAGCGCACGGTGATCGCGTCGGGCGCCAAGATCCCCGACTTCCTCGCTTGGCTGGGCACCGGCGTCACCTACGGCTTTCCCAACGCGCTGCTGCTCTTCGTGCCGCTGGCGGCGCTGATCGTCTTCACGCTCGCCCGCACCGGCTTCGGCCGCCTGCTCTACGCCGTCGGCGACAATGAGCGCGCGACGCGTCTGTCGGGCGTGCAATACTGGCAGGTCATAACGGCGCTCTACGTCACCTCAAGCGTGCTCGCCGGCATCACCGGCCTGCTCTATATCGGCCTGATCAAGGCCCCTTCCCTGTCGCTCGCCGAACCGCTGGTGCTGCCTTCGGTGGCCGCCGCCGTCATCGGCGGCACCTCCATCTTCGGCGGCCGCGGCGGCTACACCGGCACCATCATCGGCGCGCTGATCCTCACCGTGCTGACGACGCTCCTGACCATCCTGCAGATGCCGGAGGGGGCTAGAAGGATCTTGTTCGGGTTGATCGTGCTGTTCGTCACGGCGGCCTATTTGCGGATCGTCGAGGAGCGGTGAAAGGATCCCGCGAAGGCCACCGTTTTGGATCATCAAGCAATCCAGTGCCTGCGCACAAGAGATAAGCGGCGAAAGGATCGATTTTGAGAAACTCGCCGCTTCCGTATTTTTGCCAACTATATTAGTCCTTGTTGAAGTGTATTGGCGTGATGCCATTGGATACCACTATTTGTTTTCGGCCAGCGTTCACTTTGAACCATTGATTAACCGCCTATGCTTCATTCTGTGAATCGCATGCACAAGGCATGTGAAACACGAGAGCTTGCTCGATGCGGATCATGCCGGATTTCACCGTTACGATACAGAAGCTGATGTCGGCCAAGAGCGGCTTTGCAGGCGCCAACCAGCCCGCGTTCGCGAAAGCAGGCACGGCGCTGCGGACCGAGCCTCCTGTCATTCGTCCGGGTGCAACAGCTGATGAGGACGACGCCGAATACGATCCGTTCGGCAGCTTTCGCCAGGCCGCTGAGGCGCAGGCGTCTTCACCCATCAGTGCAACGTCCACCACGACGGCACAAGACCGTTATTTGCGCGCGGGCGAAGCCAACTTTGACGAACTCCAAGCGGAGTATACACGCTTCATCGGCTCGATGGTCGAGGCAGACCGCCGACACGAAGATTCCACCGTTGCGCGCAACTTCATCCCCACGGGCGAGACACCGGAAACGGTGATGGCGATGGGAGAACATGACTATATGTGGGCCGTCCAGGACGAAATGGAGGCCGCTGCCGACCGCAGCCCGCAGGCGCAGGCCAACAAGGCGATCAGCAACCAGAGCCTGACCTACGGTGATGCCGGCAGGATGACTTCCGATGCCCTGTTCAGCCTGCAGAAGGCATTGCCAGCTTTGAACAGCGCCTTGGCGAGTGTCACCCCCGAGGCCATTGAAAAGCGCCTGCAAGGCATCGGCGACGACTCGAAACGCCAGCTTCTCGCGCAGCAACTGGCCAGGAACGATATGCTCTTTGCCAAGAGCAATCTGCGCTACGTCGCCAGGATAGTCAAAGGCATCGAGGGTGGCCCCAACAAGGTGACTGGCGACATCCTGCTCAAGAACGACCAAGGCCAGTACCAGCTGGGCGATTTCTCGATTTCGTTCAAGGGGGAGGTGTTGCTGACCTCCAAGGACAAGTTCAAGGCATTCACCGGCTGAGCTTGTCCGAGGCGCCGGCCGTCTTGACGGCAACCAACTGATCGCTGGAACTATGGCCTAACGCCGGAACAATGTCGAAAGAAGTGGAGCTGCCTTCCAACTGCCCGATGGTGGCGCTCGGCGGCCCGATAGCCAAGTTTATCCTCGATATCTAGGACTTGATTGCGACCACGCATGGGGCCTCCTGCAGATCGAGTATCCCGCCGTCCATGACGCGTGCTGCGTCGTGGCGCGCGCCACCCCGAGCGCTTGGAGGGACCGCTTCACTCCGTCCACATCGCCCACCACCGGCTCATCACCCATCGGAATGGCGAGCGGTCGACGGTGTTATCACCGTCCAGTAAGGGCGGCGTCGTTGCGCACGCAGGCCTCACCAGAAGCCGATGAACGACCTCAATATCGCCGCGGGACCGATCGCCTGCCTGCAGGTCATGCGAAATCCGGCCCGGCCCGTTGCCTCAAGCACGTCGTCGTCGATGTCGCGCAGGATTCTGTGCGCATTGCGCCAGCCGATCCTGGCCAACGCGGCTGCCAGATCCGCCCGCGAGGGGTTAAACAGGCTCTCGTTGGCGGCCGGGTCCCCGGACCGGTCGATGTCATTGCTCGAGACAAGCGCGTGGCGTGGAATTGTCACGTCGGTGCTGGCTTCGAACGGCGTGGACAGATCGAGGAAACGGGAAATGGAACTCAGGCAAAGGGCCGGGGTCGCGACGAGTTGCTCATAGCATACGAAATGCACGGGCGTGCCGGTGCGGCGCAGCGCCTCCATAGCAAAGTAGAACTGGTTCCAGTAGTCGGCTGGTGCGCGGAACCTGTATTCCATCTGCGGCCGCGTGAAATCCTGCCTGATTTCGAAAGGCTGGTTCAGGAACGAACCGAAATGTTTGGCCGGCCTCAAAATGCTGTTGTGCCTGGTGAAACGGAACCAGGACAGGAGCTGAGTGATCGGGTCCTTGCTCATGACAATGATGGGCAAGTCGCCATATTGCAGCGCGCGCCCGTTCATCAGGGCCGGAAAGATCCCATGCTTCCAAAAACCCTGGTCAAAGACGACGGGCACGCCGAGATAGGCCTCGACCAGATGTTTTGCGAGATTCGTGCCCGATTTCGGCGTCCCCATGATGCGGATCCGGGCGACAGTGCCGCCGGCCTGCGTCCGCGATCCACCGGGACCTGGGCTAGTCATCGGCCCTCACAGCGCCAGGCTGCCCTGCTCCGCCGCCTCGGCGTTGGGGTCGCCCGGCGCGGTGGCCCAGGCGAGTTCGACCAGCGTCACCGTGCGCTTTCCCGTGCCGTCGAGCTGGCAGACGATGAGGCCCTGCTCCTCGATATAGGTCAGCAGTCGCCGGGCCCGGCGCATGGAGTGCGACCCATAGGCGCGGGCGATCGCGCCATCGCTCGGGCACGGCCAGCCCTCCTTCGCCGCGCGCGCGATCATCATGAACACGCCCTGCATGTCCTCTGGCAGCAGTGAGGCGCGCACCGAAACATCCCGCCACGCGTCATCCTCGGCCATGTCGGACCCCACCCCGGCACGGGCGCGTGTCAGCATGCGGCGAAATTCCTGGAGATCGGGTATGACCGAAGCCAGTCCCTCGATGCGGCAGCGCACGACGAATTCCTGGTAGAGGACGCCGATGACGCGAAATCCCGCATCGGGTTCGGCCAGGATGGCGCGCAGGATGCGGTCCATCCGCTCGCGCCGTTCGGCCAGATCCTCGGCGCTGGGCGCGGGCTCGGCCGGTTCGGGCCGAATGTCGCGCGGCGCCGATTTCGCCGCCATCAGCTGCTCCAGCAGATCCGGCGACGCCACCCGGCGCGGCGCGCGCATCGTCTCGGGCGGCGGGGCGGCCAGGATGATCGCGCGGGCGTCCTCGAGAGCGGATTCCGGCATCGCCATCAGCCTGGGCGTGCCGTTGCGCGGGCTGGTGTCGGTCGGGCCGATGCGCAGGCCGAGCGGGCGGCGCGACAGCGCCGGCCCCAGCGCCATGAACTGTCCGCGCTCCAGGTCGCGAAAGGCCTCCGCTTGCCGCCGCTCCATGCCGAGCAGATCGGCGGCGCGCGCCATGTCGATATCGAGGAAGGTGCGGCCCATGAGGAAGTTGGAGGCTTCCGCCGCGACGTTCTTGGCGAGCTTGGCCAGCCGCTGCGTGGCGATGATGCCGGCAAGCCCGCGCTTGCGGCCACGGCACATCAGATTGGTCATGGCGCCGAGCGAGAGTTTTCGCGCCTCGTCGGAAACCTCGCCGGCCACCGCCGGCGCGAAAAGCTGCGCCTCGTCGACCACCACCAGCATCGGGTACCAATGGTCGCGCGCGACCTCGAACAGCCCGCCGAGGAAAGCGGCGGCGCGCCGCATCTGGTTCTCGGCATCGAGCCCTTCGAGGTTGAGCACGGTCGAGACGCGGTGGATGCGCGCCCGCTCGCCGGCCGCCTGCAGGCCGCGCTCGGTGTGCTCCTCGGCATCGATCACCAGATGGCCGTAACGCTCTCCGAGCGAAACGAAGTCGCCTTCGGGGTCGACGATGGTCTGCTGCACCCAGGGCGCGCTCTGTTCGAGCAGGCGCCGCAACAGATGCGACTTGCCGGAGCCCGAATTGCCTTGCACCAGCAGGCGGGTCGCCAGCAGCTCCTCGAGATCGAGCTTCGCCGGAGCGCCCGCCGTCGTGTGTCCCATCTCGATCGCAACGGTCATGCCAGACTCATCGGCTCCTTCGCAGACGGGCTTATCAACCCGATCGCGGCCCGTCGAGCCGCGCAGGCCAAGCGATTCGCGTTGCGCACAGCCGAGACAACGATGACCTGGCCACGATGGATGGCCGGAAACGGGCGCGCCGCCTGCCGGTTGCTGCCTCGGGCCTGTGGATAGTAACCCTCTGTTCACCATGGGCCGGCGTTCCGATTGCGGGCACCGGGCATCCGCCTAACCTGACCCTGCATCGTGCCCCAACGTGATGCACCCAACGCCCCAAATGGCGGCCGGCGTCTTCAAGTTCCTCTGTGTATGCGCCGGTCGTCAGGTCTGTCCGTCACCTCATCGCTTCCTGCCTCGGCACCGGCGGCAAATGCGGTGCGGCCAGTCCCTTGAAGGGATCACGCCAGGCTTCGACGGCTTCGAGCCGGCGATACCAGCGGGCAAGAGCGGGATAATCACCGAGCGGCAGCCCGGCGACGTCGTTGAACGGCAGGAACGTCGCCATGCGGAAGTCGGCATAGGAGACCGAGTTGCCGACCAGCCATTGCCTGCCGACAAGCGTTGTCTCCAGGATCGCCGCCGTCGCTTGAAAAAGCTTCAGCCCCTCCGCGACCAACTGATGATCGATTGGGCCCAGCCCGTAGCGCTGCTTGGTGCCGCGCTCGAAATGCACCATGTCGCAGGCCCGCGCGAAATTCTCCTTGCCCCAGCTCAGCCAGCGGATCATGTCGGGCTCATCCTCACCGCCGCGCCAGAAATCCGAACCCATGTCGCGCGACAACCGGCAGGCTATGGCGTCGGCCTCCCACAGGCTGCCGCCCGGCCACGCCAGTATTGGAAGGGAAAGATTGGGTTTGAGCGGCCGGAACCGCTCCGCTTGCCCCGGCGCGAACGGCGATGCGAATTCGAAGGTCAGCCTCGCCCCGAGATGACGCGCCACCGCGACCGCCAGGCGCGGATTGGGATTGCGGCTGAAGAACAGTTTTGTTTCCACCCCAGCCGGCATCGCCTCGCCCCTGTCACTCATGAATGCCTCTCCTTGTCCCGGCGACCATCGCCAGATCAAGGACGGATGCGACTGGCGCAATCCGACAAATCATACATCCCACGGGAGCGGGCGGAACGAACAGCCCATCGAAACAGGATGGTCGCGCAAAGTTTGGGTTGACCGTCTCCGATGGCGAGGCGACACTTCATCCCGCAGCAAGGCAGGAGGAAGAACGATGGATGAGCCCGACCGCTGGCGCCACATGTCCAGCGCGCCGAAAGACGGCAGCCGGATCCTCGTTACGGTCCGCCCATCCGAACAGGGGCCAGCGGAAGTCGACCTTGCCTACTGGTCACGCGCTGATCAATTCGGTGAGGAAGGCTGGCGCGCTTCCGATTCCTCGCCTGGCCGCGTCGTCGAATATGCCGAGCCGGAGCTGAAATGCTGGATGCCGATGCCCTCGGCCAATCTCAGCCGGGGCGCCTCGATGCCGGCGCCCTGGGAAGGCGACGACGCCCAGCAGCTGGACGGCTCGGGGATTTAGCGCTCTTCCTCCCCTCTGCGATTGGCGAAATCGCCGAAACCGCCAATCTCCCCCCTCGTGGGGGAGATGTCCGGCAGGACAGAGGGGGGCGCCGTAGAGCGCCAACCTCAATCACAATCGAAACTGCCATGCCTCATACGCCATTGCCGCCGCAGAACCGAGCGAATGCTCGATCGATGCGCAAAGTCATGACCGACGCGGAGTTGAAGCTCTGGAATGAACGTCGCGCGCATCGGCTGATGGGGCTTGGCTTTCGAAGACAATTTCCGATTGCCGGCTATATCGCCGACTTTGCGTGCCCGCAGAAGAAGCTCGTCGTCGAACTCGATGGATCGCAGCATGGTGATGCAGATCTTGCAGTCAACGACACTGTCAGGACGAGGCGTCTGGAGCAGGACGGCTGGTCCGTGCTCCGGTTTTGGAATGACGATGTCATCCGCGACATCGACAATGTCTGCCAGCATATTGTCATCATGGCGGGTTTGGGTGGTATCGAATGAAAGGCTGGCGGGACAGCGCCCCCCTCTGCCTGCCGGGCATCTCCCCCACGAGGGGGGAGATTGGCAGCTTCGACGCCAGCTTTAAAACAAGAACGCCGCCGTCGCCGGGTTCGGACCGCCGCGGCCGTCGGCCGAATCCATGCCCGCGATCGTCTTCAGGTCCTGCGCGTCCAGTTCGAAATCGAAGACGTCGAAATTGGCCGCGATGCGATCCTGGCGGATCGATTTCGGGATGACGATCAGCCCCTGCTGGAGATGCCAGCGGATCATGGTCTGCGCGGCGGATTTCCCATGCTTCTTGGCAATGCCCGCAATGGTCGGGTCGCCGAGCAGCTTGCCGCTGCCCAGCGGGCTCCAGCTTTCCGTATGAATGTCGTGCTTGGCATGGAATTCCCTGAGCGCACGCTGCTGGAAACGCGGATGCAGTTCCACCTGGTTGACGCTTGGCACCACGCCCGTCTCGCCGATGATGCGCTCCAGATGATCAGGATTGAAATTCGAGACGCCGATCGACTTGATGCGGCCGGCCTGCTTCAACTCGACGAGCGTCTTCCAGGCCTCGACATATTTGTCCTGGCTGGCCACCGGCCAATGGATCAGGAACAGGTCGAGCTGCTCGACGCCGAGCTTCTTCATCGTGTCGTCGAAGGCGCGCAGCGCCGTATCGCGCTGGTGGGCGCCGTTGCGCAGCTTCGAGGTGATGAACAGCTCTGCTGCCGGCACGCCGGCGGCGCGGATCGCCTCGCCGACCCCTTCCTCGTTCTTGTAGCCCTCGGCGGTATCGATCAGCCGGTAGCCGGCCTCGATCGCCCAGCCCACCACTTGCGCGGTGATGTCGTGATCGACCTGCCACACGCCAAGGCCAAGCTGGGGAATGGCGGCGCCGTCGTTCAACGTGATCTGTTCGGGCATGGTCTGGTCCTTTTGCGGGGGGATGGTCCAGCCTATCTAGGCTCGACGCCGCGCAACGGCCAGTCGCCGGGGGAAAATTCGCCGGGGGAAAATTCGTGTCCCTTCACCTCGGCCGGCGCACCGCCCTCACCACGCCGGCGTTTCCGCTGCCGCAGAAGAGGCGGTCGCCGCCATCGGATTCCAGTCCCGAGACGCCCATGCCGGCAGGCATGTCGAGCTTCTCCAGAACCTTGCCCGTTTGCGGGTCGACGCGGCGCAGATCGCTCTCGTCGCCCTCCCAGGTGGCGTGCCACAATTCGCCGTCGACCCAGGTCACCCCTGTGACGAAACGGTTGGATTCGATGGTGCGCAGGATTTTTCCGGTCTCGGGATCGATCTGGTGGATCTTGCGCTCCCGGTGCTGCCCCACCCACAGCGTGCCCTCGGCCCAGGTCAGCCCGGAATGGCCGCCATTGCCGGGTGCCGGAATGGTGGAAAGCACCTCGCCGGTATCGGGATCGATCTTCTGGATGCGGTCCTTGGCGAGCTGGAAAAAATGCCGGCCGTCATAGGCGGTGCCGGCATGCGCCGCGACATCGATCGAACGCAACGCCTGTCCGCTCTCCGGATCGAAGGCATTCAGCCTGTCGCCCGAGGCGAACCAGACGTTCTTGCCGTCAAAGCTCACCCCGGCCACCGTCTTGGCGCCGGGAAAAGGTCCGTATTCCCTCAGGATTTCGGCCGCCGAATGCTTCATGTCTTTGTCCTCGATGGTGGTCGTCATCCCGCTGACGTCTGGGATCATGTTCCAAGGTGGGTCGAGAGTCTGAATATCAATGCACCTTAGCCATCTGGCAGCGGCGCGGGGAGTAACAAGGTGGTCGTGAATCCAGCCACCGGCGGCGTCATCCAGCGGCGCGCCCGGCCATGGCCGAAGGACTGCACCTTGCCGGCCTCGGCAAGCGGCTCGAGCGCCCGCTGCACGCTGCGCTGGCCGGTTCCGAGCGCCAGCGCCAGGGCCGAGCTCGACCAGGCCTCGCCGTCGGCGAGCAAGGCAAGCACGGCCGCGTGCCGCTCCTCGATCGGCCGCGCCAGCACCATCACCGCGTGCGCCTGGCGCGGCGCCAGCGTGAAGCCATGTTTGGTGGCGCTGATGCCGGCCAGTGAGCGAAGCTCGGCGCGCAGCCGCCCGATCTCGACGCGCAGGCGCGCGCGATGCGATTCATCGGCATGCCTGCCGCCGAAGGCCCGCGCCACGAGTTCCCCCCGCGACACGTCCCCTGGCCAGGCTTCGGCGAGCGTCCGCGCCAGGGCGAACAGCACAGGCCGGCTCGCCAGCGAGATCGTGACCCCGCCGCCGCGCAGGGCGTAGCGGAAGGCATCGACGATCAGCGCCGGCGATCCCTGCAACGCCTCGACCTCCTCGAGCAGCACCGGCAGCTCCCTGCCCTGCGTGATCAGCCGCGCCGCGGGCGTCTCCAGCGCCTGGCTTGCGCTCTCGACCTCCGCGATGAGGCCGGGAATGCCAGCTATGTGGGCGGCATGGCGCGCCCATTCCAGCGCCGCGCGCGCCGGCCTGGTCCGCAGGCGCCGCATGGCGATGCCGGCGACGGCAAGCTCGTGCGCGGCCCTGGCCGCCGGCGGAAGCGGCGCCGGGTCGAGCCCGGCCAGCACATGCTCGGCCTCGTCGAGGCGGCCGATCAAGAGCAGCCGCCGCACCTTGAGGTGGCCGGCATGCGCCGCGTTCAACCGGTCGCCATGCTTTTCCAGTGCCGCGCGGGCCGCGTCGAGCGCCTTGGCCGGCCAGCCGAGATCACGCGAGACCAGCGCGATCTCGGCCTCGGCGACGACGCAGCGGGCGCGCGCGACGGCCTCTTTCGGGTTGAACGCGCGCGCGGCCCGCCGCAACAACAGCTTAGCGCGATCGAAGTCGCCGAGCTGCGCCATGGCGATGCCGCGCAGCGCCAGCGCCGGCGCATCCTCGCGCAGGGCGACGCGGTCGAGCGCGCCGAGCGCATCGCCCGAAGCCAGCGCCAGCGCCGCCGCGTTGATCAGCGAGTCCATTCAAATCCCGTCACACTTGTAACTCCCACCTCGGCGCGGCGCTGCCCTACCTTAAGTCAGTACCGTCAACCAGCAAGTCGTGCCGGCAATGACGGCACGCAAGGGAGAACCAGAAAATGCCTGCCTCCACCGACCTCGACCTCGCCACGGCGAATGATACGGCCAAGCACGCCGCACGCCACCCCTGCTGCGCCGGGCCGGAACTCGCGGATTTCGCCGCGCCCGCAACGCCCCGACATTCCCAGGCAACACCAAACCGCAACGACGCCACGACTGGCAAAGGAGAAGACCAATGAACATGACGATGAAGATGCCACCGATCGTTTCACGGCAAGACTGGGAAGCCGCTCACAAAGCGATGTTGGTGAAGGAGAAGGCGACGATGCGCGCCAGGGATGCGCTGTCGGCCGAACGCCGCCGCATGCCGTGGACGGAAGTGGACAAGGCCTATGTTTTCGATGGCCCCGACGGCAAGGTCAGCCTGCTCGACCTGTTCGAAGGCCGCCGCCAGTTGATCGTCTACCGCGCCTTCTTCGAGCCCGGCGTCTATGGCTGGCCCGATCACGCTTGCCGCGGCTGCTCGCTCGGCGCCGACCAGGTCGGTCACCTCGCCCATCTCAACGCCCGCAACACCACGCTCGCCTACGCTTCGCGCGCCCCGCAGGCCGACATTGCACGGCTGAAGCAGCGGATGGGCTGGGAGATTCCCTGGTACACCATCACCGACAGCTTCGACAAAGACTTCGGCGTCGACGAATGGCACGGCCACAACGTGTTCATTCATGATGGCGACCGCATCTTCCGCACCTATTTCATCAACAACCGCGGCGACGAGGCGTTGGGTACTGTCTGGAGCTATCTCGACGTCACCCCGCTCGGCCGCCAGGAGACCTGGGAGGACTCGCCCGAAGGCTACCCGCAGACCCCGCTCTACAGCTGGTGGAACTGGCACGACAATTACGAAGCTGGGGCCGACAAGAAATGGGCCGAAGTGTCAGCCGCCGGCGAGGCCGCGTTCCGCGACAAGAGCGAGTAGCAGCGCTTGGCGGGAAAGGGTGGCACGCCCCATCCTGCCTGGTTTCCTCTCCCTCGCGGAGCGGGGGAGAGGAACCCAACTCCTTGCCAACCATCAAGGGAAAAGGCCATGAGCGACATTCATTCCGGCTCCGGAAGCGCGACCCCCGAAAACACCGCCACCCCCGGCATCGCCGACTGGCTGTGCCTCGCCGCGGCGCCGACCTTCGCCCTGATGGCGCTGGTCTCCTGTCTTCAGGGCGGTGGCGCCGCAATGCTGTGCATGGGCGCCTCGCCTCTTACCGGCATGCCGGCAATGTATCTCCTGATGAGCGCCTTCCATCTGACGCCCTGGCTGCGGGTGGTTTCCGGCCGGCGGGCCCGGTAACGGCCGCCGCCCTGTAACCCCACCACAGGCCGGAGAGAGACAGGGCCTCGGACCTGTCAGAGGGTCGGTTCATGCTGGTAAAGCTCATCCATGCTGAGCGACGCCAGGGCCGCGAATGGGGCCTGCTTCTTCACACGGCCGCCGCTCAGGATCACCACGTCATCGCAGAACGAGATGGTGCTGTGGTGATGGCTGATCACGAGGGTCGTGCGGCGGCCGGCTCTCGACTTCAACGTCTCGACGATCGCCGCTTCCGACAGTCCGTCCACGGCATTCGTGGCTTCGTCCAGGATGAGCAGATCAGGATCGCGCACCAGCGCCCTCGCCAAGGCGATCCGCTGCCTTTGTCCCGCTGACAGATTGACACCCCTGTAGCCGACGACGGTGTCGTAGCCCTGGGGCAGATGTTCAATGAACTCATGCGCTTCGGCCAGTCTCGCGGCACGCTCGGCATCGCTGCTCGTGGCGCCATCCTGGCCGTAGGTTATGTTCTCGGAAATGGTGCCGTCCACCAGTTCCAGCTCCTGGCTGGCAAGCGCGACGTGCTTTCGCCACTGGCTGGGGTCGATCCGGTCGAGCGGCGATCCATCGACAAGAATCCCCCCGGAGCTCGGCTCGACAAAGCGGCACAGGAGATTGACGATCGTCGTCTTGCCCGCGCCCGACCGGCCGATGAGCGCCGTCGAGCGGCCGCTTCGGATATCGAAAGTCGCCGAATGCAGCGCCGCCGCGCGTGCGTCCGTGCCGGAATAGGTAAATGCCACGTCGTCGAAGCTGATCCCTTGCCGCAAACCGTGGAATGGCCCGTCGCCTTGCGGAGGCTTGGGCTTGTCCGCCGGATCCAGCATCCAATCGACCTCTTCGAGCGACCCGCTCAAGCCTTGCAGCTGGCTCCACGACATTTGCAAAGCCCGCATATGCGGCTGCAGCCGGTAGAGCAGGATGACGAATGCGACGATCAGCGGGAAGCTCACATTGGCGAACCATGCGCCGATCACCACCGCAAGGAACAGCATCGCATGGAGAACCTCGGTCAGCGGTGGCAACGCCCCCTGCCGGGTAAGCAGGACGAAAGCAGCCCGGCGCACCGCGTCCGATGCCTGGTCGAACACCGCTTGCTCGCGGCTCTCCTGTCCGAAGATACGGATCAGGCGCCCGGCATGGACAAGGTGCAGCATCTGCGATGCGAGATCGCTGTTGCGGGAGGCGACGCTGCGGCTGGGCGCTTTCAGATTGGCCGAGAGAACGGCATGGACGACCTGGATGAGGGCCAGGCCCAATGTGACCAACAGTGTCATCTGCCACGACAGCAGGAGCAGGAACGCCAGCAGGATGATGGCCGCCGATGCGCTGACGATGGCCGACAGCATGATCTGGATCGCATCCGATGCCCGCCAGGATTCGTTCGAGATGATGTTGAGCAGCCGTCCGGGACTTTGCTGCAGGAAGAACGGGTAACCTATCCTGAGGAGCTGCTCCGACAGCGCGCTGCGGATCGAATGGCTTGCCTTGCCGTAAATGAAGGTGGTGAGCAGCGTGTTCGCGAATGCGAACACGTTCTTCAGGATGATCGAGCCGAGGATGGCGACCGAAATGACGATCAGCCGGTCGCGCTCGTCCAGGCCCGATCCGAAATACTGAAAGACGGCGGACAAGCCGGCCATTCCGGCCGCATCCGCGTGTCCCATGATTATGCCCAGCAAGGGGATGATCAAGCCTATGCCGAACCCTTCGAGGGCGGCGCCGACAAGACCAAGAACCACCACGGCCGGAAGCAGTCGCAACTGCTTCGTTCCGAGCGCGCGGCCCAGCATCGGCAAGCTTGGCGGCAAAAATCGCATTATGGCCTGTCACCTCGCCTGGGCATCTGCCTGCCGATCCTGCGGCACTTGCACTTCTTCCGGCCATCTTGCCAGCAAAAGAACCGCAAATCTGGCCGCGCCGGTCAGATTCATGACGACGATCGGCCAATGCGACAGCTGGAGTTCGCGGTCGAACCGCGGACCACCCGCCAACTCCCGCAAAGCCCCTCTCGTGGCCCAATAGAAATGGCGAAGCAGCCAGGGCGCATGGCGGACATGTTTCAGGCAAAGGGCGCCATTGCCGAAGCTGTAGTCGCGGTGGAGCTTTTCGATCGATTTGCGGTCTCGCCGGCCATGATGATGGAAAACTGTCATATCGGGCACATATTCGACCGGGATGCCGAGCAGCATCGCTCGAACAAGGTAATCCGTGTCTTCCGCTGACCGCAGCGGGCCGCCGGCGCCGAACCGTTCGTCGAAATGACCGATACGGGCCGCGACATCGCGGTGCATCACCATGTTGCAGCCAAGCACGAAGCCGCCCGGATGAACATCGGGGGTGAGCCGCTCGCGCACCCGCGAGCGCTTGATCGTGAACGGCAAATCCCTGGGATCGCCGAGTTCGACGCAGCCGCCACGGATGAGCCATTGTTCGCCGGAAGCATAGTGTCGTTCCAGATCGCGGAGGTAATCGCCATCGATCTCGCAATCATCATCGACGAAGACCAGGACGCGGCCGCGCGCGCGCGCCACACCGGCGTTGCGGGCGGCGGCCAATCCGGGGCGCGGCTCGCGCACGGCTGTGAACGGGATATCGGATATTTCGGCGATGCTGGCCAGGCGCTCCGCCGTGCGGTCGACCGAACCATTGTCGACGACCACGAGTTCGGCCGCGAAGCCGGCATGGGCGCGGCACGCGCTTTGGACCGACCTGATGCAAGCCTCGAGCACGGCGACACGGTTGCGCGTGCATATGATGAAGCTGACCGCCGGCGGCGACCGCTCGGGCCGGGGATCGACGGGGACAAGCTCCGTCCGGCGATCGCGCTGCGTGGGTGGGCGGGCTTTGACGGTCATCCCTGCCGCTAGCTCAACTGATGGGACGCCAGGACCGCCGCGGCAGGCGCGGATTTCAGGTACCGCGCCACGGCGTCCGCCTGGCGGCCGGCCGACATCGAGACGAGACTGAACCATGGCGCGTAGGCGGCGGGACGCAACGCGTACTTTTCGCGGCGTCGAATGAAATTCCATTTCGCGGTCCGCGTCAGGAATTCGTGCGTCAGCGGAGGTTGCATTTCGTCGCCTATCAGTTGGTAGAGGAAATAGAACAGGTTCAACGCGCCGGCCGCAAAACTCGGCCGCGTTTCCGTCGGCAGCGCGGAGATCCTTGCCTCGAGTGCAAGAATGAACGCCGCAGCCCGGCGAACCGTGTCGGTCGAAACGGCCTCGCCGATGTCGCGCAGATCGCGCGTATCCTGTGCCAGGCCTTCCCGCTCGAGGTTCTCGGCCACGATCGTCAGATGTGTCCGGCGCATCTCCTTCCTGTGCCTGCTCGTTACGCTCCCGTCATGGATACGGTAGACGATCAGGTTTTCGGGGATCATCGCCGCCGGGTAACGATCGGCGAGCCGCCTGAAGAGGTCGAAATCCTCGGCATGTTTGTATTTCGGGTCGTAGAATAGAACGTCGTCCTTTATGACTTTCCGGTTGTATACAACCGTGGAATGCATGAATATCGTGAAGAACATCGACAATATACGGAGCTGGCCGAACCGGAAGACCGGATCGGGTGTACCCTTGGCGACGCGGTTGCGAAGCAAGGTATCGAAGCCGGCGCCACACAGAGCGAGATCGGGCTGCCGGTCGAACAGCGCCACCTGGCGCGACAGGCGTGACGGATAGGCGATATCGTCCGCGTCCATCCTGGCGATAAGGTCGCCCCGAGCGACAGCCAAACCCTCGTTGAGGGTTGCGATGAGGCCCCGGTTTTCGCGGGAGATGATGGAGATCCGATTGTCGGCCTGCCGGTGCCGCTGCAGGATTTGCAGGGAGTTGTCCGTCGAGCCGTCGTCGATCGCAATGACCTCCAGGCGATCGTGGTCCTGCCGCAGGATGCTGCCGAGCGCGGTGCTGAGATAGGGTCCCGCGTTGTAGACCGGCAGCAGAACGGATACCAGGGGAGCGGCCATGGTCAGCTCCGATCCGTTCGTTGAAGATCGCCTGCCGCCTCGCGGCCATCGGGCAATCCACCGGGATAAGCCCCTGCCGCGCCTCTGGGCCATCCGGCGTCGGTCGTGTCGGCGCGGGCCCGGATGCGCGTGCCAGCTCCTGGCGCGACATAGGGAAAGTAGCGCTTGAAGCTGTTGAGCGGCTTTTCGAAAACCAGCCACGATACCGACGCCAGGATAAGGGTGGCCGTTCCTGCAACCAGGAACCGACCCGCCCCCTGCTCCGAGACGTTGACGGGGATCCACGGCTGGGACTTGACGGCCAACGACAGGAGTATGGGGTGGTACAGATAGACGCCATAGCTGACGCGGCCAAGGGCGGTGAGCGGCGGCAGTTCGAGAAGCCAGCCCCGGTACCCCCGATGACCTCGAGAACAACTCGCGACGATCATCACGAGAGGCCCGAGCGGAAGGATTTGCGACAGCAGCCAGCGGCCCCATTCCTGGACAGTGTCCGGCGGCGCCGGAGCAAACCACTGCAGGGCGAAAAACGCGACCGCGAGCGCCGGCCAGCCAAGCCGTAACCACTGTGGCAAGACGGTGGCCCTGGTTCGGTAGACGGCAAGCCACGCACCCGAGGCGAGCGCGTCCATGGAAGCCGGTGGAAGCAGATCGCGCGCCAGCGCGGGGGTTCCAGTGATCGGCCAGTAAAAGCGATACGACAATGACAGCACGATGACGCCGATGCAGATCGCCTCGAGGCGGCGGCGTGGCGCCAGCAAGACGACCAGCGGCCAGGCGATATAGAACTGCTCCTCGATGCTCAGGCTCCAGAAATGGCAGAGCAGCCAGGGCGACCAGTCGTTGCGCAGCGCGTACCAGAAATTCGACAGGTAAAGCGCATGCCAGATCAGCGATCCCCTGGAATGCTCCAGGTCAACCATCCAGACGACGCCCAGCACGGCGAAATAGGGCGGGAATATTCGCAGTGCCCGCCTGATGTAGAAGGATCTCAGCGCGGGCGCGGCCTCAAATTCAGCCGCCGAACGCGCTTCCAGGAGAAGGCGCGTGATGAGAAAGCCGCTCAGCACGAAGAACAGCCGCACGCCGATGTGGCCCCAGAAAGAAGAGCCTCCCGCCGCGAAGAAATGGGAATACAGCACCAACGTGACGGCGATGGCCCTCAATCCGTCCAGCTGGGTATCGCGAGAGTTTCCCATCAGCCGCTTCCCCCGGCGGAACATCTCTGATGAGGCTGCCGGGGCATCCCCACGAATTCCCGGCTTCGAGAGTCAAAGGGGTTCGCAACGGACGACCCGCATCCTTGCCGGCGCTTATGTTCGCCAAAGCGCCGACAATGCAAAATCCATGCTCCACGAGCCCGCCCGGGACGGGTCCGATATCGGATGTCTGCCAGCGGAAAGCTCAAGTTGGTCAACTTGACGGAATCCTCGCCGCGCGTTTCCATTTGGCCAATGAGTGCTTCCGCGCAATGGTGCGGCGCAACACAAAAGATTTACCGTGCTGAAATAGTTTTGTGAAGCGAGGGCTAAAAACCGACTAAAAACCGCCCTGATTTTGCCGCTAACGCCAAAGAGGCCGTTAATCGTGCGAAGTGCATGAGGTTGTTCGGGTAAAGACGCACATATTCCCGGTTGCATCTCGGGAAAAACATCCAGATTTTTCTACAAATCATCGAAAATTACATTTTCAATATGCGATTATAACAAAATTAGACCCAGAGAATTATACGAAATAATTGGTCTTTTGCGGCGCAGCATAGCCAATCACCGTTCGGAATCGAAGGTCGGGACTTGCGCGCCTAGTGCAGTCCAGGCGCCTCTTCATCCCGCCTTTACAGCCCCGAACCGCAAGCCATCCATCAACAGCTTGACCAGCCGGCGCGAGCGGTCGCGCCATTCAGGGGTGTCGGGTGCCGAGTAGATGCCGCCCAGCGCGTGCAGCACGTCGGAGGCATCGACGTCGCCGCGGATGGTGCCGTCGGCGACCGCCGCATCCACCAGTTCCCGCAGCGCCTGCGACACTCGTCCCGACGTGTCGGAAAACAGCGTCGAATTGGTGGTGAGAAGGATGCGCAGGCTGGTCGCCAGGCCGCGCTTGGTGGCGATATAGTCGACGAAGCGGCGCATCCATTCTTCCAGCGCGACATCCGAGGGATGTTTTGCCGCAAGCTCGCCAGCCGCTGCGCACAACCCCTCCACCTCGCGGCGATAGACCACCTCGACCAGATGCTCGCGCGTAGGGAAATGGCGGTAGAGCGTGCCGATGCCGACGCCGGCGCGCCGGGCGATCTCCTCCAGCGAGGCGTCGATGCCGCGCTCGGCAAAGACCGAAGCCGCCATCTCGACCAGCCGGTCGCGGTTGCGTTGCGCATCCGCGCGCAACGGCTTGTCGGCGGCGGCGGGTTTTTGGTCGACGGTTGTGACGGGCTCAAAAGCCAATTTTTTCTCCACCAGGGATATGGGGGCTTGAACCATGCCTGGCCAGCCCCCACGTAAATAAACGGAGGCGCCTCCGTTTTAGTGGAGCACCTTTATCATATAATCAGGGAGCCCGGTATGTCACGTCTTTCGAAGCCGCAAGCTGTCAGCTTCCTCACCCGCGGTGGATTGGCTGTCGCCTGACCTTGCCCTTCCCTTCCAAAGCGCCAATTCATTCCCTCAGCGTCAAGCAACTGGAGCCAGACGCCCATGACGAAAATCCCCGTCCATCTCGATATCAACGGCCGGCATCACGAGTTGCAGCTCGAACCGCGTGTCACGCTGCTCGATGCCTTGCGTGACAGGCTCGGCCTGACCGGCACCAAGAAGGGCTGCGACCACGGCCAGTGCGGTGCCTGCACCGTCCATGTCGACGGCGAGCGCGTGCTGGCCTGCCTGATGCTGGCAGCCCAGGCCGAGGGCCGCACCATCACCACCATAGAGGGGCTTGCACGGGAGGGCGAACTGCATCCCGTGCAGGCTGCCTTCCTCGAACAGGACGCCTTCCAGTGCGGCTATTGCACATCAGGCCAGATCATGTCGGCGGTGGCCTGCATCCGCGAGGGCCATGCCGGATCGGATGAGGAAATCCGCGAATACATGGCCGGCAATCTCTGCCGCTGCGGCGCTTATCCGCACATCGTCGCCGCCGTGCGCCAGGCAGCGTTGGAGGCCGCGTCATGAGGGATTTTTCCTATCTTCGCGCCACCTCGGCCGACGCCGCGCGCCAGGCGGCCGCGCTCCCCGGCGCCATGCTGCTCGCCGGCGGCACGACGCTGATCGACCTCGCCAAATGCGGCGTCGCCGAACCAGACACGCTGGTCGACATCACCCATCTCGACGGGCTGGACCGGATCGAGATCGACGAGCGCGGCGCCATCATCGGCGCGCTCGCGACGATGAGCCATGTCGCCGACCACGCGGACATCAAGGGCCGCTTCCCCGCCATCTCGGAGGCGCTGTGGCAAGCGGCTTCGGCGCAGATCCGCAACATGGCGACCATTGGCGGCAATCTCATGCAGCGCACGCGCTGCCCCTATTTCCGCGATCCCTCGAATTTTGCCGCCTGCAACAAGCGCGAACCAGGCAGCGGCTGTTCGGCGATCGGCGGTGTCACCAGGGGCCATGCCGTGCTCGGCACCAGCGAGGCCTGCATCGCCATGTATCCCGGCGACCTCGCCACGGCGCTTGTCGCTTTCGATGCAACAGTTCATCTCGGCGATCGGCGCATCCTCGTAGATGACTTTTTCCTGCTGCCCGGCACGACGCCGGACAAGGAACACGCGATCGAGCCGGGCGAGATGATCACCGCCATCGAAATCCCCTCCTCCGCGGCCGTCCGGCGTTCGACCTATCTGAAGGTCCGCGACCGGCAGTCCTACGAGTTCGCCGCCGCAAGTGCCGCCGTCGGCCTCGAACTGGAAGCTGACGGACGCACCATCCGCGACCTGCGCGTCGCGCTCGGTGGCGTCGCCACCAAACCCTGGCGGGCGCGCGCCGTGGAAGACGCCTTGAAAGGCAAGATGCTGGAGCCGGAAGCTGTTCGCGCCGCCAGCCTGCTCGCCGTCGAAGGCGCTGTCGACCATGGCGCCAACCACTACAAGATCGAGCTCGCGCCGCGCGTCGTCGCACGGGCTATCCTCAAGATGGGAGAAACGGCATGACCGTTCACGACATCAGAGTTGGTGAATCGAAACGAGGCGATGCATCCGACGGCGGCGCCGACGCGGTCGGCGGCCGGCTGTCGCGCGTCGACGGCCCGGCCAAGATCACGGGTGCGGCCAAATACGCCGTCGAGCAGCAGCTCGAAGGGCTCGCCTATGCTGTGCTGGTCGAAAGCACCATCGCATCCGGCAAGGTGCGCGCCATCGACAGCAAGGCGGCCGAGGCGGCACCGGGCGTGCTCAAGGTGCTGACGCCAGACACCATCATCAGCCTGAAAACCGCTTCGGACTGGTTCGGCACCCCGCCGCCCGACAGGCCCTATTGTCCGCTGGCGCGCGACATCACCTTCTCGGGCCAGCATGTCGCGGCCGTCGTCGCCGAGACCTTCGAGCAGGCCGTGGCCGCCGCGGCGATGGTCAAGGTCAGCTACGACGAGGCGCCTTCCATCGTCGACCTCAGCGACGGCAAGGCCGGCGACGGCATCCCCGTCGATGCCATGACCAAGGAATGGGGCGACGCCCAGGCCGCCTTCGCCTCGGCCCCGGTGCGGATCTGCGCCGCCTACAACACACCACGTGAATACCAGGCGCCGATGGAGCCGCATGGCCTGATCGCCCGCTGGGAAGGCGACCACCTCACCGTGTGGGAGCCGAGCCAGTGGCTGGACGGCATGGCGCGCACCTATGCCGAATGGTTCGCCGTGCCGTTCGAGAATGTCCGGCTGGTGTCGCCCTATGTCGGCGGCGGCTTCGGTTCCAAGGCGCTGGCGCTCAGCCATGGCGCGATTGCCGCAAGTGCCGCCAAAATGCTTGGCCGGCCGGTGCGGCTGGTGATGACGCGGGCACAGACCTTCACCGGCTATGGTGGCCGCGCCGCGACCCGCCAGACGGTGACGATCGGCGCTGACCATGACGGCCTGATCCAGTCGATCGTGCATCGCGGCGTCAACGAAACGTCGATCGACGGCATGTGGGTCGAGCCGCTGGGCTCGGTCACCTCGATCATGTACGCGACGCCGAACTTCTCCTCCAGGCAGAATGTCGTAAGGGTGAATTCGGTGGTGCCGGGCGCCATGCGCGCGCCGGGCGAAAACCCGTCGGCCTTCGGCATCGAAAGCGCCATCGACGAACTCGCCTACGAGGTCGGCATCGATCCGCTGGAAATCCGGCTGCGCAACTACGCCGAGCAGGATCCGCATGCCAAAAAAGCCTGGTCGACCAGGCAGTTGCGCGAGGCTTTTGCGGCAGGCGCCGAACGCTTCGGCTGGGCCAGGCGCACGCCCGAGCCACGCTCGATGCGCGACGGCAACTATCTGATCGGCTGGGGCGTGGCCGCCGGCACCTATCCGGTGCGGCGCGCCTATGGCGAAGCGGTCGTGCGCATCCTGGCCGACGGCTCGGTCGAGGTCGAAAGCTCCTCGATCGACATGGGCCAGGGCACCTACACCATCCTGGCGCAGACCGCCGCCGAGACGGTCGGCGTGTCCGCCGACGACGTCGTGGTGAAACTGGGGGACTCCCGCTTTGCCCGTGCCGGCGTCTCCGGGGGCTCACGGCTGGCCGGCGTGATGACCGGCGCGGTCTACAAGGCGGCGTCCTCGGCGCTCGACCAGCTGATCGGTCTGGCGATCGGCGATCCGCGCTCGCCCTTCCACGCGCTGCAGGCCAACACTTTGGTCGTCGCCAATGGCCGCATCACCGCGCCACGCGGCGACGGCCCCGATGTCTCGATCGCCGACCTGCTCAAAAGCGTCGGCCGCGACCGCATCGAGGCGACGGGCGACACCATGCCCGCCAATTCGACGGCGGAAGACCGCTACAAGAACTACACCACCATCGCCATGGCGCTGCCGCACACCGAGGGTGACTATTCCCGCCACTCCTGGTGCGCGCATTTCGTCGAGGTGCGCGTCGACGAGGATTTCGGCACGGTGCGCGTGTCGCGCCTGGTTTCGGCGCTGGATTCGGGCCGGCTCTACAATCCGAAGCTGGCCGAAAGCCAATGGAAGGGCGGCATCATCATGGGCATCGGCCAGGCGCTGCTCGAAGAAGGCATCGTCGACCGCCGCCACGGCCGCATCGTCAACAACAACCTCGCCGACTATCTCGTCCCCACCAATGCCGACATCCCCGACATTGAGGTGATCTCGGTCGGCATCCCCGACCTGCATTCCTCGGTACTCGGCGGCAAGGGCGTCGGCGAACTGGCGATCGTCGGCATGGCGCCGGCCATCGCCAATGCGGTGTTCCACGCGACGGGAAAGCGGATCAGGGATCTGCCGATCACGCTGGAGAAGCTGATCTGAGCGCGTAATCTCCCCCCTCGAGGGGGAGATGTCGCCGAAGGCGACAGAGGGGGTCGTCTCGCGTGAAGCGCTAACCTCCGATCGTCGCAAGAAAGTCGCGCCCAGTCGAACCGACCCCCTCTGGCCTGCCGGCCATCTCCCCCTCGAGGGGGGAGATCTGCAGCTTCACCATTCCAATGCGAACGCCAGCTTGCCGAAATGCAGGCCGCCGGCGGCCATGTGGGCGTAGGCTTCGGTCGCTTGATCAGGTGAAAACACCTTGTCGACCACCGGCTCGATCCGGGCCGCGCCGATGGCGCGGGCGGCGTCGAAAAGATCGGACACCGATCCGGTGTTGTTGCCGACCACCTTCAGCGCCTTGATGATGATCGGCAGCAGGTTGATCGTGGCTTCGGCGCCGGTGACGAAGCCGATAGTGAACAGCGTGCCGCCGGGCGCGGTGGCGTTGACGGCGCGGGCGAAGGTGGCGGTGCCGCCGGTCTCGACGACAAGATCGGCGCCGCGGCCATCGGTCAGTTCCAGCACCTTGCCGTCCCAGTCTGATGTCGCGCGGTAGTTGATGAGATGATCGGCGCCGAGTGCCTTTGCCCGCTCCAGCTTTTCGTCCGACGACGAGGTGATGATGACGGTGGCGCCGGCGGCTTTCGCCAGCTGCAGGGTGAAGATCGAGACGCCGCCAGTGCCAAGCAGCACGACGACCGAGCCCGGACCGACGTTGGCGGCGCGGATGGCGTTCCAGCCGGTGGTGCCGGCGATCGGCAGCGTCGAGGCCGCCTCGAAGGACAGATGCGCCGGGACCGGCACCACCGAATTGGCCGGCAGCGCGACATATTCCGCCAGCGATCCGGGCAGCGAAACACCGCGCATCTGCGTCATCTCGTAGGGCCGCGGCGGCCCGCCGATCCAGCGCGGCTTGGCATGCGCGACGACGCGATCGCCGATGGCGAGCCTCGTAACGCCCTCGCCCAGCGCGACGATCTCGCCGGCGGCGTCGGCGACGGGGATGAGCGGGAAGCTCGGCCCGGGATAGTTGCCGCTCGCCACCGCCACATCGACGAAATTGAGGCTCGCCGCACGCTGGCGGATCAGCACCTCACCGCGCTGCGGTTCGGGAGTTGCAACGGTGGCGGCGCGGAAGGCGTCCAACCTGGGCTGGCTGAGTTCGATGGCTTTCATGATTTCACTCCGGTGGAACGATTTGATGGATTGAGTGAACCTATTTGCTGCGCTATCTCTGGATAATCCTTGTTTTCTGCAATTGAGAACTGTGAATAATGCAGCAATCTCACGAACCCGCGGCCCTTGCCGAGATGGCTGCCTTCGCCGCCATCGCCGAGGCGCGTTCCTTCACCAGAGCGGCGGCCCGTGTCGGGCGCGACGCGACCATCCTGTCGCGGCGCCTGCAGTCGCTGGAGGCGCGGCTGGGGGTGAGGCTGCTCTCGCGCACGACGCGCAGCGTGTCGCTGACCGAAGCGGGTGCCGAATTCCTGGTGCGCGTGCGCGCCATCCTCGCATCCGTCGACGAGGCCGAGGCCGTCGCGTCCGCGCATGCCGGGGGCGGCCCGCGCGGCCTGCTCAGGCTGGCGCTGCCCGGCACGTTCGGGCGCATGTGGATCGGGCCGCTGCTGCCTCAATTCCTTGCCGAATTTCCCGATGTCCGCATCGAGGCTGAATTCTCCAACCGCTTCACCGATCTGGTCGCCGAGAATTTCGATGTCGCCGTGCGGCTGGGCAGCCTGGAGGATTCACGCCTGGTGGCGCGCAAGGTGGCGACGCGGCGCCGGCTGCTCTGCGCCGCTCCCTCCTATCTCGCCCGCAGGGGCAGGCCGGAGACGCCGCAAGCGCTGCTCGACCATTCCTGCCTGGGCTTCTCGGGCTTCCAGACCTTTCCGGCCTGGGAGATGACCGACCGTGAGGGCCGGCGCGCGCGCGTCGAGGTTTCGGGGCCGTTGGTCACCGACGATGCCGAGGTGCTGGTCCAGGCCGCCGTGCAAGGCATCGGCCTGATGATGAGCACCGACTGGCTGGTCGGCCGCGAACTCGCCGATGGCCGGCTGGTATCCGTGCTGGAGGAGTGGACGCTGGCGGACGAAGGCGCGGTCTATGTCGTCACGCCCTCGGCCAAGGGAAAAGCCGCCAAGACCCGCGCCTTCGCCGACTGGATCGGCAAGCGCTTCGCGCCGGAGCCGCCCTGGCGGCGGTAAAGCCTCTGACCCGCTGGCGGTAGAGACTACGCGCTCCGCCTTCAGGGTCCGTGAGCCGCCAGCGGCGTGCCGATGTCCGACACGAGTTTGACGAGGTCGGCTTGGCGTCTGGTGCCGGTTTTGGCGAAGATTCGATTGAGGTGGGTCTTCAAGGTGTTCTCACCGATGCCGAGCGACAACGCGCTCTTGGACGCTGACAATCCGCCGCCGATCCGCAGCAGCACCCGCGCCTCCGCGGGTGTGAGGTCGAACAGCGTGGTCAGAACGGCCTCCGGGAGGGGAGAAGCCGATGTCGTCGTCGATATGAACACTGCCGCGCATGCCGGCCGGAAAACCGCGCGCGCCGTTCCTTCAGTCAGCGGCAACACATAGGCAACGGCGGGCGGCTGGCCCTGGGCCGAAACCGGCAGCCCTATGCCGCGCGCGCCAAGCGAAGCATCCGCGCTCGCCGCACTGGCGATCGCGTCCAGCAGGGCGCGGGCCACCACCGGATTCTGTGCCTGGAGCACGCCGTTCCTGGAGAGAATGGGACCCTGCACCGAAAACATCTGTTCGGCGGCCGCATTCGCATGGAGGATTGCTCCGTTGGCGTGGGTAAGCACGACAGGCACAGCCAGATGATCGAGCGCCTGGCGATAAAGATGGGTGGTGACGCGGCCCTGGTCGAGCAGATCTCCGATCAGCGAAGCACGGCGCAGATGCGGCGAGAGCAATGCCAGGAAATGCTGCTCTTCGATCGAAATACCTCCCCTGCTGGCGCGCGTGGTGCAGCCCAAAAGCCCGATTCGGTCCGGCGTATGAACGAATTTGGTGATGCAAGCCTCGCGCAGTCCCTGCGGTTTGGCCCAGTTCTGAAAAAACGGCGTCAGCTGGAGTTCGCTTTCGCTCATGAGCGACAGCGTCGCAACCGGCCGGTCGACATCGCCGACCACCGCTGCCTTCAGTCCGGGAATTCCATCAAAGTCATAGTCCTCCTCTAGCACCCGCATCTGCACGGGATCCCAAGGCGATTGAGCCGCGAAGCGGCCGCTATTATGGGCGGTGCCGGCAAGGGCGATGGTGGTGTAGGCCGCGTCGACGGCTTTCGTGATGCGGGTCATGACTCCGGCCCAGCCTTCCGGGTTCAAGACGCAATCATAGATATCGCCGATAATCGAACTCAGGACTTCGCTGCTCAGCCTTTCCACCACACCTCCAGGCACGCCCCGATCTCGCCTCGGAGGAATTTGTGACGTCATACTTTTGGATGACGCCAGTCGCGGCCGCTCTCGACTATGGGTTCAACTTGATCGCCTGAACGCCGGGCCGCCACTGTTGCCGGTTATTGTCGCAATGGAAAGCATCGCGTTCGATATTTTTTAAGCCGTGGATACTTGTCGAGGTTCCCCATTGTCTCGAAAGACGGTGTTTTCATCGGCGCGGTTGTCACCGCATCTTGACGAACGCGAACGATTTTCCCTGTGGCAAAACATCCATGTCGCGGAAATATTGTCGGTCGAACACGGCAGTCCGGAAAACCTGCCCTTCGAAGCGTCCATCGAGGCCACGGCTGTCGGTTCAGTGGTTCTCGGCCAGATGTCCGGAACCATCGAGCAGGCGACAAGGAAAGCGAGCAACATCGCCAATGACGGTTATCTGTTGCTGATCAACAAGGCCGACACCGTGTTGTCAGGGGTACAGGTCGGCCGCGAATATGCCGTCGGTCAGGGAGAGGCCGTGCTCGTCACTGCATCGGAAGCTCTGAAAATGACCGGTGCCGACAGCAATGTCTGGACGAATGTGGTGATCCCACGCGCGATCCTCCTGCGTGCCTTCCCGCAGATCGATGACAGGCTGGGGTTGAAGATCGGCGCCGACAGCGAAGCCCTCGATCTTCTCAAACGCTATTGCCTGCTTCTTGAAAGCGGCAGCCCGCTTGCCTCGGCGGATCTGATCACGCACGCGACGGACACGATCGTGGATCTGATCGGCCTGGCGACCGGCGCGAAAGGTCGGGCTGCCGAACTGGCCGGGCTTCGAGGCCTGCGCGCTGCCAGGCTGGAGGCCGTCCTGGCAAGGATCGCCGAGGATTTTATCGATCCCGGCATCTCCGCCCAAAGTGTGGCGCAACAACTCGGCCTGTCGGTGCGCTACGTCCACGACCTCCTTCAGGAGACGGGAATGAGCTTCTCCGAACGCGTTCTCGAACTGCGTTTGCAGAGCGCCCACAGGATGCTCTCGCACAAACACAGCGACATGCGGGTCAGTGACATCGCCCTGACAAGCGGATTCAGCGACGTATCGTACTTCAACCGCTGCTTTCGTCGCCGCTTCGGCTATACGCCGACAAGCGCCAGATAAGTTTGCAGCTTTCGGCCCGATATCAGCCCGTGCGAGGCCGAATCCGCAGCGCCTGCGCGACTGATGACGCCGAACTGCCACAGTGCGCGCAAAAGACGCTGCTTTTCGCTCCAGTCCAATTCCAGTGCCGCCCTGCCCAAGACAAGGCCGGGCTCCAATGACATGTCAGCCTTCAGGGTGAAACGACTGTCATGTCAGGGGGTTAAATGCCGCGGAATGCATTTGGAGGCCGCAAGGCTAACGCGTTGAAATGCCTGGCGCTGGCCTCGACTGCGCTGGTCAGCCTTGGCCGACCGATCCCTGCATCGGCAGCCGAGGTCTGGACCGGCGCCACCTCCACGAACTGGTTCGCCGCCGGAAACTGGAACCCCGCCGCTGTCCCGACATCGAGCGACGACGTGATTCTCGATCCGGTGTTTCCGCACCCGGCCGTGGTCGATGCGGCGAGTGCGGCGGCCCACTATCTGTTTGTGGGCACCATTGCGAGTTACTCGGGCTCGCTGACGATTACGAACGGCGGCACCCTCTCCGACACTGCCGGCTATCTCGGCTACGTTTCGAACGCGAGCGGCACCGTGAGCGTCACTGGCCCGGGCTCCGTCTGGAGCAACAGCTCCGATCTTTTCCTTGCCTTGAGCACCGGCAGCACTGGCACCTTGAAGATCTCCAGCGGCGGCGCTGTGAGCGACACCGTGGGTCATGTCGGCTACGGCCTGGGCACCGGCACCGTAACGGTGGACGGCCCGGGCTCGACATGGACCAACAGTGGGGATCTCTACATCGCCGAATTTGGCACCGGCACGCTGGACATCACCAATGGCGGAGCGGTCAGCAATGCCATGGGCACCATCGGTTGGCACGCGGGCTCCAACGGCGCGGTGACGGTCGACGGAGCGGGTTCGATATGGACGAATTCTTCCCACCTGTTCGTCGGCGATCAGGGCACTGGTGCGCTGAACATTTCGAAAGGCGGCAAGGTCAGCAATCTGAGCGGCATTCTGGGCAATTTGGCGGGCTCCATTGGCACGGCAACTGTCGACGGTGTTGGCTCGACCTGGGCGAACGCAGCGCTCGCGGTCGGGAACGCGGGCTTCGGCGCGCTGACGATCACGAATGGCGGCGTGGTCACCAGTTCGGTGGGATATGCCGGCTATGACGTGGGCTCCAAGGGCCTGGTGACGGTCAATGGTGCTGACTCGACCTGGACCAACACTTCCGACCTCTTCATCGGCTTCCAAGGCCAGGGCTCGCTAACGGTCTCGAATGGCGGCGCGGTCAGCAACGCCTTGGGCTATGTCGGCGACTTCGCGGGCTCGACAGGTACCGTCTTCGTCGATGGTCCCGGCTCGACCTGGACCAACAGCGCGGATCTGTATGTCGGCAATCTCGGCGCCGGCAACGTGACGATCACCAATGGCGGCGCCATCAGCAACGACACCGCCTATGTCGGCAACTCGGCAGGCTCGACCGGCATGGTTTTCGTCGACGGTGCCGGTTCGACCTGGACGAACGCAGACCTGTTCGTCGGAAGTGCCGGCACGGGCACACTGGTGATCTCGCATGGCAGCACGGTCAGCAGCGGTACTGGCGTCATTGGCTCGCAGGCGGGCTCGACCGGCACGGTGATTGTCGACAACGCCGGCTCGACCTGGACCAACAGCGCGGATCTGTTTGTCGGCGATTATGGCACCGGCACGCTGGCGATCTCGCATGGCGCGGTCAGCAACGGCTCTGCGATTATTGGCGCGAAGGTGGGCTCGACGGGCATGGCGTTTGTTGATGGCGTCGGCGCGACCTGGACAAACAGTTCTTCCCTCGTTCTCGGCGGTTACGGCGCCGGCACGCTGGCGATTTCAAACGGCGGCATGGTCACCGACGCTGCTGGTTATCTGGGTTTTGATGTCGGATCGACGGGTTCGGCAATGGTCAGCGGCGCGGGCTCAACCTGGACGAGCAGCAGCCTCCTTATTGTCGGTCAGCGCGGGACCGGTTCATTGATCGTCTCGAACGGCGGCACGGTCGCCAATGCCGATGGCTATTTGGGCTTTAATGGCGGATCCATCGGTACCGCCAACGTCAGCGGCTCCGGCTCGACGTGGACCAGTAGCGGTGATCTCAACATTGGAGGTAGTGGCACAGGCTCACTGACGATCGCGAATGGCGGCGTGGTGTCGGCCGGCGGCGTGGTCAACATCGCCCTTCTGGCGGGCTCCGTCGGCACGCTGAATATCGGTGCAGCGAGCGGATCGCCAGCGGCGGCGGCCGGCGCGCTCAATGCGGCGAGCGTTCAGTTCGGACAAGGCGCGGGTGCGATCAACTTCAACCACACCGACACAAGCTACACCTTCGCATCGGCGATCGGCGGCGCGGGCTCGATCGACCAGATTGCCGGCACGACGAACCTGACCGCCAATTCGAGCGGCTTCACCGGTGCAACCAATGTGAACGGCGGACGGCTGGCCGTGAACGGTTCGCTGGCCAGTTCGCTGGTGACGATCACGGGCGGAATGCTAGGTGGCAACGGCACGGTTGGCGGCATCGTCGCACAATCAGGCGGCGTCATCGCACCGGGCAATTCGATCGGCACGCTCAATGTCGCGGGCGACATCGACCAGGCGGCGGGCTCGATCTACCAGGTCGAACTCACCTCGACCGGCCAGTCGGACCTCATCCTGGCGACGGGCACGGCGACGATCGCCGACGGCACGGTCCTCGATGTCGTCAAGACGGACGCCGCGCCTTATGTGCCGGGCACGCATTACACCGTGCTGCAAGCCGATGCGGGCGTCACCGGCACCTACACGCTCAGCGGGGCCGGCCCCTTCATTGGCCTTATCGCCAATTACGACCCCACGCATGTCTATCTCGATGTGGTGCAGGCGAAGTCCTTCGCCTCGGTCGGCCTGACGCCCAACCAGATCGCAACCGGCGGCGGCGCCGAAAGCCTTGGCAGCGGCAATCCGCTCTTTGATGCCATCTTTGCCTTGCCGAGTGAGGCAGCCGCCCAGGACGCCTTCGACCAGCTCTCGGGCGAAATCCACGCCTCGGCCAAGGGAATGTTGCTGGAAGACAGCCGTTTCATCCGCGACGCCGCCACCAAGCGAATCAGCGCAGCCTTCGGCGATGCCGGCGCAGCCGCATTGCCGGTCATGGCCTATGGCGAGGGCGGGCCCGGGATGGTGGCCGCCGACACCGACCGCTTCGCCGTCTGGGGCCAGGCCTTCGGCTCCTGGGGTCAAACCGGCAGCGACGGCAATGCAGCCAACTTCGATCGCTCGACCGGCGGCCTCCTGGTCGGCGCCGACAGCCCGATCGGCGACTGGCGCGTCGGCATCATCGGCGGCTACAGCCATTCGTCCTTCGACGCCGACGACCGCCATTCCAGCGGCGCCAGCGACAACTATCATCTCGGACTCTACGGCGGCACCAATTGGGGCGCCATAGCCTTCCGCACCGGCGCCGCCTACAGCTGGCACAGCATCTCGACAAAACGCTCGGTGGCCTTCAACGGCTTCGCCGACCAATTGTCGGCTGACTATGACGCCGGCACGGCGCAGGTGTTCGGCGAACTCGCTTACAAGGCTGGTGTCGGCCGCTTCAAGTTCGAGCCCTTCGCCAATCTCGCTTATGTCAGTGTGCATGCTGACGGCTTCACCGAGCAAGGTGGCGCCGCCGCGCTGACCAGCGCCAGCTCAACCACCAATGCCACCTTCACCACGCTCGGGCTGCGCGCCTCGACCGACGTCGCGCTCGGCGGCATCAGCGCGACCGCGCGCGGCACGCTCGGATGGCGCCACGCCTTTGGCGACGTCACGCCGACCTCGACCTTCGCCTTCGCCGGCGGCGATGCTTTTGCCATCGCCGGCGTGCCTGTCGCCAGCGACAGCGCGGTGATCGAGGCCGGCTTCGACTTGCAAATGTCGACCAATGCCACGCTCGGCCTGTCCTATGTCGGCCAGTTCGGTGGCCACAATGCCGACAACGGCGCCAAGGCAGATCTCAGCGTCAGGTTCTGACAACGAGGAGGTCAGACAATTTGGCGGCAGCAAGGGCGAAGACGGGGAATCTCCCGCACGAGACCGAGATTGGCAGTTCCGATTCTGGCTCTCCTCTATTTCCCCTGCTTCAGGAACTGGCTGAGCAAATCCACCGGCAGCGGGAACACGACGGTGGACGAGCGCTCACCGGCGATATCGTGCAAGGCCTCGAAATAGCGCAGCTGCATGGCCTGCGGCTCGGCCGCCAGCATGCGGCCCGCCTCGACCAGTTTCGCCGCCGCCTGCTGCTCGCCTTCGGCATTGATCACCTTGGCGCGCCGCAGCCGCTCGGCCTCGGCCTGCTTGGCGATGGCGCGGACCATGTTCTCGTTGAGGTCGACATGCTTGATCTCGACATTGGACACCTTGATGCCCCACGCATCGGTGCGCTGGTCGAGGATCTCCTGGATGTCGCTGTTGAGCCTGTCGCGCTCGGCCAGCATCTCGTCGAGCTCGTGCTTGCCGAGCACCGATCGCAGCGTGGTCTGCGCCAGCTGGTTGGTGGCGGCCATGTAGTCCTCGACCTGGATGACCGCCCGCTCGGCGTCGACGATGCGGAAATAAAGCACGGCGTTGACCTTTACCGAGACATTGTCGCGCGAAATCACGTCCTGCGGCGGCACGTCCTGCACCACCACGCGCAGGTCGACCTTCACCATCTGCTGGACGAAGGGAACGAGGATGATGAGGCCCGGCCCCTTGACCCCGGTGAAGCGGCCGAGCGTGAAGACCACGCCGCGCTGATATTCCCGCAGGATGCGGATCGCCGCGGACAGGAAGATAACCACAAGAACCGCAAGCAGCAGGTAGGCCACATAGCCGATGTTCATTGCCTTGCTCCATTCCTTCCCGCGTCGCGCCGCCGCACGGTCAGCACGAGGTCGCTGATGTCGGTCACCTCGACGCTGTCGCCGGCCGCGACGGGTTCATCGGCCTTCGCCCGCCAGCGCTCGCCCAAGGCCAGCACATGGCCCTCGCCGCCCTGCCAGTCGAGGATCTCGGCCGGCTGGCCGCGCATCGCTTCGCCGCCGACGCGCGGCGGGTTTCGGCGCGCCGCCCAGAGATAGGTGCCGCTCAGCAGCGCCAATCCAAGCGTCAGCGCGGCGGCGGGACCGATGATCGCCCATGACAAGGCAAAGCCCGGCCCCTCGACCCGCAGCAGCATGGCGGCACCGAACAGAAAGGCGGCCACGCCGCCGAGCCCGAGCACGACGGTGGGATTGAAGGCCTCGATGATGAGGAAAACGACGCCGAGCAGCATCAGGGCAAGGCCGGTATAGTTGATCGGCAGGAGATCGAGCGCATAGAGGCCGAGCACGAGGCAGATGGTGCCGACGACGCCGGGCGCCACGGCCCCCGGGCTGGTGAACTCGAAGACGATGCCGTAGACGCCGACCAACATCAGGATGACGGCGGTGTTCGGATCGGTGATGACGGAAAGCAGCTGGATGAACCAGCCCGGCTTCAGCGTCTCGACCGGCAGCCCCTTCGTCGCCAGCACCACTTTCTTGCCGGCCACATCGACGGTGCGCCCATCGGCCAGCAGCAAGAGCTCGGTGGTGTCGCGGGCGACGAAATCGATCACATGTTCCTGCAATGCCGCATTGGCCGACAGGCTCGCCGCCTCGCGCACGGCCTTCTCGCCCCAGTCGCCGTTGCGGCCGCGCAGTTCCGCCAGCGAGCGGATCAGGGCGACCGCGTCATTGGTCACCTTGGCCATCATCGCGTCGCCCGCCGGCCGGCCGTTGGCGTCCTTCTGGTCGCCCTCGCCCTTCTGGTCGCTCTTGTCGCCGCCCGGAAGCGACGGCAGCCCGCCAATCTCCACCGGCGTCGCCGCGCCCAGATTGGTGCCGGGCGCCATGGCAGCGACATGGGTGGCGTAGAGGATATAGGTGCCGGCGCTCGCCGCATGGCCGCCGGCCGGCGCGACATAGCCGATGACAGGCACCGGCGACGCCAGGATATCGGCGATCATCTCGCGCATCGAGGTGACCAGCCCGCCCGGCGTGTCGAGCTGCAGGATGAGGACTGCGGCATCCCGCCTGGCCGCGGCATCGAGCGCTTCCTTGAGCTGCCTGCTGCTTGCCGGCCCGATGGCGCCGTCAATGGCGACGCTTAGGGCCACCCTTTCGCTCCCGGCTGAGGAGAAGGGACAAAGAACAGCCGCGACGACGAAGGCCGCAGCAAGAAGGGCCACCCGCGCGAAGGTCACGCTCAAAGCTCCATGGACTCAATATGGGTTGTATTTTTGCGAAGTCCATGAAGGAGCCGACGTCGCAGATCGGCGACGGCCGAAGAGACGGCCTTCCCTTACTCCGGTGAAGGCACCGGCGGCTTCGAGGTCAGCGCCGTGCCGGCGGCGGCCACGATCACGGCGGCGATGCCGGCAAGTTGCGGCATGGTCAGGCTTTCCCGCAGGAACAGAAACCCGGCGAGCGCGCCGAGCCCCGGCTCCAGGCAGGTCAGCGTGCCGTAGATGCGGGCCGGCATGCGGGTCAGCGCCACCATCTCGAGGAAGAACGGCAGCGCGCTGGAGAACAGGCCGACGAGCACCGCGCTGACCAGGATCGACGGCGCGAGCAGGCCGCTTCCCGCCTCGGCTATGCCGAAGGGCAGCACCAGCACGGCGGCGATGGCCATGCCATAGGCGGTGGTGCGGGTGCCGAGCTCCGCGCCTGCCTTCTGCGCCAGCACGATATAGAGCGCCCAGAAACCGCCGGCGGCCAGCGCCAGCATCACGCCCACCGGGTCAAGCGGCTGCAGCGAGTGGACGAAGGGCGACAAAAGCACGATGCCGGCGACCGCCAGCGCGATCCAGGCAAAGTCGCTGGCACGCCGCGAGGTCAGCGTCGCCACCAGCAGCGGACCGGAAAACTCCAGCGCCACGGCGACGCCGAGCGGGATCCTGGCGAGCGCTGCGTAGAACAGAAGGTTGAGCGCGCAGAGCGTCACGCCATAGGCGACGAGCCACGGCAGCGTGGCGCGCGAGGGCCGCATCTGCCAGGGCCGCAGCACCGCGATCAGCATCAGGGCGCCGATGACGAGCCTGAGCGTCGTCGTGCCTTGCGCGCCGATCACCGGGAACAGCGTCTTGGCGAAGGTGGCGCCGATCTGGATCGACACCATGGCACCCATCAGCGCCGCGACCGGCAAGGGTGCTGCCTCGCGGCTGGCAACCGGCATTGATGTCACTTTGGTTCATCCTCCATGCCGGCAGGCGCGAAGGCCGGCCGCATGGGAGATAGAGCGAACCGGCCCGCCTGTCGTGAGGCAGCGCGGATGCCTCGATGGGGGCACGGCCAGATGGCATGAACCGGCGGGCAACGCGTCGGACGTCACACCCGGTCGCCGCGCGCGTTCGGCAATCTGCTGATCGCCGCCAGTACAATCAGCGCGGCACCGCCCAGAAGCGCCATCGCCCCGAGCGACCAGGCGATGCCGATATTCACCATGGCGACCGACAAGGCAAAAGGCGCGACGGCCGAGACGATCAGCCGGGCCGACATCACCCGGCCCTGCAGGCGGCCGTAGCCATCGCTGCCGAACAATGTGAGCGGCAGCGAGCCGGTGACGATGCTGAAAAGCCCGTTGCCCATGCCGAAGATGACGGCGAACGCCATCGCGCCGGCGATGGAAGGCGCGGTGCCGTCCAGCACGACCACACCGATTGTCATCAGGCTGGCCGAGATGATGGCGAGCATCAATGGCGACAGCTTGCCGCCGAAGACCATGTTGATGAAACGGCTCAAGACTTGCGACGGCCCGAACAGCGTTCCGACGATGGCGGCGGTTGCCCCGAGGCCAAGCCCGGAAAGCAGCGGCACCATGTGCACCAGCACGGCGGCGGCGATCAGGTTCTGCAGCGAGAAGGCGATGACCATCAGCGCAAGGCCGAGCGGCCGCGACGTGGCGGGCAGCGATCCCTTGATATGGCGTGGCTGCGCGCTTGCCGACCGCCTGCCCTTGGCCAGCCCATGCGAGAGCCAGGCGTGCAGCGGCAGGCAGACAAGCAGGTTCAGGCCGGCGAAGACAAGATAGACGCCCTGCCACGGCATATGCGCGTGCAAGGCCGACGTGATCGGCCAGAACACGGTCGATGCGAAGCCGGCAATGAGGGTGAGGTAGGTAATGCTGCGTTGCGCGGCATGCGGCCTGATCTGCACCAGCAGCGCGAAGGCGGCGCCGTACTGCACCAGGTTCGATGCCACTTCGAGGACGATCAGCGCCGCCACGAAGGCCACGGCGGTGGGAGCACTGGCGCAGCCGGCGAGTGCCGCCGCTGCCAGCATCGAGCCGGCGGTCATGATTTTTCCGGCGCCGAAGCGGTCGATCCAGCGCCCCAGCCAGGGCGCGGTCAGGCCACCGATCAGCAAGGCGGCCGAAAGCGCGCCGAAAATCCATTCGGTTGGCCATCCCAAATCCCTGGCCATGTCGGCGGCGAGGATGCTGAAGCTGTAATAGAGCGTGCCGTAGCCGATGATCTGGGTGACCCCAAGGGCGGCAATCGCGGCTATCGGCGCGCGTTCCGAGGCATCGAGCTCGGAAAGGCCCCGATTACTTGATGCCACGGTCACCGGTCACCACCTGGCCATCTTCCTTGGTGAAGTGGGTCACCGGATGGTCAAGCAGGTCGAGCACAAGCTCGGACGGCCGGCACAGCCGCGTCCCCTTTGGCGTCTCGACGATCGGCCGGTTGATCAGGATCGGATGCCTCAGCATGGCATCGAGCAGCTGCTCGTCGCTCCATTTGGGATCAGCCAGGCCAAGCTCGGCATAGGGAGTGCCCTTTTCGCGCAGCAAGGCGCGCAGCGGAATTCCCATGGCGGCGATAAGCTGGCGCAGGCGGTCCCGGCTGGGCGGATGTTCCAGATATTCGATGACCACCGGCTCCTCGCCGCTCGTCCTGATCATGGCAAGCGTGTTGCGCGAGGTGCCGCAGTCGGGATTGTGGTAGACGATGACGGTCATGGCGCGGCCTCGACGGCAAGAGGTTGGATTTCGGATTGCGGCTGCAGCAGCCACGTCATCAGCGCCAGCGCGAAGCCGGCGCCGGCGACCTCGGCGGCGATGAAGCCGGGAAGGCTTGCCGGGCTGATTCCCGAATACGTGTCGGTGAACGCCCTCGCCACCGCGACCGCGGGATTGGCAAAGGACGTCGATGCGGTGAACCAGTAAGCAGCCGTGATATAGAGGCCGACCAGCCAGGGCACGGCCGCGCGTTCGAAGCGCAAGCCGGCCAGGATGACGGCGAGCAGGCCGAAGGTCGCGACGCCCTCCGAAAGCCATTGCGCGGCGCCGGTGCGGCCATGCGTCGACAGCGCCAGCGGCGCCAAGCCGAACATCAGATGCGCGATCACCGTGCCGACAATGCCACCGGTAAGCTGGGCCAGCATATACCAGGGGCAGTCGCCGGCCGACAGCCGGCGCGAAAACGTCAGGGCGAGCGACACGGCCGGATTGAAATGGGCACCGGATATTGGGCCGAGGATTGTGATCAGCACGACGAGGCTCGCACCGGTTGGCAGCGTGTTGCAGAGAAGCGCCAGTGCGCCGTCGGCCGTCAGCGACCGCGCCATGATCCCTGAACCGACAACCGTAGCCACCAGCAGCGCCGTGCCAAGGCTTTCCGCGACCAGACGGCGCGGCAGGTCGAACTGGCGCTCGACTGTCATTGGGCCGCCTCTTGCGCATCGGCCGCACAGCAGCCCGGCGCCAGTGCCGGCGCGCAGATTTCCGGCCTTCCGGAGCAGCAATCCTCCATCAGGAAGCGGATCAGCCCGCTCAGCGCTTCATACTCGGCGCTATAGACCATGGAGCGGGAATCACGGCGCACGCTTACCAGCCCTGCCCGTTCGAGCTCCTTCAGGTGGAAGCTCACATTCGAGGCCGAGACCTCGACCTTCTCGGCGATGGCGCCTGCGGCAATACCATCCGGACCCGCGATCACCAGATGCCGCAGAATGCGCAGTCGTGTTTCTTGCGAAAGGGCTGCGAATGCGGACATAGCTTGACGTTCATCCATATTTCAACAATCCTAGAAATGTTGAAACGAGGATTACCGCACATGCTCACCTCTGACAATCGGGAATTTGAACCCACCCCCGCCATCGCCGGTGATCCCGAGGACATCACCATCGCTGGCCTGCTGGCGTTTCTCGCCAGCCACAAGGACAGGCAGCTGGTGTTTTTCCATGATGGCCGGCCGGTGAAGCCCGGCTACCACGTCACCGAGGTAAAGGCCGGCACATTCGCCGCGCTGGACTGCGGCGCCAATCCCGAATCCTGGGCCGAGATCTTCGTCCAGCTCTGGGACGTCGACGAGGACCGCACGCATATGCCGGCCGGAAAATTCTCGGCGATCATCCGCAAGGTGACGGAGCATGTCGATCTCGACCCTTCCGCCCGGCTGACCTTCGAGGTCAGCGACGGCGTGCGCCCGATCGCCCTGTATCGGGCCGCCCTTCCCCGGCTCGTCGGCGGCGCGGTGCATGTCGACCTTTCGCCCCGGCCGGCAAGCTGCAAGCCGCGCGACCGTTGGCTCGAGGAAGAGAGAAAAGCCAAGGCCTGTTGCGGGCCTTCCGCTTCGGCGCAGCCTTGCTGCCGATAAGTCGCCCACAACCAAGCGAGGAAGGCTTCGTCCCTCAGTTCAGGGACTGGCGGCGTGGCGGCGGTGCCGGGTGTCGCTGCTCGAGTTCGGACGCGGCCGCCGCGCGGCCGGTCCGGCGCAGCCTTTCGAGGTAGCCTGGCAACTCGCCAAGGCAATGGAATGGCCCGCCCTCCCTGATCACCGTCACCAGCGGATCGACATCGCTGTCGCTTCTCCTGGCCATCGTGGTGCGCCAGTCCTCGAGCAGGCGGCTGGCGTGATCGACCACGTCGCCCCGGGTGCTGGAAAGGTCATGCTGCTCGTGCGGATCCTCGCTGAGGTTGAACAGGCTGACGGGCCCAAAGTCCTTGTAGCCGTCATGATAGGTGCGCAGCATCAGCCAGTCGGCGCCGTCGAGCCGGAACCGCACGCCGCGCTGCACGGCCCACGCGCCCTGGCTCAGCACCAGGAAATCGCGGCCACCCTCCTCGCCGGCGGCAAGCGCGGTCGCGAAGGATTGCCCGTCCCACAGCGCCGGCACGCTGCCGCCAAGCCGGTCGATCAGTGTCGCGGCCCAATCGAAATGATAGTGCAGGCCGGCATTGACGCCGCGCATGTCCTTAGCGCCGGGCCAGCGGATGACCAGAGGCACGTTGCAGGTGAACTCGTCCGCCGTCTGGTGGTCGCCCCAGACATTGAGCTCGCCGAGATTCTCGCCATGGTCGGCGCCGATGACGATGATCGTGTCGTCGAACAGGTTCTGCCGCTTCAGCTCCTCGATGATGAGACCTACATGGTGATCGGCATAGAGCACGCCGGTGTCATAGCCGTCGAACCACGCCTTGACCTTGCCCATGTCGTCGATCGGCGACGGCATGCGCGGGTATTTCGATCCGCCCGGTGTTACGTCGAAGCCGGAGGGCTCCTGCGGGCTGTGCGGACCGTAGCCGGCATGGCTCTTCTCGAACACCTCTTTCGTCATCCACTCCGGCAAAGGCTGGTCGGCGAACGGATCGCCGAACGAGTCCGGCGCACGATAGGGCGTGTGCGGATCCCAGACATTGACATGCAGGAACCATTTTTTTGCCGAGCCATTGCGCTTCAGCCAGTCGAGCGCCAGGCCCGACACCTCGTCGGCATTCTCCATGCCGGCCTTGCCCGGATTGATGATCTCGTTGAAGCCGGCATACCAGTGCCAGCAGCCATGCCGCTCGCCAAAACTGCTGATCGTCGTCGTGTGGTAGCCGAGATCGCGCAGCGCCCGCATCCAGCCCTCCTCGTAGAAGGTGCCGGCCCAGGCCCGCCCGGCGCCCTCGCGGAACGGCTCGCAGGCGGTGCCGCCATGGCCGACCACGCCGGTGCGCATGCCGTGGCGGCCGCTCCACAGCGCCGTGCGCGACGGATGACAGGGCACGTCGGAGACATAGACGTTCTCGAAGCGGATGCCGTCGCGGGCGAGGCTGTCGATGACGGGAGAGGTGTTGCGATGATAGCCGTAGCAACCGAGATGGTCGCGCCTCAGGCTGTCGATGTCGATATAGAGAACGTTCATGAAGGACTCGCCGCTTCTATGGATGTCAAAGGCAGGCCCCGGCTGATTACCGGGGCTCGCGGTGTTCAAGAGCCGGCATCAGGCCGAAATATATTGATCGCCGAGATAGTAGTCCTTCGGGTCGAGCGAGGTGTCGAGCTTGCCGAAGGTCTTGAACAGATCGTTCATCGTCGCGAACCAGCCGGTCACGCTGCCGTCCTTGGTGAGCTTGGTGAGCTCGGCCGAGGTCATGAAACGCCCGTAGCCGGCCTCGGTCTTCAATTGTTCGGCCGGAATGCCAAGCAGTTTCGAGGTGATCTCGATCGCCTTGTCCTGGTTGGCGGCGCGGAAATCCTGCGCGTCCTTGATGGCGCGAACCACGTTCCTGACGAGATCGGGATTGCCCTCGACCAGGTCGTTGCGGGCAATGAAGACGCTCGGGAACGTGGTCTGCGGGTAGAAATCGTCGTTCTTGGCCAGTTCCACCAGGTCGGGAACCCGGGTCTTGATGATGCCGACGAACGGATACCAGATGCCGGCCGCGTCGACCTGCTTGGAGGCGAAGGCCGCCACGATGGTGCTCGGGTCCATCTGCACGATGTCGAGGTCGGTCATCGCCATGTTGGCCTTGCGCAGCGCCAGCCGCAGCAGCATGTCGCCTGACGTGCCGGCCGCGATCGCCACCTTCTTGCCCTTGAGCTCGGCGATCGACTTGATGCCGGCCTGGGCGATCACCCGGTCGGAAAAGCCGACATCGTTGACGGCGATGATCTTGGCCTTGCCGGTCGCCGGCAGCCACAGCGCGCCTGGCCCGAGATAGCCGAACTCGAGGCTGTTGGCGCCCAGCGCCTGCACCTGGATCGGCCCGTTGGTGAAGACCTTGATATCGGCGTCGACGCCGTGCTTGGCATAGAAACCTTGATCGGCGGCCACGCCGGAGATGCTCGCGCCCCAGAAGTCGCCATTATAGCCGATGCGCGCCGGCGTCCCCGCTGCCCTGGCCTTGATGCCAGAGGCGGCGAACGCGGCCAGCGCCGCCGAGGATGCCATGAAATTCCGTCTTGTCAGTGTCACGCTACTCTCCTCCTGTTACTGGTGCTAAACGGCTTCGCCGCTACTGGTGGTACACCGCTTGCCAGACGCGGTTGCGGATGGTCATGAATTCGGCCGAAAGCCGGATTTCCTCGGTCCTGGGATAAGGCAGCGGAACGTCGATGATCTCTTTCAGCCGGCCGGGCCGCGCCGCCATGACGATGACGCGGTTGGCAAGGTAGACGGCCTCGTCGACATCATGGGTGATGAACATCACCGTGCGCCGCTCGCGGCTCCAGGTGTCGAGCAACTGGTCCTGAAGCTGCACGCGGGTCAGCGCGTCGAGCGCGCCGAACGGCTCGTCCATCAAAAGAATGGACGGGTCCACCGCATAGGCGCGCGCGATGGCGCAGCGCTGCTTCATGCCGCCGGACAGCGTCTTTGGCAGCGCGTCGGCGAAGTCGCCGAGGCCCACGAGGTCGATGAAACGCTCGGCGATCTGCCTGCGGCGCGAAGCCTCCTCGCCCTTGATGCGCAGCCCGAACTCGACGTTCTGGCGAACGGTCAGCCAGGGAAAGAGCGCGTATTGCTGGAAGATCATGCCGCGCTCCGGCCCCGGCCCTTCGACAGCCTTGCCGTCGACCAGCACGCTGCCCTCGCTCGGCCGCAACAGGCCGGCGGCGATGTTGAGCGCCGTCGACTTGCCGCAGCCGGAGGGGCCGACGACGGTGACGAACTCGCCGTCGGCGATGTCGAGCGACAGCCGGTCGAGCGCGATGAAGCTGTTGTCGCTCAGGTCGAAACGGCGGGTGACCTTGTCGAACACGATCTTTGGAACGATCCTGGAAGCCATCACACGCGCTCCTGCCAGACGGTGAGCCGGCGCTCGATCACCAGGAGGATGCGATCCATGGCAAGGCCGAGCAGGCCGATGGTGATCAGGCTGACGAAGATGGTCGGCAGGTCGTAATAAAGCTGCGCCTGCTGCATACGGAAGCCGAGCCCGGACTGCGCGGCGATCAGTTCGGCGGCGACCAGCGTCGCCCAGGCCGATCCAAGCCCGATGCGTACCCCGACCAGGATGAACGGCGTCGACGCCGGGATGATGACGCGCAGGAAGATCGTCATGTCTTTCGCGCCAAGCACCCGCGCGGCGTTGATCATCGTCTTGTCGACGCTGATGACGCCCTGATAGGTGGCGACGACGCTGGCCAGGAACGATGCCAGGAAGATGACGAAGATTTTTGGCGTCTCGTCGATGCCCATGGTGACGATCGCCAGCGGAATGATGGCGAGCGGCGGGATCATGCGGAAGAACTGCAGATAGGGCTCGATCAGCGAACGGGCGACCTTGTACCAGCCCATGACGAAGCCGACCGGGATCGCGAGGATGACGCCGAGCAGGAAGCCGGTCAGCACCCGCGCCAGGCTGGAGGCGATATCGGTGGCAAGCTGCCCGCTGGCGATGACATCGCCGAACCGCGCCGCCACCTGCGGCGGCGGCGGCAGGCCGACCGCGCCGCCCGCCGTAAGCGCCCACCAGATGGCGACACCGGCGACGACCCCGACGAGATTGAGCGCGAGGGCGGGATAGTCGATGCCTTGCCCTTCCGGCGGCGTACCGCCTGGGCGTGTCGTCTTGGCTGTCTCGCTCATCGCGAAACCCCCGAATAAAAGAAGTGGTCGAGCGCCGCGGCCGACGCGCCGATGGCGCCAGCGCCGGGGCCGAGGCTCGACCGCTCGATGCGCAGCACATCGCGCATCGGCGGCAGCACGCGGGGCGGAACGCCCTCGCGGATATGGTCGATGAAGCTTTCCGGCGCTTCGGCGAGATGGCCGCCAAAAACGATCAGGTCCGGATTGAGCAGGTTGGTCGCGGTCGCGATCGCTGTCGTCAGGTGCCTGAGTGCCGCGTTCCAGGGCTCGGGATATTTCTCCAACTCGGCCAGCAGCCGCTTGGGATGCGGCGCCTCGATATGCGCGTCGCGGGCCAGCGCCCGTTCGGACAGGAACGTCTCCAGGCAGCCTCTGTTGCCGCAGGCGCAGCGCTCGCCATTCTCTACCACCTGGACATGGCCGAGTTCGACGGCCCCATAGCCGCCGGGGCGGAATGGCATGCCGTTGATCACCAGCCCGGCGCCGAGGCCGGTGCGCAGGTAGATGTAGAGCAGCGCGGTGGCGTCGCGGCCGATGCCGTAGCGCGACTCCGCCAGCGCCATGGCGCTGACATTGTGCTCGACCACGGCGGGTATGCCGAGGGCCGTCTCGAGTTCGTCGGCGAAGGGCACGTCCTTCCAGTCGTAATTGACCGACTGCAAATTGCGCCGCCGCTTGGTGTCCACCGGGCCAGGCACGCCGAGCCCGAGGCCGATCAGCCGAGACCGCTCGACGCCTGTCTTGCGGATCAGTTGCTCGACGGTCCGCACCACCATGCCGATCACCGCGGCCGGTTCGCTGGTGGCGGTGTCGAAATACTGCGAGGCCATGGCTTTCGAGGAAGCCTTGAGGTCGGTGATCGTGGCATGGATGGTGCCGGCGCCGATGTGCACGCCAACCACCGACAGGGCATCCGGCACCAGCGCGACGCCGATGGCCGGCCGGCCGACGGGTGCGTCGCCGGCGGCGGCCTGGTTGAGCTCGACGACCGTCCCTTCCCTGAGCAGATGCGCCGTCAGATGGGTCAGTGCGGTCGGCGAGAGCGCGGTCCGCCGCGCCAGTTCGGCACGCGACTGCGGACCGTCGTCGCGCAGGATGCGCAGGATTGCTCCGTGATGGACGCCCATCTTTTCCTCCCTATTATTTTCTAATGTTAATAAATTAATTAAGGCTGTCAAGGACACGGCCACCACCGCGCGAACGGCCGCGCCGCGTCGGCTGATCGTCGTCACGCGATCAAAGCAAATCAGAAGAGCGAGCACCTAGCGCCCTCCCTTGGGAATTGCTTAAAACAAAGGGACAGGGTTCAGCCGGAGAAGGACACGCCCCTGTGGCGCATCCCCGCCTGCACGCCGCGCACGATGAGCCGGGACAGGATTTCCATGTCCAGCGGCATTCCCGGACGCCAGACGTCGAGCAACAGCGCAATGCGCGCCTCGTCGGCGTTGTTCATCACTTCGTGCGGGAAGGTGTCGTCCCACAGCATGCCTTCGCCATCCGTGATCCGCTTCTCCTGATGATTGATCATCATGATGGTCGCGGGGCGGCCATCGGTCTGCCGCGGAATGACCAGGCCGAGATGAAAGCGCATGATGCCGCGAAACGGTCCGCGATGGCTGGGAATGTGCTTGCGCGGCGCCAGGAACGAGATGGCCGCCGATTTGACTTCGGGACACTCGGCGAGTAACTGGCTCAGAACCGGCATCCGCGCCAGGTTTTCGGGAACCCCGATGTCGTAGGCCTTGAGCACGAACATGCGCCAGTCGAGGCCGTCATTGGCCGAGATCTCGGCCTGCTCCGGCATGATGTCGTGGAAGCGCGGCGCCCCGCCCAGCCGCACCGCGAGCGCTTCGTCGCGTATGCCGCGCCAGGCGGCGATGAATTTCGCCGCGTTCGGAAAATCGGTGGCGGCATCGAGGATAGCCGGCGCGTCTATGCGCCTTTCATAGACACGCCGGACCCCATTGGATGCAAGATCGTAGACGCGGGACATCGCATAGCCTCGATGACACCATAAACGGACAGCCGATGGTTCGGGTTGCACATTTTGGTCATCGCGTCGTGAACTACCCGGACAGCCATGGGCCAGGTCCTGTGCCGGCCACCCGGCAATCCGAGGCAATTCGTCAACCGGATCGAACGATCCCAGATGTCCCGCTCATTCCCTGAAGGCGCGGTTGAGCTGATCCTGCAGCGGTTTGACGAGGTAGGAGATCACGGTTCGGTCGGCGGTCTTGATGAAGGATTCGACCGGCATGCCCGGAACCAGCTTGACCTCGCCGAGGCGCGCGATCTCCGAGTTCGTCGTCGCGATGCGGACAGTGTAGTAGCTGATGCCGGTGCGCTGGTCGGTCGTCGTGTCCGGCGAGGTTCGTTCGACCGTCCCGTTGATCTGCGGCGTGGTGCGCTGGTTGAAGGCCGAGAAGCGCAGCGCCGCCGGCTGGCCGACCCACAGCTGGTCGATGTCGCTCGGCGCGATCTTGGCCTCGACCGTCAGGCTGTCGCTGTCGGGCACGATCTGCATGATCGTCTGGCCAGGGGTGATGACGCCGCCGACGGTGTGGGCGATGGATTGCTGCACGATGCCGTCCTGCGGCGCGCGGATGTCGATGCGCCTGAGCTGGTCCTCGGCGGCGATCTTGCGCTCCGTCAGTTCGCCGACCTTGCCGTCGATCTCGCGCAAATCCTTGTTGACGTCGGTGCTGAGTTCGAGGTCGATCTGGAGGATCTGCAAATTGATCTCGGCGATCTTGCCCTGGGCCTGCGCCAGCGCCGCCGTCAACTGGCCGCGCTCGCCATCGAGCCGCGCCGACTCGCGCTCCATGGCGGTCAGGCGGTCGATCGAGATCAGCCGCTTCTTCCACAGCGCGCGTATGCTGGCCAGTTCCTCCTCGACAAGCGCGATTTCTTGCGACTTGGCTTCCGCCTGGGCCGTGTCCCCGCCAATCTCTTTCTGCAGCTGCAGGATGCGCTCCTGCAACTGGCCCTTCCGGCCGGAACGATCCGCACGCCTTGTCTCGAAGACCTGTTCCTCGCCGGCGATGATCTCCGCGATCGCCGCATCACCGCGACGATCGAGAATATCCCTGGGGAAGGCGATGGCATCGGTACCCCGGCGCTCCGCTTCGAGGCGCGCCTCGCGTGCCGACAACTGATCGAGGGCCTTGGTGACGACGGCGAGGTTGGCCGCCGGCACGGTGGGATCGAGGCGCACGAGCAGCGCCCCGCGCTTGACACGGTCGCCGTCACGCGCCGCGATCTCGCCGACGATGCCGCCGGTCGAATGCTGTACGTCCTTGACGTGGGAATCCACGACGAGGACCCCCGACGCGATGACCGCTCCCGAAATGCGGGTCAGCGAGGCCCAGCCGCCGACGCCGCCGACCAGCACCGCGACCGCGACGAGGCCCCAGCGCATGTAGCGTTGAATGGACTGGTGGGAGGAACTCGGCATCATCCCTCCCTTTACTCGCCTGCCACCGCCGCGCCCGGCCGCGGCGCCGGCTCCTCGGTGGCAAGCCTGAGGTGCGGCACGGCGCTCACCGCCGGTTGCGGCCGCGGAAACAGCTTCGCCAAGACATCGTCCTTGAGCCCGAACGCCTGGACGCGGCCCTGGCTCATGGCGAGGATGAAATCGACCGTGCCGAGCGCGCTTGGCCGGTGTGCCACGAGCACGACGATGCCGCCACGTTGCCGCACCGACACAATAGCCTGAAACAGCGCCTGTTCGCCTTCGGCGTCGAGGTTGGAATTCGGTTCGTCGAGCACCACCAGGAACGGATCGCGATAGAGCGCGCGGGCCAGCGCGATGCGCTGGCGCTGACCGGCCGAGACGGCCTCGCCAAGTTCGCCGATCTGCGTCTCGTAGCCATCGCGGAAACCGACGATGAGATCATGCGCGCCGGCGGCCCTGGCGGCGGCGATCACCAATGCGGGATCGGCGTCGGGTTCGAAACGCGCGATGTTCTCGGCGATCGAGCCGGCGAACAACTCGACGTCCTGCGGCAGATAACCGATGAAATGGCCGCGGTCTTCCGGCGACCACTGATCGAGGTCGGCGCCGTCGAGCCGGATCCTGCCGGCGGCCGACGGCCAGGCTCCGACAAGCGCCCTGACCAGCGTCGACTTGCCCGAACCGCTCTGACCGATAATGCCGACGGCGTGTCCCGCTTCCAGTGCGAAGCTGGCGTCCTGCACCAGCAGCCGCTGCACGCCGGGCGCGGCGACGCTGACGTTCTGCATGAAGACGTGGCGGCTCGGCGCGGGCATGACCATCGGCTCGGCATCGGCGGGCAATGCGGCAAGAATCTTGGTCAGCCGCTGCCAGCCCTGCCGCGCGGTCAGGAAACCTTTCCAGTTGGCGATGACCAGATCGACGGGCGCCAGCGCCCGCCCGCTCAGGATCGATGCCGTGATGATGATGCCCGCGGTCGCCTGCTGTTCGATGACCAGCCAGGCGCCGATGCCGAGCATGGCCGATTGCAGGAGCATGCGTAGCACCTTGGACACGGCGCCGAAGCCGCCGGCGATATCGCTGACGCTGCGCTGCTCGGCGAGATAGTCGCGGTTGGCCTCTTCCCATCGCTTCGCCATCCTGCCGCCCATGCCGAGAGCCGCGATGACTTCCGCGTTGCGGTTGCCGGTCGTGGTCAGGCCGTTGCGGATGATGCCGGTCTGGGTGCCTGATGTGACCGGCTTGCGCGTCAGCCGCTCGGCATGGACGGTCAACAGGACGAGCACGATCGCTCCGACCAGGGCGGTTACGCCGAGGAGCACGTGGAACATGAAGATGATGGCTAGATAGAGCGGCAGCCACGGCAGGTCGAACAGCGCGGTCGGGCCGGTGCCCGACAGGAAGGTCCGCACGCTGTCGAGATCGCGCACCGGCTGCATGCTGTCGCCATTGCGCCCGACCTTGAGCGGCAGCTTGAGGACGCTGGAATAGACGCGGGCGCCGAGCGCTTCGTCGAGGGCTCCCCCGATGCGCACCAGGATGCGGCCGCGGATGAAATCGAGCACGCCTTGTCCGGCGTAGAGGATGGCTACGAGCAGGCTGAGGCCGATCAGCGTCGGCACGCTGCGGCTCGGCAGCACGCGATCGTAGACCTCGAGCATATAGATCGAACTGGACAACATCAGGACGTTGAGGACGCCGCTGAACAGTGCGATGGCGATGAAGGCCGAGCGGCAGGATTTGATTGCCGCCGAGAGTTCCGATCCCTGCTGCCGAGGATTGGGCTGCCGGGCACCGGGCCCGGCAGCCTTTCGCGCCGTCGCCGCGACGCCGGGGGCTGCGCCAGGAGCGGTTTCAGCGCGAAAAGGATTGCGTCCCCGAAACAGCAGAAGAGCGCCAAACATCGCGAACGCCAGGCAGAACAGCCAGACGCCTGGCGATGTCGTCAACATGCCACCGAGTGCAGGAAAAAGGGCGCAGGCTATCAAAACCAGACCCAAGGACCTGACCCTGGCCTGCGCCGAATTGAAGATCGCGGAGCCCCTTTCCATGCCAATCCATGTGGGCGGCGCTGCGGCAAGGCACCCGGCCGACGGCCGGAGACCAGCCTCAGGCGATGCCCGTCAGGCCCCCCACTAGATGCAGCGTGAGCCAGAATTGATCGAGCGTGTTGGGATGCTCTTCGACGATGTTGGTCCCGTCGAACCAGGCGACATTGCCGGCCGGTCCCGGTCCGGACGTCACCAGTTGCCCCTGGTTGAACCACATCAGCGCATTCTTGAGGCCCTCGCCATCGGCCTCCTTGCCGCCGTTCCAGTCGGTGATGCCGGAGCTCGGATCGGTGACGTCGACATAGCTTGTCCAGGCAGCCGACGAAGTCTTCACCGCCGCACCCGTAAGCGCCGTGTGAGCCCCATTCTCATCAACGACCCCGTCATTGTTGGTATCGACATTCACGCCGACAGTTGACCACGCTCCTTGCTTGGTCAGCCACATCACCGCCTCGTCGATCAGGTCGTTGGGCTGACCGACATGGTTGTCGATGTTGAGCTGGGTGGCGATCGCCTGTTGCAACATGATGACGCGTGCGTCACCGCCGGTCGAACTCGATTCGATGGACTTGGCCAGAGCGTTCGAAATCAGGAGATCGTGCGCATCGTTGGCAATGCCGTCGCCGTTGCTGTCGCCGAGCAGCAAATAGCCATCCGTACGCGGATTGACGTCGAGGCCGGACAGAACATGGCTGGCGACGGCGCTCTTGGTGGGATTGCCCTCATTGCCGGCAATATTGTCCCATGCATCCGCGTGGCTGCCCCAGAATCCCTGCGTCAGCGCCTTGTTCGAGAAGCCTTCATAGTCGCTGCTGTCGGTGGCGAGCGGCGTACGCGAATGCAAGGCCGTGTCGACGAAGGCATCGGTGGTGGCCGTGGCGGTGTTGACGTAGCTGCCCAGCTGCGCGACGCCGGTCGCCTGGTAGTGCCAGGTCTCGTTTGTATCGAGCAGGCCGTTCTGGTTGATGTCGCCGCTGTTGAAGCCGCCGCTGAGGATAGCGGTTGGATGGAAATCATCGCCGGCGGTGCCGGCGGTGCCGTTGTCGTCGGTCACAACCACATGGGCGAGCGCGACATTGCCGTCGTTTTTGACATCGTAGGTCCAGGTCACCGGCTGGCCCTGGAAGATGTTGAGGCCATGGTCGACGCCGTTGGTCTTCTTGTCGAGCGTGATGTGCGGATCGGCGCCGGTATAGCCGGAGTCGTCGGTGGCCGTGGCGGTGCGTGTGTGATTGGCATCGTCGGTGAAGGAGCCGGAGGCGGTACCGGTGTTGCTGTAAGGGCCAGCCACGGAGGTACCGGTTGCCGAGAACTTCCAGATCTCGCCGGCGTCGAGCATGTTGTTGTCGTTGCTGTCGCCGATATTGGTGACATGGCCGTTGCCAAGCACCGCGACCGGCGTCACGCCGCCGTCGCTGTCGGTGACGGAGATACCCGACAGCGCGACGTTGCCGATATTGGTCACCGTGTATTCCCACGAGATCGGCTCGTTGGTCAGGATCGTCAGAGTGTCGCCCTTGACCCCGTCGTCGACCGTCACCTTGTCGATCTTGATCTCGGGATCGGCGCCGAAATAGCTGGAGCCGTCGCTGTCTGTTACGGTGACCGCCCCGGCCGAGCCGGTCACCGTCCCGATATTGGCATAGTCGCCGATGACGGCCTTGTCGATGCTGGTGCCGATGAAGCTCCAGTGCTCGGTGGTGTCGAGCTTGCCGTCCTGGTTGGTGTCCCCGACGTTGAAACCGCCGCTGAGAACCGCCGTCACGACCACGTCATTGTGGTCGTCGGTGACGACGATGTTCGACAATGCGACATTGCCGGTATTGCTGACCGTGTATTGCCAGGTGATCGTGTCCCCGGAGAGAACCTGCAGATCGTCGCCGATCGCCGAGCCGTCGACCGTTACCTTGTCGATGCCGATTCCAGGCGCATCAGTGCCGGTGCCGGGCGTCGTAAGCGTGCGCCACTCCTCGAAGCCCCCATTGGCCCCTGAGAAGCTCGAAAACAGCGTCACATAGGAGTCGGGAGAGACACCGGCCGCCGTGAAGTCGCTGACCGGCACGAGCACCCGGTAGTCGTCCGTTCCCGAGCCATGATTGGAGTCAATCAAATACTGGGGGTCGTTCAGGTCAAGATGAAAGACGGTGGTGAATCCCGCAAAATCCGCATCGTAGTCGGCAAGCGTTGCTCCGGCGTTTGAAATGTAGATGTCCAGGCCGGTCAGCGTGATGTTGCCGTTTGTCTCATTGTTGCTTTCATTGAGGTCGAGCCGGAATTCGATATAGTCGACGCCGTCGACATTGATCGACTGCATGTTGCCGTATTGCAGGTCGTGGGTGAAGGACGCCTTGTTGTCGACGACGTTGCCGTTCTGGTCGGTGTTGAAGCCCTCCTCGATACCTGTCGCCTGCAGCCTCAGGAAGGAATCGTAACTGCCGGTGCCCGACCCTACCGTCGTTGCCTCGAGAAGGACGCCACTGCCAATATCGATCGCCATGCTACTTCCTCCACATTGTTGTGCGGTCGGCGGTCGGGCCGCCCCCATCTATTCCGGCCTGATCGCAGCGCCGGCGCGCAGCGTCCGAGGGACGCGGCCGGGCAGGCGAGCAATCGTTCGTGACAAAATCGACGACTTTGAAAGGAGAAAGGTTCGGCGCGGAGACTGCCTCCCATTCGCCGGACACAGCTATTGCCGTATGACGGAACTGGCCCGCCGTCGGACTGACCGTTATACCCACACCCAAAGCCCCAACCCCGACAATCCTACGATTGCCTGGACGTTAATATTTCCCAAACCATATTGCGCAGGTTGCAATGCGTCCGTCTATATAACCCCGGTTATATGCAGGAAAGTCGATTTCAGTTCTGAAAAAGTGCTTTTGCAGACAAGAATAATTGCGTTGCTTTGGCTTAGTTATTTCACGAACCGGAGATTCACGGTCGGATCTACAAAAATTTCGTGATAGCGCCGATGAATCATCCAAGATGAAGATCAGCATCGGCACATCGGCGTGGCATCTGCTTTCAGTCCGCCGCCACGCATTTTGCACGGCGCGCCGCTTGAGGATTAACTAAGCAGTTGCTAATGTTTTGCGCAACCACGCTGCTTCTGTCAGCATGGCCTCACGCTTCGCAGGATGAGGGCCGGGTCGCGATGTTCGCTTCCGGCACGATGAAGTCGTTGATGTGTCACAAAGACACGCAAGGGGAGAAGACGCCATGACCGAGCACGGGCGCCGGCGGCCACCGGAAGCCATCGATGGCCGCACCGCGCCATGGAACCCTGGCCGAGAAGTTCGGCAGCCAGCGAACTGAACATGGTCACGGTTTTCGTCGCCGACGACCACCCGCTGCTGTTGCACGGCCTGATCGACATGATTGCCCGCGACCCGAATTTCGCGGTGGTCGGTTCGGCGCGGGACGGCGCGGCCGCCCTGACGGCCATCCAGCGCGACGTGCCTGATGTCGCGGTGCTCGACATCAGCATGCCGGGACTGAACGGCCTCGATGTCGCCGCCGAAATCGGCCGGCAAGGGCTCGCGACGTCTTGCGTGCTTTTGACGGTCGGCGCCTCTCAGGCCCAGCTTTACGACGCTGTCGCGGTTGGCGTTGCCGGCATCGTGTTCAAGGAGGCCGCCGTCGACGCCCTGCTCAAATGCCTGCACCGGGTTGCCGCCGGAGGCCGGTGGCTGCCCGCCGAGATTGTCAGCGAGGCCGTCCAGAACGAGGCGTCGCGCAGGACGAAATGGCGGAGCCTCTCGCAGAGGCTGACGAGCCGCGAAATCGAGATCGCGCGGCAAGTTCTCGCCGAAAAGCCGACCGGGCAGATCGCCTTCGACGTCGGCATCTCGAAAGGTACGCTGAAAATTCATATGAACAACATTTACCGCAAATTGCAGGTCTCCTCGCGGACTGAGCTCTCGCAACTCGCCGCCGGCCAGATCGGACCGAGTGTCGCGCATGCGGCGAATGGCGGCGCCGCGACGGTCGTGAAGGCACTGGCGGCGCCTGATGCCGGCGGAGGCCAGGCGCGCCCTGCGGCCCGGCAAACGCCAGCTCGGCGCCGGGAGTCCAACAAGGGATAGCCGTCAGGCTGGCGATCACATGTCACGCCAAAGTGGCAACCCTGCGGGACGGACGGAACAGCCCGTCTCCATGAAGCCGCTTAGGGCTCCGCCTTCGCCAGCCGCGGCCCGGTCTTGACGTCGACGATCTCGGGCTTGGCGGCATCGACCGCGCCGTCCCAGCCGCCGCCGAGCGCCTTGTTGAGGGCGATGTAGTTGGTCGCCAAAAGGACGCGGCTCTGCAGCAGCGAATCCTCGGCCGAGTAGAGCGAGCGCTGGGCGTCGAGCACGTCGAGAAGGCTGGTCTCGCCCGCCTTGTAGAGCGTGCCTTCCAGCCGCGCCGCATCGCCGTAGGATTTCGCCGACGCGGCAAGCTTGCCGATGCGGATGCGCTCCTGCGCCATCAGCACCAGCGCGTTCTCGACATCCTCGAGCGCGGTCAGCACCGAAGACCGGTAGGCGATGAAATACTGGTCGCGCTGCGCGCGGGCGACGTCGGCGGCCGCCAGCAACTGGCCGGCGTTGAACAGCGGCACGCTGAGCGTCGGCCCGAAGGACCAGCCGATGGACGAATTCTTGCCGAGGTCGCCGAGATTGAGGGCCGCCGTGCTGATGTCTCCCGTCAGGCTGACCGAGGGATAGCGCGCCGCCTCGGCCTGGCCGACCTTGGCGGTGTATTGCGCGTATTGCCGCTCGGCCATCAGCACATCCGGGCGCGACAGCAGGATGTCGGCCGGAATTCCGGTCGGCATCGGCAAGCGTGGCGCCGGGATCGGCTTGCCGCGCTTCAGCCGCTCGTTGAGCGCTGCCGGCGGCCGGCCGGTCAGCACCGACAGGCGATGCACCGCTTCGGCATAGCTTGCTTCCAGCGTCGGCACAGCGGCCTCGGTGCTGGCCGCTTGGCCCATCGCCTTGGCGACATCGGCCGCCGTCGCCGACCCCGCCTGCGCCATGGTGCGGGTGAGTTCGGCGGTCTGCCGCTGCGACACGGCCGAACGCCGGGCGAGCGCGATGCGCGCCTGGTAGCCGCGCGCCTGGGTGTAATAGGACGCGACATCGCCGACCAGGGTCAGAAGGGTCGAGCGCAATTCCTGCTCGGGCGCATCCACCCCAAAGCGCGCGGCCTCGACACCCCTGCGGTTGGCGCCGAACAGGTCGAGTTCCCAGCTGGCGTCGAAGCCGGCCTGGTATTCCGCGTAGATGGAATTGGCGCCCGATGTCGTCTCGGCCGACTTGTTGCGCGTGATCGAGCCGGATCCATCCACCGACGGCAGCAATGTGCCGGCGCTCTGGCGGTAGCTGGCGCGCGCCTCGCGGATCTTGGCCTTCGCGGTCGCGACATCGAGATTGCCGGCGACCGCTTCCGCGACAAGCATGTTGAGCTGCGGGTCGCGCAGGCGCTGCCACCATTGTGAAAGCCGCGCCGGCTGGGCGGACTTGGTCGGCTTCTGGCCGCTCCAGTTTGCCGGCATCGGCAGGATGGGCGTCCGATAGTCCGGACCGACGACGCATCCCGCGAGCAAGGCCGCGCCGAGAATAGGCGCAAGGAGCCGCCTCGCGGCCACCGAGCCACGTTCAAGACCTGTCATGTGAGAACCCCTTATTGCTGGTTGGCCGTCACCGGCGTTTCGCCCGTATCCTGCCCGGGATCTGGTTTAGCCACCCTGCCCTTGAAGATGCGCCGCACCGTGACGAACAGCAGCGGCACCAGGAACACGCCGATCACCGTCGCCGCGATCATGCCGCCCATCACGCCGATGCCGACGGAGTTCTGCGCCCCCGAGCCGGCGCCGCTGGCGATCGCCAGCGGCGTGACGCCGAGGATGAAGGCCAGCGACGTCATCAGGATCGGCCGCAATCGTTGTCGCGCCGCCTCCAGCGTCGCCTCCACCAGCCCCATGCCGGCCGCCTGCCGCTCGATGGCGAACTCGACGATCAGGATGGCGTTCTTGGCGGCCAGCCCGATCGTGGTCAAAAGCCCGACCTTGAAATAGACGTCGTTGGTCTGGCCGAACAGGCTTGCCGCGAGCAGCGCGCCGAAGATGCCGATCGGCACCGACAGCATGACCGCGAACGGGATCGACCAGCTCTCATAGAGCGCGGCCAGGCACAGGAACACGACCAGCGCCGAAATCGCGTAGAGCGACATCGCCTGGTTGCCCGAAAGCCGCTCCTGATGTGAAAGCCCGGTCCATTCATGCGAATAGCCGGCCGGCAATTGCGCGACGAGTTTGTCGATCTCGTCCATCGCCGCGCCCGAGCTGACACCGGCCGCCGCCGCGCCCTGGATTTCGACCGCCGCCGAGCCATTGTAGCGCTCGAGCCTTGGCGAACCGAATGTCCAGTGGCTGGAGGCAAAGGCCGAGAACGGCACCATGGCGCCGCTGGCATTGCGGACCTGCCATTTGTCGAGGTCCTCCGGCTGCATGCGGAAATTCGCGTCCGACTGCATGTAGACCGGCTTCACCCGTCCGCGATCGATGAAGTCGTTGACGTAGTCGCTGCCCCAGGCGCTGGACAGCGTGTTGTTGATGTCGGCGAGGCTGACGCCCAGCGCGCTGGCCTTTTCCTGGTCGATGTCGACCGAGAACTGCGGCTGGTCCTCCTGTCCGTTGGGGCGCGTGTTGGCGAGCAGCTTGCTTTGCGCGGCAAGACCCAGAAGCTGGTTGCGCGTCTGGATCAGCGCGTCATGGCCGGCGCCATTGACGTCCTGCAGGTAGAAGTCGAAGCCGTTGGTGTTGCCGAAACCCTGGATTGCGGGGGGCGCCAGAGCGAAGACCTGCGCATCCCTGATCTTGGAGAACGCGCCCATGGCGCGGCCAGCGATGGCTTGCGCGGCCATTGCGGGCGACTTGCGCTGGCTGAAATCCTTCAGCCGCACGAAGCCGATGCCGACATTCTGCCCGGCGCCGCCGAAGCCGAAGCCCGACGCGGTGAAGACCCCGTCGACAGCGTCCTTTTCGTCGTTGAGATAGTGGTCGGTGACCTGCTTCAGCACGCGCTCGGTGCGGTCCTGCGTGGCACCGACCGGCAATTGCACGCTGGTGATCAGGATGCCCTGGTCCTCTTCCGGCAGGAACGAGCTCGGCAGCCGGGCAAACATCCAGCCCATGGCGACGACAATGGCCAGGAACACGACGAGGAAGCGTTTTCCCCGGTTGATGATGCCATGCGAACCGTCGCGATAGGCCGTCGTGCCGCGATCGAACATCCGGTTGAACCAGCCGAACGGACCCGTCTGCGTGGCATGGTCCTTCGGCCGCCGCAGGATGGTGGCGCACAGCGCCGGCGTCAGCACCAGCGCCACCAGCACGGACAGCACCATGGCCGAGACGATGGTCACCGAGAACTGCCGGTAGATGATGCCGGTCGAGCCGCCGAAGAAGGCCATCGGCACGAACACCGCCGACAGCACGGTGGCGATGCCGATCAGCGCGCCGGTGATCTCGTTCATCGATTTTCGCGTCGCCTCTTTCGGCGGCAGCCCCTCCTCCGCCATGACGCGCTCGACATTCTCGACCACGACGATGGCGTCGTCGACGAGCAGGCCGATGGCGAGCACCATGGCGAACATGGTCAGCGTGTTGACCGAATAGCCGAACAGCGACAGCACGCCGAACGTGCCGAGCAGCACCACCGGCACGGCGATGGTCGGGATGATCGTCGCCCGCAAATTCTGCAGGAAGATGAACATCACCAGGAACACCAGCACGATCGCCTCGGCCAGCGTCTTGACCACCTCCTCGATCGACAGCCGCACGAAGGGCGAGGTGTCGTAGGGGTAGACGACTTCGACCCCTTGCGGGAAGGTCGAGCTCAGCCGGTTGATCGTCGAGCGCACCGCTTCGGCGGTGCTGATGGCGTTGGCGCCGGTCGCCAGGTTGACGGCGACGCCGGCCGCCGGCTTGCCGTTGTAGTTGGCTTGCGTCGTATAGCTCTCGGCGCCGAGTTCGACGGTGGCGACGTCGTTGAGGCGGACCAGCGAACCGTCGGTCTGGCTCTTGAGGATGATGTTGCGGAACTGTTCGGCGGTCTGCAGCCGGCTCTTGGCGGTCACCGTGGCGTTGAGCTGCTGGCCCTTGCGCGCCGGCAGGCCGCCGAGCTGGCCGGCCGAAACCTGCGTGTTCTGCGCCTCGATGGCGCTCGCCACGTCATTCGGCATCAGCGCGTATTTGGCGAGCTTGTCCGGGTCGAGCCAGATGCGCATGGCATAGCCCGACCCGAAGAGCTGCGTCGAACCGACACCCTCGACGCGCTTCAGCGTGTCGTTGACGGTGGCATCGACATAGTCGGCGAGATCGGTGGAGTTCATCTTGCCGTCGCTGGAGACGAAGCCGATGACCATCAGGAAGCCGGTCGAGGACTTTGAAACCGTGATGCCGTTGCTCTGCACCACCTGCGGCAGTTGCGACTGCACCAGTTGCAGCTTGTTCTGCGTCTGCACCTGGGCGGTGTCGGGATCGGCCGTGCTGGTGAAGGTCAGCGTGATCGAGGCCGAACCGGTCGAGGTCGACGTCGCCGTCATGTAGTCGAGATTGTCGATGCCGGTCATGCCTTGCTCGATGACCTTGGTCACCGAATTCTCGACCGTCTGCGCGTCGGCGCCGGGATAGGTGGCGCTGATGTTGACCGTGGTCGGCGCGATCTGCGGATATTGCGAGATCGGCAGCGTGGTGAGCGCGAGCAGGCCGCCCAGCATGATCACGATGGCGATCACCCAGGCGAAGATCGGCCGGTTGATGAAAAATGCTGACATCGTCTCAGTTCCCGGTCGAGGCGGCGGGTTGCTGGCCGGTGCTGGCCATCTTGGATGGGGCCGGCAAGGCCGATGTCTGACCACGGTCCTTGATCTCGCCGGTCGCCTCGTCGATCGTCACTTCGACGCCGGTCGCGTCGCCGCCGGGGCGCACGAGCTGCAGTCCTTCGACGATGACGCGGTCGCCATCGCCGACACCGCTATCGACCAGCCAGTTGTTGCCGACGGTGTTGCGCACGGCGAGCACCCGCGTCTCGACCTTGCCCTGCGCATTGATGACCATGGCCGTCGCCTCGCCCTTTGTGTTGCGGGTGACGCCGCGCTGCGGCACCAGGAAGCTGTTCTGGGCGACCCCCTCCTCGACCAGCGCCCGCACATACATGCCGGGCAGAAGCAGGCGGTCGGGATTGGGAAACTCCGCTCTCAAGGCGAATGTGCCGGTGGTCTGGTCGACATTTGCGCCGGAGAATTCCAGCTTGCCGGTCTGCGCGTAGATGGTGCCGTTCTCGAGCTTCAGCTTGACGCTGACATTGGGGCCGCTGAACTTCAGCCGTCCCTCCGAGATCGCCTGGCGCAGGTTGAGCAGATTGGTGCTCGACTGCGTGACGTCGACATTGATCGGGTCGAGCGAACGGATCGTGGTCAGCACCGTCTCCTGGTTGGCGGTGACCAGCGCGCCCGGCGTCAGCGTCGACTTGTCGATGCGGCCGGCGATCGGCGCGGTGATCGAGGTGCGGTCGAGGCTGATGCGCGCGGTTTCCGCGCTGGCCTTGGCGGAAGCCACATCCGCCTGCGCCTGTGCAAGCGTGGCGGCGGCATCGTCATAATCCTGTTTGGAAACAACGTTCTGCTTCAAGAGGCCGGCATATCTGTCGAACTTGGCTTGCGCGGTGGGCACCGCCGCCGCCGCCTTCTGCTGCGCGGCGATCGCGCTGTCATAGGCCGCCTTGTAGCTCGCCGGGTCGATGAGGTAGAGCGGCTGTCCAGCCGCCACCTCGCTGCCTTCCTTGAACAGGCGCCGCTGGATGATGCCGTCGACCTGCGGTCGCACCTCGGCGATCAGCGACGCCGCCGTGCGCCCCGGCAGTTCGGCCGTTATCGCCACCGATTGCGGATGCAGCGTGACGACGCCGACTTCGGGCTTGCCGACACCGCCCATGCCCGCGGGAGCCTTGCCGCCCTCCTGTGAGCAGGCCGCCAGGAGAAGGGCCGTGGCAAGCGCCGTCCAGGGCGCGAACCGGCGAACCGGCGAAAAGGACTGGCTGGACTGGATAGACATGGGTTGAATGATCTTTCGCTGGAGGAGCGGTTACCGCCTGGGCATCGGATCGCCCAATGGGGGCGAGGCCGAATGCCGGCGGTCGGAGGCGAGGACGGTCGATGTCGTAACGAGGGGCCGCGCGCATCCAAGGGCGGCGTCGAGGGGTGCTTCGAAGCGGCTCATGTCGCGCTCCTGCTTCGCGACTGGCGCGCACTCGAGGATCGAGTGGCTGGCCGCGATGCCCCCGCGTCATTATGCCGATCAGCGCCGACATGCCAAGCGCCTTGCCAGGTCTGACGCGATCTTGCGATCATGATTGCCGTGGCCATTGGCATGCTGCGAGACTGGCAGCGACAGGCGCGAGGCGGCGAAGGCCAGCCGGATGGCGCCCTTCAGCGTGTCGGCCGGCAGCGCCGCATGGCCGGCGCGCCCGGGCAGCGCCGCAAGGCCGGCGCGCCTGGGCAGCGCCACATGGCCGGCGCGCCCGGGCAGCGCCGCATGGCTGGCGCGCCCGGGCAGCGCCGCATGGCTGGCGCGCCCGGGATGGCCGAGCGAAAATTTCGGGCTGGCCGATGCGATCAGCCGCAGCAGCATCAGGGCGTCCCACATTGTCGTGCCTTCAGTCTCATGGGGAGAACCCGGGACGGCGCGATCCGCCGGCCCGGGAAGGAAACCGGCCGGCCCGGGAACGGGTTGGGTACCGGGGCCGGCCGGCGCAGCCGGTCAGGTTATCAGCCATTCCCGGGCTGGGGTGGCGGCATCACCAGGCCATCATTGGGCGGGCCTGCCGGACTGGCTGCATCATCCGGCGGGCCGCCCCAGGGACCGGGGGGTGGTCCGTGCGGGCGTTCCGCCGAAGCGAGGATCTCGAGCTGTTCCGGCGTGAGCTTGGCGCGCAGCTCGGCTATTGCGCCCTTCAGCTTCGCGGCCGAGGCCGCGCGCGCCGTGACGTCGTCGGCCAGCCTTTCCTGGAAGGCGAAGGGATCGGGCTTGCCGACAGACCCCGCATCGGGGCCTTTCGCCTGCGGCCCGCCATCTGGCCCGCCGGTACCGCCCGGACCGCGATCAGGCCGCGGCGGCGACAGCACCGCCTGCAGCGCGCTGGTGTAGTCGCGCCAGGCGTCGAGCTGTTCGCTGCGGATGCCGACGCGGGTTTCGAGCGCGGCCAGCCGGGCGGCCAGCATGAATTCCGGCGGCGGCCCCATGCGGCGGGGGCCAAAACCTTCCGGGCCGAAACCGTGTGGGCCAAAACCCTGTGGACCCCATCCTTGCGGCGGATGCCGAATTGGGCCGTGATCTGGTCCATCCTGCATTGCCATGACCGGCGGCTCGCCGGGCGCCGCGCCCGGACCGGGCTGCGCCGCCAGCGCGGGGTGGATGGCGGCGGCGGAAAACAGGCCGAGCGCAAGAAGTCTGCTTCGCATGACGGTGTTCCTTTCATCCATGCTTTGGACGCCGGGAGGATAGGAAGCGTGTTTGTCTGCTTCGCGTCGGCGTGTTGCCGAAGGTTTCCGCAAAAGGGCAATTTGTTTCCCAATGTTTCCCGCCCCGGGCCAGAAACATTGCGTTGCAATTTTCCATGCCGCTTGCGCGCCGCTCTCCCTATAATCGGCGCCAAGCAAAGGGCACGGCAATGCAGTCACAACCCCACATCCTCGTCGTCGACGACGACCGCGAAATCCGCACGCTGCTCGGGCGCTATCTCGACGGTCAGGGGTTTCGCGTCTCGGTGGCGGCCGACCGGCGCGAATGCGAGCAGAAGCTGGCCTCGGGCCAGTTCGACCTGATCGTGCTCGACGTCATGCTGCCGGATGGTTCCGGGCTCGACATCTGCCGCGCCTTGCGCGACCGCAAGCCGCATATCCCCGTTATCCTGCTGACGGCGCTGAAGGAGGATGTCGACCGCATCATCGGGCTGGAGCTCGGTGCCGACGACTATCTCGGCAAGCCGTTCAACCCGCGCGAGCTCACCGCCCGCATCCGCGCCGTGCTGAGACGCTCGACGCCGGAGGAAGCGGCACCCGCGCCGCCGCCCCGCGCCTACCGCTTCGCCAGCTACAGGCTGGAGCCGGACACGCGCAAGGTGACGGATGCGCAAGGTGCGGCCGTCGACCTCACCGGCGCCGAATTCGACCTGTTGCAGGTGTTCCTCGACCGCCCTGGCCGGCTCTTGTCGCGCGACCAGCTGCTTGATCTCACGCAAGGCCGCGAGCGCGACCCGCTCGAACGCTCGGTCGACGTGCTGATGAGCCGGCTGCGCCGCAAGTTCGCCGACACCGGCGACGGCCCGCTGTTCAAGACCGTGCGCAATGGCGGCTACCAGCTCACCGCGCGCGTCGAGACGGTGGAGGCGCAGGCGTGAACTCGCTGCGCCGCCGCCTCATCCTGTTGCTGGTTGCCTCGATCGTCGGCGTCGTCGGCCTGGCGACCGCCGCCGTCATCAGCGTGCGCGGCGGCGGGCCGCCGCCGGAACTCGTCGTGCCCTGGGTTGCCCAGCAGATGGAGCTCGTGGTGCGGCTGCTGCCGGGACCCATACCCGACGTGCTGCGGGTGCAATTCAGCGACCGGCCGGCCAATGGCAAGGTGGACCGGCAGGAGACGGCAATGCTCAATGATCTGCTGCACCGTCGCGGCTTCGACGCCCTGGCCGTCATCAGCGACAAACCGGATGAACCCGGCCAGCGAGCCTCCATGCGCCTGCCAGACAGCCGTTGGGCGGTCCTGGAAATTGCCCATATCGATCCGCCCAAACGCGAATGGCTGGTGCTAGCCGGCTGGATTTCGCTGATCGTCGCCGGCGCTACCGCCGTCTCCGTCTATTTCACCGCGGTGCTGATCCGGCCGCTCGAAATGCTGGAGGCCACTGTCTCCAAGATCGGTAGCGACGGCGTGCTGGCGCCGGTGCCGGAGGTGGGCTCGGCCGAGGTCAAGGCGACGGCGCACGCGCTGAACCAGCTCTCGTCGCGACTCAAGACCGCCATGGAAAGCCGCATGCGGCTGGTGGCCGCCGCCGGCCATGACCTGCGCACGCCGATGACGCGCATGCGGCTGCGCGCCGAATTCCTCGACGAAGAGCGCGACAAGTGGCTGCACGACCTCGACGAGCTCGACCGCATCGCCGACAGCGCCATCCGCCTGGTGCGCGAGGAGGTCAACCAGGATGCCGTCGAGCCGCTGGATCTGGAAAAGATGGTGCGCGACATATCGGCCGAGATGGCCACGCTCGGCCATTCCGTCTCCATCGGCCATCTCGACAAGGTTTCGGTGCGCGCCGGCGCGCTCGGCCTGCGCCGCGCGCTGCGCAACCTGATCGTCAACGCCGCCACCCACGGCAAGGCCTGCACGGTCGCGCTCGACCTCGCCGACAGGCGCGCCGTGCTCTCCATATCGGATGTCGGCCCGGGCATTCCGCCCGACCTCATCAACAAGGCCTTCGAGCCCTTCTTCCGCGTCGACCCCGGCCGCCAGCAATTCATTCCCGGCGCCGGCCTCGGCCTCGCCATCGCCAAGGAAATCATCGAGCGCTACGGCGGCACCGTGACGCTGGAGAACCGCCAAGGCGGCGGGCTGGCGCAGACGGTGGTGTTCGCGGCGGTGTAATTGCGCGATGCCGCAAGGTGGAAAGCGGCCCAAAGCCTGGATGCAGCCAAGCAATGGGGCCGCGGCCGCGCCTGCGAGGCGCGCTACGACGTGGCGCGCAGAGTCCTGCGGATGGGCCGCCTGCCCGTGGCACGGGCTTTCTTGGCCACCACGGTGGCGATCTCGACCACCTCGCCCTCACGCGATCGGGCGTTGGTGGCCTTGTGGAGCCGCTCGTAGGGCAGCAATTCCTTGATCCGGGCATTGAGCGACGCGATTTCGGCCCGCAGATCCTCGCATTCCTGCCGCTGGACGTCTCGTTGTATGTCCTCCGATGCCTGCTGCAGCGCAAGCTGCGAAAGATTGGCGTTGGCTTTCGAGAGGTTCAGCTTGTCGGTTTCGTTCTCATTGGCGAGCGCGGACAATCTTTCCTCGGCGATCATCTTTTCGGCCACTGCGTCGTCCAGCTCGGTCTTGAGCCTGGCGATCTCGGCGGCAGCCGCGCTGTTCTCGTTCGAGGCCCGCTCCAGCCGCGTTTCCAGGTCTTGTATCTCGGAACGCAATCCGCGCATTTCCGTCTGGCCGCGAGCCCGTTCGGCTTCCCAGTCGCCTTCCATCATGCTGGCCGATTCGGTCTTTTCCGCCAGCTTCGCCTGTGTGGCCTCGAGCGACTTCTGCAGCCGCATCTCCTCTTTCTCGCTCCTTGCGAGCGCGGCCAGCAGTTCGGCGAGCCGCGCCGCTTCGCTGGCGTGGATCGTCGAAAGCTCGTCCAGCCTGTGACGCGCCTGGGTCTCCCGCTTCAACACCTTGTCGAGCTCGGCCGACAGGGTGACGTGTTTTTCCCGCAGCATCTTGCTCTCGCGCAAGCGCCTGTTGGCCTCGACCGTCCTGGCCGTCAGCCGGTTGGCGATGTCGCCGAATTCCGCGTCGCGCTTGGCGCTGGCATTGGCCGCCTCGGCAAGTTCGAGCCTTACAGCTGCAAGCGTTGCGCGAAGCGTCTCCCGGTCCTGGACCAGGCTGGTCTCGCGCTGCTGCAGCAATTCGCACGCGCCGTCACGCTCGCGCAGCTTCGCCGCCGTGTCGTGCAGCTTTTCCGACAGCGCTCTCTGCTCCGCGATCAGGCCGGCATTCGCGAGCTCCAGCTCATTGGCACGAAGAATGTCGGTGTGCAGGATGTTGAGGAATTCGCGCGTCAGATGGTGCGAGGTCGAGATTTCCGACAATTTGCCGTTGATCTCATCCAGATAGTCCCTGGCGTCGTGGAACATCCCTTCGAAGGCATTCAACGCCGCCAGCCGGGTCTGGGCATGGGGCGTCAGTCGCGGCGTGGTTTCGGCGGTGTCGGCGCTGCCCGTCCCATCCGGAACGTCCGCGGCATCCGCAGGCGCCGCGTCGGCCTGGGGTGGCGAGGCATCGGCGGCTGACGCGGCATCGGGGACATCATCGCCCGTTGGCGTCTGGTAGTCGCTGTCGAGGCTGGCATCCAGGGCGTCCGCCAGATCGTCCTGCAACTCCTGGAGTGCGTTATCTACGTCTTCAGCACGCTTGATCAGGTTCTTGAAGTTCATGGCGAACTCCCCTACGCATACTCAATCGCATATTTAACAAATTGCTAATATATATCCTTACTCCCGCTTGTTCCGCAGGGGAAGCCCCTGTTAGCGAACGTGAACTAAGCACATTGGCGATCTGGATGCCGAGCAACCCTGCCCACTTCGGTGGAGGGCTGGTCGGTTGGAGCGGCGCCGACGCCGCCGGACCGGAATTCCTCGCAGCCATGAAATGAGGGGGCCGAAGGACGGGCGAGCCCCGTGGCTCGCCCCGGCAAGGCGGCTCGGGCGGAGCCCGAGACGCAGTGGCATTGAAATGATCAGAGGGAACCCGCCAGCGCCGCGCTCCCCATCTCCGACCGCTTCGCGGCCACCTCTCCCCACTCACGTGGGGGCGAGGAACCAGTCGTGCTAACTCACCCCGCCATGGCCAGCGGCACGGCGCTCTTGTTGGGGATCTGGATGTCGATTTCCAGCGTCGACATGGTCTCGCCGCGGTCCATCGAGACCTGGAGGTAGTCCTGGTCGATCTGCACATGCTTGGCGATCACAGCCATGATCTCCTCGCGCAGGATGGAGACGAGATCGGGCTGGCCACGGCTGCGGCGCTCATAGGCGAGCAGCACCTGCAGCCGCTCGCGCGCCACCGGCGCGCTGGTGCGCCGCTTGAAGAGGTCGAGGATGCTCATGCGGCCCTCCTTCCGAGCAGACGGTCGAGGAAACCCTTGCGTTCGAAGGGCACCACCACCGGCAAATCTTCGCCTTCCAGCCGCCTTGCCGCTTCGAGATAGGCCTTGGCGGCGTTGTTGAGCGGTTCCGACAGCGTCACCGGCGAACCGAGGTTGGAAGCCCTCAGCACGTCCTGGCTTTCCGGGATGATGCCGAGCAGCGGCACCGAGAGGATTTCCAGCACGTCGTCGATCGACAGCATTTCGCCGCGCGCGGCGCGCGCCGCGTCATAGCGGGTGACCAGCACGTGCTTGGCGATCTGCTCGCCCTGTTCGGCGCGCATGGTGCGGGCGTCAAGCAGGCCGATGATGCGGTCGGAATCGCGCACCGACGACACTTCCGGATTGGTGACGATGACCGCCTCGTCGGCAAAGCGCATGGCGAGCTGCGCGCCGCGCTCGATGCCGGCCGGGCTGTCGCAGAAGACATAGTCGAAGACCGAGCGCAGCTTGTCGATCACCTCGCCGACGCCGTCTTCCGTCAGCGCGTCCTTGTCGCGCGTCTGCGAGGCCGGCAGCAGGAACAGCGTGTCGACACGCTTGTCGCGGATCAGCGCCTGCGACAGCTTGGCCGTGCCCTGGATGACGTTGACGAGGTCGAACACGACGCGCCGCTCGGCGCCCATGATCAGGTCGAGATTGCGCAGGCCGACGTCGAAATCGACCAGCGCCACCTTCTTGCCGGTCTTGGCGACCGCGGCACCCAGCGCGGCCGTCGAGGTGGTCTTGCCGACGCCCCCCTTGCCAGATGTGACGACCACTACCTTGCCCATGGAAAAAGCCTCCGTTGCCTGTTGTCGTTTGTTGCGCCGTGCGCCGCACGGCCGTTGTCAGAGCTTGCCATCATGCCATCCGAAACCGGTCCGAAGCTTGCGCGCGGTGCCTCGGCGCCCGTCAGGGCCGGAAGCGTGAAGCCGGGCGTCAGCATCCCTCGGCCCTAGTTCAGCGGCACGACGGCGAGCATGTCGCCTTCGAGGAAGGCCTGCACCGCCTTGCCGCGCGAGACGCCTTCCATCTCTTCGGCCGTCGTGTACCAGCCATCGACCGAGATCAGCTCCGCCTCGTTCCTGCGGCAGAAGATGCGCGCCGACCGATTGCCTTGCGAGCCGGCGATGGCGCGGCCGCGCAGCGTGCCATAGACATGGATCGAGCCCGCCGCGATGATCTCCGAGCCGGACGCCACCGAGCCCAGCACGATGACATCGCCATGCGGATGGAAGATCGACTGCCCCGAGCGGATCGGCGACTTGACCATCAGCGTGCCGGCCTGCACCGCGTCAGTCGCGCCGGCGTCCTGTCCATCCTTCGCCGCCCTGCCCTTGCCAGTCTCGGCCTTGATTTCAGCGGTCTTGCCCTCGTCCGGCTTGCCGGCGTCCTTGCCACGGTCCGAAAACACCGTCTCCAGTCTGCCGGTTTCTTCCACCGTCTCCGCCTTGCCCTTGCGGCCGGAAAGCAGGCCGTCCGAAGTCGCCTCCTTGGCGCCGGAGAGCAGCGGCGGCAGGTCGAGCCCGAGCGAAGCCCCTTCGAGCTCGATCGCATAGACCCGGATGCCGCGCGCGCCGAGCGAAGCGACCAGCAACGCGATGTCGGCGACCTCGGGCTTCAGCACATTGAGATCGAGCACCACCGGCCGCCCGGCAAAATAGCCCGGCGAATTGCCGATCCAATGATCCAGCCCCTCCAGCCAGGCCCCGATCGGCGCCTCCGGGGTGAGCGTGAAGGCCACGAACGAACGGGCGCGGAAGCGAATGGATTTGGTCTCCAGGGGGGCGGCAAAGGTCACGGCTGGCGAATCCTTACTGAGAGGTAAACGCTAGGGGGCTAATGGTTAACGAATGGTTAACGGGAGTGGTTAGAAGGCCATTGGAGGCCCCGCCTTTTTAGCGGATTTTGGCAAGGGCATGCGCTTCAAACCGCTGACCAAACTGCGACGCGACGTTCCGCCACCGCGAAATGGCGCTAAGGGCCAATGAAAAAGGTTCCCCATCGACAGCAATGATTTGGCCGTGAGCGATCCGATTCCTCACCTGATTTAACCTGTTGAGATTCTTCTTGAGCATGGTCGACGTCTGCCCTTGCCAAGACAAGCCATCGAATACGTCGGTAACACCAAGCCGAAGGAATAGCTGAATGATGTTAGTGTCGCTCGGATTTCCCCACCTACTCCAAGTCGCCCGATAAGCTTTCAATTCTGCCTCAGTCATCTTTCTGCCGAACGCTTTCTCAGAACAAGCCTGAAAAACGTCCTCAACAAAAGCCTGAAGGGCAGATGAAAGCATCACGATGCAGGCTGAATTCAAGGCCTTGCCCTCCCGCACTCCGTCTTCAAGCTTGATCGGCGCACCCTTAGTTCCACCGTGCAACGTCTTACGCGCTTGGATGACTTCATCTACTAAGGTCAATGAAAGTTGTACGGGCATATCTCTCTCGAGTCTTAAGATAGCGGATATATGTTCATGGTGGCTCGGCGATCGGCGTGATTCGTCGATCAGTAAATTGCTTCCATTTCGGCCATCGAGATTTCGCATCCCTGGAGCCCTGGGAACAATCTAGCTCCGTCATAGCTTCGACTGCGAAGGAGCCTTAGCAGAGGCTTGGCTTCTGATCTTGGCAAGGTCGCCTTGAAGAATATCGGTGGCAATAACCCATCTGGTTTAGCGCGTCGATTCACCAGACCATCGACCGCGCTGCCCTTTGATTGGCCGAAAAGGGTACTCACAGCATGCACAAGTTCGATCTGTTCGATGGCCGCTCCTAGTTCTTTGATACGTGCGCGTGTTGGCGTCGCGCTCGTGAAAAGGCCCTTCTGTGCTGCTAGGTTTGGATTGCCCGCATAGGGAACTTCCACCACATCAATTTGATACGAGTAGTCAGGCATTTCCATAACCAAAGGCAGGTTATGCGCCTCCAGAATGTCCGGCGATGTGAACCAGACTGCAAGATTGCCTTCTGGCGAAAACTGAAGCGCAGACTTTGCGGCGAAATACGAGGCTACGAGCATGTCTCTCGTCCAATCCAGAAGGCGTGTCGGCACTCCGTAGTGCTGTGCAAGCCCTATCATCGGACGAAGGTCAGGCGGCGGCCATTGCCAATATTGCGCCCCGATAAACGTCAAGAAACTTTTAGGGTTCATGCGAAAAGCAGACTGCATGAGGACGTGATGAAGATGATCTGAAACTGAAGGAAGGGCTATCCCCTGCTGGTTGGCAAACTTATAGAATAGCCTTACCGCCGTGAACTCGGCAGTGATTTGCTTGTGCAGCGATGAAGCAGACCCAAAGTTGGTCGAGACATCCAGGGCGAGTAACCTCTCAAGCCGCTGCATGCCTTCGGGTCTAAAGGAAGAGGGCACTAGGCCCCAATCAGCCAATGCAGAGCCTCGGTAGATCAGCGGTGTCTGCTGTGTTGGAATGGCGTCTTGCAAGTCCAATAGTCCCGACAAAAAGCCACTGGCGTCGGAAAATTGCAACTCTTCGATGATTTTGCGCTCGGGACCGTCCCCACAAGAGCCCTTTCCTTGCAACCTAACTCCCCACAAGTTTCTCGCCGCGCAATTCTCTAGGTTTCGGTATCAGAACTATCAAGACAATTCACCCGTAGCGCTGCCGATTTTGCTCAATCGCTGTCATCAGACCTTGGTTGTTGACCCATAGCCCGAACCTTGACGTGCCTTCATAGAACCGCGATGCAGCTGATTATGCCGAGGTGGCCCGACCGGTGGAAATTTTCTGTTTTATGTCAAGAACTGAGCACAAAGGATCATACCCCTGCTGTCGGCGTCGATAGCTGCTTGCCATCAAGCGCTGGCTGGCTGCATCCAAATACTGCACATCACACTGCCCCTCAATGCCGCTTAAAATACTGCACCTCCCTTTCATGCTTCTCGGCCGCTTCCCGCGAATCGAACGTCCCCAAATTCCGTCGCTTGCCCGTCTTCTCGTCCTTCTTCCTTGAATAAAGCCGGTATTTTCCGTCTTTCAGCTTCCTGGTGCGGGAGCAGTCCAGCGCGGCGCGGCGCCCCAATAGCAGGGGTCAGCGGCGACGCGAAGCCGATCGAATGGCTGCAACCAAATGGGCATCCTCAAAAGGTTTGCTTATCAACGCCACGTCGTGAGGGCGATCCGAGATCTTCTCGGCATCGGCGTAGCCCGTGACGATAAGCGCTGGCCAATCCGCGCGCAGGCTGCGGGCGAAGCGGATGACGTCGATGCCCGAAATGAGCGGCATGGCGAAGTCGGTAACGATGACGTCGAAGCGCTCCGGTTCCCTTTCGATGGCGGCCAGTGCCTGGGCGCCGCCGGAAAACGCCGTCACGTCGAAACCTGATTGCCGCAGCGACATCGCCGTCAACTCACGCAGGGACTGACTGTCGTCGACGAGCAGAACAGTCGGCAACTCTTCCTCGGCCGTCGCCGGGAGACCCGCGCCGGAATTCGTGACGGTACCGGATTCGAAAACAGGCTCATCCCTGGCAGCGACGTCTTGCGTCCCGCGTGAGCGGGGCAACCAAAGCTCCATGGTGGTGCCGTGGCCAACTTCGCTGTCTATCCTGAGCGTGCCACCAGACTGCTTGGCGAAACCATAGACGGTGCTGAGGCCAAGGCCCGTGCCCTTGCCGATCGGTTTTGTCGTGAAGAACGGCTCGATCACTTTGCTGATCAGATCCGCGGCGATACCTGTCCCGGTGTCCTCGACCGCAAGCCTGACATAGTCGCCCGCGCCAAGCCCCTGGCCGGTGTGGCCGATGCTGCGATTGTCGGCCCTGACGGAGATTGTCCCTCCCGAAGGCATCGCGTCGCGGGCATTGAAGACCAGGTTCATCAAGGCAAGCTCGAGCTGTGCCGGATCCGCATGCACCGGCCATATGTCGTCACCGACATGCCAGTCGAAGCGCACCAAACCGCCCAGGATCGGCGCCACCAGGCCGGTCATCGTGTCTCCCAGGCTCGACATGCGCACGGCAACCGGCTTCAATTCCTGGCGCCTCGAAAAGGCGAGCATGCGCTGGATGAGATCCTTGCCCTGGGAAGCGGAGCGGCGCGTCATGTCGAGAACCTGGGCCGCCTTGCCGTCGAGACTCACTTGCCTTTCAAGCAGGCTCAGCCCGGAGAGGATCGCCGCAAGCAGGTTGTTGAAATCGTGGGCAAGTCCGCCGGTCAGCTTGCCGATTGCATCGAGCCGCTGCGATTGCAGCAATTGGCCTTCCAGATGGCGCTGCTCGGTAATGTCCTGCATGGTACCCAGCAGTTCGAGCCCGGCGCCATTCCTGGCGACCACACCCTGGTCGAAGAATATCCGGTATTCCTCATTGGCGCATCGCCAGCGGAACTCGCAAGCATAAGAGCCTGTCTCGTGGGCAGCCGAAAGCGATCTTGTCACCGCGTCCCGATCCGCGGGATGGACCCGGCCGATGCCGAAATCGGAATCCGCGATGAAACGGTCCGGAGAAAATCCCGTTAACCGCTCGACCCCTTTGGAAACATAGCTCGCCGCGTATGGCGCCTGCGCCGCGCGGGCGTGAAAGCAAATCGGCAGCGAAGCGAGGATCGTCTCCTGCCGGGCCTCGGAATGCCGCAGCGCCCGCTCGGCATCGAGTTTGTCGGACGTCGCCTTCAGCGCCCGTTCAAGCAGCAGCTGCTCCCGAGCCGCATTCCGTTCGATTTCTCTCGTCTTTTCATAGAGATCGACGAAAACCATGACCTTGGACCGCAGCATCACCGGGTCGAATGGCTTGAACAGGTAATCCACCGCGCCGGCATCATAGCCGCGCAACATATGCGCTTCTTCCTTGTTGATGGCGGTCAGGAAGATGATCGGTGTGTTGTTCGAACGCTCGCGCCTCCGGATCAGCGAAGCGGTTTCGTAACCGTCGAGACCGGGCATCAGCACATCCAGCAGAATGACGGCGAAGTCTTCCTTGAGCAGAAAGCGCAGTGCTTCTTCGCCCGACTTGGCGCAAATCACTTGCCCCACTCCGTCAAGGACCTCCTCTATGGCAAGGAGATTTCGCTCGTCGTCGTCGACAGCGAGAACGCGAACCGGCAGCGACTTTTCGAATAGTTCGCTGTTATCTGCTTCCATCGCGGCCATGGGCTAAATCTGCCGAGGCGCAATCAGATTGCGCTCACCATCGTCTATCCGGGATGTCCCCGCTCGCGAGCGCGAGCGGCCGACCCAAACCCGCAGCAGGGCCAGGAGCAGGTCGAGATCGACGGGCTTGGCGATGTAGTCGGACGCGCCGGCGTCCAGACATTTCTGGCGATCTCCTTTCATCGCTTTGGCTGTGACGGAAATCAGGGGAATGTGCGCGATCTTCGGCTGTGAGCGAATCCTGCGCATCGTCTCGTACCCATCCATCTCGGGCATCATGATATCGATCAGGGCGACATCGACGTCCGGCGCCTCTTCAAGCATGGCTATGCCGTCCCGCCCCCGCTCGGCATGCTGGACCTCGATACCGTAGGTCTCCAGCACGCTGGTCAGCGAATAGATGTTGCGAATGTCATCGTCGACGATGAGAACCCTGGCCCCACCCAGATCGGCGTTGTCGAGTTGCTCGGACGCAGAGATCTCCTTGTCGGCCCTGTCGCCTGGAAGAGCCGCGGACATCAACAAGCCAAGTTGGGCAAAGTTGTCGGCACGCGGAACGTCGCTAAGGGGCGGATGCAAGGCGACCTGCTGCTGAAAGGCATCTGGATGGGGCGTGAAGAACAGCAGGCGCGGTACAGAATCGCCGAACTGAGACATGATCTCGTCGAGCATCTGGGCGTTGTCCTTGGCCGAACGGCCAAACCCGAACACCACGGCGTCATAGCCGGCGATACCGTTCCCGTCCGCGTTAGCCGCAACCCGGCCGATGGCGGTGACCGACGTGACGCCATCGCGAATGGCTTCGACCAGCGCCAGACGACGCTCGGAATCTGGATCGGCGACCAGCACCTTGCGTTGTATCCTGAGCGTCCTCGACTGAATGTCGTCGAAGACACGCGTAAGCTCGCCAGCGGACACCGGCTTGCTGGAAACGCTTGCGGCGCCACGGCGCGTGAGAAGCTCGATGTCCTCGGCCCCGGAGATAACGTGGATAGGTATGTTCCTGGTCTTCGGATCATGCCGTAAAAGGTCGAAAAGGACCCAGCCATCAATGTCCGAAAGGCCGAGATCGAGGGTGATCGCATCGGGCATGAGCTTGCGTGTAAGAGCCAGCGTTCCCGAGCCCGCCGAGGAAAGCACGCCTTTCAACCCCGCCGATCGCGCAAGACCAAGCAGCAGCCCGCCAAAAGTGGGGTCGTCCTCCACGATCAGCACCACCCTGTCCGACGGGTCGATCGAATCACGATCGTCGGCGAGTTCTGGCGTTCCCGCCGTGCTGGTAGCCGCAATGGACCCGGCAGCCGGCGAAAGCTCGATCTGCGGTGCAAGACTGCTGCTGCGGGGACCATCGAAGGGAATGACAAGCGTGAAGGTCGATCCCGTTCCAGGCTGGCTTTCGACACGCAACTCGCCGCCGAGGAGGCGGGCGATTTCCCGGCTGATCGAGAGGCCGAGGCCGGTGCCGCCATATTTGCGGCTGGTGGTCCCGTCGGCCTGTTGAAACGCCTCGAAGATCAGCTTTTGCTTGTCCTCCGGAATGCCGATGCCCGTGTCGGTGACGGCAATTGCCAGCGCCTTGGGTAGCGCTGTCGAGCCGTTCCCACGGCCGGTCCGCTCGGCATGGATGCTGAGCGTCACGTCGCCTTGGGACGTAAACTTGAACGCGTTGGACAAGAGATTGAGGACGATCTGCTGGAGCCGCTTTTCGTCCGTACGGATCGTTTCGGGCAGAGTCTGATCGATGTTGATCGTAAACCGCAGCCCCTTGTCGGCGGCCAGTTGCCGGAAGGTTCGCTCCATATGCTGACGCAGATGGGCGAGCGGCATGTCGTTGAGCTCGATCGAAACCGTGCCGGACTCGATTTTCGAAAGATCCAGTATGTCATTGATGAGGCTGAGCAAATCCGTGCCCGCCGAGTTGATCGTCCGCGCGAACTCGATCTGCTTGTCGTTCAAATTGCCCTGCTGGTTGGTGGCGAGCAGGTTGGACAGGATCAACAGCGAATTCAGCGGGGTCCTCAGTTCGTGGCTCATATTCGCCAGGAATTCGGACTTGTACTTGGACGTCAGCGCCAGCTGTTCCGCCTTCTCCTCGAGTGCCCGTCTGGCCATTTCGATCTCGAGATTCTTGTTCTCGACCTGTTTTTTCTCATTTTCGAGGAGCTGCGCCTTCTCCTGCAATTCCTCGTTGGTGGCGTGAAGCTCTTCCTGTTTCTTGGTGAGCTCGGTCTGGCGCGACTGCAGTTCGGACGTCAAAAGCTGTGACTGCTTGAGAAGCCCTTCCGTGCGCATGGTCGCGGCGATCGTGTTGAGCACGATACCGACCGACTCCATCAATTGCTCGAGGAACAGGCGATGCGTGTCGCTGAAGCGGCTGAACGAAGCGAGCTCGATAACCGCCTTGACCTCTTCCTCGAACAATGCCGGCAGGACGATAGCGCTGGCCGGCGGTGCTTCGCCAAGGCCCGAGGTGATGCGCAGGAAGCTCGAAGGAACATCGTCGAGCATGATCGCCCGTTTGTCGGCTGCGCTTTGACCGATCAGACCTTCCCGGAAGTCCACACGCTGGCGGATCGCGGCTTTGCCTTCGGCGGCGTATGACGCGGCCAGTTCCAGATAGGATTCTTCCTCGTCGCGATTGGTCACGTAGAAAAGGCCGTACTGCGCGTTCACCAGCGGCGCGAGCTCCGAGATGATCATGCGCGACACCGTGGCCAGATCGCGCTCGCCCTGCAGCATGCGCGAGAACCGCGCGAGGTTGGTTTTCAGCCAATCCTGCTCGGCATTCTTGAGCGTCTGATCCTTCAGGTTGCGGATCATCTCGTTGATGTTGTCCTTGAGCGCCGCGACCTCCCCGGAAGCCTGGACGCTGATGGAACGGGTAAGATCACCCTTGGTGACCGCGGTCGAAACCTCGGCGATGGCCCGCACCTGGGTGGTCAGGTTCGCTGCCAGCTGATTGACGTTGTCGGTCAGGTCGCGCCACAGACCGGCGGCGCCCGGCACCCTGGCCTGGCCGCCGAGCTTGCCCTCGATACCGACCTCGCGTGCGACGTTGGTCACCTGATCGGCGAAGGTCGCAAGCGTTTCGATCATGCCGTTGATGGTGTCCGCCAGGGACGCGATCTCGCCCTTGGCATCCACGGCGAGTTTGCGCTTGAGATTTCCTTGTGCCACTGCGGTCACGACATCAGCGATGCCACGCACCTGGTTGGTCAGGTTGGTCGCCATGAGGTTGACGTTGTCGGTCAGGTCCTTCCATGTGCCGGCCACGCCCTCGACCTGTGCCTGGCCGCCGAGCTTGCCCTCGGTGCCGACCTCGCGCGCCACACGCGTCACCTCGCCGGCAAAGGAGTTGAGCTGGTCGACCATGGTGTTGATGGTGGACTTCAGCTCCAGGATCTCGCCCTTGACGTCGACGGTGATCTTCTTCGACAGATCGCCTCGCGCCACCGCGGTCGTCACATCGGCGATGTTGCGGACCTGGCCGGTAAGATTCTCGGCCATCGAATTGACGTTGTCGGTCAGGTCTTTCCAGGTGCCTGCGACACCGCGCACCTGTGCCTGGCCGCCAAGCTTCCCCTCGGTACCGACTTCGCGCGCGACACGCGTCACTTCCGAGGCGAACGAGTTGAGCTGATCCACCATCGTGTTGATGGTGTCCTTGAGTTCGAGAATTTCGCCGCGAACGTCGACCGTGATCTTCTTCGACAGGTCGCCCAGCGCAACGGCGGTCGTCACTTCCGCGATGTTGCGGACCTGGCCCGTCAGGTTGGCGGCCATGGCGTTGACATTGTCCGTCAGGTCCTTCCACGTGCCGGCGCCACCGCGTACCTGTGCCTGGCCGCCAAGCTTGCCGTCCGACCCCACTTCGCGGGCGACGCGCGTCACCTCGGATGCGAAGGAGTTCAGCTGGTCCACCATCGTGTTGATGACATCCTTGATCTGCAGAATCTCTCCCAATGCATCGACGGTGATTTTCTGGGTGAGATCGCCGGTGGCGATCGCGGTCGCGACCTTGGAGACATCGCGCAACTGCACGGTCAGGTTGCCGGCCATGGCATTGACGTTGTCGGTCAGGTCCTTCCAGGTGCCGCCGACCCCCTCGACATGGGCCTGACCGCCGAGTTTTCCCTCGGAGCCCACTTCGCGGGCGACACGCGTCACTTCGGAGGCGAATGAGTTGAGCTGGTCCACCATCGTGTTGACGGTGTTCTTGAGCTCCAGGATTTCGCCCTTCACGTCGACTGTGATCTTCTTGGAAAGATCCCCGCGCGCAACGGCCGTGGTCACATCGGCAATGTTGCGCACTTGCCCGGTGAGATTGGCCGCCATCAGATTGACGTTGTCGGTCAGGTCCTTCCAGGTGCCTCCGACCCCTCGGACTTCTGCCTGGCCGCCCAGCTTTCCCTCGGTGCCGACTTCGCGCGCGACACGCGTCACCTCCGAGGCGAAGGAATTCAGCTGATCCACCATCGTGTTGATGGTGTTCTTGAGTTCCAGGATCTCGCCCTTCACGTCGACCGTGATCTTCTTCGACAGATCACCCAGAGCCACCGCGGTGGTCACTTCGGCGATGTTGCGCACCTGGCCGGTCAGGTTGGCCGCCATTGAATTGACGTTGTCGGTCAAATCTTTCCAGGTTCCGGCGACACCCCGCACCTGAGCCTGGCCGCCGAGCTTTCCCTCCGTGCCGACCTCGCGCGCAACGCGCGTCACCTCGCCGGCAAACGAGTTGAGCTGGTCGACCATCGTATTGATGGTGGACTTCAGCTCCAAAATCTCGCCCTTCACGTCGACGGTGATCTTCTTCGACAGGTCGCCGAGCGCCACCGCGGTCGTCACATCGGCGATATTGCGGACCTGGCCGGTCAAGTTGGCGGCCATCAGGTTCACGCTGTCCGTCAGGTCCTTCCAGGTGCCACCCACGCCCTCGACGCGGGCTTGGCCGCCGAGTTTCCCCTCGGTGCCGACTTCGCGCGCGACGCGCGTCACCTCGCCGGCAAACGAGTTGAGCTGGTCGACCATGGTATTGATGGTCGACTTCAGCTCCAGGATCTCGCCCTTCACGTCGACGGTGATCTTCTTTGACAAGTCACCCGACGCGACGGCCGTAGTCACCTCCGCGATGTTGCGCACCTGGCTCGTCAGATTGGTCGCCATCGCGTTCACATTGTCGGTCAGATCCTTCCAGGTGCCTGCCACGCCCTTGACCCGCGCCTGTCCACCAAGTTTGCCCTCGGTGCCGACCTCGCGCGCCACTCGTGTCACCTCCGAAGTGAACGAGGCGAGTTGCTCAACCATTGTGTTGACGATTTTGCCGATCCGCAGGAATTCGCCGCGCAGCGGCCTCCCGTCGATCTCCACCATCATGGTCTGGGACAGATCGCCCTTGGCAACGGCGCCGATGACCCGGGCAACCTCGGCGGTCGGCTGCACCATGTCCTCGATCAGGTCGTTGACCGACCGAACACTGGATTCCCAGCTGCCTTTGGCGTTCCTGACATGGCCGCGCTCGCTTATGCGCCCATCTTTGCCGACCACCCGGCTGAGCCGCGCGAATTCACGCGTCACCTGGTCATTGAGTTCGACAATTTGGTTGAACGTATCTGCGATTTCGCCACTCAGCCCGTCATAGACGTTTTCGATGCGGACGGAAAAATCTCCGTTTCGAAATGCCTTGAGAGCGCTGAGTATTTGCCGAGAATCCAGATGTTCCTTTGGTAACCGAGATACGCCCAAAAACCCCTCCCCACGCGGACCCCATGGCCAGACCAAGCCGAAAGCCCAAACGCGCGGAAGCTTGTTTTGTTCCACACGAGTTTCACGCCGCTTGGCGGCGTCGCAACGCTTTGGCCATAGCGCTTCTTGTCCACCGCCAATTGCAGCAACGAGACCGAGGCACGCCTCAGCATCCCTCAATGCCGCTTGAAATACTGCACCTCCTTCTCATGCTTCTCCGCCGCCTCGCGCGTATCAAACGTCCCCAAATTCCGCCGCTTCCCCGTCTTGTCGTCCTTCTTCCTCGAATAAAGCCGGTATTTTCCGTCTTTCAGCTTCCTGATCATCGGTCTCTCCCTTGGAAAAGACGAAGGGCCCGGATGATGCCGAGCCCTTCTCATTGTCAGTCGCGGTGTTCGGGCATTTGTTTCAGCTGGTCCTTGGTCCAACTGGTCACGGCGTGGATGTCGCCGTCCTCGTCGCGCATGAAATCGAGTTCGTTGGCCAGCACGGCCACGGGCTTGGCGCCGATGCCGAGGAAGCCGCCGACATCGATGACGACCTGGCCGGCATGCAGATGGTCGACCGAGCCGATCTTCTCGTCGCCGGGGCCGTAGATGGTGGCGCCTTCGAGCGCATCCGGGGTCAGTTCGGCATTGGTCAGCCTGATGTGGTGGGTGTGGTCCATGGCCTGCATCTCCTGTTGGGGTGGGCAGAAGGAACCTGCGAGACAGCCAAGGGTTCCGACATTGCCGTTGATGACGGGGCAGATGACGAAGGATAGCGCCCTACGGCTTCGCCCGGGTCATGGTTTCGCGCCGCCGGCTCGATGAATCATCTTCTCATCGAACCGCGCCAACGCATTGTTTCGAAAGGCCTTGCGTTCAGCGCCCGCGCTTCGCCTTGAGGCCGCGCGCGGCCTGCTCGATCGCGGCGCGATCGGTGCCGAGCCTGTCGATCAGCGCCTGCGCCTCGTCGCCCGATATGCCGGTACGGGCCGCCAGCGCTTCGACCTGCAGCACGTCCGTGCTGGCGATCTCGCCGGTTTCCGGAAGCGCATCGTCGGCCGTCAGCGGCAGGGCGGCTTCCCTGTCGATCTCCATCTCAGCCTGGTGCCAGTGCCGGTCATGGTCGCCATGGCCGCCGCCTTCGCGCTGCCAGATCTCGTAGGCGCGGTCGCGGATCTTGTCGTCGCGGTCGTCGTTCATGTCAGTTCTCCCTTGTGTGGGGGATGAACGCCGCGCCGGTGCGAACGATCCAAAAAATTTGCGTGATCGTCGGGATCACAAGCCGCGCCGCCATGTTTACCCGGCACCGGCGCTACTCGCACTGGCGCCTGGGTCCGCCGGAATAGGGCTGGTAGCTGTTGTCGTCGGGCCGGTAGGAGCGATAGCGACTGAAGCAGGAATCGACATGGTCGGCGGAAAGCCCCGTCGTGACGGCCGAAGCGACGTCGCCCGCGACATAGCTGACTTCGGCCGTAGGCTGCGCGCTCTGGTCGGCGCCGGCGTCGAGATAGGGTGAGACGCAGGGGCGCAGCCGCCCGCTATAAGACATGTAGGTGTTGTCGTCGGGATGGTAGGAGCGGTAATGGCTGGCGCACCACCTGACATGGGGTCCCGGCAGTTCGGCCGCTTCAGCCGAAGGCGCGATCGAGCCGGTCGCGGTCGGGTCGGGTGCCTGCTCCCTGGCGGCGATGTCGGGTGCCGCGGGCTGGTCGGCCGGCAGGCGTTCGAGGTTCTGCGCCGTCTTGTTCACCGGCCGCGCGTCCCTGGTCCACAGCTCCGCGACGCTGACGGTTCGCCTTGCCTCATGCGGGGATTTGGCGGCGAGCAGCCAGGCGGCAAAGCCCAGCCCGCTGCCGAAGACCGCAAGGGTCAGAACAAAGCCGCCCACCAGTGCCAAAATCGCTTTCACGTCACGCTCCTGGAGCCCCTGCTTATAGAATGCGGAGCATCAAGGGTGGTTCCAGCACAGCGCGTGCGAGCGTGTGTGGGCGCGCGCGGGCTCGGTTCCTGCTCAAACCGGCAGCCGCACCTCCACGGAAAACTGGTTCTCGACCGCCAGCAGCGCCGCCACCATCTCCTTGTCGCGCTGGCGCTGCCTGAGATAGCCGGCCAACAACCAGTCCAGCGAGACCCTGCCGGCGCCGGCGGCGGCCAGCACGAACATGCCGCCTGATATGGCCAGATCCTTTTCGAAATGCAGCAGTTCGTTCTGGCTGGCGAAGTTGGTGTGGAACAGCATGGCCGTGGCTAGGCAGAACAGGCCGAGCCCGATGGCGCCAAGCCGCGTCAGCAGGCCTGTCGCGACGGAAAGCCCCGCCCCCAGTTGCAGCGCCATGGTGGCGATGAACAGCGGCAGGCCGACGCCAAGGGCCGCCATGGCCTTGGCGGCGCCCTCGAAATGGCTGGCGAGCGTGGCGCCCTCATGCAGGAAGATGAGGGACAAAAGCAGGCGGCCGGCGAGCAGTGCCGCGTCCTGCAGATATAGTCTGGCGGCGAGGCCGTGCAGCTTCGCGGCGCGTTCATTCAGGGTCATGGTCGGGCTCCAATTTCTTGACACCGTGCAGGCGCCGTCCGGCGCGTGGGGATCGCGCGCGAAAGTGTGAGGCTCGAAAGGGCCGGAGCCGGCTCGAGGGAGAGGCGCCGGCTCCGGCAATGGGCGCCAGCCACGAGCGCCCGAACTTTGGTGGGTTGGGGGATGGGTTAGCGCCAGGCCCCCTCTCCGTCTCGGCTTCGCCGAGCCACCGCTCCCCCACTTCGCGGGGGCGAGGAAATCCTAGCTGCCGAGGTCGCGGCTTTGGAGAGCTTGGGTTCCTCGCCCCCATGGAATGGGGGAGAGGTGGCCGCGAAGCGGTCGGAGCGGGGGCTGCGCTGGCCTTCGCGAGCAAGGGAACCGCCTTGCCCGCCCTACTTCGTCACCTTGGTGTCGATGGCCTTCTGCAAATCGGCAAGCTCGTCGCAGCCGGCGGGGCACAGCTTCTGCAGCGAGGCCAGTTGCTCCTGAGCCTTGGCCACGTCGCCGGTCTCGACATAGAGCTCGCCCAGATATTCGCGGGCGGCCTTGTGGTCGGGCTTCAGCTCCAGCGCCTTGTTGTAGTAGGTCAGCGCGGTGGTGGTGTCGCCGGTCTTGCGCAGCGTGAAGCCAAGCAGATTGTAGACGTCGGCCTGCTGGTTGTCCTGCGCGAGTTCACGCAAATCCTCCAGCGCGCCCTTGTAGTCCTTGGCGTCGATCTTGGCCTTGACGGCGGTGAGGTCTGGCGCGTCGGCGCCTTCGATGTCGTCGACCGCATAGGCCGGCATGATCGTGGCGACGGGAACGACGGTCAGCACGGCAATGGCGCCGAGCAGGCCGTAGAGGGCGTGCTTGCCCAGATAGGATTGTTTCATTGTCTGTCTCGCTTGTCTGGATTGGGAGCTGACGCTCAAATTTCGACCGGAGTGAAGCCATAGGCATTGCCGTCCTTGACGAAGACGCCGGTGCCCGGGAACGGGAAGTGCGAACCGGAAATGCGGATGTTGTCCGCGATCACCCGGTCGATGATCTTGTGGCGCGTGGTGATTGCGGTGGGCCCATCCTGGTCGTAAGCGCCTTGCCATTCCGGATGCGGCGCCAGCAAAGCCGGCACATACATGGTGTCGGCCGAGATCATCAGCTGCTCCTTGCCGGAGTTGGCGAGATACACCGAGTGGCCGGGCGTGTGGCCGGGTGCGGCGATGATCTGGATGCCGGGCACCACCTCGGCGCCGTCCTCGACCAGCTTCCAGTTCTTCCATTTCGGGAAGTTTTCGGCGATGCGCTTGCCCGCCGGCTTGCGGCCCTCGGGCAGCTTGGCCAGCCGGCTCGGGTCGGTCCACCAGTTGTATTCGGTGGCGTTGACGATCAGCTCGGCATTGGGGAACACCGGCGTGTTGGTACCCTTCTCCATCAGGCCCCAGACATGGTCGGGGTGGAAATGCGAGATCATGATGGTGTCGATCGCCTTGTAGTCGATGCCGGCGGCGGCCATGTTGGCCGGCAGATGCGTGGCGTTGGCCTGCCACTGGCCGACGCCGGAGCCCGCATCCATCATGATCAGCTTGCCGCCCATCTTGAGCACCACGACGGTGAGCGGAATGGGCATGAAGTCGGTGGTCAGACCCGCCTTGGCGAGTGCGGCCTTGGTGTCGTCTACCGAGACATTCTTGATGAAGGCCGGATCGTGCGGCTTCTTCCAGATGCCGTCATAGATGGCGGTGACCTCGATGTCGCCGACCGTGTATTTGTAGAAGCCGATGGTCGGCTCCACCGGCGTCTGCGCGAAAGCGGGGCGGGTGAATTCAAGCTTGCCGGCGAGGCCGAAGGCAGCGGCGGCAGTGGCGGTTCCGAGCAGTGTGCGGCGTGTCATGCTGAACATGGTGGTTCTCCTCTGTTGAGTGGTGGCTAAAGGCACGTCTTGGAATGACGGAGGGCCAAGCCCCTTGGGATGTTCGAGGACCGGAGCGCCCTCAGTTGCCCCAGATGCCCTCGTCATTGTGCCGGTTGATCATGTCCTGCACCGACTCTTGCTTCGGCCCGGTCGTCACCTTGGTGTCGACGCCATGGGTACGTGCCGTGTAAGGGATCGAAGCCGTCGCGTTGGTGTCGACCGGAGCGGCCGGCTGGTTGGAATTGTTGGCGCCATGGTCGCTGCCGGCAAAGGCGGAACTCGAGGCAAGCAACATCGCGGCCACGCTGAGAGCGAGCTTGGTCATTTCGCTAAATCCTTGTTTCGTTTCTTCGCGTCGCGGGCCGATTTGCCCCGCTGATGACAAGACCCGGAAGCGCCGCGCTTTATTCCCGGGCGCCGACAGATTTTTTTCAAAAAGCCGGAAAACAGGCGGTTGCGGGCATGCGCAGGCCCACCCAGACACAATCCAGAAACAAGATTCAACAGTTCAGAAAAACTGGCGAAAAGATCGGATGGCATATCAATCCCTCAACGGCCGGAAATCTGGCCGCCGCACAGGCGCACGGGGTTGGGTACGGGCAATGCAACGAGGTTCGGACGGATCGATGGGTGCCCTTCCCGGCATGTCGCTCGCCGCCGGCAGCGCCCCGGCGACGCCCGGCGTCCATGCTCCCGAACATGTGAAGAGGGAGCGGCCGATTCCGTGATAACCGCGCGGCCAAAGAGGGACCCGGCGGTCAGCGATCGCCGGTCGGAATTCCGGAATCTTCCGTTTTGGAGGCTTCGGTCATTCCACCTCCATCAACAACGATCAAATTGCAGCGGCGGCACAGCCGACAATGCCTGCTCGAGCGGCGGCATGACCGAGATGTGCCCGTGACGGCTTGGCCAGGACGAGAAAGTTTGGAAATGGACCACGGTATCGATATCGCCGAACTGGACAGGGAAGCGGCAAGGTTGGGCGGAGAGCCCGGGACCAGCCGCGACAGCGTCCATGCACCTGCGGAAATTGCCCTCGGAGCGCGCCGCCAGGTCCTGGCAGGCGCCGATTTTGCCCGGGCGGGTCAGTCGGACGAGCGGCTCGACAAGGTCTTCGAGCAACTCGCCGAAACATTTGCCACGCTGCCGGCGGTGATCTCCGAGGGCCGCGCCTGGACCTATCAGGAGCTGGACAGCAGAGCCAACCAGTTCGCCCGCCTGCTGGTCAAGCGCGGCGTGCGGCCGGGCGACCGCGTCGGGCTGATCCTCGACCGGTCCGCGGAAACCTATGTCGCCCTGCTCGCCGTGGTGAAGGCGGGCGCCGCCTTCGTGCCGCTGGCCACCGCCTTTCCGCAGGAGCGCATGGCGCTCATCATCGAGGACGCCAGCGTCAGCCTGGTCGTCACCATCGCCACCTATGCATCGCGGGCCGGCGAGTTGCCGGTTCCGCATCTGTTGATCGACAGCGCCGCCGCCGAAATATCCGCCCAGTCCAGCGCGCCGCTGAAGCCGCACAAGGCATCGGCCGCCACTGCGATCGAAGACACCTGCTACATCCTCTATACGTCGGGCACGACCGGCAGGCCCAAGGGCGTGGCCATCCGCCACCAGAGCTTCGTCAACTTCATCCGCGTCGCCGCAGCGTCCTACGGCTACCGGCCGGGCGATCGCGTCTACCAGGGCATGACCATCGCCTTCGACTTTTCCTCCGAAGAGATCTGGGTGCCGTTCGTCGCCGGCGCGACCGTCGTGCCGGCCCCGGGCCAGATGCCATTGGTGGGCGAAGAGCTCGCCGATTTCCTGCGCCATCACGACATCACCTGCATGGCCTGCAGCCCGACGCTTCTGTCGTCCATGACATCGGATGTGCCCAGCCTGCGCACGCTGCTGGTCGGCGGCGAGGCCTGCCCGCACAATCTGGTGGTGCGCTGGTCGAAGCCCGGCCGGCAGATCCTCAACACCTATGGCCCGACAGAGGCGACCGTCACGGCAACCATGGGTGCGCTGACGCCGGACCGGCCGGTGACCATCGGCGCGCCGCTGCCCACCTATTCGATCGTCATTCTCGACCCTTCGCTGCCGCAACTTGCCGAGCCTGGTGAACTGGGCGAGATCGGCATTGCCGGCATCGGGCTGGCGGTCGGCTATCTCAACAGGCAGGACCTGACCGAACAGAAGTTCATCGCCGATTTCCTCGGCCTGCCGAACAATCCGTCGAAGCGCATCTACCGCACCGGCGACCTTGGCCGGATCAATAACGCCGGCGAGATCGAGTATGCCGGTCGCATCGACACCCAGGTCAAGATCCGCGGCTATCGCATCGAACTCGGCGAGATCGAGGCCGTGCTGCTCGACCAGCCGGAGATCGCGCAGGCCGCCGTCACCACCTGGGAGATCGAGCCCGGCCGCGTCGAGCTCGTTGCCTATTACGCGCCCAAGGCCGGCCAGCCGGCGCTCTCGCGCGCCGACATTGCCCAGACGATGAAGCAGCGGCTGCCGGACTACATGGTGCCCTCCTATCTGGAGGAACTGCCGGCGATCCCGATGACGGTCTCCAACAAGGTCGACCTTCGCCAGCTGCCCAAACCGACCAGCGTCCGGCTTTCGGCCGACCGCGCCATGGTGGCGCCCGGCAATGACGACGAGCGGTTCCTGGCCGACGCGCTATGCACCGTGCTGAAGTTCGAGGAGGTGTCCGTCGAGGACAATTTCTTCGACGATCTCGGCGCCAACTCGCTGCTCATGGCGCATTTCTGCGCTCGCGTGCGCACCCGCAAGGAATGGGCGACGACGTCGATGCGCGACATCTATCTCTATCCGACCGTGGCGCGCCTGGCCAAGCACCTGAGCGCGGCGGAAGAGCTGACGAGCGCCACCAACGAGCCCGTTCTCACCCGCCAGGCGTCCAATCTCGTCTACTGGACCTGCGGCGCCGCGCAGCTGCTGTTTTACGCGCTCTACAGCTACGTGGCGCTGTGGGCGATCAATGACGGCCTGAACTGGGTCTATGACGCGCTCGACGAGCCGCTGCAGCTCTACATCAGGTGCGTGGTGCTCTCGGCCGGTGTGTTCTTCGGTATGTCGGGCTTTGCCGTTGTCGCCAAATGGGTGCTCGTCGGTCGCTGGAAGGCGGAAGCGTTCCCGATCTGGGGCCTGCGCTATTATCGCTTCTGGGTGGTGAAAACCTTGATCCGCACGGCACCCGTCGTGCTGTTCCGCGGCAGCCCGCTCTACAGCCTTTACCTGCAGCTTCTGGGAACCAGGATCGGCAAGAACGTGGTCATCGAATCCCGTGCCGTGCCAGTATGCACGGACCTGATTTCGATCGGCGACCGAACCATCCTGCGCAAGGAATCGCTGATCCTCGGCTATCGCGCCCAGGCCGGCTATATCCACACCGGGCCGCTGGCCATCGGCCGCGATGCCTTCGTCGGCGTCGGCTGCACGCTCGACATCGACACCGCGATCGGCGATGGCGGCCAGCTCGGCCATTCCTCCTCGCTGCAGCGCGGGCAAAGCATCCCGGACGGCGAACACTGGCATGGATCGCCGGCGGTGCCGACCACGGCGGACTATTGCAAGGTGCGCAACGTCAATCCTCCCCGCATCCGTCGCTTCCTCTACGAAGCCGTGCAACTGATAGGGCTGTTTGCCATCATCACCCCGCTGCCGCTTCTGTTCCACAGCTATTGGGAGAATGTCGGCGACGACTATCAGGAGACGATCGGCATTGTGGCGATCGGCACGACGGTCACGCTTTTCGGCTACATCGCCGTCGCCTTCCTCGCCGCCACGCTGGTGCCGCGCCTGTTCAGCCTGATCCTGAAACCCGGCCGCACCTACACGCTTTACGGCTTCCGCTACTGGCTGCAGACGGTTGCCGAGTTCTCGAGCAACTCGCGCGTGCTCGGGCTGCTGTTCGGCGACAGCTCGGCCATCGTCCATTACATGAGCGCCATCGGCTGGAACCTCAACAAGGTGGTGCAGACCGGCTCCAATTTCGGCTCCAACCAGCAGCACGAAAACCCGCTCCTGTGCGAGATCGGCACTCAGACCATGGTGTCGGACGGGCTTTTCATGATCAACATGCACAAGTCCGCTTCCGCGTTCCGGCTCGAGCCGACGCGGATCGGCGAGCGCAACTATCTCGGCAACAACATCTACTATCCGCCGGACGGACGCACGGGCGACAACGTCCTGCTCGGCACCAAGGTGATGGTCCCGATCGACGGGCCTTTGCGCGAGAATGTCGGCCTTCTGGGCTCGCCGCCCTTTGAAATCCCGCGCATGGTGAACCGCGACAAGGAACTCATCGCCGGCATCGACGAGGAAGACCGGCTGAAGCGCATTCCGCTCAAGAACCGTCACAATCTGGTGACGATCCTCCTGTTCATCGCCACGCAGTGGGTCATGCTGTTCGCCACGCTGGCGATCTGGGACCGGGCGCTGAACTACTACACCGAATGGGCGGAGATCGCGCTCTTCGTGGCGGTGCTTTTGACCTCGGCCATCACCATTCCGTTCTACATCTTCGTCGAGCGGGCAAGCCTTGGTTTTCGCAAGCTGAAGCCGCAGATGACGACGATCTACGACGTCACCTTCTGGCGCCATGAGCGCCACTGGAAGCTGGCGGATTCGCCCATCGTGCGCCTGTTCGCCGGCACGCCGTTCCGGCCGATGATCCTGCGCATGCTGGGCGTCAAGGTGGGCAAGCGCGTCTATGACGGCGGCGCCAACCTGACCGAGCGCTCGCTGGTGGAGATCGGCGACGACGTCACGCTCAACGAAGGCTGCGTCATCCAGGCCCATTCGCTGGAGGAAGGCGCGTTCAAGTCCGACTTCATCCGCATCGGCGATGGCTGCACGCTCGGGCCGTCCGCCTTCGTCCACTACGGCGTCGTGATGGGCAAGGGATCGATGGTCGATGCCGATTCCTTCGTGATGAAGGGCGAGGAGCTGGAGCCCAACTCCATCTGGCGCGGCAACCCGGCCAAGCTGCACCGGTTCGTCGAGCCCGTCAGCGAGGGCTCCGGGGCATCTTCTTGACGGACCGCGCGACTGGCACCGTGGACATCCGTATCGTCCCGGTGACCAAGGCCAATCGAGCCATGGTCACGGCCCTGCGACTGGCTCCGGAGCAGGTGGACTTCGTCGCCGGCAATGCGGACTCGCTGCGCGAAGCCCGGTCCGATCGGGACGCGCGGCCGCGCGCAGTGATGGCCAGGGACCAGCTTGTCGGATTCCTGATGTACGAGGCGCCACGCGACGATGACGAGGCCCGCATCTACCGCTTCATGGTCGACCGTGCCTGGCAAGGCCGGGGCTATGGCAAGGCCGCGCTGCGGGCGGTGCTGGAGGAAATCCAAGGGCTCGGCCACGTCAGGCACGTGTCGATCTGCTACGAACCGGAGAACGAGGCGGCGCGGCGGCTCTATCGCAGCGCCGGTTTCGTCGAAGAGGGGATCGACGAGGACGGGGAAATGATCGCCGATCTCGTCCTGGCGCCCGCCGACCGATGACGCCCGAGGAAATCGCCCTGGCTCGCGCCATGGCCGCCATGGCCCCGGCGGGGGTGCGCACCGGTTGCCGGATCATCCGCGAAGGCGACGAGACCCATCTGTTGTCGGCGGAGGCAGGTTCCATCCCCGCCCGCCAGCCCGCCATGCGGCGGGCCAGCGGCGCGGCGCGCTGGATCGCGCACCGGCTGCTGGCGGATGCCGGCTTCGACGGTTTCGCCCTCTTGCGCACGCCCTCCGGTGCGCCCGCCTGGCCGCAGGGGATAACCGGCTCGCTCGCGCATGACGACGACATGGCCGTAGCGGCGGTCGCGCCTGTTGCCGCCATAGGCTCGCTCGGCATCGATGTCGAACCGGCGCTGCCCCTGCCCGACGAGATTTCCGCCCTCGTTGCCATGCCCGCCGATCGGATCGGTGCCGCCGACCGGCAGCTTGCCGGCCGCATTCTCTTCGCCGCCAAGGAAGCGGTCTACAAGGCTGCCTATCCGCTGGATCGCGAGGTGCTGGGCTATGAGGACATCGCCGTGGACCTCGAGACTGGCCACGCGACGACGAGGACCGGCCGCAAGGCGCGGCTCACATACTGCGTTGCCCCGCGCGTGGCCGTGCTGGCGTTTGTCGACGGTGATGGGGTTTAGGGTCAGCCCGACTATTCCTGCTGCGTTACGACATCATGAGTTTCCGGCCGAATGCAGCAATCTTTGGCGTCAGCGCCGCCCCTCACTGTCCTGCCGGACATCTCTCCCCGTATAGTGACGGGGAGAGAGGACCGGCCGCAACGCCGGTGGTTTTCCTGCAACGCTTGAGATTGGCGAAATCGGCGACGGTAGCGCCCCTCTCCCCGTCACTATACGGGGAGAGGATGCCGGCAGGCAGGTGAGGGGCGGCGCAGACGCTGGCCATTATGAACAGTTGCTATGACGCAAGCAGGAGTAACATCCTGGCGTCATGAGCCGGCAGCCGGATTCTTCGAGGGCCGTTCTTCCCGAACGCCCAAAATCTCCCGATAATCCCTCACCTTCCCATCCAGCCCGCGTATGCGCCAGCTTTCCCCGTCCTGTCCCTCGATAGGACAGGGTCCGAGCGGCACCTTCCCTCCCCCTTCCGGCAGGTCGATGACATAGATCGGATTGCAGATGCCCGACAGGCGCGTGCGCAGCGCTTCCACCAGCGCCTGGCCGTGCGCGATCGTGGTGCGCCGGTGCGCCATGCCACGCGCGAGGTCGCCATGGTGCAGGTAATAGGGTTTTATCCCCAGCCGGTACATCAGCTCGCGGCAGAGCTCTTCCAGCGCCTCGACCGTATCGTTGACGCCCTTCAGCAGAACGCTCTGGTTGAGCAGCACGAAACCGGCCTGTCGCAAGGTGCGGCAAGCGGCTTCGGCGGCATCGGTGATCTCGCGCGCGTGGTTGAAGTGGGTGACCACCGTCACCATCAGCCGACCCTGCAGTGCCGCGACCAGCCCTGGCGTGATGCGCGACGGCAGCGCAACCGGCACGCGCGTGTGGATGCGCAACAGCCGCACATGGGCAATAGTCTCGACACGGGCGCGGATTTCGGCAAGTGCCTTATCCGGCAGCGACAGCGGATCGCCGCCGGTCAGGATCACCTCACGGATTTCGGGGTGGTCCGCTATATAGGCCAGCGCCGGTTCCAGCGCCTCGCGCGTATAGCCACGGCCGATCGAGGTCAGCGATTCCTTGCGGAAGCAGAACCGGCAATAGACCGCGCATTGATAGGTCGGGAACAACAGCACCCGGTCGGCATGGCGATGCGTCAATCGCGGCACCGGGCTGAATTCATGATCGGCGATCGGATCGCCGAGCTCGCCCTCGGCCTCCTCCAATTCCCCAGGCGACGGGATCACCTGGGCCCGGATCGGATCGGCCGGATCGTTCCAGTCGATCAGGTCGAGATAGCTTTTTGGCGCGCGCACCTTGTGCAGCGCAGCGGCAGCCTGCGCGGCTTCGCGTTCGGCCGGCGAGAGCGGCAGGGAAGCGAGGTCGCGCACATGGCGCACGCCCTGGCGGACATCATCCTGCCAGGCGGTGTCGGGGGCGCGGGTTGTATCTCTGAGGTTGGGCATTAGCAGGTCTCGGGCTGTTCGCGCGGACCTATCGGCTGGATGGGCTGTTGGGTCAACCGCCGCGCTCTACGGCGCCCCCCTCTGTCCTGCCGGACATCTCCCCCACGAGGGGGGAGATTGGCAGTTCAGACGCCGGGCCTCACTTTATAGCTTTATAGCTTTGGAGATTGGCGAAAGCGGTCGCGACATCCGATCTCCCCCCTCGTGGGGGAGATGTCCGGCAGGACAGAGGGGGGCGCCGGAGAGAGCCGACTTTGCCAAGAACCCTAACCCCTTCACAACCTCCGCCCACCCGCGCCGGCCATCGCCACAAAAGCGCTCTCAATGCTTTCAAACCTCAGCTCCGGGTAAAGCGTCCCCGCTTCCGGAGTGGCCGTCTCGAGCGCGGTCTCGCCACGGATCCAGAATGCGCGCAGTAATCCAAGGCCGGGAACCGCCGCGATCATCGCCTCCAACTCATCGGCGCTCATCTGCTTGACGCGCGGCGAGCGGCCGCTCACCCGGCGCCACAGCTCGATCATCTCGGCTTGCGTGATCTTGTTCTGCGCGATGCGGATCTCGCCGCGAACAGCATCGGGATCCTCCAGTGCGCGCATCGTGACGGCGGCGATATCCTTCTCGCTGACAAATGTCGCCGGCACATTGCCGTCGCCATAGAGCGTCACCTCGTCGGGCGGCAGCGGCGAGGAACCGAAGCGCGTCAGGTCGCCCAGCGTCGCCACCCAGGTCGAGAAGAAGCCGTTGGTGTAGATCACCGTATAGGGCAGATCGGCCTCCCTGACCGCGTCGAAGACGGCCCGCTTGATGTCGAGCGGTTCGATCGAGCCGGGGGCGGCGGCGGCGAAGTCGAGGCCGAAGCCGGCGGACGGCACGTAGCGGGAGACGCCGGCATCCCTGACGGCGCGCACCAGCGTCATCTCGCTGGCCGAGCCGACATGCACCGAACTGATGACGCGATCGACCTTGCCGACGGCGCGCACAAGGCTGTCATAGTCGTCGAGATCGCCGACATGCACCGTGGCGCCGAGCTCCTTCAGCGGGCGCATCCGCTCTCCATTGCCTGATGTTGCCGGCCGGACGAGTACATGCAAGCTGTCGCCATTGCGCGCGCTGGCCTTCGCCATCTCGCTGCCGAGAAGCCCGGTCGCGCCGATGATCAACGTGCTGGTCATATCGCCCTCCCATTGCCGAGAATTGAACCGTCCCAGTCGCGTTCAAGGCCGATGTCATGCAAACGGCGGTCGGAAAGCCGGGAAACCTTGCGCAATGTGCGGCGGCGCTCGAACGCAGCCGCGCTTCGCATGGCAAGGCCGCTCACCGCGGCAGTGATGGGTCCAAGGGTCAGGTTCATGTTCGTCTCCTGTGTTCTAGCGGGCGCGAGAATGCCGATGTCGCCCACCGGGCGAGCATGACGATCGCTCACACTTGTCTGGTCAATTCAGCGCATCGATAAACCGGAAATCCGGTGTGGATGCTTGGTACGCCTGAATATTGGGCGGTTTCGGGCTGGACGACAAACGACTCTTTGTGCAGGATTTGTGAGCAACGCTCACAGGTGGAACCCATGCCGCGCAGATTGCCGCCCCTCACCGCCTTGCCCGCCTTCGACGCGGCCGCCAGGCATTTGAGCTTCTCCAAGGCGGCGCAAGAGCTCAACCTCACCCATGGCGCCGTCAGCCGCGCCATCCGCAACATCGAGGACAGGCTGGGCATCCAGCTCTTCGATCGCGGCACGCGCTCCGTGCGGCTGACCGCTGTCGGCACGGCCTATGCGGCGGAGGTCGGCAAGGCGCTCGACCAGATCGCCGCCGCCACCATCGCGGCCACGCCCGACCGCTCGACGCGCATCCTGAACGTCAGCACGTCGGACGGCTTTGCCGGCCGCTGGCTGGTGCCGAGGCTGCACCGCTTCCATCGCGCCAATCCCGACGTCGACGTGCGGCTGGCGACTTCGGGCGTGCTGGCCGATTTCGTCAGCGACGGCATCGACATATCCATCCGCTACGGCCGCGGCGGCTATACCGGGGTGACGGCGGAATTCCTCGCCGACGAGGAGGTCTTCCCGGTCTGCAGCCCGGAACTGCTGCAAGGCGAGCACCCGCTGCGGCAGCCCGGGGATTTGAGGCATCACAAGCTGATCCACGACGCCTTCCGCATCGACTGGGCGACATGGCTTGAACAGGCCGGCGTCGAAGGCATCGACCCCAAACGCGGCGTGCGCTTCGATTCCGCCACCTTCGCCGTCGAGGCCGCGGTGCATGGCGAAGGCGTGCTGCTCGGCCGCAGCGCGCTGGTCTCGGCCGACCTCGCGGCCGGGCGGCTGGTGCGACCCTTCGACCTCGCGCTGAAATCAGCGGCCAGCTACTACGTCGTCTATCCCGAAGGCGCGCTGCGCCAGAAAAAAGTCAGGGCGTTCCGCGACTGGCTGTTCGCCGAGATCGCGGCCGACTGGGTCGGCGTGCCCAAGAGCCAGGCGCCCGAAGCCAGCTGAGCGCATCCGGTTCCATCGATTGATCAGGCGCCAGCGACGAAAGAAGCGAGACAGGTGGACAACTCGGGGCTGCCCACCTGGCCCCCGCCGCGAATGCATGCCGCCCCAAAGGGGGCATCGGTTTTTCGGGAACCGACATGCATTGAAAGGCCCGCGGACAGAGTGGACGTTGGCGTTCGCGGCGACCAGTCGTCATATGACGGGTATCGCGTTCGAAGGCCTATTCCTCGGCGCGAAAAGCTTCCGGCACGATGAACACCTCGTCGGCGCGGCCATAGCCGCCGTCGGCGACTTCCTCCACCAGCACCATCGTGTAGGGCCGCACGCCCTCGCCGAAGAAGTCGACGAACATGGCTGTCGTGCGATGGATGAGGTCTTCCTTCTGCGCCTTGGAGAGCGCGGCCTGCGGCATCTTGATATTGGCGAATGGCATGGTCTGTTCCTTGTTTCTGGAGGTTGGTTTCAGGGTTCGGGGACGGAGCAGGTCGGCAGACAGCAGCGGCCTGCCTCCTCAGATCACGCCGCCATTGGCGCGGATGATCTGCCCGTTGACCCAGCCACTGTCCGGCCCGGCCAGGAACGACACCACGCCGGCAATGTCGCCGGGCTGGCCGAGCCTGCCGAGCGGGATCATTTTTCCGATGGCCTCGATCTGCGCCGCGCTCTTGCCGTCCGTGAACAGCGCCGTCTCGACCGGTCCGGGCGCCACCGCGTTGACGGTGATGCGGCGCGCGCCAAGCTCCTTGGCCAGGATGTGCGTCATCGCCTCGACCGCCGCCTTGGTGGCGGCATAGACGCCGTAACCCGGCTGGTAGAGGCCGACGACGCTGCTCGAGAAATTGACGATGCGGCCGCCGTCGCGCAGCCGCCGCGCGCCTTCGCGCATGCCGCGGAACACGCCGCCGAGATTGATCGCGATTTGGGTATCGAAGAAGGCGTCATCGGCCTGCGCGATCGGCGAAAGCTTCATGATGCCGGCATTGTTGACCAGGATATCGATGCCGCCGAAGGCCTTCTCGCCGGCGTCGAAAAGGCTGGCGATGCCCGTGGGATCGGCGATGTCGGCTTGCACGGCGATCGCCTTGCCGCCATTGGCTTCGATGGCGCGCACCAGCGCCTCGGCCTCCGCCTGTCCCCGTGCATAGTTGGCGACGACGGCAATGCCGTCGCGGGCAAGCCGCCGCGCGATCGCCGCGCCGATGCCCTTGGAGGCGCCGGTCACGATCGCCGCTTTGGCTTGGCCCGTGCCTGTTTGGTTGCCCGTATTAGTCTGGCCGGATGTCATGGAAGTCTCTCCTTCTCGCTGGTGGGACGGATATAGGCCGCGCCAACTTCCGGATAATCAGCCATCTCTTGACATCACTATTCGGAAACTGCGAACAAAGCCCATGGACCGGCTAGACACGATGCGGCTCTTCGTCCGCGTGCTGGAGCGGCGCAGCTTCACTGCGGCCGCAGCCGATCTCGGCCTGCCGCGCTCGACCGCGACGGAAGCGATCCGGCGGCTGGAAGAGCATCTCGGCGCGCGGCTGCTGGAGCGCACGACGCGCCAGGTGAACGCCACGCAGGACGGCGAGGCCTATTATCGGCGCTGCCTGTCGATCCTGGCCGAGATCGAGGATGCCGAGGCCGCCTTCCGCAATGCCGAGCCGTTCGGCCTGCTGCGCATCGATGCCAGCACGCTGCTCACCCGCACCTTCCTGCTGCCGCGCCTGCCGGAATTCCTCGCCCGCTTTCCCCGCATCGACCTGCAGATCGGCCAGAGCGACCGGCTGGTCGACCTCGTGCGCGAGGGTGTCGACTGCGTCATCCGCGTCGGCGAACCGCCCGACAGCGGCATGATCATGCGCCGCCTTGGCATGATCCGCGAGATGACCTGCGCCAGCCCCGCCTATCTCTCTCGCCACGGCACGCCCGCCTCCCCCGACGCGCTGGACGGCCATCAGGCGATCGGATTCGTCTCCTCGCGCACCGGCGAGGTGCTGCCCTTCGAATTCACCGTCGCCGGCAAGACCCGTGAGGTCAGGTTGCCCGGCCGCGTCGCCGCCAACAATTCCGATACCGCCGCCGACCTGGCGCGGCTCGGCCTCGGCCTCATCCAGGCGCCGCGCTATCGTTTCGAGAAGGATTTGGCCGACGGCAAACTGGTGGAGGTGCTGGCCGAATGCCCGCCATCGCCGACGCCGCTGTCGGCGCTCTATCCGCAGAACCGGCAGCTTTCGCCGCGCATGCGCGTCTTTCTCGACTGGGCGGCGCGCATCTTCGCCGAGGCGAACTTGTAGGGCGAAGGATGCTGGGCTGCATCAATCGTTGCCGATGGGCGCCATCTGATGCCATTGTCGCCGCGACAGCGCGCCATGGGGAGATGGCGCACCGCCAGGGAGGATTTTCATGACCACGACACAAGCCGGCTTGCCGCGCTATGAGGACGCCGTTGCGGGCTTTCGCATCGAGGACGAGATCGCCAGGCTGCAAGGCGATCCGGCGACCGGCATCAACGCCTATGTCGAATGCTGCGGCCGGCACACCGGCCAGAACCGGTTGGCGCTGCGGGCGATCTCCGCCATTGGCGAGCTCAGCGAATTCACCTTCGAGGATCTCGACGACATGTCCGGACGTGTCGGCAATCTGCTGAAGGGACTGGGCGTCGGCCCCGGCGATGTCGTTGCCGGCATGCTGCCGCGCATTCCCGAACTGGTGGCGCTGATCCTCGGCGTCTGGCGCATCGGCGGCGTCTACCAGCCGCTGTTCACCGCCTTCGGCCCGAAGGCCATCGAGCACCGCCTGGAATACAGCGCAGCCAAGGTGGTGGTGACCAATCCCGCCAATCGCGGCAAGCTCGACGAGGTCGCCAACCCTCCGCACATCGCCACCATCCTCGGTGCGGGCGAGGCCCTGCCGCCGGGCGACATCGATTTCCGCGCCGCGCTTTCCGCCGCCTCCCCCGACTGCGAAACGGTGATGCGCCGGGGGGAAGACCTGTTCATGATGATGTCGACTTCCGGAACGACGGGCCTGCCCAAGGGCGTGCCGGTGCCGCTCGGCGCTCTGATGGCCTTCGGCGCCTATATGCGCGATGCGATCGGGCTGCGGCCCGACGATATCTTCTGGAACATCGCCGATCCGGGCTGGGCCTATGGCCTCTATTACGCCATCACGGGTCCCCTGCTGCTCGGCATCGCCACCACCTTCAACGAGGGCGCCTTCACCGCCAAAAGCACCTATGACGTCATCGAGCGGCTTGGCGTCACCAGTCTCGCGGGCTCGCCCACCGCCTTCCGCCTGCTGCTCGCCGAAGGCCCCGACGCCGCCGCGCGTGTGAAAGGCCGGCTGCGCGTGGTGAGCAGCGCCGGCGAGCCGCTCAACCCGGAAGTGATCCGCTGGTTCGACGCCCACCTTGATGCGCCGATCCACGACCATTACGGCCAGACCGAGAACGGCATGATGGTCAACAACCATCATGGCCTCGCGCACCCTGTCCGCGCGGGCTCCGCCGGCTTTGCCATGCCGGGCTACCGCATGGTGGTGCTGGACGAGGCCGGCAACGAGCTCGGCCCCAACCAGCCGGGCATCCTTGCCGTCGACATCGCCAATTCGCCGCTGCGCTGGTTCGGCGGCTACCACCAGGCCGAAACCCCGGCCATTTCGGGCGGCTACTACCGCACCGGCGACACGGTGGAATATGAGCCGGACGGCTCGATCTCCTTCATCGGCCGCGCCGACGACGTCATCACCTCGTCGGGCTACCGCATCGGCCCCTTCGACGTCGAAAGCGCGCTGATCGAACACCCCGCCGTCACCGAGGCCGCGGTCGTCGGCGTGCCCGACCCGCAGCGCACCGAAATCGTCAAGGCCTTCGTCATCCTCGCGCCCGCCTACAAGGGCAGCCCGGAGCTGGCCGAGGAATTGGCGCAGCATGTGAGAAAGCGCCTCTCGGCCCACGCCTATCCCCGCGAGGTGGAGTTCGTGACGGAATTGCCGAAGACGCCGAGCGGCAAGATCCAGCGGTTTCTGCTGAGGAAGGCGGAGGTGGAGAAGAGAAAGGGGTGACGGGGGTTGGATGGGTTGATGGGAAGGAAGAATTGGAGTCCGAATGTTCGCGAATAGCACACGCTTGGTGGGACATGTGAGGTCTTGAAGGTGGCCGATTGCAGACAGGGTCGTCGGATCTTCAGGAGCGGACTTTTAGGTCGGTACAGATCGGCCTGAGGTAACCCAAAGGCGAGTTCGAAATCAGCGTCGATTCAAATAGAGTTGCCGGGGATGAGGTGGGGTGCGAAAATCAGCGCAAGCTTTGGGCCGCGCGGCTCTTGGCAGATACCTTAGGGACCGAATTCGGTGGCCCGCTGAGAGCATGTGAAACGTAAAAATCGATGGCAAACGAAGAAACTGGGAGACCTCAAAGGCGATCAAAAGCGAAAGCCGACGCGGCTGCTGAACCGAGCCCGCCGGTCCGGAGCGCTCAGGCCCGTCCCGACGCTCCTCAGGAAACCAATGTTGAGTCTCCGACCATTTCCGTCGTCGGCATCGGCGCGTCAGCCGGCGGCATCGAGGCGCTTGGCCGCTTTTTCGATGCGATGCCGGCGGACAGCGGTTGCGCCTTCGTGGTCGTCCTGCATCTCGACCCGAAGCACGAAAGCGAGATGGCGCGCGTTCTGGCATCTCACACGACCATGCAGGTGGCGCAAGTCGTGGACGGCATGCGGATCGTTTCCGATCGGGTCTATGTGATCGCTCCCGATACCGACCTCAAGATCAGCGATGGCGGGCTGCACGTGTCCCGACCGGCAGAGGTCCGCGGCAACCGCCATCCCGTCGATGTCCTGTTCCGATCGCTTGCGGCGGACCAGCGGAAACGGGCCATCGCCATCGTTTTGTCGGGAACCGGCAGCAATGGCACCGAGGGCTTGAAGGACATCCGGGCCGAGGGCGGCATGAGCCTCATTCAAGCCCCCGAGACCGCGAAATTCGACGGTATGCCGAGGAGCGCCATAGCGGCAAATTTGGCCGACCATGTCCTTGCACCTGAACAGATGCCGGACGTGATACTTGCTTACACTCGCCATGGTTATGTCGCCGCTCCAATCGAAACCGCACCTGCCGTACTGGGCGGTGGCGAGGCGAAGATCGAGCAGGTTCTCGAAATTCTGCGCGCCCGAAGCGGATATGATTTCAGCAGCTACAAGCGCAGCACCCAGCGGCGGCGCATCCACCGCCGCTTAGGCCTGAAGAACATCGAGACGCTTAACGGGTATCTGGACGAGTTGCGGGCCAATCCCGAGGAAATCACCACGCTTGTCTCGGACCTGATGATCAACGTGACCGGATTCTTCCGCGACGCCGAGGCATGGAAAACGTTATCGGATCTGGTGATCGCTCCACTGGTCGCCGAAAGAGAGTCAGGGGCCACGATACGGATCTGGGTTCCTGCTTGTTCGACGGGCGAGGAAGCCTATTCCATTGCCATGCTGGTAATGGAGCACGCGGCTGCCGCCGGAAAGCGGTTCGATCTCAAGGTGTTTGCCACCGACGCGCAGGAAGACAACCTTCGCAAGGGCCGCGATGGCGTCTATCCGGCGGCGGCAGTGGCCGAGTTCCCGCCGGAGCGCATCCAGCACTTTTTCGAAAGACTCGATGGCAACTATCAGGTCAGCAAGGAACTTCGCGACACGATCGTCTTTGCGCAGCACAATCTGTTGCGCGATCCGCCCTTTTCCCGGCTGGATCTGGTTTCGTGCCGCAATTTCCTGATCTATCTCGAACCCGACGCGCAGCAGCGTGTCATCGCACTTTGTCATTTCGCGCTGCGTCAGGGCGGACATCTGTTCCTTGGTAATGCCGAGACGGTCGGCCACCTCGACGATCTGTTTGAGAGCTGCTCGAAGAAATGGCGGATATACCGCCGCGTCGGACCGACGCGGCATGACCTCATCGACTACCGGGAGCATCGCGGACCCGTGGGACCAGATCAGACTGACAAGCCAGCGTCACCCCCGCCCGACTCGGCAGCATCGGTCGCAGAAGCTGCGCGGCGCGCCTTGCTTGAACGCTATGCTCCGGCATCCGTCCTAATCGACCGCAAGGGCCGCGCGCTCTATTTTCATGGAACGACAAGGGATTATCTGGAGCAGCCGCCCGGCGAACCGACGAGGGATTTGCTGAGCATGGTCCGCGAAGGGCTCGCTCTCAAACTTCGATCCGCAATCCGTGACGCTTCCAGGGAAAACAGAAGCGTCACAGTCAGTGCACGCACCCGGTCCAGCAAGACCGGTGCGGTCACCATGACTGTCATGCCGCTGACTGGTCGGCCTGGAGAGAGCGGCCATCTGCTCGTGAGCTTCACACCGGAGGGGCCTCAGGCCGGCGGTGGCCCGGCAGCTCCGCGGGACGAAACGGCGGAAATTGCCGCTGGTGAACGCGCGCTTCAGGAAGAACTGAAAGCGACGCGCGCCGAGCTGCGGAGCACTGTCGAGCATCTTGAAACCGCCAATGAGGAGCTGAAAGCGTCGAACGAGGAAGCGACCTCGATGAACGAGGAGCTTCAGTCCACGAACGAGGAACTGGAAACCTCCAAGGAAGAACTCCAGTCGTTCAACGAGGAACTGAACACTGTCAATAGCCAGCTTCAGCACAAGATCGGCGAGTTGGAAGCGGCCACCAATGATCTCAACAATCTGTTGGCCGGATCCGAAACCGCGACGCTGTTCCTCGATGAAAAACTGCGCATCAAATGGTTCGCTCCCGCGACCAAGGAACTCTTCGATCTTGTTTCGACCGACATTGGCCGTCCGATCGCCCACTTCGCGCGCAAGTTCGCAGACGATAACCTGATAATTGATGCCGAAACGGTGCTGAAAAAGCTTGCCCCGATCGTTGCAGAGGTGCCAAGCGACGCCGGCCGCTGGTACTCGCGGCGCATGTTGCCCTACCGTACCCGCGACAATCGGATTGCAGGGGTGGTGGTCACTTTCAGCGATATCACCGAGCGCAAGCAGAGCGAAGACGAGACCATGCGAAGCGAAAAGCGCCTTCGCGATCTTATCGAAGCTCTCCCGAACGCGGTCTACACAACCGACGCCTCGGGTCGGCTCACTTTTTACAACCCGGCCGCCGTCGAACTCTGGGGCCGCGAGCCGAAACTTGGTTCGGATCGATGGAACGGCTCCTGGCGACTATATAGGCCGGATGGAGAGTTGCTGCCGCACGATGAATCCCCCTTGGCGATAGCCCTGAAAGAAAAGCGGCAAGTAAAGGGGGGAGCGGAGGCGGTGTGCGAGAGGCCGGATGGTACTCGTGTACCCTACATTTCCTATCCAACCCTGCTTCGCGATGCCACTGGCGAAGTCACCGGCGCGGTAAACATGTTGGTGGACATCACCGAGCGCAAGCGGGCCGAGGCGCTTGCGGAGCGGCTCGCGGCGATCGTTCAATCCTCCGATGACGCCATCATAGGCAAAAACCTCAAGGGTATGATAACGAGCTGGAACAAGGGCGCTGAACGCCTGTTCGGCTACTCGCCTGACGAAATCGTGGGCAAATCCATCATGACCTTGGTCCCCTCCAATCGCCACGGCGAAGAGGCGAATATTCTGGACCGCTTTGGCCGAGGAGAGCACATCGAGCACTTTGAAACCATCCGTCGGCGCAAGGATGACAGCCTGGTCTGGGTATCCTTGACGATTTCACCGCTTGAAGATGATCAAGGCAAGGTCATCGGAGCATCGACGATCGCACGCGACATGACCGAGCGGCGGCGCGCCGACGAACATCGGAAGATCCTGATCGGTGAACTTAATCACCGGGTCAAGAACACGCTGGCGGTCGTCCAGTCCATCGCCTCCCAGACCTTGAGTAATGCCTTAACCATGGAAGAGGCGCGAGAAGCATTCGGGTCCCGGCTGATCAATCTGGCAAAGGCACACGACGTACTCACTCGCGAAAGCTGGACCAGTGCGAAACTGGATGAGATTGTCGCCGATACCGTCAAACCTCATTCCGGGAATGGAACCCGGTTCCGGATTGAAGGTCCGGACATCCAGCTTACACCGAGTGCGGCGCTTGCGATTTCAATGGCGTTGCACGAGTTATCCACCAACGCGGCAAAATACGGCGCGCTTTCTACCCAGGACGGGCATGTCACGATCATCTGGCGCCTTGAAGGAGAAGGTCAGGACCGTCGCTTGACCTTGCGTTGGGAAGAAAGCGGCGGCCCGCCGGCAAGCACGCCGAAGCGAAAGGGCTTCGGCTCGCGCCTGATCGAGAAGGCTCTCGCTGCGGAACTGCACGGTAATGTGAACGTTGCGTATAAGTCCTCCGGCGTTGTTTGCATCATAGATGCGCCCATGCCCGCAGGACGGGAGTTCTTGGGTGGCAATAGTGGCGACGCGTCCAGCAAGCAAGATTCTGATCGTAGAGGATGAGTTCCTTATTGCCTTGCATCTGGCGGATTTGCTGGTGGAAATGGGGTACCGGATTGCAGGTCCGGTCGATAACCTGGACGAGGCGATTGTCTTTGCGCGCGATGAGGAGATCGATTTCGCGATCCTTGATATAAACTTGGCCGGCACGCGATCGTTTCCGGTCGCCGACGTTCTGAAGCAGCGCGGCATTCCGTTCCTGTTTGTGAGTGGATACGGGAGCGATGGTCTAGTGGACGGCTATCGCCACATAACCACTTTGGCCAAGCCTTACGCTCCGCAGGAGTTGGAGCGGGCAATTGCGGCGAGCTTTGCCACGTCTAGCCGCTGATCCGAGACGAGCGCCCCGACATTGCACCGAAGGTTTCCGGCATGAGCCAGTCTTGCTCGACGAGAACGCGAAGCTTGTAGGCCCGATCCAGCGCCTGCTTGCTAGCAGCTTCCCAGAGTCCAGCGGCGTCAGGTTCCTGCAAGCGTGCTTGCTCGGCCATTTCCAGACAAAATTCAGCCCGCTCGTTTAGAATTCTCACTGCGGCCCTCATAACCCGCTCCATCTCGTCGAATTGGGCAGAGGCCAGGACCTCCCCGGTGTAGCTGTGACCGATATGGCAGTCGAACTTGATGATCGTACCATTCTGGGATTTAAGGAGCGCGCCACCGCATTCCGGGCAGGTCAGCGCCAGCGGGCGATCGAATTTTTCGCCGTCGATGGTCGGAGAGTCCCCCTCGGCCTCAGGTTGAGAAGACTTGTTCGGCATAGCCGCTTCCTTTCCTGCCTTTCCGTTGACCAGTTCAACAAGCAATCCGGGCATGCGGGAGAGCGCCACGCGGTAGTCCAGCGCCACGTGAGCGGCAGCACTGCCCGGCATTTCCGGATACGCCGCATCGTCGGGATCCTGGACAATCGCAATGCCGCCGCGGCGCTTTATTTCCCCGAGTCCCAGCGATCCGTCATTCAGATAGCCGGTCAGGACCACGCCGATCGCATTTGGACCATAGGCCTCGGCCACGCTACGAAACAAGGGGTCGATCGCCGGGCGCGCCCAGTTCTCCTTCGGAGTTCTCAACAGACGCAGCTTGCCATGTGAGACTATCATGTGGTGATCGGGCGGCGCGACATAGATTTGGCCGGACGAGATCTGTTCGTAGTTGGTGGCATGTTTTGCCGGCACAGGTCCGGCGGCATTCAATATCGCGGGTAGTTCGCTTCGATGGGCGCCGATATGCAACACGATCAGAACCGAGGCTGGAAACGCTTCCGGCAGCTTGGCAACGAGATCGCGCAACGCATCGACCCCGCCCGCCGAGGCGCCGATCGCGATCACTTTGGAGCGTGCCATGACGATCTTTGAAAATCCGTTCGTCGAACCTAAACGTCCAGGCGAGAGTAAGGTTCTACGCGGCTCAGGATTCAGAGAGAAAATGGCGTTTTCTTTTGCTTAGGGCAAACTCGCCAATTCCCTGAGCATAAGCGATGTCCGCTTCTGGCGTTCGGACGCGAGCGTGGGAACGTCATGCTTGAGGCGCAAAGCAGACGTCTAGCTTGGTCGGCGCAGGCACGGAGAACTCGTTGTGCTCCAGATAGCCCACCCCCTCACCCCACGATCTGCAGCGTCCCCTGGCGCCGCACCTCGGCCTCGATCTCCCGCACCAGCGTCTCCAGTGCCGGATTGCGGGCGTTGCGGGCGCGGCGGATGACGTAGGCTAGATCCGGCGGCTTGGGGAACGTTTTGTCGACAATCTCCATGCCGGGTTGCAGATGCCGCTGGCTGAGCAGCGCGACGCCGAGCCCGGAGGTCACGCCGGCGATGATGCCGGCCGCACTCGAGCATTCGAACACGATCTCGAACAGCGTTCCCTCGTCCTGGCCGAGATCGAGGCCCCAACGGCGATAGAAGCAGTTGTCGTCGAATGACAGGAACGGCACCGGGTCCCCCTTCGCCAGGACCAGCTCCGGCGACTTCACCCAATGCAGGCTCTCGCGGAAGAGCAGGATGTCGGTCGGGCGGACCTCGTGCTGGAACACCTGGATGATGGCCGCGTCGAGCGCCCCCTCGCGCAGCAGCTTCTGCAAGGCCAGGCTCATGCGCACCTGCGTGCGCACGCTCACCTCGGGGTAGAGCCGGCGAAACCGGCCAAGAATGCGCGACAGGTCGGTGCAGGTCGTATCCTCGGTCATCCCCAACGCGATCTTGCCTTGCAGCGTGCTCTTCGACAGGCTGAGGATCGCCTCGTCATGGATGCCCAGGATGCGCCGCGCGTAGCCCAGCAGATCCTGCCCTGAACTGGTGAACATCGGCGCGTTGGCCTTGCGGCTGAGGATTTCGCAGTCGAGGCTCGCTTCCAGCCGCCGGATCTTGTGGCTGACGGCCGACTGCGACAGGCCGAGCATCTCGGCCGCGCGGGTGACGCCGCCATGTTTCTCGATCGCCACCATCGCCCGCAAGGCATCGACATCCAGGCGGCGGCTCATCACTCCAGCCATGACAATCCTCGTTCGAAACGAAAGCAATGCTCCGGTTCCTGAGGCAGAACCGGATCTCAGGCAAAACGATATGCCAGATTTCGTGGCTATTTCATGGATTCATCGAAATTTGTCATGTGCAAAGGCGGATGCGCGCCGCCATAAGTCGGCACCTGGGATTGGCAGTGATCCGCTTGGCGCCCGCCGGCGCCGCCTCGACGAAGAGACCGCATGACGCCTAAACCTCTGTCCCATCGCCTGGCCTGGCCGCTTCTGGCGGCGGCCCTGGTCGTCAGCTGGAGTTCCGGCTTTGTCGGCATCCGCTACGCCAGCGAGAGCGCCGATGTCATGCTGGTCCTGTTCTGGCGGACCTTGATGTCGGGGCTGGTCCTTCTGCCCTTCGCGCTCATGGTCGGGCCGCGCATCGGCGCAGGCGCCCTGATGCGGCAGATGGCGTTTGGCGTGGCGATGATGTTCCTCTATCTCGGCGGCTTCGCGCTTGCCATCGGCCAGCGCGTGCCGACCGGCCTCGTCGCGCTGATCTCGGACCTCGTCCCCCTCGCCATCGCGGCCCTGTCGCAGCCCGTGCTGGGTCATCGGCTGACATCGAGGCAATGGACCGGAACGGCGCTCGGGGTGGCCGGCGTGCTCATCGTCTCGCTGAACAGCCTCAGCCTCGGGACAGCGCCGGCCTGGGCGTACATGGTCACCATCGCTTCCATGATGGTCTTTGCCCTGGCGACCGTGCTGCAGAAGGGGATGGGCACGATCGACATGCCCATCCACCAGAGCCTGTGCATCCAATGCCTGACGGCGGCGATCTTCTTTGCCGCCTGCGCCGAATGGAATGGCGGGCTGATGCCGCCGCTCGATGGCCGTTTCGAGTTCGGCATCGCCTGGCTGGTGCTGTTTTCGACCTTCTTCTGCTACGGCGTCTACTATGCGAGCCTGCGCCTCCATAGCGCCGCGCAGGTCAGCAGCGTCATCTATCTCAGCCCGCCGGTGACGATGCTCTGGGCCTGGCTGCTCTTCGGCGAGCCGCTTTCATTGGCGATGGTCCTCGGCCTTGCGGTGACGTTGTTCGGCGTCTGGCTGACATCCTCGCGCGGCACGGTATCGAAGACAGGTCTGCGCCCGGTCGGGCAGCCCGTCGGGCAATCGGCTGATTGATCGCGATCCGCCCAAACACCAACCATCGACCCCAAGGAGTGAACCCCATGAAGCTGACTGATTTCAAGGCCCTGACCTTCGACTGCTACGGCACCCTCATAGATTGGGAATCCGGCATGATCGAAGCCCTGAAGCCGCTGACCCAGCGGGTTGGCGGCGCCTTGAGCCGCGACGATATCCTGCAGGCGCATGCAAGACACGAATCCAGCCAGCAGAACTGGACACCGCAAAAACGCTACAGCGACCTTCTGGCTGTCGTCTACAAGCGGCTCGCCGAAGAATGGGGCGTCGTGGCCACGCCGGAGGAATGCGTCGCCTATGGCCAGAGCGTGAAGGACTGGCCGGCCTTTGCCGACACCGCCGCCGCCCTGCAATACCTCAAGCAGCACTACAAGCTCGCCATCCTCTCCAACGTCGACAATACGAGCTTCTCCTTCAGCAACAGGAAACTCGGCGTCGATTTCGACGCGGTCTACACGGCGGAGGATATCGGTTCCTACAAGCCGTCGCCCCGGAATTTCGACTATATGCTGGAAAAGCTGGCGACGCTCGGGATCAGCGACAAGGAGATCCTGCACACGGCGGAAAGCCTGTTCCATGACCATGCCGCGACCAATGGCCTGGGCCTTAAATCATGCTGGATCCAGCGCCGGCACGCCGATCAGGGTTTTGGCGCCACCATGCATCCCGGCGACATGCCGAAGGTGGACTTCCGCTTCGACAGCATGGCCGATCTGGTGAAGGCACATAAGGAAGATTTGCGCGCCTGATTGGCCATCCACGGGGAGTAAGAACGCGCCGGGCGTCGTCAGTTCTTTTTATGGGGGATGCCGCCGCGCTCGAGCGACTTCTCGGCCGAGGCGCCGGAACCCCACAAGGCGCGGCCGAGCAAGCCCCTGCGCTTGCGCGGGAGGAGGTCGATATCGCTGACGAGCTTGGCGCCGCCCTTGCGCCGCTCGAGCGTGATCTTGCGGCTGTGAAAAGCCTCCAGCTCGGCGCGGTGCGCCACACTGACGATGGTGACATCGGGCAATTCGCGAATGATGGTTTCCATCATCTTTTCCTGGCTCTTCTCGTCGAGTGCCGCCGTCGCTTCGTCCAGCACGATGATGTCGGGCGCATGCAGGAGGAGCCGTGCGAAGGCCAGCCGCTGCTTCTCGCCGCCCGACAGGGTCTGGTCCCATGGCGCGTCTTCGTCGATCTTGTCGCCGAGATGACCGAGCCCGACCTTGTCGAGGGCGGCCTTGATCTGGGGAACCGTCCAGTCGTCGGCGGCGCCGGGATAGGCCGTCGCCCGGCGCAGCGTGCCCGAGGGAATGTAGGGACGCTGCGGCAGCATGAACATGCGCTTGCCGGGGTGGAAATCGACGCTGCCGCCGCCCCACGGCCACAGGCCCGCTATCGCCCGCACCAGCGTGCTCTTGCCCGAACCGGATTCGCCGGCCACCAGCAGCCGCTCGCCCGGCTGGATCACGACCTCGGTTTCCTTGACCACGGCGGTGCCGTCATCGAGCGACACCGAGAGATTGTTGAGGCTCAGCATCGTGTCATCCTTGGTCTCGCCGCGATTGATGCGTCCGAGCGCGTCGCTCTCTTCCGCGCGTTCGAGCCCGTCGAGCGACATCATCAGCGAGGCGATGCGCCGTGCCGAGGCGTTCCAGTCGGCGAGACGCGGGTAGTTGTCGACCAGCCATCCGAACGCGCCCTGCACGATGGCAAAGGCGGACGCCGCCTGCATGACCTGACCAAGCGACATCGATCCGTCGAGGAATTTTGGCGCACACAAAAGCACCGGCACCACCGGCGCGAACAGGCTCGACCCCTGCGACACCAGCGCCGTGCGCATGTGCTGGCCGGCAAGCATCGCCCACCGCTTCAGCACGCCGGCGAAGGTCCTGTCGATGCCGCTGCGCTCCTCCTCCTCGCCGCCGAGCAAGGCGATGCTCTCGCCGTTTTCACGCACGCGCGTCAGCGTGTAGCGGAATTCCGCTTCCGCCTGGTTCTTCTGCTCGGAGAGCTCGACGAAATGCCGGCCGATGACCACCATCGAGGTGGAGGTGATGGCGGCGTAGATGACCGCGGTGATGACCAGGAAGCCCGGAATGGTGACGGTCGACCCGCCGATCGGCAGCGTCAGCGCGCCGCCGATGGTCCACAGCACGACGATGAAGGTCGAGGCCGCCAGAAAGGCGTTGATGACGCCGGAGATGAAATCCACGGGCGATTCCGTGGCGATCCGCAGATCCTCGGCAATGCGCGCTTCCGGATTCTGGTGATCGCCGCCGACGAGATTGAGCTGGTAGTAGCGGCCGTTGGTGAGCCAGCGGCCGATGACCGATGTGGTGAGCCAGGAGCGCCAGCGGCGCTGGATCGTCATGCGCAGATAAACCTGCGCGACGACGAGGCTGACACTGCCAAGCACCAGCGGCACGAACACGGCGCTCAGGAAATAGACTGTCGGCGCATTGCGCTGCTCGATGGCGTCGAAGATCGAGCGGTTCCAGACATTGATGCCATACTGGAAGCCGACATTGACGCAGATCAGGATCAGGAGCCCGATCGTGCACGGCCAGGCGAGCTTGTCGCCGCGCCGGCTCCAATAGCCGCGCGCGCTGATCCAGAACCGCTTCAGCAGGTATTTCTTGCGCGCCTGCTCGGCCTGTTCGGGGCTCAGTTGCGGATCAGGTTCCACCGCCTCCGGCGGCGGTGCGGCCTCGCCGACGACCTCGGAAGCGGCCTCGACATCGGGTGCCTCCCGCTGGCGGGGCTTCCTGGCACCGTTTGGTTTGGCGCCGCCGACCGGCTTGGGTTTGGATTTGATGTCTGCCACAATCGCCATAACGGCCTGGATATCGGAAGGTTTCATCGTCTTCCTGATATGGCGGTTGCCGGCGGTGCCAAAGCTGTTCCGGGGTCCCCGATATCCGCAGCCACGCCATGACTTCACCGCCGCACAATCGCCACCAAGCCACGCGAAGAGCTTGTAAAAACGGAGGTTCCACGATGCGTCTGGTCTGGACTTTGGTGTTGGCGCTGGCGAGCGGTGCGGCCTATGCGGCGTCGCCGGAGGACGACTACATCGCCGCGCGCGACAAGGCGATATCGGCCATCGCCGCGATGGAAAGCGCCAACGCTCCCGTGGAAACGCTCGATGCGGCCAATGACAAGGCCCGCGCCGATCTCGAACAGCGCCTTTCCACGCTTCTGGGACCTTTCACGGTCAAGGGTTTTCCGGCGGCCGGCACGATCAATATCGAAAGCCTCAGTTCCTCCGATGTCGGCTTCGGCATGCTGGACGGGCTGCGCCACGGCACCGAGGATGGCCCAAGCATCGTGGCCTCGACACGCGGGCTGGTCGAGCGCTGGCTGCAGTCGCGCGCCGCCGAGACCGACGCCGATCTCAAACTGCCCACCGGCTTCGACGCTGCGCTGAAGCTCGATGCCTTCTACACCCAGGCCATCGGCAGCGACGCCGCTTTCACCGGCACGCTCGACTTCAAGCTGAAGACGCCCGACGGCGCCGACATGGCGATCGCCCGCCTCGGCGGCTGGGCACAGGATGTCGGGCCGAACTACGACCAGGAGGTCGTCGTCACGCTCGTCAAGGGCAACAGCGTCATGATCGCCGAGGCGCCGGCGACACCTCCCGTCCCGAAGATCGCGGCCTGCGACGCGGTCTGGACCGCCGCCGATGCCGCCGCCCAGAAGCTGGTCAAGCAGGCCACCGGCGACAGCGACGAAAACACATCCGATGCCGCCGACGCCGCCTGGGCAAAAGGCGACAGCGACTTCCGCGCCTGCATGGGCAAGAGCCTGCCTGACAACCCCGTCTTCCCCGCGCTGCTTGCCCAGGCGCAGGCGCTTGCCGACCATATGGCGGGGAAGTAGGGCGCGGCACCGAAGCTGCCAATCTCCCCCCTTGTGGGGGAGATGGCCGGCAGGCCCGAGGGGGGCGCTGTCCCGCCGACGTCTCAGTGGATCACTTTTGCCTTTGGAGGGGCGCGCACCGCGTAGCCCAGCAAATAAGCAAGGCCGAGTTCCTTCGCGCCCCCCTCTGCCCTGCCGGGCATCTCCCCCACGAGGGGGGAGATTGACTGTTTCGCCGCCGGCGCCGATTCCGCCCCTTGCCGCCGGCGCATCCCATCACAATATTGTCGTCGCGCTGGCCTTGCTGAACTCAGTTGCCAGAGCCGCCAAAAATGGTTGAAAGGAAGTCTCGCTCGCGCTCCGGCGCGGCGGGTGGTTGAACAGTGTGGGAAACTCGCAATGACGACAGGCACGAAAGCGACGGAAACCAAGGCATTCGAGGCGGATGTTTCGCGGCTGCTGCACATGATGGTGCACTCGGTCTATTCCGACAAGGACGTCTTCCTGCGCGAACTGATTTCCAACGCCGCCGACGCCTGCGAGAAGCTGCGCTTCGAGGCGGTCAGTCATCCGGAATTGCTGGCCGATGACCCCAAGCCGCGTATCTCGATCTCAGCCGATCCCGACAGCAAGGAGATCATCGTCGAGGACAACGGCATCGGCATGAGCCGCGACGACATGACGGAGGCGCTGGGTACGATCGCGCGCTCGGGTACACGCGCCTTCATCGAGCGCGTCGGCGCCGGCAATGCCAGCGAAGACACGCAGCTCATCGGCCAGTTCGGCGTCGGCTTCTACTCCGCCTTCATGGTGGCGACCCGCGTCGACGTCATCAGCCGCCTGGCGGGAAGCGACGAGGCCTGGCGCTGGTCGTCCGACGGCAAGGGCTCCTACGAGATCGCGCCCGCCCCGCTCGAAGCCGCTCCCAGGCGCGGCACTCGCGTCGTGCTGCATCTGATGGACGACGCCGTGTCCTACACCGGCTCCTACCGGCTCGAGCAGCTGGCGAAATCGCAGTCGGGCCACGTGCCCGTGCCGATCACGCTCGTCGAGAAACCCGGTGCCGAGGCGCGCGACATTGCCGATGGCACGGCCCTTTGGGTGAGGCCGAAAAGCGAGATCAAGCCCGAGGAATATACCGATTTCTACCGTAGCCTCGCCGGCCAGTATGACGAGCCGGCCGCCACCATCCATTTCCGCGCCGAAGGCAGGCAGGAATACTCAGTGCTCGCCTTCGTGCCCGGCTCGCGTCCCTTCGACCTCTTCGACCAGGACCGCAAGGGCCGCATCAAGCTCTATGTGCGCCGCGTCTTCATCACCGACGATGCCGATTTGTTGCCGCGCTATCTGCGCTTCATGCGCGGGCTGGTCGATTCCGCCGACCTGCCGCTCAATGTCTCGCGCGAGATGATCCAGGAAAGCCCTTTGCTGGCCGCGATCCGCAAGGGCCTGACCAACCGCGTGCTCGGCGATCTTTCGAAGCTGGCCGAGAACGAGCCCGAGGCCTATGCGAAAATCTGGGTGAACTTCGGCGTCGTCCTCAAGGAAGGGCTCTACGAGGACCATGAGCGGCGCGAGCAGCTCTTGAAGCTCGCCCGCTTCCACTCGACGGCCTCGGGCGAAGGCTGGCGCGGCCTTGCCGACTATGTCTCGACAATGAAGGAAGGCCAGAAGGCGATCTTCTTCATGGCCGGCGACGACCGCGCCCGGCTCGAAGCCTCGCCGCAGCTCGAAGGTTTCAAGGCGCGCGGCATCGAGGTGCTGCTGCTCACCGACCCGGTCGACAGTTTTTGGACGTCGATGGCGCCGGAATTCGACGGCAAGCCGTTCAAGTCGGTGACGCAGGGCGTGGCCGAACTTTCCGACATTCCCTTGCTCGACGAGGCAAAGAAGCCGGACACGGCGGCTACGCCCGAAGTCGACGGCTTCCTCGCCTTCGTCAAGGCAGCACTTGGCGACGCCGTGTCGGATGTGAAGCCTTCCGACCGCCTGACCGAAAGCGCGGTCTGCCTGGTAGCGCCCGAACATGGACCGGACCGGCAGTTCGAGCGGCTGCTCAACGCCGCCGGACGCCTCGACAAGACGGCCAAGCCGATCCTCGAGATCAACCCCCGCCACGAGCGCGTCCGGGCGCTCGCCAGCCTCGGCGACGACGAGCAGGCCTTCAAGGACGATGCCGCCCACCTGCTCTACGACGAGGCGCGCGTGCTCGACGGCGACAAGCCGGCCGACGCCAGGGCATTTTCCGAGCGCCTTGCCCGCCTGATCGCGCGCGGTATCTCGAAGGGCTGAGGCGCGCTGGCCACCTGTTCTCGACGTGTTTATCGCTCGAAGGTGCAAGACGGGGTTGCGCAGCGACCCCGTCCGCCGAAAATTGGCGTCTATCCCAGCAGGGAACGGGCTGAAATCCACTGGCTCAATCGCCCACTGTAGACATCGCGCTTGCAATCACCCAATCTTGGCGCCGGGAACAAAATAAGCGCTTCCAAGAAGGCGCGAACGTCCGGGTGCTCATGAAACGACGATGGACATTGTATGATCCACGGCTGGCCTGGATGCTCGTCGCGCCGGTGCTCCTGCTGCTGATCTTTTTCCTGGTCCTGCCGATCGCCGTGATGGCCGGCTATACCTTCTTCACCTTCGTCACCGCCGGCGTGGAAACGAGCGCGTTGACGACCGCGAACTGGCACGAATTCCTCACAGACAGCTATTATTCCGGCTTCCTTGTGAAGACGCTGCGGGTCGGCGCGATCACGGCGCTGCTTTGCGGGGTGCTCGGCTATTTCCCCGCCTATTTCATCTGGGCCACGACCTTCAGGCACAAATGGTTGCTCTTGCTACTGCTGATCGTGCCGTTCTGGATCAGCTTCACCATCCGCACCTTCTCCTGGATCAACATCCTGGGCGAACAGGGCGTCATCAACGTCGCGCTGCTGAAATTGGGCATCATCAACGAGCCGCTGCCGATGCTCTACAATGAAGGCGCGGTCATCCTGGGCATGCTGCACTTCCTGCTGCCCTACATGATCCTCAACGTCTATGTCAGCCTGGAGAGCATTGATCGCACATTGATTTCGGCGGCCCGCTCGATGGGTTGCACGAGCGCGCAGGCGTTCCGCGAGGTCACGCTGCCGCTGTCGCTGCCCGGCCTCGCGGCGGGCCTGCTGCTCTGCTTCGTGCTGGCCGCCGGCAGCTATGTGACGCCGCAGCTTCTCGGCTCGGGCCGCGACGCGCTGTTCGGCAACCTGATCTACGACACCATCATGGGCGAGCTGAACTGGCCGATGGGCGCCACGCTTTCGATCGTGCTGTTCGTCGTGCTCGGCTTCTTCGCCGCCGTCTACACGCGCTACATGGGCATGTCGCAGATCGTCAAAGGACTGGGTGGATGACGGGGCTTGGCGGATGAGCGGGACCCGGCGCAAGCAGGAAGGCAGATGGGCCTGGCGGCTGACCGGCTTCGTCACGGTCTGCGTCTACATCTTCATGTTCGCGCCGATCGTGGCGACAGTGATCCTGTCGTTCAACGCCTCGATGTTCGGCGGCTTCCCGATGACCGGCTTCAGCCTGCAATGGTACGGCAAGCTGATGGCCAACGACGCGGTGCTGGCCGCCTTCCGCACGTCCTTGTGGATCGCCTTGGTCACCGCCATCGTCACCACCGCCATCGGCGTCACCACGGCGTTTGCCCTGGTGCGCTTCGAATTTCGCGGCAAGCAGGCGCTGAGCACGCTGGTGATCCTGCCGGCGCTGGTGCCCGAAACAATCCTCGGCGTCGGCCTGCTGGTGCTGATCAAGGCCGTCGACCAGCCCAGAACCATGCTGCTCCTGGTGCTCGGCCATATCCTGCTTGCCGTGCCCTATGTCGTGCTGATCGCCCAGGCGCGCATGATCGGCATCCGGCGCGTCTATGAGGAGGCGGCACTGTCGCTTGGCGCCTCGCGCTTCTCGTCCTTCCGCGAGATCACGCTGCCGCTGCTCATCCCGGCCGTGGTCGGCGGCGCGCTGCTCGCCTTCACCATCTCGTTCGACAACACTTCGGCCAGCCTGTTCTGGCGGCCGGCAGGCGTCGAAACCATGCCCACCCAGATCCTTTCCATGCTCAAGATCTCGATCAGTCCGGAAATCAACGCGCTCGGCACCGTGATGATCCTGGTGACCGTCGGCATCCCGCTGATCGGCGGCCTGATCCTGCAAAGCCTGACAAAACTGAGACGACGTGGCGAACCAAAGGAGGAAACACAATGAAACTGACCACCACAAAGCGGTTGGAACGACTGCACGACCGATATGCCAATGGCGATTTGAGCCGCCGCACCTTCCTGACGCTGACCGCCGCCGCGGCAGCCTCGGCGGGCCTTTCCATGCCCTGGATGGGCCGGGCGCTCGCCGCGGTCCAGGAGGTCCGCTTCGACGGTTGGGGCGGCACGGTGCAGGACGCGATCGACAAGTTCGCCTTCCAGCCCTACACGACCAAGACCAAGATCAAGGTGGTCCAGGGCACGTTCGGCGACGAGGACGAGATCATCACCAAGATCAAGACCGCCAAGCCCGGCGACTACCAGGTCATCCATTCCTCGGGCGTCAACTATTACATCAAATATGTGAACGCCGGCCTGACCTCGGAGATCAACGAGGCCAACATTCCCAACATGGCCAACGTGCTGCAGCCGATGATCGAGCCGTTCCGCAAGCTGACGCCGAAGCTTTCGGCCGTGCCCTATGACTATGGCACGACGGGTATCGCCTACAACACCAAGGTGATCTCGCCGGAGGAAGCCAAGGAAAAGGGCGCGGCACTGCTGCTCGACAAGAAATACGCCGGCAAGGTCGGCGGCTATTCCGACATGACGACGCGGGTCTGGTACGCGGCGCTCGCCACCGGGCAGGATCCCAACAATCTCAAGGACATGGACGCCATCTGGGCCAAGGTGCGCGAGACGCGCGACCTCGCCAAGAAGTTCTGGAGCTCCGGCGCGGAGCTGATGGATCTGCTTTCCAAGGGCGAGATCGTGGTGACCGATGCCTGGTCGGGCCGCGTCGCCGCGCTGCAGGACCAGGGCCACCCGATCGGCTATCTCGATCCGGCCGGCTCCTATGCCTGGATGGAGGACATGCTGATCCTGAAGGGCTCGCCGATGGCCGAGTGCGAGGAGCTCATCAACTTCATGCTCGACCCGGCGACCTCGATCGCGGTGGCAGAGGGCCAGAGCTATCCGCCGTCGCTCGACCCCAACAAGGTCAAGCTGACCGAGAAGATCGAGAAGCTGCCGGCGTTCGACAAGACGGGCACGATGAAGTCGCTGACCTTCGCCGATCCGACCTACTGGGCGACCAACGAGGACGCCTGGACCAAGCAGTGGAACAGGATCTCCAAAGGTGCATGACAGCCAGGACATGACATTCCATCCCCGGCCTGTCCTGGCCGGGGCAGCCGGCGCGAGCGCGGCCGCCGAGGCAGACAGCCCGGCGGTCGAGTTCCGCGACATCGACATCGCCTACGGCAAGTTCGTCGCGGTGCGCGATTTCTCGCTCTCGATCCGCAAGGGCAGCTTCGTCACCCTGCTCGGGCCCTCGGGCTGCGGCAAGACCACGATCCTGCGCTCCATCGCCGGCCTGGTCGACATTTCGGGCGGCCAGATCATGATCGATGGGCGGCGGGTCGATGATATCCCGATCTACAAGCGCAACATCGGGCTGGTCTTCCAGAGCTACGCGCTGTTCCCGCACAAGAACGTGTTCGACAACGTCGCCTTCGGCCTGAAATACCGCAACGTGCCGAAGCCCGAGATCGCCCGCAAGGTCGGCAAGGCGCTCGAGATGGTGCGGCTGCCGGGCAGCGAGAAGAAGCTGCCCTCGCAGCTGTCGGGCGGGCAGCAGCAGCGCATCGCGCTTGCCCGCGCCATCGTCTTCGAGCCGCAGGTCTTGCTGCTGGACGAGCCGCTGTCGGCGCTGGACGCCAACATGCGCGAGGAGATGCGCGTCGAGATCAAGAAGATCCAGAAGGAAACCGGCATCACCGCCATCTTCGTCACGCACGACCAGGAGGAAGCGCTCTCCATGTCGGATCGCATCGTGGTGATGAACGCGGGCGCGGTGGAGCAGATCGGCACTCCGGAGCAGGTCTATGAGACGCCGGCCACCGCCTTTGTCGCCGACTTCCTCGGCAAGGCCAACATGCTTGCCGGAACCGTGAGCAGGTCCGGCCAGGCGGTGGTGCTTGGCACCGGCCAGACGATCAGCGTGGCTTGTCCAAGGCCGCTTGCCGACGGCAGCAAGGTCACTGTCGTGGTGCGGCCGCAGAAATTTTCGCTCGGCGCTGGGACGAGCGGCAACCGGCTCACTGGCCGCGTCGTCTCGGCCTCGTATCTGGGCGGCAGCGCAATCTACGAGATCGACATCGGCGGCAAGACCAGCCTCCGCGCCAACACGCCGATCACTGGCCGCGTGCTTCGCGAAGGCGAGGCGATCGACCTCGGATTCGACCCGGAGGGCTGCGTCCTGCTCGACGACAGCGGGCGGCGGATTTCCTAGACCCCGCACGTCACGTTGCGGACTTCATTGTATCATGGCTCCGCCCGGCATGCGGTTTGGATGCCTGAGATGCGTTGGCGTGATGCCGGTCTGCTGGCGGAACACGCGGCTGAAATGGCCGGCATTGGTGAAGCCGCAGCGGTAGGCGATGTCGCCGATCTGCAGGTCGCTGCCTTCCAGCAGCGACTTCGCATGATGCACCCTGAGCGCCAGATAGGCGGCCATTGGGCCGATGCCCAGTTCCGATCCGAAGAGCCGTTCGAGCTGGCGCCGCGAGCAGTTCAGGCGGCTTGCGATCTCGGCGACCGACAGCGTCTCCTGGAGGTTGCTCTCCATCAACAGCAAAGCGCGTTTCACCGCCCGGCTCGACGCACCAGGAAACAAGTCGCCCACGGGCTGCACGTCCCTGCTGCTTCTGATCCGGTCGAGGACGAGGATCTTGGCGGCCTTTTCAGCCGCCTTCTGGCCGATGAACTGGGACACGAAGTGGCCGGCAAGGTCGGCGGCGCCGGTGCCACCGGCGCATGTCGAGCGGCCTCGGTCGACGGTAAACAGGCTGTCGGCATGAGCGTTCACCTCCGGGAACCGGCTGCGGAAATCCTTGATGTGGAACCAGCTGACGGCGGCGCTATAGCCATCGAGCAGGCCGTAGCGCGCGAGCACGAAGCTGCCCGTGCAGAGCGCCGTCAGCGGCACCCCCTTGCCGGAGGCGCGCAACAGGAACGCCTCCTTCTCGGAACTCAGGCTGCGGTTGGTGTCGAGCAGCCCGCCGACCACGACGACATTGTCGAAGTCCTCCGGATTGCCGATCCCCCCGGTCGGCAGCAATTCGACGCCGCAACTCGCCCGGATCGGCAGGCCGCGTTCGCCGACGATCTCCCAGTCGAACTCTATCCTGCGGCTGCGATCACCCTCATCGCCCGCCAGCCGCAGCGTGTCGATGAACAGCGACAGCGGCGACAGGGTGAAGTCGCGAACCAAGAGAAACGCAAACCGCCTGGCCATTGTTGTTCGAAACCGCCTTGTCTCAAGCTTATTCAGCCAGCACATTATCCTGGAACAGCGGACGATGTGTTTGCCAAAAGCGGCACCGGATTTCTTGCTTATCGCTGGCCGCGCAGTCCAGGGCGCCCTCCCTCAACACACCGCCTCAAGTTAATAGGATCGCCCGCCGACTCGGACCAAGTGCATTCCAAGGGTCGATCGGGCGTCGATGGGACGAGGAGAAGTGTGATCAGCGCCTCGGGAATGCGCATGGCCAGGGAACTGATTGAGCCTGATTTCGGTTGTCTGTTGTGCGAATGATCGTTCCACGGCAGGCATCTGATGAGCGAAAATGAGACATGAAAACCGCAGCCAAGCAGCGCGGCCCCCTGCGGAACATCCTGAGCGGCATCGCGGCGGCAATCGCGAAGAACGCTGGTCGCGCATCCGAGCAAGGCACGGGTACCGCGTCAATGGTCGCCGAATGGCCGCTCCCGCCGTCGGCGACACTGGGGTCCTCCATGCGCTTGAAGGGGATCGAACGCGAGGTTCGGGCCAGGCTGCCTTGGACGGTGAGGAAATTCGCCAAGGCCGAGACAGGCCGCATCGTGTTGCGCATGGTGCAGACCGACGCGGATGCGTTTCGGGCCGCCTCGGCAACCATTGCCAGGACACTGGAAGGGATCGAAGCGCTGGCCGTGCTGCCGCGCGAGGCCGAGGACATTCTCACCATTTCCTCACGCGAGCGCCACAAATGGCTCAGGGATGGTCGCCTGAAAAGCATCGGCACGCGCACCGTGAAGATGCGCGGGCGATCCAAGGCCGTGACCTTCCACGTCTTCGATCCACGGCACATCGAGGACGTTCTCGACCGTGACCTGGCGACCGCCTGGCGGGAGGAAGATGCGAAGGAAGCGTCCGAGAACAGACGGCGCGCGGCCGGCAAGGCCGCACTGACGCGAGCCGGCAAGCGGTCGGGCAACGCCCGCAAGACCAGAAATTCGGGCTCTGACGATGCGCCAAAGCTCGAAGGCTGGGACACGTTCGAGGCGGAAGGACTGCTGCGCTAGCGCAGGAAAACGTAACGATTTTCCGTCGAGGATCGTATCCGCACTCGTTCCCGGTTATGGATATTTCGCCTTGTCTGGGCCGGCAGGCCCCAGGTCGCCCTGCAATTCCTGCGGCAGCGGCAGGCTCGAACATTGCAGATGCACGTCGCGGGCGAGCCGCTTTCGCTGCTTCTGCTCCTGCTCCTTGGTGGCCGCTATGATTCCCAATCCATAGGGGCCAAGAGCGACGAATTCCCAGCCCGGATGCGTTTTTTCGCGGACCGCGTAGTCCGAAGCCGCCGCCCGGGCTTGCTGGCATTGCGGCGTCGCCCATTTCTGGTCCTGCTGCGAAAGCGAGGCTCCATAGTCGACCGGAGAGGTCGCGCATCCAGCCATCGTCGCGGCCAACGCGGACATTGCAAGCCCCATCGCAATTCTCATCCCGAAGCCTTTCCCAACCTTTGTGGACAGCACACGGAACTCCCACCCCACAAGGACATGGCCCGATGGGCAGGTCGCCGGCCAACACCGCCATTCGCCCTTTACGAAAATCGACCGCTGTGTGTCGATAGCGAAAATGTGTTCGGACACGATGTCTGGTTCGCGCCAGAAACGGTCATCCGTCGTCAGTCATCCAAAAGCCGCGATTGGATCGAAACGAAAAGTTGTGCTTGGAACCAAAGCCGGGGCAAGACTGTTCTGCTAAGACTTTGATATGCGTCGTACCAGGCCGATGGATAAGCGGCGATCTTTGAGGAGCTCTCGTCATGAAAATTTCATCCGGATTTCGTTCAATCGCCGTTGCCGCCATCGCCACCGTGGGCGTCAGCTTGGCCAGCGCCGCGCATGCCGACAGCGGCACGATCCGTTTCTCCGTCTACAAGGCGGCGTTCTTCGTCGGCGGCTCCGGTGGCGAAGGGACGTTCACCTTCCATGGTAAAAGCTATCCCATCTCGATCGGCGGCGTCTCGGGCGGCCTCGCCTTCGGCGTCTCCAAGACCTATTTCCGCGGCACCGTGCGCCACATCAGGCGCGCGCGGGACGTGACCGGCGTCTACGGCGCGGCCGGCGGCGGCGGCACGCTCGGCAAAGGCGCCCAGGTGATCGTTATGACAAACGACAAGGGCGCCCAGCTCCAACTCACGGGCAAACAGGTGGGCCTGCAGGTCAACGCCGACCTGAGCGGGCTGGCCATCTCGCTGAGATAGGAGCGTCCTTTCCCGTCCGGAATTGCGTCGAGCTGTTCACCGTTTTGTGAAACAGCGAACCGGCGGTTCAGGGGAGAGCAAGACGATGATCGCCGAAACCGAGGTCGCGAAATTCTTCGCGGCCTATGCGGAATTCTACAATGACGCGCTGTTGCCCGAAGCCGATTTGAAGGATGTCGCCGACATCTATTCGTCCGCCTTCATCTCCGTCACCCCTGGCGCGGTCATGGCCGGCGAAAACGGCAAGCAACTGATCGAAATCATGAAGAAGGGCTTCGAGGGCTACAGGACAATCGGCGCCAGGAAGATGACGTGCAAGGACGTGTCCGTGACGCCGATCGATCGAGACCACTGCGTGGCAAAGGTGCAATGGGCCGGAGAGTACCAGAACAAGAAGGCGGCGCTCATTACCATTGATTTCGAGGTCAGTTATCTCCTGGAAAGGCGTGACGGCAAGCTCAAGGTGTTCGGCTGGATCAGCGGGGACGAGCAGGCCGAATTCAGGAAACACGGACTGCTTTAGGCCCCGTTTCGGAGAACGGCGCCCGCCCCAACCCGCTCAGCTCCGCAGGCCCGGCGCTTCCTGTCCGGTGCGCTCGACATATTCGGTGTAGCCGCCGCCATAGGTGTGGATGCCTTCGGGCGTCAGCTCCAGCACGCGGTTCGACAGGGCGGCCAAGAAGTGCCGGTCGTGCGAGACGAACAGCATCGTACCTTCATACTGCGACAGCGCCTCGATCAGCATCTGCTTGGTGGTGATGTCGAGGTGGTTGGTCGGCTCGTCCAGCACCAGCAGGTTGGGCGGGTCGAACAGCATCAGCGCCATCACCAGCCGCGCCTTCTCGCCGCCCGACAGCACCCGGCATTTCTTCTCGATCTCGTCGCCGGAAAAGCCGAAACAGCCGGCAAGTGCCCGTAGCGGCGCCTGACCGGCCTGCGGAAAATTGTCTTCCAGCGTCTGGAACACGGTGCGCTCGCCTTCGAGCAACTCCATGGCGTGCTGGGCGAAATAGCCCATTTTCACGCTCGGCCCCCGCGCCACCGTGCCGGTGTCGGGGTCGGAGGCGCCGGCCACCAGCTTCAACAGCGTCGATTTCCCCGCGCCGTTGACCCCCATGATGCACCAGCGTTCGCGGCGGCGGACCTGAAAATCGAGCCCTTCATAGATGGTGCGGCTGCCATAGGCCTTGTGCACGTTCTTCAAGGTCACGACATCCTCGCCGCAGCGCGGCGCCGGCTGGAACTCGAAATTCACCACCTGGCGGCGCTTGGGCGGCTCGACGCGGTCGATCTTGTCGAGCTTCTTCACCCGGCTCTGCACCTGCGCGGCATGGGAAGCGCGCGCCTTGAAGCGCTCGATGAAGGCGATCTCCTTGGCCAGCATGGCCTGCTGTCGCTCGAACTGCGCCTGCTGCTGCTTGTCGGCGATCGCCCGCTGCTGCTGGTAGAATTCGTAATTGCCGGAATAGGCGGTGAGCGAGCCGGCATCGATCTCGACGATCTTGTTGACGATGCGGTTCATGAACTCGCGGTCGTGCGAGGTCATCAGCAGCGCGCCGTCATAGCCCTTCAAAAACTGCTCAAGCCAGATCAGGCTTTCCAGGTCGAGATGGTTCGACGGCTCGTCGAGCAGCATGACGTCGGGCCGCATCAAAAGGATGCGGGCCAGCGCCACGCGCATCTTCCAGCCGCCCGACAGCTTGCCGACATCGCCGTCCATCATCTCCTGGGAAAAGCCGAGACCGTCGAGCACTTCGCGCGCGCGTCCGTCGAGCGCATAGCCGTCGAGCTCCTCGAAGCGGTGCTGCGCCTCGCCATATTTTTCGATGATCTCGTCCATCCGGTCGGCCTGGTCGGGATCGGCCATCGCGGCCTCGAGCTCCGCCATCTCGGCCGCCACCTCGCTCACCGGTCCGGCGCCGTTCATCACCTCGGCCACCGCGCTGTGGCCCGCCATGTCGCCGACATCCTGGCTGAAATAGCCGATGGTGACGCCGCGATCGACCTGCACCTGGCCCTCGTCGGGCTGCTCCTGGCCGGTGATCATGCGAAACAAAGTCGTCTTGCCGGCGCCGTTGGGCCCGACAAGGCCGATCTTCTCGCCCTTCTGCAGCGAGGCCGACGCCTCGATGAAGACAAGCTGACGGCCATTCTGCTTGCCGATGTTTTCAAGTCTGATCATGATAGTTCCGGGAGGCTCAAGCCGAATGGAAGGGATTTGCCCGCGCCCTTACGCGAATGACAGTGCCGGGGGAAGAGGCAGAAGCGCCGCAGCGGGTATGCGCGAACGGGGGCGCGCCGATAGGCCGCCCAAGGTCGGCTTTCCAGCCGCGCAGTCAAAAATCATTCGCTTGTCGAAATCCACCTTCGTCGAACGACTTTGGCGCGGCGGCCCGCACGGCCCGACCAGCAACGCCAACAGGACAGGACCATGGCAATGGCCAAGATGCTCGTGATCTACAAAACCCCGGCCGATCCGGCCGCCTTCGACCGGCACTATTTCGACGTTCATATACCGCTGGCCAAAAAGCTTCCCGGCCTGCGGCGCTACGATGTCAGCAGGCGGCCGATCGTCAAGCTTTCGGCGGGCGAGATGCCGTATCTGGTGGGGACATTGTATTTCGACAGTCTCGACGACATCCGTGCCGCGTTCGCCAGCGAAGTCGGCGTTGCCTGTGCCGCCGACCGGCGGATATTGGCCCCAGGCGACGACGATCTGACGATGCTGCTGTTCGACGCCGACGAAGTGTGAACCCGGCCTCCAGACACACTTCAGAAACAAGATTCAACATCCGGGAAAAACTGGCGAAAAGATCGTCTGCGATAACCATCCCGTGGCGGCCGGGCTGCGGCCGCCAGACAACGCAACGGGATCTCGCCTGCAATGCAACGACGTTCGGCCGGATGGATGGGTGCCCTGACGGGCATGTCGCTTGCCATGCTTGCCGTCGCGCAGTCGGGCGCGGAGGCGGCGGTCACCCGCAGCGAATATTGCAGCCGGCTCGGTCTTCAGCTCGACGGCGCCATCCGGACCAAGGCCGAACCCGGCGCCAGTGCGAGCCAGATCGCGCAGGCGACGGCACTGCAGGACAGGGCGAACCGGTTCTGTGCCGAGAGCAAGCAGGCGCAAGGCATCCGGACTTACGCCAACGCCCTGAAGCTGCTTGGTGTGACACCGGTCGACCTCAACCAGTGACGGCAACCATCATCCCAGAAAACCAGTCTTAAAAAAGGGCGGCTTTTCTTGCGCGCAATGCCGCGAGCGGTCCGCCCTTCTCATGCCGACAGCCTATTTCTCGCCCAGATACTGGAAGACGGCCTGTTTCCACCAGTCGCTTTCCAAGGTTTGCAGCAGGGCGATATCGAGCGGCTTGCGCAGCCGGCTGCCGAGCGGCAGTGCGATGGCATATTGCTGCTGGTCGAACGTCGCGTCGAGGACCTGCAGGCTCGCGCCATAGTTCTGTCCGACCAGCCAGCCAAGCAGCGGCTTGTCGTGGACCAGCGCATCGATCTTGCCGGCGCGCAGCGTGTCCAGGCCCTGCTGGACGGTGGCAAAGTCCTGATGCCGGATATGGGTCGAATCCAGATAGGACGCGGTCGAGGAATTCCGCACGGCGCCGACCCTGACCGTGCCGAGGTCGCTTTCGCCCTGCACCATGCCTTCCATCTGCGTCACGGTCAGCACCGATGTGACGCCCGCGGTGAACACCGCGATGGCGATGATCGATCCCATCATCCAGAGCGCGGCGAGCACGCGTCCCGGCACGGTTCGCGGACCGAAATCGCCTGTGCTGGCCTGGGTCGCGGCGATCGTCGACCACCACATGCTGGAAAACAGGCCCTTGGCAACGCCGCCGCCGAAATCGTCATTGTGGCGGCGTTCGAACATCCAGATCAGCACGCCGACCACGACCGAGATGACGATCAGCGCCAGCACCGCCTGCAGGAAGCCGAACGAGGTCAGCGCGCGCAAAATCGGCCGCCACGACGGCTGGCTGTTGAGCGGTGTGGCGATGCCGAGCCCGGTCGTGAAAAAGGGCTGCGTGAAGTCGACAGTCTTTTCGCGGTCGGCCGTGACCGTGATCGCGGCCATCGCCACATCGAACTTGCCGCCGACAACGCCATCGATCTGGTCCTGCACGCTAGGCACTTCGACATAGTGGAAGCGCAGGTTGAGCCGCCCGGCTATTTTCTGCCAGAGGTCGATGCTCAATCCGGACCAGGTGCCGTCCTGCAGCTTGAAGGCGAAGGGCGGCGCGACCTTCATTCCGACCGATATGTCCTTCGATGCCACGTCCGACGGCAAAGGCAGGTCGGCGGGCGTTTGTGTCTGGGCGACGGCGGCGCCCGCCCCGACACACGCGGCCACGGCCATGATGATCAGCGCCATCAGCCACGAAGCAACACTTCTCAACAGCACAACTCCCGGCGACCAGTTGCGCCGCGCGATCTGATCGCGGGCTCGAAAAGGTAGCCGCCATGCCGCCCTTCGTCCACCCGCCATGTCAGCGGGAGACGATGCGCCATCGGACCCGGCTACCCCGTCCATCCCTACGGCATCGACCCGCATTCCGGCGCCTAGGCCCTGTACTTCCAGCCCCCGGGATAGCGCCGTTGCGCCTATCACGCCAACAAGCCGCGTTGGGACGACAACGGCTGAACCCTCCCACCAGAACCTGTCTGTTTACACCATGGCAGAATAGGGATATTTGATATCCTTAATAGAGTTGGTCGCCATCGACCCGGAACCCGTGGATGATCCTGAAAAGCCAAGTCGAATGGGCACTGCACTGCTGCGCCATTCTCGCCGGTCTGCCCGAGGGACGCTATCTCTCCACAAAGGCGCTTGCCGAATTCCACGGCCTTCCCAAGGAATATCTTTCCAAGGCGTTGCAAAGCCTGTCGCAGGCAGGCCTCGTTCATACCACGCTCGGCCCTTCGGGTGGATACCGGCTGGCACGGACACCGGGCGAACTGACCTTCCTGGACATCGTGGAGGCGGTGGAGGGCAAGGCGCGTACGTTTGTGTGCAGCAACATCCGTGCAAACAACCCGTGCCGCCCTCAGGGCTATTGTGAAAGCGGCCCTTGCGCGGTGTCGCGCATCATGTGGGAAGCTGACGAAGCCTGGCGGGCAAAATTGCGCGGTGTCAGGCTTTCCGACCTCACCGAAGCGCTGGCGCAGGAGATTCCGGCGGAGCTCTGGAAAAACAGCTTCGAATGGGTGCTGGAGCGCGCCGGGTGAGCATTAACGCATGATCCGCGCCAGCGGCTGGCCTGCCGTCGCCGGCAGCATGATGGCGTAGCTTTGGGGCGACATCGCAAGCGACAGGCCGTTCGCCTCGCAATGACGATGGACAAGGTCGATCACCTCGTTCCTCGCAAGCAACCGGTCGCCCGGACCGGCGACGCAAAAAAGCAGGTCCATCCCGATGGCCGCCGCGTCGATCTCCTTGAGCGCGACAAGCGGTGCCGGCTCCTTGACGATCCGTTGGCAGTTCCGCAGAGCCGCATGCATGGCCTCCTCGATGACGTGCGGCGCGTGCGTGGCCGCAAGCCGCACGGCCAGGGTCAATTGCTGCCTCTCGTCGGGACGGCTGAGATTGGTCAGGCTCAGCTTCGCCAACACGCTGTTTGGCAGGACGACGATATTGTTCGCACCCGTAAGCAGATGCGTGGAACGCCAAGTTGTCTCGACGACACGTCCTTCCGTGCCGTCGCTCAGCATGATCCAGTCGCCGAGCGTGAAGGGTCGGCCCAGCGTCAGCGCAATACCGGAGAAGACGTCGCCAAGCGTATTCTGCAGCGCAAGCCCGACAATGATCGCAACCACGCCCGACGTTGCCGCCAGCGTTCCGATGGGAGCGCCAAAGACGAAGCCTGTTATCGACAGCGCCACGCCGAGATAGATGGCGGCGACGACAAGGTCCTGGAGCAGGCGCGCCTCTTGCGGCCGGTGCTCCAGAACGATGTAAAGGCGCACAAAGCCGACAAGCGTCCAGGCAAGATGCGTCCACCAGAGGACGCGCGCCGACTTCGCCAGATATGCGCCGGAGCCTTGTAGATCCGCCTCGCCCATCCAATGCGGCAGGATATCGCTGAAGCCGAGCACCGCCGTCATGCCGGCGAAGAACAGAATCTGGACGATCAGGCGCGCCATGGGCCGCCCACGGCCCTGGAAATACCACACGGCAATGCCGACGAGCCCCAGAAGGTTGATCAGGACCAGAGCCAGATGATCGCCGAACATGGGGCCTCCGACAGGATTGAATTTGCTGGCAGGGCCGGCCGCCAGGAATGGCGTCCGGCCGCTTGCGCCTACTTCTTGACCGGATAGGTCAGTTCCTTCTGCGCGGTATCGACCACGAAGACAGCCAGCAGCTTTGCGGGTTTCGTCTTGCTGCCGTTCTCGCTCACGCTGTGGCGATCGCCCGGCATCTCCGAAAAGCTCTCGCCGGCCTTGTAGACCTTGGCCGGGTCGTCATTGACCTGGCTGCGGATCGAGCCTTCCAGAACCGTCGCATAGATGAAGGCCGAACTCGGATGGGTATGCGCCGGCGAGTAACCGCCGGGACCATATTCGACGAGGATGCCCTTGATGCTCTTGCCCGCAACATTCGGCAGTTCATGCTCATAGACAAGGGCGACCTTGGCCGCCTTCTCGCCAGTGCGAGGGGCTTGCGTGGCGCCGGCCGGGCCGGCCAGGGCTGCCGTCACGACGAGGGCGGCGACGATTGACTTGATCATTTGAAAACTCCTTTTTCCATTGAGCGGTATCCCGGGCCTAGGCCGCCGCGTTTGCCGGCGGTGATTTCCGCGCCGAGGCGGCGAACCACTGCTCGAACGTGATGTGGCCAAGGCGCGGATTGTCGTCGGAGACCAGCGAAGTGTCGTTCAGCCTCGCGCCGAAGTAGAGCGCCTCCGGATCGGCCACGACCTCGCGAGGATCGCCGACAGCCTTGAGGTAGCGGGCGACGAGTTCGCTCATCCGCACACGGTCGGGCCCCGAGATCTCGATCATGCCGTTGATCGGCGCGGCGAGCGCGACCCCGGCCATCACATCGGCGACGTCGTCGGACGCGATGGGCTGTACATAGGCCGGCGACAGGTGCACGGCCTCGCCGACCGTGCCCGACTTGGCGATGCCGGCCAGGAACTCCATGAATTGTGTCGAATGAACGATGGTGTAGGGAATGCCGGACGCCTTGATCAGATTTTCCTGGACGAGCTTGGCGCGGAAATAGCCGCAGTCCTGCAGGCGTTCGGTGCCGACAACCGAGAGCGCGATATGGTGCCTGACGCCCGCAGCCTTGCCGGCGGCGAGCAGGTTGCGGCCTGACGTGGTGAAGAAGTCCATCGATGCCTTGTCCTCGAAGGAAGGGGAGTTGGCGAGGTCGATCACCACTTCGGCGCCTTCGAGTGCCTCCTGCAGGCCTTCGCCGGTGATGGTGTTGACGCCGGTGTTCGGCGCGGCGGCGATCACCTCGCTGCCCTGCTTGCGCAAGCGTTCAGTGGTCTTGGAACCGATGAGGCCGGTGCCTCCGATGATGACGATTTTCATGATGGTCTCCGTTTGCGGCCGCGATCTCGCGCCGCGTCGATTGATGGTCAGCCGAAAGGAAGGGTTTTAGTTCAGGCCAGCCTTGTCGAGGCCGTAGAGCTTGTCCGCGGAGCCTGGCACGGTTTTGAAGGCGACGCTGACACGGTTCCAGGCGTTGATGGCCATGACCGAGAAGGTCAGGTCGGAGATCTCCTTTTCCGAAAGCTGCCCGCGCACGCGCTCATAGAGTTCGTCCGGGATACCGCCTTCGGCGAGGTTGGTGACGGCTTCGGTCCAGGCAAGTGCGGCCCGCTCACGAGGAACGAAAAGGGGCGATTCCCGCCAGACGGCGAGATGATGGAGGCGCAACTCGCTCTCGCCGTGGATCGTGGCTTCCTTCACATGCATGTCGAGGCAGAAGGCGCAGCCATTGATCTGGGATGCCCTGATGTGGACGAGGTCGCGGGTCTTCTCCTCGATGGCGCTGTGTGCCTCGGCCATGCTGAAATCGAGGAGCTTCTTGAACAGTTCAGGCGATTGCTGGGCGGCGTTGAGGCGCTGTGTCATGGTCTCTCCTTTTTTGAGGATATCTTATGTCCTTAAGGATAATAAATATCCGTAATATCTGGACAGTAAAGCGCCATCCGCCTAGGATGCGGACATAAGGCTTATGTCGAAAAGTATGAGGGCGAGGATGGACGTCGTATCGGCGTTGAGAACGTTCCTGCGGGTGGCGCAGACAAAATCCTTCTCGGCGGCTGCGCTCGACCTCGATCTGACGCAGCCGGCAGTGTCGCGGCAGGTCTCGGCGCTGGAAGCGCATCTCAAGACGCGCCTTCTGCACCGCACGACGAGCGCGCTCGCCTTGACGGCGGAGGGTGAACAGATGTTGCCTATGGCGCTGCGCGTCCTCGAAGCGGTCGAGGCACTCGGCCAGGCCAGCGGCGCCGAAACGGCAACAGTCTCCGGAAAAGTGCGGCTGAGCCTGCCCACGCCGCTCGGCCTGTTCATCGGCGACCGCCTCGCGGGGCTGCTGGAGAGCCATCCGGCGCTGGATGTCGAGCTGATCTTTCGGGACGAGCCTTCGGACCTCATCGCCAACGCGATCGATCTCGAGGTGCGCCTCGGGCCGGCCGGCGACAGCAGCCTGGTGTGCCGCCGGATCGGCTGGACGACAGCCTTTCTGGTGGCCTCGCCAAGCTATCTCAAGGGACGTGACTCACCGCGAACGCCGCAAGACATCAAGGATCACGCCTGCATTTGCTACAGCCGTGCCGGCGACGGCCGTTCGTGGTCGTTCTCAGGCGGAGCGGACGACGTTGTCCTGCGCATCGAGCCGCGTCTTGTCGCCAACAATTCGATGGCCGTTCATCGCGCGACACTGGGAGGAGCCGGGCTTGCGGTGCTCTCCCACATTCTGGTCGGGGCGGACATCGAAGCAGGCAGGCTGGTCAAGCTGATGCCGGATTTTTCGCCGACGCGCCTGCCGATCAACGTCGTCTACCCATCCCGCCGGAATATACCGTTGCGTGTGACGACAGTCCTCGACTTTCTTGTCCAGGCCGTCCGCGGCGATATCTTCATGGCATCGTCGGCACCCTTGCCGCCCGAGCCATCGACCCGCATTCCCGCGCCCGAGGACCCCTATTTCTTGCCTTGCGGATAGATCGTCTCGCCGCGCTTCAGCATCGCCACGAAGGTCTCGATCTTCTTCTTGCGGCCAGCCTCGGTCTTCATGTTGTGGGTGCGGAAGGCAAGCGAGAAGCGGTTCTGCGCGGTGAGTTTTTCCAGCATCGCCTTCGCCGCCGGCTCGGCGTCGATCGCCGCTTGCAGATCGTCGGGGATTTTCATCTCCTTGCCGCTGCCATAGGCGCGCGCCCAGCGCCCGTCGGCCTTGGCCGCCTCGACCTCCCTCAGCCCATGCGCGGTCATGCGGCCCTCCTCGACCAGCCGCGCCACATTGTCGACGTTGATCTTGCTCCAGATGCTCTTTTTGCCGCGCGGTGTGTAGCGCTGCAGGAAACTGTTCTCGTCCAATCCCTTGCGCACCGCGTCGATCCAGCCGAAGCACAGCACGACGTCGATCGCTTCCTTCGGCGTGATCGATTTCAGTCCCGACCCCACCTTGTGCACCTTGATCCACACTTCGGTTTCCGTGGCATGGTGCTGGCCGAGCCAGGCGTAAAAACTGTCCGCGTCGGGGAATTCCCTGACCTTGTCGGGATCGACGTTGACCGGCGGCATCAGCGGGTCTGCCCGTTTAGAATTGTTGTCGCCTGCATCAACATCATGTTGCCTCCGTCATCGTACGATTCCCGGCATTATCGCATGGCCCACTGTCAGCTTTCGTCAGCAATGGAGCACGCAGCCAGGAAGCAGCGGAACGTGCCATCCAATGCCGCGTTGCGGCAAGAGTGCACCGTCCGATGGAGGTTTCCTGATGGCAATCGAAACCATTTTCGCCCATGTCAGCTGCTCCGACCTCGAAGCCAGCATCGGCTGGTACGAAAAACTCTTCGGCAAGCCGCCGCTGCGCCGGCCGATGCCGGGGCTGGCCGAATGGCAATTCACCGACAGTGCCGAAGTACAGTTGTTCGAGGACAAGCAGAAAGCCGGCACCTCGACGCTGACGCTCGGCGTGCTGCCTCTGGCGCCGGAGCGACAGAGACTGGTGGATAATGGGCTTGAGCCCGGCCCAATCGAGGAGGCCGACCATTTCTGGATCATGCGCATGCGCGATCCCGACGGGAATCTCGTGGTGCTCGCGAGTGCCGAGCGGGAATAGAGCCGGCGCGGCCCCAGGAGCTACGCTCGTGCTCTACGCCGGTGTCGGTGCCGCCGGCGTCAGCCCGTGGCGACGCATGATCTCCATCATCTTGGCCTTGTCCGGGGGGCCACCAGCGGCGGCATTGAGCAGGCCGAAGGCTTCGCGAAAATAGTCCGGACCAATCGCCGCCGGCGTGATGACGCACAACGCCTTCGCATCCTTGGTGCCGTTGTTGTCGAAGCGGTGGACGGCGCCGCGTGGGATGCACAGCGCCTCCCCCGGCCCAACCTCGATCGGCCTGCCGTCCACGGTCCACGTCAGCACCCCGTCAATGCCATAGATCGTCTCTTCGTAGTGATCATGGCTGTGCGCCGGCGCGGGCAGGCGCTGTGCGCCAGGCACCATCAGCTCGAAGGCGGCGACGCTGCCGTTAGAACTCTCGCCGGACACGAGGAAGCGGACCGACAATCCCTTGGTGCCGATGATTTCGTCGGCTGGGTTGACCTGAAGATTCATGGCTGACATTGCGCAAGCCCCTCCGGTAAATTACATTTACTAGATATGAGTAAACTCAATTTACCGGATCGTCAATGACCACCTCCACCGGAGTCCTGCAGACCAAGACCGAGGACCTTTTGATCGGCGCCCTGCTGCGCGTGCCTGCCCAGGCGATCCAACGCCGGCTGATCAAGGAGCTCAACGCCGCCGGTTTCGAGGAATTGCGCTTGCCGCATATGGCGGTGCTGCAGTTTCCCGGCCCGGACGGCGCGCGGCCCGGCACGATCGCCGAGCGCGCCGGCATGAGCAAGCAGGCCATCAACCAGTTGCTCAGCAGTCTGGAAGGCTATGGCTATCTCCTTCGCTCCGACGGCGAAGGCAGCGCGCGCGTGGTGCGGTCCACCGAGCGCGGCCACGCCGCTTTCTGGAAAATGGTCGACATATTGCGCGACATCGAAGAGGAGTGGCGTACCGAACTTGGGCCGGAGCGCTTTGCCCAACTGAAAGCACTGCTGTTCGTCGTCTGGGACAGCCCGCTGGCGCGTTGAACGAGACGGTGCTCGTGCGCGGCGCGCATCATCGGCGCCTCCGATGGCACCATCGGTTTCTTCCGTTTCCGCTTTCCGCATCGACCTGCCAATCCCCTGCCCTTGTCCCAATCCAGCAAAGGCAGAGCGAAATGCAGCTTTCGAACCAGAAAATCCTGATCGCCGGCGGCGGCTCCGGCATGGGCCTGGCCCTCGCCAGCCGTTGCATCGAGGCTGGCGCTGAAGTCATCATCGCCGGGCGCCGCGAGGACAGGTTGCGGCAGGCCCGCGAGGCGCTGGGCAATCCCGCAGGCCTCCACATTGCCGCTGTCGACATCACGCGAGAAGACCAGGTCGCGGCGTTGTTTGCCGGGATCGGCGGCCTCGACCATATCGTCAGCACCGCCGCCGACATCGAAGGCGCCTATAGGCTACTGCCGGGGCTTGACCTGAACGCTGCGCAACGCGTGGTCGACAGCAAGCTCTTCGGCCCGCTGCTGCTCGCCAAGCATGGTGCGCCGGGGCTTGCGGTGAGCGGCTCGATGAGCTTCGTTTCCGGCATCGCCGCCTACCGGCCGGCCCCGCGCGGCTCGGTCGTCGCCGCCGTCAATGCCGCGCTCGAAGGGCTGGTGCGGGCGCTGGCGATCGAACTCGCGCCGATCCGCGTCAACGCCGTCTCGCCCGGCTGGGTCGACACCGAGATCCTGGGGGCAAGTTGCGGGCGACAGGAAGGCAGAGACGCTTGCGGCGATGGCCGAGCGGCTGCCGGTCGGCAGGATCGGCCATCCCGACGATATCGCCGACGCGATTTTCTTCCTGATGGGCAATGGTTTTACGACGGGAACGACACTGCATGTCGAGGGCGGACATCGCCTTGCCTAGACGGAAGCGCCGCCTCTTCAGGAATTGTTTGGAAACAAGACCTTGGGGCGGTTCTCCGATTCAAGACCTGAATCAGCCCGGGAGCGTTCGGGCACCAGCGTTTCGCGCGCGGCGGCGAGCAATTGCCGGAGTGCCGGCGTCTGGACGCGCCGGCGCCGCCAGATCATCGTCAGCGGCGCTGTCCGCATCTCACCGGGCCATGTCAGTTCGGTGAGATCACCACGCGCCAGCGCGTCGCTGACCGCGAGACGTGGAACGAGGCCCAGCCCCGAGCCGGCAGCCACCAGCCGCGCAATGGCGCCGATGCTGCCGACTTCGGCGGCGAGTTCCGGCGCGCCGATGCCTGCTTCGGCAAAGGCGGTGTCGAACATGTGCCGATAGATGCATCCAGGCTCCGTTGCCACGAAACGCTTGGCTGCAAGAGCAGCCAGGTCGCGCGGAACCGCGCTCTGCCCCGGCGCGGCGACAAGCGCCAGCGGTTCGGCCGCTATCGTGCGCCTGGCGAAGCGTTGATCGGCGCCGCCGTTCGAAAGGTCGCGGCGATCGAAACAGAAGGCGACATCGATGTCGCCCTCCTCCAGCTGGCGCAGCAGCGTGCCGCTGTCGGCCACCTTCATCCGCACGGTGATATCGGGATGACTGGCCTGGAATCCCGGCAGCCAGGGCGCCAGCCGGGCCGAGGCGATCGTCTCGAGCGCGCCGATGGTCAGTGCGCCGCTGGTCTGCCCCGCCGCCGCAAGCACTGCCGCCCGCGCCTCGCCGTCGAGCCGCAGCAGTTCTTCGGCGATGGGCTTCAGCGCCAGCCCCGCCGGCGTCAGTTCCAGGCCTGATTTCGAGCGCGTGAACAAGGCAGTGCCAAGTTCGGCCTCCAGCGACTGGATCTGGTCGCTGACACTCGATTGGGCGAGATGAACCGCCTCGGCGGCGCGTGTGATGTTGCGGCTGCGCGCCACCGCGAGGAAGGTCCTGAGCAGTCTTGGATGCATCGTCTGGTCGAAATCGTCCGATCTACTGCAGCTGCGGCTTCTTCAGGAAACTGCCGCGATCGGCGGACTTGACGCGCAGCCAGGTTTCGCGGCCGTCACGCACCACCCGCATCGGGATTTCGGCGCCCGCCGAGCCGCTGTCCCACAGCTTGCGATAGAAATCGGCGAGCCCGTCGACGGCGCCGTCGCGGACCTCGGAGATGACGTCGCCTTCGCGCAGGCCGGCCTTGGCGGCCGGGCCACCGTCGGTCACGCTCATCACCACCACCTTGCCGTCGCTTTCGGCCGACAGCGCGCCGAGCCACGGGCGCGGCGGCTTGGACACCTGGCCCCGCGTCAGCAGATCGTCGAGGATCGGCGGCAAGAGGTCGATCGGCACCACCATGTTGATATCGGCAACCTCGCCGGCGCGGCTCATCTGCAAGCGCAGCGAGCCTATACCGAGCAGCGCGCCATCGGCGCCGAACAAGGGCGCGCCGCCCCAGGACGGATGCGCCGGCGCGATGAAGATCGCCTCGTCGAGCAGATACTCCCAATAGCCGGCGAATTCCTGCTTGGTAACGATCTTGGCCTCGACCGCCCGGCCGATGCCGTCGGCAAGCACCACAGCGTCGCCGATCCTGGCCTTGCCGGCATCGCCCAGCGCCACGGCCGGCAGACCGGTCGGCGCCAGCGCCTGGACGAGGCCGAAGCCCGATTCCTGGTCGTAGGCCAGCGCGTGCGCGGGGATGACGCGGCCGTCATGCGCGGTCAGCCAGACCTCGTCGGCCTCGGTGATGAGATAGCCGATGGTCAGCACCAGACCGTCATCCCTGATGACGACGCCGCTGCCTTCCCTGAGCGTTCCGAGGGCGCCGGCGGTGAAGGCATCGTCGGGAACGGTCGCCCGCACGGCAACGACGGAGCGCGGATTGGGATTGATGGTCATAGATTTTGTCCTGCGATGCGAATGCCTGACGGCTTCTTCTATAGGTATGCCGCTGAGAGGAAGGCGCAAGGGGTGGCGCTTTCCTTCTCCCCTTGTGGGAGAAGGTGGATCGGCGCGCAGCGCCGAGACGGATGAGGGGTGTTCCAGCGGAGTGAGACGTTGGCTTTCCCTGGAGCACCCCTCATCCGACCTCGCTTCGCGAGGCCACCTTCTCCCACAAGGGGAGAAGGAAGATTCGACGTCCGTGCTGACATTGACAATAGTTCAACACAAGTTGAACTTCCTTCTCCGCAGCCCTAGCTATGGGTGACCTGCCCATCCTTCCCACGATACGAGAGCCGACATGACCGAATACACCCCGCCGAAAGTTTGGACCTGGAACAAAGCCAATGGTGGCACCTTTGCCAGCATCAACCGCCCGATCGCCGGTCCGACGCATGACAAGGATTTGCCTGTCGGCAAGCATCCGCTGCAGCTTTATTCGCTGGCGACGCCGAACGGCGTCAAGGTGACGGTGATGCTGGAAGAGCTCCTTGCGCTTGGCCACAAGGGCGCCGAATACGACGCATGGCTGATCCGCATCAACGATGGCGACCAGTTCGGCAGCGGCTTTGTCGAGGTCAATCCCAATTCCAAGATTCCCGCGCTGATGGACCACAGCGGCAAGACGCCGGTGCGCGTTTTCGAATCCGGCTCGATCCTGGTCTATCTCGCCGAAAAGTTCGGTGCGTTCCTGCCGGCCGAACAGCCGGCCCGCGCCGAAGTCCTGTCCTGGTTGTTCTGGCAGATGGGCTCGGCCCCCTATCTCGGTGGCGGGTTCGGCCATTTCTATGCCTATGCGCCGGAAAAGTTCGAATATGCCATCGACCGTTTCTCGATGGAGGTGAAGCGTCAGATGGACGTTCTCGATCGCCGGCTGGCCGAGACCGAATATCTCGGCGGCAAGGATTACACCATCGCCGACATGGCGGTCTGGCCCTGGTATGGTGGGCTGGCGCTCGGCAGGATGTATAATGATTCCGGGGAGTTCTTGTCGGTGCAGGACTACAAGAACGTGCAGCGCTGGGCGAAAGCGATCGATGAACGCCCCGCGGTAAAGCGCGGCCGCATGGTCAACCGCGCCTTCGGCGAACCGGCCATGCAGTTGCACGAGCGCCATGATGCCAGCGACTTCGACACCAGGACGCAGGACAAGCTGGCCGCCGAGTAGATTTCAGGGTAGCTGTGCCCGACGTAAAAAAGCCCATCACCGACTTAAATCGGTGATGGGCTTTTTGCCTGATGCGTGAGACGGATCAGTGAAGGACTTCAACGATCTGACGGGTGTCGGGGTCCACCAGCACGGTCTGATCGTTGATCACCGCGACGCGGTACTTGACGTTGGGAACTTCACGCAGTTCGACCTTGTCCGGCACGGACGATCCGAGCTTGAGTTCGACGCCCAGAAGGTTCACCGACGCCAGCGGCTCCTTCTTGACGTATTCGCGAACGACGGTCTCCTGTTCCGGCTGGACCACGATGGTGTCCGCCAAAGCCGCGCCGACGCCGCCCAGCAGGACGATGGCAGCCGCGGCACTCGTGAGATAATGTTTCATGATAACCTCCATGATTGGTAATTGCTCCGCCTCAAGCAAAAACTCTCACGAAACTCGGAGGTTCCATCCCTATATGTGAAATGAATGTGGCATTCGACCAACAACATGCCACAATTTGTTGGATATTTAAGCGAAGCTATCAACGCTGATATGCTTCGCAGTCCGAAAAAACTTCTTCGATTTTCTGGAATGGCAAGACGTAAACGCTTTGCAAAGGCAAAGCAATGACACCACTCCACCTTAGTAACAGCTAACGCATGGCGAGGGGTGTCGTTCCCATGCTTACCTCGCCTTCCAAAAAAGGCCCACCCTGCCGGGAGCAGAGCGGGCCTTCAACGGACCGGTGCAGGTGGCGCCTCGCCGGCCACGGCAGGAAAACGCACGCATCGCAGCTTCGTTCCACCTTGGCCGCCGCGATTTGGCAGGGGTGGACAACGCTCGACAAACCGGTCAGCAAAGCCTCCAGATACCCTCCTGGCCAAGGAATGCGCTGCGGGGAGCGTCGTCCTGGGCGGAGCCAGGCCTCTTCGTTAGAACCGAACGCCGTCCCGATGTAGCGGCGGCACCTGGCTGACTCCATCCTGGCTTGTCACGGCGTCCTGTGCGCGCCTGTAGACAAGCCCCAGGACGAGCACGAAGTAGCCGACCTGCAGGACAACCAGAACCATCACTGTCCAGGCAAGCGCCTCCCAGAAGGAGCCGGTAGCCATATAGGTCCAGACCGCGACAAGCGTCGTGGTCGCCGACATGCCGACGAGAAATGGCCCAAAATACATCGCCCTTCAAGATCGCCGAACCGTCCCAGACCCGGCGACTCCCTGCCCAAACTCCGCACCCGCGCACAGGCTTTCATTATTTTAGCAACTACGCAAGTACGGGGTGTCCGGCTGGTCATCCACCTAGAAATTTGTTGCGCGCCGGTGCTGGCAGGAGCAGTTTGATGCTCACGGACCGGGGTAATCGGGAAAAAGAAGTCCGGTGGGGGATGGGGGAATGACACTCAAATTGATCGGGGCCGGTTTCGGCCGCACCGGCACATGGTCGACCTTTGCCGCGCTGAACAAGCTTGGCCTGCCCTGCTACCACATGCAGGAAGTGATCATGAACAAGGCCAACACCGGCCATCTCGATTTCTGGCGCAAGGTGGCCAACAGCCCGCCCGGTTCGCAGCAGGATTGGGACAAGGTGTTCGCCAACTACACCGCCACGGTCGACAATCCCGGCTGCTGCGTGTGGCGCGAACTGATGGTGGCCTACCCCGACGCCAAGGTGCTGCTGACATTGCACCCACGCGGCGCCGAGGCATGGTACGAAAGCACGATCGACACGATCTACTTCACCGAGAACCTGTGGCAGTTCAAGATCCTGGAATGGCTCACCCCGTTCGGCCGCAAGTTCGGCGACATGTCGCGCAAGCTGATCTGGGGCCGCACGCTGGCCGGCGTCATGGGCGACCGCGACAAGGCGGTGGCCCGCTACAACGCCTATGTCGACGAGGTTAAGGCGGCCGTGCCGCCGGAAAAGCTGCTGGTGTTCAAGGTCAGCGAAGGCTGGGGCCCGCTCTGCCATTTCCTCGACGTGGCGCAGCCGAACGAGCCCTTCCCCAACCTGAACGACCGCGAAACGATCAAGAAGATAATTCGCGACATCATCAAGGGCTCCTACATCATGCTGGGACTGACGGTAGCCGCCATCACGGCGGTGATCGCGGCATTGTGGTGGTGGCTGGGGTAACGGCAAGCCCAGGCGCGCCTGCCTGCATCGAGCAGGTCGAGTTTTTCGCTGCCGAAACAAACGACCTCAACGACCGCCGGCTTTCGGTCCGGCACTGATTGCCAACGGCTCTCGCGGCAATTTTGCGCTTGCCTTTCCTGGCGGCGGTCGCCGGTCGATGGCTGTCGGAACAGGCTTTTTGCCCCTTCTCGAGCTGACGTCGAGACAGGATCATTATATATCAATTGGATAAAACAGCGGAACGTCCAATGGACATTGCCGGAACCGAACAAGGCCCCCCGGACCTTTGCGCGTACCACCCAAGACCTTGGTCCTACAAGGAAAACCGCACGGTTCGATTCACGGCGCGGTAACACGCCGTGGCCGTCACTTCAGAGGCGTCAGCACCTTGCTCCGGCGATAAACCGTCCGCCCTCGGCTTGCCGGGCCAATGCTGCAAAGGCGAAGAGGTTGTTCTCTCGTCGACGCCCGTCGGGTGGTTGCCGACCATGCCCGGTCAGGATGCCGGACCTTGCAACCTTTGCCTATTCCGCTTTCGCGGAAGTTTCAGCCGTCATGCAATGTGCGATGATGTTATTGCGGCGGTACGAGCCGCCCTGGCTGGCGCGGGCGCCGAGCACACCCCAACAATGCGCCCCCCCGTCCGTGTCGGCCAGGCGCTCGGCGCGTTCAGCATTCCGATTGCGTGGGCGCAACATCTCCACTCACTCCGGCGCACCCGCAAACAGCACGACGCCGTCGCCCCCGGTGGCCGGCCAATCCCTGATTGTGCGGTCGTAGCCGCCGGTCAGCACCGTGCCGTCGGCGGCGAAGGCCACCGCGTAGATCGGCCCGGTCTGGCTGTCGAACATGGCGATCTGGTTGCCGCTCTCGATGTCCCACAGCCTTGCGGTGCCGTCGAGCGAGGCCGACAGCAGGCGCTTGCCGTCCGCTGACAACGCCAGTGCGTAGACCGTACCCTCGTGGCCCTCGAAGCGCTTCACCTCGCGGCCGCTGTCGAGATCCCAGACCTTGATCGTCAGGTCGCCGCTGCCGGTGATCAGGTGATGCCCGTCGGCTGTGAACACGGCGCCATAAGTGCCTTGCTCATGGCCGTGCCAGCTGCGCAGCTGCTTGCCGCTTTCGATGTCCCAGAGTTTCAGCGTCCCGTCGATGCTGCCCGACAGGGCCTGCCTGCCATCGGGCGAGACTACGACCGCGCTGATCGACCACTCATGGCCGGTCAGCACATGCTGCGCGGAGCCGTTGACGAGGTCCCAGATGATGACGTTGCCGGTGTCGTGCCCGCTGACGGCGTGCTTGCCGTCCGGGCTGATCGCCAGCTTGTTGACGCCGCCGTTCTGGCCGGATTGGAAGACGTGCAGGACCGCGCCGTCGGCGAGTTTTCGCTGCACGATCTCGCCGTCGTCCCCGGCCGTCAGGGCGCTGATGCCGTCGGGCATGTAGAGCGCGGTGCGCGCCATGTCCTTGTGCACGCCGAGATTGCGGATCAGGTGCTTGCCGCCGATATCCCAGAGCTTGATCGTGCGGTCGGTGCTGGCGCTCATGATCGAACGCCCGTCCGGCGCTACGGCCAGCCAGACGACGGCATCACGATGGCCTTCGGGCAGTGTGGGCAGCGGCGGTGGCGCCGGCGGCGGCGGCGCCACCGTGGCCGGCGGAATGAGCGCGACCTCAGGCGGCGCCGGCACGACCGGCGCCGGCGAAACAGGCGGCACGACCACGGGCGGAGCTGGTTGCACCGATACGGTTGGTGGGTTTGCCGCGGCCGGGGGGGCTGGCGGCGGGGCCGGCGCTGGCGGCTCGGGCTTTGGCGCGGGAACCACGGGCGGCGCGCTGGCGACGTCCTGGCCACCCTCATGCGGCCGCCACGAGTTGAACTGGTCACCGAGCATCGCCAGCACGACAACCACCGGCAGCACCAGGAAGGCCCGGCGCAGGCCCGGACGGCCTGCCGGTTCCACCTCGGCATCCCTGCCGAACAGCGGCACTCCGGCCGCATGCACGGGCCGGCCCGGCAACTGGCCCGCCAGAAACAGCAGCGCACCGATGAAACAGGCAAGTGCGGCCACCGAATAGGCCGCCAGACGCGGCGCGGCCGCGTCCAACCCGGCAAAGCCGTGCCCGGCAAGGGTATCGATCAGCGGATAGACCCCGGCCAGACAGGCAACCGCGACCACGGCCAGGACGAGCCCCAGCACCCTGTCAGCCAACCTGTTCATCGCGCTTCCCCTCGCCGGCCCTTGGACCAGACTATCAGCGTCACGGGCACATCGCAAAATGCCGCCCGTGCTCGCGGAAGACGGACGCAGACACTGCGGCATGAAGAATATCCGCGGCGGCCCTGCTCGAGAAATCAGCTTGAGGTCGATCGCGCCGCCGCAGCCACGGTCTCCGGTTCGATCAAACGACGCCGATAAAGGCTAGTGTCCAATTTACCACGGTCGCCGCCGATATGGACTAAGCTATCCCGGGCGAAATATTGACAGCAGGCGGAGTTATGACACACTCCGCCCGGGATATAGTGGAGAGCTTGCATCATGAAGAAGATTTATGAACGGCCCATTCTGATCCGGAAGGGCAATCTGAAATCGATCACAGCCTCGGTCAACGGCCCGATCGTGATCTCGATCACCAAGTAATCAGCCGGCCAGCACGAGGTCGTCAACGACCATTTGCCAGGAGTGTTTTGCCGAAAGGCGGACACGGGTGACTTCCCCGAGCATCGGCGCGTAGTGGAGCGGTGTCAGCGCCGACAGCACCACTTCATCGCTGGCGACCAACTGCTCACCCCGCCAGCTTTCGATCAGCGCCGTTTCCCCTTCCGCCTTCAGCCACGCAACGCTGAGCAACACCGAGTGGAAGGCGAATGGCGTCTCACGGCTGAACTCGGCCGGATAGCCGCTGCTGGTATAGGCCACGTGGTCGCCAGAGACATTTCCGTTGACATAGCCCTCGCTGTCCTTGGTGTGATCCTTCGCCATGGCGTTCAGGTTGCGCCACTCCAGCCCCGCATGGCCGCACGGGATCTTGCGGAAGCCGCGCTGGGTGACGTCATCGAAGCCGATCGTGCGCAACACTGCCCCGTCGGCCAGGGGTCGGGGCGAAAGCAGGCCGAGATCGGCCGGATAAGGCGACAGCGCCAGCCGGCGATCGAGCCCGCCACCGGTGATCACAATGGTGTCGGCTTCTTCGGCAAGCTCGAAGCGGAAGGCCGAGGCCGGGGCCAGCGTCCGGCACTCCAGCAGCCGCCCGTTCGCCATCACCGACAGCGTCGCGCTGCCGCCCGCCGCCATCCTGCCGGCCAGGCTGCGCACCGGCGCCAGCCCGACCGGCCGTGGCAGGTCCCGCGACACCAGCCCGGTGGGCGAGCCGGGCGCCAAATGGAACTCCATCGACTGCGTCTCGTTGGCGCTGGGCGAGCGCCAGCCCGGCGGCAGCGAAACCGAGAACCGGTAGGCGCCGGGCAAACGGAGTGCAGCCTTCACCGCCGACGTCGACATGGTGAAATTGGCATAACCGGCATTGTTGGTCCTCGATGACGCGACGAAGCCGCCTTGTCCGTCGAACAGCCGCACCATGATGCCGGCCATCGGCCGGTCGGCCACGCCGTAGCGGCCGTCGCGGTCGACATCGAAATAGACGAAGGACGAGTAGTTGACCGTCCCGGTGCTGCGGCTCCAGTCGGTGCGAATGGCGTAGTCGTTGGCAGGATCGGCCCGGCGCAGCGCGCGGCGGCGGACACGCGCTTTGCGCAACAGCCAGATGACGGCGACGGCGGCGGCAATGATCGCGAGCGCAGCGACAAGGATTCCGATGAGGCCGAGGTCACTCATGGCGGACGGGCTTCGATGATGGCCGCTCGCCGTTTTCACGAATGCAATGCATCAGCCGGCCCCCTCGCTGCGCTGCCAGCTTAGCGCGAGAAATGACCTGCGGAAAAGGGCTGCATGCGCCGCTGATGATGAGCGGGCGCGAGATCCCTCACCCCAATTCCACCCAGACCGGCGCATGGTCGCTGGCGCCGTCCTGCCCGCGCACGTCGCGGTCTATGCCCGCCCCCTTCAGCCGGCGCACGAGCGTCTTCGACAACAGGATATGATCGAGCCGCAGGCCGGCGTCGCGCGGCCAGCGGTTCCGGCGATAATCCCAGAAGGTGTAGAGCGTCTCCTTCGGGTATTTCTTGCGCAACGCATCGGTCCAGCCTTGGTCGAGCAGCGCGGCGAAGGCGGCGCGGCTTTCCGGTTGCACCAGCGCATTGTCGTCATAGGAGCGAGTGGCGTAGATGTCGCGCGGCTCGGGCACGATGTTGTAGTCGCCGGCCAGCACCACAGGCAGGCCGGTGTCGAGGAGCTGTGCCGCGTGCGCCTCCAGCCGCGCGTGCCAGGCGAGCTTGTACTGAAATTTCGGCCCCGGTTGCGGATTGCCGTTCGGCGCATAGAGGCAACCGATGACGATGCCGTCGACCGCCGCCTCGATGTAGCGGCTCTGGCGGTCGGCATCGTCGCCGGGCAAGGCATCGCGGGTCAGCACCGGTTCGGCACCGCGCGCCAGGATCGCAACGCCGTTCCAGGTCGGCTCACCCTTCCACACCGCGCCATAGCCGGCATTGGCGAGGCTTGTCAGCGGAAACTGCGTGTCGCGCGCCTTCAATTCCTGAAGGCACACGACATCGGGTTTTGCGCTGGCGAGCCACGCCAGGAGGTTGCCCAGCCGGCTGTTGATGTTGTTGATGTTGAAGGTGGCGATCTTCATCGATGGACGCCGCTGGCGCCCCGCACTTCGTCATCCTCGGGCTTGACCCGAGGATCCATGCCGTGACGTCTGGCGTAGAATGCGACGGGCCGGAGTTCTGCTCCGTGGCGGCTCTCGAAAGTCACGGCATGGATCCTAGGGTCTGCACGCGTCGCTTCGCTCCTTGCTTCGCCCTAGGATGACGAAACCGAGGGCTGCGCCACCCACGCCTTCACCCTCTCCGCCAGCGTGGTCAGATGATCCGCCGTCGAGAACCCCGAAATGCTCTTGCGCGGCTTGAGATCATGGTCGCCATCCTCCAGCCACACCACCTTGATGCTGTCGGAGAGCCCGTAACCGGCCACCTCGTCCTTCGTGCCGAATTCGTCGCGCGTGCCCTGAAATATCAGCGTCGGCGTCTTCAGCCCGGTGAGATGTTTGGTGCGCAGCTGCTCAGGCTTGCCGGGCGGGTGGAAGGGATAGCCAAGGCAGACCAGGCCCAAAATCTCACCCTTGGCGAACATCTCGTCGGCGACCATCGAGGCGACGCGCCCACCCATCGACTTGCCGCCGATGATGAGTTTCCCGGTCACGCCCTTGGCCCTGAGATCGGCGATCGCCTTGATGTATTCAGGGTTCACCGTCTCGGCGCGCGGCGGCGGCTTGCGCTGGCCGTAGCGGCGCGCCGCCATGTAGTGGAACTCGAAGCGCGCCACCTGGAAGCCGGCCGTGGCAAAAGCCTTGGCGGTAGCGGTCATCGAGGGAGAATCCATCGACGCGCCGGCGCCATGCGCGAGCAGGACGGTGACGGGAGCGTTGTCGTGGCCATCGAAGAGGAAGGTTGTCATTATGGTCCTCGCTCGGCGCTAACGCCGCCAATCTCCCCCCTTGTGGGGGTTGAGGAATGGCCCGCAAAGCGGATGAAAGCCAATTGCTTGGCTTTCAAATGACGAACGCCCGGCAGGGCAGAGGGGAGCGCCAAGGAATGCCAGCCTACCGTCAAATCTCTCTGGAATGCGACGGTTTGAAATGAGTCGATCCGCCGGCGGGACAGCGCCCCCCTCTGTCCTGCCGGACATCTCCCCCACAAGGGGGGAGATCGGCTGTCATCGCGGCTTTCGCCAACCATCGTCACCCCGCCGACTGCGCCAATTGCATATCCACGAATTGCACGCCCCTGGCCGCCACCCCAGCCCATTCGGACTCGCTGTCCAGCTCCAGATACCGCACCCAGAGCCGCCGCGCCTCAAGCAGATTGCCGGCATCAAACTCCAGCCGCGCCAAATTGAACACCGGGTCGGCATAAGTCCTGTCGAGCGCGATCGCCTTCTGCAAATGGCGTCGCGCCGAGGCGTCGCGGCCCTGTTCGCTCATCAGGCCGGCGAGGTTGAACCAGGCTTCGACGAAGGCCGGGTCGAGTTTTATCGCCCTGGCATAATCGTGCGCGGCTTCAGCCGCGCGCCCGGACCCGCGCAAACAATTGGCGCGGTTGAAGGCGGCGATGGCGTCGGTTGGATCGATGGCAAGGCAGCGCTGGTAAAGTGCGGCGGCGCCATCGTGGTCGCCGCCCTCCTCCGCCGCTTCCGCCTCAGTGAACAGGTCTTCCAGCGTGTCGTCGCCTTGTGTGGCGGCACCCAGATCGAACAGCAACTGCCCGTCGAGCTCGCTCTGGCCGCCTTCGAGATAGATCGCGTCCGCGCGCCCATGCTGCGAGCCGACATTGAGCGACTTGGCGGTGAGCGAGGCGACCGGGCCGGAGCGGTGCACCGAGCGCGTGATCGCGCCCCAGGTCGCGCCGCCGGCGACCAGCCCGGCATATTTGCGCGCCAGGATCAGGTCGCGGAAGGAATAGGGTTCGCTGTCATGCTCGAAGGCATCGAACAGCGACAGCATGTCGAGGTCGGCGCCGGACAGCCGGGATTGCTCGATCAGCGATTGTCGCGACAGTGACGACGCCTCCGGCGCTTTCATCAGGCCAAGCAGGCGCAAAAAGCCGTTCTCGCTGAGCAGCGTGCGTCCGGCGGCGCGCTCGGCGGCAACGCGGCGCTCAATCTCGGCATCGCCGTTTTTCGCTAGCCCAGCCTTGGCCAACAAGGCCCGTCCGAACACGACATGCGTGGTACGCCGGGTGACGCCGCGCCTGAGTTGGCCGTGCTGGCGCTCCACCTCGCGCGCGGCGAGCCGGAGCGGAAACGCCGCCAGCGCGCCGATCGTACCGAAGACAGCGCCCGCAACGGCCGGTGCCGTCATTTCTTGCTCTTGCCGACCGCCTTGAGCAGGTTGGCCTTGAGCGGATTTTCAGGAGCAGCGCCGCCCGCGGCCGCCTTCTTGGCGGCGGGCTTGGCCACCTCGTCGGCCTTGCTCTTCGACTTGGCCGGCGGCTTCGACTGCGACAGGCTGGCCTTCAGCGCATCCATCAGGTTGATGACATTGCCGCGCTCCGGTGCCGCCGCGATGATCGGCTTGTGGCCCTTCAGCTTCTCGCGGATCATCGCCATCAGCGCGACCTCGTAGCGGTCCTCGTAGTTCTTCGGATCGAAGGTGGTTTCCTTCTGCTTGATCAGCGCTTCGGCAAGCTGCAGCATTTCCGGATCAGGCTTGCCGGCCGGAATGTTGCCGAAATATTCAGCCGTGCCACGCACTTCATTCGGGTTCCTCAACGTACACACGAACATGCCGTTCTCGCGCGCGCCGATCGTCACCACGCGCTCGCGGCTGGACAGCACCAGCCTGGCGATGGCGAGCTTGCCGGATTTGCGCATGGCCTCGCGCAGCACCGCGAAGGTCTCTTCCGCCATGGCCCCGTCCGGCGCCATGTAATAGGGCGCGTCCTGGTAGATGACGTCGACCTCGTCCTCGTCGACGAAGGCCTCGATGTTCATCGTATGGTTGGATTCGATGCGCACCGCGTCGAGGTCGGTGTCATCGATGATGATGTACTGCTTGTCCTCGTACTCGTAGCCCTTGACCAGATCCGCGCGCTCGACGAGCCCCAGTTCGGGATCGACCGGCTTCATGTTGATGCGGTTGTGGGTCTTCTTGTGCAGCTGGTTGAACGAGATGCGTTCGCTGGCGCTGGTGGCGGGATATAGCCGCACCGGACAGCTGACGAGACTGAGCTTGAGGTAACCTTTCCAACTTGCCCTGGGCGCCATGATGAACTCCTACGCGGCCATGCGCTGACATTTTAGCTTGAGCATGATCTTATCCGAAAACCGGTTCCCACTTTTCGGGATCATGCTCTCTGCAGCGCTTTTCGTCCGAAGGACGATCGACGCCGAGGAAATCCTACACCGACCCCGCACAATACCGGCAAATCCCTGACGAAACCTTCCGGCGGGTTTTGGGTCAAGGGAAGAGAATAATTCAAATTGTCGGAACCGTCGATGGAGATGGAACTGAGAGGACTTGGTGCTTCGTCATCCTAGGGCGGAGCAGTCGCGAAGCGACGTCGCGAAGACCCTAGGATCCATGCCGCGACGCTTGAGCTTCGCAACGGCGCAGAATACTCACCAACCCGTCCCGCGAAATAGCTCGAACCATTCCGGATTGGCCTTCTCGATCAATTCAACCTTCCATTGGCGTGGCCAGCGCTTCAACGATTTCTCGCGTTGGATGGCATCAGTAATGTCGAAGTGCTCCTCGTACCAGACTAGTCGTTGCACGCCGTATCGGCTTGTGAAACGTGAGCCTTTGCCTTCCTTGTGCTCAGGCATTCGGCGACCCAAGTCGTTGGTAACCCCTATGTAGATGGTGTCGCCTTTCTGGCTCGCGGTCATATAGACGTAGCCGGTCATACTGCGATATCACCTTGCGATATTGCCAATGAACACTCCGAACGGCTGTATCTTATGACTGATGTCACGGCATGGATCCTAGGGTCTGCGCGCGTCGCTTCGCTCCTTGCTTCGCCCTAGGATGACGAAGTGTAGGGATTGCGCCGACGCTTCCGGCTTACACATGGCCAAACACCGGCAAATCCCTCGCAAACTCATCGATATCCGCCCACGGATCGCCCGATGTCTCCAGCAACCCCGGCAGCGAGGCATAATTCAAATCCTGCGGTGCGTCGATCGCCTCCAGGTCGCTCCAGCTCACCGGCGTCGAGGCCGGCAGGTTGGTGCGCGCCCGCAGCGAGTATGGCGCCGCCGAGGTGTGGCCGCGCGCGTTGCGGTGATAGTCGATGAAGATGCGCCGCTTGCGGTTTTCCTTGCCCATGGTGGTGGTGAAGGTGTCGGGCGCGGTCGCCGCCAGATGCGTTGATATGGCGCTGGTTGCCTGGTGCAGCTTCTTCCAGTTCTGCTTGCCCGTCACCGGCACGGTGATGTGGATGCCGCTGCCGCCGGAGGTCTTGGCAAAGGGCACCAGCCCCAGCCCCTCCAGCTCGCTCTTGATGTGGACGGCGGCCTCGACCACCTCGCGCCAGGAAATCCCCTCGCCCGGATCGAGGTCGAAGACGATCTGGTCGGGCTTGTCGAGGCTGGTGCGGTGCGTGCCCCAGGTGTGGAATTCGACGACACCGAACTGCGCCAGCGCCAGATAGCCTTTCGCGCCCTCGACCGAGAGATAGGACTTGGTCTCTCCCTCGGAATTGGTCGCCTGGAACGTCACCACCGAAGGCGGCATGCCGGTGAAGGCGTGGCGCTGGAAGAAGCAGTCCTTGGGCAGGCCGGTCGGGCAGCGCACCAGCGACACCGGGCGGCCAAGGATGTGCGGCAGCATGAAATCGCCGACCAGCGCGTAATAGACGGCGATGTCGAGCTTGGTCGGGCCGGTCTTGCCGAACAGACGCCGCGTCGGATTGGTCACCCAGATGGTCGCCAGATCGGCCTCCGAGATCAGGCGCTTGCGCTTGGTCGACACCGGCGTCGACAGGCCGACATCCCTGAGGCCGCGAAACACGCCATGGCGCAGCGCATTGTCCGCCGTGCGGTTGGCATAGTGGACGCGCGCCGAGAACAACGGTTTCACCCAGTGCATCTCGCGCATGATTTCGCGCGGCACCCCTTCGGGCACCGAGGCGCCTGATGTCAGCGGCTCCAGCCGCGCCAGGAGATCGGCGGCCGTCGCGCGGTCGAAGCCGGTGCCGACCTTGCCGCGATAGTGCAATTCGCCATCCTCCCATTCGGCCATGCCAAGGGCTGCCAGCCCTTCCGCCGCGTCGGAGACGGTGTAGCCGGCAATGACGAAGTCTTCGCTCTTCAGCGCCTTGGTCTTGGTCCAGCTCTTGGTGCGGCCGCTCTGGTAGATGGCGGTCGCTCGTTTTGAGACGACGCCTTCCAGCCCCATATCCGAAGCTTGATCAAAAAGCCCCTGCCCCGAACCCTCGACATGGTCGGAAAACTGGATGGCGGAATTGGCGCCGAGCCCGCCAAGCAGTTCGGCCAGCAGCGCCTTGCGCCGGATGAGCGGCACTTTCATCAGGTCCCAGCCATCCAGATGCAGCAGATCGAAGGCATAGAAATGCAGCTTGCTGCCGGCGCCACTTGCCAGCGCGTCCTGCAGCAGCGCGAAGCGGGAAATGCCCTTGGCGTCGAGCACGACGATCTCGCCGTCGATGATCGCCTCGCGGCACGGCAGCTTGGCGAACGCACCGGCCAGGTCGCCATAGCGCTTCGTCCAGTCGATGCCGCCACGGGTGATCAACCGCACCTCCCCATTGGCGACATGCGCCATGGTGCGGTAGCCGTCGAATTTGATCTCGTGCAGCCACAGCTCGTTCGTATTCTCGGCAGGGCTTTCGCCGCCCGGCGGCTTCGGCACCTGGGTCGCCAGTTGCGGCTCGATACGGCTGAGCGCCGGCGCCTTGGCCGCGCCGGGCAGCTCGCCCGGCTTCAGCGAACCAGGCTTTGGCGCGGACTTCGCGACCGGCTTCGGCGGTGCCACCAACTCCTCGATGCGCAATCCGGATTTGACGCTGTCCGGCCGCGCTTCGAGAATGTCCAACGCCGTGTCGGCGGCGAGGTCGCGCTCCTTGAACAAGAGCCAGTTCTTCTTGTTCTCGTCCTCGCCGGGCTTGGGCTTCAGCCGGGTCAGCATCCAGCCGCCATTGAGCTTTTCGCCGGCCAGCCGGAACTTGAAGGCGCCGGTGCGCAGGCTTTTGTCGACATCGTCCATCGGCGCCCAGCTGCCGGTATCCCAGACGATCATCGGCCCGCCGCCATATTCGCCCTCGGGGATGACGCCCTCGAAATCGATATATTCGAGCGGATGGTCCTCGGTCTCCACCGCCAGTCTTTTGTCGGCCGGGTTGAGCGAAGGCCCACGCGGCACCGCCCAGCTTTTCAGGACATCGCCGACCTGCAGGCGCAGATCGTAATGATCCGCCGTGGCGTGGTGCTTGTGGACGACGAAGCGATTGCCGTCGCCGACGATCAGGCCGCCGGCGGGTTCGGGCGTCTTGGAGAATTCGCGCTTGGCGCGGTAGGTCTTGAGCTTGGGAGGGCTGGCCATCGGTCAGAGATCGAAGCGCGTGGCAACAGCAAACAAGCGTCTCAATCGTCAATCGCCGGCGTCAGCTCAAGCTCGGCCGGCGACAGCCCCTGCTGCAACTGGCTCAAGCGGAATTCGTCGACCCAATAGGCCTCGCCGTCGACCAGCACGCGCGCGCTGTAGGTGCCGCCCGAGAAACTCTGCGCAGTGATGTAGACCTTGTGGCGGTCGAGTGCCTTGCGCACCGCGGCGCGCTTGGAGTTCTGGCTGTTCACGGCAGTGGACATGCGCTTCGCCCTCGGTCGCCTGACACGGAACTCGGCCGCTCTTGGCCGCCCGGCGACTGGCCCCAAGGATGGCGGAGACGCGCGGCCCTGTCAATTTCGCGGGCGCCCTTCAGGTCTTCAACCGCCGCAAACGGCGCATCACGCCCTGCACGGCCTTGTAAAGCGGCGGGTTGGAGCGCACGAAAAGCTCGGTCTTGCCGCGCAGCCTGATATAGACGGTCGAACCCCTGCCCTTCAGCGTCATCGGCTCGCACAATTCGGCCAGCACCGAGCTCGCCGCGCCGATATGCTGCTTGTATCCCTGGCTGCCGACCGAAAGGTCGAAATAGCCGAGCCCTTGCCCCCGCCCCCATATCATCAGCTTGCCGATCGTGGTCAGGCCCGGCGAGACGTTGGGCACCGCCTCCTGGTCGATCCCGAGCAGCAGGGCGTGCAAGGTGCCCTTCATGACCAGCACGTAGATCACGGCGAGATAAGCTTGACCGACGCGCAGCCCGAACAGCCGCACCGAGCCGTCGGAAAGCCCCTGCAGGGCGGCATTGCGGTAGAACTCGACGATCGGCGCCTGCGTCAGGAGGTCGAAGCGGCCGAGCTCGCGAAAGCGGTTGAGCCTGAGGTCCAGCAGTGTGCCGAACTGCTCCTCGATCATGTCAGGCGTCTCGGCTTCGACCAGTGCGAGGCCGCCGAGCTGTTCGAAGCGGCGGCAGTGCTTGTAGAAATGCTTGGTGAAGGACTTTTTGCAGATACGCTTGATCAGCGTTTCCGGCTCGCCATCCATGACCAGGCCCGAGGCGATCTGGATGGAGTCGCGCGCCGCCGAAAGCAGCGCCAGCGGGTTGGCGACGCCGTGGATCTGGCGCGGGATTCCCGCCACGTGGATGCGGTCGGCCGGCGGCAGCACGGCGCGGACCGCGGCCCAGGCAGCGTCGGCGCTTTGCGTGGTCCAATGCCTGGCATCGGCCAGCAGCGGCGCCGAATAATCGCACACGCCGCAGCTCAGCCATTCGATCACATAGTGGCCGAGCGCCCGGCGCCGCATCAGCGGCAGCAGCATGACAGGCGCGCCCGTGGCGGCGTCGTTGACCTCGACGACGAGCAGATCGGCGCTTTTGGGCATCAGCCGGCCGGCGATTCCCTCCACCCAGGCAAGGCCCTGGTGACCGGTGCACAGGCCGGTTTCCTCGAGGCGTTGCCAGAGCTGCCTTATGGTGTCGAAGCTGGTGTGCAGCCGCGCCGTATAGTGCGCGCCGACGTCAATGCCGGCTCTGATCGGAGAAACTGGTTGTACCGGTGCATCCGCCGCCGCGGCCGGCTGCACTGCCAGGCTTGCCACATGCTTCTCCTATCCGTTCTGGCCCGCCCCGGCATCAACCACGCAAGCGCCGCAAACCCCGCATCGTTCCCTGGACCGCTTTGAGCAGCCTTGGGTTGGAGCGCACGAAAGCCTCGGCCCGCCTGCGGAACTCGATGGCGGCATTGGCCACACAGCCCCGCATCGTGAACCCATGCCGGAGTTCGACCAATACCGAACCCTTGGCGCCCATATGTTCCTTGTAGCTCTGGTTGCCGACGGACAGGTCGAAATACCCAAAGCCCTGTTCGCGCGCCCAGCCGATCAACCTGCCCATGATTGCAAGCCCCGGCGAGACGTTGGGCACGACGCCCTGGTCCATTGCTATCAGCAGAGCATGAACAGTCCCTTGATGAACCAGGAGATATTGAACCGCGATCAAAGCCTCGCCGACGAGCAGCCCGAAAAGCCGCACGGAACCGTCCGACAGGCCCTGAATGGCCGCGTTCCGGTAGAAATCGACGATCTTCTCCTGCGTCAGCAAATCGAAGCGGCCAAGCTCGCGAAAGCGGTCGAGCCGCATTCGCAGCAGTTCACCGAAGATGCGCTCGACCCCGGCCGGCGCGCCGGCCTCGACCAGCTCCACGCCGCCAAGCCGTTCGAGGCGACGCCAGTCCTTGCCGAATTCCTTGACGAAGGACGGCCTGCAAAGACGCTTGAGGACTGTTTGCGGGTCGCCGTCGATGGCGAGGCCGAAGGTGGTCTGCATGGAATCGCGCGTAGCCGGGAGCAAGGCCAGGGGATTGGCGACGCCGTGGATCTGTCGCGGAATTCCCACGATGTGGACGCGGTCCGACGGCGGCAGCGCCGAGCGCACCGCCGCCCACGCGGCCTGCGCGGATTGCCTGGTCCACGGGCTGGCATCGGCCAGCAGCGGCGCCGCATAGTCGCAGACGCCACAGCTCAACCATTCCACCACCCAATGGTGGAACGCCCTGCGCCGCATCAGCGGCAGAAGCATTCTGGGTTCTCCCGTCGCGGCGTCGCCCACCTCGACGATGAGGAGTTCCGCGTTCTCCGGCAGCAGCCGCGCGACGATCCCTTCCGCCCAGGCGAAATTCTGGTGGCCGGTGCAAACGCCCTGCGCCTGCAGGCGCAGCCAGAGCGGCCTGGCCGTCTCGAGGCTGGTGTGCAGTTTCGCCGTATAGGCGTCGTTCGCCGCGATGGCGGCCGGATGCGGGACCTGCCCGCCGGGCAGGTCGGTCACCGCGGCAATTTGCGCTGCCTGGCCTGACACGTCCCTCTCCTACCGTCTTACCGCGGCGAGCGAAACCGCCCGCCGCCACGAACCCAGCCGGCTGTCGCGCTGCTGGTCCGGATGTTCGATGTTCCACATGCGGTGGTGCACGAAATACCACGATGCCACGAGCACGAAGATCTCGGAGAGCGCGGAACCAGCCAGCGACCAGGGCGGAGACGCGACCGCCAGCAGGATCGCGATCAACGCCAGCCCGACGATGGCCCCGCCCAGGGTGATGAACGCGACGATGCGGAAGTCGCCCATGATCTCCAGCACGATGCGGGGCATGATGTAGAGCATGATGGGGATGAAATTCGCGATCACGAAAAGCCCGATGAACTCCACCGACGCATTCTGGAGAGCCTGCGATTTTATCATCGGCAGGACGAACAGGATGGCGCATCCATAGGCCACCGCGCCGAGCCCCATGACGAGGGCCCACAGCTTTGCCTGCGCCCAGACACGGCGCGTCTCGTTGTTGCGCATCAGCTTGGCGAGTTCCGGCTGCGTCATGTTCACGAAGGCAAGGCTGCTGATGCGCAGCGGCGCGAACAGCACGATCACCGCCGCCAGCGGCGCGTAGGCGGCCGGCCCGGCAATGCCGGCGACCAGCAGCGCCAGGCATTGGCCCTGGATGTTGGTGGTGGTGGCGCTGAATGCCGACCAGCAGAGCTGGGCCCAGAGCCTTGCATAGCGCCGCCGCGTCGGCATGCCGAAGCTGATGCGCATCGTGCGGCGCGCCAGCCGGACCAGGACGAAGATGCCGAACAGATTGGCCGCCGCGAGCGCGTAGAACACGGTCTGCAGCATGTCCCCGGCCATCCAGATCGCCAGGCCGGCCATGACGGTGCCGGCGATGGTGAAGGCGGCGTCGCTGATGGAGACGATCACCTGTTGGCGGCGCGCGAAGAAGGCCGTGCGCATGTGGCTGCGCAGCGACCATGCACCGACGAAGCAGCCGGCGGCAATTCCGCTGGGATCGCCCAAAAGACGCATCACCACCGCCGTGCCGACGGCCATCAGCAGCGCGACGACCAGCGCCGCCGTCCCGAAGGCCACGTCATAGGCGTTGACGCCGGCGCTGTTGGTGCTCTTGCCCATCCAGATCGAGGCAGGAACGGCGGTGAGCGACCTGATGTAGGACAGGCCGACGCCGCCCATCACCATGCCGATGGCGAACAGGCCATAGCCTTGCGCCGACAGCATGTGCAGCAGCGCGATGTTGAGGGCAAAGTGGAAGCCGCTCTGCATCGCCTCGCCGCCGATCATCAGCACCAGGCGCCGCACCAGATGGCCAGGCAGTTTCACGGCCGTGTCTCCACCTGGCGCGCGGTTGCCGATGGTTGCCTTCAGCTTGTCCGTGGCTATGGCCGTGATCGCCGCCGCGGCGACCGGCTCACTGAAGACCGCCTCGTAGCGCGCCCGCCCGGCGGCGACAAAGGAGCGCCAGGCCTCGGGCCGCAGGATGATTTCCTCGAGTTTGCCGGCGAGCGCGGCGGCATCGCCGGGCGAAACATGCCAGCCGGTTTCGCCGTCGGCGACCACCTCGACCAGCCCGCCGATCGCCGACACCAGCGGCGGCCGGCCATAGGCCATCGCTTCGATGGCGACGCGGCCGAGCGATTCGGGACGCCGCGACGGCACGGTGACGATATCGGCCCAGCGATAATGCTCGGACGGGTCGGGAATGAAGGGCAGCACGCTGACGCGTCCGCTGAGCCCCATGCCGTCGACCAGTTCGGCCAGCGCGCGCTCGCGCTCGACGCTTTCGAAGGCGCCGCCGACCAGCCGCACCTCGACCCTCGACCTGAGGTCCGCCGGCAGCGAGGCGATCGCCTCCAGAAGCACTTCCTGGCCCTTGATCCTGTTGATGCGGCCAAGCAGCAGCACCTTGAGCGGACGCTTGCCGTCATAGGTCATCGCTTCGGCCGCCGGCGGGCCGGCAACGCCGTTATAGACCACATGGGAGCGCGCGGATCGGGGCTCGCCGAACGCGGCGCGGGTGGCGCGCGAGTTGAAGATGAGATCGGCACGGCTCCAATGCATCAGGCCGACAAGGATCCTGCGCATGGCGCCTTCGGGAATTTCATGGATGTGCAGCACGGCCTTATCAGGCAGAAGGCGGGCGGCCAGCGCGTAGTCGGCCACGATCGAGGTGTTGACATAGGTGAGATCGCAATCCCTGAGCCGCCGCCAGGCCCTCAGCACCGCGACCGGCAGCCGCGCCATCTCGATGGTGGCAAGGCGCGCAATGGCCTGGCGCCTCAGCACCCAGAGCGGCTCGAAGACGATCCGGGTCGCATGCGGTTCGAGGATCTGCACGATCGGTCCGCCGCGCGGCAGGACCACTTCGATGTCGGCTGACGGAAACGCGGCGCGCAACGCGGCCACGCTCTCCGCGAAGCTGCGGTCGGAGCCATAGAGTTCATAGCCCTGATGGATGCAGGCAATCCGCATCTTCACATGCATCTTTCTGTCAGGGGTGGTGTACGATTCCGCCGCCTGACGGCATCAGCGACCGGAAACTTCAAGTCCAACCCCCTTTGGACTCCACTGGTTGCCATGAAACGGATGACATCCGGATCACCACACCAATGCTGCACGCCCTCCGCCGATTCTGGCGCGCAGAAGTCCACGAGCAAGGATCGTGCCGGGCCTGGTTTGACCGTCTTGCGGCCGCCAGGTCCCGGCAATGCCTCGTTTCGATACATACGCATGGAAGGTTGACCGATAGTGAAACAACCCCGGCGGCCTGAAGAAATATTTTACAACCCCGGTGCGATAATGAGCGAACCCCGACTCTGGTATGGATATCGCCAGGCAGCGGTTTCGGGATTGGAACAGCCTCGCATTGCGGAATCGAGCGGATTGAAAGCGCCAGTAGCCATGAGACCGGAAACGCCCACCATCCTGATCCTTGGGACGCGCGGCATTCCCGCGGCCCATGGCGGCTTTGAGACCTTCGCCGAGAAGCTGGCGCTGTTTCTTGTCGGGCGCGGCTGGAAGGTCGGCGTCTACTGCCAGGAGGAGGTCGAGCGGGTCGACCGGAGAGTGCGCGTCGACACCTGGAAAGGCATCGATCTGATCCATGTCCAGGTCGCCTCGAAGGGCCCGCGCGCGACGCTGGAATTCGACTGGCAATGCGTGCTCGACGCCGCCCGTCGGCCCGGCGTCTGCCTGGTGCTCGGCTATAATGGCGCTGTCTTCCTGACCTGGCTGAGGCTGATGCGGCGCAAGATCATCACCAACATGGACGGCATCGAGTGGCGCCGGCCCAAATGGGGTGTGGCGGCGCGCACATGGTTCTGGCTCAACGAGTGGATCGGCGCCTGGGCCTCGCACCGTCTGGTCGCCGACCATCCGGTGATCGCGGATCACCTGGCGACACGCCGGCCGCGCAGCGCCATAGCCACCATCACCTATGGCGCCGACCCGGTGACATCGGCGCCGGAGGCGCCGGTGCGCGCGCTCGGCCTCGAGCCGGGCAAATACCTGATCTCGATCGCGCGCATCGAGCCCGACAACAACATCCTGCCCATCGTCGAGGCCTTCTGCAGCCAGAAGCGCGACATGAAGCTGGTGGTTCTGGGCACGCTCTCCCCTGAAATTCCCTATCATGTCGCCGTCCGCGACGCAGCCAATGCCTCGGTGGTGCTGCCCGGCGCCATTTACGACCAGGCGGCGGTGAAGGCGCTGCGTTTTCACGCGCGCGCCTATCTGCATGGCCACACGGTCGGTGGCACCAACCCGTCGCTGGTCGAGGCGCTGGCGGCCGGCAACATGGTGATCGCGCACGACAACCCCTACAACAGATGGACCGCGGGCGCGGCCGCCATCTATTTCACCGATGCGCGCAGTTGCGCCGAGCGGATGCGGCAGGCGATGGAGGATGACGCCCTGGTCAGGGCCTGCGGCGCGGCCGCCAGGGCCCGCGCCAACGAAGTCTTCCGCTGGGACGATGTCCTGCTTGCCTATGAAACCGAAGCCTACCGGCTTCTGGGCGTGACCGCCGCCGGCGCCATGCCGGTCGATCGCCCCTCGCCCGGCGCCGTATGACGGGTTGGTCGCGACGGCGGCTGCTGAGGACCGCGCTGTCGACGGCGCTGGCGCCCGCCACGGCGGCGCTTTCTTTCGCGCCACCCGCTTTGGCCGCCACTGGCGAATGGCGCTTTCGCCGCGGCGTCAATGCCTGGCCCTGGTTCGCACTGACGCGCGAGTTTCCCGCGCCGCGCACCGACTATGCCTGGCCGCCCTTCCAGTCGCAGCGGCCGGTGCCGACACCGGACGACCTTCGCCGGCTGCGCCGGACCGGGCTCGATTTCATCCGCCTGCCGGTCGATCCCGGCCCCTTCCTCGCCGCCGACGCCGCCACGCGCGCGAAATTGATGGCGATGCTGGACGATGCCGTCGCGGCCGCCCTCGATGCCGACCTCGGCATCATCGTCAACGTGCAGGCCAACGGCGCCACCCATTACTGGAATCCCGACCGCATGGTCTCCAGCACCGCCGCCCCCGAATTCGCAGCCTATCGCGCGCTGGTCGGCACGCTTGCCGGCAGGCTGCAGCGCTTCGCACAGGGCATGGTGGCGCTGGAACCGGTCAACGAGCCGCCGCAATCCTGCTCTTCCAATGTCTGGTCGAACGTCCAGGCGGCCCTTTTGACGGCTGCCAGGGCATCGTCGTCGGCCTTGCCGCTGGTCGTCACCGGCGGCTGCGGCTCGATGGTGAGCGGGCTCGCCGCGCTCGACCCGGAACCGCTGGCGGCCTTCGAGCCGATCCTGTTCACCTTCCACTTCTACGAACCCTATCTGTTCAGCCACCAGGGCGCGCCCTGGATGCGCGAGCCCGTCTACCGCGCGCTGAACAACGTGCCATGGCCGGCTTCCGCCGGTTCGCTCGAACAGACGCTGGCCTCCGTCAGGGCGCGCATGGCTGATGACATCGACACCTCCGAAGCGGACAAGCAGGCCGCCTATGTCGAAACCGAACGCGTGCTGAAGGTCTATTTCGACGCCAGGCCCGACCGCTGGTTCATCGACAAATATATCGGCCAGGCGCGCGACTGGGCCGACAGCCACGGCATCGCGCCTGGCCGAGTCATCATGGGCGAATTCGGCGCGCTGCGCACCGACGCCCGATACGTCGCCGCCCCCAACCCCGACCGTGCCCGCTACATCGCCGATGTCAGGCAGAGCGCCGAGGCATCAGGCTTCCCCTGGGCCTTCTGGGACCTCTTCGACGGCATGGGCATGATGGACGACACGACGCGCGCGCTCGACCCGGCGATGGTGGATGCGCTGGGGTTGAGGATGGCGGGGTAGGTTGCCGTCCCACACGGGCAATCGTCGAGTTCCTTCACGCCCCCCTCTGTCCTTCCGGACATCTCCCCCACGAGGGGGGAGATCGGAGGCACGTCCGCCTTCGCCAATCGCCTATGCTGCAAGAGAGAGCCAGCGTAGAAGCCGCCAATCTCCCCCCTCGTGGGGGAGATGCCCGGCAGGGCAGAGGGGGGCGCCGTAGAGCGCTACCCTTGCAACCGTTGTACTCCTCGCCCCATCGCCCTTGCCGGCCGGTACAGCACCAGCGCGATTACCACGAACTTGGTCATCAGCGTCGTCTTGGACGCCAGGCTTTCGGAGGTGTTGAGCAGGATCAGCCAGCCCAGCATCGTCAGCCAGATGCCGGGATGGCAGCGGCGCGCCACTTCGTGCATGAACAGTACGAAGCCGAGAAACAACAGCAAGGTGAAGAAGGCGCCCTGATAGAGCACCAGGCGGATGATCGGGTTCTCGATGCCCTGTTCGAGGCCGTTGATACGGCGCAGGCTTTCGATGAGATCGATATCGGGCCCCACGATCAGGTCGCGCAGTTCGAAATGCTTGAACAGCTCGAACATTTCGACGCGGGCATTGGCGCTGCCGCTGTCCGACACGAAGCGTTCCAGCAGCGCGTCGAAGAAACCGTAGGAGAACAGCATGGCGAGCACGACCGGCAGCAGCGAGCAGAGCACGACCGCGAGGGCGGCACCCGGCAGGCTGATGCGTCCTCGCCGCAGATAGACGACGCCGCTGAAAAGCAGGTAGATGCCGCCGAGCGCGATCGTCGTCACCATCGCCGAGCGCCCGCCGAACACGACCAGCGCCGAGCATTGCAGGCCGACCAGCCCGAGCCGCATCGGCATGGACAGCGATCGCGAGCCCGAAAGCAGCGCCAGCACGTAGATCGCGGTGATCGTGGCGTTGGACAGCGGATGGCCCTGAAGCGCCGTCGAGCGCAGGTCGTTCATGAACACCTCGCCGTCGAGCCGGTAGGGAAAGACCAGCGTCTTGGTGGCGAACTCGAACAGCGCCAGCAGCGCGTTCGCGGTCATGACCGCGTGAACGACGGTCCGCATCCGGGCGAACGTCCTTTCGTCGTCCTCGGCCAGCATCATCACCAGCAGCGCCGGCGCCACGAAAGTGTCGATCATGCCGGCCATGCCGGGGCGCTGCCTGACGATGACAACGACCAGCAGCATGATCGACATGACGGCCAGCAGCGCGCTCGCCGGCCGCCTGTCGGCTATGGCCAGCGTGTAGCCGACCGGGTTGCCGAAGGTGCAGGCGCGCCAGGCAAACATCAGCACGAGCAGATAGGTCGAGGGATGGATCTTGGTCGCCGGATTGCCGGTCAGGCCGTCGTAATTGTAGCCCACCAGCCACAGCATGCCGCCCGAGATGCTGAATAGCAACGCGACAACCGCGACCAGGCCGTAGCCGGTCACCCAGTCGAGCGAGTTGCCGGCGGGGCGAGTGGCCGCGACTTGACCCTGGCCGGCCCAGCCGGCTGGGGTGGCGGACCGGGCGGCACCCCGCATGGCAGCCATGTCAGGCCGCCTCGTCGACCAGCAAGGCGCCGGTCGGCAACCGCCCCATGACGGAAATGGCCTGCGAAGCCGCCGTGACATCGCGCATCGGCGTCGCGTTGAGCGTGGCGACAAGCACGATCTCGTCGACCATGGCAACCAGCGGCGAGGCGTTGAGATTGTCGGCCAGCGCGCCGCCGTCGACGATGACGAGTTCGAAATTGCGGCTCGCCTGGGCCAGCATGTGCTGCGTGAAATAGACGCCCTGCGCCTCGGAGAAGGCAGCCTTTGGCCGGCCCTTGCCCAGCACCGCCACGTTGCTGCCGGGCGCGTACTGGCTCAGCGCCTCGAAGGCATATTCGCCGCGCAGCACGTCGAGCAGGCCGGGCTGCGGCTCCTTCTGGCCGCCGCCGGCACTGTTGGTGTCGATGAACAGGACACGGCTGCCCCTGGCGGCCGCCGCGTTGGCCAGCAGGCGCGCCACCCGGCCCCGCTGCGCGGCGTCCTCTGGCGCTGACGTCAGCAGGACGGATGGCACCAGCGGCCAGTCCGGCGGACGCCGGCTGGAAGAGAACAGGCGTCTCAGCGCCAGCCCGGCGACGGCGTCCATCTTCTGTCCGGCCGGCGTGGTGGTGCCGCCGAAAGGCCACCAGCCGCGGCGCGCCGATCTTGCCGGCAGCACGCCCACCACGGGCGCGTCGATGGCCGATTGCATCTGCGCGCTGGAAAGCACCGTCGGCGATGAATATTCCGCGATCAGAGCGAGGCCGGTACCCAGCCCCAGACCGCCGAAGAACGCGCCGAATACCAGCAGCAACAGCGGCGGCCAGCTCTTCTTCAGCGCCGGCATGGCGTCGGAGATGATGCGCGCATTGGTGCTGTCGACATTGACCTGCTCGCGCGTTTCCTGCGCCCGTTGCAGATAGGTTGCGTAAACGGAGCGCACCGCCTCGAGATCGCGCTGCAATTCGCGCAGCTTGACCGAGGCCTGGTCGGTGTCGAGCGACTTGCTCTTCATGCCCGCGACCTTGGCCTCCAGCGCCTGCTGGTTGGCCAGTGCCCGCTCATAGTCGGTTTCGGCGGCGGCGACGATGCGGCCGAGTTCGCGCGCGATGAGCTGGCGCGTGTCGCGTAGCTGCTGCTGGGCCGCCATCATCGAGGGATGGCGCGGCCCGAGTTCCGTGCCGAGTTGCGAGACCTGGTCGACAAGCGTCGCCTCCTGCGCCCGCAGGCTCGAAATCACCGCCGAGCGCATCGCCTCCGAGGTCGCGTCCGGTGCGCCGCCGGACCGGCGCAACTGGTCGACCTGCGCCTTCAGCGTCGCGGTGCGGCTTTGCGCGGCCGCGAGCTGCGTGTTGATCTCGGTCAGTTCCTGGTCGCTGACCAGATTGCCCGCGGCCATCACCATGTTGTTGGCGGACTTGTAGGCCTCGACCGCATTCTCGGCCCGCTGGACGCGCTTGCGCTGCTCTTCCAGCCGCGCGGTGATGGAGTCGGAAGCATCCGTGGCCATCTTGGCGCGCGCGCTCGCCTGGTCGGCGAGGTAGGCCTGCGCGATGGCATTGGCGAGCTTCGCCGCCTTGTCGGCGCTCTTGGCGGTGACGATCACGTCGAGGACCAGCACCTTGTCGGCCCGCTTGACCGCCAGCCGCCGGCGCAGCGCATCGAGTGTCTTGCCCGTCTTGTCGGTCTCGGCCGACCCCGAACCCAGCACGCCGCCGAGCAAATGGCTCAGCAATCCGCCCTGCCCGTTGAATTCGGGATCCTCGGTCAGGTTGGTTGCCGCAATAGCCCTGAGCAGCACGCCGCTCGACTGGACGACGGCAACCTGGCTTTCCACCATGGTGATGCCGCCATCGGGCGGAACCCGGCTCGGATTGACGTCGTTGGTGACCACCTGCAGGTCTTGCGGATCGACGATGATTTCCGCCACGGAGCTGTAGAGCGCCGGCGTGAACAGTCCGTAGAGCAGCGCCCCAAGGGTCAGCAGCGCGGCGGTGGCGAGGATCAGGAAGCGGCGGCGCACCAATATGCGCTTCAGGTCACCCAGCTCGACGCTCGAGGATGGATAGGACGCGGCCGGTGGTGGCTCCGGCGCATATTGCATCACCTCCGGAGCGTGTTGTTGCGGCAACGAGAGCAGGGATGATTGCAAAGGTCGCTCCGACAACACTCCGTGTGCCCCAAAAGATTAAATTGCGGCTTCAGCCTAGCTATTACTCCAACTGTTAAAACACTGTTAATTATGTTGGGAGCTCTTCTGATTTCTGGCACGGAGTTTGCGTAGCAAAGACACGGGCCGTGTTGACAGGGCGCAAGCGAGCGGGAAACGAATGGAAATGGAGCGCCACCTGTCTCCAGTCCGACCGTTGCCCATCTCTCGTGCCCGAAAATCGAACACCGGCCAGTTTACCGACCATCAGAACTCTAGGGGTGCGACATGCAGGTGAGCCTGCGCCTGGACAGCGACTGCCTCCGTGCATTTCACCTGCTGCTGCTGCGGCGCCTGGCGGCGCTCGCCAATGTCGAGGTCAGCGTCGACGCACGCCCGCGCGGAAGCGGCGTCCCAGGCAGCATAGCCGCGCTGTTCCAGCTCGAAACGGTCATCCATGGCTTGCCCGCCGACGGGTTGGCCAAGCGCCTGCCGCTGTCGGCGCTGGCACCATACCGCACGCAGCCGCCCGCCGCGCCGGACCTTGTGCTCGACCTGTGCGGCGACGCGCGGCAGGAGGCAACGCGCGTCTGGCGTGTGACCTATGACGGCGCCGCCGGCGAAGCCGCCCTTTTGGCGTCGATCCTCGATGGCCGGACGCCGCTGGCCCGCGTCGAGGAGAACGGCGCCGTCGTCGCCGAAGGGCGGCTCGGAACCGAATATGGCGGCATCGCGCTTGCCGCCTTCCAGGACATGCTGGCGCGCACCGCGAGCCTGATCCTGGCGGCGGTGACGGGGGCTGCACGCGGCGCCCTGCCCGTCCTGCCCGAGCCGGCGGACGACAGGCCCGCGCCGTCGCTGCCCTCGGCCGGCAAGCTCGGCGTCAGGGCGGGCAAGGCGCTGGCGCGGCGCATCGTCCAGAAGATCTACCATCTCTGCTACAACGCCCCGCACTGGAAGGTCGGCTGGCGCGAGACGGACGGACGGGACCTGTTCGATCTGCGCGCCCATCCGGCATCGGGCTGGCAAGAGCTGCCCGACGACGGCAGCCGCTTCTACGCCGATCCGTTCCCGATCCTTTACCAGGGACAGGTAACCCTGTTCGTCGAGGATTATATCCACCGTCTAGGCCGCGCCATCATCTCGGCGGTGCCGTTCGGCCCGTCGGGGCCGATCGGCCGCCCGGAGCCGGTGCTCGACCTGCCCTACCACCTGTCCTACCCCTTCGTCTTCGAGCGTGACGGCGAGGTCTGGATGGTGCCCGAAAGCTGCGCCAACCGCACGGTCGATCTCTACCGCGCCACCGCCTTCCCCGGTGGATGGGTGAAGGAGGCGACCCTGCTGTCCGATATCGTCGCCAGCGACGCCACCCTGGTCGAGCATGGCGGCATGTGGTGGCTGTTCGCCACCGTCCGGGACGGTGAAGGCACCGCGAGGGACGGTGGCGGCGCGTTCTCCGATGAACTGCATCTGTGGTCGGCGCCGGACTTTCGTGGCCCCTGGACCCCGCATCCCAAAAATCCGGTGCTGATCGACATCGCCTCGGCGCGGCCGGCCGGACGCATGGTGGAACGCGATGGCCAGTTGCTGCGCCCGGTGCAGGACTGCCGCAGGAGCTACGGCGGCGCCCTTGGCATCGCACGCGTCACTCACCTTGATTTGAACGGCATGGACCAGCTTGTCGAGACCATCTTAACTCCTGGCGCGCTATGGAGTGGACGCAAGCTGCACACGCTCAACGAGGCGGGCGGCCTGGAATTCATCGATGGCTCGGCGATCGCGCCGCGCTGGAAACAGAAGAGGCGGCCGTAGTTAACCTAAACGTTTGTTGCTACCAGCCACCCGCGCTGGTTGCTTGAGGTTGATCAGGGTCCGGAAGATATATTCCACCACAGATTGTGGAGACAGAAGATGACGAGCATGAAGGGCAGCGAGATGACCACCGTCGAGGCTGTCCCGGCCGAAGTCGACGTGGCGATCGTTGGCGCCGGAATGGCGGGCACGACCCTGGCAATGGTTCTGGGAAAGTCCGGGCGCAAGGTAGCGCTGATCGACCCGCACCGCGTCCATCACGACGAGTTCAGGGCCGAGAAGATCGGCATGGATCAGATGCGGCTCTTCGCGAGGCTCGATCTCGAAGAGACGGTCATGCGCCACGTCACCTCGGTGACCGACGTCCACGTCTTTCGCCTGGGCCAGCTGTTCGCCCGCGAGCAGAAGTGGGAATACACATTTTCCTACGGCTCGATGATCAACGGCCTGCGCGACGCGCTGCCGCGCGAAGTGCCGATCACGGTCGGCAAGGTCGCCGAGGTCTCGACCGGGCCGGACCGGCAGCGCCTGGTGCTGGCCGACGGCAGGGTCATCAATTCCCGCCTGCTGGTGGTGGCCACCGGTTACAGCGAAGCGGTGCGGCGCGCCATCGGCGTCGAGCGCGTCGAGCTGTCGAAGGCGCATTCGCTCTCGATGGGCTTCGACCTCGCCATTCCGCGGGACGAATGCGCCTTCCCGGCCGTCACCTGCTACGGCAAGCGGGCGGCGGACCGCGTTGCCTATCTCACCGTTTTTCCGCTCGGCGACAAGATGCGGGCCAACATGTTCGTCTATCACACCGTGGCCGACCAATGGACGAGGGATTTCCGGTCCGATCCGCAGAAGATGCTTTGTGAGTTGATGCCCGAAATATCGGCGCAATGCGGCAACTTCGCTGTCGCGAGTCCCGTCGAGGTCCGGCAGGTCAATCTGACCACGACGCAGGGCCATCGCCGCGATGGGGTCGTCTTCATTGGCGACGCGTTCTGTACGACATGCCCGACACCCGGCGTCGGCATCGGGCGGGTCATGGTCGACGTCGAGCGCCTCTCCTCGGTCCACATCCCCGCCTGGCTCGAAACACCAGGCATGGCGGCCGACAAGATCGCCACCTTCTATGATGACCCGGTCAAGGTGGCCTCCGACGAGGCCGGCATGCGTGTGAGCGTCTACGCCAAGCAGATCACCACCGAAACCGGACTGGAATGGCGCGCGCGGCGCCTGCGCAACAACACGGCACGCCGGCTGATGATCATTGGCCGCAAGGTGCGCCATTTGGGATTGCGGCGCGAGCCGGGGCTGGCCTGAGGGGCTTCCCACCCTTCATCGCCATCGAAGGCACTTCCCTGGTGCTATCCGGGGGACAGCGCCTCTTCCGTCTTCCCTCCCCGCGAGAGGAGGAAGCGGAAGGGGAGCGCTTCTCCAGCACAACGATATAGCGCTGAAAAAAGCAGATCCAACGCCGTTCAGTCGGAACCAGCGGCGCGCCGACAGGTTATGCCCGCAGGAGATCCTGTCATGGTCAAGAGTATCGACCGCGCGTTGCAGGATGCTATTCTGGCGATGCGCATTCTTCGCAAATCCATCATTGATCATGGGCACATGGAAGCCATGGCCGAATTCGACGGCTTGATGAGCGTGACCATATCCGAGGCCGAGCGCGAACTGACCCGCTGGCAGGCCGGTCATCGCGCCGAGCGGTCAGGCCAGGCAAAATCCTGACGCGATCGCTCGCGGCCGGCATCCGGCGGAACCTTGCCGCACACGGTTGGTTTCAGGGAATGTGACATGCCGGCGGAGAACGAAGTGGCCCGATTGGTCGACAAGCAAAAGCTTGAGAGAGCGGATCGCGAGTCGCGGATTATCCTCGACGCCGAGCGGCAGGCCCGCGACGCAAAGACCGCCCGCCTTCGCAAGCAGCGGCTGTCCGCCGAGCCAAGCGAGGAGCAACAGAAGCCCGCACCGCCAAAGCGGCGCAGGTGACGGCGTGTTCTTGCCGCAAAAGCAAAAGGCGCGATCGACCGATCGCGCCTTTGTTTCGGCAGGCGAATGCCTTCAGGCTCGCCCGGCGGTTTCAGTCATTGCGGCGGCGGCAAATTTGAAGATCCAGCGAGCGCGGTGACGGCCGAAAGCCGTTCGCGCTTTTGCCAGGTTGGCTTCTCATATTTCTTCATTTGCTATTGCCCCTTTGTTGAATAGCGCAGAGAAGACCGGCTTCGCCGCGAATGTCAATTGCGTCAGGACGGCTGTCGCGATTTTGAGCGAAACGTTCCTGCACCGAGTAAATCGGTCTGCCGTGCTTTTAAATCCGCTGGTCCGGGATAGATTTAGGACCGAGAAAGCGCCACAAGCCGCTTCGGGAGGATCTTGCCATGTCAGACACCGCCTTGCCGCTGGTCATCAGCGCGCCCGAGCCGCGCACGCTCGAGCTGATCTTCACGCCGCCGCAGCTGGCGCGGCTCAGGGCGCATTACCGCATCGTCGAGACGACGCCGGACGGCGTGGCGCGACTGCCGGCGGGGGTGCTGGCCGAGGCCCGCTACATCGTCGGCCAGCCGCCGATCTCGCCGGACACGCTTGAAGCGATGCGGGCGCTACGCTGTGTCTTCAACGTCGAGAGCAATCTCCTCGACAACATGCCCTATGAAACGCTGTTTTCGCGCGGCATCCATGTCGTCACGACGGGCCTGGTTTTCGCCGAGCCGGTGGCGGAGCTGGGCCTGGCCATGGCGCTCAACCTTGCCCGCGGCATCGTCGACGCCGACCTCGCTTTCCGCCAGGGGCAGGAGCTGTGGGGCGGCGACGGCAACCGGACCGCGCGGCTGCTTTCGGGCGCCGATGTCGGCATCATCGGCTTCGGCGACCTCGGCCGCGCGCTCAACCGCCTGCTGTCGGGCTTCCGCACCCGCACCAAGGTGTTCGACCCCTGGCTGCCGCCATCGATCCTGAGGGAAAATGGCGTCGAGCCGGCTGCGCTGGACGAGGTGCTGTCGCAAAGCGACTTCGTCTTCGTCGTTGCCTCGGTGACCTCCGAAAACCAGGGATTTCTCGGCGCCGATGCTTTCGCCAGGATGCGCAAGGGCGCCGCCTTCATCCTGCTCAGCCGTGCCGGCGTCGTCGATTTCCCCGCCTTGATGGCTGCGGTGAAGAGCGGCCACATCCTTGCCGCCAGCGACGTCTTTCCCGAAGAGCCGCTGGCGGGCGACCATCCCGTGCGCACGCTCCCTGGCTTCCTGCGCTCCGCCCACCGCGCCGGCGCCCTCGACATCGCCTTCAAGCGCATGGGCGACATGGTGCTGGAAGACATGGACCTGATCGACCGCGGCCTGCCGCCGCTGCGCTCCAAACGCGCCGAGCGCGAGACGGTGTCGAGGATGCGCTCGAAGCCGTCCGACAGGAACTAGGCCCGGCCTATCCCCATGCCGGGACCGGCAGCCAGGCACGAGACAATCGCCGGGATTGTCGGCTTTCGCGTCTGTTATGCGTGATTTTGGCATCAGCAAGAGCTAAAACATCGACGATGCATGCTCCCTGCAGGTGAAACGTTTTGACTTCGCCCTTCCTTTTGCGTCAGATTCGACGGGCAAGCCTAGGCAAAGGGAACGAAAATGAAGAAAAGCTATGCCAAGCCGACACTTCTGAAGCGCCAGAAACTGTCCACGGTCACGGCGGTTTCCTGTCTTTCACCGTGCAAGGCCGCTTGAATCGAGGGGATAGGGCCATGAAGAAAACCTACGCCAAGCCGACGCTCTTGAAGCGCGAGAAACTGTCGGCGGTTACCGCGGGTATCTGCACCTCGATTTGTATCTGAATCGAAGGCCTGAAACCTGAGGGATATGCGAGGTCTCGCGTCCTGGCGCGAGACGACTTCGACGATCCGCAAGGCCCGAGAGCCGTTTCCCCTGAGTTGCCAGGCTGAGTTGCCAGGCTGAGTTGCCGGGCTGAGTTGCCGGGCCTCCTGTTGTGATGGAACGATCGCGCCGCCGGCAGGTTTTGCAAATGGCCGGGCGGTAAGAAGCCCGGCGTACTCCAGAAGGCCCGTCACGAGTCGCGTCGGTGGCGGGCCTTTCCATGTCGGCCCGCAAGCAGCGATTTTTGCAGCGACATTGGCCGAAGGTCCCCTTTCGCGCCCGAGCGATGTTGTGCGAGATTGGCGCAATATCAGCAATTGCTTGAATAATGGTCCGGACGTCTTCGGGGGGACGGTGTCGTGCCAATTCGCAGGAATCTTGCCACGAATCTCAAACGGCTGGTCAGCGGCCACGCGTCGGTGAGCGCCGTTTGCCGCGGATTGAACATGAACCGCTCGCAGTTCGAGCGCTACCTGCAAGGCAAGAGCTTGCCCAACAGGGCCACGGCGAGGCTGATCTGCGATTATTTCCGCGTCGACGAGGATGAATTGTACCGCGCGCCGGAAGCCGAGGCGCAGCGACATGTCCTTCTGGCGCCGATACATGAAACGCTTTACGCCAACATGGTGCGCGGCCCCTGCCCCGCCATCGCCGGCGGCACCTATTTCACCTACTTCGCGGTTCCCGAGCGCCCGGATCTGTTGATGCGGTCGGTCACCTTCGTGCGGCGCGAGGCGGAGTTGGTGACGTTCCGGCGCGTGACCCGGTGGGCCGAGGGCAATCGCCAAGGCGGCGCGCGCGCGCTCGGCTGGCACTATGGCGTGGCGATCTCACGCCTGAACTGGATCTATTTCACCGCCATCAACCGCCGCCAGACCGGCGAGCCGTCGATCATGGCCGTGCAATGGGCGCCCTTCTCCGAACCGGTCCTGGTCGGCCGGGCCTTCGTCCTGACGGGAGCGGGGCCGGCCTGTCTGCCCGTCATCATGCGCCAGGAAGTTGGCAAGATCAGCCTGCGGCAGGCGATGCGGATGTCCGGCGTCGTCAGCCTCGACGACCCGCGCCTCGACCCGCTTGTGGCCAGCCTCGCGCGCGAAGGCTAGAGTGGTCACGGCCAATGATGATTTGGCCGGGCCAACGAGAGAGTCGCGATGCTCAACACGGTCGACTATGGCGGCAAGGAAGCCGATATCGTCCACGCGCTGGAGGAAGACATCATCTTCGGCCGGCTGGCGCCCGGCACGCGCCTGGTCGAGGACGTGCTGCTCGCCCGTTTCCCGGTCTCGCGCCACACCATCCGCCAGGCCCTCTACCAGCTGGAAAGGCTCGGCGTCGCCACGCGCGAGCGCAACAAGGGCGCCATGGTGCGCCGGCTCGCGCCCGAGGAAGTGCGCCAGATCTACGAGGTACGCGAGATGCTGCAGCGCCAGGCCGCGCTGATGATCCGCCTGCCGGCGAGCGACGCGCTGATCGCGGAATTGACCGAGATCCACCACGTCTACAGCGGCCATGTCGACGCGGGCTACCTCAGGGGCATCCACGAGGCCAATGACCGTTTCCATCTCACCATGTTCTCGGCCTGCGGCAATGCCTATCTGGTGTCGTCGATCGAGCACTATATGCGCCTCAGCCTGCCGGTGCGGGCGAATTCCCTGGCCGACCGGGACAAGCTCGACATCTCGCGCCAGCACCATCTGATGATGATCGAGGCGCTGAAACGCAGCGACAATTGGGTCTTGGCGCAGCTCTGCGTTGACCACCTGCAGCCGAGCAAGGCGTTCTATCTCCAGGAGATCGAGACAGGGCCGGCGCTCTAGCCAACCGGGCATCGCCGCGAATTGGGTCGTGCGGCTCCCGACCGTCCTACCGGACCTTCACGACCACCTTGCCCTTGGCACGTCCCGTTTCGACATAGGCCAAGGCCTCGTTGGTCTGTTCGAACGCAAAGGTCCGGTCCATGACCGGGTGTATGATGCCGGCTTCGATGAGCGACGTGATCCGGCTCAGCTGGTCGCCCTGCGCCCACATGAACAGGAAGGAATAGTCGACACCGGCGCGTTTGGCCCCGCGGCGTATGCCGAGGCTGAGCAACCACAGCACCAGCTTCAGCGCGATATTCAGGCCTTGCTTGCTGGCGAACCCGGGATCCGGCGGACCGGAGATGGAAATCAGCTTCCCGCCCGGCTTCAACACGCGCAGCGATTTCTCGAGCGTCTTGGCATCCTGGCTGTTCACGACCACGTCATAGCCCTCCAGGACCTTCTCGAAATCGTCCCTGCGGTAGTCGACGACGACATCGGCGCCGAGACTTTTCACCAGGTCCATGCTCGCCGCGCTCGCCGTTGTCGCAACCGTCGCGCCGAGATGCTTCGCCAGTTGGATGGCAAACGTGCCAACCCCGCCGGAGCCAGCCTGGATGAAGACCTTCTGGTCTTTCCTCAGCCCTGCCCTTTCGACCAGCACTTGCCAGGCGGTCAGGCCGACCAGCGGAATGGAGGCCGCCTGCTCCATGCTGAGGTTTTTCGGCTTCAGGGCCACGTCGGCCTCATCCATGGCGATGAATTCGGCGAATGCCCCGATCCGGCCGTCGCGCGGCCGTGCATAGACTTCGTCGCCGGCTTTGAACTTGCGGACCTTCGATCCGGCCCGCACGACGATGCCGGCCACGTCGTGGCCCAGGATGAAGGGCGGCCGATAAGGCACTATAAGTTTGAACTCCCCGTCCCGGAGCTTGGAATCCAGAAGGTTCACGCCGGCGGCGTGGACCTCGACCAGCACATCATTGTCCCGCAGTTCGGGTTCCGGCATGTCGGCGAGCCGCAGCGCGCCCTTCTTCTGATATTTGTCGACGACAAAGGCTTTCATCGTATTGGCTCTCTCGCGATTGCGGTCTTGCCGCTATGCGTTTTCATTTTGATGCTCCAGAACCCGTCGGGGCTAGCTTTCTTCCGTCGATTGAATTATGTTCGTAATATCAGATTATGGTCATAATGCAATAGAGCATGGAAAGGAAGGACATGCGTTACGAAAAGGGCCGCAAGGACGCATCGCGCGGCCGGATCATGGAGGTCGCCACGCAACGGTTCCGGAGCGACGGCATCGCCGCCTCCGGACTGGCAAGCATCATGAGCGACGCCGGACTGACCAACGGCGCCTTCTATCCCCACTTTCCCTCCAAGGCGGCACTTGTTCGCGAATGCGTGGCGGCGGCGCTGGAGGGCCAGTCAGGCCAGATCGCCGGGGTGTTGGCCTCCGGCGGCCTGGAGACGGCCATAGATGCCTATCTGTCGGCGCAGCACCGCGACAATCCGGGCATGGGCTGCGCTTCCGCCGCCCTGTTGCCGGAAATCGCGCGGGAGCAGCCGGAAACGCGACAGCTCTACACCGAACGCCTGATGACTTTGGTGCGGCAGGTGTCGGCCGCTCTCCCGCCGCATGCAAGCGATCCGGAGGCTGTGGCATTCGGCATCTTGGCGACGCTCATCGGCGCGCTTCAACTGGCCCGCGCGGTGGAGGGCGCGGAGTTGTCGGATCGCATCCTGGCGGCCGGGGCGGATGCGGCCCGGTCACTGGCGCAGCCGCGCGGAGGCGACGCCGCGCAGTAGAGGATTGGACGGCCAACCTCCCGCTGGGCCAGGGCTGCCGGGCCGGAGCCGGCCGAGGCCAATGCAACCATGGCTGCAAAAACAGGCATGGAACGCTGAAACTTTCCGGCGGCCGTCCTCGTTGCTGCGCGATCGCCTCGCGGGCGATCAAGACCCTCCACTCAATGCCCCGCCGGCTCGCCGGCGGGGTTTTTTTCCGCCGCCGAACGGCCATGTCCGGGGCCTCCGGAACCATCCACCAATCGCGAAGTTGTCCAAGCGGCCGCAGGCCTGGCCGACTCCAGTGGCACGCCGCGATTGGCGGCGGAAGAAAGTTGGCTGATTCAAGCAATTTCCGGGGTTACGCTGGATTACCTTGGAATTTCGCAAAGCGTTCAAATTTTTCTGGAATATATTTTGACCTGTTTGGAGAATTTTCGCCTGAAAATCCGGAACTTCCGGGCAAAGTTTTTCGTTGAAAGCTTGATCGTTGCTTCGACGATCACAAAGCAACAGGGAAGGACCCAATCATGAACATCAAGATGATCTGTCTTGGCGTAATGGCGCTTTCAATGGCCACCGGTTCGGCTCTCGCAGGATCCAACAAGGGAACGTCCGCTCTTGATGATCCTGCCAAGATGAAGCCGTTCTACACGGATTCCGGCATGAAGACGATGGTTGGCAAGGACGCCTTCGTCACAGCCTGGAAGGCGCTGACGCCCGAAGACCAGATGGCTATGAAGACCGCCTGCGCAGACGAGGTCAAGAACGCCAGCCCGACCAACACGCATCCGGAATTCTGCAGCAGCGTGAAATTGAACGGCGGCAGCTGACAACGTGCCGCGGCCCTGGAGACAGCCCCGCTCGCGGGGCTGTTTTTTGTGAATGCCGCCGCTTTGCCTTGCCGCCCCTGCGCGCCCTCGCCGGGCTCGCCCCACCGAATGATGCTAACGTCGTCGAAGGCGAGCCGTTGCGATCGGTTCCGCCTGCGTTCAGCCTGACGCCGCGAGTTTGTTCCCGTCGATCGACACGGTCGCCCTGCTTCCATGAAGCGGCAAAATCGCCTCTCCTTGTTCTGGCCATGTTGCACTGCGAAAGATTTGTTGCATTGCGATAGCGGCCCGTCCGGCCGAGATTGGCAAGAGCTGGACCTTGGGGGGCTGGGCTGCACCAAGGAGGCCTCGTGGCGGCATCGTTTCGGCCTGATATACAGGGCTTGCGCGCGCTGGCGGTCGGCGGCGTCGTCGCCTATCATTTCGGCCTCACGGCGCTGCCCGGCGGCTTTGCCGGCGTCGATATCTTCTTCGTCATTTCCGGCTGGCTGATATCAACGCATTTGATGCAGGAGATCACGGAGACCGGCCGGCTCGACCTGTGGCGCTTTTATGCCAGGCGCGCCCGGCGCCTGCTGCCGGCCGCCATCTTCGTCATCCTGGCCACGCTCGCCGCCGGCGCCTTCATCCTGGCGCCGCAGGAACAGGCGCTCTATTCGCGCGGCGCGATGTATGCGGCGGCCTACACCATCAATTTGTGGCTGCTGCGCTGGTCGTTCGACTATTTCGCCGCCGATGCCTTGAGCAACCCCTTCATTCACTTCTGGTCGCTGTCGGTGGAGGAGCAGTTCTACCTCGTCTGGCCGGCACTGCTAGTCTTCGCCGCCTGGCTGCATCCGGGCCGGCGCATGGTGGTGGCCGTGATCGGCATCGTCGGCGTCGCCTCCTTCGCCGCCTGCCAGTGGCTCACCAGCCTCTCGCCGGCCTGGGCCTTCTACTTCTCGCCGCTGCGCGCCTGGGAATTCGCCGCCGGCGGCCTGGCGACGTTCGCCTCACCCGCTTTGTGGCGGCATCAGTCCTGGCTGCGGGCGGCACAGGGGTGGCTCGGCCTGGCGCTGATCGCCGTCGCCTATCTCGCCTTGAGCGAAGACCTGCCCTTCCCCGGCTGGTACGCGCTGTTGCCGGTGGCCGGCACCGTGCTGGTGCTCCTGAGCGGTGCCGGCGAGCAGGGCGACGCTCCAGGCGGCACCCGTTGGCAGGCCCTGGCGCCCGCCGCCATGCTCTCGCTGGCACCCCTGCAGTGGGTCGGCACACTCTCCTATTCGCTCTATCTCTGGCACTGGCCCATCATCGTCTATGCCGGCATGCTGGAGCCGGACCTCGGCGTGGCGCAGCGCCTCGGCTGCGCCGTGCTGGCGCTGGCGCTGTCGGCGGCTACCTACCGGCTGATCGAGAACCCGGCGCGGCGCGGCGACTGGCTGGCGGCCGCCGCACGCGCCTTTCGGTTCAACGCCGGCGCGGGTGCAAAACCGCTTCGGCTTTTTCCAGGGCTTGCCCTCGCCCCGGCCCTTGTGCTGACCGCCGCCGGCGTGGCGGCGGCCTACGCCAACGCGCATCTGGCGACGCGCAACATCGACCCCACCCAGCGCGGCATCGAGGAGGCGGCCGAACAGCCTTCCATCGCGCGCGCCGTCGACAAGAACTGCCTGCTCGACTTCCACACGGTGAAACCGAAACCTTGCACCTTCGGCTCGGCCGACGCCGCCCACACCATCGTGCTGTTCGGCGATTCGCATGCCGACCACTGGTCGACGCCGCTGGTCGCGGCGGCAAAACGCAACGACACCAAAGTGGTCACCTACCTCAAATCCTCGTGCCGCGCTTCGCGGCTGCCGACCTTCAACGCCGTGCTCAAGCGCGACTACACCGAATGCGACGCATGGCGCGAACAGGCGATCTCAGACATCATCCGCCGCAAGCCGCGGCTGGTGGTGATCTCGGAATTCTCGATCGGCAATCTGACGCGCGACATGTCCGCCGCCAGCCGCAAGGCCGAGACCGCGCGCTGGCAGGCCGGCCTGCGCTCCACGCTGCAGGCCTTCAGCAAGGCCGGTGTCGAAACCGCCGTCATCCGCGACACGCCGATCGGCGGCAGCTTCGCGGACGCCTGCGTTGCCCGCGCGCTGTGGTGGCGCGAGGCGCCGTCGCTGTGCGACACGCCGAGGGCGCAGGCCGCCAATGACGACGTCGCGGCCGCCGAGCGGGCCGTGGTGAAAAGCGTGCCAGACACGCTCTATGTCGACCTGACCGACCGCTTCTGCGGCCCGACCGAATGCCACGTGTTCATCGGCGGCAAGCTCGCCTTCCGCGACCGCCATCATCTGGCGACGGCGTTTGCCGAGACGCTGGAAGGACCGCTGGAAAAGGCCCTGTTTTGATGGACTTGGCTCCCTTCTCCCCGTTCACGGGGAGGAGGTGCCGGCAGGCGCGGCGTTTGTCCTTTGCTCATTCAACCGGCCCGTGCCAAATCAGCCAGCCCCCACCAAATCAGCCACATATCGCTCCAGCGTCACCTTCCCGCGCTCCGGCCTGGTCGGCGGATCATAGGTGTCGTCGACCGTTACCTCCGTCATGCGCGCATAGGATTGCGCGGCTTCAGGCGAAAACCCCATGTCCTCGAACGCGTCCACCCAACGCTCGCGTGGCGCCGAGACCACGCTGACCTGCCTGCCGAGCGCCTCGCCAAAGGCCGCGGCGACATCCCTGGCCGTGTAACGCGACGGTCCTTCGACATGATGCAGGCCGTTCTTATCCGGCGGCTCCATCAACAAGCGCGCCGCCGCTTCGCCGAGGTCGCGTGGCGCCACCATCGGCAGTTCGAAATCCGCCGGGAGAAGCGTGTTGACCACGCCGTCACGCCTGGCGGTCTCCAGCGAGGCATCCCAGTTGCTCATGTAATAGGCGGCGCGGATAATGCTGGCCGCGATGGGCTGACGATGCAGCTTTTCTTCCAGCCCATGCAGGATGGTCAGGTCGCCGGTGCGTTCGCCGGCCCGTGCGCCATAGGTCGATTCCGCCACGACCTTCTCCAGCCCCGAACCGTCCAGCGCCGCGGCGATCGCAGCCACCGTCCTGCGCTCCTGGGCATCCGTGTCGGTCGAAGGATCGGCAGGCGGATTGAGCAGGAATGCCCTTGTGCCGCGCCTGAACACGCCACGCAGCGCCTCGACATCAAGCACGTCGGCCACTGCCACCTCGGCGCCGTGCGCGGCCAAAGCCGCCGCCTTGGCCTCGTCGCGCGTCACCACCGTGACCGGTTCGCCCAGCCGCAGGAGCGTCGCTGCCGTCGCCGAGCCGACACGCCCGGTACCGCCAAGAATGATATTCATGGTCCAATCTCCCTTCCTGGTTGCATATAGGGGAAATGGATAGTGGCGGCCGAGGTTCAAAATGTGCCTCACCATGCTGACAGGTGCGGCCAAGCTCCGCGAGAGGTGCTTCCGCCGCCACGACATAGGGTGCGAACCCATCGATCCACCGATTTATGGGAACAGGGTCGCGTCCCCGGCGTTTATTAGACACACCTTACAGAGGAGGTTGTCATGAAAAAACTCTTGCTTGCATCGGTGATAGCAGTCGCTTCGGCGGTGGCGGTAATCGCTCCCGCCAATGCCTCCAGCATCACGCTCGGCATCGGGAACGGCTATGATGACGATTACTACGTTCCCAGACATCGCTACTATCGCGACTACTCCGACTATGGCCCGTATTACGGCCGCAACCACTACCGTTACAGCATGTATAACGACGGCTATCGGCCGCGTTACTACGGCATGTACCATCATCGTTGCCAAACCGAGTTGGTGAAGCATTGGCGGCATCACCACCGCGTGATTGAGCGAGTGCGCGTCTGCCGCTATTGACCGTTCAAACTGATCCGGCCGGCATCTGACCGGCCGGATAAACATTGCGAATTTGCCGGTACGCATCGCTGGCCGGGCGGTGCTAGCGCCCCATCATCATTCCATAGTGCACGGCCAGCAGATCCAGCCCCACCTTCAAGAGCTTCGTCACCACATCGCGTCCGTCGCCATCCTGCTCGGCCACGGTCTTCACTGGCTGCTCCAGGCACACGACCTTTTGCACGATTGCCGCGACGTCCCAATGCCCGAGCGCCCGTGTCGCGGCGGCGTGCGCACGGCCGGCGTTGAGCACGCTGTCGGCGATGCCGCCGCCAGCGCGGCCGCCGTCAACCCGCTCCGTCCAGCGCATCGGCTTGATATCGGCCTGCTGGCTGCACCGGAAATGCTCGCGGTAGCGCAGGCCGGCCTCGCGCTGCTGGCGCGACAGCGAGGTGATGCCGAGAAGCGGATCGACATTGCGCACCCGCACGATGCCGCCGGTGGACGTGTGGCCGTCATTCGACACCTCGTAGACGCGACGCGCCTCCGCCGTGCCTGACGTCAGCCGCTTGCGACCGAAGGCATCGTCCCTCAGCGCGAAATCATGACCGACCTCGCGGCGGATGCGCACCTGCTCGGCCTCGCCCTTCGGCAGCTTCGGCGCCTGCGGTTTGGCGGCTTTGGTTTTCTTGGGCATGCGGTGGCTCCTTTTTGGGGGTCGGGGTGTGTTTTCCAAGAGAGGTCGCGATCCTTCGCGCCCCCCTCTGCCCTGCCGGGCATCTCCCTCTTGGGGGGAGATTGGCTGCGTCGTCGGTACCGCTTTTCCTGCTACGCCGGAGATCGGCGAAAGCAGTAGCGACATCCGATCTCCCCCCAAGAGGGGGAGATGGCCGGCAGGCCAGAGGGGGGCGCTGTCCCTCGGACCTGTCGGATATGATCATCCCGTCAACTGTTTTGCCGGCGCTTGCCCACCCCGCCGCGCCAGCAGCTCCCGCATCACCTTGCGCTCGCGCACTTCGATGCAGAGCTGCGCGCTCGAAGGACAGAACTGCGCGTTTCCGCTCCTCACCTCGCCGCGCACGAAGCGCTGGATGGCGGCCTGCAGATCGGCCAGCTCGGCATCCCTGACGGCGCCGAGATAGCCGCGCAGCTGCATCTCGACATCAGTCAGGGCGGATTGCGGGAAGCAGGAGAACAGTGCCGCCAGCGCCTTCGTCGCCTGCTGCAGTTCGGCCGTGGTCATATCCGCGGATCTCCTCGATGATGGCGTTGGCGGCGTCGCTGTGGGTTTTCGGCCTGATCCAGCCCCGCGGTTTTTTGCGCTGGCCCGGGCCGCGCGATCCCGAAGCCGCCTCACGGCCCCCGATCGAAATCCCCGGTCCTTCGCGCGCCCCGCGCGCTGAAAAAGCGGAAGCTTTTTCCATCTGGTTTCTGGACTCTGGAGAATGCCGCGCCAAAACATCGGCATTTGCCCTGGCATGCGCCTTTGCTTTCAAGGCGGTGGCGGCTCCGCCGCGCGCGCCGGCGGCCGCCCTCGCCTCGCTCTTCAGCCGCGCCTTGCGCAGCTCCTTCGTCAGCCTCCCGTGGCCGATCTCCCCACCCTCGCGCTCGAAGAAGGCCAGCAGCTCGGCGCTGATCGCCCGCCATCGTTTCAAAGGCAGGCGCGCCACGCGCGCCAGCCTGGCGTCATCGTCGGGCAAGCTCCCGCCGGCATTCCACATTGCCATGAGAAGCAGCATGTAGGCGCCGATCTGCTCGGTCGAGAGCTGCAACGTGTCGCCGACGAAATCGGAGACGTAGAGCTGCATGAAAGGCCGTTCGCTCATGCCGCGCTCCATGCCGTGCTTCCAGCCGCGCCAATGGAACCAGCCCCCGGTCCGGACGTTGTGACGCGTCCAAACCAAGGAGAGGACTGCCGATGACGGCCTTCATGCCGGTGACCCTGCGTTTCTGCGACAACAAGACCATGCTGGTCGGCTCGGTGGCCGACGCGGCGACCGCGCTTCGTCACCAATGGCCCGACAAGACCGCGCCGGCCTATCTCGAGGCGGCACGGCTTGTCAGGCTCGCTGTCGAGGGCACTTGCTGTCCGCGCCCCGCCTTCGAAGCCTTCCGCGAGGCGGCCAGGCAACAGGGCATATTGGTGGCCAAGCCAAGAAGCCGCGCGCATGAATGGCTCGACGCCGCTGCGAGCCCCTGAGACGGCGATGCAACCGCCTGCCAGCCTTGTGCGTTTATGAGCGTCGGCTTGAAAGCCGCGCCTGGACCGAAGGTGAACGCCGTGGGTACGATGAAAACCGGAGTGCCGCTCAAAGTGTCCCTGGACGGACATGTCGAGGAGATCGAGACCGTCAGCGACGCCGCCGATTTCCTGCAGCGCTGGCCGATCGAGCGGCGGGGCCATGTCTACCGCAGCGCGCTCAACGCCTGCAGCGCGGCCATCGCGGCGCAGATCTCGCAATCCGACGCGATCAAAGTGTTCACCGGCTTTGCCCGCGTTACCGGCATACTGGTTGCCGGAGGCGGCCCAGGGATGGTGCTGGAGCCGCGCACCGTACAGAGCCGCCAGCCCAAACAGGGCCGCCAAGTGCCGAAATAGCGGTGCCGCGCGATAGTTGTTCAAGGCAATTCTCCCAATATTTCGCGGAGCGTCCTTCTCCCCATGAACGGGGAGCATGCCCTGTAGGGCAATGACGGGCAGAGCCAGCGTTTCCACAGTTTGGCGTCCGCTGAAGCTCCAAATTACATTATGTCGGCGCCGCCCTCATCCGCCTGCCGGCACCTCCTCCCCGTGACCGGGAGAAGGGATCAACCCTTCAGCCGGCCTCGCAAACACGACGCTGGAAGCGTGCCTGATGGTAGGTGCAGTAGCTTTTCATCGCCCTGGTGCGCATGCCGCAGCACAGCATCTCCTGGCCAGGCCGTCCGCCGGGCGCATCATTTCGAGGATCGTCCTCCAGCGTCAGGTCGAGCGGCGCGCGGCAGCGGTTGAACAGGCAGTCGATGAAGCGCATGGCCACGCCATGCGGCTGCCGGCCGATGGCACCGCGTGGCGGCGCGGGTACCTTGAAACGGTAGGTTTGCCCATCGGCGATCAGCACGCCCGCCTCGCGCTGGAAAAGCCTCGGCCGGACGGGCGAAGGAGCCCGCTTCGGCCGCATGGCGGGTTTGGCCGGCTGCGGGGTGGCACCGGCACGGCTGGTTTCCGCCTTGGCGGCGCGGCTCGCCGCCTTGGCCATCGCCGTGCGCGCCGCCAGGCCCTTGCCATTAGCAAAGCCGATCGCGCCAAGCATGGCGTTGCGGTGGACGATGCCGATAATGGCGTTGCGCGATACGCGCGCGCCGCGCTGTGCGCTGAACGCCGCGGCAATCCTCGAGGCCGAAAGCCCGTCCTTCAGCCAGGCGGCGATCGCCTGCAATTCGCCGTCGCTATAGCTTGCCATGTCCGTCTCCATTGCGCGGCCAGCGGCCGCCGCGCACGGCGCCGTCAGGCAAGCGTCGGGGTTTGCCCACAGCCGCCATGGGACTGCCGGCCGTGGTCCGGCCTGTCGGCCGCTGGGATTGCTTGTGGAAGGGCTGCTTTCAGCCCGGCCGGCCGACGGGCGCGGCAAGGCGCGCGAGCCGCGCCCGCGCAGTGTCCCTGTCGGGGGCGGAAACCGCCCTGCCCGCCATCGGCTCGTCAGGGATGACGGTGTCGTCCTGCGTGCGGATCGGGAAACGAGCCGCGGCCGGGTCGAATGGGGGGCCGGAGCCGCGGGGAGCGGCGGCTCCGGCCGTTCCGGCCGCCGCTGACGGGCGGACCGGACGCGAGGCCGATGCGTCAAGGCAATCGGCTTCGCGCTTCGCCCCGGCCGGGGAGGCGGCGGCCGGGGCGGAAGGGAAAGGGCAGCCCGGCAAGGCCGGGCTGGAGGCGCTGTCGACTCTGAGGGGGTTGAGCTTTTGCATGAGGTGATATAAGCATAACTCAAAAATTGATGCAAGCCATTCTTTCATGGACGAAAGCAGGACTTGTCGGTCACATGAGGCCATGGTGAAAACGCAACTGTCGATCAGGGTCGGAGCCGCGATCCGCCAGGCACGCAAGCAGCGCGGCCTGGTCATGCGCCACATCGCCGAGCACAACGACACCGATGTCGCCGCCGTCGGCAACTGGGAAACCGGGCGCAACCTACCCAAGACCGAGAACCTGTTGAAGACCGCCGCCTTCCTGCGTGTCGACCCCGTGGCGCTGGGCCAAGGGCAGGTCGTCTTCCTCGACGATGCCGGCCCTGTGGCGGACGCGGAGGTCGTCACCGATGCCGGCCCCTTGCCGGCCGGAGCGATGGATATTCCGGTGCTGGGCGCCGCCGTCGGCGGCGATGACGGCGACTTCACCTTCAACGGCGAGCCTGCAGGATACGTCCAGCGTCCGCCGGGAGTCCGCAACCTGCCGAAAGTGTTCGCGCTGCACGTGCTCTCGGATTCCATGGTGCCGCGCTATGAACCCGGCGACATGATCTATTGCGGTGGCCGCGACGCGGTGCCGGGCGACCATGTCGTGATCGAGACTTTTCCCGAAGAGAACGAGAAGAACGGCAAGGCCTTCATCAAGAAACTGGTCCGGCGCACGGCGGGCGAGCTGGTGGTCGAGCAGTACAATCCGCCCAAGACGCTGACCTTCAACCGCTACGCCATCAAACAGGTCTGGCGTGTCATCCCGCTGAAAGAACTGCTGGGGTATTAGCGCGCCTGCCTTTCCGGATCCAGGCCGCCCTCACCGGCCCGCCGGCGTTCTTAACCGTTGATATTTGGCGAAACCATCCGCAACAGCTTACTTTCTCCCCGTCTCTATACGGGGAGAAATGTCCGGCAGGACAATGAGGGGCAGCACCAAGATTTCGGCAAGTGGCGTCTCGAATGCCACCTCAAAGAAAACGACCAAGCTTGCAAACTCCCTCGCACCATCAGAATAGAAGTTCAATTCCGCCAAATCAGCGCCGCCCCTCATCCGCCTGCCGGCACCTTCTCCCCGTATAGTGACGGGGAGAAGGGGCTGGGTCGCCGCATCGCGTCACAATGTTGGCGAAATCGTCCATGACGGCACGTCCTTTGCTCAAGCCCGCCTCGCCTCCACCAGCACCTCACGATCGCCCAGCATCCGTGCCTCGCTGCGCACGCGCTGGCGCTCGTCGATGAACGCTGCCTGGATCGAGACCGCCGTGCCCGGCAGCCCGTCGGCACGGCAGGCCGAGCAGACGATGCGCCCCGACAACGCGGCCAGCGGCGTGTTGCCGTTGACCCCGAAGCGCTTCAACTGATCGGGTCGCCACCACCTGTTGCGGCCGCAATCGGCGCACTCGACCGACAGCGAGGCGACCTGCGCGATCACTGCTTCCCTCCCCGGCAACGCCATCATCCCCTGTCCTTTTGTTTCTGATTTGTTCCTATCTTCCCGTGTTTTGAAGCGGGAGTCGAGTCGCAGTTTCCAAACTCCTCCAAAAGTCTTTCTTCTATATCTGTGTGAGTTATGCTTATATATGACTTGCATATGTGAGTCGGCGTGGAATGACCCGCGCCTGGATGCGGGAGCAAGAATGGATGCCGCCGATTTCGCCCGCGCCTGCGGTTACACCGGCGACAGTCCCGCCTTGCTCGAAGCCTTCGAGGCGATCCGCCGCAACGGCATCGCGCAGGCCCGTCTCGACCATTTCAGTCGCAAGGCCGTCATCGACGAATTGAAGCAGTCGGAGCCTCTGTTCCTGGCCGCGATCGGCCCGGCGCTGTCGGCGCATGAAGCCATCGAGGATGCAGCCCGTTTCATCGCCGGCTGGCGCAACATGCCGCGCTGGCGCCAGGAACGGCGCCTGCCCGACCTTGCCAGGGCCAGGCGGCAGCTTCTCGTGGCGCGCTTCTTCCGCCGCTACTCCCATCGTCTGTGGGCGCTCGAGGCAGCCTGAGGCTCGGGCCAGGCTGAAGCTGCCATTTGCGGGTTCCAATCCCTGCTTTTTCTTCCTAGATTGCGCGTGGGTGGCTGTTCGTTCGACGTGCAATAGTTTGGAATGTTCAAGACTGCCCGCTCAAAAGTTCAGACCTTGGTAACGGCCGGCGCGGGAACCATCGCCGCCTTGTTCGTCGCCGGCCTGATGGGGGCGTTCGGCGCCCTGCCCGCCCATGGTCCACCGCAATTGCCGCCAGGCGCCGTCATCGAGGCCGGACGCTGGCGCCTGCAGCTGGTGCGTGCCTATGTCAGCCATGCCAGGGTCCATGGCGTGCCGCTGAAGCCAGGTCAGAAGGCGCTGGTGCTGGAAGTCGACATGACCAACCGCACCGCGCAATCCGACAAGGGCTATTTCAACGTCTTCACGCCGGACGGCATTATCCTGCCCGACCCCTCGCCGATGATCGTGCTGACGCGCGACTCCACGCTGACGCCGGAACTGCATCCGGGGATGACCGAGCGCATGGCCTATGTCTGGCCGCTTGCCGGCGACGCCACCGTGCCGGCAAGTCTCGCCTTCGGCGTCACCGCCGAAATCTTCAAGCCGCGCGACAATCTCCATGGCACGCCCGGCTGGTACAACCCCTACCGGCTCGGCACCCTCACCTTGCCGGTCGCCGACTTGCCAGCGACTGGGCAATCGGCGATCGGGCAGCCGGAGAGCGGCTCATGAGGATACGCCTGCTTGGCAATCTGGCGGTCCTTTGCGCGACCGTGGCGCTGAGCTACGGCATGCAGGTGACGAAGCCGCATTATGCCGACCTCACCGCACCAATTCCCATCGATGGCGCGATGAACGACACGGTGCGCGCGCGCAGCTTCGCTGTCCGGCTCGACAAGGTGATCTTCGCGCGCCAGCTCAAGGCCAGCCAGTTCGGCCAGGAAAAGCTTTTGACGACCAGCGGCCTGTGGGTGGTGGCGACGACAAACCTCACCGCGACCGGCGCTTCCACGGCGGTGGCCGACGGCACCTGGCAAGGCCCGACCGGGTTGCGCTATCACCAGACGGAGCGGCTGGGCTACCGCCAGGACATGCCGCCGCACGGCGTCGATCCGGGCCTGGACAAACGCGGCCTGTTCGTCTTCGAGGTGCCATCGGACCAGATCCGCGGCGCCAGGCTGCTGATCGCCGCGCGCCAGTTCGGCCCGCTCGACGCGCAGGCCCGCATCAGCCTCGATGCGCTGCCGACCGGCGCTGACGGCCAGCCGTCCGACATCCTGCCGGAATTCGACCTCGATGCCGCGGCGGCCCAGACACCGCAGGGCCAGACACCGCAGGGCAAGACATGAGCGCCGTTTCGACAGACACGGAACCGGCGACGAATCCACAGGCCGAGCGAAAATGGCGCCGGCGCGGCCTTGTCGCGCTCGCCATCCTGCTGCCGCTGACGCTGGGCGAGACCATTTATGACAGCGTGCGCGAATGGCTGCTTGGCGAGGACCTCATCGCCCGGGATGTCGAGTTCGGCCAGTCCGTGCCGTTCGGCGGCAGCGGCTGGAAGCTGGCCGATTTGCGCGGCGGAAAGGCCGGCCGCCTGCCCGACCACGCCTTCGCCGTCATCGCCACCTTCACCGTGACCATCGGCGACCCGGACCTGCGGAAACAATGGCTGGGCTGCAAGCTGATGCTGACCGACGCCGCCGGGCGCCGCTGGCTGCCCGATTTCATCAGCGGCGTCAGCCTGCCCGACGGCGTGACGACCTGCACCCAGGCGATCTTCTCCGGCGCCAGGAAAGGCGACATCATCACCATCGGCGACACTTTCATCGTTCCCGAGGACGCGGTGAAAACCATCCGCCCGGCCGTCGGCCTGGGCAGCGAACGGCCGTGGTATCTTCGTTTTCAAAGGCCGCCGAAATAGCTACTTTCTCCCCGTCACTATACGGGGAGAGGAACGCACGCCTACGCCGCGGCTTCACTAACTCCATTCCCCGCCCCCTTCGACAGCGAGAACGCCGTCTCCAGCACGGCGGCGAGAAAACAGATCCTGATCGGCTCGATCAGGATGCCGGTGGAGGAATCCTGGAAGGGACTGCCGAACAGCAGCGTCACCCCATGCGAAAGGATCTGCCAGACGTCGAGCTCGTGCGGGCCGATCAGCCTTGTCGCGCCAAGCCACAGCCAGGCGGCGCCCCAGTCGAGCAGGCGGTAGCCGACGATCAGCGTGCACAGCAGCAACAGGCTGGAACTCACCGTCAGCCGCACGCCATTGGCGATTGGCAGGTAGCGCGAACGGTAGCCGGCGATGAAATGCTCGACGAAGTCGCGCAGGAATTTCGGCAGTCCGGCATAGCGCTGGCCGAACCGTTCGACGCGGCCGTTGACCCGCATCAGCGCCGCGTCGTCGCGCACCTCATAGCCGTAGATCAGCGCCGCCATGACCAGCCAGATCAGTGGCAAAAGCATGTAGAAGAACAGATTGACCGCCACCGTCGAGGCCGCGATCGAGGTGATCTCGACCGGCACCACTGGTGCGGCGCTCACCGCCGTCACCACTGGTGCGGCGCTGGCCGCCGTCATCACTGGTGCGGCGCTGGCCGCCGTCATCACTGGTGCGGCGCTCGCCGCCGTCATCACTGGTGCGGCGCTCGCCGCCGGCACCACTGATGCGGCCGTCGCGACCGGTACCGGGCTCGCCAGCCCATCGATGGACGCCTGCAGCACGGACCAGAAATTGCGGCTCATCAGCCATTGCAGCGCCGAGTCCTTCCAGCGGCTGATGACGTAGAGGCCGACGAAGATCCAGTTGGTCTCGCAGATCACCACGACGATCTGCCAGAACGAAAGGGCCTTGGTCCTGCTCTGCATGAACTTGGCCAGCCGGCGGATCAGCCAGGAAACGGCGACCGAAATCAGCAGCCAGCGCGAATCGAGCACGTCGAGCACATTGCCGCTCTGGCCGAAACCGGCCTGGTCGAGCGAGGCGCGCGAATATTGCCGCACGATATCGCCAAGAAATCCCCAGGCGGCGTAGTAGGCGAAGAACGGCAGCAGCGCGATGGTGATCATGCGCACCAGCCGCGAGCCGCGCCGGTCTGCATCGCTCGTCTCCTTGCCGGCGACTTTGCTCTCGGCGGCCTTGTCCGCGCCGCGCTGCGCGGCCAGCACATTGGGCAGGCCCGGCCGCAGCACATGGAACATCGCCACCGTCACCACCAGCTGCGCCAGCGCCACCAAAGTGAGCATGGCAAGCCCGGCGAAATGGTTGGCGAGCGCCACCTTGGCCGCCAGTTGCAGGAGGAGATCGCCGGTCAGCACCCCGGCCAGCACCAGCGCCACGAGCTGCGGCCAGAAGCGCCGCAGCAGCGAAAAACTCAAGCTGATCGGTCTGATGATGTCGGCAACCATGAGCACCCCTCATGACGCCACCCGCCCCGGCCTTTCTAGCAAGGCGCCGATGTTTTGCAACCGGGCCGGGAACTGGCCGCGCATCCGCTGCACGCGGCCATGGTGCCGCGCACCCTTACCGCCTCACCCGCGACTTCAGCCAGCGATCGAACGCCACCGCCAGGATCAGGATCAGGCCGATGACGATGCTTTGCGTGTAGGACGACACGTTGTTGAACTGCAGCCCGTTCTGCAGCACGCCGATCAGGGCAGCCCCCACCACCGTGCCGCCGACCGAGCCGATGCCGCCGAACAGCGAGGTGCCGCCGATGACGACGGCCGAGATCACCGTCAGCTCGTAGCCGATGCCGGCGACCGCTTCGGAAGAATTCAGCCTGGCCGACAGCACGAAGGCGGCGAGCCCGGCGAAGAAGCCGACGATGACATAGACCGAAACCAGGATGCGGTCGACGCGCAGGCCCGACAGCCGTGCCGCTTCGGCATTGCCGCCGACGGCGTAGACGGCACGGCCATAGCGGGTGTAGCGCAGCACGATGTGGCACAATATGGCGGCGATGGCGAAGATCAGCGCCGGCACCGGAACCGGGCCGATCAGCCCCGTGCCGTACCAGCGCATGGAGGCGTCGAAGCCGGAGATCGGACCGCCATTGGAGATGGTCAGCGTCAGCCCGCGAAACACCGTCAGCCCACCCAGCGTGACGACGAAGGGCGGCACTTTCAGCCTTGTGATGGCGAACCCCTGCACGCCGCCGGCGAGAGCACCGACCACGACGGCGGCCAGCAGCGCCGCGAACCAGCCATAGCCCTGCGTGCCTGACGTCGACAGCGACAGCGTGTTGGCGGTGCCGCCCTTGGCGACCACGGCCGCCACCATGCCGCAGAAGGCGAGCAGCGAGCCGACCGAAAGATCGATGCCGGCGGTGAGGATGACGAAAGTCATGCCGAGCGCGATCAGCCCGGTGATCGAGATCTGGCGCGTGATGTTGAACAGGTTGATCGGGTCGATGAAGCTCGGCTTCAGCACGGTGAAGACGACGACGAGGGCGGCCAGGAACAGCAGCGGCCCGAAGCTCATCAAAAGCCGTGCGATCGTCACGCCGCCGCGCTGGTTCTGTTCCTCGGCGATGCTCATCGTGCCTGTTCCCCCGCGTCCTGTGACGGCGTATCCTGCCTGTCGAGCGCCATCAATTCCATCAGTCTTTCCTCGTTTGCCTCGACGCCCGGCATCTGCCCGGTGATGCGTCCCTTGCGCATGGTGACGATGCGGTCCGACACCGCCAGCACCTCGGGCAGTTCGGACGAGATCATCATCACCGCGATGCCCCGCGCCGCCAGTTGCACCAGGATCTGGTGCACCTCCGCCTTGGCGCCGACATCGACGCCGCGCGTCGGCTCGTCGACGATCAGCACCTTTGGGTCGCGCGCCAGCCAGCGCGCCAGGATCACCTTCTGCTGGTTGCCGCCCGACAGGCCCTCGATCGCCTGCTCGGCCGAAGCCATGCGGATCGACAGCATTTTGCGGAAACCCGACAGCGCGTCGCGCTCGCGCCGCTCGGCCATGAAGCCGAAGCCGTTGCTGAAGCGCCCAAGTGAGGCGACGGAGAAATTCGGCAATATACCAAGGGCTGCGAAGATCGCCTGATGCTTGCGGTCCTCCGGCACCAGGCCGATGCCGAGCTTGATGGCGTCGGCCGGCGATGCGGGTGCTATTTCCCTGCCGTCGAGCGTGATCGTGCCCGCCGCGATGCGGTCGGCGCCGAAAATGGCGCGGGCGAGTTCCGTGCGGCCCGAGCCGACGAGGCCGGCAACGCCGAGGATCTCGCCGGCCTTGAGGTCGATGTCGACGCCGTCGAGCACGATGGCATGCGGCGCTTCGGGGTCGCGCACGGTGCGCAAGCCCCGAACCGACAGCACCACATCGCCGGCCACCGCGCGCTGCGCCGGCCGCGCGTAAAGTTCGGAAGCGGCGCGGCCGACCATCTTCTCGATGATGGCGGGCAGCTTGATCGGCCCGCCCTGACGCTCGAGATGCCCCGCCAGCCTGCCGTCGCGCAGCACCGTCATGCGGTCGCAGATGGCGGATGCCTCCTCCAGCCGGTGGGTGACGAACATGATCGCGACCTTGTCCTTGCGCAGCCGGTCCATGATCGACAGCAGCCGCTGCACCTCGGTCTCGGTCAGCGCCGAGGTCGGTTCGTCCATGATGATCAGCCGGCTTTTCAGCGACAGTGCGCGGGCGATCTCGACCAGCTGCTGTTCGGCCACAGACAGCGCCGACACCGGCGTCATCGGGTCGATGGAGAGACCGACGCGGGCAATGATGGCGCGGGAATCCTGCTCCATCTTGCGCCAGCTCACCAGCCCGAGCGGCCCGGTCGGCGCGCGGCCGATGAAGATATTCTCCGCCACGGTCAGCGTCGGGATCAGGCTGAGCTCCTGATAGATGGTGACGATGCCCAGCCGCTTGGCGTCCTGCGGGCTCGCCGGCTGATAGTCGGCGCCGTCGAAGGTGATGCGGCCGGCCGACGGTGGCATGACGCCGGACAGTATTTTCAAGAGCGTCGATTTTCCCGCGCCGTTTTCGCCAAGCAGGCCGAGGATTTCGCCGGGATGGATGTCGAGCGAAACCTCGTTCAATGCCGTGACACCGGCGAAATGCTTGGTGACGCCTTCGACGGCAAGCAGGACGGGGGATGCGGCTTCAACTGGCAAGGATGGCTCCCGGATTGCGGCAGGCAGCGGGGCACGCCCCCCTCTGTCCTACCGGACATCTCCCCCACGAGGGGGGAGATTGGATGTCGTGAAGGCTTTCGCCAATTTCAAACGTTGCAAGAGAGGCGCGGTCGAAAGAAGCTGCTGATCTCCCCCCTCGTGGGGGAGATGGCCGGCAGGCCAGAGGGGGGCGTGCCCCACCGGCCTGACCAATCCAGCCTACTTCGTCTCGCTCAACCGCTCCGCCTTATCCAAATTGTCCTTGCCGATGACGATGGGCGTCAGCAGCACCAGCTTTTCCTTCGGCTCGGTCTTGTCCTTGGCGTAGGCGACCGCGATCTGCACGGCGGTGCGCGACTGCTTGCCGGGGAACTGTTCGACCGTGCCGGCGAGCTTGCCGTCGCGCACGGCGACCAGCGCTTCGGGCAGCGCATCGAAGCCGTAGATCTTGACGTCGCTGAAGTTGCGCGCGGCGCACGCTTCGAGAGCGCCCAGCGCCATGTCGTCATTGGCGCAGATGATGGCGTCCGGCTTGCCGTTGGCGGCTAGGCCGGCTTCCGTCACCGTCAGCGCCTCGGCGCGGGCGAAGTTGGCGGTCTGCTCATAGATGATCTGGTACTTGTCCTTCAGCGGATCGAGCACATTGTGCACGCCCTTGTTGCGGTCGATCGCGGGACCCGCGCCCGGCTGGCCCTGCAGGTGGAACAGCTTGGCGCCATTGGGGAATGCCGCCACCACGGCGCTCGCTTCCGCCTCGCCGCCCTTCACATTGTCGGCGCCGACATGGGCAAGGATGCCCTGGACACCGTCGACGCGGCGGTCGATCGTCACCACGGGAACGCCGGCCTTGACCGCTTCCTCGATGGCTGGCGCCAGCGCGTTGACGTCGAGCGGCGAGATGACGATGGCATTGACCTTCTGCACCAGGGCTGCCTCGATGTCGGCGGTCTGCTTGGTGGCCGAGTTCTGGCCGTCGCTCTCGGTCAGGTTGACGCCTTGCGCCTGCGCTTCGGCCTTGATCTCGTTCAGCATGTGCACGAAGAACGGAAAGCCGAGACTGGGCACCGAGCCGAGAATGGTGAGTTTGTCCTCGGCGAAAGCCGAGCGTGCGGCCAGCATCATGGCGCCCGCGGCCACGGACGTCATCAGGAATTCGCGTCTGTTCATGGGGTTCCTCCTCCACAGAAGCGCACTGTCCCTAAAAACCGGGACCGGTTTCAGGAAGGATCATGCGCCGGTTAAAGTGTTGGAGCATCCTCCTTGCGCCAAGAACGCATGCCGCTCCAGCTGACCGCCGCCTAAATTCCTCCGATCGGCGTCAACAAGAGGATGCTAACCCAGGGTCAACCGTTTGTGCAACATCGATATAACAGAGCCGGACAGCGACTTGTCGGAATTGTCTGAATTTTGGATTCTTGGGGCCTGAAGGCTCTTCTATGTCAGGAACGTCAAAGTGCGGCTCCAAAGTTGCGCGGCGGCCGTTCCATTATAGTCGGGCAGTGCCGGGTCGGAAAAATAATGTCCCGAGTTTGGATAGCGGAAGACCTGCACATCCGCTCTCGCTGCCTCCGCGCTTTCCTGCCAGGCGCGGACATCCGGCTCGGGGAAAAGTGGATCGGTGTCCGCGACATGTAGTTGAACCGGCAGGCCCGGGCGCGTGTTCGCAGGCACGGTCGCCAAACCATGCAACAGCAGGACACCCGCGGCCAGCGGACGCGACGCCCAGAATTCCGCCACCACGCCGGCGCCCATCGACATGCCGGCCAGCACCGCATCGCCCGGCGTCGAGGCCAAAGCCTCCCGTGCCTTTAGGCAGATGGCATCCCAACCGATCCGTGCCTTGATCGCGAAACCTTCATCGAGATCGTCCGTCGCCGCACCCTGATAAAGGTCTGGCAGCGTGACGGCATGGCCGCTGGCGCGGAAGCGCTCCGCAAGATCACGTTCGTTCCGGCGCAGGCCAAGAACCGAGTGAAACAGGATCATGTTCGCCATGCTCTGGTCCGGGTCGCTGAAATCCCGTCATGCTACCTGCCGGGGCTTGGAGCCTCAAGGCACGCCACGTCGACTTCCATTTTTCCGACCCGGCATTACCTTTGGACTGGCCAACGCCGACAAACGGAGACACCCATATGAAGCCGCACATCATCTGCCATATGCTTGCCTCGATCGACGGCAGCCTTCATCCGAGCCGCTATACCGAAAGCCCCGACGGCGGCCGGGCCGAATGGTCTGGCCTCTATGAACAGATCCACAACGACCTCGAAGGCGACGCCTGGATCGTCGGCCGCGTCACCATGGCCGAGATGAGCAAGGCCGGCGCGCACTCGCCGGCGCATGTGGGCAAGGTCGAGCGGCCGCATCATTTCGCGCGGCGCGACGCGGGCAGCTATGCCGTGGCGCTCGATGCCTCCGGCAAGCTGCATTTTGCCAAGCCCGACATCGGCGGCGATCATGTCGTGGTGCTGCTCGGGCGTGATGTCGAGGACAGCCACCTGGCCGAACTCGCCGCCGACGGCGTGTCCTATATCGTTTCGGAAACGGCCGACATCGATCTCGCCGCAATGCTCGACGTGCTCGGGCGCGAACTCGGCATCCGCAGGCTGCTGCTCGAGGGCGGCGCCGGCATCAACGGCTCCTTCCTGGCGGCGGGGCTGGTCGATGAACTCAGCCTTCTCGTTGCCCCCGCGCTCGATGCGCGGGCAGCGAACCAGGGCTTTGTCGAGTTCGGCGAGGCGGGCCTGGCGGGCAAGATGCAACTGTCTCTCAAAAGTTGCCAAACCCTGGCGCATGGTCTCGTCCACCTGCGCTACGCGGTCAGCCCTGGCTGATCTCGTGCTTGCGTTTTTGGACTGCATGCCTCCATCGTTTCGTCATCCACGGGCGGAGCAAGGAGCGTAGCGACGCAGCGCAGACCCGAGGATCCATGCCGGGACTCCTGAGCCCCGCCACAGTGAAGAATTCTGCTCCGCTGCGCTCTTCGGCCCAGGTCACGGAATGGATCCCAGGGTCTCCGCGACGGAGCTTCGCTCCTGCTGCGCCCTGGGATGACGAAGTTTAGAAGCCTCGGCCAATTCCGAACGTTGCTACCACCCATCAGTATCGCATGGCGTCGAGATCGGCGATCAGCGTCGGGCCGGTCGGATGCCAGCCGAGCCGTGCCTGGGTCAGCGCGCTGGAGGCCGGCAGGTCCATGGGAGCGAACATCGCCATCCAGCCGAAATGCTCCGCCGCCTTTTCCGGCGCGATCGAAACGACCGGCAGGTTCAGGCCCCGGCCGAGCGCCTCGGCGATCGCGCGCACCTCGACGCCTTCCTCGCCGACGGCGTGATAGCGCGCGCCGGGTTGCCGCTTTTCCACCGCCAGCCGGTAGAGGCGCGCCGCGTCGAGCACATGGCCCGCCGAAAAGCGATTGCGGCCTTCGCCGACATAGGCCGAAACGCCCTTCTGCCGCGCGATCTCGATGAGCGGCGAGATGAGGCCTTGCTTCCTCGTGTCGTGCACCTGCGGCAGGCGCAGCACCGAAAGATTGATGCCGGCCTCCAACAAGGCATTGCCGGCGAGTTCCGAGGCGATGCGGGGATTCGCGTGACCGGCGTTGAAGACATCCTCGACCGCCAGTTGGCCATGGCCGGGGCTGCCCATGCCGACGCCCGACGTGATCACCAGCGGCCGGTCGGAGCCGGCGAGCGCCTCGCCAAGCGCGGCGATGACACGGCTGTCCTTTTCGCAATTCTCGACAAACCGCGAGAAATCATGGTCGAACGCGGTGTGGATCACGGCCTCAGCCTTGGCCGCGCCGTCGCGCAGGCTTTTCGGATCCTCGAGGGTTCCGCGATACACCTCGGCGCCGGCGGCTGCCAACGCCTGCGCGCCCGCCTCGGAACGGGTGACGCCGACCACCTGATGGCCGGCCTGAAGAAGTTCGGGAACGAGCGCCGAACCGATGAAGCCGGTCGCGCCGGTGAGAAAGATACGCATGCAAAATCTCCTGGGTTGCCTGCGTAATATCACTGGTCTATTATTCCATTAAAGTAGTGATCTTATCATGGTATAATGGCTAACAGGATGCCCAACGCCTCCAACGGCTCGCTCGCTGCGTTCCTGAAAGACCGGCGCACCCGGCTCGATCCCTCGTCGTTCGGCTTCTCCGGGCGCAGGCGCACCCCTGGGCTGCGCCGCGAAGAGGTCGCCCAGCGCGCCAACATCAGCCCGACCTGGTACACATGGCTGGAACAGGGCCGCGGCGGCGCGCCCTCGGCCGACGTGCTGAACCGCATCGCCAAGGGCCTGCTGCTGACCGAGGCCGAGCGCGAACATCTTTTCATGCTGGGGCTGGGGCGCCCGCCCGAGGTCCGCTACCTCCGCGCCGACGGCGTCAGCCCCAGGCTGCAGCGCCTGATCGACACGCTCGAGGCAAGCCCTGCCCTGATCAAGACGGCGACCTGGGATGTCGTCGCCTGGAACAGCGCCGCGCAAGTCGTAATGACCGACTACAGCACCTTGCCCGCCGGCCAGCGCAACATACTGCGCTTCATGTTCCTGAGCCCCACCATCCGCGCCAAGCAGCACGATTGGGAGAACCTTGCCCGTTTCGTGGTCGGCGCGTTCCGGGCCGACGCGGCGCGCGCCGGCGCGGTGTCGGAGGTCGCCCAGTTGGTGGACGAACTGTGCGGCGCCAGCCCCGAGTTCGCCACCCTGTGGCGGGAGAACGACGTGCTCGCCCATGGCGACGGGACCAAGCGCCTGAAGCACCCCGAGCTCGGCGACATCGAGCTCGAATATTCGGCCTTCGCGGTCGATGGCCGGCCGGACCTCAGCCTGACCGTCTACAACCCGGTGGACAGCAAGGTCGCCGACCGCATCCGTGACCTCGCCCGGCGCCGCAAGGAGCGGGACGCGACGGACCCGTCGATGAAGCCCAGCGCGCCTTAGGGGCGTTCGCACATCGCCTTCAGGATCCGCAAGGTCGGCCCCCAGTAAAGATTGGCATGCGGACGGATCGACGGTTCGGCGAAGCCGCTCAGCGTCAAGGTCAGCAGCGTTCCCTGATCCGCCGGCGCGAGCGCGAAGCCGACCACCGTGTGGTTCTCGGGTACGTCAGCCAGGCGCGAGGCCGACAGCGTGCTCCAATAGCTGTAGGCGAAGCTCTTGTCCGGCTCGAACACCCGGACGGTGCCGTGGCTCTCGAACGGCAGGCCATGCAGCACGCCGCGTATCACGATCGCGCCGCCGGCATGAGCCTCGAGGCCGACATCAAGCTCTTCGTCGGACATCCATTGCGCAATCAGTGCCGGCGTCGTCAACACCCGCCAGACCTTGGCCGGGTCGGCATCGATGGCGATGGCCTTGACGATCGGCGCGGTGTCGAGGGAACCGGTCACGAACGCCGCGACATTGCGGCAGCGACGCGACCGGAACCACGCCGGGCAACATTATGGACCGGTCTTTCCGAACTTGCACCGGCAGAATTGCACGCAAGGTCTGTTCGACGAACGATCTCCATCACAGGAAACTTGTCGCCAGCCGGTCGAGCCGCGAATCCTCGCGGTAGAGGGCGCGGACGAGCATCGCCGCGGCAATGCCGGTCAAGGCACCGCCAAGCACATCCGTGACGTAATGGGTGCCCACAAACAGCCTCGACCAGCAGATAAGCACCGCCATGGCCCCGAAAATCAGCGCGCGTCCGGGAAGCGCCTGCACGGCGAATGCGGCAACGATGGCGAAAGCCGCCGTCGCGTGATCCGAGGGGAACGACCAGTCGGCGCTGGCGGGAATGATGAGATGGGTCACACCGGCGTCGTAGGGACGCACGCGATGCACGAAAAGCAGGATGATCTGGTTGGCGCCAAGTCCGATCAGGAAAGACAACCCCGCCGCGATCGCGGCATGGCGGACGTGGGTCCGGTCCGTCCTGCTCCACCATTGCAGGACCACGCAGGCGATCAGGAGCGGGACACCGAATTTCGTCACCGAGATCATGATCAGATCCAGCGCCGGGCTTATTCCCGCCGCCGAATTGATCCAATGTGTAGTCGTCACGTCCATCAATTCACCTTACCGTTGAGCCGCCATGCCAAATGGCAGGAGAGCCATGAACGAGCAGCGTGTCCACCAGATTTTCGAGGTCAGCCTGCTGCTAAAGGGCGCACATGCGCTCATCGAATGCGTCGGCGGCCTGCTGCTCGCCTTTGTCAGCACCAGCACCATCGTGTCGCTGGTGAACAGGCTGACGCAGGAAGAGCTGGTCGAGGACCCGCATGATTTCATCGCCGGCCATCTGATGAACGCGGCGAACCATTTCTCCGTCGGCACGCAGCATTTCTACGCATTTTACCTTCTCAGCCATGGCCTCATCAAGATTGCCCTGGTGGTGGGGCTGCTGAGGGGGAAGCTGTGGGCCTATCCGGCCTCGCTGGTCGCCTTGCTGCTGTTCATCGTCTACCAGCTCTACCGCTTCAGCTATACCCGCTCCGCGGGGCTGATCGTGCTCACCATATTCGACCTGATCGTCATCTGGCTGATCTGGCACGAATACCGCCTCGTTCGGCGCCACAAGGTGGCAAGCCGTTAGGGTCTGCCGCGGCCCCTATTCCGGCGTGCCATGCGCCGAATGCCGGCAGGTGATCTCAGGGTTCTGCTGCCCGAGGTCAGGATCATCGGCTCGACGCTCGACGGCGGGATCGAACTGATGACCATCGGCGAGATTTATCCAAGCCCTTATGGGCTGGGCACCAAGGGTATCGACCCGCGCAAATTCTGATTGCGCGGGCACCCAGTTGCAGCCGGCCCGCCACCAGTCCGGCAGCGGGCCGGGCGTTGTTACTGGATGATCTTGATGATCTTGTGGGTGCCCGGATCCACGATCACGGTCTGGTTGTCGATCACGGTGTAGCGATATTTGACATTGGGGACTTCGTGAAGCTCGACCGTGTCGGGCAGAGCCGTGCCGATGTTGAGTTCGACGCCGGGAACCTTCACCGAAGCCAGCGGCTGCTTCTTCACATATTCCTTGATCACCGTCTCCTGCTCGGGCTGGATGATGACGTCTTCGGCGGCGGCTGCGCCGACACCTGCGAGCAACAGAACCGCGGCTACGGCGGCAAGATTCTTGTTCATGAATTCCTCCATTTTGAAATCGGCACAGCACAGGATTGTCGCCGCGCTGAGGATCGAACTTCAGGCACGGATGAACGTTCCCCGGTCGGGCTTCGGTCGGGCCAACCTCGGACTTAGGTCCCATTCAAGAACGCAATGGTCCTGCCGCCGCCCCCGCCGGGAACGGTCGCCTTTCGCACTCGTTGTCGCTCCGTGATGGCAGGCAGCTGACTGATATCAGTAAGCAGCCCCATGTTTTTAGCGAATTGGCGCAGCTACGTCCCTTCCTGCGCCAATAGGGTTCGCTCACTGCGTCCAGTTGGTGAGCGAACCCTGAATTCCCCGGCATCGGGCCGAGACGGGAGGAGGTTGTGATGTTCGGCGACAAGGAAACCCGTCTTATCGAGATGGTGCTGCTGATGGCGGTCCCGTTATCGGCGTTGATCCCCGCATTGCTCGTCACCTTCACGTCGAGCTGGTAGCAGCCCGCTTCGAGAGGGACAGCCCCGCCTGCTTTGGCGGAGAGCTCGGCATCCGCTGGTGCCCGTTGCCGATTGTCGATGCGTGATTTGGAGGAGAGGGAATTGCAACTTGGTGACATCATCGCCAACACCTTGGCCATCCTCTTGCTGGTTTGTTTTCTCGCCAGCACCTTCTTCCTTTTCGGAAAGCCATTATGGCCGGAGCAGCACGCTCGCATGGTCATCATTGTGCCGGTTGACACGATGACGACAGCGTCGACCGGCCGCGGTGGCGCCCCTGTCCTCCCAGGCACTTTCGACACCAGCATTGCCCGTCCGAGGCCGTCCTGACGGGCATCATGGGCATGCGCGCCAGCGAATGCAGCCGCGCCCGAACAGCCCGGAACCAAACCAATCGGCAAGGGTTTCCCAGTGGAAGGGACCGCAACCACGGAAGCGGAGTAATGGAACTTCTGACCTTGGAACTGGCCCGGGCGAGGCAGCGCCTCAACCGAGCGGAACTTGCCCTGGAACGTGCAAACGCGATGCTGGACGAGGACTGTGGCGTCGGTATCAATCTGAGGCTTTGCGACAGGATACGATCCGCGCAACAACGCGTCGGCGAGGCGAAAGCTCGGCTTGTGAAGCTCGATCCCGCAAGCATGGATTCAGGCCACAGCGGTTGAAGCAGCTGAGAGAGAGACGCCCGCCGAATCCTCATTCAGGCAATCGCCAGTTCACCCTCGGATTCTACCCGGCAGCCCGGCCCTAGGCCCAGGAAGACTCAAGTCTTGCGCCGCGAACCGGTCGCGCGTTGGTCGCTGAGGTGAGGACGCCATCCATGCACTCGGTCCCGCCCCGCGGCCTTGGCGCCGTAGAGCGCCTCGTCCGCACGATTCAAAAGATCGGCGATCTCCATGGCGCCGCCGCCGGCATCGAAGGTGCCGACACCGATGCTGACGGTAACGATGCCTTTTTCGCTGCCGGCATGCCCAAGAGCGAGGTCGCGCACCTTGCTCCTGAGGTTTTCGGCGATGACGAAGGCGCCCCGCGCATCGGTCTCGGGCAGGATGAGCGCGAACTCCTCGCCGCCATAGCGGGCGGCGGCGTCCGCCGGCCGGCGGGCTGCCGCCTCGATGCAGCGGCTGACGACGCGCAGGCATTCATCGCCCGCCGGATGGCCGTAATAGTCGTTGAACCGCTTGAACCAATCGACGTCGATGATGAGCAGGCTGAGCGGCATTGCGTTGCGGCTGGCGCGGGCGAATTCGCGCGCCAGCGCTTCGTCGAAGGCGCGCCGCGTCAACAGTTCGGTCAGGCCGTCACGGTGCGCCAGAAGGTTCAGCTTCTCATTGGCGGCCATCAGTTCGGCCTCGACCTGCTTGGCCTCGGTGATGTCGGAAAACACGCTGAGGCTGCCGCCATCGCCGGTCGGCCGGGTGCGCACATCGAGCCAGCGCCCGTCGGCAAGCTGGACCTGGCGGTGACTGACGAGCTTCTGCGCGGCCATGATGCCGGCGATCCAGTCTTCGACCGCGTCCGGCGGCGTGGTCCCTTCGCCGCGCTCCGCCGAGGCGCGCAGGATGTCGCGGTAATCGGCACCCGGCACCCTCATGTCCGCCGTCTTCGGAAACATGGCGCGGTACCGGGCGTTGCACAGCACCAGCCTGCCGTCCGGATCGAACATCACCAGGCCGTCGGCCATGTGCGTCAGGGCGTCTCCGAGCCTTGCCTGGCTTTCCGCCAGCTCGTTCTCAAGCTGCTTGCGAACGGTGATATCGCGATTGTGCGTGATCAGGCCGATGATGGCTCCGCTCCGATCCCGAAAGGGCGCCTTCAAGGTCGCCAGCCAGCCATCGGTGCCGTCCTCGTGGTGAAGGCGCTGTTCGATGGTCGACGAAGCGCCCGAGGCCAGCACGGCAAGCTCGTCCTCGCGGAAGCCCTGCGCCGTCCCACGCGGAAAGAAGTCGAAATCCGTTTTGCCGATCAGTGCCTTGGCGTCGGTCGCATGCATCAGTTCCGCCGTCGCCGGATTGGCCGCGATGAACCGCCCGTCGAGATCCTTGACGTTGAGGCAATCGGGCAGCGTCTCCACCACGGCCTTGTAGATGCGCCGGGACTGCAGCGCTTCGAGGCGACGCCGCTCCTGGTAGAGCGTCAGCCCCGACAGCACCACCGAGACGAAGATGAGCAGGGAGGACGGCAGCGCCACCTTCGGCAGCACCATCTGCAGGACATCCCGCGGCAGCACGCTGAGGCCAAGCAGTGACGCCGCCGCGGCGGCCGCGCCAAGGATCATGATGTCGATCATGGTGGCGCGGCGGCCCTTCAGGGCAAGGTTGCCGGCAACGCCAACCAGCATGGCGGCCGCGATGCCCACGGCGCCGGCGAAGGCGCCGATGCCGCCCTCGAAAGTCCGGAAGGCACCGGCCATGACCCCGGCGACGATGCCGGCGACAGGGCCGCCGAAGAAGCCGGCAACGGCAATCATCGTCGCCCTGAGATCGGCGAACACGCCCGGCTGCAACTGCATGGGTGTCAGCATCAGGACGATGGCGCCGGCGCCCATCAGCAGGCCGAAGGCCGCTGCCTTCGCGGCGGCCGGCCAGCGATCCAGCCACACATGGGTGTGGATCCAGACTGAAACGAACATCGCGACGACCGCGAGATTGGCCAGCAATTCGGACCAGGGCGAACCCATTGCGCGCCTTTCCTTTCACCGGGCTTTCGCCGTATCGCCTCCTCGATAGGCCCTCAATGACAACAAAGTGTTACATCGGGGATTTGCCCTTTGGTCGAAAGCAAGCGCGGCGACACGCCGAAAAGGCCGGCGCAAACCTGCAGCGATTTCGGTACGGGATCAGTCCCACCGCATCCCAGCGACAAAGTCGATGAACGCGCGCAGCGGCGCCGGCGTCAGGCGGCGGCCGGGATAGTAGAGGTACGGGCCTGAAAATTCCTGCCACCAGGGCTCCAGCACCGGCTCCAGCCTGCCATCGTCGAAATAGGGATGCAGCCAGTCCTCGAACAGACTGACAATGCCGCCGCCGGCGACGGCCACCTCGAGCGCGAGCGCCATTGCGGTGCCGGTGCTGACCAGCAGCGGGCCGGTCGGCTCGACGCTCACCTCCTCGCCGTCGCGTTCGAACTCCCAGGGCGGCGTGAAGCCGCTGGCGAAGCGTCCGCGCAGGCAGGCGTGGTCGAGCAGGTCGCGCGGGTGCTCGGGCCGGCCGCGCCGGTCGAGATAGGCCGTCGCGGCGGCGGTGGCGAAGCGCTGGCGGCGCGGGCCGATCGGCACGGCGATCATGTCCTGCTCCAGCCGCTCGTCATAGCGGATGCCGGCATCGCAGCCGCTCGCCAGTATGTCGACGAAACTGTCCTCGGCGGTCACTTCCAGGCGAATGTCGGGATAGGCCGCGAGGAAGGGCGGCAACAGGCGCGGCAGCACCAGTTTCGCCGCGACGACAGGCACGTTGAGCCGCAACGTGCCGGCCGGCCGGCCGCGAAAACCGTTGACCACGTCGAGCGCTGCCTCTACCTCGCCGAGCGCCGGACCGAGCCGTTCGAGCAGGCGCGCGCCGGCCTCGGTCGGCGCCACGCTGCGCGTGGTGCGGTTGAGAAGCCGCACGCCGAGTTCGCTCTCCAGCCGCCGCACCGTCTCCGAGAGGCTGGAAGCGCTGACGCCGCCCACCCGGGCCGCCTCGCGAAAGCCGCCGGCGCGCGCCACCGCCATGAATGCCTGGAGGTCGCCGAGATTCGCCGCCATTGTTCGCCTTTCCGCACAGGCCGTGCCGATTGCACCATATTTATCGTGCAGGCGCGCCTTGTCTATATCTGGCTGATCCAATGGAGACGACACCATGACCGACATCAGCAAGGCCGGAAGCTTCAAGCTCGGCGACCGCACCGTGAAGCGCCTCGGCTACGGCGCCATGCAACTGGCTGGACCGGGCGTCTTCGGCCCGCCGAAGGACCGCGAGGCAGCCCTTGCCGTGCTGCGCGAGGCGATTGCCAGCAGCGTCGACCACATCGACACATCGGATTTCTACGGTCCGCACGTCACCAACCAGATCATCCGCGAGGCGCTGCACCCCTACCCCGCCAACCTCACCATCGTCACCAAGATCAGTGCCCGGCGCGGCGCGGATGCATCGTGGATCCCCGCAATGTCGCCTCAGGAGTTGACGCAGGCCGTGCACGACAATCTGCGTAATCTCGGACTGGATGTGATCGAGGTCGTGAACCTGCGCTCCATGCATGGCATCCACGGACCCGCCGAAGGGTCGCTCGAGCCGCAGCTCGACACGCTCGCCGACCTGCAGCGCCAGGGGCTTGTGCGCCATATCGGCCTGAGCAACGTCACCCGCAAACAGATCGCGCAGGGGCGCCGCATGGTCGACATCGTCTGCGTGCAGAACCAATACAACATCGCGCACCGCCAGGATGATGCGCTGATCGACGAGCTTGCCGCCGACGGCATCGCTTATGTGCCGTTCTTCCCGCTCGGCGGTTTCACGCCGCTGCAGTCGAGCACGCTTGCCGACGTCGCGCAAAAGCTCGGCGCGACTCCCATGCAGGTGGCGCTCGCCTGGCTGTTGCAGCGCGCGCCCAACATCCTGCTCATCCCCGGCACCTCGTCGGTCGGGCATCTCAGGGAGAACCTGGCAGCGGCCGAACTTAGGCTGCCGGCGGATGCGATCCAGATCCTGAACGGCATCGCGGCCGAAAAGGCAGCCGCCTGAGCTTCCAAAGCCACGCTTGCCGGGGTGGAAACGTTCTCCCCGGCGAGCGCGCCATCTCTCGCGGTTTCCGAAAGCTCGTTGACGAGGTAAGGCAAGCCGTTTATAGAACCAATTAGTTCTAGAACTGATTGGTTCCAAAAATGGCTGCTGAATTTTCCCTCGACCAAACATTCGCCGCGCTCGCCGATCCGACGCGGCGCGCGATCCTTGCCCGGCTGCTCGATGGCGAGGCCTCGGTCGCCGAGCTCGCGCAACCCTTCGCGCTCACCGTGCGGGCCGTCTCCAAACATGTCGGCGTGCTGGAGCAGGCCGGCCTCGTCACCCGCAGCCGGGCGGCGCAGAAACATCTGAGCCGCATCGAGCTCAAGCCGCTGCGCGACATCGACCGCTGGCTCGACGACTACCGAAAACTCTGGGAAGGCCGCTTCGACCGCATGGAGGATCTGCTGCGGCGCGACGCGGACAAGGCGCCATGAGCGAGAGCGTCCAAGATACCGCCGAGCGCAGCTTCGCCATCGAACGGGTGTTCCAGGCTCCGGTGGCACGCGTCTTTCGGCTGTGGACCGACCCCAGGCTGGTGGCGCAATGGTGGGGCATCAAGGATTGCACCATTCCTCACTGCGTGCTCGACGTGCGCGTCGGTGGCCGCTGGCGCATCGATATGCTGACCGCCAGCGGCACGCTCTACCGCAACCAGGGCAGCTATCTCGAAGTCGTCGAGAACGTCAGGCTGAGCTATTGCGACGAACCGGATCCGGAAATCCGCGAATGGGCCGGCAATCCGCCGGGCCGGAGCCGCCATACCGTGAGCTTTATGCCCGACGGCATGCGGACCCATGTCCATTTCGAGGTGACGCTGGCGAGCGCCGCCGACCGCGAGCGCCTGCTGGCGCTGGGCATGCGCGGCGGCTGGATGCAGAGCTTCGACCGGCTGGAGCAGCTGATAGACCGGGAAGCCAACCATGCCGGCTGAGAACGCGAAACCGTCCATTGAAGCCGTACTGTCGCGGGATGGGACGCCGATCGCCTGCGAGCGCCGCGGCCACGGCCACCCGCTCATTCTCGTTGACGGCGCGCTGTGCTCGCGCGCGATGGGACCGAGCGGTCCGCTGGCCAAGGCGCTCGCGGACAACTTCACCGTGTTCCGCTACGACCGTCGTGGCCGTGGCGGCAGCGGCGACACCGCGCCCTACGCGGTCGAGCGCGAGGTCGACGACATCGAGGCCGTGCTGCGGGCCGCCGGCGGCGAGGCCTATGTCTGGGGCATGTCGTCCGGCGCCATGCTGGCGCTGATGGCGGCAACCCGCCTGCCCGGCATCAAGAAGCTCGCGCTCTACGAAGCGCCGCTGATCGTCGACGACAGCCGCACCACCACGCAGGCCGATTGGGCGACGATCGAGACTGCCGTCGCCGAAGGCCGGCGCGGCGACGCCATAACCGCCTTCCTCAAATCGGTGGGCATGCCCCGCCTGCTCATCGTCTTCATGAAGCTCATGCCGATCTGGCGACGGCTCAAGGCGGTGGCGCATACCTTGCCGCATGATGGCGCCATCGTCGGCGGCGATCAGCTTGGCAGGCCGCTCGATCCCAGCCGCTGGGCTTCGCTGCGCGTGCCGGTATTGGTGAGCGACGGCGGCAAGAGCCCGCCATGGATGCGGCATGGCAACAAGGCCCTGGCCAAGGCATTGCCCAATGCAAGCTATCAGACGCTGCCCGGCCAGAACCACATGCTGAAGCCGGCCGCGCACGCCCCGGTGCTGACGGCGTTCTTCAACAGCCTGGATTAGGTACGGACGTCAACCCATGCGAATAAAAGGAAATCGACCATGCGGCTTCGCCATATCCTCATCAAGGTCGACGACCAGGACAAGGCGCTGGCCTTCTACACCTCGGTCATGGGTTTTGTGAAAAAGCATGATCACGACAGCGGTCCAATCCGCTGGCTGACGGTGGTGGCACCCGACGATGGCGGCACGGAACTGGTGCTCGAACCCAACAGCGCCCCGCCGGCGCGCGCCGCGCAGCAAGCGCTTTACGACGCCCGTTTCCCGGCGGCGCTCATCACCGTCGGCGACATCCACGCCGAGTTCGATCGGCTCACCGGGCGCGGCGTGAAATTTCTCGGGCCTCCGGAACGCACAGGCCCGGTGACATCGGCCTTCTTCGACGACACCTGCGGCAATTTCATCGTGATGGCCGAGCCATCCGCCTGAAGCGCTTGTTGCTGGGACAGCAACAGACCGGCCGCGCCCGGCTTGCGGTGCCCGCCTCCCCCGTGGCATCTGTCCGCCGGAACGGAACGCCGGCAACAGAATGGCAGCACGACCACCACCGCCCGGCCGGCCGCCAGCCGGCAAGCCACGCAGCGCCGGACCTCCCGGCGTCAGCCTGAACCGTGCGCTGTCAAAACTCGGCCTGTGCTCGCGCACGCAGGCCGAAGTGCTGATCGCGGCGGGCCGCGTGCGCGTCGGCGGCAAGGTGGTGCGTGACGCGGCGCTGCGCGTCGACATGAACCGCGACCGCATCGTCGTCGATGGCGATGCGGTCGTCGCCGAGCGCAAGGTCTATCTGATGCTGAACAAGCCGCGCGGGCTGGTCACCACCCGCGACGACCCGCAACAGCGCGACACCATCTACGCCTGTCTCGAAGGGCTCGATTTGCCCTATGTCTCGCCGGTCGGCCGTCTCGACAAGGCCAGCGAAGGCCTGCTGCTGATGACCAACGACACCCGCTTCGCCAACCGGCTGATGGATCCAGCCTCGCATCTGCCCAAGACCTATCACGTGCAGGTCGCCACGGTGCCGGATGAAACGCTGCTGGACAGGTTGCGCGCCGGCGTCACCGTCGACGGCGAGACCCTGGCGGCAAACGCGATCGAACTCCTGCGCAGCGGCGGCCGCACCGCCTGGCTGGAGATCGTGCTCGACGAAGGCAAGAACCGCCACATCCGCCGCCTGCTTGCCGCCCACGGCATCGAGGTCAAGCGCCTCATCCGCATCGCCATCGGCAGCCTGCCGCTCGGCAACCTCGCCAAGGGCACGGCGCGGCATCTGACGGCGCAGGAGCTGGCGTTGCTGGCTGAGTAAGCGGCGCGGCGCCACCAGCCAAAAAACGAATCTGCTATTCGACGTTGATCCTGATGACCGTCTTGGACGCATATCCATAGTAGGTATGAAGGGACAAAGTCACCTCGTCTCGCCCTTTGAAACCAGGGGCCGATCGATACATGACCTTGATCCCGTCGACCTTGCGCGAATCGCATTTCGCACGCGCATCTTTCTTGGCGTAGTGCGCATAGGTCTTCCCGTTCATAATCATGAGCTTTCCATGACTTGGTCCGGAAATTGCTCTCAAATCATCCTTGCCGGCCTTCGAACAGTCGGGGTTGAGGGTCGATCCTCCGTAGAGAAAAATCTCCTGTCCGGAGAGTGCCGTTTTTTCATAGCTGAACGAGTGGGTATACGCGGCGGCTGGACAGACCGAAAACCCCAGAAGCGCAAGCACCGTCATGATACCCGTTGTGCGGCGGATCATATCAACTCCCCTCAGCCTTATGAATTAATTCACCCGCCGACAGTTTTAGGATGGCTTTCGAGCCAATCGCCAATCACGGGCGCAGTACTTCCAATCAATTCTTGGTTATCAGAATAGAATCTGGATACCGCCGATGCGTTTTGCTTCTGGCAATGGATCGGCTCTGGCGTTGCTGCGCGCTTGAGCAAACGTCGCGCCCTCGAGGGCCATGCGGCGAACGAATGAAAGCCGCCTGACAGGCGCCCCGCGAAAGATTTTTACCGACGTACCGATGAATTCCACCCGCCTCGGCTGTCCTGATCATCAGGCGCCGGAATTCCTCCGGGCCGGAACAGCGAGGTGAACCATGGGATCGTTGCAAGGTCAAAATGTTGTCGTCGTCGGAGGCAGCCGGGGCGTCGGCCGCTCCATCGTGAAGGCTGCGCTGAGCGAGGGAGCAACCGTGCTCGCCGTCGCCCGGGGCGCGGACGCTTTGAAGGAACTCTCCTGGGAGGCGTCAGGCGTAAGGACGCTCGTGGCGGACGCCACGCAGGAGGTGGCACCCGATGCGGTCTTCGCCGCTCTCGAACCGGACGTGCTGGTGATCTGCGCCGGTGCCTTCGCCCCGTCGGCACCGATTCAGGACCAGGGCTGGGACGAATTCTCCGCCAATTGGGAAATGGACGTCAAGGCGTCCTTCCTGTTCTGCCAGGCGGCGCTGCGCGGCCGGCTGAAGCCCGGCAGCCGCGTGGTGCTGATCTCCAGCGGCGCTGCATTCAGCGGCGGCCCGCCCAATTCCGGCGGCTACTCCGGCGCCAAGCGCATGCAGTTGTTCCTCGCCGCCCACAGCCAGAAGGAAGCCGACCGGCTTGGCCTCGGCCTGCGTTTCATGGCGCTGGCGCCGATGCGCATCATGGCCGGCACCGGCGTCGGCCAGCGCGGCATATCGGGCGTTTCGGCCTATCTCGGCATCAGCCCGGCGGATTTCCTGGCCAGCATGACCGATATGCAGACGCCCGCCGATGTCGCCAGCGCCGTGGTGACGCTTGCCGGCGGCAAGATGCAGGGCACCGCCTTCACGGTGAGCGGCAGCGGCCTTGCGGCGGCGGCGTGAGGCGCGCAGGATGGCCCGAAATCGTTACAATGGACTTGAAATGACGGATGCTCCTGGCGCTTTCGGGCCATCGGGCCGGCCGGTCCTCGACCGGCCGGCCTTCGAGCGCCTGACCACCACCCACCGCCGCGAACTCAAGCTGCACTGCTACCGGATGATGGGCTCGCTGCACGAGGCCGACGACCTCGTCCAGGACACGTTCCTGAAGGCATGGCGCGGCCGCGCGCAATTCGGCGGCCACGGCTCGCCGCGTGGCTGGCTCTACGCCATTGCCACCAACAATTGCCTCAACGCGATCAAGGCGAGGTCGTCGGCGCGCCGCATTCTCGAAGAGCCCGCACGGCCGTCGACCGAAGGCCGCGCCGCTGCCGGGCCGGCCGCCGAACTCGCCTGGCTGGAACCTTACCCGGACGCCGAGCTGCCCGATCTCGCCGATGGCGCACCCGGGCCGGACGCACGCTACGAAACCCGTGAGGCCGTCCGGCTGGCCTTCGTCGCGGCGATCCAGCTTCTGCCGCCCAGGCAGCGCGCCGTGCTTTTGCTGTGCGACGTGCTCGGCTGGTCGGCGCTGGAGGCGGCTCAATTGCTGGGCGGCTCGACGGCGTCGGTCAACAGTGCCTTGCAGCGGGCGCGCGCCACACTTGGCGAACGCTTTCCAAAGGGGCGGCCACTGCAGCGCGCGCGGCCAAGCCCCGACGAGGACCTGCTGCTCGAACGCTATATCAGGACCTGGGAGGCCGCCAATCTCGATGGCTTCGTCGAACTGCTGCGCGAAGACGCCACCTACCACATGCCGCCATGGCATGACTGGTATCAGGGGCGCCAGGCGATCCACGACTTCTTCAAGACCGTGTGGAACAATTACGCCGGCTATCGCGCGGTGGCGACAAGGGCCAACAGCCAACCAGCGGTCGCGATCTACGCGCAACGGTTTCACGACCCGGAATGGCGCGCGCAATCGCTGCACGTCATCGAGCCGGCCGAAGGCCGGATCACCGCGCTGACGGTCTATGTCGGCCCGCTCGGCCCCGCTTTGTTCGCGGCTTTCGGCCTGCCGCCGGTCTGGACCGAACCCGAAGCGTAACCGTCGCAACTCCTCTCCTGACAGAAAGCTGTCAGGAGGCCTGGTCTATGCATCGGCTGGGAAGCCCGCTCGCGGCTTCGAGATCAAGGAGCCAATGCGATGAATTTCGTCTCTGTCCGCATCATCACGTCAGATGTCCAGCGCCTCGTGCGCTTCTACGGTGAGATCACCGGCATGCCGGTGACGGTGTACACCGAAGACTTCGCCGAACTGGCGACGCCGGCCTGCACGCTGGCGATCGGCAGCACGCGCACCCTGATGCTGTTCGGCGGCGACATCGCCCGCCCCGCCGACAACCACACCGCCATCCTCGAGTTCCGCGTCGGCGACGTCGATGCCGAATTCGCCCGGCTGTCGGACCTCATCAAGAAGACAACCGTGCAGGAGCCGACCACCATGCCCTGGGGCAACCGCTCGCTGCTGTTCCGCGACCCCGACGGCAATCTGGTGAATTTCTTCCAGCCCTTCACCGCCGAGGCGATCAGGAAGTTCGAGAGGTAGGAGGCGGGCGCGCGGTTTGAGTTGATTAGCGTCCAGCATCGGAATTAGCCAAAGCCACCCAACACGTCGTCATCCTAGGGCGAAGCAGGAGCGCAGCTCCGTCGCGGAGACCCTAGGATCCATGCCGGGACCTTTGCCGTGAAGCGCAGCGGAGCAGAATTCCGCACCGTGGCTGCGCCCCGAAGTCGCGGCATGGATCCTCGGGTCTGCGCCGCGTCGCTTCGCTCCTTGCTTCGCCCGTGGATGACGAAGGCGATAGGCGTCACCACATCTGGTTGATGTGGCCTGCCTACTTCAGGTTCCACTTGCGCACGACCGGCTCGGTCAGATCATGCTCATAACCCAGCACGCTGATGCTGGCCGTGTCGAGCACGAACAGCGCGCCGCCTTCCGGCGGCAGGCCGAGCCAGCGGGCGGCGAGCACGCGCAGGAAATGCGCGCTTGAAAAAATCAGTATGTCGGCATTGGCCTTGCGCAGGCGATCGATAATCCTGTCGGCGCGGGCGCCGACATCGGCCGCCGTCTCGCCTTGCGGGCAACCGTCGCGAAACACGTTCCAGCCCGGCCGCTCGGCCAGGATTTCCTTGGTCGTGCGCCCTTCATAGGCGCCGTAATCCCACTCCTGCAGATCGTCCAGCTTGAGGCTCGCGGCCCCAAAGCCGGCAAGCACGCTGGTGTTGTAGGCGCGCTGCGAGGGGCTCGACCAAACCTGGGAAAACGACAGGCCTTTCAAGCGGTCCGCCACACCGCGCGCCGCCGCTTCGCCGGCCGGCGTCAGCGGCATGTCGGTGCGGCCTGTATGCTGCCCCGAAAGGCTCCATGCCGTCTCGCCATGCCGGACGAGATGGATCTGCGGATACGCGTTGCTCATGGAATGCCTTTCAAAGTTGTCGGCACCTTAGAGGACGATTTCGCGAAGGGGAATCCGGCCGGCGAAATTCATGCCTCTTCTCGATGCGCTGGCGCCGCCCCTCATCTGGCTGCCGCCATCTTCTCCCCGTAAACGGGGAGAAGGACGCTGTCGCCGCTGATTTCGCCAATCGGCAGCGTTGCAAGTGAGGCGGCGGCGTTGCGGCAGCTTCTTTCTCCCCGTTTACGGGGAGAAATGCCCGGCAGGGCAATGACGGGCGGCGCCGGCGCCAACGATTGACCGCCCGAGACACCAAGCTCTGGATATCGAATCCCTCGCTGGCCCTGATCCCCGCCGCTTTGGCTCAATGAATGAGCGCGGAGGCATAACTATCTATGTTGGAGAGTAATCAGGCATCACAGGTCGGATCATCATGTACAAACATCTGCTCATCGCCACCGACGGCTCGGAACTGGCCGGCAAGGGCGTCGCCCAGGGCCTCATTTTGGCCAAGGACCTCGGCGCCGCCGTCACCTTCGTCACCGTTTCGGAACAATTCCCGATCTTCGCCTGGGGCGGCGCCATGGCCGGCTACGCCGCCGGCGATGAACTGGCCGTCTTCCAGGAAGAATCGCGCCGCTATGGCAGGGAAGTGCTCGACAAATGCAAGGCATCCGCAGATGCCGCCGGCGTCTCCGCCAAACTGGTCCATGTCGAGGACAAACGGCCCGCCGAAGCGATCCTGGACCTGTCCAAGACGCAAGGCTGCGACCTGATCGTCATGGCCTCGCATGGCCGCCGCGGGCTGGGCAGGCTGCTTCTGGGCAGCCAGACGGCGGAAGTGCTGTCCTACACCGAGATTCCGGTGCTGGTGGTGCGGTAGGTCCCGCAGCTCACTTTTTACAAAATGGCGCCTCCGGTCAGGGCTGCTTGGCGGGTTCATTGGTCAGCGCATATTCAACCCGTGGCGGGTGCCCGAAGAGCTGTTTGTAGGCCCGGCTGAAGGCGGCTTCGGACTCGTAGCCGATGCGCAAGCCGATCTCGCCCACGCGCGCGTCCCGCCTGGCCAGCAGATCGCGGGCCAGGCCCAGGCGCCATTCATTCTGGTAGCGCAGCGGTGAACGCCCGACGAGCGCGGCGAAGCGCTCGCAGAAGCTCGAACGTGACATGCCGGCCTTGTCGGCCAGTTCATTGATGCTCCACCGCTGCAGCGGCCTTTCGTGGATGGCCTTCAGGGAACGGGCGATGCGGGCATCGGAAAGCCCGCCGAGCCAGCCCGTGGCGTGCCCTTCATGGACCCAGTTGCGCAAGGTGCGGATGACCATGAGATCGATGATGCGGGAAATCATCAAGGCAGCACCCGGCTGGGCGCCGCTGGTTTCGACCATCAGGAAAGGCAGCATTCCATCGACCCACCCTGCCCCCTGGGCACGCTGGATGTGAATGCATTGCGGCAAGGCGAAGATCATCCCCCGCAGGCTGTCCGGATCGAACCAGAAGCGGCAGACGACGATCGTGACGCGTGGATGCGATGCCACCAGCCGCGACGCGCCGGGGCCGCGAGGCAGCAGCACGAGGTCGCCGGCCTCGATGACGGCGGCAGCCTGGTCCTCGCTCTCCATGCGCAGTGCGCCGGCCGTCACCACGACGATATGAGCCTGCCCCTCGTCGAGATCGAGTTGCTCCGCCTCCGCCAGCGTGCGTGAAAAAACCTCGTCGCCGGTAAGCCTGATCTGCGCCAGCACATGCGAGAGAAGGTCGCCGGAGACACCCGCACGCGGCCCTCCATCCGGAAGAATGGTCAAGTTTTCAGGCGATTCAATCATGGATATGGCCGACCGGTTCTCATACATTCCTTGGCAAGGATAGCGCATTCCCATTGATTATGCGCTGTTTTCGCCTTGGCGCAAAGCCATTCCCGCGCCGAGGGCGCGAGAATGGGCTGTTCCAATCATCCAACCCCGAGGGCGTGATCAAGCGGGTCAACCCGCCGCCTCTCAGCCTCGGGCCATCCAACAAGACAGGACGTTCCAATGAGCACTCAAACCATCCAGGCGCCCAGCGGCGTTGCCGCATCGCAGTGGCTGAAGTCATATTATTTCCTCCGCGCCGGCTTTTCGGTCGCGTGGGTGGCGGCGGCCTTCACCCTTGGCAAAAGCGCGCCGCCGGTCGCGGCGATACTGCTGGTCGCCTACCCGGCCTGGGACGCGATCGCCAATGTTCTGGACGCGCAGCGCAGCGGCGGCCTGAAGGCCAATCCCAGCCAGGCGCTCAACGCGGCGGTCAGCACGATCACGGCGATCGCGGTCTTCATCGCCCTTGGACAGGGCCCGCACGCGGTCCTGGCGGTGTTCGGGGCATGGGCCATTCTCTCCGGCCTGTTCCAGCTTGCCACCGGCGTGCGCCGTTGGCGGGCGGGCGCGCAATGGGCGATGGTGCTCAGCGGTGCGCAGTCGGCGCTTGCCGGCGGCTTCTTCATCAAACAGGCGATCGGCGCCGCGACGCCCGGCATCACCGATATCGCGCCCTATGCCGCGTTCGGCGCCTTCTATTTTCTCGTCTCGGCCATATGGCTGAGCGTCATGCAGGCACGCAAGCGCACCGCTTGATCCTCCAAAATGCCGGGCCCCGCCGAAACACTCGAAAGAGGTTTTGGGGCCTGGCTTTTTTAGACTAGCCCTGCAGCGCAGCCTCCAACGCGAGATAGGCCCCGAGCGCCAGCAAGCCGGCGAAGAACACCGTGCGAAAAGTCTCGACGCTCATCCTTTGGCGCAGCGCCTGGCCGACGACCATGCCGGCCAGCGCCGGCGCCAGGGCCAGCACCGACCCCGTCAATTGCGCCGTCGGCGAGGCAAGCGCGCCGGCCCTGAACAGTCCGAAGCCGAGGGCCAAGGTCGATACGGTGAAGGACAGGCCAAGCGCCTGGATCAGGTCTTCCCGGCCCAGCCGCAACGATTGCAGATAGGGCACCGCCGGAATGACGAAAACGCCGGTGGCGCCGGTGACCAGCCCGGTCGCCACGCCGACCAGCGGCGATATCCAGGCCTCGTGGCGCGCCGGCGTGGTGAAGCCGGCCTTGGCCAGGCCGACAAGCGCATAGAGCATCAGCGCGGCGCCAAGCCCGGCCGAGGCGATCATCGTGTGCGCGCCGGTCAGCAGGCCGGCGCCAGTCACGGTGCCGACGACGACACCGGCCATCATCGTCCACAGCCGTTTCCAGAGCCCGCCGAAGGATGGACCGGTGAACAACTGCCACAGATTGGTGACCAGCGACGGGATCAACAGCAAGGCGGCCGCCTGCGCCGGCGGCATGGTCACAGCCAGCAGGCCCATCGCCACGGTCGGCAGCCCCATGCCGACGACGCCCTTGACGAGGCCGGCGGCGAGAAACACGAAACCGATGAGGGCGACGGCGCCGATGCTTAGCATGGATGGCCGCTCACCATGGATGGACGTTCATTAGGATAGAGCCCGGGCACGCCGGTTCCTTCAGTCATGCAACAACATGTCCGTCGCCTCGGCATCCAGGTTTGCCGGCACGGCATCACGGCTGACGGAAGCCGCCGCCGCGGCGCATCCATGCGAACCAGGCTGCGCTTGCGCCATGGCAAGCGAGGCCACCGCGATCGCCAGCACGATCGCCGCGCTTTCAAGAATGCCTAGCCCTTGCCGGCCTGATGTTTTTTCACGCATCGCTTATCTCCATCGCAAATGATTTGACGGACATGCGGGCCGCCCACAATGTGGAAGTTGCGCTGCCAGCCTTCGGCCTGAACGAAGGCTGATGCTGGCGCGGCACGATTTGCGGGAGCGAAAAATGCGTTTCGACCTCACCGATCTCCGACTGTTCCTGCTGGTGGCCGAACGCGGCAGCATCACCCATGGCGCCGAACTCGCCGGCCTGGCGCTGGCCTCGGCCAGCGCGCGCATCAAGGGCATGGAGGAAAGCCTCGGCGCGCCGCTTCTGGAGCGGCGCCGGCGCGGCGTGGTGCCGACGGCGGCCGGACAGGCGCTGCTCCACCATGCGCGCGCGGTGCAGAACCAGATCGAGGCGATGGCCGGCGACCTCGGCGCCTACGCCACGGGCCTGCGCGCCCGCATACGGCTGATGGCCAACACGGCGGCGACCAGCGAACTCCTGCGCGACACGCTGCCGGCCTTCCTGGTCGCGCATCCCGGGATCGACATCGAGCTCGACGAACGCCCCAGCCATGAGATCGCCGAGGCGGTGGCGAACGGTGCCGCCGATCTTGGGATCGCCGCGACCTGGGCCGGCCTTTCGCATCTCGAGCAAAAACCGTTCTTCGTCGACCGCCTGGTGGTGATTACGGCGCGGAACAGGCCCGGCCTCGAAGGCCAGACCGCCAGCCTTGCCGACCTTCTCGGCGAAGCCTTCGTCGGCTTGAGCGCCGGCCATCCCTTGCAGGAGCACATCACCCGCCAGGCCGCCAGGCTCGGTGGCCACCTGCACTTCCGCATCCGCGTGCCCGGCCTCGACAATGTCTGCCGGCTGGTCTCGCAAGGCGCCGGCATCGCCATCGTGCCCGAAAGTGCGGCGCGCCGTTCGGCCCGCACGCTGCGCAGCCTGCGGCTCGGCGATGACTGGGCCACGCGCCAGCTCAATCTGTGCGCCCGCCGCTTCGAGGCGCTGACGCCGCAGGCGAAACTGCTGGCGGCGGCGTTGGCGTGAGGACAAGCCGCCCCGCCCTGCTCACACCACTTCGAGCACCTTGCCGGTGTCGTGCTGGCGCACGAAGTCGACGCGGCCGCCGTCCCAGTGGTAACTGTAGTGGCGGCCCTGGACCGGGACACCGATGACGTCGGGCCAAAAGATGCCGATACACTCCCCGTCCGGCATGCGCACGCTGTTCCACACCAGCCCGTCGCTTCCCGAGGCCCGCAGCGCCCGCCCTTCCGCCTGCGACGCCGTGTAGTCGTCGGGGTCGAGCACGCCGGGTACCGCGTTGACGTCGTCGAGGTCGCGGTCGACGCTGCCGATCAGCACGCGGAAGTCGGCCGTCCAGCCCGGCGCCTCGTTGGTGGCGCGCATGAATTTCTGGTGATGGTGGATGGTTTCGGCCAGCGCCACGTCCTCGCTGTCGCCGGCATAATAGATGCCGTAGCTGCCGTCCGAGAAACGGCCGGGGCGCAAGGTCGAGCAATGCACGAAAGGCGCCATGACGAAACTGGCGCCGGGGCCTGAAACCCGCCTTGCGGCCGGCACCTTGCCGAGATCGCCGAGTTCGAGCCGGATGCGCGGGTTGGTCTTCTCCTCGACGGCGGCCAGCGCCTCCCAGTCGCGCGGGTCGGCAATGTCCTCGAACAGGTCGATTGGCGGATGGATGGAGCGGATGATGCGATAGGTCTGGGGCCAGTGGACGCGGCGCCGGACCGCGAGCCCACTCACCATGCACCACGCTCCGCGTCGAGCCATTCGCGCATCGCCGCGAGATCGGAGATGTCGCCGCGCAGCATCAGGTCGAGCGCCGACTGCCCGCCGAAAGTGGCATTGGGCTTGCGGATCCAGGCATAGCCGCGCGCCGGCTCGGTGAAGAGGTAGCGCAGCCCCTTGTGGATGCCCATCAGATGCGCCATGCGGGTGCGCAGGTCGCGGTCGATCCGGCCGATGCCGCCTTCCTTCCACCGTGCCCAGGTGCGGGCCGAAATGCCGCCAAGCAGCACGCAGGCCTCGAAGTCGGTGAGGTTCCAGGCCTTGAACAGATTGACCGTGGTGCGCGCCAGCGCACCGGCCTCTTCATCCGATATGGCTGAGCCGACCGCGGCCGGCGTCGTGGTGATGGCTTGAAGCTGCATGTTTAGACCTCGCTAATGGCAGATATATAGCATGTATCTGCCAATTGGCAAGGATGGGGGTATGGCTGAGCATATCAGTGTGGGCCTTGTGACCGAGACCGCTAATCGCCGAGGTCGGCGCCGCCCCTCATTGTCCTGCCGGACATTTCTCCCCGTATAGTGAGGGGGAGAAAGATGCAGGCCGCAATGCCGGCGCCGCCTTCGCAATGCTGGAGATTGGCGAAATCATCTGCGAAAGCGTCCTTCTCCCCGTCACTATACGGGGAGAAGATGCCGGCAGGCAGATGAGGGGCGGCGCCGGCCCCTCTCCAGCTACGCTGCGGCCAAAGAACTACTCCGCCGCCTCGTACCCCGCGATGCCCTTGATCTCGAGGAAATCCTCGAGCCCGTATTCGGCATATTCGCGGCCGTTACCGGACTGCTTGTAGCCGCCGAAGGGCAGGCCGGCGTCCCATTGGGGATAGTTGATGTAGACATTGCCCGAGCGCATGCGCGCCGCCACGTCGCGGGCCTTCTGCAGGTCCTTGGCCTGGATGTAGGAGGCAAGGCCGTAGACGGTATCGTTGGCCTGCTCGACCGCCTGCTCGACCGTGTCGTAGGGCAGGATCGCCAGCACCGGGCCAAAAACCTCTTCGCGCGCGATGCGCATGTCGTGGGTGACGTCGGCGAACACGGTCGGCCTGACATAGTAGCCGCGGTTGAGTTCGGCAGGACGGCCGGGGCCGCCGGCGACCAGCGTCGCACCCTCGTCGATGCCGCTCTGGATCAGGTCCTGGATCTTGTCAAACTGGACCTGGCTGACGACAGGGCCGAGCTTGGTGTTGGCGCCGTCGGCCGGGCCGACGGTGAATTTTTCAGCCGCGACCTTGGCATATCCGGCGGCCTCGTCATGGCGCTCGCGCGGCACGAACATGCGCGTCGGCGCGTTGCAGGACTGGCCGCTGTTGCCGAAGCAGCCGGCGACGCCCTTGGAAACGGCGGTAGCGAGGTCGACATCCGGAAACAGGATGTTGGCCGACTTGCCGCCCAGTTCCTGATGCACGCGCTTGACGGTGTCGGCTGCGGCCTTGGCCACCAATATGCCGGCCCGGGTCGAACCGGTGAACGACATCATGTCGATGTCGGGGTGGCTGGACAGCGCCTGGCCGACGCCTGGGCCGTCGCCGTTGACGAGGTTGAACACGCCTTTCGGCACCCCGGCCTCGTCGATGATCTCGGCGAAGATGATGGCGTCGAGCGGCGCGATTTCGGACGGCTTCAGCACCATGGTGCAGCCGGCGGCGAGTGCCGGCCCCACCTTGCAGGTGATCTGGTTCAGCGGCCAGTTCCACGGCGTGATCAGGCCGACGACGCCGATCGGCTCCTTGACCACGAGATGGTTGCCCTTGACATGGCGGAACTGGAAATTCTTCAGCGTCTCGGCCATCTTCTGCAAATGCGCGAGACCGACGCCCACCTGGCTGTCGAGCGCCATCTGGCGCGGCGCGCCCATCTCGCGCGACACGGCAAGCGCCAGGTCCTTGCTGCGCTTCTTGTAGATCTCGATGACGCGGTTGAGGATATCGAGGCGCTCCTCGACCGAGGTGAAACCATATGTGTTGAAGGCGCGCTTGGCGGCGGCCACCGCCTTGTCGACATCGGCCTTGGAGCCGAGCGAGATCTGCGCGAAGGCGTCTTCATTCGACGGATCGATGACGTCGAGCGTGTTGGGCACCACAGGATCGACCCACGCGCCATCGATATAGAACTGCAGATCGTGTGACATGGTTTTCTCCCTGGGGGTGCCGCATGGCCGGTCCGGCCGTGATATCGGGCTAGAAATAACGATGCGCGAACGGCGCTGTCAAACGCAACCCCAGAAATGGTTGAGCCAGCGCGCCAGGGATTGAGCCAGAGCGCCAATCGTTGATCAGCGGCCGGCGATGAGCTGCCTAGAGCAGCGTATGCCCGGCTTCGCCCAGAAATCCTCTAGCCGCGGGCTCGTCTGTCGCTTTCACCAGCAGGTGGTCGCCATCGAAGGTCGATACCAGGAAGATGCCCAAACCGTTTTCCGACAGCGGCCTGATGACGGAAAGCACAATGCCGGTTTCGTCGAACGCAAACGGCCCCTGCAACTTGAAGGCGACCCAGTCGCGATCGTGCTTGACGGCATCCGGCACGCGATCCTGAAGGCAGGTGATCGAGAGCTCGTCGTCGGTTCTGGTGACGCTGACGAAGCCCGGTCCGTCAGCCCAGGCAGGAATGCCGTCACCGGCTTGAAGCCGCGAAATCGCATACAGGCCGGGGAGTTGCTTGAGCTTGATCCTGGCAGCCATCCTCACGCTCCGGTTGGTGGGCATCCAACAAGCCGCTTGCTCATATAGACCGTCGTTCCGTTCAGGAACGGCTCCTCCCGATCGATCGTATAGCCAAGCTTGCGATAGAGCGACACATTGGCTTCGAAGGCGCCGTTGGTCAACAGTCGCAGCTCCGCGCGTCCCGCCGCGCGCGCCTTGGTTTCCACGCGCTCCAGCAGCAGCCGGCCGATGCCCCTGCCCTGCGCCTGCGGCGCAACGCAGACATTCTCGACCCACAGGTGATCGTCGGCGAGCAAAGTCTCGATCATGCCGACGATGCGGCCGTCCTCGACGGCGAGATCGAACGGATGCTCGGCGACAGCCTTGTCGTAATCGGCACGCATCGGCAGCGGCTCGCGGCCGATCACCGGCACCCATCTGGCATAGGCGGCACGCACGATATCCCTGATCGCGGCGGCGTCGGCAGGCTCGGCCGGCCGAAACCGGATGGAAGGATTGGCAATCATCAAAAGGCTCCAGACATGAAAACCCCGCCGGCTGATGGTGCGGGCGGGGCGGGAAACGAACAAACCGGATCTATCGTGCCGGATTTATCGTCGCGCAATCAGCCTGCCGCTCCGCGCTATGCAGGAGCGGCGTCGCTTGGTGTTGGCGGGCGCGCGAGCGAACATGGCGGCAAGCTGGCGCAGGAAGAGCGGTGCGTCAAGATCTGGGGATTGGCCCAAGCCCCCGACTTCGTCATCCACGGGCGAAGCAAGGAGCGTAGCGACGCGGCGCAGACCCGAGGATCCATGCCGCGACTTCCAGGCGCCGCAGCGGTGCAGAATCGGGCTCCGCTGCACCTGCCACCAAGGTCGCGGCATGGATCCTCGGGTCTTCGCGACGCCGCCCTCATCGCCCTGCCGGGCACTTCTCCCCGTATAGTGACGGGGAGAAGGGGCTGGCGGCAGCCTCGGCGTCCTCCTTGCAACGCAGGTGATTGGCTAAACCGGCGATTGCAGCGTCCCTCTCCCCGTCACTATACGGGGAGAGGATGCCGGCAGGCAGGTGAGGGGCAGTGCCAGCGCTCGAAAAATGAGCGAATTCGAAATCCGAAACGATTGCCCTGTTCAACACTCCTGCGCCGTCGGCCTAGACAGGATCTTGTTGATGTCGACCTCATCCGGCTGGGTCGTAGAGCGCGCACGCCTACTGCGACATCAGCCTGCTCGCTGCTGGTCGATGCATTCCGGTACCGGGGGCTGGAACGTCTGGACTGTGCCCACGGTCGTTCTATCTTCCGGTCGAGCATGATCTCGTCCAAGCGTCAGCAACGGAGCCATCACCGTGACCGAAACCGATCTCTATCGAGGCTATATCGACTGCCTCAACAATCAGGATTGGCAAAGGCTGCATCGCTTTGTCCATGACGAGGTGCATTACAACGGCGACCGCGTCGGATTGTCAGGCTACCGCGACATGCTGGAGCGGGATTTTCGGGAAATTCCCGACCTCTATTTCGATGTGCAACTGCTGATCTCCGATCCGCCTTTCATCGCCAGCCGCCTCCAGTTCAACTGCACGCCCAAGGGAACGTTCCTCGGCCTGCCCATCAATGGCAAAAAGGTCTCCTTCAGCGAGAACGTCTTCTATGAATATCTGAACGACAGGATCAGGAACGTCTGGTCGGTGATCGACAAGGCGGCGATCGAGGCACAGCTTTGATGTCATGCGCCACCTGGCCTCCTTGCAGCCGGTAGTAAACTTGCCTACTTTGCCCAGGTAGGAGAACCCGCCGATGGCGAATGTCGAGAAAGTGAGCGTTGCCCTCACGCCCGAAATGGCAACCATGATGCGCGAGGCCGTTGCGGCGGGCGAATACGCTTCGGCGAGCGAAGTCATGCGCGAGGCCTTGCGCGAGTGGAAGTTTCGTCGGATGCAACGCGACCAAGCCATCGACGAGCTAGGCCGGCTTTGGGACGAAGGCATGGCAAGCGGCGATCCGGTCGACGGCCGCGATGCCTTCGCCCGGATCAAAGGCAAGCTTGATGCGAGGATTGCCGAGCGCACATCGCGATGACGCTACGCCTTCGACCGGAGGCCGAAGCTGATATCGAAGCCATCGCGCTTTATATAGCCGAGGACAGTCCTGCGGCGGCGTTGCGTTGGTATGACGAAATCCATGCCCATTGCGAACGCATCGCCGACATGCCGGGCATGGGCATTGCCCGGCCGGAAGTGCGACCGGGCTTGCGCACGTTCCCTGCGGGAAACTACTTGATCCTCTATCGCCAAACGGACGACGGTGCGGAGATCGTGCGTGTCATTCATGGCGCACGGCGGTGGCAGGACTTGTTGTAGCCCGACGGATTGCGTTCTCGCAGCTCGGTGCGATGCATCGCCAAGCCATAAGCAATGCGCACACGCGTCCTTGAGACCGTTTGGACGGCCAATCGTTCGTAAAAATAGATCATTCCAACCAAAATAATTCGTTGGAAAGATCGATTATGAAATGGCATTTCCCCGGGATACCCGCCTGGAGAATTGCATTGTCTTCCCTGACCCGCATCGCGAACGATATTCCGAAAAGCAGGATTTCCGCCGATCTGGCGCGGGGCCGCAAGCGCCTCGATTCCCTGTGGAACGGCATCATCCCCGGGATCGTGCTGGTGTCGATGATCACGGCCGTCGCCTTCTCCGCCCGCAATGTCTCCGGCTTCGCCTTGTTCAGCCCGATGATCCTGGCCGTCGTGGCCGGCATGGCCTATTCCAATGTGCTCGGCACGCCGGCGCACGCCAGGGCCGGCATCGCCTTCTCGCAAAAGCGCCTGCTGCGCTTTGCCATCGTGCTGCTCGGCTTCCAGTTGACGCTCGGCCAGGTGGTTTCGATCGGCGCCAGCGGCGTCGGCATCGTGGCGGCGACCCTTGGCGCCACCTTCCTCTTCACCATCACGCTCGGCCGGCTGATCGGCGTCGATGCCAAGCTGGCGCAGCTGATCGCCGCCGGCACTTCGATCTGCGGCGCCTCGGCGATCGTGGCCACCAACATCGTCACCGACGCGCGCGATGAGGACGTCACCTATGCCGTCGCCTCGATCACCTTGTTCGGCACCGTCGCCATGCTCGGCTTCCCGCTGCTGGCGCCGCTGCTTGGCCTAGACCAGCACGCTTTTGGCCTGTGGGCGGGCGCCTCGATCCATGAGGTGGCGCAGGTCATCGGCGCCGGTTTCCAGAACGGCACCCAATCCGGCGAGATCGCCACCGTGGCCAAGCTGACGCGCGTCGCCATGCTGGCGCCGATGGTCATCGCGCTCGGCCTGATGGCACGCCGCAAGAGCGGCGACCCCTCGGCGGCGCGCCCGCCCATGCCGTGGTTCGTCGCCGCCTTCGTCGCCGTCGTGGCGCTGAACAGCCTTGTGGCGGTACCGGCCGAAGTGAAGCAGGCGATAGTGCTTGCCACCACCATCATGCTGACCATGGGGCTCGCCGCCATGGGCCTGCAGGCCGACATTTCGCAGCTTCGCTCGCGCGGCCTGCGCCCGCTGGCGCTCGCCTTCTGCGCCTTCCTGTTCATCGGCGGCTTCAGCCTGATGCTGGTGAAGCTGGCCTGATCCGCCTGTCCCTGCGCGTGAAGGCATAGGGGCACACGGCATCTGTCAAAACAAGGGCTTAGAGCAATTCCAGGAAAAGTGCGTAGCGGTTTTCCCGGGAGAAGCGCCTAGCGCTTCCCCTTGGGAGTTGAGTAAAAACAAGAAGTTAGAGCGGGTCAGAGATTCTATCAAACTCTGAACCGCTCCAGGAGGCCTTGTCTGAATCTGATTGTGAGCCGGATTCAATCCTCGAACGAACTCGCCGCGACATAGATTGCCGCCAGCGCCTCGATGCCGGCCTGGTCGGCACTGTCGAAACGGCCGGGCGTCGGGCTGTCGAGATCGAGCACGCCGAAGACACCCTCCTCGTCTTCCAGCAGCACCACCAGTTCGGAGCGCGAGTCGGCGTCGCAGGCGATGTGGCCGGGGAAATCATGCACGTCCTTGATCAGCATCGAAGTGCCGAGCTCGACCGCCGTTCCGCACACGCCCTTGCCGACAGTGAGGCGCACGCAGGCCGGCTTGCCCTGGAAGGGGCCGAGCACCAGTTCCTCGTCCGATGCCAGGAAGTAGAAGCCGGCCCAGTTGAGGTCGGGCACCATCTGGAAGATCAGCGCCGAGGTGTTGGCGGCGTTGGCGATGGAATCGCCCTCGCCCTCCAGCAATGCCTTCAATTGCTTGGCGAGGTCGCGGTAGAATTCGGCCTTGTTGGAGGCGTCGATGGCCTTGGCGGCAAACATGGCTTGTCTCCGTATACAGAATCGCGGTTCCGTTTTCCGCAAACGCCCCCAATCGACCACCGGACCATCCTAGGCAATTTCAGGAAGGTGCGAAACGGATTTCCGTTCGAAATAGCGTCCGTTGGCACCTCGGCCCGACCTACATTTCCCGGAGGCAAGGATAATCTTGGCCGCGGGAAAATATTCAAAAGTATTATTTCAGCGCTCGCTTTCTCGGTGCCCGCAAAGCGCCAAATAATTCGAAAGATTGAATTTTTCCTGCCGAGCGCCTATTTATCGGACAAGTTCGTTTTCACGATTTCAGCATGAAGGAGATTTGTTCGATGGCCGATGGCAATCAGACTCTGATGGAAAAAGCCCAAGCCCGCTTTGTCGACAAGCAGAAGAAGACGGCGGAGCACAACAAGGCGACCGCTGAATACATGTCCGAGGCGCGTGCCAGGGAGATCAAGACGAAACGGCTGAGGGAGTTGCGGCTGGCCAAGGAAGAAGCCGACCGCGTGGCCGAAGCTCTGAACCCGACGCCGAAGGCGAAACGGGTGGCCAAGAAGGCCGCCGCAACGGGGGTCAAGACATGAGCCTGACCTTCCCCAACCGCAGCCGCAGCTATGACGTGGCCGGTCAACGCATCCGCTTCGTCGGCCATGACGGCATGCTGCAGATTTCCTTCTCCGTGGCCGCCGATGCCATGACCAGGATGCAGCCCGACACCACCGCCGACGAGGCCGGCTATCTTGCCGCCTTCGACAGGTCGAGTTCCACGATCCACGACGTCGCCGCCAAGGCCTACAGCCGCACCCACAAGAGCTTGTATGTGCTGACATCGGATGATTTCCGCTGAGAAGCTGCCGAAGCGGTCTTGAGTCCATGAATGCGCACGGCGACCTGTGAACCCGGCACCGATTGGCCGCGCCCCCCGCGAAATCCGATCGCGCCAGCGACTGCAATTTTTCTCTTGAACAGGTCTTTGATGTGCCCTAGCTTGAGTTGAGAAAAGGTTTTTCCAAACAGTCCCGATCAGGCTCGGCCATTGGCCGGGCCTTATTCCGGCCGATAAGGGAAAACCTTTTCCCAGCTAAGGATTCTTGCCGCGATGGCATCGGACGATCAGCCAGCTCCGGTCTTTCCCAAGCCCGTCACCTTGCGCGACGTGGCCGCCCGGGCCGGCGTCAGCGTCGCCACCGCCTCGAAGGCGCTCAACGGCCAGGGGCGCATGACGGCCGAGACCCGCGAGCGCATCCGCGAGACGGCGCGCAGCCTGGGATTTCGTCCCAACAGCCTGGCGCAGAGCCTGCTGAGGCGGCGCTCCTTCACCGTCGGCCTGCTTACCAACGATACCTATGGCCGTTTCTCGCTGCCGCTGATGTCGGGCATATCGGACGCCCTGGTCGATGCCGGCGTTTCGGTGTTCCTGTGCAATGTCGAGGAGGATCCGCGCCTCGGCCAGCTCCATGTCGAGGCCATGCTCGACAAGCGCGTCGACGGCATCATCGCCACCGGCAAGCGCATCGACCGCCATTTGCCGGTCGACCTGTCCAACCTGCGCGTCCCGGTGATCTATGCCTTCACCCAGCCCGATCCCGACGCTGTCGCCTTCGTCTCCGACGATGGCGGCGGGGCGCGGCTGGCGATCGAGCATTTCCGCCGGCTCGGCCGCAAGCGCATCGCCCATGTCACCGGTCCGGCGAGCTTTGCCGTGGTGCACGAACGGGCTCAGGCTTACCGCGCCGTCTTGACGGAAAACGGCCTGCCGGTGATCGAGCCGCTGCTCGGCTCCTGGTCGGAAGCCTGGGGACATGACGCCGTGGCGAAACTGTTCGATGGCAACGGCGAAAAACCGGACGCCGTCTTCTGCGGCAACGACCAGATCGCGCGCGGCGTCATCGATGCTCTGCGCGAACGCGGCCTCGGCGTGCCCAATGATGTCGGCGTCATCGGCTTCGACAATTGGGAGATCGTGGCCGAGGCGACCCGCCCGCCGCTGACCTCGGTCGACATGAACCTGGCAGCACTAGGCCGCGAGGCCGGGCTGACCCTGCTTTCCCTGGTCGGCGGCCAATCCGCCGCGCCAGGCCTCAGAAAACTGCCGTGCCGGCTGGTGGTGCGTCAGTCCTGCGGCCGTCCGCCGGACGGCTGAGAAAGACGGAACGAAACGCTGCGATCGGCGGCGAGCCGCGCATCGCGGCCAATGTGGAGGAGGAGAACATGAGGACTTTGATTGCCAAACTGGCCTTGACGGCCGCCGCTCTGGGCTGCGGCCTGCAACTTGCCGCCGCCGAGACCGCCAACATCTGGGTGCGTGCCGACGGCTCGAACTTCATGCCGAGGATCGTCGACGCCTTCAACAAGGCGAACAAGGACCAGGTCAAGCTCGACATCATCCCCAATGCCGAGATCATCCCGAAATATGGCGCGGCCGCCGCCGGCGGCACGGCGCCCGACGCACTGTCGCTCGACCTGATCTACACCCCGTCCTTCGCCGCTGCCGGCCAGCTCGAGGACATCACCGACTGGGCGAAGTCCCTGCCCTATTTCGCCAGCCTGTCGCCGGCGCATGTGAAGACCGGCACCTACAAGGACCATATTTACGGCCTGCCCTTCTCGGCCGACGCCTCGGTGCTGATCTGGAACAAGAAGCTGTTCAAGCAGGCCGGCCTCGACCCCGAGAAAGGTCCGACCAACTGGGCCGAGATCGAAGCCGATGCCGAGAAGGTCAACGCGCTTGGCGGCAACATCAAGGGCTTCTATTTCTCCGGCAATTGCGGCGGCTGCAACATCTTCACCTTCACGCCGCTGATCTGGGCCTCTGGCGGCGACATCCTGTCGGAGGACGGCTCCAAGGCGACGCTGGACAGCCCGCAGCTGCGTGGCGCCATCGATCTCTACCGCTCCATGGTCAAGAAGGACCTGGTGCCGGCGGGCGCGCAGACCGACACCGGCGCCAATTTCTTCGCCGCCTTCGCCGCCGGCAATATCGGCATCTCGCCCTCTGGCGCCTTTGCCATCGGCGCGCTCAACACGCAGTATCCCAATGTCGACTACGGCATCACCTTCCTGCCGGGCAAGGATGGCAACTGGTCGTCCTTTGCCGGCGGCGACAATTTCGTCGTCACCAAGGGCACCAAGAAGCTCGCCGTGGTGAAGGAGTTCCTGGACTTCGCCTATTCGCTCGAGGGCCAGACCATCCTCGCCAAATACGGCAGCCTGCCGGTGCGCGGCGACATCGCCAAGGACGCGCTCAAGGATCTCGATCCGCGCTACCAGATCGCCGCCGAGGCGATGGCGAAGGGCAAGACGCCCTACTCGGTGGTGTTCAACGACCTGATCAACTCCGCCAACGGCCCGTGGACGCAGATGATCAACGAGGTGTTCTTCGGCGACGACGTCGATGGCGCGATCGCCAACGCCCAGGAAACCATGCAGTCGATCATCGACCAGGCGCCGCAGAAATAGGCGCCTGTCCGGCCGCCCGCCTGTCTCCCTGGGCGGGCGGCCGGAAATTGTTTTGGTTCAAATGGCAAGGCTATCGCGTTGAGAAGACTCGGTTGCATCTCCGCTTCGGAGCGTCGGAGGGTTGGTTCTCCCTTCTCCCCTTGTGGGAGAAGGTGGCCTCGCGAAGCGAGGTCGGATGAGGGGTGCTCCAGCTTGGCAACAAGTTCGAAATCGCACCTGCCTCATTGCTTGGCGCACCCCTCAACCGTCTCGGCGCTGCGCGCCGATCCACCTTCTCCCACAAGGGGAGAAGGAAGAACGAGCGCGCAGCCATGACCACCATCACAACCACCGCCCCGCCCCGCGCCCGCAAACTCGTCGGCGCCTGGCGTCGGCAATGGATCGGCCTGCTCTATGTCGCGCCGGCGGTCGCGCTGGTCATACTGTTCTTCGTCATCCCGCTCGGCATGACGGCGTGGATGTCGCTGCACAATTGGCCGCTGATGGGCGAGCATTCCTTCATAGGCCTCGGTAATTACTGGGCAATCCTGCGCGACACCAGGTTCTGGAACGCGCTGAAATTCACCGGTTTTTACACGCTGGTCGTCACCATCGCGATCTTCGCCGTCGCCTTTCCGCTGGCGATCTTCATCGAGCGGCCGCGCCCGTTCACCAATCTCTACCGCACCATGTTCTTCATGCCGGCGGTGGTCGGCTTCGCCTCGGCGAGCCTGCTCTGGTCGTGGCTGCTCAACGTCGATTCCGGCCTGTTCAGCCCCGCCGCCTACGACCTCGGCCTGATCGACAGGAAGTTCAACCTGCTCGCCACCTTCCAGCCGGCCTTCTGGTCGATCATCGCCATGGTGGTGTGGAAGGTCGCCGGCTTCACCATGATCATCCTGATGACCGGCCTGCAATCGATCCCGCAGGACCTGCAGGAGGCGGCCGTCATCGACGGCGCCGGGCCGTTCGCAAGGTTCCGGGCGATCACCTTGCCGCTGATGCGGCGCACGCTGGCGCTGGCGCTGATCCTGTCGGTGGCCGGCTCGATCCTCGCCTTCGACCAGTTCTACATCATCCTGCGCGGCGGCCCGCGTAACCAGACGCTGACGGCGGTCTACTGGATCTTCAACCAGTCGTTCGTGTCGTTCAAGCTCGGCTATGGCGCGGCGCTGTCGATGGTGCTGCTGGTCATCCTGGTGGCGCTCAGCCTCGTCCAGCTCTGGCTGCTGCGCAAGCCCGAGGGGCTCGACTGATGGCGCAGGCGATATCAGCCAGAGGCAAGCTCGCCGCCCGCCTCGCCAGGCACTCCACCGGCATCATCGCCTCGGTGCTGTTCGTGGCGCCGATCGTGTGGACGGTGCTGTCGGCCTTCAAGCCGGCGCAGGAGGCGCGCCTGCCGCCGCTGCCGCCCTGGCCGACCACGGGCTTCTCGCTCGAAAACTATGCCACGCTCAATTCCTTTGGCGACGGCCTGTGGGTCTCGGCGCAGAACAGCATCTATGTCTCGGTGATGACCGTCATATTGTCGGTCATCGTCAGCGTGCTCGCCGGTTACGGCTTCTCGCGGTTTCGGTTTCCGTTCAAGGACCTGTTCTTCGTCCTCATCCTGTCGACGATCATGATCCCGTTCCAGTCGATCCTGACGCCGATCTTCCTGGTGCTGACCAAGCTTGGCCTGCACAACACGCTGACCGGGCTGGTCGGCGTCTATGTCACGCTTCAATTGCCGTTCTCGATCTTCATGATGCGCAACGCCTTCGACGCGGTGCCGCGCGAGATCGAGGAGGCCGCTCGCATGGACGGCGCCGGCAACGCCACCATGCTCATAAAGGTGATGCTGCCGCTGGTCTGGCCTGGCGTCGTCACCATCGCGCTGTTTGCCTTCCTTGGCGCCTGGAACGAGTTCCTCGCTGCCCTGGTGCTGATGACCGACCAGTCCAAATTCACGCTGCCGGTGATGATGACCGCGCTTCAGTCGGGCCGCTTCGGCGCCATCGACTGGGGCGCCGTGCAGGCGGGCGTCACCGTGATGATGGTGCCCTGCCTGATCCTGTTCCTGGCTTTGCAGCGCTTCTACATCCGCGGCCTGATGGCCGGGGCCGTCAAGTAATCGATCGAATGGAGTGAGTTCATGATAGCATCGCCATCCCCCCGGCCCGCCACCACAGCCAGGCCCAGGCTCGCCTTCCGCCCGCTGCCGGTGCCGCAGGTCGACGTGCGCGGCTTCTGGGGCGACCGTGCCGAGGCGGTGGCGACGCGCACCGCCGACATCCTTTACGACCGCTGCGTGGAGGCGCGCATGCTGGAGCAGATCGACCCCGACCGCCCCTCGCCCGGCATCGTCATTCCCTTCCATTCGCCGTCGCCCGACGAGGCCGCCTCCCCCGGCTTCACCGGCTCGACGGTGACCACGCAGATGTTCTGGGATTCCGATCTCGGCAAGACGATCGAGACATCAGCCTATTCGCTCTACCGGCGCAAGAATCCCGAACTGGAGAAGAAGATCGACGCCGTCATCGACATGTATGGCAGACTGCAGCAGGAGGACGGCTATCTCTCCAGCTGGTACCAGCGCATCCAGCCCGGCAAGCGCTGGACCAATCTGCGCGACTGCCACGAGCTTTACTGCGCCGGCCACCTGATCGAGGGCGCGGTCGCCTACTACCAGGCGACCGGCAAGCGCAAGCTGCTCGACATCATGTGCCGCTATGCCGACCACATCGCCTCGGTACTCGGCCCCGAGCCCGGCAAGAAAAAGGGCTATTGCGGCCATGAGGAGATCGAGCTGGCGCTGGTCAAGCTGGCGCGGGTGACCGGCGAGCGGAAGTACATGGAATTGGCCAAATACTTCATCGACCAGCGCGGCCTTGAGCCGCATTATTTCGACGAAGAGGCCCGCGCTCGCGGCGCCGATCCGAAGGCCTATCATTTCAAGACCTATGAATACAGCCAGTCGCACATCCCGGTGCGCGAGCAGGACAAGGTCGTCGGCCATGCGGTCAGGGCCATGTACCTCTACTCTGGCATGGCCGACATCGCCACCGAGTATGGCGACGACACGCTGCGTGTGGCGCTCGACCGGCTGTGGGACGACCTCACCACGAAAAACCTCTACATCACCGGCGGGCTCGGTCCCTCGGCGCACAATGAGGGTTTCACCAGCGACTACGACCTGCCCAACGAAACCGCCTATGCCGAGACCTGCGCCTCGGTCGGGCTGGTGTTCTGGGCCAGCCGCATGCTCGGCATGGGACCGAACGCCCGCTACGCCGACATGATGGAGCGCGCGCTCTACAACGGCTCGATCTCGGGCCTGTCGCTCGACGGCTCGCTGTTCTTCTACGAGAACCCGCTGGAAAGCCGGGGCAAGCACAACAGATGGAAATGGCACCGCTGCCCCTGCTGCCCGCCCAATATCGGCCGCATGGTCGCTTCCATCGGCAGTTATTTCTACAGCCTGGCCGACGATGCGCTGGCCGTGCACCTCTATGGCGACTCCACCGCCCGCTTCAACATAGCGGGCGTGCCGGTGACGCTGACGCAGGCGAGCCGCTATCCCTGGGACGGCGCCGTCGAGATCACGGTCGAGCCGCAGGCCGCAGTGGAGTTCACGCTGCATCTGCGGGTGCCGGGTTGGAGTTCCGCCGCCAGGCTCGAAATCAACGGCGAGACGATCGACCTCGAGGACGTGACCAGCGACGGCTACGCCGCCATCCGCCGCAACTGGAAAAAAGGCGACCGTGTCCGGCTCGACCTCGAAATGCCGATCGAGCGGCTCTATGCCAATCCCGAGGTCAGGCAGGATGCCGGCCGCGTCGCGCTGTCGCGCGGGCCGCTGATCTACTGCGTCGAGGCGACCGACAATGACACCAGCCTGCATCGGCTGACCCTGCCGCGCACAGCCGGCATCGAGGTGCATGACGAACCGGACCTGCTCGGCGGCGTGGTGACGCTTGCAGCCACGGCGCAAGCCGATGCCGGCGACGGCTGGCAGGACGGGCTCTATCGCTCCGAACCGCCGGCCAAGGTCGAGACGCGCCTGACCGCCATCCCCTATTTCGCCTGGGACAACCGCGAGCCCGGCGAGATGCTGGTGTGGCTGCGGGACGGCTGAGGCAGGCTGCAGGGCCTCTTGCGGCTTTGTTATGTCCGGCTTGACTGGGTGGCGGCGGCAGGCAGCGGTGTTTTCGACGCAGCTTGCGCGGCGCTGCCGTCGTCGACATGCGCCCAGGCTGGCCGCTCGAACAGGAACATGCCGAAACCGATGCGCTGTATGATGAAGTAGAGGATCACCGGGCTGATGATCGAGACCAGCAGCACCGCCAGGCTGAGCATGCCGGTGTCGGTCAGGAGGCCGCTTGCGAGTGCCGCGCCGCGAAACAGCGACATCGGGATGGTGAAGGCGACATAGACGACCAGCGAGTGCTCGCCCAGCCAGCGCAGCCATTCCATGGCCGGGAATTTCGACAGGAAACCGCCAAGCACGCAGAGTGCCACCGCGCCGGCGACCGCCAAAGTGAGATGCAGCGGCGGCCATGCCGCGAGGCCCATCCGCATGCCGACCGGCTGCATGGCATAACCCGGCGAATAGACCAGCAGGCCGTTGATAACAGCCCACAGGAGCAGCCCGGCGGCGGCCAGCGCCGGGCGGGCCTGCGTCCATTCGACGAGCCTGAACACCAGCGGCGCCATGACGAAGCCGACGTAGAAAAAGACGAAATAGGCCGCGAATTGTTCGACCGCGTAGCTATCGGGATGCGGCGCCCACATCTGCAGGCAGGCGGCGATCGGGATGACGATCCAGGCAGGGACCGCAAACTGCCGCAGCAGTTTCGCGGCAAGGCCGAACACCGCCAGCATGTAGATGAACCACAGCACGCCATAGGGCTGCACGACGGCCATTGCGAGGTCGTGCAGCATGCCGGCGGGGTCCCGGCTGAAGATGCCGATCTTCAGCCCGATCGAGATGATCGCCCACAGCACGTAGAAATACAGGTAATGGACGACGCGCCGGTCGACATAGCGCCGCCATGGCCGGTCGATCACCAGCGACAGGAAAAGTCCGGAGATCAGGAAGAATTCGGGCATGCGAAACGGCGTCGCGAAGCCGATGACATAGTGGAGAAAGCCCACCCCGCCCGTGTACTCGCCGGTGTTGTAGGCCGAGTACATCATGACCACGAGGATGATCGAGAGGCCTTTGGCCGTGTCCACCCACGGCATGCGCATCGGGCTGCTGTTCATGGCGGCGAATCCAAACCCGGCCGGCCCGGCAGGCCAGCCTTCATCCGGCGCTATCTAGCACCATCAAGCTTCCCAGATCGTAAACGGGGCCGATCGCTCGCGGCGACCAAACCATTACAGCTTTGACCGTCGGCGCTGCCCCTCACCTGCCTGCCGGCATCCTCTCCCCGTATAGTGACGGGGAGAGGGAAGCTGTATCAGCGTTGCAAAAAAATGCGCGGCGTTGCGGCAGCCACTCTCGCCCCGTTTACGGGGAGTTGAGGAGCGATCCGCGCAGCGGACGAAAAGCCAATTGCTTGGCTTTTCGAGTGACGAACGTCCGGCAGGACAGTGAGGGGCAGCGCCGACGGTGACCGTCACGCGCTATGACTATCACGCGGCAGAATTACCTTCGCGCCTTCGACTTGTTCAAAGCCACGGCGGCGCGCACCAGCGCCTTGAAGGCCTCCTCGTCGATCTCCTCGCCTTGCTGGAAGTCGATGGCGCGGCGCGTATTGCCTTCGAGACTGGAGTTGAACAGCCGCGCCGGATCGGGCAGCGCCGCACCCTTGGCGAAGGTCAGCTTGACGACGGTCTTGTAGGTCTCGCCCGTGCAGATCATGCCGGCATCCTCCCATACCGGCACGCCGCGCCATTTCCACGTCTCGGCCACATCGGGATCGGCTTGATGGATCAGCGCGCGCAGCCGCCCAAGCATCTCGCCGCGCCAGTCGCCCAGTTCCCTGATCCTGCCGTCGATCAGTTCGGAGGGAGATTTGCTCTCCTGCGCTTCCGTGGTCGTCATTATCTTTCTCCTTCGAACCGACAAATAGAGCGTTTACATGCGCTCGCCAGGCAATTGGCTGGCCTGCTTCACCCAGGCGCAGAACCGCGCCTCGTCCAACGCATCGTCCTCGCGGATGTCGAGATAGCGCGTATCCCCGCTCTTGGACGCGCCAGGCGGCACCGGGTCCAGCGCTAGGCCGCGAAAGAAAGCCACCTTGATGTATTGCGTGAAGCAATGGATGCCGAGGAACCAGCCCTCGCCTTCGACGCCATAGAGCGGCGAGTTCCATTTGACGGCCTTCCGCACGCCGGGCACGGCGCGCTCGATGAGCGCGTCGAGGCGTCGGCCGACCTCGCGCTTCCAGCCCGGCATGGCCGCGATATAGGCCTGCACCGGCGGATCGCCATGGCCCTTGGCGATCCGCGGGTTGCCGCCGGAAAGCAGCTTCGGTTCAGCCTTGGCGGCTGGTTTGGTCGATTTCGCCATCCGTTCCTATCCGTTGGCGCGCTGCGCGACGCGCGCTTTCGCGACATGGGGCAGCACGAACATATAGAGGCCGCTGAACAGCAAAAGGAAGAGCGGCGGGAGCGGCGAATAGATCACCCAGGCGGGCGGCTGCCCGAACGCCATGGTGGCGAAATTCGCGGCGACGGTGATCGTGAAAATCATCGACAGCCAGCGATGCGCCTGCCGTATCCATTTGCTCCAGTCCAATTCTGCCTCCTCTTGCACTATTCGTTGAAACCCGGCGCCTTACCAGCGCGCCAGTTCCGTGATCTGGATGAGATTGCCGCAGCCGTCGTTGACCTGCGCGATGGTTGAGCCGGTCACCGCGGTCGGCGCCATGGCGAAGGCACCGCCATTGGCCTTGATGCGCTCATGATCGCCCTTGATGTCGTCGGTGAACAGCATCAGCGCCGGCTGGCCCTGCTTGAAGATCGCCTGCTGGTAGGTTTTGGCCGCCGGATTGTCGTTCAGCGCCAGCTGCAATTCGGTCCCGTCCGGCTCTTCGGCCGAGACGACCGTCAGCCAGCGGAACGGCCCATTGCCGAAATCGGCCTTCTTGGTGAAGCCGAGCACACCGGTATAGAAGGCGAGCGCCTTTTCCTGATCGTCGACATAGATGCTGGTCAGTTTGATCTTCATCGCATTTCTCCATGGGTTTTGCTGGCGCAGAACCGCCCTTTGACAGTGCTGTGTGGTTTTCAGCCTGGCCGGGAACTCTCAGTCCGTGCGGGCCAGAAGCTCTTCCAGCTTCTCCAGGAATTGCGGCCAACCGGTTTTGGCGCCGCCATAGGCCCGTCTCTGGTCGGGCCGGAAACCGGCCTGCTCCATGCGCAGATGGGTTCCCGTTGGCGTCGGGGTGAGAGTGAAAGTCACCACGCTCCTGAGATCGAAGGCCGGATCCTGGTGCGCCAGGTTCCAGGTGTAGGACAGCGTCCTGTGCGGCTCGACGGCAAGCACTTCGCAGTCCAGCACGCCGCCCCAATCGGCGCTGATGTTGAAGCGATGGCCGACGACCGGATTGAAATCGTTCTTCATCAGCCATTCCTCCATCAGATGCGGCTGCGTCAGCGCGCGCCAGAGTTTTTCAGGCGGATGGGAAATCTGCCGCTCGACGACGACAGTGCGGGTCTCCTGGGCCCTATCGTTCACTGGTCCATCCTTTTGAGTAAATCCTCGAGGTCGTCGAACCGGCTTTCCCAGAACCCGGCCATCTCACGCGTCCAGTCCATCAGCGGCGCCAGCGCGGCAAGCTGCGCGCTGTAATGCGTCTGGCGGCCTTCATGGCGGTCGCGCACCAGCCCCGCCTGCTTGAGCACGCCCAGATGCTTCGACACCGCCGGCTGCGAGACGCCGGCCTGTATCGTCAGCGCCCCGACCGTCTGCTCTCCCTGTTGGCACAGCCGTTCGAAGATCGCCCGCCTTGTCGGGTCGGCGAGCGTCCTGAATATCATGTCATGAGCGTCCGGCATCCGAGATCGATAACCCGTTGGCTATTGGTTGACGTATAACCGTAGGGATATATGTTCGTCAAGCGGGAAGATGGTGATGGCTAGATGACGTGTCCACGCCCGATCTCCTGCGCCACCAGCTCCTGCAGCTGCCACAGATTGCGGTCGCGTATGCCGCAGGCGTCGAGGTGGCGGATCGTCTCGAACAGATATTGCGCGCCCGAGCCCCAATGGCCAACAGCACTCGCCAGCGTTGCGGCGACCGCTGGCTTGTCGAGCTTGCCGGCATAGCGCGAATTGGCGGGATCGACGACGAAGCCGAGCGCCCGGCTCATCCCGCCTTCGGTCCTCACCCGCAGCCAGCGCGGCACGTTGACGGCGGGCAGGATGGTCATTTCGCGGCGCAGCAGCGCCTCCAGATTTTCGGCTACCGGCTCGGCGATCTCGAACACCATGCCCTGGCATTGGCCGCCACGGTCGAGCGCCATCATCAGGCCGGGCCGCTCGAGCGTGCCGCGAAAGCGCTGTACGGTGAAGCAGAACGATCGATGCCAGCCCCGCGCCACCGCCCGTTCGCCGCCCCTCACCTCGCCGGCCGGCTTCCAAAGCAGCGAGCCATAGGCGAACAGTTTCAGCGGCCCGGCCGGTGCCGAGGCCAGGATCTCGTCGCGAAACCGCGCATAATCCTGGTCAGTCATATAGACCATGCCCGGCGTCGGCCCGGCATCCTCGACAACGCGCATGGTGCGCGCCACCAGCGCCTCGGTCAGCGCCATCGGTGACTTCCGCGCGGGTTTGCGCGGTGCGGCGGAAATCGGCTTGTTCATTTTCGTGCCTCGGCCACGGCAGCCATGTTGCCGAAGGCAAAGGGATTCTCAAGAGCCATAACCGTTTGAACCTGGAATCGGCACTTGAGCAATTCCGCGCAGCAGCCTGATCGGATTCGAGAAATTCTGGCGAAATTCAACGTCCCGCGCACCTACGACACCAGCGGCATCGGCACCTTCAGCCCGTCGATCAGTGCGTCGCGGAACAGCGCGATCGGACGCGCCAGCCGCCCGGCCGGCGGACGGTGCAGCAGCCAGGCGCGCACTTGCGGCTTGAAGTCGGGGCAGTCGATCACCTCCACCGCGTCGCGCCAGCGGCTGTCGGCGAAGGCGCCCGGGGTGACGATGCCGATGCCGTGGCCGCGCGCCACCAGCGACATTCTGAGGTCGACGCTGAGCGCCTCCACCCCGACCTGGAACGGCAGCCTGGCGGCCTCGAGACTCTGCCTTATGAAGGCGCGAAAACCGCAGCCGTTTTCGTTCATCACCCAGGCGAAGCGCGACAGGTCGGCGAGCTTCGCCGGTTTCGGCACGCCAAGGCTGGGGGACGCGACCAGCAGCACCGATTGCGCGCCGAGATCGTCGCAGACCAGTTCGTCCGGCGGCGCCAGGCCTTCGGCAAGGCACACCGCCACCGCGTCGAGCTCGCTGCGCGCCACCTGCTCCACCAGCCTTGGCGACCAGCCCGAACTGACGCGCAACGTCAATTGCGGAAAGGCGGCGCGCAGGCTGTCGAGCGGCAGCGCAAGTGCTGCATCCGAGAGATAGGGCATGATGCCCAGCCGGAACTCGCCCTTGACCTCGCCTTGCGGCGAGACACCGGCCTTCAAATCCTCCAGCGAACGTAGCACGCGGCGGCCATGCTCATAGGCCTCGCGTCCGGAGGCGGTCGGCTTCAGCGGCTTCGACTGGCGGTCGAGAAGTGCTGTCCCCAGCCCGTCCTCGAGGTTCTGGATGCGGCGCGTGACACCCGGCTGGGTGAGGTTGAGCCTGGCCGAGGCGCCGACGATCGAGCCGGTTTCCACAACGGCGACGAAGGCTTCGAGATCATGGATGTTCATGCGCACCTCGCATAATCATTATCAAATTGATTGAATTGTAGCATGATGAAGCTTTGGCATAAAGTCCTTGCACGATATGCAGCTTCATTGAGGACTTCATGCTCGATACCAATGACGGCCAAACAGCCGGCCGGCTTCCGGTTCAAACCATCACCGGCCCGCAGACGCTGCTGTTTGCCGCCGCCACCGGCATCATCGTCACCAATCTGTTCGCGCCGCAGACACTTGTCGGGCTGATCGGCCCGTCGCTCGGCGCTGGCGCCGCGAGCGTTGGCCTTGTCGCCATGGTGACGCTGCTCGGCTATGCCGCCGGCCTGTTCTTCCTGGTGCCGATGGCCGACCTCGCCGAGAACCGCACCCTGATCCTGCGCATGCTGGTCGCGGCGGCATTGGCGGCCGGCGTGGCGGCGCTGGCGCCAACCATCGCCTCGCTGCTGATCGTCCTGTTCGGGCTCGGCGCCGCCTGTTCGGCGATCCAGATTCTGGTGCCGATCGCCGCCTCGATGGCCCCGCCCGGCGAGGCAGGCCGCGTCATCGGCGACGTGATGAGCGGGCTGATGATCGGCATCCTACTGGCGCGGCCGTTGGCCAGCCTCGTCGCCGACGCCTGGGGCTGGCGCGCCTTCTACGGCCTCAGCGCCGCCGCCCTGACGCTGCTCGCCATCGTGCTCGCCTTCACGCTGCCGCGCCGGCGGCCGGTGGCGAAATCGTCTTATGGCAAGCTGATCGCTTCACTGTTCCATCTGCTGCGCGAGGAGCCGGTGCTGCGGCGCCGCGCGCTGACGGCGGCGCTGGTGATGGCGGCGTTCAGCCTGTTCTGGACGGCGGTCGCCTTGCGCCTCGCGCAGCCACCCTTCGGCCTTGGCCAGCGCGGTATCGCGCTGTTCGCTTTGGTCGGCGCCGGCGGTGCGGTGGTCACGCCTTTGTTCGGCCGCGCCGGCGATCAGGGCTGGACGCGATCCGCCACCATCTTCTGTCATCTCGTGCTGATCGGCGCGCTGGCGCTGGCGGCCTGGGCCGGCTCCTTCTTGTCCGCAACGTCCTGGACGCCGCTCGTGCTGATGGGCATCAGCGCCGTGCTGCTCGATATCGGCGTTACCGGCGATCAGACGCTCGGCCGCCGCGCCATCAACCTGCTGCGGCCCGAGGCGCGCGGCCGCCTCAACGGCCTGTTCGTCGGCATTTTCTTCATCGGCGGCGCCATCGGCTCATTGCTGGCCGGTGTTGCCTGGGCCCGGGCCGGGTGGCCGGCGGTCTGCGCCATCGGCGGCGCCTTTGGGCTCGTCGCACTGCTAGTCGACTGGATCGGCGGCCCGGAATGACCGCCTGCCGGAACGACATTGCCTCATAAGCGTTGTCGGCTGGGAGGAAGTCATGAACGATGCGCCGGCAACGCCCGTCGGCAGACCGCTTTCGCCAGGCGAACTGGTCACCGTTATGTCCCATTTCCATCGCGCCGAGATCGCCCGCATGGCCGGCTGGCGCGACCGCCTCGACCGCACCAGCAATTGGGCGATCACCGTTGTCGCGGCGATGCTGTCCGTGTCGCTGTCGACGGCCAGCGCCCATCACGGCGTGCTGCTGTTCGCCATGCTGCTGGTGCTGCTTTTGTTGTGGATCGAGGCGCGCCGCTACCGCTTCTTCGACGTCTACCGCGCCCGCGTGCGCCAGTTCGAGCGCCATTATTTCGCGCAGATCTTCTCGCCGCAGCCCGATTTCGCCTCCGACTGGCTGCTGGTCGTCGGCGAGAGCCTGCGCACCCCAAAATTCCTGGTTTCGCAGCGCGTGGCGCTGGCGCGCCGTCTGCGCCGCAACTACGTGCACATGATGCTGATCCTGCTGCTCGCCTGGATCCTCAAACTGTCGACCCCGAGCCTCATCGATCAAGGCGTGCCGGTCGGCTTTGTCGGCACAATGCGCGAGGCCGTCGGCGCGGCGGCGCTCGGTCCCATACCGGGCGCGGCCATCGTCGCCGTGGTTGCCCTCCTCTATGCCGGCCTGCTGGCGGCCGCCTTCCTGACGCCAGGCGACGACGGCGAACTCTCCTTCGGTAACGTCCACGTCTGACCTCGATGCCGGACGCCAACAACTCGCGACGGATGGCTGCAACGCAAACGTCGGCCGCGCGTTGTGATGGTCAGTCCGCGGCGGCGTCTTGAAGGGACCCATGATCCATCCATCGGCAACGAGGCCGCACGGTACAGCGGCCGCCCTTTCGCTGGCCATTTTCGTTCTGGCGCCGGCAAACCACGCGCTGGCCGCGCAGCCGGCCGGCCACGCCTCGGGCATCGGCGGCTCGGCGGAGGGATTATTCGTCGCCGAGATCGTACTCCTGCTTCTGGTCGGCCGTGGCCTCGGCGAAATCTTCCAGCGCTATGGCCAGCCGGCGATCATGGGCCAGCTGATCGGCGGCATCCTGCTCGGGCCGTCGCTGTTCGGCTGGATATGGCCGGACGCCCAGCATCTGATCTTCTCCACCGATCCCGCGCAGAAAAGCATGATCGATGCCGTCTCGCAGCTCGGCATCCTGCTGCTTCTCCTGCTTACCGGGATGGAGACGGATCTGCGCCTCGTGCGGCGGGTGGGCGCGGCCTGTTTTTCGATCTCGATCACCGGCGTCGTCGTGCCCTTTGTCTGCGGCTTCGCGCTGGCGCAGGTGCTGCCGGATTCCCTCCTGCCCGAGCCGGGTGAGCGCATCGTCGCCGGACTGTTCCTCGGCACGGCGCTGTCGATCTCCTCGGTCAAGATCGTCGCCATGGTGGTGCGCGAGATGAACTTCATGCGCCGCAATCTCGGCCAGGTCATTGTCTCCTCCGCCATCATCGAGGACACGATCGGCTGGCTGATCATCGCCGTCACCTTCGGCATCGCCACCAATGGCAGCCTGCAGGTGCTGCCGCTCATCATCACGGTGGTCGAAGTGGCGCTGTTCATGGTGTTTTCCTTCACCATCGGCCGCCGCCTGGTCTTCACCCTGATCCGCTGGAGCAACGACTCCTTCCGCAGCGAGTATGCCGTCGTCACCGTCATCATCATCATTATGGGCGTGATGGCGCTGATCACCAATCTGATCGGCGTCCACACCGTGCTCGGCGCCTTCGTCGCCGGCATACTGGTCGGGGAATCGCCGATCCTGTCCGACCACATCGAGGGCCAGCTGCGCGGCGTCATCACGGCGCTGTTCATGCCGGTGTTCTTCGGCATGGCCGGCTTGTCCGCAAACCTCACCGTGCTTGCCGACCCGACGCTGGCGCTGCTGACGCTGGCGCTGGTGCTGATCGCCAGCATCGGCAAATTCTCGGGCGCCTTCCTCGGCGGCCGGCTGGCCGGCATGTCGCTGAGGGAGGCCATCGCCGTCGGCAGCGCCATGAACGCGCGCGGCTCGACCGAGGTCATCGTCGCCTCGATCGGCCTGTCGATGAACATCCTGTCCCACAATCTGTTCACCATGATCGTCACCATGGCCGTCATCACGACGCTCGCCATGCCGCCAATGCTGCGCTGGGCGCTCGGCCGGCTGCCGGTCGGCGATGCCGAAAAGCAGCGCGTCGACCGAGAACTGCTCGACGAACGCGGCTTCGTCTCCAAACTGGAGCGATTGCTGCTGCTCGTCGACGACAGCCCGGTCGGCAAGTTCACCGCCTATCTCGCCGGGCTCGTCGGCGGCGGCACCGGCATGCCGACCACGCTGCTCCACCTCGAGGACGGCAAATTGCCCGGCCCTGCCCGCGACAAAGGCCCCGAGCGGGCCTCGAAACAGGTCAAGAGGGGAGCGGCCAGAAGCGCCAGGGCTGTCAGCAAGGCCGAGGACACGCCCGTCGACAAGATCCATCTCACGGCCCGCGCCGAGCTTGAAGCCACCACCGAAACGATCGCCGCCGAGGCGCGCAAGGGCTACGGCCTTCTGCTGGTTGGGCTCGACAACGCGCTGACCGGCAAAGGCACCTTCAGCGGCACGCTGAACGATATCACCAGCGGCTTCGACGGCCCGCTCTGCCTGGTGCTGAATGGCGCCAAATCCAGCGGCAGGATGCCGATGCTGCGCGCCGGCGCGACCATTCTGGTTCCCGTCAACGGCACCGAGGTCGCGCGGCGCGCGGCTGATTTCGCGCTGGCCCTGGCGCGGCCGCACCGGGCGCGCGTCAAAGTCCTTTATGTCTCGCAGGCCCGCAAGGGCAGCCGGCCAGGCTCGGTTTCGCACCGCCGCGAGGAGGCCGTGCTCAAGGATGTCGCCGATCTCGCCGACCGCTATGGCGTCGCCGTCGAGACCGCCATCAGAACGCGCGCCACGCCCGACCAGGCGATCGCCAGGGAAGCGGCCAAGGGCGCGGCGATGGTGGTGATGGGCGTCACCCAGCGGCCGGGCGAAGAGCTGTTCTTCGGCGACACGGCGACCGCCGTGCTGGCCGCCGTCGCCTGCCCTGTCGTGCTTCTGGCGAGCGATCGCGTCAGGCGAGCCGACGCCGGCGCTGAGGAGGCGACAGCCGAGACCGGCGCCTGATGTCTATGGTCCTATAGGCCGAGGAACTGCCGCCCGATCAAGTAGCCCAACGCCGCCGCGACGAGCGGGAACAGCGCCGGCGCGACCCTGCTGAACAAGGAAATGCTCGTGTCCTTGGGCGGCACATAGCGTGCATTGCCGAGATTTTTGGTCATTGCGTACCCCACGCGCACCGATAATTAGCAGATGCTTATTGATGCATGGCCGAATTAACGGGTTGTAAAGAAATTCGATCGAATAGCCGACCATTGCATGGCGCCCACAGCCTATTTGTCGCCTTGTTCGAAAGCGCCGATGCCTTGCGCGATGAGGTTGGTGGCCATGACCAGCGAAATGATCGCCGCCGAATTGAACACCACCACCCACCATTTGCCGCCGGTGAGGAAGCCGTAACCGTCGGCGATCGCCAGCCCCCAGTCGGCCGATGGCGGCTGGATGCCGAGGCCGAGGAAGCTCAGCGTCGCGATCGAGAAGAAGGCGTAGCCGAGCCGGGTGATCAGCTCGATCAGGATGGTTTCCCGGACGTTGGGCAGGATTTCCAGGAACATGATCGCCAGCCGCCGTTCGCCGGCAAGCCGGGCGGCGCTGACATAGTCGCGCTCGCGCTGTTCGCGCGCGGCGGTGCGCACGGTGCGCGCCACCAGCGGCGCATAGGCAAGGCCGATCACCGCGATGACGGTGAGGTTGGACGGGCCGATCGCCACCAGCGCCATCGTCACCAGCACGATGAAGGGCAGCGACATGACCGCGTCGAGCAGCCGCGCGCCGACGGCATCGACCAGGCCGCCAAAGGTGCCGAGCACCAGGCCGATGACGCTGCCTGAAGCAACACCCGCCAGCGTCGCCAGCGGCGCCACCAAAAGGATGTCGCGCGAGCCGACGATGATGCGCGAGAGCACGTCGCGGCCGAGCTGGTCGGTGCCGAACCAGTGCACCGCGTCGGGCGGCGTCATCATCGACAGGAAATCCTCGGCATAGGGATCGAACGGCACGAACAGCGCGCCGAACAGCGCGCAGGCGACCCAGAACAGCAGCACCACCGAACCGATCGCGGTCGACGGCGCCACATCGGGCATCACGCCGCGCAACCGGCCGATCCAGGAGAGCCTGATGTCGCCGCGCGCCGGGGATTGCGCCAGATCGGTCATGGCGCGCTCCGGCGGCGCTGGCGCGGATCGAGCAGCGCCTGCAGGAGATCGCCGATCGCGGCCGTCGACACGAAGATCGCCGCCATCACCAGCACGCCGGCCTCGAGCATCGGGAAGTCACGCGCCTTGGCGGCGCTCAACACAAGATTGCCGAGCCCCTGTATGCCGAACAGCGCCTCGATCACCACCAGGCCGCCGAGCAGGAAGCCGCTCTGCGTGGCGATGACGGCGACTGTCGGCACCAGCGCATTGCGCAGCACGTGCTTGAACAGCACTTGCGAGGGGCTCAAGCCTTTGAGGATGGCGGTGCGGGTGTAGTCGGCGCCACGCGCCTCGATCACCCCTGCCCTGGTCATGCGCGCGACATAGCCGATCAGATTCAGCACCAGCGGCAGCGCCGGCAGGATGAGGTAGTAGCTGGTCCTCCAGAAGCCGGAGGCTTGCGGCGCCGCGCCCGTGATCGGAAACCAGGCCAGCCACAGGCCGAAGACCATCAGCAGCAAAAGGCCGGAGACGAAGTCCGGCACGATCGAGAGCGAGACGCCGGTGAGCACGATCAGCCGGTCGACAAGGCTCCCCGGGCGCAGGCCGGCGGCGACGCCGGCGCCGATGCCGATCGGCACGAGAAACAACAGCACGACGCCGGCGAGTGCGGCGGAGTTCCTGATGCTCTCCAGCACGAACGGCGCCACCGGCGCGCGCATCGACAGCGACTGGCCGAAATCCCCCGATATCGCCCGGCTGAACCAGTGCCAGTATTGCGCAAGGATCGGCTGGTCGGTGCCGAGCTTGCGGTTCAGTTCGGCGACCGCCTGCGCATCGGCGAACGGGCCGAGCATGACGCGGCCGACATCGCCGGGCAGCACCTGCCCGGCGAGGAAGACCAGCGCGCTGACCAGCCACAGCGTCAGAAGCAGCGAACCCGCGCGCGCCGCCAGGGGCCTGACGACCGCCATCGAGGCGATCACACGAACGACACCTTGTCGAGCAGCAGATGCGAGATGGCGGTGAAGCGCACGCCCTCGACCTTGGAGGAAACGATGCGGCTGTATTGCGAGAAATAGCTGATGATCAGCGGCGTCTCGTCGAGTAGCAGCGTCTGGATCTTGCCGGCGGCGAGCCGCTGCGCCTGCAGGTCGCGCGCCTTGCCGTAGTCGATGAGCAGCGCATCATAGTCCGCATTGTTGAAATGCGCCGCGTTCCAGGCGCCCGAACTCTTCAGCGTCGCGTTGAGGAAGATGTCGGGCGTGCCGCGATGGCCGAAATCGGTGATGCCGAGATTGGAGTCCAGCCACGGCGAAGAACCGAATGTCGCCGAGCCGTAATAGGCATCCTGCGGCAGCACGTTAAGCTTGATGTCGATACCGGCCTTTTTCGCGAAATTCTGGATGATCACCGCATAATCGGGAATGTCATAGGCGCGCTCGGTGGTCAGCGTCACTTCGAACCCATTGGGCACGCCGGCCTCGCCAAGCAGGCGCTTGGCCTCGGCGATGTCCTGCTTGCGCTGCGGCACAGACGGATCGGCCGAGGGGAAGATCGGCGCGAAGGGCGTGTCGTTGCCGACGATGGCGCGGCCCTTGAGCAGGCCCTTGACCACGGCCTCGCGGTCGATGGTCAGCGCCAGCGCGCGGCGGATGCGCTTGTCGGTGAACGGCGCCTGGTCGGTTCTGAGATGCGCCGGATCATGCGAACTTGCCTGCACGCTGAGCAGCTTGAAGTTGGGGTTGCCCTCGATCGCCAGCTCCAGCCGCGTGGTGCTCGGGATGACGTCGAGCTGGCCGGCCTGCAGCGCCAGAACCTGCGCCTGTTCGTCGTCGAAGAACTTGATCTCGACGCGGTCGGGCAGCGCCTTGTCGCCCCAATAGTCGGGGTTGCGCACGAAGCTGGCGCCCTGCTTGGGGCGGAAGGACTCCAGCTTGAACGGGCCGGTGCCGTTGAAGGTCTTCTCGAAATCGCCGGCATAGTCGGCCGGCACGATGACGGCGTTGTAGACGTCGGAGGAGACATAGAACGGGAAGTTGCTGTTGGACTGGTCGAGATCGAAGGCGACCGTTTCATCGTCGACGACCTTGGCGCCGCCCTTGGAGAGGATGCCCTTATAGGCCGACAAGGCCGAGGAGCCGCTGGCCGGGTCGACAAGCCGTTCGAAGCTTGCAACCACATCCTTGGCGGTCACGGTGCGGCCGTCGTGGAATTTGACGCCTGGCCTCAGCTTGAAGGTCCAGCGCTTGGCGGTCTCGTCGGCTTCCCACGACAAGGCAAGCTTCGGCTGCAGCCCGTCCTTGGGATCGTCGAGGATCAGATACTCGCCGACCTGGCTGATCACGCCGATGCTGGCCGGATCGGTGATGGTGACGGGATCGATCGCCTTGGTCGGCTGGCCGAGGCCGACGCGCACCGTGCCGCCGGCAGTCGCCGCGCGCGCCGCGCCTGGCGTGAACAGCCCCTGCGAGGCGGCAAAGCCGGTGAGGCCGAGGAGTGCCGCGTATTTCAGCAGGTCGCGGCGCTTGAGAAAGCCTTGCGCGTATTCGTCCACCGCGACATTCCAGATGTCGCCGGATTGATCGCGCAGAAGATCGATGTCGGAACGTTTCGTCATTGTTTTCCTCTCTTGATTTGAATGGCTTTGAAAGGGAGCGTCAGGCGGGCTGGCCGTCGAGATGGATGCGGTCGACCCCCTGCGGATAGAAGGCGATCAGGCCCTTGATTTTCGCGACCTCGTCGATCGGCTCGCGATAGCTCCAGGCGATGTCGGGACGAACCGAACCATCCCCGAGCAGGCCCGACCAGTAGGAGGCGATGCCCTTGTAGGGACATCGCGTCGTCGAACTGGACGCCGTCAGCCGCTCCAGCCGGATATCCTCCGGAGGAAGGTAGAAACGCGTCGGCAAATGGGTCTCGAACAGCAGCACCGGACGATGGCTGTCGGCGATGATCTCGCCGTCGAACCAGACCTCGACATGGCTGGAACTCTGCAGCACGTCGATGCGGGCATAGGGATCGCGGGCGTGGACGAAGACTTCTTCCTCTTCCTCGAACCACTGGTCGACCGATTTCCAGGTGAAGGCAATGCGGCCGGCGAGCGGCGCCAGGTTTTCGTCCGGCGGCGCCGTGAATGACCAGGCCGCGTTGGCGGCGCGCTTGTCGCCGCTGTCGATGTCCCAATAGGCGGTCTCGCCGCCGACCGCGTGCGGCTCGCGATGCAGCGACGGTTTCAGCACCGAAGGATCGACCGCGGACGGCGGGAAGAAATAGATCGGCAGGAAATGGTTGGAGCGCAGCACCAGCACGTTGCGGCTGTCGGCGATGGTGCGGCCGCCGAATTTCACACGCACACGCTTGGGGCTGTGCAGCACATTGACGAGACGCGGAGCAGTGGCTTCGCGGGGCTGGAGGTTCGGCGCGGCGGTCATGGCTTTTCCTCTCAGGACACGGCGCGCTGATCGGCGCGCTGCTCGGCGAAACGGTTGGCGGGGCGGGCAAGGCCGAAACGGTCGCGCAGCGTGCCGGGCGCGTATTCGGTCGGCACCAGGCCGCGCCGCTGCAGTTCCGGCACCACCTGTTCGGCGAAATTCACCCAATCCTCGGGCAGCAGGGGGAACATCAGGTTGAAGCCGTCGCAGGCGCCGGCGACGTACCAGTCTTCGAGCTGGTCGGCGATCTGCCTGGGCGTGCCGGCCACCGTCGGCACCGAGCCGCTGTTGGCGAGCTTGCGGGCGATGTCGCGCAGGCTGAGGTTCTGCTTCGACCATTGCTTGACGCGGTTGAGCGAGGTGCGCCCGCCATTGAAGGTGCTCTCGTCCGGCAAGGGCGGCAGCGGGCCATCAGGCGGGTAGACGGAGAGGTCAATGCCGCTCCAGCTCGACAAAAGGTCGATGCCGACCTGGTCGGGCAGCAGCGTCTGCAGGTATTCCTGCTTGTCGCGGCCCTCTGCCTCGGAGGCGGCAACGATCGGCAGGATGCCGGGCAGTATCTTGAAGCTTTCCGGCCGCCTGCCGTGGCGGGCCAGCCGCTCGTTGATGTCCTGCCGGTATTTGATGCCGTCTTCGCGCGTGGAGAAGATGGCGAAATGCACGTCGGCCTGGGCGGTGGCGAAATTCTTGCCGTCCTCGGACGAGCCGGCCTGCACGATCAGCGGATGGCCCTGCGGCGGCCGCGACACGTTGAGCGGCCCGCGCACCTTGAAATGTTTGCCCTTGTGGTCGATCGGGTGGACCTTGTCGGGGTCGGCGAAATAGCCCGTCTCCTTGTCGATGAGGAGCGCCTCGTCCTCCCAGCTGTCCCACAGCGCCTTGACGATATCGAGGAATTCGCCGGCGCGCTCATAGCGGAAGGCGTGCTCGATATTGCCGTCGCGGCCGAAATTGCGCGCCTCCTCGTCCATCGCCGAGGTGACGACGTTCCACGACGCCCTGCCCTTGGAGATGTGGTCGAGCGAAGCGAACAGCCGCGCCACATTGTAGGGCTCGCTGTAGGAGCTCGATGCCGTGGTGATCAGGCCGATATGCTTGGTGACGCCGGCCAGCGCCGACAGCAGCGTCAGCGGTTCCAGCCGCGCATTGGCGTAGTGCGCGACGCCGCTCTTGACCGAGTCCCAGATCGACACGTGGTCGGCGACGAAGATGGTGTCGATCGTGGCCCGTTCCGCCGCCTGCACCAGCTCGCGGTAATAGTCGAAGTCGAGCACCTCGCGCCCCGGCGCGCGGGGGTGGCGCCAGGCCATGCGGTGGTCGCCCTGCGGGTTGAAGAAGAACGCGCTGAGGATCATGTGCGACATGCCGGTAGCCTTCCCTGTCCATGCGGAAATCGTCAGGCGCGGCGGCGTGCGGCCGTGCCCTGAAAACCTTCCAGTCGATAAAAGTTAGATTGCGCCCGGGCTTAATTCGAGTAATTTTATAGAGATTGTTCTATGTGAAAGCGGAAGCGATTGCCCCCGATCGCCGCGCGGACAGAAAGTGGTTTCGGGCATGTCCTCTTCATCGTCGTCTTCGGTTCTGAGCGTCGAGCGCCTCTCGGTTTCCTACCGGGGCGCCCGGCGCATCCATCGTGCGGTCGACGACATATCGCTCGAGATCGGCCCGGGCGAAGCGCTCGGGCTGGTCGGCGAATCCGGTTCGGGCAAGAGCTCGGTGGCGCTGGCCGTGCTGCGCTATCTGCCCAAACACGCCCGCGTCGAGGCCGCGCAACTCGCCTTCGAGAACCGCGAGATCCGCGACCTCTCGGCCGTCGAGCTCCGCCGGCTGCGCGGCGACCGCATCGCCGCCGTCTACCAGCATCCGGGTTCGGCGCTGAACCCGAGCATGACCATTGGCGGCCAGATCACCGAGACGATCCTGCGCCACCGCCCGATGCATCATGACGACGCGCAGGCGCGCGCGGCGCAGCTGCTCGGCCGCGTCCGCGTCGCCAACCCGGAGCGCGTGCTAAAACTTTATCCGCACGAACTGTCGGGCGGCATGCAGCAGCGCGCCAACATCGCCATCGCGATTGCGCTCGATCCGGCGCTGCTGGTGATGGACGAGCCGACCACGGCGCTCGACGCCAGCGTCCAGTCCGAGATCATCGCCATCCTCGACGATCTGCGCCGCGATCACCGCACCTCGATCCTGCTGATCAGCCACGACATCAACCTCATCAGGCGCTCCTGCGACCGCGTCTCGGTGATGCAGTCCGGCGCGATCGTCGAGACGGGTGTCGCCGAAGAGGTGTTCGACAATCCGCGCCACGCCTATACCAGGGCGCTGGTCGCGGCGATCCCGACGCTGACCCGCACCAAGCGCGACGGCAGGCTGGCCGAGGATGCGAGCCCCATCGACCTCGCCTCGCCCCCGCGGGCCACCGATAGCCTCCCCGCCCGGCCGCGCGAGATCGCCGTCTCCTGCCGCGGCATAAGACAGTCCTTCGGCGGCCAGCCCGTGCTGCACGGCATCGACCTCGACATCGCCGCCGGCGAGACGTTCGGGCTGATCGGCGAATCCGGTTCCGGCAAGTCGACGCTGGCTCGCATCGTCACCGGCTTGCAGCCGCCGACGGCGGGCACGGTCGAACTGTTCGGCCGCACCGTGGCGCCGCTGGTCGAGCGGCGCCAGCCGGCCGAGCGGCGCGACGTGCAGATGGTGTTCCAGTCGCCCGACCGCACGCTCAATCCGCGCCAGCGCATCGGCCGCATCCTCGGCCGGCCGCTGCGCCGCCTGGCCGGCCTGCCGCGCCGCGCCGTACCGCAGCGCGTCGGCGACCTGCTGGCCTCCGTGCGCCTTGCCCGCGCCACGGCGGAGCAGAAGCCCGGCACGCTGTCGGGCGGCCAGCGCCAGCGCACGGCGATCGCCCGCGCCTTCGCCGGCCTGCCGAGGCTGGTGGTGCTCGACGAGCCGACCTCGGCGCTCGACGTCTCGGTGCAGGCGACCGTGCTCAACCTGCTCAACGATCTGCAGAAGACGAAAGACACCGCCTATCTCTTCATCAGCCATGACCTCCGGGTCGTGCGCTATATGGCCGACCGCATCGGCGTGCTCTATCGCGGCCGCCTGGTCGAGACCGGTTCCTCCGACCAGATTTTCGCCGGCCCCAACCACCCCTACACGCAGATGCTGCTGGCGGCGTCTTCCAATGAGGGGCGGACCATGGCGGAAGCCGCCATCGAAGCCGGCCCCGATGCTGCCCTCGATGCCAGCTTTGCCGGCTGTGCCTTCGCCGGCCGCTGCCCGCTGGCGGAAGACGCCTGCCGCAAGGCCGAACCTGTCGCGCGGGAAGTTGAAGCAGGCCATGTCATCGCCTGCTGGAAACGCGCCGGCTGAGGTTCGCCGAGATAAAGCCGGTGCATCGGCGGCTTGAGCAGCCGAGCGCTAAATCCGGCAGACCGCCATGACGAAGAACTCGCGGTAGCAGAAATCGGGATCGTCGAGCAGGCGATCCGGCCGCTGCTTCAGCTCCCGCCAATAGAGCTGGTCCGCATCAGGCAGGGCGTAGCCCGGCGCGACGCTGGCAAAATAGGCCAGCAGGTCGCGAACATAGTCGCGCGTGAAGCGAGGCGCGGGAGCCCAGCGCTCGACCAGCCAGCCCTTGCGGCTGACGACCTCCAGGCCCGCCTGCCGCAGACGCGCCGGAAGCGTCGAACCGCAATCGGTGCCGAGCACGCCCCGGTCGCGAAACCCCTGCAGCCTGGCGGCCATGAAGCGCGCCAGCAGGGTCCGGTCCATGGGCAGGATCTGCAGGATGGTCGAATCGAAATCCTTGACGGCGAAGATGCCGCCCGGCTTAAGCACGCGCCTGGCCTCGCCGACGGCAAGCTCGAACTCGGCCGGCGTCAGATACTGCATGACATTGCCGGACCAGACGCAATCGAACGATGCGTCGGCGAATGGCAGCGACAGGATGCTGCCGACTTCAGTGGCGATTTCCGGCGGCTCGGGCAGCGTGCCCGCCAGCGCCTCGACCCGGCCGATGTTTTCAGGCGCGAGGTCGAGCGCGGCGATGAAGCCGGATGGGCCGACGGCCCTGGCGATGAGCGGCAGGAAACCGCCGCTGCCGCATCCGGCGTCGAGCACGCGCCAGCCCGGGCGGATACCGGCGTCGAGCAAGGCCGCCTCGTATTCGGGCCGCGACGATTCGAAATGAAGATCGAGCCAGCCGGCCTCGCTTGCTTCGTGACCGGTGGACGTTTGATTCCCAGCAGACAAATGATCACCCCCCAATGGCGCGGCAGGGATAGAAGCGCACCCGACGGCATCACGCAATGCCTTGGCGAGGCAGCGTGGAACCGACGCCGGTCTACGCCGGCAGGGACGGCTCGGTGTTGGGTTCCAGCGCTTCTTCCGCCTCATCCGGAAGCGAGGTCGAGTCCGGCCATGTCGTCGCCTGCTGGAAAGCCGCCGGCTGATCACGGCTGAAGACAAGCCGCCCGTGCTTCGGCTAGAGTTGTGCCGGGGCACGACACGGGCGAAGGGAGCATCGAGATGAGCAAAGCCAGTTCAACGCCGGCCGGGCAACCGCCCAGCCCGAGACAACTCGCCGAGATCGCCAGCTACCACGCCCATATCTATTACGGCGACGCCGCCCAGCGCCAATACGCCGAATGGCTGCGCCAGCGCATCGCCGAACGTTTTCGCGTGCGCCTGGGCAGCTGGCGCGACGAGCCGGTCGGCCCGCACGAACAGGCCATGTACCAGGTCTCCTTCGCCACCGAAATCTTCGCCACGCTGGTGCCCTGGCTCATGCTGAACCATGGCGGCCTCAGCATCCTCATCCACCCCAACACCACCAACCCCAAGCGCGACCATCTGATCGACCCGATCTGGATCGGAAAGGCATTGGGCGTGCATGGCGAGGTGCTGGGGGAAGAGGATGAGGCGGAAGAGGCGCTGGAGGTGAATACGGAGCCGACGCTGGAAGCGTGAGAGGGCGTCCAGACCCGCGATGAGGGCGCTCTCGCGCGGCGGCGGTTTGAGGATCCCATGGGGAATGACAGGATGAACAAACAACCTTTGGCCGCCGAAACCTTGCCCTATCTGTCATCGGCGCTGCTCGACCGCCTGTCGATCTCGACAGTCGACATGGTCGACGAGATCGAACGCCAGATATCAGGCCAGAGGCGGGGCGAAGTCTGGTGCGCGCCGAAGGCGGTCGTGCTGCCGGGCGACGACCGCTACATCATGGCGACGCTCGGCGTTGCATCCACGCCGCCGGTGCTGGCCACCAAGTCGCTGGTCGTCAATCCGCGCAACGCCGGGCGCGGACTGCCCACGCTCAACTCGCTGATCACGCTGCTCGACGCCGAAACCGGCCTGCCGCTTGCCCTGGTCGACGGCAATTGGGTGACCGAGAAACGCACGGCCGCCTTGAGCGCCGTCGCCGCCAGGCGCATGGCGAGAAGCGACGCGTCATCCCTGGCCTTCATCGGCTGCGGCGTGCAGGCGCGTGGACATTTAGAGGCCTTCGCCGACCTCTTCCCCCTGCGCGAAATCCGCGCCTTCGGCCGCGGCACCGCCAACCGCGACGCACTATGCCAGATGGCGCGCTCGCGCGGGCTGCAAGCAATCCCCTGCGACACGGCAAAGGCCGCGATCGAAGGCGCCGACATGGTGGTGACGACGGTGACCCTGGTGCCCAAACCGGAACCGTTCCTCGACGCGAACTGGCTGAAGCCGGGCAGCTTCACCGTGATGACCGACCAGGCCCTGCCCTGGCTACCCGAGACGATGCGCCGCTTTGATCGCATTGTCGTGGATGATCTGGAGCAGGAGAAGCAGATGCCCAAGCCGATGGTTGATCCCGGACTGGTTGTGGGTGACCTGACGGGTTTGGTGTGCGGCGATTTTCCGGGGCGGGAGGACGCGGGCGAGACCACGGCGTTTGTTTTTCGGGGGTTGGCGGTGGGGGATCTGGCGGTGGCGGGGTTGGTATATATGCGGGCGCAGGCGGCGGGGGTGGTCTGCTAGGAAATGGACAGGATCTCGAGTTCGCGCGGGCCCAGCTGGACAACATCGCCAACGGCCTTGCCGATCAGCGCGATCGCGACCGGCGAACCATGCGATATGGAAGCTTGCGCCGGGTTGGCCTCATCCTCACCGACGATGCGGAAGGTCTGGGTGCGGCCATCATCACGCGCGAAAGTAACGGTGTGCCCGAACGCGATCACGTCATGGGACGTCGGCACCGGCATGAGCTGGGCGGTGCGGACGCGTTCGGCATAATAGGTGACATCGCGAACCGGAACCGCCGACTGCCGCCGCCTCTCGTTGACATCCTCCAGCACGCTGGCCGCCTCCAGCGCCTGCCGGGCGCGCGCCAATTCATCATGCAACATCCTGAAACCCGCCCCGGTGACGAGGTTGATCCGATCGGAGATGGGTCGAGCCGGCAGGATGGTCTCCGACGCCGCCTCCGCACTTTCCTCCTTGGCAAAGGCTACGCTCAATTGGTCGCAACTCCGTGTCGAATGGTCCGGTATGGGATAACCCATAGGCGACGACAAAGCTTCAACAATTCGACGGCCGGCTCCTCCCTTGCCTTCTATGCCAGAATCGGAGGGCCGTCTTCCGGCGAAAGCTGCCGGACGGCAATGCGCCTCATCTCGGTCGTTGCGGCTGATACCGTGAGCGCCCGAAAGCTGCCAATCATCGAGACTATTTGCCTATGGCTACTTCCCGCTATAATTGCGGGCGGCGGGACTCTGCTGATCGATTCACAAATGCGGAGTTCTTGATGATGAAAAGTAGGTGTTTTCCGGCTCCTCAGTGATATTTGTCGCTTGGATCAGTGATATTTAGGTTATTATGGGCGAACTAATTCCAACATTAACAAATTGGCTGGGTGGCTGGTTCACTATTTTCGGTGCCTTCTTAGAAGGTATTGGTCGACCCGCCGTCACAAAAGCAAAATTTGTAAACCTTGCACCGACCGACCAAGCTGACAAGGACGGTGTATATTCCGAAGCTTTGCTCTTCGCGACGACAGACCCGAAGGTGAACAATATAGCGCTGACGGGGCCTTATGGTTCAGGAAAAAGCAGCATCATCCAATCGTTCCTGAAAAGATACCGAAGACCTGCACTTCACATATCTCTCGCAGCGTTCGTGAAAGAGGCCAGCCCAGGCGACAAAGAAGCTAGCACTCCAAGTCTCAAAGTGAGCCGGCAGGAGATTGAAAGAAGCATACTGCAGCAAATGCTGTATGGTGCAGATGCCAACAAACTTCCACTGTCGCGCTTTAAGCGAATTCAATCCCCTGGCGTCCTGTCGATCTTCAAATCGCTATACATCATGTTCGGCTTACTTTCGAGTTGGTACGTATTCACAAAGCGGGAAGCGATAATCAGCGGCACCTTTTTCGATCCACTCGAATTCAGCAATTGGTCTAATTTCACAATATTCGGATTTTCGTTGCTTTTTTTGTGGGTTGCCCTGCACAACTTTTATGTCGCCAGCTTTGGGCTGTCGCTCAAAAGCATCTCTCTAAAAGACATAGAAATAAGGCCAGCATCAGACAATCTCGACTCGATACTTAACCGTCATTTGGATGAAATTATCTACTTCTTTCAGTCAACCGAATATGATCTCGTAATAATTGAGGATCTGGACCGATTCGAAGATGCAGAAATATTCGTTACGTTGCGTGAAATCAACGGCTTGGTGAATGCGAACGCAGGAGTCAGGCGAACTATTCGATTTCTTTACGCCCTGCGCGATGACGTATTTGTTAATACAGACCGGACCAAGTTCTTCGAATTCGTCATTCCTGTTATTCCCATCATAAACGCTTCGAACTCGATTGATATGGTGCTGGAGCAGGGAAAGAGGCTTGAGATCGACGGTCGTCTTCAGCGACAGTTCCTTCGAGAGGTCTCACGGTATCTAGACGACCTGAGACTTATTCAGAATATCTTCAATGAATACGCCATCTACGTCGCCAATTTGGAGACCGACGACGAAAATACTCTCGACGCGAACAAGCTTCTTGCGATCCTGATATATAAGAACGTCTACCCCAGGGATTTCGAACAACTGCACCGGGGCGAAGGCAATCTCGCTGACATTCTGGGCCGCCACGATGAACTCGTTGCCCACGAGGAGGTGGCCTGTAAGGCAGAGATCGCGGAAATCGAACGAAAGATTGACGTTGCCGAAAGGCAGACACCTTCTGACCTGAAAGAATTGCGCCAAATCTACGCAATGACGCTCGTTCAGATGCTTCCCGCGAACGTCAATAGCATCAGTCTCGACGGGCAGTCCTGGATCGCACTTAACTCGCTTGTTGGGCACGACGCGTTTGAACAGTTAATCGCAGTTCCACATATTAGCTGCCGCGATGCCTATAACCGGCAGCGGATCGATATCTCCGCCTTGCAGAACGAAGTGGATAGCGAGAAAACCTACTTTCAGCGCAAGGCGGAAATTGAAAGCAAATCTGAGGCCAACAAGAGCGAGAGCGTGCAACGGATTCGCGAGCTTAGAGCGAGGGTCGCGACACTTCGAACATCCAAGTTCAAAGAACTCGTGCGTTCAAGCGCCGACCGTGTGACTGATCTTTTCGACGGCTTCGGCGAGAAGGGCGAGCTGGCTCGCTTCTTGATTCTAGAGGGCCATCTCGACGATACGTATTATCAATATACGTCACTGTTCCATTCTGGTCGGCTGTCGCCCAATGACAATAAGTTTCTGATCCAGATACGGGCGTTCTTTACTCCCGACCCCGACTTTCAGATTGACAACCCGAATGAGGTCATCGCAGCAATGCGCGAAGCGGACTTCGGGCAAAGCTATATTCTTAACGTCAAATTGGTTGACTGCCTTCTAAACGAGGCGACCCGCTACAGCGATCAGACTCGTAAGGCTTTCGAGTACATCGCGTCCCAGTTCGAAGGCTGCGAAGATTTCTTAGAGGCCTACTACGCCACGGGACGCGCCGTCCCCAAGTTGCTTTCCCGCCTGGCTGACGAATGGAGGCAGTTCGTCCCGACGGCAATTGCCAGCAAGCGCAATCTTTCCCATATCACTCAGTTGGTAACCAACCTGCCGGAACGGGCGCTAGAAACACTAGCACGCGATGGCGACCAGTTCCCTGATTTTGTCGCGGCGAAACTCCCTGAAATTCTGGCACTTGCACCTGACTTGGCACCCGAACGCCTCGAGCGCATTGGCTTCGAAATTCGAGACCTTCCGGCAATAGGGAAGTTCACCGGCATCGTGCGCTTCATGGTAAAACGGGGCCTTTTTGAACTCTCGATTGCCAATGTGGAACACATCTATCGCGAGGTTATGGGCCAGGACAATCTCATGGCGTTGCGCGAGCGCAATTACACTACGCTGCGTTCGCTTACAGATCCTGTCTTGATCACCAGGGTCGAACGCGATCTTGATATCTATCTTCGCGACGTGCTCCTTGAGCTCCCCGACAATTCTGAAGAAGATGCGGCAGCCATAACCGATCTCCTGGGTCGTGAGGGACTTGACGACGATAATCTTCGCGAATTTCTCGGTCGGCAGACGGCTCTCCTGCCAGCGCTGGAAGGTGTTCCGGAGAAATTGCACGCCACGGTATTTGAGCTGCGACGTATCGCGCCGACATGGGACAATTGTATCTCGTTCATGGGAGGCAGTGGCTTCGCGGCGGAAATCATGGTGGCCTATCTTGATCGGAAAGATGTGCGCGCCGTAATTCTGAAGCACAATCTGCGTAACGGTCCCGAGACACTGCCGCTGCGCCAATTCCTTGTTAACGCGAATGCACTGAGCGATGAAAGTTACCGAGAATATGTCCGAGCGTTGCCAAATAAGTTCAAGAATTTTCCCAAAATCGTCGATTCTTCGAAGCTTACTGTCCTCATAGAGGAGCGCAAGATCACCTTTTCAAAGGAGGCGCTTGAAAGCTTAGACATCAATACAGACTTGCCGGTCCTTTTCGTGGCAGAAAACATCGAGGCTTATCTAACCGATCCTGGAATATTCGGTCTCGACGACGTCTTCCGAGAGGGGCTCCTTCAAGCCAACATAACAGATGGGGATAAGCGCGCGATAATCGACTTGATCGATTTGAATACGCTAACGCAACTGCCCAGACGAGCGGCACTCATAGGCCCGATTCTTGACCGCACCAACGTTCGTATATCTGGCATTGATGCGGCTAAAGCGCAGTCACTTATCCTGAATTCAAGACCGGTTGAGACGCAGATTTCCCTGTTCAACAAGTTTCACTCGACTATGACGGTCGACGAAGCGCGCGAAGTGCTTGCGGCGCTTCCAGATCCGTTCTCTGACATCACGACAGGATATCACACTCCAAGATTGCCAAGATCAGATGAAAATCGTGCGTTGGCCCGATGGCTTGAGACTCGCAGAATTATCTCTTCATGGAGCGAGGGAGGTGGTTGGTTTCTGGGTGACGAGATACGCTTAAATCTCAAGAGGCGATGAAAACTGGTAGTTATACAGTTTACTAATAGACGGCAGTTTTCAATGAGATGCCATTAGATTGGTGGTTTTGGAATTCTTACCAGCGGCTAACCAGGTTGGTGGTTCTCCCAAAAGTCAGTTCACCAGACCCCAACCCGCCAAACCTGACCATGTGATTGCGGCCGCTACCAAGACATTCGAGACCCTGATACCAAGCGTTGACAGCAAGACGCCTGCCCCCTCACCCCCCAGCCAACCTCGGCAGCAGAAAAATCTCCGCCCCCGGCGGCAGCTTCTTCCCCCAAGTATCCCGATAAATCACCCCGTCGATCGCCACGGCGATCCCCCGATCGATCCACGGCTCGAACCCGGGATACTGTTCAGCCAGTTTCCTGAACAGCTCCCTGATGTCCTTGGCCTCGACCTCGACCTTGCTCTGCCCCCCGGCAAGCTGGCTCAGCGCGCCCCAGAGCGTCACTTCGACCATCAGCGAATGCCTCGCCTTACCCTTCCCGCTCCGCCTCGATCGCCGCGAGAATCCTTGGCGGCGACATCGGGATATGGGTCATGCGCACGCCGGCGGCGTTCGACACCGCGTTGGCGATCGCCGCCAGCGGCGGCACGATCGAGGTTTCGCCGACGCCGCGCACGCCATAGGGGTGGTTGGGGTTGGGGATTTCTAGGATCTGCGTGTCGATCATCGGCAGGTCGGAGCAGACCGGGATGCGGTAGTCGAGGAAGCCGGCGTTCTGCAGCCGCCCGTCCTTACCGTAAATATACTCCTCGTTGAGCGCCCAGCCGATGCCTTGCGCGGCGCCGCCCTGGTACTGGCCCTCGACATAGGTCGGGTGCACCGCCTTGCCGGCATCCTGCACCACCGTGTAGCGGATCACCCTGGTCGCGCCCGTCTCGGGGTCGACCTCGACGTCGCATATATGGGTGGCGAAGGAGACGCCGGCGCCGTCGGCGACGAGCTCGCTGTGGCCGGCGATCGGCCCGCCGGTGGTGCCCGACTTGGCCGCGATCTCCTTCAGCGACAGCTTGCCGAGATTGCCGTGCTTCTCGCCCTTGGCGACCGCGTGGCCCTGTTCCCAGGCGACGTCGTCGACGGAAATATCCCACATCTGCGCGGCGCGCTCGCGCAGGATCTTGATCGCGTTGCGGGCGGCCGAGATCGTCGCCATCGAGGACGAGAAGGTGCCGCGGCTGCCGTCGGTCATGTCGTTGTAGCCGAGGCTCGACGTGTCGGCGACCACCGCCTTGAGCTGGGCATAGTCGATGCCCAGTTCCTCCGCCGCCACCAGCGACAGCGATGCGCGGGAACCACCCACGTCCACCGTACCCACGGCGAGCGACACCGAGCCGTCCATGCCGATGTTCAAATCCACGCAGGTCTGGCCGCCGAAATTGAACCAGAAGCCGCAAGCCATGCCGCGCCCCTGGTTCTTCTTCAGCGGCGCCTTCATGTGCGCATGGGCCTTCACCGCTTCCAGCGTCGGGCCGATGCCGATCGGGCCGTAGACCGGCCCGTAGGACGAGCGCGTGCCTTCCTGGGCGGCGTTCTTGATGCGGAACTCGACCGGATCCATGCCGAGCTCCTTGGCGAGCTCGTCGACCGCGCTTTCCACCGCGAAGGCCGCCATCGGCGCCGAGGGCGCGCGGTAGGCTGCGGTCTTCGGCCGGTTGACCAGCACTTCGTAGCCGACGGTCTTGACGTTATCCAGACGATAGCAGGCGAACGCCGTCATGGCGCCGATCTCGGCCCATGAACCGGCATAGGGGCCGGCGGAATAGCGCAGCGTGGCTTCGGCGGCCGTGATGGTGCCGTCCTTGCGGGCGCCGATCTTGACGTCGATCGAGGTGGCGCTGGTCGGCCCCGACGCGCGGAACACCTCGTCGCGCGTCATCACCAGCTTCACCGGGCGGCCTGCCTTGCGCGACAGGGCAAGCGCCACCGGCTCGGCCCAGACATGGGTCTTGCCGCCGAAGCCGCCGCCGATCTCCGAGGAGGTGACGCGCAGCTTCGAGGCTTCCATGCCGAGCAGTTGCGCGCAGTGCTGGCGGTAGACGAAATGGCCCTGCGTGCAGACCCACAGGTCCGCCGTGCCGTCGGAGCTGACATTGGCCACGCAGGCATGGGGCTCGATATAGCCCTGGTGCGTCTGCTCGGTCTTGAACGAGCGCTCGACGATGAAATCGGCGTGGCCGAAACCCTGATGGACGTCGCCATGGCCGAACTGCGAGCGCTTGGTGACGTTTGACGGCTTGACCGGCTTTTCCTCCAGCCCCTCGGTGAAGACCGTGTCGTTGATCAGCGGGGCGTGGTGCTGCATCGCCTCGTCGACGTCGGTGACATGCGGCAGCACCTCATAGTCGACCTCGATCAGCTTCAGCGCCTGCCTGGCCGTGTGGGCATCGATGGCGGCGACAGCCGCCACCGCGTGGCCGTCATAGAGCGCCTTGGTGCGCGCCATGCAATTGTCGAGGATGTCGTACATGGCGGCATCGCCATCGGTGAGATCAGGCAGGTCTTTCGCCGTAATCACCGCTTTCACGCCCGCAAGCGCTTCCGCTTTCGAGGTGTCTATCTTCCTGATCTTGGCATGCGCGTGCGGGCTGCGCAGCACGCGGCCGACCAGCTGGCCGGCCATGTTGAAGTCGGCGCCGTAGCGGGCGCGGCCGGTCACCTTGTCGACACCGTCGGGACGGATCGGGCGCGTGCCGACGGAAGCGAATTTACGCCCCGAAAAACGCGGATCGAAATTCATCTCAGGCTCCCTTCATCACGATTGCCGCGTCCTGGACGGCGCGCACGATCTTGTCATAGCCGGTGCAGCGGCAGAGATTGCCGGCCAGGCCGAAGCGGATTTCCTCCTCGGTCGGGTCGGGGTTCTTGGCCAGGAGGTCCTTGGCCGCGATCAGGAAGCCGGGCGTGCAGATGCCGCATTGCAGTGCGGCATGCTCCAAAAACTTCTGCTGCAGCGGGTGCAGCTTGTCGCCATGCGCCATGCCCTCCACGGTCTCGATGCGGCGGCCTTCCGCTTCCGCGCCCAGAACCAGGCACGAACACACCAGCCGGTCGTCGAGGATGACGCTGCAGGCGCCGCAGTCGCCCGTGCCGCAGCCTTCCTTGGCGCCGGTCAGCCCGAGCCGGTCGCGCAGCACGTCGAGCAGCGTCTCGTCGGGCTGGCAGAGATATTCAATCGTGTCGCCGTTGATCGTGGTTGAAACCGCTACGCCAGCCATCATTTGCCTCCTGCACGTGCATAGGCGGTCTGTGCGGCTCTGCTGGCCAGCACGCCCGCAACCTTGCGCCTGAATTCTATTGTGCCGCGCTTGTCGTCGATGGGGCGGCAGGCCCCGGCGCAGACCTTGGCCAGCCGCTCCAGCGCTGCTTCGTCGAGCTTGCGGCCGATCAGGGCCTCGGCCCCTTCTTCCACCAGAAGCACGGTCGGCGCGGCGGCGCCGATCGCCACGCGGGCCGCAGTCACGACGCCCGCCTCGTCCAGCGTCAGGTTGACGCCGGCGCTGACCACGGCGATGTCCATCTCGGTGCGCGGAATGAACCGCAGATAAGCGTCGGCCGAGCGCGGCGCTTGGCTGCCGAGCAGGATCGCCTCGATGATCTCGCCCTTGGCGAGCGATGTCCGGCCCGGCGCGGTCGGCACGGTCTCGACGGCAATGGTGCGCTTGCCCGACGGGCCGACGACCACCGCCCTGGCGCCCGCCGCCACCAGCGCCGGCACGCTGTCGGCCGCCGGCGAGGCGTTGCACAGATTGCCAACGATCGTGCAGCGTCCCTGCACCTGCTTGGAGCCGATCAGCTTGGCCGCCTCGACGACGCCTGGCCATGCTTTCTTCAGCGCGGCGTTCTCGCCCAGCACGGCGCAAGGCACGGCGGCACCGATGCTGAAGCCCTCGGCGGTTTCCCTGATGTCGCGCAAGCCGGCGATCGACTTGATGTCGATGATCAGTTCGGGTTCGACAAAGCCGCCCTTCATCCTCACCAGGAGGTCACTGCCTCCGGCAAGGATGGCGGCCGGGCCGGCCGATCCGGCCAGTTGGCCGACGGCGTCTTCGATTGAAAGCGGACGTATGTAGCGCATCGTCTCCCCTTGGTGTGGCGATTTCAGCGACCGTTATAAACAATCGTCTCATAATGACCATCCGGTTCGTAGGCCAAGGCGATTGGGCCAGATCGCAAGATGCGCCGGTGCAACGGGTCTTGACCGCGCCTTGTCGGGCGCCGATCCTCCCGGCCAAAGGGAGGAGCTTCCGGTTAAGACTACACGCTGGACCCGTTCAAGGCGCTCTGCCCCAACCGCGTGAAATAACGGGTGCGAAGGTTTCTGGCCCGCCAAAGCCCGGAAGTTGGACCGTGGCCGGCACGGCCGTTTATCGCTAGCACGGGAATGCTGCGGAGGCGCGAAAACCATGACCCTGACCAATCGCGATATTGTCGAACTGACCGAGTGGCGGCGCAAGCTGCACCGGCAGCCGGAAATCTCGAACGAGGAGGAGAAGACGGCTGAAGCGGTCGTCGCCTTCCTCGCCGACACCGGGCCGGACAAGGTGCTGACCGAGCTGGGCGGGCACGGCGTCGCGGCCGTCTACGACAGCGGCAAAAACGGACCGACCGTCCTGTTTCGTTCCGAACTCGACGCGCTGCCGATCGAGGAACTGTCGGGCGTGCCGCATGCCTCGCAAGTGCCTGGAAAATCTCATATGTGCGGCCATGATGGACACACCGCGATCCTGGCAGCGCTTGGCCGCCAGTTCGGCCGCGAGCGGCCGGCCAGCGGCCGTGTCGTGCTGATGTTCCAGCCGGCGGAGGAAACCGGCAATGGCGCGGCCGGCGTCGTCGCCGATCCCCGCTTCGGCGAGATCGCGCCGGATTTCGCCTTCTCGCTGCACAATCTGCCCGGCGTGCCGTTCGGCGAGGTCAGGCTCAAGCCCGGCGTGGTCAACTGCGCCTCGCGCGGCATGCGCATCGTGCTGGAAGGCAAGACCGCGCACTCCTCCATGCCCGAGACCGGAACCTCGCCCATGCCGGCGATCTCGGAACTGATGCCGGCTCTGCCCGCGCTCGGCCGCGCGACCTTTGCCGACGACGACTTCTCCATGGTCACCGTCACCCATGCGCGGATGGGCGAAGCCGTGTTCGGCATCGCGCCTGCCCATGCCGAGGTCTGGGCGACGCTGCGCACCCGCCGCGACGAGCGCATGGCGGACCTCTGCGCCGCCGCCGAAACGCTGGTCAAGGAGATTGCCGGCCGGCACCGCCTCTCCGCCAGTTGGGACTATCACGAGATCTTCGTCGCCAGCGTCAACGCGCCCGACGCGGTCGAGCATCTGCGGCGCGCCCTCGACGAAGAGAGCGTCACGCATGGCGAGGAAGCCCTGCCGATGCGCGCCTCGGAAGATTTCGGCCTGTTCGGCCACAGCGCCTCCTCGGCGATGTTCTTTCTCGGCGCCGGCGAACGCCACCCCGCCCTGCACAATCCCGACTATGACTTTCCCGACGACCTGATTCCGATCGGCTCGAAGATCTTCATGCGCACGGCGCGCAACCTTCTCGGCTGATTTCAGCGGAACCCGGCCAGCACCGCCGCCAGCACCGCCACGCCCTGCCGCAAGGCATCCACGTGGAGCCCGGCATAGCCGAGGATGAACCCCGCCGTGGCCGGCTGTGGCCCAGCCGGGTCGTAGAGCGGCGTCACCGGATGGAGGCCGATCCCGGCGGCCTGCGCGGCCGTGACGATCGAGGCAACGCGATCGGCGCCCACACCGTTCACCCAGATGACCAGGTGCAGCCCGGTGTCGGCGCCCTCGATGGTGACCGATTGGCCGAGCTTGTCCGCCAGCGCCCGCAGCAGCAGCGCCCTTCGCTCGGCGTTCTTCCTGCGGATGGCGCGCACGTGGCGCTCATAGGCGCCGCTGGCCAGCATGTCAGCCAGCGCGTCCTGCTCCAGCAGCGGCGAGTGCCGGTCCGTCAGGCGCTTGGCCGCGCTGAACGCCTGGCGCAGACCGGCGGGAACGACGAGATAGCCGAGCCGCAGCGTCGGCGACAGGGTTTTGGACAGCGTGCCGGCATAGATGACCATATCCGCGTCCAGCGTCCGCAGCGGCGGGATGGGGGCGACGTCGTAGCGGTATTCGCCGTCGTAATCGTCCTCGACGACATAGGCGGCTTCCCGCGCCGCCCAGGCCAGCAGCGCGCGCCGGCGCGTCGCCGACAGGACGCCGCCGAGCGGAAACTGGTGCGAGGGCGTCACATAGGCGAGCCGCGCCGGCGGCAGCGCGTCCGTCCTCAGCCCGTCGCCGTCGACGGCAATGGGCGTGGCGACGCCGCCCGCCGCCGCGAAGGCCTGGCGGGCAAGCAGGTAGCCGGGGTTTTCGATGACGAAGCGGTCGCCCGTATCGAGCAGCAGCCGGGCGCAGAGATCGAGCCCTTGCTGGGAGCCGTTGACGATCACGATCCGGTCCGGCGTGCAGGAGATGCCGCGCGCCCGCCAGAGATAGCCTTGCAGCGCGGCGCGCAGATCGGCCGATCCCTGCGGATCGCCATAGGCCAGCCGCGCGCCGCGCCGCACGCTGGCCCTGTTCATCGCGCGCCGCCAGGCCAGCACCGGAAAGTCGGCGCCCGACAGGTCGCCATAGCGGAAATCCGCGACCCGCGCCGGCTGCGCCAGGGCTGGCACCGGCAGGCCGAGCAGGCGTTGCGCGAAGGCCGAGAGGTGACGGGGCGCGGCCGCCATGGCGGGTTTTGGCGCCACCGTGGCCCCCAGCCCGTGCGCCACTTCAGCGCGCGCCCCGGCACGCGAGATCAGGTACCCCTCGGCGATGAGCTGGCTGTAGGCCGCCGTCACCGTCGTGCGCGACGCCCCCCATTCGGCGGCGAAGACCCGGGTCGACGGCAGACGGTCGCCGGGCTGATAGGCGCCGCCGTGGATCTGCTCCTTGATGGCCGCGACGATGCGGCGCGCGGCTCCGTCCGCATTCAACTGGACCACCTCAACTCTTCGAAACTGGATATTCCAACAGGCCAGATTGTCTGGCATCTGTGGCTGCAACGCAAGGAGTTCGACCATGTATACCCCGCCCGCCTTCCGCGATGACGACAGGGACAGCCTGATGGCGACGATCCGCGCCGCACGGCTGGCAAATCTGGTCACCGCCACGGCGGACGGACCACTGGCCACCCCCCTGCCGCTTTTTCTCGACGATACGGAGGGCGAGCACGGCGTGATCCATGGCCATCTGGCCAGGGCCAACCCACAGTGGCGCGTTCCTGCGATTGGCGACGGGCTTGCCATCTTCATGGGTCCGGACGCCTATGTGACGCCGTCCTGGTACGCGACCAAGCAGGAAACCGGCAAGGTCGTTCCGACCTGGAACTACGCGGCCGTTCATGCCTACGGGCCGGTCGAGTTCTTCGACGATGCGGACAGGCTGCTGGAGGTCGTCACCCGGCTGACGAACCTGCATGAGGGTGCGCGCGATGCGCCGCGCTGGGCGGTGTCGGACGCGCCGCCCGACTTCATCCAGTCGCAGCTTCGCGGCATTGTCGGCCTGCGCATGCCGGTCGTGAGGCTCGAAGGCAAGCGCAAGATGAGCCAGAACCGCAACGCCGCCGACCGCGTCGGCGTCGCCGCCGGGCTGGCCGCCAGCGAGCGGCCGTCCGACCGCGAGGTCTCCACCCTCATCCCGTCGTGAAGGCACGGCGCCTCGCCTCGATGCGGCGGCCCGCGCCCGCCGCCGTCAGGCGTCGATCCGGCCCGCGACCTGCTGTCGCCTATCAGTGCCCGCCGCCACCACGGGAAGCTCCGGCTTCCCTTGCCAGCACCAGGTCCGCGTCGTCGAGAACGTAGCGGACGTAGCGGTAGTCGCGAATGAAGCTGATCCGGCCTTCGCGCCATTCCAGCCACATGAAGTGATTCGGCTTCGCGTCGGTCCGGTCTTCGAACACCGCGATCACCTCGCGGCCCTCGACCCATGCCGGCTTGAGCCACAAGCCGTCGCTCTTGGCGTAGATCGTGAAGAACATGCCGACGTCGGCGGCGCCCGCGCGCGGCGGGTGCATCGACTGGTGGAGCCTCGCATCGTCGGCAAGCAGCGCGCGCAAGCCGTCCCAGTCGCGCTGGTTGAACATGTTGACGTAGCGCACGATAGCGGCGGAGGCGATGCGCGCATCGGGCCGCGGATCGGCCTGCGCGTTGATCCGCCGAAGCCGGGCGCGGCCGCGCGCCAGATGCCCCTTCACCGCATCGACCGTGATGCCAAGCAGGGCGGCGATGTCGGCCAGCGGCTCGTCGAGCACATCCCTGAGGATGACGACGCTGCGTTGCGGCACAGGAAGCTCCGCGAAGCGCGACACGGCGGTTTGCACGGCTTGCCTGCGCATCAGCATCTCCACCGGGTCGGCCTCGTCGGCAATTTCGAGCGCCGCCTCGATCGGCTCGGCCACGCGGATCGCGCGGCTGCGCAACAGGTCGAGCGCGCGGTTGTGGGCGATCCGGAACAGCCAGGGCCTCAGCTGCGGCACCTCGCACAACTCGTCGAGCGCCACGAAGGCCCGTGCGAACGTGTCCTGCACGACATCCTCGCCGTCGATGACCGATCCCATCAGGCGGGCGCAATAGCGGTGCAGTTCCGGCCGCAGGGCGGCGGCAAGGGCAAGCAGCCCCTCCCGCCGGTCGCGCTCCACGGCTGGCTTTCCGTCGCTCAAGGACCAGCGCCCTCCATGATCGTCACGCCCGCGTCGCCGCTGAGGCCGAAGACGACGCCCTCGGCATAGGCCGGGTCCTCCAGCAGCGAGACGACCCTGTCGCCGAACGCCCGGGGCGGCATCGGCGCGCCGAAGCGGGCGACGAATTGTTCCGGCGTGATGCCGATCGAGCCGGCATAGGCGCCGGCGGCCGCATCGCCGATCCCGGTGCCGAGGATCATCTGGCGGGGCAGGATCGCCTGGAAGCGTATGCCGAGGCCTTTCTCTTGCGCCACGCCATTGGCGTATTTGGCCATGAACCACAGCATCCGCTTGGACCCACCATAACCGCCCGACATCTGCGATCCGGTGACGGCGGCGCCGCTCGACCCGACCAGCACCCGGCTGCCCGGCTTGAGCGGCAGGTTCAGCGCCGCCTGCAGCCAGTAGAGCCCGGCCTTGACGTCGGTCTCCCAGGCGACGGAGAAATCCTCCCACTTCAACTGGTCCAGCCGCCCCATGCGCGGCGTCGCACCGGCGTTGAGCACCACTATGTCTGGGCGCACCTCGCCCAGAATGCGATAGGCCGCGTCCTCGTCCGTGACATCGGCCGCAATGGTGGCGACCCCAAGCCGCGCACCAACCGCTTCCAGCGCCTCGGCGCCCCGCGCGACAACAGTCACCTCGGCGCCTTGCCCGACCAGCGCTTCGACCAGGCCGAGGCCAAGCCCCCGGCTGCCGCCGGTGACCACGATTTTCCTGTCCTTGAGGCTCATTGGATCCTGCTCCAGTGTTTCACTGTAGCTAAGACGTTTGAGGATCGGGAAAGGAGTCAGCGGTGGGCGAGATTTGGTGATGACGTCCAGATATGGGGCCGCCAATATGGGGCCGACAGCGGACTGTCTGGTTCTGGGGATCGCCCAGCGGTTAGCTGCCATTCTGCATCCGACCCCATCCCGGTCATTTGCGAGCTTCTAACCAATGGCAGCTTCGGCGCAAAGCTGACGCGGTGGCTGAAGTGCCGTGTACGGTGTGGGCGGACTTCAAGCGGCCGGAAGCTGGATCGTTAGGCGCAACCCACTCCCCGGGCAACTTGCCGTCGAATGGTGTCGTGGTTGACGTTGAGAATGTCGTTTGCGATGGCAACCCATCCGGCCTCTCGCTCACTGTGGAAATCTGGCGCTTCGGCCAGGCCGGACCATCGTCGCTCAGCCCGAAGTCCGCTACACCGACATGCATCAGCTCGTGACAGTGCTGCGCGAATCTAAGAACCCTTAGGGTGACCGTCCTCATGCCCGTTTCTGATGATTTTGAGCACGTACCCTTGGGCCGGAGCTTTCGGGAGCTCTCCAGCTACGCCAGCGAGAGCGATGAGTCCGATCTGTCCAACGCTTTCTACGTCTCGAACGGCATTCAATGGGCGGAACTGCTGCAGGATTATCGAGTGGTTATCCTGTCGGAAGCGGGCTCGGGGAAAACGGAAGAGTTTCGCACGATTGCCAAGCAGTTGCGGTCGGAGGGTAGGGCCGCGTTCTTCTTGCGGCTGGAGAACATTCCGGACCATTTCTCGATCGCGTTTGACGTTGGCTCCAAAGACGAGTTCGACCAGTGGCTGGCATCAGGCGCGGAAGGTTGGCTGTTCCTAGATTCCGTTGACGAAGCACGCCTGCGCCATCCGAAGGATTTCGAATTGGCGCTCCGGCTGCTCGGAGAAAAACTGAAGCTCGCTCTTGATCGGACTCACGTGTTCCTCAGCGGACGGATGTCGGCATGGCGGCCGAAAACTGACCTTGATCGTGCCAAGGCCTACCTGCCGTTCACCCCCGTCACCAAAGTAGCGAACGACGTTTCGCCAGAGGGCGTGTCATCCGCAGACGAGCTGATAGACAGCCTGATGGAAGACGACGGCGATGGTGATGGGCCTAGTACCGATACGTCCGTATCGAGCGCCAGGAAAGACAAGGCAAACTCCTCTGCGCCATTTAGAATTGTCACGCTGGAAAGCCTGTCGCGCGAGCAGGTAGAGACATTCGCCGCAGCGCGAGGGGTGAATGACACCAAGGCTTTCGGCGATGCCATTGAGCGAGCGGACGCTTGGTCCTTTGCAGCTTTGCCGCAGGACCTCGAAGATCTTATCGCCTCGTGGTTGAAGCGCGGTGCGATCGGCACACGCCGCACAATCATGGAAGATGGCGTAGAGCGGCGGCTAAAGGAGCGCGATCAGGAACGTGCCGACGCTGCTCCTCTAACGGAAGCAAAAGCCTTGCTGGGCGCGAAGCTACTCGCGGCTGCGGCCACCCTTGGGCGCAATGCCTCCATTCAAGTTCCCGATGGACAAGACGGGCTGGATGGCATCGCGGTCGATAAGGTTCTCTCCGATTGGTCGCCAACGGAGCGAAAAGCGCTGCTTGAGCGTCCGATTTTCGACGCCGCCATTTATGGGGCGGTGAGATTCCATCACCGGACGGTCCGGGAGTATCTGACAGCCGAATGGCTTCGGGAGATGCTCCAGCATCCTGCATCGCGCCGTGCCATTGAGGACATGTTCTTCAAGACGAGCTACGGGATCGATGTGATCGTGCCCCTGATGAGGCCGATACTCCCGTGGGTCGCACTGTACGACGATCGCATTCGCGAGCGGGTGCGCCTGCTTGCGCCCGAAGTGCTTTTCGAAGGTGGCGATCCTCCGTCTCTTCCACTTCCGACGCGCCAGCAGATTCTGAGCGAAGTGGTCGGGGACTTGGTGCCGGGACACTCGCCGAGAGCGCCCACCGACTACGCCGCAGTTCAGCGTTTTGCCCATGCTGATCTGAGCGACGACATTCGCCGGCTGTTGCAGCAGCACGCAGGAGATCAGGAAGCTGCTAGTTTCCTGCTTCGGATGATCTGGCTCGGCGAGATCAAAGACGCCCTGCCTCAGGCCAAAGCGCAGGCGCTTCTTGCAACTGCAGGACCGTATCAACGGATGGCCGCCATTCGGGCGGTGAACGCTGTCGGCTCAAAGGCCGATATGCGTGACGTACGTGGCGCGATGGCACGTGAACCCGCCCCTCCGAATAGAGAGTGGCTCAACGAGCTATGCAACACGCTTGAGGGAAGCGAGGAAGAGATTGACTGGCTTCTCCGCGAGCTCGAAAGGACGGGCGCGGTCGCAAAGTACACGGTCGATCATCTTCAGGACGGCGTTGCCAAGGTCGCCGAGAAGATGCCGATCGAGAATCTGCCCATGCTCCTTAATGGGCTACACCGGCTTTTGTCTGTCGCGCCTTTTGTCGATGCGCGGTTCTGCAAGATTTCGATGCGGTTCGGATGGCTGTTGCACCCTGCCTCTGCAGCTGTGGAGCGGCTCGTCAGTGAACGAGACTCTGCCGCGATGTCTGAAATCGCGATAAGCGTTCTGGGTATGCTGCAGGTGTCGAAGAGATTTGACAGCGACATACGCGATCTGAAAGCGGACTTCTCTAAATTGGTTCCCGACTGGCAGGAGCTGAACCGCACGCTCTTCTGGGCCGAGGTAGCAAGAGCCCGCAAAGATTACGAAGGCACGAACTTCGGCCCCGTGACCTACATATGGCAGGCAAATTCCTTTGAAGCCTTCTGGCGATTTTCCGCTGGCGACTTCGACTATTTCATGGGTGAGATTGCTGCACGCGACCTGATGGACGACAAGCTGGTTGCCTTGTCGGGTGCGCTCGACGCGTACGTTCAGGGAGGGCGCGGTGCGGCCAAGCTGAAACAGCTCAAGAGCGCAGTCTCAGGCATCCCGGAACTGACCGCGCGCCTCGAGCTATTCTTGCATCCGCCCAAACGTGATGACGATCTCTCGCGGCAAAACCAGAAGTGGAAGAAGCAGTCCAGGGCTCGCGCGCGTCGTGAGAAGGACAACCTGCGAAAGTCGCGCGACAATATCGGCAAGCATCTGGATACTCTGCGCGATCCGGGATTTCCGGACCCCAACGACATTTCGAGGACGCAGTGGTACTTGCACCATCAGACCCGCAACAAGGCGGAACAGAAGGGCAAATGGACCTCTGGCGACTGGCGCTCGCTCATTCCCGAATTCGGTGAGGACATCGCAAGAGCTTATCGCGACGGTGTCATCCTGCATGCGCATAGGGCTTCTCCGAAACTTCGCTCGGAGGGAACAGAGGCCAATACGACGACGGCCTCGACCATCATCGGACTGACGGGTCTCGCTATTGAGGCTAATGAAACTCCTGGCTGGGCAAAGAATGTCTCTGAGCAAGATGCAAAGCGAGCCTGGCTGTTTGCAGCGCACGAACTGAACGGCTTTCCAGACTGGTTCCCCGATCTGTTCGCGCAGCACAAGGGGGCGCTTGCCGAACTCATAATGCGTGAGGTGGAGTTCGAGATCGCCTCTGAGCCGGAAGGGGGCATGCACTACATAATTTCCGATCTTGCATGGTCGGGCAAATGGGCCTGGACGGAGCTCGGTCCGGCAACCTTCGACCTACTCCGCCGCCGTGAGCCGACGAATAGTGAGACGCTCTCCAAACTTCTGCATATTGTGCTCGCGTCCGGCGTGCCCGATGAAGACGTGCTCGCGTTGGCGAAGGCACGGGTAACCGATCCGGACACGAAGCATGCCGTCCAGTGGTACGCGGTTTGGACGGGTATAGAGCCCGCCACAGCCATTCCGGCGTTCTCGACATATCTGGACGGGCTATCCGAAAACCGGGAGTCCGTGGATGTCGCCATGAGCTATGCGACGCATCTATTTGGCGACCGGCGTAGCGACTTCCCCATGGGAAGAACGGCGTTCAAGGAGCCGCAATTCTTAGAACAGCTTTACAGGCTACTACACAAGCACATCCACCGCTCCGAAGACATCGACCGCGCAAACGGCGAAGCCTACTCGCCGACGCTGCGCGACCGCGCTCAAAACTCGAGAGATGCCATTTTCAACCTACTGAACTCGATCAGCGGGAAGGAGGCCTACATCGCGATGAAGAACATCGCCGCCGGGGAGAGCGATCCCGATACCGGCCGATGGATCGCGCACCGGGCGTTGCAACGCGCCACGCAAGACGCCGACATGGATGCGTGGACGCCCGAGCAGGTGCGGGAATTCCACGACGAGCAAGAGCGCACCCCTCGCAACCATCGGGAGCTATTCGATCTCGCCGTAAACCACTTGCTCGACGTCAAGGACGATATGGAGAATGGCGACACCAGCGTCGCGGGAGTTCTTCTGGACATCGACCAGGAAGAAGTGATGCGCAACTATTTCGCTCATGAGCTGGAGCGTATGTCGGCCGGCCGATATCAGATACCGCAAGAGGAAGAGCTCGCAGACGAGAAGCGTACCGACCTTCGTTTCCACGGTGTCGGTATCGCCTCGCCTGTGCCAGCGGAGCTGAAGATCGCCGACAAATGGACCGGTCCAAAGCTGTTCGAGCGTTTCGAAAATCAGCTGTCCGGTGACTACCTGCGGGATCGCCGATCATCACGGGGCATCTACCTGCTCGTCAATCGCGGCAAAGAACGCCAGCGGTGGCAGCTGCCCGACGGCACGATGGTGGACTTCGAAGGCGTCGTTCGCGCGCTGCAGGACTATTGGCTCGAACTGTCACCCAATTACCCCGGCGTCGACGAGCTGCGCGTTGTTGGAATAGATCTTAGTAAACGGACACAGTGAAGCGGCTTCGCCGTCGGCAAATCTCACGCGCGCTGGGTATGGTGGCTCGCTGCAAGTGTCCGCTTCTAGGCAGGGCCCCTTACCGCGGCAACGACCGAATTTGGGCGCATGGCAGCCACATGGCCTGAGGCCGGCGGCGAACCGGCAGCTTCAAGGGCATGCCCTGTGGACGGTCCGCCGCACATATGCTCCATGGGCAAGTGACGAAGCGGCGGGGAAGAAGTGAAGCGCGTTTTTCGATTGTTTGCCGCGGTGGTCATGGCGTCCGCAGTCAGCGGCTGCACCAGCATTTCCTATTACGCGCAATCGCTGGAGGGTCATGTGCGGATCATGGCCGCGCGCGAAGACGTCGGAAAACTGATCGAGGCCCCTTCGACCCCACAGGCCTTGCGCACCAGGTTGACGTCGGCGAGCGCGATCAGGCGGTTCGCCACGGACGAACTGGCACTGCCCGAAAACAGCAGCTATCGCAGCTATGTCGATATCCACCGGGACGCCGTGACCTGGGCCGTTTTTGCCGCCCCGCAATTTTCGCTCACGCCAACAACATGGTGCTTTCCGGTTTTCGGCTGCGTTCCCTATCGGGGTTACTTCGACCGGAAATCCGCGACGGAAAGCGCTGCCGCACTTCATGAACGGGGGCTGGACGTCTATGTCTCCGGCGTCACCGCCTATTCCACGCTGGGCTGGTCCAGTGACCCGCTGCTCAGCACCATGCTGCGTCAGGACGACACCTATCTCGCCAGCCTCATCTTTCATGAATTGGCGCATCAGCGCCTCTATGTGAATGGCGATTCCGCATTCAACGAGGCTTTCGCGGTTGCCGTCGAAACCACCGGCACAAGAAAATGGCTCCGCGCGGCCGGCGACCGCGCCGGCTTGCGTCGCTACGAAGCCGATCGCAGGCGCAGCGCCGACTTTCTCGCACTGGTGTCAAAAACCCGCGACGATTTGAGGCAGGTCTATCAAAGCTCCCGTAGCCCCGAGGAGATGGCGGCTGAAAAGGCAGCCACGCTCGACAGGCTGCGGATGCGCTACCGGCAAACGCGGGACAAACGCTGGGCCGGATACAAGGGCTACGACGCCTGGTTCGATGCCCCGATCAACAACGCAAAGCTCGCCGCGACTGCCGTCTACGGCGAACAGGTTCCGGCGTTCATTCGCCTGTTCGACTTGTGCTCCGGCGATTATCCGAGGTTTTACGCATCCGTTCGACGGATCGCGGATTTGCGCCAACCTGCCCGCGCCGAAGCGCTTGAGGCCGCCGCCACCTGTGATTGATTTTAATAAGCGAACGCAATTGTTGAAGGGTCCCGCCTCGTTCGTGCTTTAGCGGTCGAGACCCCAAACGTCTGGATGTCGTGCGAAATACTCGATCAGCATTTCGATGAGGCCCCGGACTTTCCGTGTGGGGTGCCTACCCGGCGGCCGGACGACATACACGCCTGCCGAAGGCGGGGGATAGCGCGTCATCACCGCAACGAGTGCGCCGGAGGCCATATATTCGTGCGTGATGCAGTCGGGGAGCCAGGCGATGCCGAGTCCAGCCGCCGCGGCAGCGGCAAGCGCCGTAGCGTTGTCGGCCTTGAACCTGCCCTGCGGCTGAGCCGTGACAATCTTGTCGCCATCCACGAACTGCCAGGCTTCCGTTCCTTGCATGAGGGCCTGATGGTCGACGAGTTGCTCTACCTTCTCAGGTGAACCGTGCGCCTTGATGTAATCCGGGCTTGCGACAAGCTTTCCATAGATCGGCCCGACGCGCTTCGCGATCAGGTTGGAGTCCTGAAGGTAGCCAACCCGGATCGCGCAATCGAAACCTTCGGCGATCAGATCGACGAAGCGGTCGCTGTAGGAGCTATGGATATGGAGTTGCGGGTGGTGTTGCGCCATTTCCGCAAGCACCGGAGCGAAGTGGGTCGGGCCGAAAGAAAGCGGCATGGCAACCCTCAGGCGGCCGCGCAGTTCTCCGGTTGGGAGGATCGTTTCCCTGGCCGTGTCGATCTCGGCGCTGGCGCGTGCCGCATGATCCCTGAACGTGATCCCCGCTTCCGTAAGCGCCGCACCCCGGGTCGTTCGTGCAAGAAGCTGAACGCCAAGTTCCGCTTCAACCCGAAAGAGCCGCCGACTGACGATTGACTTGGAAACGCCGAGCCGACGCGCGGCGGCCGATACGCCGCCTGCATCGGCCACTACGACGAATGTCTGTAGATCTTCAATGTCCATTCCGGCGTTCCTCATTTCGCAACACAGTATGCCTGACCATGGCACTACCGCATCACCAAGAGGAACAGCAAATTGCGTCCAGGCAACGCCGCCCGCTGGCGCATGTCTCCCGTGAACCCAGTGCCGTCCATGGCGGCAGAGAAAGGAAGTCTTGATGACCCCTCGCAACGGCCTTGATTCGCTTCTTCGTCCTGAAGACTCGGTCCTCGTTCTGATCGATCACCAACCTTATCAGCTCGCAAACCTGAACAGCCACGATCCGCACATGGTGGTCAACAACACGACCGCGCTGGCGAAGCTGGCAAAAGCCTTCAATGTTCCGACCATTCTCACCAGCGTGATCGCGGCGCGCGGTGGACTTCTCTTTAAGCAGATCACCGACGTATTTCCGGACCAGGAAGTCGTCGATCGCACCTGGGTGAACACCTGGCAGGACGAGAATGTGGTGAACGTCGTCAAGGCGACCGGCCGCAAGCAGCTGATCATCGCCGGCCTGTGGACCGAGGTCTGCGTCGCAATGCCCGTGATCCAGGCCGCCGGTGAAGGCTGGGACGTGACCGTGATCACCGACGCGTCGGGCGGCATTTCGAAGGAGTCTCACGAAGTTGCCATCCAGCGGATGATCGCGGCCGGCGCGAACGTGATGACCGTGATGGCGCTCGCTGGCGAATGGCAACGCGATTGGGCGCGCACCGAGCATGTCGAGGATCTGACCGAGATACTCATCCAGCACTTCGGCGGCAGCGGCATCGCGTATCTTTGGGAGCAGCAGCTCCTCAATACGCCTGTGCCGAGCGCCAAGGGCTAAGCTGAATAGGGATGACGAGCATCCGGGGCGATGCGTCGCAAGGGAGTTGAATACGTATCGGGTCTCGTCATCCCACGCCGCCTCGCCAGCCTCACCGCACTGGCTTTCGGCGGCGGCGCCGGGCACTGATCGCCTTGACTGGTGATCTTGTCGCGGCGGATATGCGCTCGACGCCGGCACCTCGTCCAGCTGGTCCATGGGCCAGTGCTTGCGAGGCGCGGACGGATGCTGGCCGGCATCATTTTCGTGGCCTTTGAGGCGCCGATGATCTGATCTGCCCTGAACCGCGGAAAGCCCACGCGATCCAGGGATCATCCCTCGGCGGATGCCTCAAAGCCTAGCAGCCTGGCATCGCATCGCCCGCCAACAGTGACGTTCCGACGTCTGCGTCGAGCACGAAGCGCTCGCAGTGCTCACCGTCGGACTCATCGATGAAGCTCTCGATATGGTCGAAGCCGAGCTTCGCCAGGATCCGCAGCGACGCGACGTTGCGCGTCGCCGCCTCGGCCGTCACCCGTTCGAGCGCGAGGGTTTCGAAGGCGTAGCGAAGCACTTCGCGCGCGGCCTCGCTGCCCAGCCCCTGCCCCCAATGCGCGCGCGCCAGCACAAATCCCAATGCGGCCGCCTTGGCGTCGGTTGCGAAGGACAGGGTGATCGTCCCGATCGCATCCGACACACCTGGCTGGTCCACGGACCATTTGATCGCCTTGCCGTCGGCGAACCGCTGACGCGAAAGCGCCAGCCACCGCGCGCCCGCGCTCATGTCGTCGGGAACGGGATCGCCGGCAAGGGAGGCGGATTCGACATCGGTGGCACGCGCGAACCATGCCGGGATATCCCGTTCGCCCGGCGCCCGAAGCACGAGCTTTGGTGTCGTGAGCCTGGGAACTGCTTTCATGGAGGCATTTTCGGCCCGCGGCGGCGCCAATGCAATGGCGCTGGCAGGGCTCGGCTATAGCCAGGCAACGCCGGCCCAATCGCCTCTTCATCAATGCTTCACCATAGCGGCAACGGTGACGGAACCTTCCTGATCGCGGCGGACTTCTGGAGGCATTCTGAGCTCGATTGAAGAGGTCCCCGCATGAGAGTCACCGCAGCAGGCATCGACCGCATCAAGATCGGCAATGCGGACGCGAGCGGCCAGGGCGCGCATTTCGTAGTCTGGCTTTATCTTCAGGTCGACGAAGGGGGGACACAAACCGGTCAGGAACTGGTGGTGTCGGTGCCGTACGACGCGCGGATGACGTTCGACGATCTCGCGACTCAGGCTTTCGAGAAGGCACACGCCATGCTTCGAGCCTGCTGCGAGATAGATGAGGCGATGTGGTGGAAGCAGTTCAACCGCAGCCTGGCGCCGCTGCCCGAATGGACGCCCGGCGCCCAGTAGTTGGCGAACCCGAACCAGGAATGGATGCTGCCTGGCGTGCGGGCGGCAGTCTCGCACCAGATCCGTCTCAGGTCGAACACCGACATTGTTCGCGGCCGCACGCCACCCGAGCCAGACCCGCGCCGATTTCATCCTTGACGCGTAACCCAGCCCCTCACCCCTCGCCGTTCTCAGCCTGCGCCAGCACGCTGAGCAGCTGGCTCGTATTGTCGATCGAGAACTGCATGCGTTCGCTCGCCCAGACCGTTTCGGAATAGGAGATCGGCGTGCCTTTCATGTCCACATCGACTTTTTTCGTCAGCATCACCGGCTCGGTCTCCGGTTGCGCGAGCCGTCGCGCCTCCTCCTTGGTCGGCAGCCGCTCGATGATGTCGGTGCGCAGCCTTATGTAGTCGGTGACGCCATATTCGGCGAGGATGACGCTGACGCTGTGGCCCTTGCTTCTCAAGGCCGCGGCAACGTCCGTCTCGTACCGTCACATCTTGCGGATATCTCCGGTGGCAGCACGACGGGCCGGCCTGTTTGTCCTACACAACCCTGTCACCAAGCCAAGTTATCCGGTCATCAGAAATGAAACATTCAAATGCACGCCTTGAAACCGCCTGGCCGGAGGGCGATCCGGAAATGCGGAATGTTTGTTTTCGGAGACGACCATGCTTGAACGGGCAGACAAGGCCGCACCCCACCGCGGGGACGAACCGATGGAGCGGCGGAACATGTGGCTGAGTGAATTCCAGATTGTCCTGCGCGACCGTGTCATTGCCAATGGCGCCGTCAGGGTCGAAGACGGCCGGATCGCCGAGATCCGCGACCAGCCTGTCGAGAACGCCGACTTCACCGGCGGCGGCCGCCTGCTGCTGCCTGGTTTCATCGACATGCATGGCGACATGGTTGAGCGCGAAGTGGAGCCGCGCAGCGGTGTCCACGTGCCGATGGAAATCGGCATCGCCGAACTCGACAAGCGGCTGGCCTCCTGCGGCGTGACCACAGCCTATGCCGCGCTTTCCTTCATCGGCAACAGCGCCACCGCGGCTTTGCTGCGCTCGGAAGAACACACGTCTTCCATCATCCAGACCATCACCGGGCTGAAGGACGACCTTCTGGTCGACCACCGCATCCACGCCCGTTTCGAGGTGACGTTCACCGCGGCCGTCGGCGTGCTGGAACGACTGATGGATGCCGGCAAGCTGCATCTGGTCTCACTGATGGATCACACGCCCGGACAGGGACAGTACCGCGACGTCGAACTGTATATCGCCCGCCTGGCCAAGGAGCGCGGCATGTCCATTGCCGACGTCTCCGAGGTCGTCGGCAAGCGCATGGCCGATCGCAATGGGCATGGCGGTGTGCTCGGCACGCTGCAAAGCCTGTCGGCGTTTGCCCGCGCCCGCGGCATCGTGCTCGCCTCGCACGATGACGACACATTGGAAAAGGTTGAGTTCGTCCACGGCCTGGGAACCGTGCTCAGCGAATTTCCGGTGACCCTGGAGGCGGCGCGGGAAGCCCGCCGGCTGGGCATGTATACGGCCATGGGCGCGCCCAACGCGTTGCGCGGAGAATCCTATTCGGGCAATCTTTCCGCCCGCCAGGCCTATCAGGCCGGGCTGCTCGACATGCTGGCCAGCGACTATCACCCGGCCTCGATCCTGCCCGCCGTGCTCGGCCTGGCGCAGTTGCGCGAGGATGGCCTGGCAGCGGCTGCGGCGCTGACCAGCGCCAACCCGGCCAAGGCATTGGGCCTGGCCGACCGTGGCGCCATCGAGCCTGGACTCCTGGCCGATCTCGTCGTCGCCGATGTCAGCCCCGTGGCCCGCGTGCGCGCCACCTTCCGTGCCGGCCGCATGATTTATGGCGACGGCACGCTGGCGCCGGCGCGCAAGGCGGAACGTTTTCAGGAGGTGGCGACCCACCCGTATCTGCAGGCCTAGAGCAATCGCCAAGAAAGGTGCGGGCTGCTTATCGTTCCCTGGGACGGTGAACCATCCTAAAGATCGAGCGCCACCATCATCCCGCGCACCTCCGCCATTTCCAGCAACAGATCCTGCAGCCTATCGATGGTCAGCGCCGCGCCGGCTGCCGCCGGCAGTTCCGCGATACTCTCCTTCATCGAAATGACGGCGACCCCGGTTCTCTCGGAAAGCAGCCGTGCGATGGCTGTGCGGACAAGCGCGTTCTGGTCAGGCATGATTCCCCTTTCATGCTGTGATGACGGCACCATCTTCTTTCATGTTATATGCCAGTCGCAACTTATGCGAGCGTTCATTCACGCTTGCAAGTCGTGTTGTCGATCATCCCGGCAGGATCGGCAGCCGCTCAGCAGCGAGAGCGACGGCATCCCGCTGTCATCGGGCTCCATGGCGGCGAGCAGAGCCAGAGGCACTTCGTGCCGGTAAAGACCGATGAAAGCCCTGCCTCCCACGGTTACCGGCAATTCGGTCGATCTGTCGAAAATGGAATACGTGCCTGTCGGCTCGTTCAGTATCTCGAAACGGCACAATGCAAACCTCATCCTCCCCCCGGGAGCCCTGTAACGCGCGCGCCCATCAGAGGTTGCATAAAAAAATCGATTTTTTCGAGGACCGCGTGCCGCTGACCTGAAAGGCAGGAACAACAGGCTCGGCAAAGACCTCTGATTGGCTCTTGCCGAAGCCGGCGGCCTCGCTCATCCATGGCGTACGGACAACAGCCTGGGACCCGCGATGACCGACGCCAGCCTTCACCTCGTCGAAGCGACGATCGACGAACTGCGCCAGGCGCTCGACGAGGGCACGGTCACCAGCGTCGAACTCGTCGCGGCCTATGTCAGGCGCATCGCCCATTTCGACCGGCACGGCATCAGCCTCAACGCCGTGCCTGTGCTCAACCCTGATATGTTCGAGGAAGCCGCCGCTTCCGACCAGCGGCGCCGGCAAGGCAAGACGCTCGGCACCCTCGACGGCATCCCCTACACCGCCAAGGACAGCTACAAGGTCAAGGGGCTGACGGTGGCGGCCGGCTCGCCCGCCTTCGAGCATCTCGTCGCCAATGAAGACGCCTTCACCATCGCCCGGCTGCGTGCCGGCGGCGCTGTGCTGATCGGCCTCACCAACATGCCGCCCATGGCCAATGGCGGCATGCAGCGCGGCGTCTATGGCCGCGCCGAAAGCCCGTACAATGCCGACTACCTGACCGCCGCCTTCGCGTCGGGCTCCTCCAATGGCTCGGGCACCGCGACGGCGGCGAGTTTCTGCGCCTTCGGGCTTGGCGAGGAGACCTGGTCGTCCGGCCGCGCGCCGGCCACCAACAACGCGCTGGTCGCCTACACGCCCTCGCGCGGGGTGATTTCGGTGCGCGGCAACTGGCCCTTGGTGCCGACCATGGATGTCGTGGTGCCGCACACGCGCAGCGTGCCCGACATGCTGGAACTGCTCGATGTCATCGTCGCCGATGATCCGGAAACCAGAGGCGATTTCTGGCGCGCCCAGCCCTGGATCAAACTGCCGAAAAGTTCCGAGCTGCGCCCACCGCGTTACACCGATCTGGCGCTGGAGGGGTCGCTCAAGGGCAAACGGCTCGGCGTGCCCAGAATGTATATCGGCCGCGACAGCGAGGCCGACCGGCCGATCGAAACCCGCGCCTCGGTGCTTGATCTATGGGAGCAGGCGGCGACGGATCTGCGTCGGCTCGGCGCTGAGATGGTCGAGGTCGATTTTCCCGTCGTCTCCAACTACGAGCGCGACCGTCCCGGCGCGCGAACCATGGTCGAGCGCGGACTGGTGCCGGCGGACTTCGCCGACCGCGAAATCTGGGACCTCTGCATCTGGGCCTGGGACGATTTCCTGCGCGCCAATGCCGACCCTGCCTTGCCCGATCTCGCCTCTGTCGACGGCCCGAAAATCTTTCCGCAGCCGCCAGGCACCTTGCCGGACCGCTATGAAGGCGGCTTCGACCTGGCGGACTATGTCGAGCGGGCGAAGTCCGGCGTCACGCCCTTCAAGGACATCCCGACCATGGCAGACGGGTTGACGGGACTTGAGGCGACGCGGCGCATCGATTTCGAGGACTGGCTGGACGCCAACCGCCTCGATGCCGTGGTGTTGCCGGCCGCCGCCGATGTCGGCCCGGCCGACGCCGACATCAACGAGGCGTCCGCCGCGCTCGCCTGGCGCAACGGCACCTGGGTCGCCAACGGCAATCTGGTCTGGCGCCATTTCGGCATCCCGACCGTCACCATACCGATGGGCACCATGGCCGACATCGGCATGCCGGTCGGCCTGACCTTCGCCGGCAAGGCTTACGACGACGAAAGGCTGCTGCGCATGGCCGGCGATTACGAACGCTCCACGCAGCGCCGCACGAGCCCGCCGCGCACGCCTGAACTGGCCGATGATGTGTTTTCGAGCCGGCCCAACCGGGCTGGCGACGCCAAAGCACCTCCGCTTGCCATCGCGTTTGCTGCCGAGATGCGTTCTTCCCGCGATCAGGACGAAATCACCATCACGCTTGATCTGCCCGGCGACGCAGAGGCGCAGAACGCCAGGGTCAAGCTGCATGTCAACGGAGACGCCGTCGCGATGCAACGAAGCGGGACGCGCTTCATCGGGCGTGCGCTCGTTCCGGCCGCCGAGCACCAGCGCCTCCATAGCCCCTGGCGCGGCGCGTATGGCTCGATCGTGACGGCGGTGGTGCGGCTGGAGGATGGACGCACCGCAGGCGCCTATGCGGTTACGGGTGGGATTGGGTAGCGAAGTAGTGAAAAGCGCAACGTCCACCGTCGAGTTCTGTCACGCTCCCCTTTGTCCTGCCGGACAGAGGGGGGCGCCGTAGAGCGCCACCGTTGCCGCTACCCCCGCGCGGCCCACAGCAAGCCGCGCTCGACCATCAGCGCCATTTCCGGCACCGCGAACTCATCCGCGGTGTGACCAAGCGAACTGTAAAAGACCTTGCCCGCGCCATACCGGCGCTTCCAGACGACCGGCATGACGACGCCGCCAATGCCCGGGAAATGCGCGTCGGTGAATGTGGTTGTCGCCAGCACTTCGTTGCCCGGGTCGACATGCATGTAATATTGCTCCGACCTATAGGCGAAATCACTGACGCCTTTCGTGATCGGATCGTCCGGCCGGGTGATGACGACGCGATAGTCGATGATGTCGCCGGGATGCGCGACCCATTGGCCGCCGGTCATGAACTGATAGTCGGGCTCATTGCGAAAGCTGTCGCCCATCGTGCCGTGGAAGCCGCCGAGCCCACTCCCTTGGCGAACGGCCTGCGTCAAGTTCTTCAGCTCGGCCTTTTCGATCGTCGACATGGTGATGACAGGCACGATGAGATCGAATGAGGCAAGGTCCGGGTCGGCGAACATCGCCGTGCCGTGGCCGATCGTCACCGTGAAACCGTTGCGCTCCAGCATGTCGCGCACGACATTGGCGCTGCGCTCAGGTGTGTGGCCTTCCCAGCCGCCCCAGGCAATCAACGCCTTCTTCGCCATACCGTGAACCTCCGTGAACCGCCCGCCATGGCGGATGGTTACACGGCGCGGCGCTCAGCGCCACCCCAGTCCAGGCGCGACGTGCTTCAGGATCGCCTCGAGGACATGGGCGTTGTAGTCGACGCCGAGTTGGTTGGGCACGGTGAGCAGCAGCGTGTCGGCCTCGGCGATCGCCTCGTCCTGCGCCAATTCCTTGATCAGCACATCCGGCTCGGCGGCATAGCTGCGGCCGAAGATCGCCCGCGTATTCTCCTCGATGAAGCCGATCTGGTCGCGGCTCTCATTGCCGCGGCCGAAATAGGCGCGGTCGCGGTCGTCGACCAGCGCGAAGATGCTGCGGCTGACCGAGACGCGCGGTTCGCGCTTGTGCCCGGCCGTCTTCCAGGCCTCGCGATAGACGCGGATCTGCTCGGCCTGCTGGACATGGAACGGCTTGCCGCTCTCGTCGAATTTCAGCGTCGAGCTCTGCAAATTCATGCCGAGCTTGGCCGCCCATTCCGAGGTGGCGTTGGTGGCCGCGCCCCACCAGATGCGCTCGCGCAGGCCTTCCGAATGCGGCTCGAGCCGGAGCAGGCCGGGCGGGTTGGGGAACATCGGCCGTGGATTGGGCTGGCCAAAGCCTTCGCCGCGCAGCGTGTCGAGGAAGACCTCGGCGTGATGCCGCGCCATGTCGGCGTCGGTCTGGCCTTCCTGCGGCTGGTAGCCGAAATAGCGCCAGCCATCGATGACCTGTTCGGGCGAGCCGCGGCTGATGCCGAGCTGCAGACGTCCGCCGGCGATGATGTCGGCCGCACCCGCGTCCTCGGCCATGTAGAGCGGGTTCTCGTAGCGCATGTCGATCACCGCCGTGCCGATCTCGATACGGCTGGTCTTGGCGCCGACGGCGGCCAGCAGCGGGAATGGCGAGGCGAGCTGGCGGGCGAAGTGATGCACGCGGAAATAGGCGCCGTCCGCGCCAAGCTGCTCGGCGGCGACGGCGAGATCGATGGATTGCAGCAGCGCGTCCGATGCCGAACGCACCTGCGATTGCGACGAGGGCGTCCAATGCCCGAATGACAGGAAACCGATTTTTTTCATGGCCCTGAAGTATATGCCGACGGCACATGCTTCAATGGCGAAAGAGCGGGGTTACACACCGTCGCCCTCTCGATACCAAACGTTCGCGATAACCAAGGTGCCAAAGGGTCGACCGCTGTGGAGGATGGGATGCTCAGGGGAATCCGCATCGTCGAGATCGAAGCGCTGGGACCGGCGCCCTTCGCCGGCATGCTGCTCGCCGATCTCGGCGCCGATGTCATCGTCGCCCACCGCAAGCACGCGTCCATGCCGGGTGCGCCGGAGCGCTCGCTGCTCGATCGCGGCAAGCGCTCTATCGCGCTCGACCTCAAGGACGCCGGGGACGTGGCCGTGCTGATGCGCCTCATCGCCACCGCCGACGGGCTGATCGAGGGGTTCCGGCCCGGCGTGATGGAGCGTCTTGGGCTCGGCCCGGATGCCTGCCTCACGGTCAACCCGCGCCTGGTCTACGGCCGCATGACCGGCTGGGGCCAGGACGGACCGCTGGCCGCCACCGCCGGGCACGACATGAACTATACCGGCCTGTCGGGCGCGCTCTGGTACGCCTCCTTGCCCGGCGAGCCGCCCATGGCGCCGCCGACGCTTGTCGGCGACATAGGCGGCGGCGCGCTCTATCTGGTGGTCGGCATGCTGGCTGGCATCATCAACGCGCGCACCAGAGGTAAAGGCACCGTGGTCGACGCCGCGATCGTCGACGGCTCGGCCCATATGATGAACCTGTTGATGTCGCTCGGCCAGTCCGGCGCGCTCGCAACGGAGCGCGGTCAAAGCCTGCTGGATGGGCCGCATTGGTGCCGCGTCTACCGCACGTCGGAGGGTAGCTTCATCAGTGTCCAGTGCATCGAGCCGAAATTCTACGCGCTCTTCCTCGACAGGCTTGGCCTCGCCGCCGATCCAAACTTCGCCCGGCAGTTCGATCGCGAGCTCTGGCCGGAGCTCGGCGACCGGCTGGCGGCGATCTTTGCCGCGAAACCCCGTGACGAATGGATCAGCCTGTTCGAAGGGTCCGACGCCTGCGTCGGGCCGGTGCTGGGCCCGCATGAATCCGCCCTGCATCCGCATATGGCCGCGCGCGGTACATGGCAGGCGGTGGACGGCGCGCTTCAAGCGGTTGCGGCACCGCGCTTTTCCAGCGCGCGGTGGACGCCGCCCAAAAGCCCGGCGCGCGGCGAACACGATGCCGAAATCCGTGCGGGCCTGGCGGAACCGTGATGGCGTCCGTGCTATGCCTGTGTTTGCCGGCCGCCACGGCCCCACCCGACGAAGATGATTGGCGGATAGGACGAGGTCCATGGCGGTTCGGTCGATCATAAAATTCCCCAATCCCCTCCTCCGTGCCGTGGCCGAACCCGTAGAGCTGTTCGACGGCGACCTGCACGCTTTGGCCGGCGATCTCATCGACACCATGCACGCGGCGCCAGGGATAGGCATTACCGGCCCGCATGTCGGCATCTTGAAACGGCTGGTCGTGATCCAGCTTCCTTCCGCGGCAAAGCCGGGAATCTATGCAAATCCATCCGTCATCCAGGCCTCGATCGAGATGGTCCGTCACACGGAAGGCAGCGTTTCCATGCCCGGCGTCACCGAGGACATCGAGCGGCACGCCCGCATACGCGTCCGCTATCAGGATCTGGATGGCAATGAGCGGTTCGAGGATGCCGAGGGTCTGCTGGCGGTTTGCCATCAGCACGAGATCGACCAGCTCGACGGGCTGTTCTGGACGCACAGGCTGACGCGCCTCAAGCGCGACCGGCTGATCAAGCGCTACGGCAAGTTGATGCGAGCGTCGTAGGCGCCAGGCCGTCTACTTCCCGCAGTGGTGATCGTTGATCTTGTTTATCGCAAACCCGTCCGGCCCTGTCCGCTGGTAGGAGCAGGCCCCCGCGGCCGTCGTGATCAACTGCTGGTCATAATAGCGCGGGCCGCCGAACAGGAAATCGATGAGATCGTCCTCGGCCGGAACATAGCGTTCCTGTTCGCCCTGTTGATTGTGGCGGTGCTTGGCCCCGGCGAATGCCGTGGAAGACATGCAGCAGCCTATTGCGAGGGCAAGAACACAGATCGCCAGCCGTTTGGTCGTCATCGCAAAACACCCTTCTGTTCGGTGTCCATCCTATATCCAAATCTCAGATGACGAAAAGTTCCTGAACGCGGGCCTTGCCGGCACCTGAATATCAGCACAGCTAGTCGGTCTGGATCCAGACCGACTTGGTCTCCAGATACTCATGCAGATGCTCGATGCCGCCCTCGCGGCCATAGCCGGACATCTTCATGCCGCCGAACGGCACGGCGGGGTCGATGGCATGGTACATGTTGACCCACACCGAGCCGGACTTCACCCGGCGCGCCAGCTTGTGCGCGGTGCCGAGATTGGTGGTGAAGATGCCGGCGGCCAGCCCGTAGGGCGTCGCATTGGCGCGCGCGACGGCCTCGTCCAGCGTGTCGAACGGCATCGCCGAAATGACGGGCCCGAAGATCTCTTCGCGCGCGATGGTCATGGTGTCCGACACCGCGCCGAAGACGGTCGGCGCGATGAAGTTGCCGCCGTCATAGAGCGCGCCCGTCAGCCGCGAGCCGCCGGCGACCAGTTCGGCGCCTTCGTCGCTGCCGGCCTTGATGTAACCCTCCACCTTGCCGGCCTGCCGGGCGTTGATCAGCGGCCCGATTTCGGTTTCCGCCTCGATGCCGTGGCCGACGCGCAGGCTGCCGGCGAACTCGGCGAGCCGCCGCACGAACTCGTCATGGATCTCGCGCGCCACGAACAGGCGCGAGCCGGCAATGCAGATCTGGCCCGAATGCACGAACACCGCCATGGCCGCGATGGGAACAGCCTTGTCGATATCGGCGTCGCGGCAGACGATGATCGGTGACTTGCCGCCAAGCTCGAGCGAGACGCGCTTGAGATTGGTGACGCCCGCCCGCGCGATCGCCTGGCCGGTAAGCGTCGAGCCGGTGAAGACGATCTTGTTGACGTCGGGATGCTCGGCAAGCCGCGCGCCCGCTTCGGCGCCGGTTCCGGTGACGATGTTGACGACGCCGTCGGGCACGCCCGCTTCCTGCATCAGCCGCGCGATCAGCAGCGGCGTCAGCGATGCTTCCTCCGAGGGTTTCAGCACGATGGTGCAGCCCGTTGCGAGTGCCGGCGCGATCTTCCAGATCGAGGCGGCGGTCGGCGCATTCCAGGGAATGATCGCACCGACGACGCCCACGGGCTCGCGCCGGGTGAAGGTGACGATCTCGCCCGGAATGGAATTGTCTATGGATTCGCCGTGCAGAGCGGTCGCCATGCCGGCATAGAAGCGCAGCATGCCGATGACGCGGCGCCGGTTGGCCAGCGTGCGCGTGATCGGCAGTCCCATGTCGAGCGTGTCGGAGACGCTGAGCTCTTCCCAATGAGTCTCGAACAGATCGGCGATCCTGAGCAACACGCATTGCCGCTCATAGGGCGAGAATGTCGACCATGGCCCTTCGAAGGCCGCGCGCGCTGCCGCCACCGCCGCGTCGACATCGGCGGCTGCGCCGAGCGGCACGGTCGCCAGCACTTCGCCGGTCGCCGGGTTGAGCGCCCGCATCACCTCGCCGGACTGCGCCGCAACCCACTGGCCGCCGATGAACATCGGCCGGAATTCGCCGTGGTAGAGCGTCGCGGCCTTCGCCCTCGGGTCGAAATTCACCGTCATCTCGTCCTCCTCACGAATTCCATGGCGACTATTACTCCCGGTGGGAGCGACCTCAAGCAAGGAAAGCTGAAAGGGCGTTCTCGACCGGGGGCACGCAGCGCATCGCCCGGGCCCGGCGGTCCTGACGAGGCCACGCGCATGTCCGGCAACATGGGCGCCTCAACAGTCATTCACCTCGGTCGTGGCCCATGAAAGCGGGCCGGCGACAACAGGCTGGGATCGGCGCCTTCGCCAAGAAATGGCTTGGGCAGGTCGCTTCCGGTCACCAGGGCCGCGGTCAGTTGACCGAGCGCGGGTCCGGTCTGGATGCCGTAGCCGCCTTGTCCTGCCAGCCAGAAGAAGCCCTCGACATGGGGGTCCCAACCGACCGCCGGCGTCTTGTCCGCAAAGAACGACCGCAGCCCCGCCCAACTGCGCGACACATGCGTTACCGGCAGCGCGGCGGCCTGTTGAACGCGATCGACTGCGATGGCGATATCGATCTCCTCGGGCTGTGCATCACACGGTTCGCTCGGCGTCTCGTCGGCTGGTGAGAGCAACAGCATTCCCGAGGATGGTTTGAAATAGAACATCTCGTCGGCATCGATCACGCCCGGCCAGTCCTTGGCGTTGATGCCGGGTGGCGTTTCGACAAGCATTGCGGTCCGTCGTTTCGGGACCAGGCCAAGCGGCGTGGCTCCTGCCATGGCGGCCACCTGGTCCGCCCATGCACCCGCCGCGTCGACCAGGACGGGCGCCTCGAAGACGCCGGCCGTGGTCGTCACGATCCATGTGCCACCAATCCGCTCGATCGCCTCGACCCGAGCATTGGTGACGACCCGCGCGCCCTGACGGCGTGAGCCTCGCAGAAAGCCCTGGTGAAGAGTATCGACATCGATGTCCATCGCCGAACGGTCCAGAAACGCGCTCGCCTCGTATTCAGGTCGCAGGATTGGAATGACCGATCGGGAAGCGTCGGGGTCGAGCCATTCGATGGCTGTTGCCGATTCCGCGACCCTCTCGGCAAACAGCGCCTCCAGCCTTGGCCTCTGCGCGGCCGTGCCGATCGACATCGTGCCACGAGGTGTCAGCAAGGGTACGTCGCAGAAGCCGGACGGCGGCTCGAGGAAGAACCGCCGACTGGCGCGCGTAAACGCGCGGATAGCGACGTTGCCGTAACCCTCGATGAAGAGAGCGGCGGACCGTCCCGTTGTGTGCATGCCGCAATGGGCTTCGGCTTCAAGCACGGTCACCTGTCGACCAGCCGCAAGAAAGAAAGCCGCCGAGGCGCCAGCCATGCCGCCGCCGATGATAAGAACGTCCTGCATGGCTTCCCTCTTGCAAGCGCCGGCAACCAAGCAGAATATTTCCGATCGGTCAAACCTCTTTCCTATGATAAAGGCGGCGCCGCTTGCGAGTCGACTTTGTCCAGTCCCAACCCTAGACTGCCGCCAATGTCGAAAAGGGTCCGCCATGAGCGATTCGAAGCCAAGCCTGGGAGAATGCCTCAAACTGCTGCGCCGGGAGCGGGGCTGGACGCTGACGCAGGTCGCCCAGATGTCGGGGCTCGCCGTCTCCACCCTGTCGAAGGTCGAGAACAACCAGATGTCGCTGACCTATGACAAGCTGCTGCAGCTTGCCCAAGGGCTCAAGGTCGACATAACCGAGCTCTTCGGCGTGAGAAAGGCCAGCGCCTCCCCCATCGCGCACGGCGCGCGTGCCGTCAGCCGGCTTGAGGACGGGCGGATCGTCGAGACCCCCAACTATGTCTACCGCTTTCTATGCACGGAACTGTCGCGCAAGGAAATGATCCCCATGCTGGGGTCAATCACCCAGCAAAGCATCGAAACGTTCGGCGAGCTCATCCGTCATCCCGGCCAGGAATTCACTTATGTCCTCGAAGGCGAAGTCGAGCTGCACACCGACGTCTACGAGACGCTGAGGCTGAAAACAGGAGAGTCGGTCTACTTCGAAAGCACGATGGGACACGCCTATGTCAGCGTCGGCGACACGCCGGCCCGGATCCTGTGCGTGTGCACGTCGGCATCCGGCCAGTCGGAGCAGACCATCATCAACGGCGCCAAAAGCGTGCGTCCTCATGACGAGCGCGAGACTGCCGACACGGAAATGACACTTGGCTAATTAGAAAAATATCTTTCCTATCAGAAAAATCGGCTTGCCATCCGAAATGCGGGTGTTAGCGTGGGCGAAAGGCATCCCTCGGTCATCCCGTGAGAGATGCAAAACACAAGCTCGAGGGGAGCGCATCATGTTGTTACGTCGCCTGCCGACTTTTGCGGCATTTGCCGCTTTGACAGCCTTGACCTTTGCGGCGCCGAGCTGGGCCACCGACAAGGATGTCCTGGTCATCGCCAAGGCCGAGGATCCGCCCACGGCCGACCCCGGCGTCGAGGTCAGCAACAACGGCTATACGCTGATCTTTCCGGCCTACGAGCGTCTGGTGAAATATGACGGCGCCAAGACCGAGGTGATTCCGGAGCTTGCCGAGAGCTGGACCACTGCGCCCGACAACCTCAGCTGGACTTTCAAGCTGGCGTCGGGACACATGTTCGACGATGGTTCGCCGGTCGATGCCGCCGCGGTCAAATATTCATTCGACCGCGTAAAAAAGCTGGCGGCTGGCCCGGGCGACATGTTCCCGACCATCAAGGATGTCGTCATTGTCGACCCGCAGACCGTGAAGTTCGAATTGTCGGCGCCGTTTGCGCCGTTCCTGTCGGCGCTCGCCACTTCGGCCGGATCGATCGTCAATCCCAAGGCGCAAGAGCACGCGGTCAACGGCGACGACGCGAAGGCCTGGCTCGCCGAGCACAGCGCCGGCAGCGGCGCTTTCAAAATTTCGGGCTGGGAGCGCAACCAGCAGATCACGCTCGATCCCAATCCCCACTATGCCGGCAAGGCGCCGGCTTTCAAGCAGGTCATCTTCAAGATCGTACGCGAGATGTCATCGCGTCGCCTGCAGCTGGAGAACGGAGACGCCGACCTGATCGACCAGGTTCCGGTCGACCAGGCCGAGGCCATGAAATCAAGCGCCGGGGTGGTCATCGAGAGCAATCCCAGCCTCTATGTCGTCTATCTCTATTTGAACAACAAGAAAGCGCCCTTCGACAATCCGAAGGTCCGTCAGGCCATATCCTATGCGGCCGACTACAAGGGGCTGGTCGATGGCGTCATGCAGGGCCAGGCCGAACAGATGCGCGGGGCTGTCCCGGACGGCATGTGGGGCCATGACCCGCAGGGCATGCAGTACAGCTACGATCTGGAGAAGGCCAAGCAACTGCTTGCCGACGCCGGTGTTTCCAATCTGCACATCAGCTTCACCTATTCGCAGGCCGACTCCGCCTGGGAGCCGGTGGGGCTTGCGCTGCAGGCCTCGCTCGCCGAAATCGGCGTCACGATGGATATGAAGAATGTCGCCGACACGACCAAGCGCGAACTGGTCGCCAAGGGCGACTACGACATCGCGACGGGCGCGTGGACGCCCGATTTCGCCGATCCGTTCATGTTCATGAACATCTGGTTCGACCCCACCAAGATGGGAGCCCCCGGCAACCGGGCCTTCTATGAAAACCCGAAAGTGACCGATTTGATCACCCAGGCGCTCGCGACCGTCGACCAGAAGAAGCGTGAGCAGCTCTATATCGACGCGCAGAAAATCACCAACGAGGATGCACCTTACGTCCTTCTGTTCCAGAAGAACGACATCTTCGCCATGCGATCCTCGGTGAAGGGGTACGTCTACAATCCGATGCTGATCCAGGTCTACAACATCGCCGATATGTCTAAGTCCGAATAGAAATCGGCGCCGAAGGCATGTCGCTTATTTCAACAATCCTTCGGCGCCTCGTCTTGCTGGTCTTCGTGGTGGCTGGCGTCGCGGTCATCACCTTCACGATTTCGCATTTGATCCCCGGCGATCCGGCGCAGCTGATCGCCGGTGACAAGGCTTCAGCCGAGACGTTGGCGCATGTGCGCCAGGAGCTTGGTCTGGACAAGCCCGTCACCCAGCAGTTCGTAATATACGTCAAGCAACTCCTGTCGGGCGATCTCGGCCAGTCCTTGCGGACACGGCGCCCGGTGGCCGGCGATATTGCCCTGTTCCTGCCCGCCACGCTCGAGCTCGGCATCGCCGCGCTGGTGACGGCGATCATGATTGGCGTGCCGCTCGGTGTGCTTTCGGCAATCTACAAGGACGGACCGGTCGACCAGGCGGCGCGTGTCGTGTCGGTTGCCGGCATTTCAATGCCGGTATTCTGGTTCGGGCTGGCGCTCATCCTCCTGTTCTACGTCAAGATACCGATCCTGCCGGGCAGCGGCCGCATCACGCTTGGCATCGCCGCGCCGCCGCGCATCACCGGCTTCTTCCTGGTCGACTCGCTGGTCGCCGGCGACCTGAAAGCCTTCTGGTCGTCGCTCTATCACCTCATCCTGCCGGCCTTTGTCCTCGCCTTCGCCAATCTCGGCATCATCACGCGCCAGATTCGGGCCTCGATGCTGGATGTCCTGCAGGAGGATTATGTGCGCACCGCGCGTGCGAATGGTTTGTCGCGATCGGCGGTCATCCTGCGGCACGCCTTGCCCAATGCCCTGATCCCGTCGGTGACGCTGCTTGGCCTCGCCTTCGGTGATCTGCTCTACGGCGCGGTGCTGACCGAAACGATCTTCGCCTGGCCAGGCATGGGGAGTTATGTGGTGTCATCGATCCAGACGCTCGATTTTCCCGCGATCATGGGCTTCACCATCGTCGCCTCGCTGGGGTACGTGCTGATCAATCTCGCGGTCGATCTGACCTATATGGTGCTCGACCCACAGATCAGGGAACTCGGCTGATGGCGGCGGATGGCATCGTCACATCGCCCCGGCCGGCTGCGCGGCTTCGCGCGGGACGGTTGTGGTATCGCGTGAAGGAAAGTCCTCTCACTCTGGTCGGCGCCGCGATCGCGCTGGCGGTGCTGTTTGTGATCATGGCCGCGCCCCTGCTGGCGCCCTACCCGCCCGACAAGATCTCACTTGCAGCACGGCTTGCCGCGCCCAGCCCGCAGCACCTCTTCGGCACCGATGAGGTCGGGCGCGACCTGTTTTCGCGGGTGCTCTTCGGCGCGCGCGCGTCCTGCGGCATCGCCTTTGCCATCGTCATCATCTCGACCTTTATCGGCTCGATCATCGGCTGCCTGTCCGGCGTTGTCGGCGGCATCGTCGACACCGCGATCATGCGGCTGATGGATGTCTTCCTGGCGCTGCCGGCACTCATCCTCGCCATGGCGCTGGCCGCGGCGTTGGGACCGAGCCTGTTCAACGCCATGCTGGCCGTCGCCGTGGTGCGGGTGCCCGCCTATGTGCGGCTGGCGCGTGGGCAGACGCTGTCGCTGCGCAACCGCACCTATGTGAAGGCATCGCGCAGCTTCGGGGCTTCGCCCGCCTATATGCTGCGCTGGCACATACTGCCTAACGCCCTGTCGCCCATCATCGTTCAGGCGACCCTGGATCTTGGTGGCACCATCCTGACGGCGGCGGCTTTGAGCTTCATCGGCCTCGGCGCCCAGCCGCCGACGTCTGAATGGGGCTCCATGGTGTCGAGCGGGCGCAACTATTTCCTCGACCAGTGGTGGTATGTCACCTTTCCCGGCCTGGCCATTCTGATCAGCGCCATGGGTTTCAACCTGCTGGGTGACGGATTGCGCGACATGCTCGATCCCAGGCTGGGTGGCCGATGACCGAACCGTCCGGCGATGTCCTGCTCGAAATCTCCGACCTTTCGCTCGAGTTCCGCACCTATCGCGGGCCGATCAAGGCGCTGAACGGGGTCAGCCTCAATGTCCGTGCCGGCGAGATCGTCGGCATCGTGGGAGAATCCGGGTGCGGCAAATCGGTGACCATGATGGCGGCGACGCGGCTTTTGCCCAAGGGCAGCGCGCACATTACCGGCGGCGGCATCCGTCTGTTCGGCAACGATCCGATGACGCTCAGCGAGCGTGAACTCCAGCACGTGCGCGGGCGGCTGGTGTCGACCATCTTCCAGGAACCGATGAACGCCCTCAACCCGACCCGACGGATCGGCGAGCAGATCGTCGAAGTCATCCGCCGTCACCAGCGTCTCGACAAAGCGGCCGCGACGAGCAAAGCCTCAGGGCTGCTGCGTGACATGCTGATCAGCGAGCCGGAGCGGATCATGCAGGCCTATCCGTTCGAGCTTTCCGGAGGCATGCGACAGCGCGTGCTGATCGCCATGGCCTTCTCCTGCGAACCCAAGCTCATTATCGCCGACGAGCCGACGACGGCACTCGACGTGACGGTGCAGGCGCTGATCCTGGGCCTCATCAAACACAAGGCGATGAGCACGGGAACGGCCGTTGTTTTCATATCGCATGACATGGCCGTGGTGTCGCAGCTTTGCGACCGGCTCTACGTGCTTTACGCGGGACGGGTCGCGGAAGCCGGAACGACCGAGTCGGTGCTGGCAGCGCCAGCCCATCCCTACACCCGCGCCTTGATACGCTGTCTGCCGGGGCTGGCGCCACCCAAGCAGCCGCTGGAGCAGATCCCCGGTACCTTGCCCGACCTGCTTGACCCGCCTGCCGGCTGCCTCTTTCGAGCGCGCTGCCGCGAGGCGAATGATCGTTGCGTCTCGGTACCGCCGCTGGCTGCCATGGAGCCGGCCCGCCGCGCCGCCTGCTGGCGCCGTATCGAGGAGACGCAAGCCGCGTGACCCAGCCTCCGCTCCTCTCCGTCGAAGACCTGGAAGTCCGCTACCGTGTCACCTCGGGCTGGTTCGGCGGCGCCGACGTCCATGCCGTCAATGGCGTCTCGTTCAGCGTGGCCGAAGGCGAGACGGTCGGCATTGTCGGGGAATCCGGCTGCGGAAAAACCACGCTTGGGCAGGCGATCCTCGGCCTGACCGACATTTCCGCCGGTGCCATCAAACTCAGGGGAACCGAACGGGACCGCGCACGGCGCAGCCAATTGCAGATCATTTTTCAGGATCCCCAATCGTCGCTCGATCCGCGTCTTCCGGTCTGGCGCCTGATCACCGAACCTCTGCACATTCGCGGCGGCTACACCCGCAAACAACTGATCGGGCGCGCAACCGAACTGGCCGTCTCGGTCGGCTTGCGGCCGGAGCATGTCGATCGCTATCCGCACGAGTTCTCGGGCGGCCAGCGCCAGCGCATCGCGATTGCCAGGGCACTCGCCGTTGAACCGGCGCTGCTGGTCCTCGATGAGCCGACCTCGGCGTTGGACGTGTCGGTACAGGCGCAGATCGTCAATCTGCTGCTGTCGCTGCAGGCGGAGCGCAAGCTATCCTACGTGCTCATCTCGCATGACGTGTCGCTGGTGCGCCACGTGACCGATCGTGTCGCCGTCATGTATCTCGGCCAGATCGTCGAGGAAGGCCCGACGCTTGACGTGCTTGACGCTCCCAGACATCCCTATACCAAGACGCTCCTCGATGCCGTTCCGAGTTTCGACCGTCCACTGACCTCGATCGCACCACGCGCCGGCGAATTGCCGAGCAACCGAACACTGCCGACCGGCTGCTTCTTCCGCGAGCGCTGCCCTTCCGCGACGACCGGCTGCGAACTGCCGCAGGTTTTGGCACCCGCCGACGGGTTGCGAGCAGTCCGCTGTCATCTGGTCACGCGCGCAACCGATACGGCGGTGCCGCGCACGGCGCCGCGACCGGTATTTTCCTCCCCGAATGATGCGATTGCTTAGAGCAATTCCAGGAAAAGTGCGTAGCGGTTTTCCCGGGAGAAGCGCGTAGCGCTTCCCCTTGGGAATTGCGTAAAAACAAGAAGCTAGAGCGGGTCGGGCGATTCTTTCAAACGCTGAACCGCTCTAAGCCGCGTCGGCCGCGAATGGATCTTCCACTTTCGGCCAATAGGGCGTCTTGAGCTTTGTGTAGGGGATCGCGGCGAAGTTGGGCTGGGTCGCACCGGGCGGCGCGCAGAACAGGATGCGCTTGGCGATCGGTGCGAAACCAGCCTGGAAATGGTAATTGGATTTGACGATGACGATGCGCCGCTCGCTTGGATCGAGACCGAGCGCGGTCATGCAGTCGGGATGGAAGACCTGCGTGCGTACCGTGTTGATGATCAGGTCGATGCCGCCGTCGGTGGTAACCCATGCCGCATCCCCGAGCGGCCACGGCATGGTGCCGAACAGCTGCGTCAGCTCGCGACCGAGGCCTTTTACCGTAACGCGCAGATCGACAGGCATGCCCGAGAACACGCCGCACTTGCCGCCGACCCGCAGGTTTATGGTACCGCCGACCCCGGCCTCGACGCAGAAGCGATAGGCGATCGGGTCCCAGTACATTGCGCTGGCCACGTTCCCGATGCCGCGCTCTATCAGCCGGCGCAGGATGTAGGTGGAGTCCCCCGGCGCGCCGCCGCCGGCATTGTCCGAAACATCCGCGATGACGACCGGCCCTTGCGGCTCGGCGAGCGCGATATCGAGCGCCTCGTCGATGCCGAGGAATTTCGGGATCAGGTCGTTGCGCAATGCGAAAAGCTGCTTGCCGAACCTTTCGGCTGTGCGCTCGGCAAGCGACTTGTCATCGTTGGTGACGACCAGCATGCGGGCTCCGACATCCTCGACGTCGCCATGCGGAAAACCATGTCCGAGCGACACTGATAGTATGCCAGGCTCGGCCTCGGCGGCGATCATGCCATCGACGAAGCCGCGCATCGGCTGCTCCTGCACCCGGAAGGTGCTGATCATGCGGCAGTCGTAGAGCGCCATCACCGGCCTGACCTTGCCCTCCACCGCGTCGACGACAATGCGGTAGAGCTCGCCGGCACGGTCCATGATGTCGGTGTGCGGATATTCCTTGTAAGCGACGATGGCGGTGGCGTTGTCGACCATCTTCTGGGTTGTGTGGCAGTGCAGATCGAGCTCTGCCCCGACCGGGATGTCGGGGCCGACGACAGCCCTGACATGCGCGAGAAGATCACCCTCGGTATCGTCATAGCCTTCCGCGACGAAAGCGCCATGCAGCGCCAGAAGCACGCAGTCGACCGGCATGGCGGCCTTGAGCTCGTCGAGGATCTCGTCGCGGAACTGCTCGTAGACATTGCGGATGGTTATGCCTCCGGGCTCGGCGCAGACGCACAGGCTTTCCACGATCTCGTGCCCGTCGGCTTCGCCGCGCTGACGCCACACGAACAGCTGGCAGGACGGCTCGTTCAATGCCTTCGAGGTGGCGTCGCCCCGCGCAATGCCCATTTCCTCGAAACTGTGGTAGCCGGTCGGGATGGGCGCGAACGTGTTGGTCTCCGTGTCCATCCCCGCTATGAAAATGCGCATTCTTTTGTCCTCAACCCATCTTTCGTTTAAGAAAAATCTTTTCTCATCATCAAACTATTATATGATTTCCGCAAGCACCTGGACCATGTAAGAGCTGCGCCAGACCGCGTTCACGCGGCATCCGGCGGGTGGCACAGAATCGGAAATTCACATGCATCTTCACCCGCTCGACGATCTGGTGCTGGACGAAACCACCAAGGCCATTCCGCCAGGCGTTGCGGTCCGTCTTCATGATGTCGGTTCGCTGGGCTGGAACGTCCTGCGCGGAGATGTGCCGCTGCCAGCAGCGGTCATCAGGGAGTCCGCGCTCGACCACAATTCGCGATGGATGCAGCGTTTCCTCGCCAAGCGCAACGCGGTCATCGCGCCGCATGTCAAGACGACGATGTGCCCTCAGATCATGCAGAGGCAATTGCGCGACGGCGCCTGGGGCGTGACCGTCGCCACGCTGCACCAGATGAAGGTTTGCCGTCGGTTCGGCATCGATCGCATCGTGCTCGCCAACCAGCTTGTCGGACGGCTGGAACTGGACGCCCTGGTCGCCGAGCTGAACGCTTCGCCCGGCCTCGACTTCTACATGCTGATCGATAGCCTCGACGCCGTGCGCCTGGCGAGCGAGGCGGTCGGCCGCTCCGGACCGGAGTCGCGGCCGATCCAGGTGCTGGTCGAGCGCGGCTATCCGGGCGGCCGGACCGGTTGCCGCGACAACGACGCGGCGCTTGAGGTCGCGCGTGCCGCGCATGCGGCGCCGCAACTGCGGCTCTGCGGCGTCGAGGCTTTCGAGGGATTGATCAAGCCGAAGGACGGTGGCCCGGCAAAGGCGGTCGCGGATTTCGTCGACGAGATCGGCGCGCTCTACGAAGCATGCGCCGGCGAGAACCTGTTCGAGCGCGCGCCACCGATCGTGACGGCCGGCGGTTCGTCGTTCTACGACATCGTGCTCGATCGCCTCTCCGGCAGCGGCGCGCAGGTGATGACGCGCAGCGGCTGCTATGTCAGCCATGACAGCGGTGTCTATCAGGCAGAGCAGAAGCGCATCCTTGCCGCGACGGGCGAGAACGAAGGGCTGATCAACGCGCTGGAGGTCTGGACCCATGTGCAATCCTGCCCGGAACCCGGGCTGGCGATCCTGACCGCCGGCAAGCGAGACTTTGGAACCGACTCCGGACTGCCGGTACCGCTGCTTGTCTCGCGCGACGACGGTTTGCCCGAAACGCTGACGGGCTGTGCGATTTTCGCCAGCAACGACCAGCACGCCTACATGCGCGTCCCGGAGACGGTTTCGGTCAAGGTCGGGGATCGTATCGGGCTCGGCGTATCGCATCCCTGCACAACCTTCGACAAATGGCAGATTCTGTTTCTGGTCAACGACGATTATGACATCGTCGGCGCGCTGAAGACCTATTTCTGACTAACCCACCGACGCAGAACGGTCGCAGCGCGGTTGCGACGGCTCTATCGGGGCAAGTACTTGCCGGGGACGGCCCGCACGGATCGGACGGGCCGCGCCTATTCCGCTCAATGGTCAGACGACAAACCGTATCGCGCGCTGAATGTCGAAGAAATTGTCCGCCTCGAAACGAAGCGTGCGCGGGGCGGGATGCTCCATGCCCGGATACCAGCTTCCCCTATAGGCTTCGATCGGGGTGGTATATTCCACGATGAGTTCGAACCTGTCGGCCAGCTTCGGCAGGCATTTCGACAAATCGCGCGAAAGCGAGGCCTCCACGGTCTCGCGTATGGCCTTGACCGAGCCTTGCGGCGAGAGCGACGACGTCGCCGGCCCGAACCCCTCGCTGGTTGCAACGGTTGCGATCTCGGGCACCAGTGCCTTCGCCTCTCCGCACATGCCGGCATCGCCAGACAGAAAGACCGATGGCACGCCGTAACGGGCAGCGCAGTGCGCGTTCAGCGTATATTCGGATGCCACCTCCCCATTGATCAGCATCCTGGACACGGTGCCGGTCAGCGTGTGTGCCAGCGGATTCGTGTCGGTGCCGGCCTTGTTGTGGTAGCCGGTATAGAGAGCGGCATCGAAGGTGTCATCGATGCCGAACATCATCGCATCCGGATGGCCGCTCCAGCCGCGCACGATGCGGACATAAGCCGGAAGCTTGGAAAGGATCAGGTTGCGCGCCGTCGAATGGGCATCCTTGACGACGATTTCGGTCGCGCCCGCCGCCTTGGCGCCTTCGCAGGCCGCGACCAGTTCGTCGGTCATGTATTCCCGGAACTCGGCATAGTCGGGATTGCCCTTGCGCGCCTCGTCCCAATTGGTGATGCCGGCCGTGCCTTCGATGTCGGCGCTGATAAAGACTTTCATGTGCTTGCCTTTCGATTTCAGAGAAAGTCGCCGCGCACGCGGCTTGAATGGCGTCCGGGCCCGTGCGGTTGACGCGGCCCGCGCGGCGATGGCTGCCCGGGCGTCTTAGGCCGCCATTTCGGCCTGCCGGCGCTCCAGAAACATGGGGCCGACGCGGATGCCGCGGCGTCCATTGTCGTCGATGGCACCCAGCTCGAGAATCTCCTCCTCGTAGAGCAGCCCGTGCATGCGGAACCGGCCGGCATCCACCGGCTCGCAGCTATGGGTGCAGAAATACTCGATCAGGCATTTCAGCTGGCCATGGCTGTAGGTCAGATAGGTGATGTTGAAGTCCGGCCCGTATTCGCCCAGGTGCGGCGCGATCTCCGGCGGCACCTTCTCGACCGGCAGACTATCGACACGTGACCAGGTCGCCCCTTTCCAGTCTAGCTGGTTGGCCTTCGAGAAGGAGAGATTCATGTGCGCATAGTCGGCGCCGCGACCGTAGATGCGTCCGTCGATGACGAAGTCATTGCCCGAGACCGGGCGGATCTGCAGCGGCACGCCCTCCCCCATCAGGTAGAGCTTGCCGTCCTTGTTCTTCACCTCGACGACCTCGCCGCCCGCCTCGTGACGATAGAGGCCGGGCAGGCTTGCGAACTGGTCTTCGGTGATGGGCGGCGGGGCCTGGCCGCGAAGCGGCATGCGTCCCATGCCGCAATCTGCGAGGGCGATGCGCAAGCCGTCGCCCGCCAGCCGGGAGGCTATCTGATTGGCGAAATCAAGCGTGGCGAAGATCAGGACGCCGAAGCCGGCCCTCGGCAGGAGCATCATCTGCGACGCATAGCCATAAACCGCGCCGCCATGGCCGACGGAGGTCCACCCGTCCATGTCGCCGACGCCGAAGCACAGCCCATACCCGTTGAGGTCCTTGTTGTGGCCTTCGGGGCGCTTGCCGATCGGGGTCCACATCTTGCGCAGCGATGCGGGGCTGACGATGGCATCGCCGTTGGGCGCGAAGCCGCCCCGCAGCAGGCACCGCGTATAGTTGGCCATATCGGAAGTGGTGGAGAATATGTTGCCGGCGGGCGATCCGCCCAGGTTGAACACCGGCGCGGGGCTATCCCCGTCCAACGTCCACATGTCGGCCGGCGCCAGCCTTTCGCGGATGCCGGGGGCCATGCCTGACGACGTGTCGTTCATGCCCAGCGGCCTCAGAATGTTCTCGGTGATGTAGTCGGCGTAGCTCTTTCGCGTCACCCGCTCGATCACCATGCCGACCACGGCGATGCCGGCATTGGAATAATGCATGATGCCGGCGCTGGGATCCTGCTTCAGCGTGGATGTGGCAAGCTCGGCGACGGTGTCGGCCAGCGGCGGCTTGTGTGAATCCAGATAGTGTCCGCTCTTGGGTTCGCGCACGATCCCGGCGGTGTGGCTCATGAGCTTGGCCAGGCTGATCTGCGAGCCGTGGGGTCCGCTTTCACGCCCGGCGAACGGATTGACCGGGTGAAAACCGGGCAGATACTCCGAGACATCGACATCAAGGTCGACCAGCCCCTTCTCCACGAGTTGCATGATGGCAACCGACGTGAAGGTCTTTGTGATCGAGCCGATGCGGAAACAGGTGTCGTCCTTCATGTCGAAATGGCGATCGTGCCGCTGTATGTGGCCGTGCGCCATGAGGCCGTCCCGGTCGATCAGGGCATAGGAGATCGACGGGATCGCCTTGTCCTCCACCTCGTGGCGGATAAGGTCTTCAAGAAGCTCGATGGCGTGGGGGGAAAGCGAAGACACGAGGATACTCCCTGATTTCAATTTGTATGGCGGGGATCGAGAATGTCGCGCAAAGCGTCGCCGACGAGGTTCCACGCCAGCACGAACAGGAAGATCGCGGCTCCCGGGAAGGCAAGCGTGTACCAGTACTGGAACGGGTTGCCGGGCTGGCCGACGATCCAGTTGCGCGCATAGGCGATGAACTGCCCCCAGTCGGCGTAGCCTTCCTCCGTGCCCACTCCGAGGAAGCTCAGGGCGGACGCGGTGAGCACCATCGAACCCGTGGCCATGGTAGCCAGAACCAGCACGGGGAAGAACGCGTTGGGCAGGATGTGGAACACGATCAGCCGGAAATCGCCGGCGCCGTAGCTTCTCGCCGCATTGACGAAATCCATCTCGCGGATCCGCAGGATTTCACTGCGCACCACACGCGCATAACCCATCCATCCGAACGTCGTCAGCGCGACGGTTATCGGCCCGAGCCCCTTGCCGAGCAGGGCAGTCAGCACCATGGCGGCGATGAGGAAGGGAACCGCCATGAAGACGTCGACGATACGCATCAGCACTTCATCCACGATGCCGCCGTAAAAGGCCGCGAGAGATCCGATGATCGTGCCGATCAGCACGGAGATGGCGACGACGCCGAGGCCGATCTTGAAGGCCGTGCGGGTGCCCCAGATCACGGCGTAGTAGATGTCGTACTGGCCTTCGGTGGTTCCGAAGATCGCCTCGGGCGACGGCGGTTGCGGCGTTGCCAGGAAGCCCGCTCTCGGCGTGTCGTAGACCGACATCTGGAATTCCTGCGGCGGTGCGAGCACAGGCGCGAAAATCGCGATCAGCACGAATGCCAGCAACAGCAGCACGCCAACCAGCGAGATCGGGTTACGCTTCAGATAGCCAAGGGCTCTCATCGCCTCTTCACCCTCGGATCGAGCAGCGGATAGATCAGGTCGACGGCCAGGTTCAGCACCACGAGAACGACCGCGAAGTAGAGGCCGAAGCCCAGCACCGCCGGAAAATCCAGATTGGCGGCAGTCTTGGCCGCGAACTGGCCGAGGCCGGCATAGTCGAAGATGGTTTCGGTGATGACGACGCCACCCATCATGGCGGCCAGCTCCATTCCGGCGATCGTCGTGACCGGAAGCAACGCGTTGCGCCTGGCATGATGCAGTTCCACCACGCGCCGGGACATGCCCTTCGCGCGTGCCGTGCGGACATAGTCCTGGCGCAGCGTTTCCAGCATCGACGTGCGCATGACACGCGTCATGTTGGCAAGATTGACGTAGGTCAGGGTGATGACGGGGGCAGCGAGATGCCTGAGCGTATCCCAGAAAATGGCCAGATTGCCGTTGAGCAGCGCGTCGATCGTGTTCGCGCCGGTGTAGCGGGTGAAGCCGGGCGAGGTGACGGCGGCCTGGGCCCACTGGCTGAGGCGCCCGGGCGGGAACCAGTCGAGCGCGGAGTAGAAGATCAGCAGCATCAGCAGTCCGAAGACATAGACCGGGAATGACCAGCCCAGGATGGTGAAGATGCGGATCACATGGTCCGGCCAACGGTTGAGATGGATGCCGGCCCGCGAGCCCAGGTAGATGGCGAGCAGAAAGCCGGGAATGAACGCCAGCAGGACCAGTTCCAACGTCGCGGGCAGCAGGGAGGCCAGCGCGTGGGCAACAGGCTGGCGCGCGGTCTCGGACCAGCCCAGATTGCCCGTCAGGATGTTGCCGATCCAGCGTCCGTATTGAATGTAGAAGGGATCGTTCAGCCCATACTGCTCGATCATCCTGCGAATGCTGTCCTGGCCGCCCTTGAGGAAGTCCGGGGACGGCGCGTACGCCGCCAGGCGCTGTGTCGGCGACAGCGACATCTGCAGCGCGAAAAGCATCAGCGACAGGGCGAAGAGAACGACGGGCAACATCAGGAGCCGCCGCAAAGCGTAGTTCAGCACATCAGCATCCGCACCATGAGGAATAGCCGTTTCACCGGGCGACGATGGCGCCCGGTGAAACCCGAAGCTCTTTAATCGGCCTTCTTGGTGACGGGATAGAAATCCCAGGCGCCGTAGAGGATCATGTTGTGCACGTAGCCGTCGATGTTGCCGCGGGTGACGATGTACCCGAAGTCCTCCCAGAGGAACTGCGTGGTGGCATAGTCGTAGGACATGTCCTGCAGCTTGGCATAGATCGGCTCGCGCACGGCGGGATCGCTCGAGGCCCAGGCCTGGTCGAGAAGCGGCTTGAACTTCTCCGCCATCAGGTCGCGGTAGCCCTGGCCGAGCATGCCGCCGACAAGACCGGTCGGGGACAGATAGTAGGTCGCGGCACCCAGCGGACCACCCGGGTCGGAATAGTCCGGTCCCCAGCCCATGTAGGTGAGCGGCGAGGCAGGCTTTTCACGGTTGTTGAGCTTGTCCGAGATCGAGGCCCAGGGCAGCGACTGGATCTTCATCTTGAACTTCGGATTGATCCGCTGCAGTCCCTGCTGGAGCGCGGAAAGTGCCGCCGTGCCTTGCGGCGTTCCTTCCTGCACATAGGCCGTGAAGGTGAAGCCGGTATCCCACAGTTTGCCGCCGAAGGCCTTCTTGAAGTGCTCCGCGGCCTTTTTCGGATCGTAACTGTAGATCGGCGAGTCGGCGCGGTAGCCCATGATGCCGCGCACGGTCGGGCCGCGCGCCTGCACGGTCTTGCCGAGCAGGGCTTGCTTTATCAGCGCATCGTAATTTTGGGCGTAGTTGAAGCCCTGGCGGACATCGATGTCGGAGAAGAAGTCCGGCGGGATGCCGTTGCCGTCCAGCTTGCCGCTGCCGATGGCGGGGTTGTCGGCATCATCCAGCGGCCACGCGAAATAGAGGCCACGGCTGAACACCTTGGGCAGGCCGTCGATGACCTTGACACCATCCGTCTTGGCGAGCTCGTCCAGGAACTCGACGGGCGTCGTCACGAAGTCGGCATCGCCGGACAGCAACTGCAGGCGACGCGTGGTCCATTCCGGAACCGTGCGCATGACCACGCGCTCGAGCGAGGCCTTGCCCATGAAGTAATTGTCGAAACGCTTCAGCGTGATGCGGCGATCGGTGCGATCCCATTCGTCGAGCATGAACGGACCGGTCCCGTTCTCCTGGGCGAACAGCGGATCGTCGCCGAGTTCGGGACGGTAGTACTTCTTCCAGTTGTCCCCGTTGCCATCCCACCCGCCGACCGAGGCGACCCATTCCTTGTCGACGATCGAAGCACCGAACGGCAGCGCCAGAACGCCAAGCGTGGCGGGGAAGGATTTTGGCAGCTTCAGCGTGACATTGTCGCCCTCGACGGTGATCTGCGACGCGAGTTCGTCATAGACCTTGCGTAGCGCTTCGGGGCTGGCATCCTTGATGTCCGATACCTTGCCTTCGGCTTCGACCCATTTGGCGACGTCGGTGTATTTGCTCGCCGTCACCACCTCGGTGATGGCGTTGGACATCCATGACTGGCCCATCAGGATGGCGCGCAGCAGCGAGTAACGCACGTCTTCGGCCGTGATCTCGCCATAGCCGGGCTCGATCTTGGCCTTCTGCTCGTCAGTCAGCCCGTCATAGTACTGCCAGGTGATCTTGCCGTCGTCGCCCTTGACGCCGACCTTGTGGGCGTGGACGCCCTTCCGGATCGGGAAGGTGTAGCTGACCGAACCGTCCGCGTTCTGCTTGATCAGGCCGTTTTCGAGGCTCGGCACTTGCGAGGACAATGAAGGCACGAATTCGGAAATCTGGGAGCCGTTGTAGTTCAACAGGCGGCTGTAGACGTTGAGCACGCCGTAGGAGCTCGGCGTGTTTGCAATGTAGGCCGGATCGAACGACTGAACATCGTCAGTCCAAAGAAACACAAACGTTCCGGGATTCTTGGTTTCTGCAACGGCGGGCGACGCAAAAGCGCCTATGCCCATGCAGAAGGCTAATGCCAAGGCACGTTTCATTTTCATGAATATGTTCCCACAATTGACTCGAGGTCTTTTTATCGTTGCGTGCGAAAGCTAGGAGCAGGCTTGCGCCACTGTCCAATGCGTAGATAGGATCGGTTATGCGAATAATGCATGAGGTCGACTGTGGAGCTGGCGTGGTTTGAAGACTTCCTCGAGATCGCAGCGACGCGGAATTTCTCGACCGCCGCGGCGTCCCGAAATATCTCGCAGCCGGCCTTCAGCCGGCGCATCAAGGCGCTGGAGGCTTGGGTCGGCGCCGAACTTATCGACCGCAGCACATATCCGGTGCACCTCACCAGCGCGGGCGCCATTTTCGTTCCGCGCTGCCAGGAAATGCTTCGCGACATGTACCGCCTGCGCACGGACTGCCGCAACGCCGCTGGCGCCAGCTCACGGCTTCTCACTTTCGCCGCGCTTCATACGCTGGCCATCTATTTTTTTCCCAAGTGGATCAGCCATCCCGAAATGCCAAATGCGCCGGTCCGCAGCAGCATGCACACGGGCGACTTCCTGGAATGCGTTGAGCACCTCTCGTCCGGCAAATGCGACTTCGCCATCACCTACGATCACCCTGACGGTCCGCCGGTCCTCGAGGGCGGACCCTTCGAATCGCTTCAAATCGGCAGGGATCGCCTCGTTCTGGTGTCTGGTGTCGACCAGACGGGAGCGCCGCTCTTCGATGTCGATGTGCCGGAAGGCACCAGGATTCCCTACCTCGCCTATTCCTGGAGCGACGGCTATCTCGGCAAGCTGATCTCGCTCATCCAGTCGCGCTGGCGGCGTCCTCTCAATCTCAGCATCGTCTACCAGTCCTCGCTTGCCGAAGGCCTGAAGCAGATGGCGATCGCCGGGCAAGGCGTGGTCTGGCTGCCGCAGATCTGCGTTCACAAATCGATCGCCCAGGGCGAACTCATCCAGATTGGCGGACAACAGCTGTCCCTGGAGATCGAGATCAGGATTTTCCGCCGTGTGGGCTCGCGCAGCCGGGACGGCGAAGCGCTGTGGAAATATCTCTCGCGAACCGCCGAGCAGGCGCGCGGACGCACCCTGGTTGATCCGACACTGACCATGCGCTGAGCGGATCGAGGGTCCATTGGCGAGTTAATGCGAAATCCGACAGAGCGATGCAGAGATTGCATAACTTCGGGTGGAGCGCCGGGAAGCCTGACAATCGCAGGGCCGATGCCGTCTGGCGAGGCATTCCGGGCCATTCCAAGGCATGGCTTCCAGGCGACCGGGTGATGGGCCCTATTGACAGCCCACATGCTCGCTGCGTTCGATACCGAGTGTCGCGACCATTGCGCCTGGAGTGCCTTTTTGACCGTCAAGTCCGCCGCCACAGCGAGCCTTCCCGACGATGTGATCCTCTCGGTCGAGGACCTTGAAGTCTGCTTCGGGGCAAGGGGGACAAAGGTGGTGCCGGCTGTTCAGGGCGTATCGTTCCAGATCAAGCGTGGCGAGACGGTGGCATTGGTGGGCGAGTCAGGTTCGGGCAAATCGGTCACCGCCATGACCGTAATGCGCCTGACCGAATACGATGGCGCCAGGATCACGGGCGGCCGCATCCTGATGAGGCTCAAGGACGGCGGCGTAGCCGACCTGACAAGGCTTTCCGAAAAGCGCATGGAGGGGCTCCGCGGCTTTGAGTTCTCGATCGTATTCCAGGACCCGATGTCGAGCCTCAATCCGGTGTTCACCGTCGGCGACCAGATTGCGGAGGTGATCACGAGACACCAGGGCAAGTCGCCGCGCAAGGCGCGCGACATCGCGCTGAACGTGCTCAAGCTCGTGCGCGTGCCCGACGCCGCCCTCAGGCTCGACCAATATCCGCACCAGTTGTCCGGCGGCATGCGCCAGCGCGTCATGATCGCCATTGCACTGGCGTGCCGCCCCTCCTTGATGATCCTCGATGAGCCGACCACCGCGCTCGATGTCACCATCCAGGCGCAGATTCTGGATCTTGTCCGCGCACTGCAGCGCGAGATCGGCATGTCTGTTCTTTTCATCACCCATGACATGGGTGTGGTCGCGGAAATCGCCGATCGCGTCTGTGTCATGCTGAAGGGCGAGATCGTCGAATCGGGCTCGGTGAACCAGATTCTCGTGGATCCCCGACACCGCTATACGCGCGCGCTGATCTCGGCGGTGCCGAGGCTGGGCAGCATGGCCGACAAGGATGGGCCCGAGAAATTCCCGCTCGTCATATACAATGCCGAAGTCTCGCAGCCGGAGGTTTCGGCATGAGCGTCGCACCGCTCGCAACGGACAGAAAGCCGCTGGTCGAGGTCCGCGAGCTTGTTACGCGTTTCGACCTGCGGGGCGGTATCTTCGGCGGCATAGCCGGCCGGGTCCATGCGGTGGAGGGCGTTTCCTTCGATATCTTCCCCGGTGAGACCCTGGCGTTGGTGGGCGAATCGGGCTGCGGCAAGTCGACCGTGGCGCGCAGCATCATGCAGTTGGACAAGCCCTTGTCCGGCACCATTCGCTACGACGGCATGCAGATGATCGGCGCTGGGCGGGCAACCCTTGCGGGCTTCCGGCGCGAGGTGCAGATGGTCTTCCAGGACCCGTTCTCCTCGCTCAATCCGCGAATGACGATCGGGCAGGCCCTGACCGACCCGATGCGCGTCCACCGCATAGCGCGCGGCGGTGAGCTGCGGAATCGGGCGGCGGCCCTGCTGGCAAAAGTGCATCTGCCGCCGGAACATCTCGAACGCTACCCTCATGCCTTCTCGGGCGGTCAACGGCAGCGCATCTGCATCGCCAGGGCTTTGGCGCTCGATCCCCGCCTCCTCATCGCCGATGAGGCGGTCGCCTCGCTCGACGTCACGATCCAGGCTCAGGTCATCAACCTGTTGATGGACCTGCAGCGCGAGATGGGCATCGCCATCCTGTTCATCAGCCATGACATGGCCGTGGTCGAGCGCATCGCGCATCGCGTTGCCGTCATGTACCTGGGCGAGATCGTCGAGATCGGCGACCGCCGATCGGTCTTCGGCAATCCTCAACACCCTTATACGCGCAAACTGCTTTCGGCGGTTCCCGTCGCCGATCCGGCGCGACGACCGGTTGGACGCGAACCGATGTCGGATGAGATTCCCAGCGCGGTACGCGGCGTTGATTTTGTTCCGGTCCGTCTACCCATGAATGCCGTTTCGCCGACCCATTTCGTGCGCGAGACGGCCTGATCGGACCGCTGTTGACGGTGCTTGGCGCAAAAAGCCGGCAGCCTTGGGGCCGGTATATGTATCCGGAATGTTGATTTTACTGAGGTTTTCGTGAGCCAAAATCGGAAATCTTTCCGTGCCGCTCCGTATGGTTCCGCGACAGCCTAAAAGTGGCAGGCATAGGCGGACCGCGAAACTCGAATGATGCCCAGCCGATTGTTTCCAGAACATCCAAGCCTTTGATCCAGCTGCATTTTTTGTTTATGGCGCAACGCCAGCCGCCCACCTCGCGCCCAAGTTCGCATAGACGCGCGGATCACGGACCCAGTCCTCGAAGGCAGCCGGCGCCGGGTCATCGAACTGCCAGCCCAAGAGAGAATTGGAGGCCATGGCGATCCACAAGCACCTGGTCTTGCACACGCCCTCCCGCGGGCGCTGCGTTGTGAGCGACGGCATCCACTCGATTCTTGCTGAAATTCCAGCTAGCCTAGGCGACAAATGGCTCAGTTCTGGTCGATGAATGACAATCAGACCGCCCGTCAAGAGATTGATGGGCAGCACCTTTGGTCCCCAAGACCGAGAGCAATGGCGCGCGAAATGAGTTCTACAACAAAATGGGCCGTGCGACTTCCGGCGACCGATCAATTGGCTATATGGGCAGGATAATTCGCCTTCACCGCTCCGAAATCAATGGAGTTCGGAGACACCGGAACTTTTTGGAATCAAGAGGGATGATTTCTGCCGATCTTTTGGATACCACGTTCCCCTTCGATCCAGACACCAACAGGGCGTCTCGGCCCGCTCCCGCCGAGGCGATATTCGTCAATCCATCAAGTTTCGGACTCAGGCAATCGGAAAGCCTGCCTGACAGGCACACCACGGAAGCAATACAGATCGAAAATGGCGGCCTCATTTTTCAGAACCAGGATGCTTTCGAAGCCGGCGCGCCGCTCACGGTCCTCAAGGCGAGAATTCTAAGAGACGTTCAACAATGACCCAGCACGCAGAAAACGCTCGAATTCTCATGTACAGCCACGACACGTTCGGGCTCGGCCACTTGCAGCGCTGCCGGACTATCGCGCATTCGCTGGTCGAGGATTTCCGCGGACTTCAGGTGCTTATCATTTCGGGTGCGACCATCGCTGGCGCCTTCGACTACCGGGCCCGTGTCGACTTCGTGAAGATCCCCAGCGTCATCAAGTTGCGCAACGGCGAATACACCTCGCTGGAAAAGGATATCGATCTGCATGAGACGCTCAGGATGCGCCAGTCGATCATCCGCCATACGGCCGAGACCTTCCGGCCGGATATCTTCATCGTCGACAAGGAACCGCTCGGCCTGCGCGGTGAGATTGAGGATACGCTGTCCTACCTCAAGACGCGGGGCACCACGCTGGTGCTTGGCCTGCGCGAGGTGATGGATGCGCCGCACCTGCTCGAGGCAGAGTGGGCGCGCAGGGATGTGATGCGCAAGATAGGCCTGTTCTACGACAAGGTCTGGGCCTATGGCCCGCCGGATTTCTACGATCCGTTGACCGGCTTGGATGTGCCGCCGGCTGTCAGGGCAAAGATGAGGTTCGTCGGCTTCCTGCAACGGAGCCTGCAGCGGAACGAGTTGCCTGGCCACAGGCCCGAGGGCGACTATATCCTCGTTACCACCGGTGGCGGCGGCGACGGTGCCGAATTGATCCACGACGTCATCGATGCCTATCATCAGGATCCGCAGTTGCAGCACAGGGCGCTGATCGTGCTCGGGCCTTACATGCCGGCGCGCAAGCGCAACAAGCTGCTCAGGAAGGGGTCCAAGATCCCCTACATCAAGATCATCGAGTTCGACAATCGCATGGAAGACCTGATTGCCGGCGCCAAGGCGGTAGTGGCGATGGGTGGTTACAACACCTATTGCGAGATACTGTCTTTCGATAAGCCGGCGCTCATCGTGCCGCGCATAGAGCCCCGCCAGGAACAGCTGATCCGCGCTCGGCGCGCATCCGAACTCGGCCTCATCGAGATGCTTTTGCCGGAGGAAGCCAAGGACTCCCAGCGGTTTGCCGATGCACTGGTGGCGCTGCCGGACCGGTCCCGCCCCTCACAGAGTAATCCGCATCTGACGCTGGAAGGGCTGCCGCATATTTCCGAGATTGTCGCGGAACTGCTGGACCGGCGGGCCGGCCATCACCTTTCGGTTATTGAAGGAACCATCTGACTTGCAACATCGCAAGATCGTCGTGGTTCTGAAGGGCTATCCACGGCTGTCGGAAACTTTTATCGCGCAGGAACTGCTCGGCCTCGAACGCGCGGGGTTCGACTTGATACTCGTCGCACTCAGGCGGCCCACCGACGCAAAACGCCACCCCGTGCATGACGAGATCAAAGCGCCCGTCCACTACCTGCCGGAATATCTGCACGACGAGCCGCTGCGCGTGCTTCGCTCGCTGTTTGCTTGTTTGCCGCGGCCGGGTTTCTGGCGCGCGCTCCGATCGCTGGCCGCCGATATCCCCCGCGACTTTACGCGCAATCGCGCACGCCGCTTCGGGCAAGCGCTCGTGCTGGCGGCCGAATGGCCGCAAGACGCGGGGTGGTTGCATGCCCATTTCGTGCACACGCCGGCATCGGTGACACGCTATGCCAGCCAGCTTCGTGGCCAGCCGTGGAGCTGCTCGGCCCATGCCAAGGATATCTGGACTTCGGCGGACTGGGATCTGGCCGGCAAGCTTTCCTCGGCGCGTTGGACAGTCACTTGCACGAAAACCGGCTTCGACCACCTGAAAAAACTCGCCAATGGCAACTCGTCCGTGCATTTGAGCTATCATGGGCTCGACCTTGACCGCTTCGGCAGTTTCAGTGCGGCGCGAAAGCAACATGACGGCTCGGCCCAGAGCGGACCGGTCATCATTCTGAGTGTCGGGCGCGCCGTCGCAAAGAAAGGTTACGACACCTTGCTGGGAGCCCTTGCCCTGTTGCCTGGCGATCTGGACTGGCGTTTCGAGCATATCGGCGGCGGCGAGGAACTGGAACGGCTCAAGGCGCTGGCGAAAAGGCTCGGACTGGATGGTCGCATCTCCTGGAAAGGTGCGCTGGCGCAGAAGGAGGTGCTTGAGCACTACCGCCGCGCCGACATCTTTGCCCTGGCCTGCAGGATCACCGCGGATGGCGACCGGGACGGTCTGCCTAATGTTCTGGTGGAGGCGGCCAGCCAGCGGCTTGCCTGCGTGTCCACCGATATTTCCGGCGTTCCGGAGCTCTTGTCGTCGGATGAAACCGGGCTGCTGGTTCCGACAGAAAACCCGATTGCCCTGGCACAGGCGCTGGAGCGCCTGATCCGTGATCCCGTGCTGCGCGCTCGCCTCGGTGACGCCGCGGAGGCGCGCGTGCGCGGCAATTTCGATCATATGGCGAGCATTGGACAGCTCAAGGAACTGTTCGAGCGCGAGTGGCGGGCCGCCGGTTGAAGCAGCTGCGTGCGTTCCTCTATGTCCAGCACCTGCTCGGTATCGGCCATCTCGCACGCACCAGCCGCGTCGCGGCGGCTCTGGTCGATGACGGGTTTGAGGTAACCGTCGTGACCGGCGGAGCGCCGGTCTCCGGGTTTCCGGGACCGGGGGTAAAGTCCGTAACCCTGCCACCTGTCACCTCCGGTGATGAGGGATTTTCCGGGCTTGTCGACTTGCAGGGCATCCCCATCGACGATGCTTTCAAGAAACGGCGTTCAGAGATGCTGCTGCGGGCATTCCGGGATTGCAGGCCTGATATCGTCATTGTCGAGGCGTTTCCGTTTGGACGCCGGCAGATGCGTTTCGAATTGTTACCGTTGATCGAGGCCATCGCCGCGACGTCGCCCAGACCGCTGCTGGCGACGTCCGTCCGTGATATCCTCCAGGAGCGCGTCAAGCCGGGCCGAAACGAGGAAACAGTCGATCTCATCAACAGGCATTTCGACCTGGTCATGGTCCACGGCGACCCGGCTTTCGCGACCATCGACAAGACATTTCCACTGGCCGGCGCGATCAGGGCTGAGGTCACCTACACAGGGCTCGTCGCGGCGCCGCCATCGCCCGCGGCCTCCGAGCGCTTCGACATTCTGGTGTCGGTTGGCGGCGGGGCTGCCGGAAAGAGCCTTGTTCACTCCACCATCGCAGCGGCGCGGAACGCCAAAAACGGTTGGAAATGGTGTTTGATCACCGGCCCAAACCTGCCGAAAGCCGAGTTTGACACGATCGCACGCGATGCCACGCCTGGTCTGTCCATCTTCCGGTTCCGAGAGGATTTCGCCAGCCTGCTGACCGGCGCCCGCCTGTCGGTCTCGCAGGCGGGTTACAACACGGTCTGCGATGTGCTGCGCGCGGGTTGTCGCTCGCTGCTTGTTCCATTTGCGGCCGGCGGGGAAACCGAACAGACGGTTCGCGCCCTGATGCTCGAAGAACTCGGTCTGGCAACGGTGTTGACCGAAAAGGACCTGACGCCTGAAGGTCTGGCGCAAGCGATCGAACAGGCGTTTGGGGCGCCGACGCCAGCCGCGCACCGTCTCGATCTGGAAGGCGCGCATCGCTCGGCGCAGATTCTGCGTCAGCGGTATCGAACCTGGTCGCCGAAATCCTGACGCGGGCCGCGCCTGGGTTGGATTCGCGCAAAGCGCGTCAAACAGTTCCAATCAGCATGAAGCGCGTATACTTTTTCGTCGGCAGTTCACCGGAGAACCGCACCTCCCGTAGCGCCGCCATTGCTTCGAAGGCTGCCAGTGAAGCCACGCAGTTGATATGCGTCGGCTCGCTGAAATAATCGTTGGATTGCAGCAGTACGTTCGTGCCTCGCGGAAGCAGGGCAAGCCAAGCACCCAGATCAGCTATGTGTTCGCAGCTCGTGTTGACCACCAGGTCGGGCCGCCCGGCCGCATAGTCGAGTGCGTACATATCCTCCGTCAGCGCCCGGAAGCGGTCGCCGGCTTCCCGGTTGAGGGTCCGGGCGACCGGCCCGACTTCAGGATCGATGTCGATGCTGTCGATCGCCGCAATGTCGAAACGGGCGTCGTTGAAAAGCATCGCCGGCAACACGCCGTACCATCCACCCAGAACCCATATGCGCCCGAACCGGCCGCCGCAGCTTTCGAACAGCCCGTCGAGCGCCCACATCTTGCAGGCGACCTGCTTGTGGTTGAAGGCGTTGGCGATATCGGCCTTCGGGTGCTTGGCGATGACGCGCGCCAGCCCTGCCACGAGAGGGCGATCGACATAGGCCGCAATTCCTCGGGTGAGGTCGAAGGCTTGCTCGTGCCAGTCCATGCCGGCATTGCGCGGTTGCGTGACATCCATCATATTCGCCTTGTATGTTGGGATTTCGGGCGACACAACGCAATCTTGCTGAGCGCAGCACTGCCTCCGTGCACTGCAGCTTGGAGCTTGTCATTGGCGACGAAGAAATTGCCGATACGCCATTCGCCAGCAGGTGCTTTTACATCCAGCACCCTTCCAACTGAAGGCTCCACGATCGCATATGGAACCCAGCCTAGCCCGCTACATCTGGAAGCACACCAGGAAGCAGCAGATCTGGATATTGTTGATCGTCTTGCTTTCGATGATCCCGTATTTCATGTCCTTCGACCTGCCGAAGCTGATCGTCAACGGCCCGATCCAGGGCAAGGGGTTCGAGCAACCGGGCGCGACCCTGCCCTTCATGAGGCTGCACTATAACCTGCCGTTCATTGGCGAGGTCCTGTTGTTCTCCGGCTTTCAGCTCGGCCGCAAGGCGACGCTGCTTGCCCTGAGCATTGTGTTCCTCTTGCTGGTCGTCATCAACGGCCTGTTCAAACTCTACATCAACACCTACAAGGGCCGCCTCGGCGAACGCATGTTGCGCCGTATCCGCTTCGATCTGGTCGATCGTGTGCTGCGTTTTCCGCCGATTTACTTCAAGCGGGTGAAATCCGCCGAAGTGGCGACCATGGTGAAGGACGAGGTGGAGCCGCTGGGCGGCTTCATCGGCGATGCCTTCCTGCAGCCGGTGCTGCTCGGCGGCCAGGCGCTGACGGCCATGCTGTTCATCATGGTCCAGAACGTCTGGCTCGGAGCGATAGCCATCGTGATCGTGGTGATCCAGATCGTGCTCATCCCGCGCATGCGACGGCGGCTGCTCGTGCTCGGGCGCCAACGGCAGTTGACGGCACGCGCGCTTTCGGGCCGGGTTGGCGAAATCGTCGACGGCATCGGCGCTGTTCACGTCCACGATACGTCGAACTACGAGCGCGCCGACATAGCTGCCCGGCTCGGGCTCATCTTCAAGATCCGCTTCGATCTTTACCAATGGAAATTCATGGTAAAGTTCCTCAACAATTTTCTGGCGCAGCTCACGCCCTTCCTGTTCTACATGATCGGCGGCTATCTGGTCATCGCGGGCCGGCTGGACGTCGGCCAACTCGTGGCCGTGATCGGCGCCTACAAGGACCTGCCTGGACCGATGAAGGAACTGATCGACTGGGATCAGGATCGGCAGGATGTCCAGGTCAAATACCAGCAGGTCGTCGAACAGTTCACCGTCGAGGATATCATTGCGCCGACGATCGGAGCACTGACGATCGACAATCCCGGTCCGATGACAAACCCGTTGTCGGCGGTCGGTCTGTCAATGGCGGACGATGGCGGTGCAATGCTCCTCAACCGGATCTCCATGCAGGTCAAGCCGGCCGAGACGGTGGCGCTGGTCAGCACCCCGACAGGTGGAGCGGAGGCGCTGGCAGAAGCCTTCGCGCGGCTGAACTGGCCGGAAAGCGGAAAGGTCGCTTCGGGCGCCGATGACCTGCTTGAGCTCCCCGAAGCAGTGACCGGCCGGCGCATGTCCTACGCCTCGTCGGATGTTTTCCTGTTCCAGGCAAGTCTGCGCGATAACCTGCTCTACGGGTTGAAGCATGCACCGCTGACATCGGTGACTTATGACGGCGCCGCGGCGGACCAGCAGCGCTGGAACATCGACGAGGCGCGCCGGTCGGGCAATCCGGATCTCGATATCCACAGCGACTGGATCGACTATGCTTCCGCCGGTGCTACCGGCCCGCACGACCTCTTCGAAGCGGTGCGCCGGGTGCTCGACGCGGTTCTTCTGTCGCGCGACATTCTGGATCTTGGCTTGCGCTCTTCGGCCGACCTAACGCGTCACACGAAGCTTGCCGGGCGTATCGTCGAACTGCGTGCAGCGCTGCGAACCCGGCTCGAACAGGAAGGGCTGCGCGAACTGGTGGTTCCTTTCGAGCCGGGCGCTTACAACACGGAAGCGACGATCGGCCAGAACCTGCTGTTCGGCGCTGCCGCCGGCCCCGAACTGGCCGACAAGGCTCTGGCGGCCAATCCCTATTTCGCTTCCGTGCTGAAGCAAGCCGGCCTCGACCGCACGCTCTACGAAATGGGCATGGAGATCGCCGAACAGGCGATCGAGCTGTTTGCCGACCTGCCGCCCGATCACCAGTTCTTTCAGCAGCTCGCCTTCATGAGCGCCGAGGAGATCCCCGCCTACGAGACCTTGCTGCAGCGGCTCAAGAACCGTTCCTACGAGGCGGTTTCGGAGGCCGACCGCGCCATGATCATTACTTTGAGCTTTGCCTATATCGAGCCCCGGCACCGCTTCGGCCTGCTGACCGACGAGCTGATGCGCAAGATCGTCGCCGCACGCAACCAGTTCTATGAAAACCTGCCGCCCGAGCTGCAAAACGCGATCGAACGGTATGACCCCGCCAAATATATCGCCGCGGCCACCGTCATGGACAATGTCCTGTTCGGGCGTCTGGGCAACAACCATCCCGACGCGCCGGACCGCATACGCTCCATCGTCTACGAAATTCTTGACGAGCTGGGGCTTTATGCCGAGCTTCTGAATGTCGGCTTGGATTTCAACGTCGGTGCCGGCGGCAGGCGGCTGACCGGTGGACAGCGACAGAAGCTCGATGTTGCCCGCGCCCTGCTCAAGCGCCCCGATTTTCTCATTCTCAACCGGCCGCTGTCGGCGCTCGACCAGCGCATTCAGGAAAAGGTGCTGCGAAACGTGCTCGAGGAAGCCAGACGCGACGGCCATTCGCCGGCAATTGTTTGGGTCGTGACGAGTCCGGCAATGGCCACAGGGTTCGATCGCGTTATCGTCTTTGACTCGGGTCAATTGGTGGAAGACGGTACACACGAGACACTTTTGGCAGGAAACGGTATCTTCAAGGAACTTCTGTCATAGTCTGGCAGACGCGAATTTAGGAAGGTTTGCGACAATGCTGCTCAAGGATGAAGTCGGAATGCTGCAACGCGTTCCCTTGTTCTCTGGCATTGAGCCGGCAAAGCTCAAGCTGCTCGCGTTCACATCCGATCGCGTGAAATACAGCGCCGGCCAGATTCTTTTCCGGCAGGGCGACGAGGCGGACGCCGCCTATGTCATCCTTTCAGGCAGCGCGGACATTCTGGTCGATTCCGATAGCGGGCCGATAAAAGTTGCCGAACTGCTGCCAAATTCGATCGTCGGCGAGATCGCCATATTGTGCAACAGCTCCCGCACTGCCGCCGTCAGAGCGGCAACTGATCTGGAGGCCTTGAGAATCCGCAAGGATCATTTCCTGAGGCTTATGAGGGAGTTCCCGGAAATGACGATCGAGATATTGCGGGTTCTTGCCGATCGGCTAAGCCATACGACCGCGGATCTGATCGACGCACGAACCGCCTAGAGCTACGATGGGCGAAAGTAGTATGGACGACGATTTTTTCCTGGTCAGATTTTGGGGCGTGCGCGGCAGCATTGCGGTATCCGGGCCAGAATTCGCTCGCTATGGCGGCAACACAGTCTGCATTGAGATGCGATGCGGCAAGCATACGCTTCTGTTCGACGCGGGCTCTGGCCTGCGGCCTGCCGGCAGGGCGTTTCAGGCGGCGGATATGACCGATTTCGACCTGCTTTTCACCCATTGCCACTACGATCACATCATCGGGCTGCCGGCTTTTGCGCCGATCTTTGACCCGAGCGTCAAGCTTACCATTTGGTCCGGGCATCTTGCCGGGCGCATGACGACCCGGCAGATGATCGATGAGTTCATACGGCCGCCGTGGTTTCCGGTGAAAATGGACGTCTGCAAGGCAAAGCTCGACTGCCGCGATTTCGTGTCCGGAGACGTGCTTCGGCCGCGCGAAGGGGTCGTGGTTCGGACCGGCAGCCTTGCCCATCCGGGCGGCTGCATAGGCTACCGGGTCGAGTGGGGCGGCCGCATCGTGGCGGTGATCACGGACACCGAGCACGAGCCGGGCAAACTCGATCAGTCGGTGCTCGGCCTCATCGACGATGCCGACCTCGTCATTTACGATTGCACCTACACCGAGAAGGAAATGGAACGCCGCCGCGGTAACGGCCACTCGACATGGCAACAGGGCGTCAAGCTCTGTGAGGCGGCCGGCGCGCGGGGGCTCGCGCTATTTCACCACGATCCGGCACGCACCGACGAGCAACTGGACGAGATGGAGAAACTGGCCAAGGACCGGTTTGCCGGCGCGTTTGCCGCGCGGGACGGCCAAACGCTCGAATTTCCAGTGCAGAAAAAGCGCTGAGCTATTTTCCTCCAGAGCCCTGTCCTGATGGATCGCTGCGTTCGATCAATGTGCTGATCGGAAGCCAGGCGCAGGATTCAGCCCGTGCGGTGACCGCGAATAGCCGTTCGAGGAAAAGCCATGCCGATTCATCATGGACGAGATGGTGCGTGAGCAGGCCGACCGGCTCGCCGCCGTCGAATGCCTGCTGCAATTGCGCGATAATGGCCTGAACCAACAGGCCATGGTCGCGGCAGCCGCGAGTGCCATGCCAGTCCATGATGTCGACATTGCTGTTGATGACCGCCAGGGGAGCGGGCTTCGGCGGGCCGAAGACCGACAATGCCGCAAATCCTATAGATCCAAGGTCGGATACCACGCCGGCGTCGATCCTGTTCCAGGGCGGGACCAGCATCGGAACGGCACGTGCGCCGTGCAGGCCGGTTACGCGCGACAGCCCGCGGGCCAGATCATCGAGCACCGCCTCGGGTGGGCGATGTGCGCCGAGCTCCTGCTTTTTCTGGTCCTCGGGCGCATGATTTCGGTGCGCCCAGCCATGGATGGCGACCGTGGCATGCGGCGCCTCGTCAAGCCGGACGACAAGTTTCCCATCAGTCAGGGCCGGGATGACGGCCAGCGTGACCGGAACCGCGAATTCACCGGTCAGGTCGAGCAGCCGATCAAGCGCCGGCGTCGGATCCACGGCGTCGTCGTCGCGCAGCCAGAACTCCGCCCTGCGGCCCGTCCGTCGCAGGCGCGCCAGCTCTTTCACCAAGGGCTGCCAGATCGGATCAGATGTCATGAGACCGGGATCTTCTCGAGAAGTTCGGCCAGCCGCGCCGCTGCAGTACCGAGGGAACGTTCTTCGAGGATGAAACGTCTGGCTTCCGCGGCCATGAGGGTTCTTTCGTCGTTACGGGCCAGAAGCCTTTCAATGGCGGAAGCGAACGCCGCCACATCGCCCGGCGGGGTGAGAAACCCGGTCTGGCCATCCCGCACGACCTCCGGCACGCCGGCGATGTTCTGGGCCACCACCGGAAGGCCGGCGGCCTGTGCTTCAAGATAGGCCACACCATAGGCCTCGCCGAACCCGGGCCAGACGTAAATTCCCCCTCTGTAAAGGACATCCGGCACGGCTGCCGGCTCGATCGCGCCGAGCCATTCGATACGCTCTGCGGGCAAGCCGGCGAATTGCGCCTTGACCTCGTCACGGGCAGGCCCCTCCCCGACGACCGACATGGTCCAGGGCAGATGGCCGATCGAACCGAGCGCTTGCGCCAGCATGCGATAACTTTCGACTTTGTCGCCCGGGCGCATCATGGCGACTGTAACCAGGCGCGTCGGGCAACCCCGTGCCGGCTTTTCCCGGAATGCCGATGTGTCGATGAAGGGCGACAGTATGCCTAGAGAGGCATCGGGAATGGCATCTGCCAGTCCCTGGCGATCCCTTTGCGTGAAGCAGATGTTCAGCGCTGCCTGTTCGATGGCTCGCACCACCAACGCTTGGCTATCGGCCCACAAACCAGCGTTGCGCCGCCTGGAATAGGAGGCTTCCGCTGTCACATAGGGGACAGCAAAGGCCGACGCCAGCTCGGGTCCGATCAGGTCGGGCGCCTTGTAGTAGGGATGATAGGAGAACCAGAGGTCGGGCTTGCCGTCACGGTGCCAAAGCTTTGTCAGCCGAGTGGCTTCCTCTCGGGCCTCGATCTTGAGCGCATCGAAACTTTTCGACTCCGGTTGGCGTAGATAGAAACGCAATTCGGATGCCAGTTGGACGCTATGCCCTCCATGCTCCAGCGCCTTGACCAGCATCCGCGCCATCTGGCGGTCGCCGGAGACAACGGGATGATTGGGTGACTTCAGCGGCGCATAGAAGGCAATTCGCATCGCGCGACCCTATCATCGCAAAGCCAGGGCAAGTCAATTTCGAAGCACGATCGACTTCACCTTCAAGCAGTGAAATGTGCTATCTGATGCTCATGGAAATAGCTGCCGCTTCCGACCCGTTTGTGGCTTCTTTGCCGGTCTTCGCAAAGTTCGAAAGCGTTGCCGATATCGATAACTATCGACCTCTCCCCGATGGCTGGGCGATCGCCACCGCCGACATCGTCGGCTCGACCAAGGCGATCGAGGCCGGGCGCTATAAAACCGTCAATATGGCCGGCGCCAGCGTCATTTCGGCGCTGCTCAATGCGCTGGGTCGGCAAGACCTTCCCTATGTCTTCGGCGGTGACGGCGCGCTCGTGGCGTTCCCCGGCTCGGCGCTGGAACTCGCCCGCAACGCGCTGGCTGCTGTCCAGAGATGGGTGGCGGACGAACTGGACCTGACCTTGCGTGCGGCAATCGTGCCGATAAAGGATATAAGGGCGCAAGGCCTCGACGTCCGCGTGGCGAGGTTTCAGGCCTCCGAAGCGGCCTTCTATGCCATGTTCGCCGGCGGCGGCGGCAGTTGGGCGGAAGCCGAGATGAAAGCGGGGCGCTACCGCATCGATCCTGCGCCGGCCGGCGCGCGGCCGGATCTGACCGGCCTCTCCTGTCGCTGGAACCCGATCGAAGCCCGGCATGGCGAAATCGTCTCGATCATAGCCGTACCAGGGCCGGCGCGCGACTTGCGCGGTTTTCAGTTTCTGGCTTCCGACATCATCGCCCTCGCCGGCAGGCAGGAACGCGATGGTCACCCGGTGCCGGTGGACGGGCCGGACTACAGTTTGCTGCCCGCCGGCCTCGATGTCGAGGCGCGCGCCGCGGCGCCGCCGGGGCGGCGGTGGTTGGCGAAGCTGTGGGTAATCTTCCTGATGACGCTTACGGCTGTCGCCGACAGGTTTGGCTGGACGATCGGCAAGTTCGATCCGAAGGTCTACAAACGCGACGTGGCCAGTAATTCGGATTTCCGCAAGTTCGACGACGGCTTGAAGATGACCATCGATGTTGACGCGGATGTGTTGCAACGGATCGAGAACCGGCTGAAACAGGCAGAAGAGGCGGGCATCTGCCGCTATGGCCTGCACCGCCAGCAGTCGGCCTTGATGACATGCCTCGTAATCTCGCCGCTACAGCCCGATCACGTTCATTTCATCGATGGCGCCTCCGGTGGCTATGCGATGGCTGCCGCAAGCCTGAAGGCGAAGGTGCCTGTCTGATGGCGGCTTGCCGAAATCGGTTCTCCGCAATATGCCTTTCTGATCGTCGACACACGCAATGTATTTGGCCGCCTCGGGCTGGGTCGAGATACGGTGGTAAAGGCCTGACGGCGTCTGAGCCGGGCAATTTTTGCCCGATGTCAGGATCGTGATTGCACTCCGCCGGCAGCCTCGCCACATATGTGCGCCAGCAGATAGATGCAGTTATGCCTGCTCCTTCCCTGCTTCGAGGTGTGGCGGATCAAAGGAGAAGGCTCGTCTTCGACGGGTTTCGAGGTAGCATGAGCACAGCGCAAACAGAAATTTCGACCATTCTCATGGACAAGGTTGCCGATTGGCTGACCCAATCGGCTTTGGCCGGCAACGACTTGGAAACATTGGTAAAGGGGTTTTGCGAGCGGCTGGCTGCTGCCGGCCTGCCGCTGAAGCGGGTGCATTTGAGCTTTTCGATGCTTCATCCGCTTTATGACGCGCTTGGTTTCACCTGGATTCGCGGCCAAGGCATGGAGGTGGAAGGCTTCCGCAAACAGGACGGCGTTCATTCTGACAGGTTCCTAACCAGCCCATACTACCATCTGCTCAGCAACAAGCTCGACCATCTGCGGCGTCGGCTCGACCCGGCGGTCCCGTCGGAATTTCCTGTTTTCGATGAACTCAGGCTCATGGGCGTGACCGATTACATGGCTTTCGTCCATCCCTTCAACGGCAATACCAGTCAGGGCATGATCGGGTCCTGGTCCACCGACAGTGCTTCAGGTTTCAGCGACAGCATGATTTCGGCGCTGCTGCGTATCCAAAACCATCTCGCCATCGCAACCAAAATGGCGGTGCTCACCAAGTTGGCCGACAACATGATGACCACTTATCTCGGCGGCGACGCCGGGAGACGCGTGCTGGACGGCCAGATCAAACGCGGCGAGGGCGACACGATCCGGGCCGCACTGGTCATGGCCGATATGCGCGGGTCGACAAAGCTTGCCGAAACTTCCGGCCGCGAAATCTACATCGATACGCTGAACCAGTTTTTCGATGCCATTGCAGCACCTTTCAATCGCAAAGGCGGGCAGATCATGAGTTTCATCGGTGATGGCTTCATTGCCGTCTACCCTTGCGAAAGGCATCGCTCGCAGTCCGAGATCGCCTGCCAGTCTGCTCTGGCGGCAGCGCACAAGGCCACTGCGCGCATGATGGATCTCAATCTGCGAAGGAAGGAAAAAGGCTTGTCCGACATAAAATTTGGCATAGGCCTGCATGTCGGCAACGTGATGTTCGGCAATGTCGGGCTTACCGACCGGCTCACATTCTCTGTCTTCGGCTCGGCTGTAAACGAGGTCCAGCGCCTCCAGACCCTGACCAAGAAATATCCGCACCGCGTTCTCGCCAGCAAGGACTTCGCCAGCTATTGCGGCGCCAACAGCTGGCTGACGCTCGGCAGCGAGGAACTGGCCGGGATCAAGCAGAAGCTGACGGTGCTTTCACCCGATCTGTCGGGCGCTCTCGCACTCGATGAAGACGGTGCGCTGGAGCCGATTTACGACCGGAGATCGGAGGCCGAGCAGGTCATGCTGCTTCATCGCGATGCCGCACGGCTGTCGGCGGGCGACCGCAGGAAGCTCCAGTAGCCAGCCCCAATCTGATCCGAACGCCTTGGTAAGCAGTCCGGTCGCTGGTTCCGCCGCTGGCGATCGTTCGAATCCAAGTTGCTCTAGGCTGGCAATGCGGTAGTCTTGCTTCCAGGGCCTGCCGCCTGGCAGGCCCCAGGGTGGGGCTGGTGTGAGAATGAATGCAGGCGTTGATCTGCTGCGGATCGAGGATGTTGGCATCTCTTTTGCCATTATCGGGGGACCGTTGCATGCCGTCAGACGTGCAAATCTCCGCGTCCTGCCCGGCAAGGTTACCGCGCTTGTGGGCGAGTCCGGTTCCGGAAAATCGGTTCTCAGCCAGGCAGTAATGGGCATTTTGCCGAACACAGCACATGTTCGCGGCCGTATCCTGTTTTCCGATCCTGAAAAGCCCGGCACGACGCAGGATATCCTGCAGATGCCGCGTGACGGGCCCGAAATCCGGGCGTTGAGAGGCAGCCGCATCGGCAAGATCTTTCAGGAGCCTATGACATCGCTGTCGCCGCTGCACACGATCGGCAACCAGGTCAGCGAATCCCTGCAGATTCATACGCCCATGGCGCGGGCGGAGCGAAAGGCGCGGACTGAGGAAATGCTCAGCCTTGTCGGCTTTCCCAATCCCAAGCGCGCCTATGACATGTATCCGTTTGAACTTTCGGGAGGATTGCGTCAGCGCGCCATGATCGCCATGGCGCTGATCTGCCGGCCCGCTTTGTTGATCGCCGACGAGCCGACGACGGCGTTGGACGTCACCATCCAGGCACAAATCCTGCAATTGCTACGCGAGCTTCAGACCAAGCTGAACATGGCGATGCTGCTGATCACGCACGACCTCGGCGTGGTCGCCAATGTTGCCGACGAGGTGGTGGTCATTTACCATGGCGAGATCATGGAAGCGGGACCTGTCGAGGCAATATTCCGCCGGCCAAGTCACCCTTACCTGAAGGGCCTGATGGCAGCCGTTCCGCATTTCGACCTGAAGCCTGGCGAAAGGCTGAAGGCGCTGCGCGAGGTGCCGGTGAATGTCGAGAACCTGCTTGGCAAGCAGACGGCGCCGGCATCGAAGGGGCCGAGCGACATCCTGCTGTCGGTCAGGGACCTGACAAAGACCTTCACCATCCGCAAGTCTGGTTGGTTCGGCGGGGATCATCAAACCTCTGTTCGCGCCGTGGACGGCGTGAGCTTCGACATCAGGCGGGGTGAGTGCCTGGGTCTGGTCGGCGAAAGCGGCTCCGGCAAAACCACCGTCAGCAAGATCCTCATGCGGGCTGTCACGCCTAACGGCGGCTCGGTGATCTTCAATGGCCGCGATGGACCGATCGACGTCTTGGGAGGCGACAGAGACGCCCTGCGCCTGCTGCGCGCGAAAATCCAGATGATCTTTCAAGATCCGGTTTCGTCGCTTTCACCTCGCATGACGGTGGAAAACATCTTGAGCGAGCCGTTGGAAATCCATCAACGGGGCAATGCCGCGTCCCGACTAGCCACGGTCAAGAGCCTTATGCAGGCGATCGGGCTCGATCCGCGCTTCATCAAGCGTTATCCGCACAGTTTCTCCGGCGGGCAGCGTCAGCGTATCGGCATCGCGCGCGCGCTGGCGCTGGGGCCCGAACTCCTGATCTGCGACGAGCCGGTTTCGGCGCTCGATGTCTCTGTCCAGGCGCAGATCCTGAACCTCCTGAAGGACCTGCAGAAGGAACTGGGCCTGACTTACCTATTCATATCCCATAACCTGGCGGTGGTGGACTACATGGCAGATCGCATCGCGGTGATGTGCGGCGGGCGTATCGTCGAGCTTGCCCCGCGCGAAATTCTGCTTAGGAAACCGGTCCACCCCTACACGCGCTCACTGGTCGCCGCTGTACCTTTTCCCGATCTCGATAGGCCGATGGATTTCAAGACGCTGAAGCTCAGCGGCGCTTCCGACAGCAGCGCATGGGGACCGCAATTCCGCGACGAGGGCGACGAGGATGTGCTGTCGCCGCTCGATCTTGGCGGCGGCCACCTCGTGCTGGCCCGACGTTCGGCCGATGTCAGCGAGCTACGCCCTTGATCAGCCGGCGCACCGTCCTTGGACTCATGGCTTCGGCGTTTCTGCCGGGCAGGGTACGCGCAGGCGATCTGGAGCCTGAATTTCTTCAGCCGCAGCTGAAGGCCAGGGCGCTGCCGGCACTCACTGAGCGCCTGCCCAAGAGCCCGCGCGTATTGAATCTCGCCGCCATGGGCCGGCAGCCCGGCCAATATGGCGGCACGCTGCGCACGATCATCGGCAGCCAGAAAGATATCCGGATGATGACCATCTATGGGTATGCTCGCCTGGTCGGCTATGACGAAAAGCTTAACATGCAACCCGACATCCTCGAAAGTTTCGACGTAGCACATGATCGTGTCTTCACTTTCAAGATCCGGGAAGGACATAAATGGTCTGACGGCAGCCTGTTGACGCCGGAGGATTTTCGCTATTGCTGGGAAGATGTCTGGCTGAACGATGAGCTTTCGCAAGGCGGGCTTGCTCCGAGCCTGCTGGCAGATGGCAAGCCGCCACGCTTCGAGATCGTCGACCCGTTGACGGTCCGCTACAGTTGGGAGGCGCCAAATCCCGACTTCCTGCCCAAGCTCGCTGCCGCCTCGCCGCTGTCACTTGTTCTGCCGGCCGCCTATCTCAAGCAGTTTCACAAGAAATACCAAGATCCATTCCGGCTCGCCGGCCTAATGACGGAGAACCGGGCAAAGAAATGGACGCTCCTGCATATCCGCATGTCGCGGCAGTATCGCCCGGAGAACCCGGAGCTGCCGACGCTCGATCCCTGGCAGAACCGGACCAAGCCGCCGGCTGAACAGTTCATCTTCGAGCGAAACCCGTTCTTTCATAGAATAGACGAGAATGGCCGGCAGCTGCCCTATGTTGACCAGATTGTCATGAATGTCAGCTCGTCGGCGATCATTTCCGCCAAGACCGGTGCGGGTGAGAGCGACCTGCAAAGCATGGGAATTGACTTCTCCGACTACTCTTTTCTGAAGGATGCGGAGAAGCGTTACCCCGTGAAGATGCATCTCTGGAAACGCACACAGGGTTCGCGGCTGGCGCTCCTGCCCAACCTGAATTGTGCCGACCAGGTTTGGCGTAACCTTTTTCGTGACGTGCGCGTACGCCGCGCGCTTTCCCTCGCTGTGGACAGGCGCGAGATCAATTTGGCTGTATTCTACGGATTGGCGCAGGAAAGTGCCGATACGGTCCTGCCGGAGAGCCCGCTCTACCGGCCGGAATTCGCGAAGGCCTGGGTCGCCCATGATCCCGACCAGGCCAACGCCCTGCTCGACGAGGTCGGCCTTCAAACGCGCGACGATGACGGCCTGCGGGTACTTCCCGATGGGCGCCCGGCGCAGGTCATAGTGGAAACGGCCGGCGAAAGCACGCTGGAAACCGACGCGCTTGAGCTCATCACCGATCACTGGCGCCAGATCGGCATCGCCCTGTTCGTCCGAACTTCGCAGCGCGACATCTTCCGCAGCCGCGCGCTTGGCGGCGAGATCATGATGTCGATGTGGTCGGGCATAGACAATGGCGTGCCGACCCCCGACATGAATCCGTACCAGTTGGCCCCCACCATCGACGACCAGCTGCAATGGCCACTCTGGGGCGCTCACTACCTGTCCCATGGCAAGATGGGTGAGGCGCCCGATCTTCCTGAAGTGGTCGAGTTGGTGGCTTTGCTCAAGCGCTGGAACGCTTCGTCTGAGGCCGCGGAGCGCGCCGAGATCTGGAATTCGATGCTGTCGATCTACACCGATCAGGTGTTTTCGATCGGCACTGTGAACGGAACGCATCAGCCGGTTCTGGTGTCCTCACGGCTGCGCAATCTGCCTGACAAGGCGCTCTACGGCTACGACCCGACCGCCTATTTCGGTGTCTACATGCCCGATACCTTCTGGCTTGGAGAGTCCTGAGCGTGTTTCGATATATTGTCTGGCGCATCGCTGTGATGGTTCCAACGCTGCTGATCATATCGGCGCTGGTGTTCACGATCATCGAACTTCCCCCAGGCGACTATTTCGACAGCTATGTCTCCGAGCTTCGGGCTCAGGGCGAAGCGGTAGATTCCGATCGCATCAAAATGATGCGGAAGGAATATGGGTTCGACCAGCCGCCGGTCATTCGCTACTTCTACTGGGTCGGCGGGATGCTGCACGGCGATTTCGGCTATTCCTTCGAGTATGAGCTGCCGGTTCGCGACGTCGTCGGGGACCGAATGTGGCTGACCGTCCTGGTTTCCTTCGTCACGATCATCTTCACCTGGCTCATTGCCTTTCCCATCGGCATGTACTCCGCCACGCATCAATACAGTTGGGGCGACTACGGCCTTACTCTCTTCGGCCTTCTCGGCCTTGCCATTCCCAATTTCATGCTGGCGCTGATCCTGATGTATTTCGCCAATATCTGGTTCGGCACCTCCATCGGCCATCTCATGGACCCGCAATATCTCAGTGAGCCGATGAGCTGGGCCAAGGCGAAGTCGATCCTCGCCCATCTCTGGATCCCGGTCTTGATCATCGGCACCGGCGGCACGGCAAGCATGATCCGGCGGCTGCGCGCCAATCTGCTCGATGAGCTTCACAAGCAATATGTCGTGACCGCGCGCGCCAAAGGCCTTCATCCCTTCAAGGCGCTCGTCAAATATCCGCTGCGCATGGCGCTCAATTTCTTCATTTCCGACATCGGCTCCATCCTGCCGGCCATCATCTCCGGTGCCGAAATCACCGCGATCGTGCTGTCCTTGGAGACGACGGGGCCGATGCTGATCAGAGCGCTGCAAAGCCAGGACATGTATCTGGCAGGGTCTTTCCTGATGTTCCTCGCCTTCCTGACGGTGATCGGTGTCCTGATTTCCGACCTGGCGCTGGCGCTGCTTGATCCACGAATTCGTTTGCAGGGCGGCAGCACCAAATGAACAAGCAATCCCCCCTGCCCGCTCCGGGTGCCCCACTGCAGCACTACGTTTCCATCGCGCCCTTCGACCTGCAATCAGTCGAGGCGATGACGGCGGAGCAGTCGAAGGTCTTCCAGGCATCACAGTTGCGCCTGATGTGGTGGAAATTCCGACGGCACCGGCTTGCCCTTGTATCCGGCATATTTCTGGCAGCGCTCTATTTCGGGATCCTGATCTGCGAGTTCCTGGCGCCCTACAATCTGCACACGCGCAACATGGACTACATCTATTCGCCGCCGCAGCGGGTACACCTGTTCCATGACGGCCAGCTTGTCGGGCCCTTCGTCTATGGTCGCCAGATGACGCTGGATATGGACACACTCAAGCGGAACTACATCGACAACCAGGATGATGTTCAACGGATTCGTTTCTTCTGCAAGGGCGACCGTTACCGGTTCTGGGGCCTGGTCGAAGGTGACAGGCATTTTGTCTGTCCTGCCGAAAACGGCCAGCTCTTTCTGGCCGGCACCGACAGGCTGGGACGCGATGTGCTCTCGCGTATCATCTATGGCGCACGCATTTCACTCACGATCGGCCTTGTCGGCATCAGTTTCAGCTTCCTGCTCGGCATTGTCATAGGTGGACTGGCTGGCTATCACGGCGGCATCTTCGACCTGATCGTCCAACGGATAATCGAAGTTCTGCAATCGATCCCCAGCATTCCGCTATGGCTGGCTCTGGCGGCGATCATGCCGATAACCTGGAGTCCAATCCTGATCTATTTCGGCATCACCGTCATCCTCGGGCTGATCCACTGGACCGGACTGGCGCGGGCCGTGCGTTCAAAGCTTCTGGCCTTGCGCGAGGAGGATTACGTTCTGGCCGCGCAATTGATGGGCGCCAGCAGCAGCCGCATTATCCGGCGGCACCTCATCCCCGGTTTCATGTCGCATCTGATCGCAACGGCGACGATCTCCATACCCGGCATGATCCTGGGCGAGACGGCGCTGAGCTTCCTTGGGCTGGGCCTGAGGCCACCGACAACCAGCTGGGGCATCCTGCTAACCGAGGCGCGCAGCGTCAGCGTCATCGCGTTCTATCCATGGCTGCTTTTGCCGATGCTCCCCGTCATTCTCGTCATCCTGGCGTTCAACTTCCTCGGCGACGGCTTGCGGGACGCCGCAGACCCCTACAAGTGAGATCGCTATTCCGCCGCGCGCCGGGCCGCCGGCAGCCTGTTCGGTTGTTGCAGTGTCCATTGTTGACCTCTATATGCGACGAGACTCGATCGGGTTGATCGCGGGCATTATCGATCGCTTGAACTGGTTCAGGACGCACAAACGCATATGAGTCGCCTCGAGAGTTTCATCCGCAGGATGACCGCACAGCGCGACATTCTCGATCAGATCTGCGCCGAGGTAGCGAAGATTGAGGGTCCCGTGCTCGAGCTCGGCCTCGGCAATGGCCGGACATTCCACCATCTGCGCGAGCGCCTGCCCGGACGCCGGATCGTGGCGTTCGACCGCGCGCTGGCCGCCCACTCCAGCTCGATTCCCGAAGCTGAAAACCTCGTGCTCGGCGAAATACGCGAGACGGCGAGCAGGTTCATCGGCATCGACGCCGCTCTCGTTCATGCCGATATCGGCACGGGCTATGAAGATTTCGATGCAGTGACCTCTACCTGGCTTCCCGATCTGACCGCGCGCCTGCTCCGTGTCGGCGGCCTGGCGGTCAGCGGCACGCCGCTCGATCACCCGCAATTGCAGCGCCTCGCGCCGCCGCCTTCAGTGCCCGCCGATCGCTATTTTATCTGCAGGCGCGTGTGAGGGTCCGGAACAACCAAATCTTCGGGCCCGGGTCTTCAGGGGCCAGGTCTTCAGGGGCCAGGTCTTCAGGGGTCAGGTCTTCAGGGGTCAGGTAGTCAGGGGATCGTATACACCGCTACCTCTCGCTCAATGCCGCGCAGCGAGACTTCGTGGGGCACGGGCTTCAGCGCGCTCCTGCGCAACAGATCGGCGGTGAGATTGTCGTCGACCACCGAACGGGTGGCGAAGATCGCCTGTGCGTTGGCCAGATTCTGGACCCGTGAAGCAATGTTGACCGTCTGGCCAAAATAGTCCTGCCGCTCGTTCATGGACACGGCGATGCAAGGGCCGGCATGGACGCCGATCTTGAGCAGCAGGTCCTCGCGCCCGCTCTTGTCGTTGAGCGCACGCATGGCTTCGCGCATCCTGAGGGCCGCGGCAATCGCACGATCAGGCGTTGCGAAGGTCGCCATCACCGCATCACCGATCGTCTTGACCACCGCGCCGGCCTCCGCCGCGACGATCTCGTGCAGAACCTGGAAATGCGCGCGCACGAGATCGAAGGCCGCAAGGTCGCCCACCCGTTCGTAAAGGGCGGTCGAACCGCGCAGGTCGGTGAACAGGAAGGTCAGGCTGGTGATTTTCAGCCGCTGGTTGATGTCGAGCGTATCGGTGCGATAGAGATCGCGGAACGTCTGGTTGGTGAGCAGGCGCTTGGCGGTGAGGAAGGGCCGGCGTTTACCCAGGAAATCGTGCAAGGCCTGGCCGGCGATGAAAACCGTCGGCAGCACGCGCGTGTCGGTCCTGTTTTCCAGGGAAATGCGCAACGGGCCGGGTTGCATCTCCAGCGTCTGGTTCTGGACATGGTCGCGGTCGAAGACCAAAGAGAGGCTTCGGCGCTCCTTTGTTGGTTCGCCCTTCACGTCGATGAACTGCGCTGAATGGGTGACCGGCTCGAAGACGATGACGAATTCGGACGGAAGCTGTATGGGCAGAAGCGCCTTTTCACCGGGCGCAAGCTCGATATCTTCCAGCGAAAACGCTTCCAACTTTTTCGCGAAATCCTCATCCGGCACATCAACACCCGAAGCCCAGTAGATCTGGCGGAAATATTCCACCAGCGGCAGTTCGTGTGGATTGTGGGCGGCAATCCTGCGTATGCGCGGACTGACGGTGAATGTCACCTCGACCATCTCGTCGAGGGTTGGCGAATAGCCCTCGGAGCACAGCGCGCAGGTGTATTCATCTTTCTGCAGGGTTTTCAGCGTGGCGTTGGTGTCGAGCACGCCGCCGCAGCCTGGGCATAGAACATTCCAGGAAACATCGAAAATGCCCACCCGCGCCGCATGGAGAAATGCGCTTATGGTGCGCTCCTCGTCGAGGCCGTGCTTGCTGGCGAAGGCTGGCGCATTGATGCGGCAAAGTTCGCGGTCGTTGCCGTCCGCGACGGTTCGCTTGATCGCGTCGATTACCAGTGGATCGACATCGGTCGATTGCCGCAGAAGCGAAAACAGATCGTGAGCTTCATTCATCCTGCCGGCTCCAGAAAATGCGCCTCCCAGACGTGTTGATCGGACTGCCCTTGGTGCGAGTGCTGCATTTTACTTCGAAACGGACCATTCGGATAGACAAGCCTGATGATGGTTCAATTTCCATTCGGCGGATTTTCTCCGGCCGCAAGCGGCACTATGATGGTCGATAGGCGTTCATCTTTGGGGTTTTCTCCTGTGCCGACACCCGACAACCCGCCATTTCCCGCCGCCCTGCGCCTTTTCTCGGCGGGGGTCATTATCGTCCTGATCGTCGGCGCCGGCCTGTTTTTCGCGCCTGAGCTGGTCAAGCCGCGGTGGCCTTGGCCTGTCACGCCGTTCAGTGCCCGCTTCCTCGGCGGCTTCTACACCGCCGAAATGGCGGTGATGGCAGCGCTGCTGGTCTGGAATCGCTGGTCGCCCGGCAGGCTCGTTCTCGTCATGGCCTTCATCTTCACCGTCATCGTGTCGGCGGTTTCGTTGATCAATCTCGGCTATTTCAACTTCGAGCGAAAAGCGGCCTGGCTCTGGTTCCTGGTCTATCTTGCCTCGGCGGCGGTATCCGGGCTGTTCCTTTGGCGGACCAGGGCCTATCCCCCAGCAAAAGGCGTGACCCCTAACCCCGCATGGCGCGGCTACATGTTGGCGGAAGCCGCGATCCTTGGCCTCTATGGCATCGGCTTGTTGCTGTTCCCTGTCAGCAGCACCTGGCCATGGCCGGTCGATCCCTTCCACGCCCAGGTCTACAGCGCCATCTTCCTCGCCGGCGCTGGCGGCGCCTATCTCGTCTGGAAAAACGCGCCGCGCGAGGAACTGCTGGTGCTCGGCCTGGCGCAGTTTCTGGTCGGCCTGCTTGCCATCCTTGGCCTCGTCATCACCGACGCTGCGGTGCACCGGATCGACTGGAGTGCGACCAGGACATTGTGCTGGCTCGCGCTTTTCGGCTGGATCGGCATCAGCGGCGCCTTCAAACTCTACGCCGCCTCCCGGTATTTTGGCTCGCAATCGGCGTCATAGGCTGCAGAGATAGCTGGATTTTCAGGTGCCGCCCGGCGCATCGTGCCGGGCCGATTGGGTTCGAGCACTTCACCGTTTCAAGGAAACGGCGAATTGCTCTATCCTTTGTTCTGACGCAATTCCGGGCGGAAAACCGCTCACACTTTTCCTGGAATTGCTGTAGCCGGGAACGCCATGACCAGCACGACCTCGCCATCCGAGAAAATCCGGCCGCAGCTTCGAGCCGTGCGGCCAAGCGATGCGGAGGCGCTTTGCGCTATCTTCAACATGCCGGGTTTCCGCTGGGGCACGCTCAGGATGCCTTTCGAGATGGTGGAGCAGGTGGAGCGGCGCATCGCCAAGTGCGGCCAGGAAACCACCTGGATCGTTGCCGAGTTGGACGGCAGGATCGTCGGCCATGGCAACCTGGTTGTCCAGGGTTCGCCGCGCCGTTCGCATATAGGCGAGATCAATATCGGCCTTGACGATGCCTTTGTCGGCAAGGGCATCGGCTCTGCCATACTTGGCGCGCTGCTTGACGTTGCCGACAATTGGCGCGCGCTGAAGCGGGTCGAATTGACCGTCTATGCCGACAACGAGCCGGCCATCCGCCTCTACACCAGCCACGGCTTCGAGGTCGAAGGCCGGCATGTGAAGGCCGGCTTTACCGACGGGCAGTATCACGACCTTCTGAGCATGGCCCGGCTGCGGTTCTGATGACCGCCGTCTTCGCCCCAGCCCCTACGCCTCCGGTGGAAATTCTGGCTGTGCTGTCGCTGCTCTGCCCGGAAGTCGTGCGTGACATCGAGCAGAACTGGAATGCATCGGTTTCCGATTACGCCCGCCATCTGTGGCGGCCGGTAGCAAGGCCTGCATCCGGCCCGGCGATCGCTGCCCGCTCGATCCTGCGCGAAGTCCTGCATCAGCGCCTCGGTGCGATCATGCAGCCTGAGGAGATCGGCAAGATCCTCGAAGAGTTCGAGCACAGACCGGTGATTCAGTCCGGCCTGCACTGCCTGCTTCTGATGGACCGGATCACCTTCGATGCCCTCCTGCTTGCTTGGCTCGGCGCGGTCGAAAACGGGCTGTCGGCCTTCTTCGGCTTCATGGGAACGACGATGACCATGGAGACAATTGGCCGGGAGGGGCCGGGCTGGCTCGATGTCGGCGACGACAAGGTCAACCTGTTTGGCATGGGGCGCCACAAACTGTGCCGCAAAAGCGTTTGCGCGGCCGGTCCCGTCACCCTCAACAGGCGCGCCCTCGAAGCGGTGTGCGACGAAACGGATGCCAGCCGCTGGCTGGGCACATTGCTCGCCAGCCACGACAAGGTGTTTGCAACCGCCGCCGATGCGCTAACAGAACTCAACGAGGATCTGGTCGCCGGTTGGGATCGTTCCGGCATGGCCCTGCCGGTTTTGATCGATGACCGGCTCGCCGCTGCTGCCATGGCGTGGCATCTAGACCATGACGGCGGCCTTCTTTCCAGGCTGCTCTTCGAGCCCGCAAGGCGCCGGCGTCTCGAGCATGCCTTGCAAGAGGCCGCATCGAGCCCATTTGGCAGATTCCTGCCCAATGCCACCGCCTATTTCTGGGGCATCCGCGAGGAGCGCGTGCGCAAGCTCGTCCTCGAGAACGGGCAGCTGATCGAGCCTGACAGGCCGCATGGTCTTTCCATCCCGTTCGAGCGGCCGCATCTCAAGCAGGCGCTGCTGGACGGTGTGCTGCTGCCGGACTTGTTCCTGACGTTCCTCGTCCTTGCCATATTGCCGCGCGTGCGGGTCGTGGGCGGCTTGAGACAGATTGGCTATGTAGCGCTTTTCCACTCGATCCTGCTGGCTGCGCTGGATGAAAACGCGCCGGAAGAGCGCGATCTGGCCGCGGAGCTGCAGGTTCGGGAAAATGCCTGGGGCACCCGGGTCATCGATGAAAAGATCTCGGTCCGCGAGCAGCTTGCCGGCCTGCCGGAAGGGGCGCCCTTCGCGGACTTGCTCCGGCAATACCGTTCGCGGACATTTGCCGAGACCACCGACGACCTGAAACTGGTGCGCGAAAACGCCCGATGGTGCAAGATCGGCCGGGCCTCCGGCCTCTGATCGGGCCGCTACCCGGTCATTGCACCAAACCGGCCTTGCGGAGCCCGTCGACCATGAGTTCGAAATCGGCAGGGTTCTTGTAAGGCAAGACTTTGCGACGGTATTCCAGCGAAAAGTCGGGATTGACGCGAAGCATGTCCTGCCATGCCGCGCGGGCCTCCTCCAAACGGCCCAGATGGCCGTAGCTGGCGGCCAGGAGCGCGCGAGAGACGTCGGTCACAGCGTTGCGAGCCAGCCGTTGCAGCAGGAGGTCAACGGCCTCGTTGTATCGTCCCAGTTGAAACAACGCCAAAGCCTGGAAGTGCAGAAGCACATCCGCAAAGTACGGGTTCAAGGACTTTCCCCGGGCGAAACTCTCGAGGGCCTCCTCGGATTTGCCTGAATAGTACAGCGTTTCGCCGCGGCAGACGTGCGCTTCGGCGAAGTTCGGATTGAGGACCAGTGCGCGCTCGACCTCGTCGATGGCCTCATCGTGCCGTCGTGTGTACAGCTTGGCTATCGCCAGCGCCCAGTGCGCCCAGGGATCGTTGTCATCCAGCGTTACCGCCCGCGTTGCGGCCTCTTCGGCTTGCGCCATCGATTCCGGCGGCGACGCTCCCCACCTGTTCAGGTAATCGACGCCGTGCGTGAGGGCGAGGAAAGCGTGGGCAGAGGCAAAGTTCGGGTCCAGTTCGATGGCACGTTGCAAGAGATCGCGGGCTGCGACGTTCGTCTCCTTCGTCAGCCGGTGCCACAGCTCCCGGCCGCGCAGGAAACAGTCATACGCCTCGGTGTTGCGCGGGTGCTCCGGCGCCAGCCGTTGCCGGGCATCGTCGGTCAGGTTGAGCGCCAGCGCACCGACGATCTGCTGCGTCACGTCGTCCTGCACGGCGAATATGTCGGTCAGGTCGCGATCGAACCGCTCCGCCCAAAGATGGCCGCCTGAAATTGCATCGATGAGCTGCGCGGTGATCCGCACCCTGTTGCCCGACTTGCGTACGCTGCCTTCGAGCACATGCCGCACGCCGAGTTTCGCGCCCACCTCCTGCACATGGACGTTCTGGCCCTTGAAGGTGAACGACGAATTGCGTGCGATGACGAAGAGTTGCGACAGTTTTGACAGCGCCGTGATGATGTCTTCGGAGATGCCGTCGGCGAAGTAGTCCTGTTCGGCGTCACCGCTCATGTTGGCGAACGGCAGCACGGCGATCGACAGCTTCGGCGGCACGGCCGCAGCCGGTCGGCTCGTCGCGGTTTCCGGGGTCGCGGCCGCCTTGGCCCCCGCGCCGACTTGCAGCGAATAGACCCGGACCGGCTCGGCGATGTTCTTGAGCTGTGTGCTGCCGAGGTCGCTGACCGAAAGGTCGAGCCTCGCCTTGACCTGGCGATAGGCATCCTCGGACAGGCAGATAGCGCCGGGCGCCGCGACACCCTCCAGACGCGAGGCGATGTTGACGCCGTCGCCCATCAGGTCGCCGTCGCTTTCTTCGACCACATCCCCCAGATGGATGCCGATCCTGAACTCGATGCGGCGGTCCTGCGGCACGCCGGCATTGCGCTCAACCATGCCGTTCTGGATCTCAACGGCGCAGCGCACGGCATCCACCACACTGCGGAACTCAACCAGCGCCCCATCGCCGGTGCGCTTGATCACCCGCCCGTTGTGGACTGCGATGGTGGGATCGATCAGGTCGCTGCGCAGCGTCCGCAACCTCGCCAAGGTACGCTCTTCGTCCGCGCTCGCGAGCCGGCTGTATCCGACCACATCTGCAGCCAGGATTGCGGCCAGCTTGCGGTTCTCGCTCATGCGTCGGTCTCCTTATCTCCAAGATAGCAGGAAGACAGCGGGTAGAGGGAACTTTCGCAAACGACGGCCGCGCAACCGCCCGGCTCGGCAGCGCTCTGCCGCAGGAACCATCCGATCTCTCGATGGCTATTTGCGCTGCCGCTTGCCGGTTGAGAGCTATCGGTTCATCCTTGTGATTGCCCTGGCCGTGAAATGCGTGGCGAGATCATGCCGTTACGGCCCCTAGTGAGGTCTTGTTCCATGGACTGCTCAGGCTGCGGTTTCGAGATTGAGGGCGGTTACGCCTTCTGTCCGAAGTGTGGCCGGCGCCAGCCCGTGTCATGTGCCAGTTGCGGCTATGTCTGCGCACCTGATTTCGAGTTCTGTCCGAAATGCGGGGCAAGCGTCGGTGCGTCCGCAAAATCCGTCGAACGGCCTGCTCCGACACCAAGCCGGACCTTTGTGCCACCTTCTCGAACTGCGGCGCCGAACATCGAAAGCGAAGAAGGGCCGCATTCTGTCTCTGACGCCGATCGCCGGACGGTCACGGTCCTGTTCGCCGACCTCTGCGGCTTCACGACACTCAGCGAGCAGCTCGACCCCGAGGTCATGCAAACGCTGCAGAACGAACTGTTCAAGGAATTGACGGCGGCCGTGCGAAACTTTGGTGGTTTCGTCGACAAATTCATCGGCGATGCACTGCTCGCCTTGTTCGGTGCGCCGGTCGCGCATGAGGACGATCCGGAACGTGCGCTTCGCGCCGCTCTCGACATGATCGCCCGGACGGCGCGGCTCGGCGAAAGCACCCCCTACTCCGGCTCGCCTCTCCTACTCCACATCGGCATAAACACTGGTCCGGTCGTTACTGGAGGATTGGGCATCGGCGCCGCCAAATCCTATTCGGTGACCGGCGACACGGTGAATACGGCGCAACGCCTGCAATCGCTGGCCGCACCCGGTGAGGTGCTGGTGGGCGAGCTCACGCACAGGCTGACCCGACATGCCTTCTCTTACGAGTCGATGGGTGATGTCGTGCTTCGCGGCAAGGCTGGCAGTGTTCTCGTCCATCGACTCGATGCACCGCTTGCGGCGCCGCGTGCGGCGCGTGGGCTCGAGGCGCTCGGCCTCAGTGCGCCGATAATAAGCCGTGATGCGGAACTCAACAGAATGCTGGCGAGCCTCGACCAGGCGTGCGGCGGCTCGGCCCAACTTGTCCGCCTCGTCGGAGAAGCCGGTATCGGGAAATCGCGGCTGGTGAGGGAGTTCGTCACCCGGGTCGGCGACGACGATCGTTTTCGCAACGTCGCCGTGCGACAGGCCACGTGCTCACCGCTGGGCGAACAATCATTTGGCGCCCTGGGCGCAGTGGTGCGCAGCGCTGCCGGGATGATGCAAAACGACAATGGGGACGAAATGCGGGGGAAGCTCGCAGCCTTGCTGACCGATCTCGGCCTGCGGGGCGACGAGGCGAAGCGGCTGATGCCTTTGCTCTATCATGTGCTCGGCCTTGGCGACCCCGATGCCACCTTGCAGCATGTCGAGCCCGAGCAGTTGCGGCGGCAAATTCTCTACGCGGTCCGCACAATCATCGAACGGCGGCTTGCGTTGTCGCCGCTGCTGATCGTCGTCGAAGACCTGCACTGGGCCGACGCCGTATCGCTCGAGGCACTGCGTTTCGTGATGGACAGGCTGGAGCGCACGCGGTTGATGCTGCTGGTCACGCATCGTCCGGCGCCGGACAATGATCAGCTCGACTCAAGCCGGGTCAGTCACACAGCGCTCAGGCTTTCGCCGCTCAGCAGCCATGACGGACGTAGCATGGTGGCAGCACTTTTCGGCGATAGCTGGGTAAACTCCGCGGGCGGGCTTCTCGACCAGATCCTTGAGCGCGCCGGCGGCAACCCGCTTTTTATCGAGGAGATCGTTCGCGGCCTTATCGATCGCGGTGTATTGATGCGCGAAGGCCAGCGATGGCGGACGGTGGCGGGCGAAGTCGCAACCGGCATTCCCGCCACCATCCAGGCAATGTTGCTTGCTCGTGTCGACCGGCTGCCCCAGGAGGTGCGCCGGTTGGCCCAGGAAGCCGCGGTAATCGGCCCGCGCTTCGATGCCACGCTTCTGAAAACCGTGACGGCCGATCCCGGCCGGCTGGAGGCCGGCTGCGAACTGCTTTGCGATGCGGAGATCATCGAAGAAGTTGCCGGATCAGGCTCGGTCTCGTCGCAAAGCTACCGCTTTACGCAAACATTGCTGCAGGACGTGATCTACCAGAACCTGCTCCTGCAACGCCGGACCGACATCCACGGCCGTGTCGGTGTCGCCCTGGAGCAACTGTGCGGCGACAAGCCCGAACGGCTCGAGGATTTGGCCGTGCTCGGTCATCATTTCGCACAGAGCGCCGAGCGGGAGAAGGGCGCGCATTACCTTCAGGCGGCGGGAGATCGCGCTCGCATGATATACGCCAATGACGACGCCCTTCGTTTCTACGACCGAGCCCTGACCGCGTTGGGCGCGACCGGGCAAACACCGCTCAAACTGGCAATTGCAGAGCGCATTGCCGATTTGAGCGGCCCGGCAGGCCGCCGCGAGATCGCGCACCGCCACTACGAGGCGGTGTTGCAGGCGTACCGCGGGTCAGCAGACCGCGTCGCGTCGGCGCGCGTTTTGCGCAAGATCGGTCGGCTGCTCTGGGACGTCGGCAAGCGGGACAAAGCGGAATCCCGCTATGCTGAAGCGGCGGCGCTCCTTGATGGAGCGGATGCGCCGATCGAGCAGGCGCATCTCTGGCAGGAACGCGGCCGGCAGGCATTCCGGAGCGGAGATCACGCTCTCGCGGCAAGATGGGCGGACGCGGCGCTCGATTGCGTACGCAGTCTGACAACGGAACAGGTCTCCGATGACGCCACCCTCGTGACCGCCGAGGCACTTAACACCAAGGCCGTTGCGCTGGCCCGCCTCGGCCGAAACCGTGAAGCCGTGGGTCAGGTTAAGCGCAGCATTGAATTGGCCGAGGCCGCCGGTCTGCTCGGCGCGGCGTGTCGCGGCTACACCAATCTCGGCGTGCTTTACACGACCATCGATCCGGCAAAGGCGATGGAGGTCTGCCGGCGCGGTCTGGAGGTGGCGCGCCGTATTGGCGATCAGGGTTTTCAGGCGCGCCTCCTCGCCAATCTGGCTGTCGCTTGTTGTACTTTCACGGATCGCTGTCCAACGGAGGGCGTGCCTGCTGCCGAGAAGGCCATCGAGATCGACCGGGCGCTCGACCAGCGCGAGCACCTGCCGGTGCCGTTGATCGTGCTTGGGCAGATCCACCAGTGCAACGGCCATCCGGAACTGGCGGTCGGCTTGTTCCACGAAGCACTGGACGTCGCCCGCGAAACGGGCGAACCCCAATTGCTGTTTCCGTGCTATGATGGTCTCGCAACGCTTAATCTCGACCTCGACAATCTGGCCGAGGCCGAACGCTACTTTTCCCTGGCGCAGGGTATATGCGCCCAGCACGGGCTCGACCCGGAAGCGCTTGTGGTGCTGCCTTTTCTCGACTAGCCGGGGTTGGAGGTTGGAAATGTCCGCGCCTAGCGACTTGGTGCCGCTTCAACCGGGCGACCGCGCGCCGAACGTGGTACTCGATGCCATTACCCAGGAAGGCAAGATCGCGCTCGACGACTTCCGCGGACAAAGACCGGTTCTGGTCGGCCTGTTTCGAGGTCTGCATTGTGCGTTTTGCCGGCGCCATATCGCCGCCCAGGCGCGGCTTGATCCGGAACTGCGCGAAAAGGGCGTGGAGAGCCTGACGGTGGTCAACACGCCGATCGAACGGGCGCGTCTCTATTTCCGCTACCATCCGATGCCGAATCTGCTGGCGGCCTCCGACCCGAAACGCGCTTCACATCGTGCTTTTGGACTGCCCAATCTCGAATTCACCCAAGACGAGACGAACTGGCCGTACAGGGTCTCGATGGCAGCGGCAAAGGATATGCGGGTCGACGTGCCAGGCGAGTTGCCCGGTCCTATGGATCCTTTTTCCGCCAGCGAAATCCTCAACAACAAGGACCATTACGAAGTCACCGAAGCCGACGAGCAGATGATGGCAACCGGACACGGACAACTGATCGGTCAGTTCCTGCTGGACAGGCAGGGGATCGTCCGCTGGAGCTTCACGGAGGTTCCAGAGGGTGGGCGTTACATGTTTGGGGCGCCAAACCCGCAGGAGCTGATGTCAGCCGTGTCCCAAGTCGCCCAATAGACTGTCGGAATATGGGCTTGAGATGCGTGGGCTCCAGGGGTCGGCATTGCTAAGCGGCAATCAGGCCGGGAGCCGCCACATTCGCACGCGGCCTGCACCACGCAATTCCGTTTCCTCGAGTGGGTCGCAAGCAAAATTTGGCCCAAGCATTTGGCGCGTTGCATCCGAAATGCGGATTTCATCGGGCTCCGCGGACGTTTGAATACGCGAGGCGAGATTAACGGTCTCGCCCCACAGGTCATAGGCGAACCGCCTCTTGCCTATGACGCCCGCGACGATTGGGCCTGAGTGAATTCCGATTCTGAGTCTCAGCGGTTCTCCTGCGAAGCGTTCGCGCCTAACCGCCTTGCGCAGCTCGAGTGCATAGCGTGTGAGGGCCTTTGCATGGTCGGATCGCGCGGTGGGCAGGCCGGCGACCACCATCACACAATCGCCGATTGTCTTGATCTTTTCGCAGCCATATCGTTCCGAGAGCCGATCCGCGGCCTTGAAGAAGTAATTTAAAATAGCGAGCGTCGTCACGGCTCCGACGCTCCGCGCTCGTTCCGTAAAACCGACTATGTCGGCAAAAAGCACACTCACTTCCGCGTGGTTGTCAGCAATTTTTTTGTGCGCTTTCAACCGCTCCGCGATCGACGCCGGAAGAATGTTGAGGAGCAGGGCTTCGGCGCGCTGGTATTCACGCGCCAATCCCTCCTGGCTCTTCCTCAATGCCTCGTTCGTCGATTGTAATTTCTCGTTGAGTTGACGCTCCCTCTCTTGCAGGAGTGTCATTTCATAAGCCTTTTGTTGAAGCCGCTGCCTATTGTCGCGTTCGGCAGTGGCGTCAAGAAAGAGCAGCCACACGCAGGCATCGTCAGCAAAAAAATGGAGGTCGGCGACACACCCGCTGGGCAGTTCGACCATGGCAATGTGAAACGGAAGCTCCGGGCAAGGCAGCAATCCTTCCATGAATTCAAGCTGCTCGGCAACAGGCTCGCCGATGCGAAGCGATGAGAGCCCGTAATGCTCAACATTGCCGCCCTTCGCAGCGACGCAAAGCTGAGTGTCGATTTTCAGATATGCGACAGAATGCCCGTTGTAGAAGAAATTGAAAATCCAGTTTCCAACCTCTTTCGGCAATCCATGCATGATCTATTTGGTGACCATTAAAGCAAGTTGACGAAATGCATCATCAACATGTTCACCAGAAAGCGCACTTGTTAGATAGATTTGCCATCCACGTTGCCTTAGTTCGTCAATCTCACTATCCGATATTGCCCACCGATCGGCCAGATCGGATTTGTTGAACAGCAATACAAACGGCATGGCGCCGAATTCGGCCTCGACCCGTTCGCGCAGCGTGAGCGCCACGGCAAGAGTGGCGGCGCGCGTTCCATCGACGACAAGCACAAGCCCGGTTGCACCTCGCACATAGCTGACGCGGAATGAGCCGATATCGTCTTCACCGGCTAAATCCCACAAAATCAGATCCACGGTTTTGTCCGGGAGCACGACATTCTTCTTGTCGATCTTCACGCCCACCGTGGTCAGGTAGGTTTCTGAAAAGATGCTCTGCACATACCTGCGCACCAGACTCGTCTTCCCGACAGAGAACCCGCCCAGCATGCAGATTTTCTTTTGCAACATCTTGGGCTCCACTAGTCCAGATTCACAGTAATCGAAACCCGGCGATTGGTGGAGCTCCCGGCCTGACTATTTTCAGGCACCAGCGGCTCAAAAGTGCCCGCGCCCCGAACCTGCAGCAGTTCCGGAGCGACGCCGCGCTTGTTGAGAAGCGCACGAACTGTCTCGGCGCGGGCGGCGCTGATCGACGCGTTGGCCGTCTCACGGCCCGTGGTGTCCGAATGGCCGGTCAACATGAACCGCGCTGTTACGCCTGACTTGCGGGCATTTTGGGCGAATTCCTTTATCTGATCCGCCAACCTGTCGAGAACCGGCAGCTGCTCCGGTCCCGGCACGACTTTGCCGGAAGAGAAGAAAATATCGGTCGTCTGGATGGCGTCTCTCAAAGAATTAAGTTCTGCAAGGTTCAGCTCACGCAGCTGCGAGACATCCAGAACCACTCCGTCCGCCGAAAGCTGTTCGGAGGCGGCTTGCGCCCGGCTGATCCAGCCGGCAGGAGCCTCACCCACGGCGACGATGCGACCCTGGATGATCGAAAGCTGAACCGATTTCGGCGGGGACAGCGACGCCGTCAGCCGCTTCACCACGAACTTCGGATCAAGGCTCTGATAGAATTGCCACTGTGAATGAACGCGGGCAGGATCAACCTGCGTTCCGGACAGCAGAGCTTGCGGGTCGGCGGCAAGCGGGTCTCTCAGGCCGGAAATGTAGAATTGTCCGCCGCTCGTCCGTTGTTGGGCGACGATGATTCCCGATTGGGCCTCAAGTCGCGCCACATAATACTGCCAATGCTCCGCCTCGCGCGCTTCGGGACTCACATCACGAACCTTGGAGATGTCGAATTCCGGTCCGCCTACCGAAAGCTGTCGGGCCGCTGCGCGCGCTCGATCTATCCAGGTATCGGGAGCCTCACCCTCGGCAACGATGCGATTCTCGACGATCGAAAACCGAACCGATTTCGGCGGATAGAGCGACGCCGTCAGCCGCTTCAACACGAACTCCGGTTCAAGGCTCTGATAGAATTGCCACTGCGAATGAACCAGTGCGGGATCGACCTCGGTTCCCGACAACAGCGACTGCGGGTCGGCGCCAAGCGGGTCTCTCAGGCCGGAAATGTAGAATTCGCCGTCGCGTATCCTTTGTTCGGCAACGATGATGCCCGGCTGGGTGCCCAGTCGCGACACGTAGGCCTGCCAGTGCTCCGCCGCGCGTTCTTCGGGGTCACGGACCCTGGAAATATCGAATACCGGCCCGCCTGCTGAAAGCTGCCGGGCGGCGGCCTGCGCCCGGTCGATCCAGGCGCCGGGAGCCTCGCCCTCGGCAACGATGCGATTCTCGACGATCGAAAGCTGAACCGATTTCGGCGGATAGAGCGACGCCGTCAGCCGCTTCAACACGAACTCCGGCTCAAGGCTCTGATAGGATTGCCACTGCGAATGAACGCGGGCGGGATCGACCTGCGTTCCGGACAGCAGCGACTGTGGGTCGGCGGCAAGCGGGTCTCTCAGGCCGGAAACGTAGAATTGGCCGTCGCGTATATTTTGCTCGGCAACGATGATGCCCGGCTCGGCCGCCAAGCGCGACACATAGGCTTGCCAGCGCTCCGCCGCGCGTGCTTCGGGGCTCACATCACGAACCTTGGAGATGTCGAATTCCGGTCCGCCTGCCGAAAGCCGTCGAGCCGCTGCGCGCGCCTGGTCGATCCAGGTGCCAGTGGCCTCGCCCTCGGCAACGATGCGATCATTGACCACCGAAAGCCGCACCGACTCTGGCGGCACCAGCGACGCCGTCAGCCGCTTCAACACGAACTGAGGCTCGAGACTCTCATAGAACTGCCACTGCGCATGCACGCGCGCGGGATCGACCTCGGTTCCCGACAACAGCGCTTGCGGGTCGGCGGCAAGCGGATCGCGGAGGCCGGCAATATAGAATTGGCCACCGCTTATATTTTGCTCGGCAACGATGATGCCTGGCTCGGCCACCAAGCGCGACACATAGGCCTGCCAGCGCTGCCCGGTTTGCCAGGAAAGAAAGAACCAGGCACCCCCCAGAATCAAAATCAGCGCAACCAGAGCCACCACCAGCCACGGAAATCCCTGGTTTGTATCCTCCTGCTTCAGCTCAACGCAGGTCTGCAGCTGCGCCTCTACGCCGAACAGCTGCGAGGTGTCCCCGTCAAACTGCTCTAAAGCCTCCGAGCTTTGGTCATGGATGCGAAGCAATACGTCGCGAAATATTTCATGCAGTCCCTCCGGCGGATTTCCCCGGATCACCGCAACCAGCGTCGCAAGCGGTCCGACTTCCGACCAGAGACGAAGCTCGCCAAAGCGGATCGTGTCCAGGCCGCTCTGTTCTTTCTCGTTGAATGAATCCTTCACAAAATCTTGAATTGCGCTGAGCATCGAGGAAATGAGCTGAGGATCCTCGCTGGTTGCGTTATCGGCCGTAACATGCGCTATCAAGAGCCCGGAATTGCGGTTGATGAGAAAAACATGCTCTACGCGATAGACGAGAGAATGCTTCAGAACGACTTCCGAGAAGCTGGCACCGGTTCTCCAAGCTTCCACTCTCCACTTGAGACCATGCCAAGTGAATATATGTCGTAGAGTTTCATTTAGCGACTGAAAGGTCTGGTCGATCTTTTCTCCGATCGACTTGCGAATTGCCGGCAGAAACACCGGATACAATATATCCGTCAGAGTACGCGGGCTCTTCTGGATCGAGCGTTGCACGGCCCGCTCGACGGCCGGTGCGAGGGCCTCGCCGAGTTGCGCATGCGGCGCTTGGGCGGCCGCACTGGGGAGAACGCCGCCCACCGCCGTCGCAAGCTGCGCCGGTTCGTCCAGCAGATCCGTGACGCGTGAGAGCTCCGAAATCTCGCGGCCGACCAGCAACTGGCGCAGCGCTTCCATGCGAGGGTCGGCGGTTGGAACCGACTCGAATTGCGCCCGATAGTCCGGATCGACGTTCCGGGCTATTTCGACCAAAAGCTTAGCGAGAGCCTCGCGATCAATCCCTGTATCGTTCGAAGCTGCTTTTTTTGGAAGGCTGATTGGGTCGACGGTTGACGTCAAGTTCCGATCAACTCACTTTCCAGCCACGCTCCGAGTTGGTCTTGCTGCCGACGGGATCCTGATTGAGACATTTTGCGACCTCGACAAACAGGCCGGCCAAAAGATTGCGGTCGGTCTTGACGTTGCTGAGATCGGAAAACACCTTCTCTATCAGCATCTGAACGCTTTCGATCCTTTGCTTGATTTCCTCACGCAGCAAATGATCGTTTCGATTGATCCGGTCTGCAACATCGCGCTCGAGCTCGCTGACTTGATCCGACAATGCGCGCACCTGCTTTTCAAGTGCCTGATTTTGCTCGCGAAGATTCCGGTCGATCTCCTTGTCGCCCTCGGCTCGCGCATCTTTTTCGTTCCGCAATTGCGTCGCGAGCGAATCGACCTGCTTCTTCGCATTTGATTCGTACATTTCAAGATTGCGCTTGGCCTCGGATTCAACATCCTTGAAGCGCTGCAAGACCCGTTCTTCAAGCTTGGAAAAGCGGCGATCGTAGTCCTGCATCTGGTTGCCGAACAGCAGATCCCGTATCTTGTCGACACCTACAGCGTCGCCCGGGGCTCCGCTCTCGCGAGCTTGGCCCGCCATGAAGCTCAGTCCATTTCCCTCTGCATTACCGATCAGATTTGCGTCCGCTTTATTTGCTGAAGACGCGGTACTCGAAGATTCCTTAGCCATCACTATGCCCCAATTGCCAGTGGAAAACCCGGAAACGGGGATTATGTCAGACAAATACCCGGCCCACAAGCCGAAATCCTCTTTGGCTCGAGCCGATTCGCGCGCCTCTTGTTCGATCTCTGAACTAGCAACAGCTGCGCAATCTTCGATGATTTCGCTCTTGTATTTCTTTGATAGCTGAAGCAGTCGGCAAATCCAATTGATCATTCACTGAAACGTACTATCGAAAGCACGTCTAAAATCTATATATACTTTGAATGGAATAAATTATGATTTTTCATTAGATTAATTGCAATCCGCTGATCTAGATGTGCAGATACTTTCTGGCATCGGCCCGCATACTGTAACCGTCACCTTCCAACGCGGACCCAACGCTAGAAGGAAGGTCTTCTCTAGGACAGAGAATGGCTGTTCGAGAATCCAGGTTGAACGGCTGTTATTGCCGCAAGGCGGCCTGCGGCCATTACATTAGCGATGTCTACTTTTAATGAATCGACAGGACCTTGGAAAGGACTGCCATGCGGCGCCCGTCTCAGGACAACCCGTCTGCAAGCCAGGTCAGGCTTGATTTTCAGCGGAATGCCGCGGGGCTAGATGACCCTCCCGGAGCGGTGAACGAATGTGCGAGCGGAAATGCGCCGGCGCACCGACCTCAGATCTAAGCCGTCGGGCATGAGCGCTTGCCATTCAAGCATGTCTTCAAGTCTTCCTGCTGCCTCTAATGCCCCCCGATCTTGACAGAGCAGTGCTGCCGTCCGATGCCGTATCTCCCGGCGAAAGAAAGCGAAACTCGATGATCCAGGACAAAGCTACCGTAAGCGTTGTGGTACCGACGTCCAGGCGCGGGTAAGATCGCGTGGCGCATAATCCATTGGTTTCAGTCGTAATTCCTGCGCACAACACGGAGGCAACGCTGGCGCGCGCGCTCGATTGCCTTCTCGAGCAGGAGGTCTTGGACTGGGAGGCGATCATCGTCGACGACGCCTCCACGGACAGCACCCCCGCGATCATCGCCGGTTATGTGGAACGAGATGCCCGATTTCGGACGTTGAGTTCTTGCGCGCATAGCCCCGCCGGCGCGCGTAATGACGGGATTTCGACAGCGCGCGGCCAGTGGCTGATGTTCCTGGATGCCGACGACTGGGTGGATGCCAGCTTCCTTGCGAAAATCCTGGCCGCACTGAAAACCGCTCCCGATGCAGTGGTCGCCTATTGCGGTTCACGGCGCGTGATGCCCGATGGAGCATTCACCCCCTCGAGCATCGCCCCCGAAGTCGCGATCCAGCCCTTCGAAACGTTCTCCCGCCGATGTGCCATCGCCACTCACGCGGTGCTGGTCGACCGGGAAACAATCGTCGAGTTGGGCGGTTTCGATGCGTCGCTGCGTACCTGCGAAGACTGGGATCTATGGCAGCGCGTCGCACGCCTCGGCAAAAATTGGGTGATGGTCGACGAGCCGCTCGCTTTCCATCGGGCCAGCCCCAACGCGCTCAGCCGCAATTCGACGCAGATGCTGGCGGATGCGGGAATCGTGATCGCCCGCGGCTTTTCTCCTGATCCCAGGGTCAAACGCCCAGGATTAGCTCACGCCAATGGAGCGACCGAGGCGACCGGGCGAACCGCTTCGGAAGCACTCGCGTGGTTCGCGTTGTGGAACGCTGCATCGGATTGCGGCAGCGGCGGCAGTTCGATCAATCCGCAATCCCTGCGCGCGCTCCCGGCAGGACGTAAATGGGCGCGTGAGATCGCCAAGGTAGCCTTCGATGGCCTGATGGTGGGAAGCCTGTCGGTGCCAGCGCATTTGGCTGCCCGGTGGGACAGGTTTGGCGGCGCCCTGACCGCGTTGATCATCGAACTCGGCAAGGTCTGGGGCGATCCGGTCGCGGCTCGTCGCGTCCAGTATCATCTCGAGCAAATGCTTCTCGATGCCGACGATCTTGCCGCACCTCGCAGGCTGGCGCGGACACTCGGAATTCGCGTCGACGCTCGAAATCCAACCTCAACCGAGCTTCCGGAAGGAATCGATCAAATCTATGCCTACCTGATGATGGATGGCCGGATCGAAGCTGTCGTTCAGTTCGGCGTGCTCGGGAACGTGACAAGGCGTCATTGGATTGAACTCATCCTGAATTTGGCACCGCAAAAGGACGACGGTGCCGACACGTCAGAGACGCTTGCAGCCGAGGCACTGTCGACCACGGCGGAACGCCGGCCTGATCCGGACAGTCACTTCGGCAAACTCGCGCGATTGGCCTCGGAAGCGCGGGAACTGGTTCTGTCGAGCGCCGAAGCCACGCAGCCCCTTCCGGCGCCGCGCCGTTCACCGGCCTCGGATGGACACGACAAGGATCGTACGGCGTTCTGGAACAGCTATTTTGCGACAGAGGATCCCTGGAACTACACCTCGACCTACGAGCAGGAAAAATATGAGCGGCAGCTCGAAATTCTGCCTGCCGGCCCCATTGGACAGGCGCTTGAGCTGGCCTGCGCAGAGGGCCATTTCACGCGGCAGCTGGCGCCGCGAGTGGGTCATTTGACTGCAACTGATATCTCCGCGATAGCGGTTGAGCGGGCGCGCGCGCGATGCAGCGATCAACCGAATGTTGAATTCGGCGTACTGGATTTCATGGCGGACACGCTCCCGGGCGAGATGGATCTGATCTTCTGTTCGGAAGTGCTCTACTATCTCGATGATCTGGCCGAGTTGCAGCGCTTCACCAAAAAAGTCGCCGAGGCGTTGGCGCCTGGCGGCAGTTTCATCAGCGCACACGCATTCGTGCTTCGGGACAATCCCGAAAGGACGGGCTTCGACTGGAACACATTCGGTGGCCAAACGATCTCGGAGACGTTGACGGCGACAGAAGGCCTCGTCCTCGAGCAATCGATCCAGACCGAACTCTATCGCATAGATCGCTTCCGCCGCCTGTCACCGGGCCACATGGCGACGGAGCCGGTGATTGATCATGTGCCGGTCCGCGCATCCATCGGAATCGGGGTCGCGCGAAATATCGTCTGGGGCGGAGCGCGGGCCTTGCGCCGCGACGTCGCGCGTAGCGAGCGGCGGCAGCGTATCCCTGTCCTCATGTATCACGGCGTCGCCGATGAAGGTCCAGCCGCGCTCGCCCGTTTCCGGCTCACGCCCGCCGCATTCGCTGGCCAGATGGCATGGTTGCGGGCCAACGGCTTTCACGCGGTCATGTCCGAGCAACTGGAATGGTCCATCGCCAACCGTCAGCCTTTCGCTGGCCGCCCGGTGCTCATCACCTTCGATGACGGCTTTCAGAACTTTGCCGACCATGCCTGGCCGATCTTGCGCGCGCACGACCTGACCGCGGAAGTGTTCCTGGTGACGGACCTGGTGGGTGAAAGTGCAAAGTGGGACGCCGTCAGCGGTCCGCCGACGCGGCTTATGGACGCCGGAACGGTGCGACGTCTCGCTGCCGAAGGTGCATTCTTCGGAAGCCATCTGGCGACGCATCGCGCCATCGATGGTCTGTCGAGCTCTGACCTTGCGGCCGAGCTCCTGCGCTCTCGGATGTTCGTCGAACGGTGGACCAGTCGGCCAACCTCGGCGTTCGCGGCCCCCTTCTCCGTCACCGACCGGCGGCTTGGCAGGCTGGCCAGGGAGTGCGGCTATCGGATTGGCTTCGGCGGCAGACACGGGCCGGCGGACCTTGACAGCGATCCCATCGACCTTCCGCGCATCGAGATTCGTGGGGATCGCTCGCTCGACGACTTTGTTGCCACCGTCGAGGCCGTGCTCAATTGAACGGCGAACTTTGTCGGTGTCATTATTTCCGCTCACAGTGCGCAAGAGCGACGAGACGCTTCGCACCAGTATCGCACATGCCGCCCTAAGGCCCGAGACAGACGAAGGATTTCCATCCATTCGCATCGGGGCAGGATTTTGGTAAGCTGTCGCATCGCAACCGGGTGGAGCTGTCGTTCCTGTGGTCGACGATCGTCTTCTCGAACGCAAGATGACCGAGATCGAGCAAGCGCGAGCTTGGAGCCCGCGCGTTATGTCAAAATTCGAAATGCTTATCAGGAGCGGCGACGACCGCGCGCTGTATCGGGTCAATCCTCTGGCCTTCGCCCGCGAAGCAGTGTTTCTCTGGGGGACTCGCCGAAGAGCTGGCGATAGTTCGCTGCGAAGCGGCCAAGATGGGTGAGCCCAACCTCCATCGCGATGCTTGTGACACTCGAGCCTCTTGCTCCCCGGGCGGTGAGCAGTCGCCTGGCTTCATTGAGACGGAGCGCCCTGATGAATTCCAGCGGGCTTAGAGCAAAGGTGGTGCGAAAGGCGTACTCCAATTGACGGCGGCTGACGCCGATTTCCTTACACAACCGGATGATGGGGATGTCTTCGCGGATATGGGCGCGAATGAAAGCCTCGGCCGCCCATGCCTGCCTGAGATGACGGCTGGAGGACCGATCCAATCCTGCGTTGCTAGGCGCGCCAGCGAAGGCGTCAGCCATGCCTCGCAAATATTCCATCAACGCGATCGGAGTATGCTCCGGCAGAGCTGCACCGCTTGCGGCTGCTTCGAAGCGATCTGCCATCGCCTCCATTTGGCTTCGAAACATTTTCGCATCGGTGGTGGTGAGCTGAACGGCGTTTGGGTGGTCTGCAGCCCTAGCCAAGATCGTGCCAGCGGAAAGTGCCTGGATCTCTACCCAGATCGACATCGGGACAACGGCGCCTGTATAACTAAGGCCGGGCTGGACCGTTGCTGTTACGCTCGTGCCGGCGGGGATTGTCACGATCATGTCGTCTTTGAGCGGAATGCCGCAGATCGTTGAGTCCCGGGCCTGCTCTATGGCCACTATCGCCACGGAACCTGGGGCAAAGCCGCCGCTGGCGCGGAAGGCGCAGTTGAATTCGGCCAGATCGAGCGCCCACTTGCCGTGGGACCGGATTTGCCGGAGTCGCGACGGCAGTTGCCCTGGCGAAAGCCTGTCGACCTTCACAGGCAGCCCAGAGGCGGCATCGCCGAGCCCGCCTGGGCCGAGCTGTACGTCCCTGTGCGAAGGCGATGAAGGCCAGGTGCTCAAAAATACGTCCTTTGCGCAAAGTGGATAGCAGGATGATTGTATTAGCTGTAACTTAAATGCAAATTGCGCGAGATCAATCGGCGCAAAGTATCGCCGACTCACGGCCAATGGGGACTGTGGACGAAATAGATCTCTGGGTCAGCCGGATGCGCCGAGAACATCGAGCGCCTTTGCCATGATTATCGTGTGGCGCCGAGACCGGAAGGGCGTATTGCACAGGGTGTTGGTGTGTTAATCTGTCACGTTCCGCTGCATCGCGGCCGAATTGATCTAGCGCAAAGCGAGACTTCATCCAGTCTAAGATGCTGCATCGAATATGACTTGGTCGATGAAGCCGTCTCTTCGTCGCGATTGACGGTCTACGAGGAAGAGAAATGGGGGCTATCAAGAACAGGCTTTGTCGGTTATCGGGCCGTGCACGACAACTATAGCGACGATGGCTTCGTGAACAAACTCACTCAGCAGGGGCCGATGTTGGGGTTCACCTATCAATTCGCGGTCGCCCAATAGAGGATTGTTGTGAAGTGGCTGCGTCATGGCGGCCGTGAAGCAGAACGTGGTCCTGAAGCGTCGGCCTTCAGAGTGAGTGACGATGATATCTCAAAAGCATTTACCCCTAAGGGGAGAAGGGTGGGAGAGTATGAGTATCGATCGAGACTTCCCGGCTGAAGCCGGCACAACCAACAGAATAACGCGGCGCGATGCATTGATGGCCGGCACGGCGGCTGCCGTTTCGCGCTTTGCGGTTCCAGCCGGTCTATCAGGCGCGCTTGCCGGCCTTGCCGGTGTTCAGCCCGCGGCGGCTCAAGGGACACCTCCCAACATCGTCTACATCATCTCCGACGACCAGGGCTGGAAGGACGTTGGCTTCCACGGCTCGGACATCAAGACGCCAAACATCGACAAGCTGGCTGCCGAGGGCGCGCGGTTGGAACAGTTCTATGCCCAGCCGATGTGCACGCCCACCCGGGCGGCGCTGATGACGGGACGCTATCCGTTGCGCTATGGGCTGCAGATGGGTGTTATCCCGTCAGGCGGCGGCTACGGCCTAGCCACGGACGAATACATCTTGCCTCAGATGCTCAAGGACGCCGGCTACAAGACGGCGATGGTGGGCAAGTGGCATCTGGGTCACGCGAAGGCCGAATACTGGCCGCGCCAGCGGGGATTCGATTCGTTCTACGGCGCCCTGGTTGGCGAAATCGATCACTTCAAGCACGCTTCCCATGGCGTGATGGACTGGTATCGCAATAACAAGCCGCTAAAGGAGCCCGGATACGATAACACCCTGTTCGGCACGGAAGCCGCCAAGGTGATCGAAAAGCATGACGGGAAGGCGCCGTTATTCTTGTACCTGGCATTCACCGCGCCGCATTCGCCTTATCAGGCACCCGAAGAACATATCAAAAGATATGCTCATGTTGCCGACGACCAGCGCCGGCTCTACTCCGCCATGGTTTCCGCCATGGACGACGAGATCGGCCGGGTCGTTGCCGAGCTCGAGAAGAAGAAAATGCGCGACAATACGATCATCCTCTTCCAGAGCGACAATGGCGGTGTCCGAGATGCAATGTTTGCGGGTGAATCGAAGGTCGGCAACAGCCTACCGGCCGACAATGGGCCGTACCGCAGCGGCAAGGGCACGCTTTACGAGGGCGGCACCCGCGTCTGCGGCCTGGTGAACTGGCCGGGCAAGGTGAAGGCTGGCGACGTGAACGGCCTGATACATGTCACTGATATCTATCCGACACTTGCCGGACTTGCCGGGGCAAAACCGACCAAGAACAAGCCGCTCGATGGCATGGATGTTTGGGAAACGATTAGCGAAGCCAAGCCCTCGCCCCGCACCGAGATGGTCTACAATGTCGACCCGACCGGCGGCGCAATCCGCCAAGGCGATACGAAGCTCGTATGGGCAGCCGGTGTGTTGGAGCGGGTCGAACTGTTCGATCTTGCAGCCGACAAATCCGAAAAGACCAATCTGGCCGACAAGAATCCTGACAAGGTCAAGGAATTGAAAGGAAAAATCGTGGATCTCGCCAAGCAAATGGCGCCGCCGCTGTTGATAGGAGAGGCGATCAAGCTGACCTTCGGCGCACCGCCCATTTCGGCTGATCCAGCCACGGCGTTCAATGAGCTTGGAGACTAAACGCGCAGGATCGAAGTCCGTAGCTGCCAAAACCATGGACGATGTCGCCACGGCTGTGCCACCTGGAGGGGATCTGGAGTCCGTACGCTCCGTTCCCGGGCGCAGCCCGCCATTTCCAAATATGGTGTGGGTGCCAGGCGGCGAATTCCTGATGGGCTCGAACAGCCACTATCCCGAGGAGGCGCCCGCGCACCGCGTCATGGTCGCCGGCTTCTGGATGGATCGCACGACCGTCACGAATGACGAGTTCAGGCGCTTTGTCGAGGCCAGCGGTTACGTTACGCTGGCCGAGCGTCCGGCAAATGCTGCGGACTATCCTGCGGCGGGCGCCGAGTCATTGGCGCCGGCTTCAGCGTTGTTTGTCAGGCCCACGCGCGGCATCGATCGCAGCAATCACTACAACTGGTGGGCCTACGTGCGCGGAGCGAATTGGCGGCATCCGCGCGGCCCGGCCAGCACCCTCAAGGGCCTTGAAACCCATCCAGTCGTCCATATCGCATACGAGGATGCGCAAGCCTATGCGGACTGGGCGGGAAAGGCGCTGCCGACCGAGGCCGAATGGGAGTTTGCCGCGCGCGGCGGACTGAACGGCTCGGAGTTCGTATGGGGCGACGAACTAACCCCGGGTGGCCAGCATATGGCCAACACGTACCAGGGTGAATTTCCATACCGAAATAGCTGCGAGGACGGCTACGAATGGACCGCGCCCGTTGGCTCGTTTCCGGCAAACGGCTATGGGCTCCACGATATGGCCGGCAACGTTTGGCAGTGGACCGCGGACTGGTATCAGGAGCACCGCCGGATCGAGAGCCCATGCTGCACGATGACCAATCCGCGCGGCGGTGAGCGCGAGGCGAGCTATGATCCGCTGACGCCCGATATCACGATCCCACGCAAGGTCACCAAGGGTGGGTCTTTCTTGTGCGCTCCGAGCTATTGCCGGCGTTACCGACCGGCCGCTCGCATGGCGCAGCCCGTGGATACATCCACTTGCCACCTTGGGTTTCGCTGCATCGCTCGCCCGGAACGGTGACGTCTTGCACAGCAACATCGGTTTCTTCAAGGTAGGGGCAACGGCGGGCATAGATGTCGTTGCTTGCCGATTCTATCGGAAGGTCACAGCACGATGCCACTCATGATTCGACGATTGGGAGCCTGGTATCTGGCACGCGCGGCGCGACGTCTCGGAGATTTGACTGCGATGTTCGTCCTGATTGCCAGGCCGCTCGTCTTTGGCATCGCCCTCTTGCTGGCTGGTCAGGCAGAGGCGCAGGCGCCGGCGACCGTGCCGCCTGAAAGGGTCAAGCAGCTGTTCGAGCTTCTCGACGATCCGTCCGTGAAGGCCTGGGTGGTCGAGCAGCGAAAACAGGACGCCGGGCCAACCGAAGCGCCTGCCAAGGCTGGAGCTTCGCCGGCCGACGCATCGTCCGATGCCGTGGCCGCACCAGGCCAGATGAATACGATGGCATCCTCGACGCTCGATCGGATCAAGCATCATATCGAAAGAATCGTACAGACTTTGCCCTTGCTGCCGGGCCAGTTCGCGCACGTTCGGGCAAAGACCATGGAGGATATGTCCGGCAAGAGGCCTGCAGGCGTATTTCTGCTGATTGCGCTGTTCATCGCAGCCGGCCTGGCGCTCACTTGGGCAACGTACAAGTTGACCCGCCCATTCCGCCTTTGGATTATCGCGCAACCGAAGAATACACCCATGGGGCGAGCCAAGAAGATTGGTGGCCGCCTGCTTTATTCCAGCCTGCTGATCGTCTCGTTCGCACTGGGCAGCGCCGGCGCATTCATGTTGTTCGACTGGCCGATGCTCATCCGCGAGATTGTACTGACATTCCTGATTGCGGCGGTCGTTACATGGGGTGTGCGCATGTACGTCATGGCCACGCTCGTCCCTTCCTTCATGAAGGTCGAGAGCGCCGTCGAGGTTCGTGCTTTGCCGGTCCCCAACGAAGCGGCTGACCATTGGTCCTATTGGCTACCCCGGATCGTCGGCGTCTTCGCCTTCTTCGGCGCCGCGTTCCACCTCTTGCCGGGTCTCGGCATCGATCCGGACGGAATGATGGTCCTGTCGCTGGGCGCCGATTTCGTCCTGCTGTTGCTCTTTCTGTTTGCCGTTTGGCGCCGGCCAAGGAAGCGAGACGGGGCGCCCCAAAGCGGTCACACGGGAGCGACATGGCTATTGACTGCTTATTTCGTCGTTCTGTTCCTGGAGCGCATTGCCGGCTTTAACATAATCTTCTGGTTTACCTTGGCCGCATTCTTCCTGCCTTTGGCAATCGTGCTGACGCAGCGCGGGGTTAATTTCGTGCTGCGGCCGGGTTCGGAAGAGGCCGGCCGGCCGACGATCCCGGCGGTGACGATCGCTGTCATCGATCGCGGTATCAGGATGATTTTCATCCTGGCGGCGGCTTACCTTCTCGCGCGTGTCTGGGGCCTGGACATGCAGTCCATGCAGGGCAGCGATACGATGACGACGTTCATATTGCGCGGCTTGATCAATGTCGTGGTCATTGCCCTTGCAGCCGATTTCGGCTGGTCGATCATCAAGGCTTTGATCGAACGAAAGCTGGGCATCGAAGTACCGCACCCCGTGGCCAGCGAGGAGGAAGGCCCGATCCTCGATCCGCAGCAGGCGCGACTGCACACGCTGTTGCCGATCCTCCAGAACATTCTGCTCGCATCGATCATCGTGATGGCGGTGCTGATGATGCTCTCCTCGCTGGGTATCCAGATCGGCCCGCTGATCGCCGGCGCTGGCGTTGTCGGCGTTGCGGTGGGTTTTGGGGCGCAGACCGTCGTCAAGGACATTATTTCGGGCGTGTTCTTTCTGCTCGATGATGCGTTTCGTGTCGGCGAATATATTTCCTCGGGCAATTACAAGGGTACCGTGGAGAGCTTTTCGCTGCGCTCGGTGAAGCTGCGCCACCATCGCGGTCCGCTGTTCACGATACCTTTCGGTGAACTCGGGGCAGTCCAGAACCAGAGCCGTGACTGGGTTATCGACAAATTCAACATCACCGTTGGCTATGACACCGATATCGACTTCGCTCGCAAGCTGATCAAGCGGATCGGCCTCGAACTGGCGGAAGATCCCGAGTTCAAAAACTGGGTGCTCGACCCGATCAAGATGCAAGGCGTGCAGGAGTTCGGTGAGTACGGCATCGTATTGAGAGTCAAGGCCATGACCAGACCGGGAGGCGCCTTCGGTATGAAACGCAAATTCTATGTGCGGCTGCGCCAGGTCTTCAAGGAGCAGGGCATCGAACTCCCATTCCCGACCGTTCACGTCGAGGGGCTACAGACACCACATGAGGCACAGAATGCGCCGTTGGAGATCACACCCGCGTTAAAAATGGCCGCCGCGCAATCGCACACTATTCGTCGCAGAAAAAAAGCTGGCGCAACGGAATAGGAAAGAGCGCCATCACCGGGCCGACTGGAACGGAAACCTATTAGGGTCGAGTTCGGAACACTGGGCAAATCCGTGGGCCACGCCGGCGCTCTGCGCATAACGCGGCTGTTGAGGCTGGATTCTCCAGCCCCCTTTTGCTAGCCAGACAGGATGAGCAACCGATTGCCGCCCGCATGGGCAAAGCACCTCAAGATCCAACCCTCGCCGAAGGCGGCATCGCCGAAGGCTGCGCCACTCAAAGCGCAGTCCAACGCAGGCGCCCACCGCAGCCACGCCGACGACCTGCTTTTACGGCAGGCGCTCGAGTTGCAGCAGGCCGAACGTCTGTCCGAAGCCGAGGAAGTGTGCCACAGGGTGCTGGCTCGCACGTCAAACCATCCGCTGGCCCTGTATATCCTGGGAACGCTCGGGCTCGGTTTCGATAACGAAAAGTCACTGCGGTACTTCGCTCGGGCGGTGGCAGAGGATCCGCGGAATCCCTACTACCATCTTAGCCTCGGCGAGACCTATTTGAAGGTCAGCGAATTTACGCCGGCAATCAGGCACATCCAGCACGCCCTCGACCTGAAGCCGGATCTGGTCGAAGCGCTTTGCGCCTTGGGCAATGCCCACAAAGCGTTTGACAAGGGGGAAATGGCGTTGCCGCTCTTTGAGAAGGCGCTCAAGATAAGTCCAGATCATCCTTTGGCCCGGTTGGGGCTGCCCGAGGCACTCGCGAGCCTCGGTCGTATGGGCGAAGCCCGAATTCATCTGAAGTCGGCCATAGAACAGCGCATTTCGGTGCCGGCTGCATACAATGCACTTGTGCACACGCACAAATACACGGAAGAGCCGCCGGAACTCGCGGCAATCCTGGCAGAGCTTCGAGACCCGGACCACGGGTCGAGGGGAATGGCAGCGCTTCATCACGCGGCCGGGAAGGTGCTCAATGACACGCGCCGCTACAAGGAGGCGATTGATCATTTCAAGAAGGGAAATCAAGCCGCCGGTCATAAATTCGATCTGGAAAGCTACCGTCGCTGGGTCGATGCCACGATCGAAACCTTCACGCCCGAGCTGGTGGCGTCGAGGGCCGTCTATGGCAATCCCTCAGAGGTGCCTGTATTCATCGTGGGCATGCCTCGCTCGGGCACGACGCTGACGGAGCAGATCTGTGCCAGCCATCCCGATGTTCATGGTGCGGGCGAGCTCAGCAAGCTTAGACGAATCGCCAGTGGTATCGGTATAGGAAACCGATTCGACGCGAACATCAGCGAGTCGCTAGCGACAATTACTGGCGATCTTGCTGGGGCTTTGGCCGAGGAGCACCTTGCTTATCTGCGTGAGCGGGCTCCAGATGCCCTTCGTATAGTCGACAAGATGCCTCACAATTTCGAATTGATCGGCTTGATCGGAATTCTCTTCCCCAACGCGCGCATCATTCATTGCCGCCGCGATGCCATTGACAATTGCGTCTCCTGTTTCGTTTTGCAATTCAATGAGGCTCACGGCTATAGCGCCGATCTTGAGACACTGGGGCTTTACTACAGGGAGTATGATCGCCTGATGCGGCATTGGGACAAGGTTTTCCCGGGTCGTATTTTCGAAAATCGCTACGAGACGTTGATCGAAAATCAGGAGGAGCAGTCGCGCCGGCTCATAGATTATCTCGGATTGCCGTGGGACGATGCCTGCCTGCGCTTTTTTGACAGGGATGGCTCGGTAAATACCTACAGCCGCTGGCAGGTTCGCCAGCCGATCTACAAGTCGTCCGTCAAGCGCTGGAAGAATTACGAAAGCGAGATTCAGCCGTTGATCGACGCCTTGGGCGATCTTGCCGAGGTTTGAACGCTAGTCTCCAGGGCCGATGTCCCCGGAACCATGTGGTCGGCTCGCGCCGTATCATCATATTTGTTCCTTTCGCTAAGACACCGCGTGCCGGCTCCGAGCCAAGTGGAGAGGCGAGGCGAACTGCGAGCGAGCCTGCCGCCACGCAGTCGTGGAGAACCGGCTTCAATTCGCCCTTGGGCCTAGCGAGACGAAGGGGAGCAAAGACCCGAGGATCCCTTGCCATACAGCACGTCGCCGCGAATAGGACTCACCGACGTGCTGTAAGCTTCTGATTTTATGCATGCCGTTATCCCGGAACCGAGGACACTTCCGGGCGACATGCATTAACTCCCACCGAAAGGTGCAACTGAGCAGAATCCTGCAGAAGTCGCGGCATGGACCCTGGGGTGTTCGGTGCGTGGCTTCGCTCGTTGCGCCGCCCCTGGATGGCGAAGCTGTGAGCCTCTGCAAATCGTGTAATCTTGGCTGACGACATGCCTGCGGCCTGTCGGAATCGGCTCCGCATGCGCGCTGATTCTTTGTAATCGTGCCGAAGACCGCACTGCGCGCATTCAGCACAGCCGGCAAAACAAAAACCCGGCGGTTGCCCGCCGGGTTTTCAATTTCACCGAAGTGAAATCTATCAGAACGAGCGCTGGAAGCGGAGCATACCGCCGACCGCATCCTTCTTCGCGAAGACGGACCTGTCGGTCCAGTTGACGCCTTCTTCGCCCCAGTGGGACCAATCGACTTCGGCCGTGACCGTAAAGCCGGGAACGATGTCGTAAGCGACGTTTGCCGCGACGCTATAGTTCTTTTCGTCGTCACCCGACGCCTGGAGGTTGAACGAGGTCTTCTCGTTGAACTTGTAGGTGCCGCCGCCCCATACTGCCCAGTTGCCGCCCCACTGCTTGTAGAAGCCGCGGCCACCAGCCGGGATAGCCCAGGTCGGATCGCTGAGATTGTCGTCGGTGCCGTAGCCGGCCATGATGAACAGCGACAGCGCATCGGAGACATTGACGTCCAAGCGGACCTTGCCAGCGACTTCTTCGTAGTTGCTGTCGTAAGCCACGACGCCGGAGATGGCGCCCCAACCCTGCGTCCACTTCAAGCCGCCGACGACGTGCGGAACGTAGCTGTCGATGGTGCCGACAACACCGGAGCCTTCTTCGAGCGAGACCACCGCCGAGAAGCCGTTGCCGGCATCGAAGTAGTACTGCACGACGTTGGTGTCGAAGTCACCGTAGGGGACCAGCGTATCGTTGATGACGCTGCCAGCGTAGCCGATGAACGTATTGAAGGCCGATTCGTCCTTACCGACGCGCAGGCCACCGAGCTGGATCCAGGCGAAGTTCAGCGAAACGCTGCCGTTGCCAGCAGGATTGCCGAGCGTAGTGCCATCGGTGCCATAGCGGCCGTAGCCGTTGTTGTTGCCGAAGTTGAAGCGGGTCTCGGTGTAGGTCTTCAAGGTGCCGAGCTCGGTTTCCTGGCCGGTCCAGGTCTTCAGCGTGAAGCGGGCATGTTTGTAATAGGTGCCCTGCTGTTCGCCGTCCTCGTGATCGTTCGACTTCGCGCCGTCGAACGAGCCGACGTCGCCCACGCCGATGTCGTAACGGACATAGCCGCCGATGCGCAGGCAGGTTTCGGTGCCGGGGATGTAGAAGTAGCCAGCGCCGTAGACGTCGCAGATCTTGACGTATTCAGCGGGTTCCGGCTCGGCGACGACGACGGCGTCGGCGGCGCGCGCACCGGAAACTGCGATCAGGGCCGCAGCGGAGCCGAGAAGCAGGCTCTTGATGTTCATTTTCTGACCTCCAGTCAAAAGTTAAAAAACGGGTCTGGGTATTCTTTGCTGAAGGACAGCGTTCCCTGCCCCATCCCCACTACCGAAAAAGATGCGCACCGCGCCGCTCCTTCGAATTCGACATTACCCATGAGCCGGCGGCGTTCAACAACGATCGTACCGGCGAAAGGGCTGTTCGGCTGCTATCCCCCAGCGTTGTTGCACAAATGACACGATTTGGCCTCACTCAGAAAGCTCTCGTTAACCATCGGGTCCGCGGCAACCGCTTATTCCCGGCCGAATCCGGCGATCGGCTGACGGAATCATGGCAAGGCCTTGCGTCAACTGCCAGGAAACTGCCGCGGATCCGCCGCATCCGGGGAAAAGCCGATGTTCGGCGCGTTCACATTTCCTTGCTGGTTGACATCGGATGCCTCCTCGACGTCGCCTCAGTTTCCGGACCAGCAAATCCGGCCGCAGCCGCACCATTCCGATGACCGGGCGGAAGGAAGTCATCAAGCTGCCTCCGACCGGGCGCCAGCCGAAAGAACCGCCACCAGGCTTAGCCAGGCATGGTTCCGAGCCATGTGGAACGATGCCAAGGCGGAAGTCGGCCTCGGCGCCGATGATCAGGTCGTCCCCACATCCTGCGCCACCACCTGTGCTTCACATCTTGTCCAGGGCGGCATCGACATCAGGCGCGTGCGGATGTGCCTCGGCCGTCCGCCGTCTGAATGACGCCCCCCCGAGCGCTCGGCGGCTGCGCCTCTGGGAACTTCCACGTTCCGTCCAGAACCTCCGCGCGTGGCCGATAGAGCCGCCCACATAGTTCCAGTCAGCCATTGTCGACAGGGGCAGCCTTGCCATCACGTCCTCCCCCTGACGAATAGTGGCACGATCAAGCCATCGGTGCCGCGCCGTGCCGCTCGCGCGCGGTCTTGCGGATGATTTCCGCGATTTCCGGGCTGCTGCTGCACAGCATCTGGAAATCCGCCGCGTGCAGCGACAGGAGTGAGACCGCCGTTGCGGCGCTGACGGTCGCCATGCGCGGTTCGCCGCTCATCAACGCCATCTCGCCGAAGAAGGCGCCAGGGCCAAGCTCCACCGGGTGTGGCGTCGCGACGCTGACACGCCCCTCCACAACGAAGAACATCCGATCCCCGGTCTCGCCCCTGCGGCAGATCACGGCACCCGCCGGCAAATTACGAGGTCTCAACGCGCGCACGATCTCGACCAGCGCGGCCGGGCCGAGCTTCTGAAACAACGGCACGCCGGCGACCAATTGCCAATTGCGGACGAAATCCTCGCGACGGATTTCTTGATAGAAGCCGGAGGCAAGAATGCCGGCCCAGAGCGCGAAGACGCCGATGCCACACATCATGACCGCCCCGGCAAGGACGCGGCCGGCGAAACTTTGCGGAATGGCGTCGCCATAACCGGTGGTGGACAGCGTGACCACCGCCCACCACATTGCCTGGGGGATGCTGCCGAACTTTTCCGGTTGGATGTCGCGCTCGATGACATAGGCGGCGAGCGCGACACCGAACAGAACGACGCCGAAGAGCGTGGTGACGCCGATCAGGTTGCGCGCTTCGTTGGCCAGCACCCTGCCCAGTACCGGGAAGAATGTCGAGTCGCGCAGCGGCTTCAGCAGCCAGACAGCACAGTAGAGGCTGCGGTCGGGCGTGCCGTCGAGCAGAAATGCAGCGAGCGGAACCAAAACCGCGAGCATATCGATGGCGATTGCCGGCGTCCTGTCCAGAAGGTCTCCCGCCCAGCGCTTGAGCAGCGTCTCGGCCATCTGCAGAAGATAGGCGCCCCAAATGACCGCAAGCACGGCAGTCAGGGCCAGCCTGCTTCGTCCCGACATGTTCGGCATCGTGAGCGCAGCCACCGCCAGCAGCCCAGGCGCGGCCAGCACCGCGTTGAGCGGCGCGTAAATTCTCAGGAAAGGCAGTACCGACATTCTATGCCCACGAGCGGATGCTATTCCTCCAGAATAGGATGCCTTCAAGGCAAGCGCAAAGGTGCTTACTTTCGTCTTTCGCGTACTCAAAGATACGGTCCATGAGATCCGATTCGCTTGCGGTCGTCTCGCCAGTCCAGAATGAGGCGCCCTACCTTGACTTTATGGTCCAATGACTCAGTACCCGCGCCTTGAATACAGCATGAATGCCGTTCGCAAGGCAGGCGAGCGGCTGGCAAAACCCATGCTTTTCGGACCAGACATCACTGCCGGCCAGTACGTGGACGCACTCGAAATCTTCTCGATCGCCAACAGCTGGCGCGCCTCGCACTTTCTGCCGATGCGGAGCGTCCAGTTCTCTGTCGGTCACCACATGAGAGCCCTGCGACTGAAGGGCGACATGGCATCGCGTCCGAAACGCATGGCATCGATTCGTCGGAAGCTTCGAGAGTCCACCACCAATTTGGACACCATGAACGACATCGGCGGTTGCCGAGCGATCATGCCCGACATCAAAAGTGTCCGCTCGCTTCTCGCATCGATGCGAGACAACTTCCCCCATGAGATACACCCTCGGGAATTCAACTATATCGATGAGCCGAAGCCGGACGGCTATCGAAGTCACCACATTGTTTTCCGGTACCGACCCAGAGCTGCCGACACCGAGGCTTTCGAGGGTCGACGCATCGAACTGCAAGTTCGGACCACACTTCAGCACTCATGGGCAACCGCGGTTGAGGCTGTCGGGCTATTCCGGCGCCAGGATTTGAAGCACGGAAAGGGCGAACAAGATTGGCTACGCCTTTTCCAGCTTATGTCGGCGGAATTCGCGCACATTGAGCAGTGCTCCGTTCATATCGGCGCTCCGGATCACAATGACCGAGTGCGAGAATTGCGCGATATCGACAGACGTATAGGGGCGACAAGCATATTGGAAGACATAAAGAATATTACTCTCTCCTCGAAGAACTTCGCACAGTCGACTGGAAAATCCAGATACTACTTTATTCAATACAGCAATGATCATAATGTGACCGTCGAGCCATTCCGAACTCTTATGTCCGGCGCGCGGAAATTGGAAGATATAGAGAAGAAAATCGAGCTAAGGGACAGTGATACAAAAGCGGTCTTGGTCGAGGTAGACAAGGTCGAAAAACTTGTTGAAATGTATCCGAATTACTTTGGGAACGTTTCCCTGTTTGTCCGTAATCTGAAATCCATCTGCACGGGAAAGGCGGCGTCGAATACAGTCTAGGTCAATCGTGCCCGCGTCGTGCGCGGGGTGGCCAGGAGCAGGCTCGTTTCGCTGCCCGTTATGCCGGGAATCAACCGGATACGCCGCAGCACCGCATCGAAATCCGTCAGGGATGCCGTCCCGAGCTCTACCACCAGATCCCAGCGACCATTGGTGGTATGGATGGTCGAGACTTCCGGGAAGCCGCCCAGTGCCCGGACCACGCGGTCGGCGGCATGGCCCTCGATCTCGATGAGCATGATGCCGCGGATGCGCTGATCGACCGCGTCGGCGCGCAACACCACCGTGTAGCCAATAATGTCGCCCGACCGTTCCAGCCGCTCCATGCGTGCCCGAACCGTGGCGCGCGAGACGCCGAGATCGACGGCGAGATCCGATACGCTGCGCCGGGCGTCATGCCGCAGCAAGGTCACGAGCCGTTCGTCCAGTGCATCCATGGGGTACCATTTTGCTCAGTTTCGCTGCCATTATGATAAACTACGCTTTTCGGATTGCCAATTTTACCTGTTCGTATCGCCGGCTCGGCATGGTTCCCTCGCGGCCATCAGAACTTGGAGCGCGGGAGAAACAATGCGTTGCAGAATCGTCGGGGCGCCCGTGCAGGACGGTGCCGGCCGAATGGGATGCGAAATGGGGCCGAGCGCGCTGAGGACCGCCGGGCTTGCTGAGATGCTGTCCGGCCTCGGCCATGCAGTGGAGGATATGGGCGCCGTCCAGCCAATTCCGGTAAGGCGCGTCGTGCATGGCAACCTGGCGCTGAAGGCCCTGCCCGAAATATCGGCCTGGACATCCGCCATTGCCGCCGCGGCCTACGCAGCAAGCGACGACGCCATGCCGATCTTTCTCGGTGGCGACCATTCGATCTCCGCCGGGACCGTGTCGGGCCTCGCCCGCCGTGCCTCGGAGGCCGGTCGCCCCCTATTCGTCCTGTGGCTCGACGCGCATCCCGATTTTCATACGCTCGACACCACCGCCAGCGGCAATCTGCACGGTGTTCCTCTCGCCTACGCCAGCGGCCAGGCGGGTTTCAGCGGCTATTTTCCCGATCTGCCGGCGGCGGTCGATCCCAGGCGTATCTGCACCATGGGCCTGCGCAGTGTCGACCCTGCCGAGCGCAGCGCGCTCAACCAGGCGGGCGTGATCGTGCACGACATGCGCGCCATCGACGAGCATGGCATCGCGCCGCTGCTGCGCGCCTTCCTGGCGCGCGTGTCTGATGAGGACGGGCTGCTGCATGTCAGTCTCGACGTCGACTTCCTCGACCCCTCTATCGCGCCGGCGGTCGGCACCACGGTTCCCGGCGGCGCGACGTTTCGCGAGGCGCATCTGGTGATGGAGATGCTTTCCGACAGCGGGCTCGTCTCCAGCCTGGACCTGGTCGAGTTGAACCCCTTTCTGGACGATCGTGGCCGAACCGCGACACTGATGGTCGACCTGACGGCGAGCCTGATGGGCCGCCGCATCATGGACCGCCCGACTCGCAGCCATTCAGGGAGCTTTTGACCATGACCGCGGCAAAACTGAACATCGTCCCCTTCGTCAGCGTCGATCGCATGATGAAGCTGGTGATCGCAATCGGCGTCGAGCGCTTCCTGACCGAGCTCGCCAGCTACATCGAGGAAGACTTTCGTCGCTGGGATCTTTTCGACAAGACGCCTCGCATCGCCTCGCACAGCCATGACGGGGTCATCGAGCTGATGCCGACAAGCGATGGGCGCCTCTATGGCTTCAAATACGTCAACGGCCATCCCAAGAACATGCGCCAGGGCCTGCAGACGGTCACCGCCTTCGGCGTGCTCGCCGATGTCGGCAGCGGCTACCCGATGCTGCTCACCGAAATGACCATCCTGACCGCGCTGCGCACCGCCGCGACATCCGCGGTTGCGGCCAAGTATCTGGCGCCCAGCGGTGCTCGCACCATGGCCATTATCGGCAATGGCGCACAGTCGGAGTTCCAGGCGATCGCGTTCAAGGCGCTGACCGGTATCGATCGGCTCCGGCTCTACGACATCGACAGATCCGCGTCGCTGAAATGCGCGAAGAACCTGGCTGGCATGGGATTCGACATCACGATCTGCGAAACAGGGCAGGAAGCGGTTGAAGGCGCCGGGATCATCACGACCGTTACCGCCGACAAGCAGAACGCCACCATTCTCACCGACAACATGGTCGGCGCCGGCGTCCACATCAACGCCGTCGGTGGCGACTGCCCGGGCAAGACCGAACTGCACAGGGACATCTTGCTGCGTTCCGACATTTTCGTCGAGTTTCCGCCGCAGACACGCATCGAGGGCGAAATCCAGCAGCTGGATCCCGACCACCCGGTGACCGAGCTCTGGCAAGTGATCGCCGCCAAGACCCAAGGCCGCCGCGAAGCCAAGCAGATCACGCTGTTCGATTCAGTCGGCTTCGCCATCGAGGATTTTTCGGCCCTGCGCTATGTGCGCGACCAACTGCGAGCGACCGGCCTCTATGAGGAGCTCGACCTGCTCGCCGATCCCGACGAGCCACGCGACCTCTTCGGAATGCTGCTGAGGGCGGCCGTGCAAACGGCAGCGTGAGGACCTCGACCAAAACGAGCCCGTGGTTTTCTGGATGCCTGCTTTCGGGCGGACGTAAAGCCGACGTCGACGACCGAATGAGGCGCAAAGCTGCCGCGTCCTGGCAAATCTAGCATTCCCAATGCGGGGAACAACATAACGCTTTTGGTCACCCATCTCGCGTGGCCGAGAGGTTGGCCACAAGCCGGGCCACCGAGGTAACTTCGGCAAACACGCCAGTCCCGCCGGCATGGAAATGCCCATACGGTCTCCTTCGACCAATATGAATCATAAGCCGTCCATCAAGGAATCCTGAATCCATTGAAACGCGACTGGTTTTAGCCCGGTGGCGCGGCAGCCACAGGCTGGACATTTCAGCCCACATGGAAAATGATCATGTTGCCGTGCACAATACTGCAGTGCTCTGATCTCGACGAAAGCCTGAGCGTAGAAGCGGATCAACCGACCCCCCCGGGTCTAGCGAGCGAGGACGCAGATGGACACCCCAGGGAACGGGCAATTGCATCGCGACGCGGGCGGGCGACCCCGTCGATCGGCCGGCTGGCTTGCCCGCGCCGCCCTGTCGGCGGCATTACTGCTCGGCATGGCTTTCAGCGGTACTGCGTTTGCGCAGGAGCAGCAGCTACCCCTGGTGACGGCGGCCAAGCCGGTGGTCCGTGAAATCGTCGAAGACGACGAGTTCGTCGGGCGCTTCGAAGCCGTCGACCAGGTCGCCATCCGTTCGCGCGTCAGCGGCTATCTGGACAAGGTCAGCTTCCAGGACGGCGCACTGGTCAACAAGGGCGACCTGCTCTTCACCATCGACCAGCGTCCGTACCAGGCGGCCTATGATGCCGCCAAATCGCAAGTGGACGTCGCCAAGTCACTGCTCGAATTCTCCAAGATGCAGCTCGATCGCGCCGACGAACTTGCCAAGACCGGCAATATCTCAACCGCGACGGTCGACGACCGCCGGCGGGAATACCTTTCGGCGCAGGCGCAGATGCAGGGCGCGACGGCGGCGCTGACGACGGCCAGCCTGAACATGGAATTCACCGAGATCAAGGCGCCCTTGTCCGGCCGCATCGACCGCCGGCTGGTGTCGGTCGGCAACCTCGTGCAGCCGGATTCCACCTTGCTGACCACCATCGTTACGCGCGATCCGATCGACTTCTATTTCGACGTCGATGAGCGCCTGTATTTCAGCTACGCCCGCGACGCGAAGGCGCGTGGCGGCACCATGCAGGAAGGCGCCGGCGGGCTCGATGTGGAGGTTCGTGTCGCCGACCGCGCGGAGGCGGTATTCAAAGGCAAGCTCGATTTTGCCGAGAACCGGATCGACAATGCGACCGGCACTATGCGGGTGCGTGCGACGTTTCCCAACGCCGACGGCATTCTCCAGCCAGGCATGTTCGGGCGCATCAATGTGCCGGGGTCGCTGCCGCATGGCGGCGTGCTGGTGCCCGACGAGGCGATCGGCGCCGATCAGGATCGCCGCATCGTGCTCCTGGTGGATGAGGCCGGGATGGTGTCTGCGAAGCCTGTGCGCACCGGCCCGCTTCTCGACGGCTACCGGGTGATCCGCTCGGGCCTGACCGGCGGCGAGACGATCATCGTCAACGGGCTGATGCACGCCAGGCCCGGCACCAAGGTGAAGGTCGAGATGGTGACGTTGCCGCCCAAGGCCGAGACCGCCGGGTTGCAGCAATGAGGTTCGCACATTTCTTCGTCGACCGCCCAATCTTCGCGTCGGTCGTTTCGATCGTCCTGCTGATCCTCGGCGGAATTGCCTATACCCAGCTGCCGGTCGCGCAGTATCCCGAGATCGCGCCGCCGACCATCGTCGTACGCGCGCAGTATCCGGGCGCCGACGCCGAGACGGTCGCTGCGACCGTGGCAACGCCGATCGAGCAGGAGATCAACGGCGTCGAGGGTATGCTCTACATGTCGTCCTATTCGTCGGGCGACGGGGCGATGGCGCTGACCATCACCTTCAAGCTGGGCACCGATCTCGACAAGGCGCAGGTGCTGGTGCAGAATCGCGTGTCGGTCGCCGAGCCGCGTCTGCCCGAAGAAGTCCGCCGCCTCGGCATCACCACCACCAAGAGTTCGCCCGACCTGATGATGGTCGTGCACATGCTGTCGCCCGACAATACCTACGACCAGCTCTACGTCTCGAACTACGCCCGCTCGCGGGTGCGCGACATACTGCTCAGACTGGATGGCGTCGGCGACCTCATCATCTTCGGCGAACGCGAATATTCGCTGCGCATCTGGCTCGATCCGGAAAAACTGTCCGCCCTGGGGATGACCTCGGGCGATGTGGTGCAGGCGCTGCGTGACCAGAACGTCCAGGTGTCGGGCGGCTCGATCGGCGCGCCGCCGACCAACACCGGCACGGCGTTCCAGTACACGGTCACCACGCAAGGCCGCTTCAACGATGCACGCGACTTCCGATACGTGATCGTCAAATCGACCGACGACGGCCGCCTGATCTCGCTGCAGGACGTGGCGCGCATCGAGCTCGGCGCCAAGGATTACGTCACCAACTCCTATCTCAACGGCAAACCGGCGGTGGCGCTCGCCATCTTCCAGCGGCCGGGGACCAATGCGCTCGCCGCGGCCGCGGAGATCCAGGACAAGATGAAGGAGCTTTCCCGCGACTTCCCGAAGGGGTTGAGCTACGACATCGTCTACAATCCGACCGAGTTCGTCGCCGAGTCGATCCAGGAGGTCTACAAGACGATCCTCGAGGCGATGCTGCTGGTCATCATCGTCATCATCGTCTTCCTGCAATCGTGGCGCATGGCGATCGTGCCGATCGTGGCGATCCCCGTGTCGCTGATCGGCACGCTGGCGGTGCTTTACGCCGCCGGCTTCTCGCTCAACATGCTGACGCTGTTCGGCCTCGTTCTGGCGATCGGCATCGTCGTCGACGATGCGATCGTCGTGGTCGAGAACGTCGAGCGCAACATCGCCGGTGGGCTGGCGCCCAATCCGGCGTCGCACCTGACCATGAACGAAGTCGGAACGGCCATCATCGCGATCTCGCTGGTGCTGATAGCCGTGTTCGTACCGACAGCCTTCATCCCCGGCATTTCCGGGCAGTTCTACCTGCAGTTTGCGATCACCATCGCGGTGTCGACGGCGATCTCGGCATTCAATTCGCTGACGCTTTCGCCGGCGCTGGCCGCACTGCTGTTCAAGCCGCACCACACCGCTGCGGCGCCGCCGCGCTTTTTCCTGGCGCGGTTCGGACGGGCGCTCGCCGACGGCTTCAACCGCGGCTTCGACAGGGTCGCCCATTGGTATTCGAGCATCATCCGCGTGCTGGTCGGATCGTGGATAGCGATCGCCGCCATGCTGGCTGTTTTCGCAGCCCTCATCTACGCCACGGTCTACATGGTGCAGACGGTGCCGCGCGGTTTCATTCCGTCGCTCGACCAGGGCTATGCGATCGTCGTCGTCCAATTGCCGGACGGCTCCTCGCTGTCGAGGACCGATGCGGTCATCCAGCAGGCGTCGCAGATCATCCAGAAAACGCCGGGCGTCGACTACGCCGTCGCCTTCGCCGGCTTCTCCGGCGCGACCTTCACCAACGCCAGCAACGCGGGCGTGATCTTCGCCAGGTTCAAGCCATTTGACGAGCGACTGAAAGCCGGCCAGTCGGCGACCCAGGTCATCGGCAATCTGTTCGGCAGCCTGCAAAGCATCAAGGAAGCCTTCATCATCGCACTGCCGCCGCCGCCGATCCGCGGTGTCGGCAATGCCGGCGGCTTCAAGCTGCAGATCCAGGAGCGCAACAGCGCCGACATGCGGCAGATCCTGGCGCTTGCCTATGAAATCGCCGGCAAGGCCAACAAGACGCCGGGGCTGACGGGCGTGTTCACCACCTTCTCGGCGTCGAGCCCGCAATTCTTCCTGGCGATCGATCGCGACAAGGCGCGCATCCTGAACGTACCGATCCCCAACATCTTCGAGACGCTGTCGATCAATCTGGGGACCGCCTACGTCAACGACTTCAATGCTTTCGGGCGCGTCTACCAGGTGCGGGCGCAGGCCGACCAGGCGTTCCGCCTCGATCGCGCCGACATCTTGAAACTGAAGGTGCGCTCGGCGACCGGCGCGCTGGTTCCGCTCGGCACGTTGATCGAGATCCGCGACGTCACCGGCCCGGCGCTGGTCCAGCGCTACAACATGTACGTCTCGGTGCCGCTGCAGGGCAACGCCGCGCCCGGCGTTTCCACGGGCGACGCGCTGGCATCGATGGAAAAGATCACCGCCGCGACGCTGCCGGCCGGTACCTCCTATGAATGGACCGAGCTCGCCTACCAGGAGCGCAACACCGGCAATGCCGCTGTCTATATCTTCGGACTGTCGGTGCTGTTCGTGTTCCTGGCGCTGGCGGCGCAATATGAAAGCTGGGTGCTGCCATTCGCCATTGTGCTGGTGGTGCCGCTCGGCGTGCTGGCGGCGTTGCTCGGCGTATCGTTCCGAGGGCTGGACAACAACATCCTCGTGCAGGTCGGCCTCATCGTGCTGATCGGGCTTGCCGCCAAGAACGCGATCCTGATCGTCGAATTCGCGCGGCAGGCGCAGGAACGCGGCCTGTCGGCCGCCGAGGCTGCCGTCGAAGCCTGCCGGCTCAGGTTGCGGCCGATCCTGATGACCGCCTTCGCGTTCATCCTCGGCGTCGTGCCGCTGATGATCGCAACGGGCCCGGGCGCGGAAATGCGCCAGTCGCTCGGCACCACGGTGTTCTCCGGCATGCTCGGCGTCACCTTCGTCGGCCTGTTCCTGACGCCGGTGTTCTACGTCACGCTCAGGTCGCTGTTTTCACGGCGCAAGCCCCGTGCCGAGGCCGAGCCTTCGGGCCCGGCAGAGGCGCCATCGGAGACGGCCGCCGAGTAGGGTTAGGAATTCGCCGCGTCCGGCGCGGCTTATCACTCCAGAAAATCGGCGCGACGCGCTGCACACGACCCCCACCAAACGGTCAAAAATCAGCCACTTACGCGGTCGTTTTGGTGAGCCCGCCGGGTCATCGTTTTCTACAGGAAGTCAATACGTTAGCGGCTGGTTCGCCAATCCATTTCCTTCATATTCTCTCGTATGGTCTGGCGAACCTCTCAAACCGCCCGCTGTTGGCAGGACAGCTGGCAGCTGTTCCGGGGACCAGGAATGAGCCGCTCATTGTGCCGCAGCCCCACATTCCTTGACATCGGGTATTTATCCGAAATTATGTAGGAAAGAAGGATCGCAAGCATGACGGGAATCGCGCTGTCGGGCGTATCAAAGCACTTTGGCGCTGTCGAAGTGATCCGCGACGTGAGCCTGGACATTGAGCCAGGAGAGCTGGTCGTGTTTCTCGGTCCGTCCGGTTCCGGCAAGACGACGCTGCTCCGGATGATCGCCGGCCTCGAAAGCATTGACCAGGGGACGCTGACGATCGACGGGGTGCGCTCGGAGAACCTTGCGCCTGGCAGGCGCAACGTTGCCATGGTCTTCCAGAACTATGCGCTTTACCCACATATGACCGTCGCGGAGAACATGGCCTTTGGGCTGAGGAACATTCGGGTTGCGCCGGATGTCATCCGCCAGCGGATCGCCGAGGCTGCGCGTATCCTGGAGATCGAAGCGCTGCTTCACCGGCGGCCGTCGCAGCTCTCCGGCGGGCAGCGCCAGCGCGTGGCCATCGGGCGTGCGATCGTCAAGGAGCCCAAGGCATTCCTGTTCGACGAGCCACTCTCCAATCTGGACGCAGCACTTCGAGCCCGTACACGCGTCGAGCTTGCCGAACTGCATCAGCGTTTGAAATCGACGATGATCTACGTCACCCACGACCAGGTGGAAGCGATGACGCTCGCCGACCGCATTGTGATCCTCAACGATTGCCGGATAGAGCAGATGGGAAGACCCGTCGATGTCTATGCACGTCCGGCGTCGCGCTTCGTCGCGACCTTCGTCGGGTCGCCGGCGATGAACATCCTGCCTGTCACGGTTTCGGGCTCGGGCGACAGGCTCAATGCGCGCTTGACCGATGGATCGCTCGTCGAACTTCCCGGCGCGCCAATCGACATGGATTGGCGCGAACTCGGAGTGCGGCCGGAATCGCTGACTGTCGTCGCCGAGGGCAATGAAGCATTCGCCACGGCGACCGTTGTCGAGCGCCTTGGCGAGCGAACGCTCGTCTATGCGCGGCTCGCGGATGGGACGCAGGTGACGGCACAGGATCGCGGGCTTTCGAGCGTCAAACCGGGCGACGCCGTTCGGCTGAAGTTCGACGCCACGGCCCTGCATCTCTTCGCCGCGGACGGATCGGCCTGGCACGCACGCGCCGACGGAGCCTGAACCCGCCGAGCGGGTCGTGCCCTCCGGCATTGCGGTGCACCTGCCGGGGCTCTAGCCCTTGATACCTGCCGAGAGCGTTATAGCCTCGGTCACCCGGCGCTGGAAGAAGAGGTAGGCCAGTGCCACCGGCAGGCCGGCCAGTACGGCTGCCGACAGCTGGCGCGCGTAGTAGACACCGAAGGCGTCGTTGACCTGCGTAATGCCGACCGTGATGGTCATCATCTCGGTGCGGGTCACCGAGAGGAACGGCCACAAGAACGCGTTCCACGTCCAGATGAAGCAGACGATCGACAGCGCGGTGGTTACCCCCCAGTTCATAGGCATGTAGATCTTGAAGAGGATCCCGAATTCGGACGCATTGTCCATGACCGCGGCCTCGCGGAAGTCCTTCGGGACCTGATCGAAAAACTGCTTGTACACGATGATGATGACGGGGTGGATAAGCTGCGGCAACATGATTCCGGCCCAGCTGTTGAGCAGGCCGAGGTTGGCGACCAGCACGAAGTGATTGATGATCAGCGCCGAAGTCGGCACCATAAAGGAGGCAAGGATCAGCCACCAAAGCGCGATCCGCCCCGGGAACCGCAACTGCGAGATTGCGTAGCCGCACAGCATCGAGATGAAGATGGTGATGACCGTTACGCCGACCGCGACCGCCACTGAATTGACGTACCAGGCGCCTATCTGCGTGGTGGTCAGGGCGCTGACGTAGTTCTCCAGCGTCGGCGTCTCGGGCCAGAGTTCGATGTAGGGCCGCACGACCTCGTCGTCCGGTTTGAGCGATGAGATCACACCCCAGTAGAGCGGGAACGCCCATAGGATGGCCCAGACGAGCGTCAGTGCGGTGATGATCCCGCCCCAGAAGTTCCAGCGTTGCGCAGCCACGGCGTTCATCGGCGCCGCCTTTCGGCGAACCGGAGCAGTTGGAATTGCAGGACCGAGACGACCACCACAAGCACGAAGAGGGTCACGGCGACGGCCGCCGCCCTGCCTCCCTGGTTCTGCTGGAAGGCCTTCTGGAAGACGTAGTAGACGAGCACCATATTGTCGTTCGGCCGGCCGCCGATTGAGAACAGATAGACTTGGTCGAAGATCTTAAGCTGCAGGATGAGCTGGATGGTGAACACCAGCGAGGTGATCGGCCACAGCAGCGGCCAGGTGATGCGCCGGAACGTGGTCCATCGCGTCGAGTTGTCGAGCGCCGCGGCTTCGTAGATCTCCGCTGGTATGGACCGCAGTCCGGCGAGGAAGAGGAGGATCGAGAAGCCCGCGGTCCACCAGATCGTCACCCCGGCCACAGCCGGCAAGAACCAGACGCGCGACTTGAAGACCGGCACGCGCGGGATTCCGAGCCAGTCCAGCACATGCATCGCGATCCCGAACTGGAAATTCAGCGTCCAGTCCCAGATCAGATAGACGACGGACACCGGCAGGATGTAGGGCAGGAAGAACAGTGCCAGCACGATCGACTGGAAGCGGCCCTTGAGCCGCGATACGCCTAGCGCGATCAACAGGGCGATGAGTGTCCCTGGGACGACCGTCATCAGCACGAAATAAGCGGTGTTCCAGAGCGCGCGCCGGAACATCGGGTCGTTGTCGAGCCGCAGGTAGTTGTCGAGACCAACCCATCGACCAGCGCCGATCAGCGGCGCATCGGTGAAGGAGATGCGGAACATCTGGACCGTCGGATAGACGAACGCCAGCAGATAGATCGCCAGGAAGGGAGCGACCAGCACCAGCGCGACAAGACGTTCAGTGCGGGAGTTGCGAAGCATGGCTCTTCCTCGAACACGGCCGGGGCCGCCCTGGGCGGGGCGGCCCCAGCCTTGAGCCTTACATGCTGTTCAACTCTTCCTTGATGGATTTCACCGCCTCGCCGGGGTCCATCTCTCCATTGAGGGTCGGCACAAAATAATTTGACATGATGTCGAAGATCGGCCCGGCGACACCAGCCTTGGGCGACTTCGGATCGAAGATCATGTTGGCCGTCAGCGTCGAGTAGGTCGCATTGGGCTCCATTGCCTTGTATTCAGCGGTTTCGGTGACTGGCTTGTAGGCAGGGATGTGCCCTGCCGTGGCCCAGAACAGCGAGTGCTTGTCCATCCAGGAGATCACCTCGAGAACGGCAGTACGCTTTTCCGGGCTGATTTCCTTGCCCTTGTTCTTCGGGATTGCGAATGAATGGCTGTCCGCATAGGTGCATGGCTTGTCGAAGATCACCGGGATCTCGACGGCGCCCCAGTCGAACAACTTGCCTTGCTTGGCGAGGTCGGTCATCGTGGGAACTTCCCAGACGCCGTTGATCATCATCGCGGCCTTGCCCGAGGTGAACAGGGCGACGGTCGCGGGATAGTCCGTATAGGTCGACTGCAGCCCGGCCTTCGTCCACCCTTGCAGGACCGCTAACGCTTTCGCCAGCTTTTGAGGATTGTCGCCGGCGAGGAACTCGTTGCCCGTCAGAAGCTCGCCGCCTTGCTGGCACACCAGCGAATAAATGGTGCGGTACATGAAGTTGCCGTCGGCGGTGACGCTGCCCAGCGGGAACTCGACGCCGGCATCCTTCAACTTCTGCAGTGTCGCGGTGAATTCCTCCTTGTTTCTCATACCCACGGGACGGCCGTCGTCGCCGAGCACGCCTGCCTTCTTCAGGAGGACGCGATTGTAGTACAGGACGATCGGATGGGTATCGAGCGGCACCGCGTATTGCTTGCCGTCGACCGTCACGGCGCCCATCGTCGTCTGGGCGAAGTCCGAGGCCGAGAGGCCCATCTTGCTCATATCGTCGGCGGTGATTTCTTCGAGAATGTCCTGGCTCACCGCCAAGGGGATGCGGCTGGCATGATAGGTCATGACGTCAGGCGCCTCACCGACCGCGGCCGAGGTCTGCACCTTCGCGTAGAAGGGCGTGCCCCACTCCAGCGTCGTGGCGTCGATCTTGATCTTGCCGGCGTGGGCGGCGTTGAAGTCGGAGATCATCTGCTTCATGCGCACGCCGTCACCGCCGCCGAGGAAATCCCACCATGCGACGGTTTCTTCGGCCTGGGCAGCGACGGCCCAAAATCCTCCGGCCGCAACCACCGCTAGGGCCATCATCTTGCGAAAGTTCATCTCAGCTTCCTCCCGAGTACGGCGGTTAGATCCGCCTTGAACGTTTCAATGCTACACCAAACCACTTCGCCTGCAACGGATTTTACGGTATATATCTGATACTCGGATATTAACTCAAAGTGTCACGCGCACCATCGAATAGGAGTGCGGCGGCAAGTTCAGCGTCATTCCCTTGCCGCTGAGCGCTGCCCCATTGCCTTTGACCGGTGATACGTTGTCCGGCGCGTCCTTCGTGTTGCAGGCCTCGAGATCGTCATGACGGATGATCGTATGCTCGATGGACTTGGCGGCGAACCGCTCTAGGGCGACGTCGGCCTCTATCCTCTCGGACCCATGCCGGTTGATTGCGAAGAAGGTCAGCGTGCCGGCGTTCGAATTATGCACGCCCGCAATGTCGAGCCATGGCACTTTGTCGGCAGCGGCCGCGTCATAGGTAGGCACCTCGACCGCGAGCTGCAGCGCGGTGCCGCGGCCGTGCTTGGAGGCCAGCATAAAAGGCCAGTAGATCGTCTGCCGCCAGGCGCTGCCGCCGGGATCGGTCATGATCGGCGCGATAACGTTCACCAGCTGCGCAATGCAGGCGATGCGAACAATATCCGACCGTCGAATGAAGGTGTTGATGATGCAGCCGACCTGCAGCACGTCCTCGAAATTGTAGATGTCTTCCAGAAGCCTGGGCGCTTCCGGCCAGTCCCAGTCGCGCATACGCTCGGCGTCCCGCTTGCGCTGATGGTACCAGACGTTCCACTCGTCGAAGGAGATCTTCACCTCCCGCTTCGAGCGGGTCTTGGCCTTCACGTAGTCGATGATGCCGGAGACCGTGCCAATGTAGCGGTCGAGTTTCGCCGGAAGAGCGAGATATTCGGCCGTATTCTTCTCGTAGTTTTCGAAATACATGTGGAGAGAGATGTAGTCGACCTGCTCGTAGGTCGCTTCCAACACGGTTGCTTCCCACTGCGGATAGGTCGGCATATTGGAATGCGACGAGCCGCAGACGACCAGTTCCACCGTTGGGTCGAGGCCGCGCAACGCCTTGGCCGTCTCGTTGGCCAGATGGCCGTATTCTTCCGCCGACTTGTGGCCGACCTGCCAGGGACCGTCCATTTCATTGCCGAGACACCAGAGGCGGCAGTTCCAGGGCTGCGCGCGTCCGTTCTTGGCCCTGAGGTCGGACCAGTAGCTGCCGCTCGGGTGGTTGACGTATTCAACGAACGCCCGCGCCTCGTCGAGGCCGCGGGAACCGAGATTGACCGCAAGCATCATCTCGGTGCCGGCCTTTTCGGCCCAGTCGGCGAATTCGTGGATTCCAACCAGGTTCGGCTCCGTGGTGCGCCAGGCAAGATCCAGCCGCCGCGGGCGGTTCTCCTTTGGGCCTATGCCGTCTTCCCAATTGTAGGCGGACACGAAGTTGCCGCCCGGGTAACGGCAGATCGGCGTGTCGAGCGCACGCACCAACTCGATCACGTCCTTGCGCATCCCCTCTGCGTCCGCTTGCGGATGTCCGGGCTCGTAGATGCCCGTGTAGACCGCCCGACCAAGATGCTCGAGGAACGAGCCGTAAAGACGTTTGTCGATATCCGCGACGGCATAGGCCGCGTTCGCCGTGACTCTGGCCTTCATGATCCCTCCCACTGCGGATTATCAATCCGACTTTCCGGTCTATATCCGGGTCGCGGGTCAGTTAAGGGCGGAGTTCGTTCGCCCGTCAAGGGCCTAATACGCTCTCAAGCCTTCAGCAGGCGCAGAACGATGTCGTTGCTGTAATTGCCGAAGCCGCTACCGAAGATGTTTATGCCGCCGGGGTGACGCGCATCTTCCTTCACGCCGATTCGTATCCGGATCGAGCGGTGCCGCTCAAGCTCCAGATCAGCCAGCGAGCATTTGGAAACCTTGTTGTTGTTGCGATAGGTGCCGTTGTTCGTGACGCGCCAGTGTGTGAGGTCGCCATATTGCGATCCGGCCAGTTTCCACCAGCCGGGCGTATGCTTGCCGCGCTTGTCGCCATAGTCGGCTGGGGCCGTCCAGGTATCTATCTCGTGTCCGTTGATCGCTACCGTGATGTCCGATGGCCAATCCTTCGATGTGCCCGGGACCTCAGACGAAAGCTCCATCGCCAGTTCCAATCCGCCGACTTTGGCATTGGCAAGCGTCGCATTGTTGGGAAACTGGTATTCGACGAAGCCGCGCGTGAACCACAGCAGCCCTGCCCGCATACGGTCAGGATCGAGGAAGGTGTCGGGCACATCGAGAAGTCCGATGACGCCGTCTTTTGAACACAGGCCGCAGGGAGCGGAAACTTCGCATCTCGTATAGAGTCCAAGCGGCATCGCCACTTCTATGACGCCGAGATCCTGCGCCGGCGGGCGGTCCTTAAAGACGACAACCAACTCGGAGAAGGTCGAATAGCAAACCTTCTGGCTTCCCTTGCGCGCCTTCTGTGATTTCGTCTCGATCAAACCGACATCGACAAGAACCTGGATGTTTGCGGAAATCGTTGATTGCGGAAGACCCAGTTCTTCGGCCACTTGATTGACGTTTTTCGGCCCCTTGCGGTGCAGCAGATCGAGAATCCGGACCCGGACCTCGCTCGCGAGGCTCTTCAACAAGTCAAGCCGCTCAAGCGGATCGACAACCATGATTTCATTCGACATATGGCCCCGCAGTCGTCACACGGGGTTATGTATCAGCAGATCAGATACAAATAAAGACGGTGGCGTTATGAATTGAACCTCCTGGCTGGCATATCTTTCGTAACGACTTCGTCATTCAGTAGTTGACTAGCACGGCCACAACGGCGGCGCGTTGCCTGCGTTGACCAGTCCGGGGGAATGCCTGGCCGTCAGCATGCCCATGCACTTGGCAAAAGCGTCGCGGAACTTCTCATGCGCCGTTTGAAAGGTGAAATGCGCGCCCCAGAACGGCTCGTCTTGCCGACAGAGATCATTGAGCGCGGATCCGTCGGTCTGATCAGGATGAGCGCTAGGTCCTCATGCTCAGCCGATCAGGACTTTCCCAGTCCCATGTTTGAGCGGGGTTGGATGAAGCGCGCACAGCGCGCACTCGATATGTCAATCCCTTGACGCCCTTAGCCCTCAGCAGCCCACCGTAAGGCAACAAAATCAAAGTGATGCGCGGAGGCTCGCCGCCTCCCACTTGGCTAACACGAGGAAGAAAATGGCCATAAAGCATTGATAAGTAACGACGATGGTGGGCCCGGAGGGGCGTCGTTTTCCACGGAAAATCAATATGTTAGAGGATGGTTCGCCAACCCATTCCCTTCGTATTCTCTCGTATGGTCTGGCGAACCCAAGGTCGAGCAGCAGGACTAGTTTTAATGCAAGCGGTAAGTCTGTCTTGTCTCACAAAGTGTCGATGGACGCATGTTGACCAGGGATTTTGCGGACGTCATAGACGACTGAGGGGTCACAAGCCCACACTCGACCTTCTCATGGCGCTTGGTTAGATGCATCAGCGATTGAGCACAATGCAGATAGATAGATATCTGTTTCATTGCCGAGGTTTTCTGTGAGCGAGCAATATCGATTCCCTTGGCGGGAGCGCATGACGATCCTCGGCGATGTCGAGGCGGCATCCTTTCTTCCTTGGATCGAGCGTCATGCCGCCAAGCTCGGGCTCGCGCAGGCCATATGCGTTGCCGGTCCCGACCGGATCGAACTCGACATTTCCGGCCCGGCCGAACTCATCGACATGATGGAGATGGGGTGCTCGCTTGGACCAATCGATGTCTGGGTCGAGGCCATCCGCCGCACGCCGATCGAGAGCGAATCGGGCTAGTTTCCGGCCTGCGGCTTCTGCCTGCCAAGGTGCCATGCACCTTTTTTGGGCATTATTGCCCGTGAGGAAATGTTGTGCAAACGTGACCCGCCTATTAGCATATGCTTGACCGCGAAGCTGCGCTCAGGAAGATGCTGGTGTTGTTTGAAAGTTGATGTATGCCGCCTTATCCGACCGGCTCATGGATACCTGTTGCCCTCTCCGCGGACTTGCCGGCGGGAACCGTAATGCCCGCGCAGTCCCCGGCTGGGCCGGTTGCGCTTTGGCGAAGCCGTTCGGGCCGAGCATCGGCGTTTGCGGACAGATGCCCCCATCGCGGCATGCGCCTTTCCCACGGCTTTGTACGCGGTGAGACCCTGTCCTGCATCTATCACGGCTGGGGCTATGCTCAGGAGGGAAATTGCCTGCGCATTCCCGCTCATCCGGCGCTGACTCCGCCGGACACGATTCGCGTTGCAACGCAGCATGTCGAGGATGGCGACGGTGTCATCTGGATTTCCGCCGGCGAAGCCGCTGCCCCTCCGCCGCGGCTCGACGGCGTTGCCCCGCTGCGTTCCATGATGGTGGAAGCGAACGTCGCGGCGCTGGAGGCGGCCGCGGGCGCGAAGGCCGCGGGAGGCCTGCTCGACCATAGCAACCATGGCCTGACGCTTCGGCTGCTGCTTGCGCCCGATGGGGAAGCCCGGACGCTTATGCATGTTCTGGTGGGCGAGGACGCCAATCCGACCGAACGGATCGCCGCGTCGAGGGCCGCCGAAACGCTGCGGCGGGCGGCCGAGAGAATTCGGAGCGGTGGGGCCGTCCAATGACCCGCAACGCGATGATCGACGAATGGTATCCGGTCGGCCTTGCGAGCCAGCTCGACGCGCATGGGCGCGGCACGGCCCTGATGGGCGAGCCCATCGAGGTGAGACGCGGCGAAGACGGAACCGCCAAGGTCACAGGCGGCAACGGACGTGTCCTCCCAACCTGCATCCGCTATGGCCATGTCTGGTCATCGCTCGGCGATCCGAAAAAGCCGCTGTTTGCGATCCCCGAGGCCGATCAGCCTGGCCGCCGGCTCGTCGATGTCGGCGTGGTTCGCGTGCGCTGTTCGCCATTGCGCGCGGTGGAGAACTTCCTGGACATTGCGCATTTTCCATTCGTCCACACCGACATATTGGGCTCCGAACCGCACACGGAGGTCCAGAACTACAAGGTCGAAATCCGCGAGGACGAAGACGAGGTTTGGGCTACCCAGGTGAAGTTCTACCAGCCGCAGGCCGCGAAGTCGGCGGAGGGCGGCATAACGACGGAGTACATGTATCGCGTGCCCGCGCCGACATGCTCGATCCTCTACAAGACCTGCCCGCCGCGTCCCGGCGAATGGGACGTCATTACGCTGTTCGTGCAGCCGCTTGCCGAAGACCTGTGTGACGTGTGGCCCTGGATGGCGCTGTTCGACGACGAGACGCCGATGACGGACCTGATCCATTTCCAGCAGACGATCTTCGTCCAGGACCGGTCGATCCTCGAAAACCAGATCCCGAGGTTGCTGCCGCTCGACCCCGGCATGGAGATTCCCACGCGAGCCGACCTGACTTCGGTTGCCTACCGGCGCTGGCTGAAGCGCCATGGCTACACCTACGGCGCGCAACTGGTGGCGCAATGAAGCTCTACGACTACGTGCTGTCGCCGAGCTGTTACAAGGTGCGCCTGATGGCGGCGCTGGCAGGGGTGAAGCTCAGCATCCGGCCCGTCGACTTCCATCCCGGTGCCGAGCATCGCGGTCCGGAACTCATGGCGCTCAACCCGGCGGGTTCGATCCCGATCCTTGAGGACGGCGACCTCGTCCTGACCGAATCCTCGGCCATGCTTGTCTACATCGCTACAAAGGCGGCACCGCAATGGCTGGGCAACGACACGGCCGTGCAAGCGGCGCGTGTCCAACAATGGCTTTCGTTCTCGCATCGACTGACAGCAAGCCTGGGGGCGGCGCGCCTGCACGAGATGCTGCTGCGCCCGGGCAACATCGATGCCCTTAAGGGACAGGGGACGGCAGCCCTGCGGGAATTGGAAGCTGGTCTCGTAGAACAGAGTATCCGCGGCCAGCGCTTCCTCGCATCGGACCGGCCGACGGTCGCGGACATCGCCTGTTTCCCCTATGTGGCGCTGGCGCCGGACGGCGGGGTCTCGCTCAATCCTTATCCCGCGATCCGTCTATGGTCGCGGGCCATCCGCGGTCTCGACGGCTTCATCGAGATGCCTGGCATCCACCGGCTGCATGAGCTCAAACCCGAGCCCGTCCCAGAAGTAGGCGAGGCCTGAAATGGCGGGTTATCTGTTGAAGAACTGTGCCGCGGTCATCGTGGACGATGGCGACGGTCCGCGCGTCCGCCGCAACGTCGATGTGTTGACCGACGGCCCGGCTGTACGGGCCATCGGCGAAGCCCTGGATAAGGGTGAGTTGCCTGTGGGGACCGTCACGCAGGACGCCGCCGGTTGGTTCGTCTATCCCGGCCTCGTCAACACCCATCACCACTTCTTTCAGTGCTTCGTGCGCAACCGCGCCGATCTGGACTGGACGAAGCTGTCGGTCATCGAATGGCTCGACCGCATCTATCCCATGTTCTCACGGCTGACCGAGGAGTGCTTCTATCACTCATCGGTCACGGCCATGGCGGAATTGATAAAGCACGGCTGCACGACGGCATTCGATCATCAATACTGCTTTCCGCGGCATGCCGGCAAAAGGCTGATCGACCGACAGTTCGAGGCGGCCGAACTGCTCGGCATGCGCTTCCATGCCGGACGTGGCGGCAACACGCTGCCGAAATCGGAAGGCTCGACCATCCCCGACGCCATGCTGGAAACGACGGACGAGTTCATCGCCGACTGCGCCCGGCTGATCGACACCTACCATGATGACGGCAAGTTCAGCATGCGTCAGGTCGTGGTCGCGCCCTGCCAGCCGGTCAACTGCTATCGCGAGACATTCGTGGAATCGGTAGCGCTGGCGGGCGACCGCAAGGTGCGCATGCACACCCATGTCGGCGAAGGCGAAAGTCCGGTCATGCAAGCCCGCCACGGCCTGCGCACGGTGGATTATTGCGCCGAGATCGGTTTCTCCGGGACGGATGCCTTCTATGCCCATTGCTGGGAACTGACCCACGACGAACTGCGCAAGATGGCCGCTATCGGCACCGGCGTGGCGCACTGCCCGGAGCCGGTCTATCTCGTCGGCGCCGAAATCACCGACATACCGGCGATGTCGGCCCTCGGGCTGAGTGTAGGACTGGGTTGCGACGGCGCCGCCTCGAATGACAATTCCAACCTGATGCACTGCATCCATTCAGCCTACATGCTGCAATGCCTTGCGGCGTCGACACGCGACCACCCGGTTCCGCCGCCGGTCGATTTCCTCGGCTATGCGACGACAGGTGGCGCGGCGCTGCTCGGGCGCGGCGACATCGGCAGGCTGTCGCCCGGCATGGCCGCCGACCTGTTCGCCATCGACACGCGGCGCATGGACTATGTCGGCACGCGGCATGATCCGCTGAGCCTGCTGGCCAAGGTCGGCATCGGCACGCCGACCGACATGACGATGATCAACGGCCGCATCGTCTGGGCCAAGGGAGAATTCCCGGGACTCGACGAGGCAAGGCTGTTCGCGCAAGCCGAGGCGGCGCTCGCCACCGTGGAATTCTAGCAACCAAAACCAAAACCAAAAGCAAGGGGAACCGACATGCTGACAAATCTTACCCGCAGAACCTTGATGAAGGGCGCCGCCGCTACCGGGCTCGTCGCCGCGGTGGGCAGCCGCGTGCTCGCCGCCGACGGACCGCTGGGCATCGTGCTGGTGGTCCCCTCGCCGGTCGGCGACGTCGGCTGGGGCCGTGCGCTGGCCGACGGGCTCGAGCCGGTCAAGGCCGCCTATGGCGACAAGGTGAAGGTCACCATCCTCGAAAACATTCAGGAAGGCCCCGACGCCGACCGCATCATGAACAAGGCGGTCGCGGACGGGAACAAGGTCCTCATCGCCGGCTCCTTCGGCTATCAGAACGGCGCCCTGCAGATCGCGCGCCGCAATCCCGATGTCACCGTGCTGCACGCGTCCGGTTTCGAGGTGGCGCCAAACTTCTCACCCTTCGCGGCACAATATTCCCAGGGCACCTATCTGATGGGCATGGCGGCGGCCTCGCTTTCGAAGACGGGCAAGCTCGGCTCGGTGTCGGCCTTCGCCATCCCCGAGCTGATAACCTCCATCAACGCGTTCACGCTGGGTGCGCAGGCTGTGAAGCCCGATGTCGAGGTTTCCGTCGTATGGGTGAATTCCTGGTTCGACCCGGCCAAGGAGCAGGAAGCCGCCAAGGCGCTGCTGGCGCAGAAATGCGACGTCATCTTCTCCAACGCGCAGGACACGCCTTCCGTCGTCGCGGCTTGCGAAGAGGCAGGCATCCCCGCCTTCAACCTCAACTCGTCAATGAAGAAATACGCGCCCAAGACCTATCTCGGCTGCGTGGCGACCGATTGGTCGCCCTTCTTCAAAGCCTCGGTCGACGCCCACTTTGCTGGTACCTTCAAGGGCGCCAGCGCCTTCCTGGGGGTCGGCGACAAGGTCGTCGAGGTCGTCGACTGGAACCCGGGCATCCCGGCAGACATCATGACCAAGATCAAGGAAGTCGAAGCCAAGATCGCCGACGGCAGCTTCTCGCCCTTTGCCGGTCCGATCGCCAAGGCCGACGGCAGCGAAGGCGTCCCCGCCGGCAAGACTATGGCCGTGGCCGAGATCGTCGCCATGGACTGGCACGTCAAGGGTGTCACCACGCCGCTGCCCAAGTAACCATGACCGCCCCGCTCCTGTCGCTGCGCGGCATCTCCAAGAGCTACGGCCAGATCCATGCCAATCGGGACATCGATCTGGACGTGGCTCCGCGCTCTATCCACGCGATCCTCGGAGAGAACGGTGCGGGCAAATCGACGCTGATGAAGCTCATATACGGCGTCGAGCAGCCGGACGCCGGAACAGCGACCTGGAAAGGAGACCCCCTGGCGCTCGCGTCCCCGGCGGATGCGAGGCGCAAGGGGATCGGCATGGTCTTCCAGCATTTCTCGTTGTTCGAGACGCTGACGGTGGTGGAGAACGTCCGGCTGGTCGTGCCCGGGAGGAAATCGGACCTTGCGCAAGGCATCTGCAAGCTCGGCCGCGACTTCGGCCTGGAAGTCGATCCGCTCGCCCATGTGCACGCGCTTTCGGTTGGAGAGCGGCAGCGGGTGGAAATCATCCGCTGCCTGATGACCGAACCGCAGCTCCTGATCCTCGACGAACCGACCTCCGTCCTGCCGCCGCAATCGGTGGAGAAGCTTTTCGAGACATTGCGGCGGCTGCGCGACGGCGGCGTGTCCATCCTTTTCATCTCGCACAAGCTGGAGGAAATCCGTGCGGTCTGCGACCGCGCGACCATCCTGCGCGGCGGTCACATCACCGGCAATGTGGATCCCCGCGACCACGACGCGCACGACCTCGCCCGCATGATGATCGGCCGCGACATGCCGCAGTCCATGCCGGCAGTCGCACATTCCGGCGGGGAAAAGCGCCTTGAAATCGTCGGCCTCGACCATCGACCCGACGATCCCTTCGCCGCGGCGCTTTCCGATGTCAGCCTGACGCTCCGGGCGGGCGAGATCCTCGGCATCGCCGGCATCTCGGGTAACGGGCAGAGCGAACTCGCCGCGCTGATCTCGGGCGAGACGATGCTGCCGCGCGAACAGTCACAGCGTATCTTCATCATGGGAAAGGATGTCGGCGCGCTCGATGCGGCTGCCCGCCGGCGGCTGGGCTTCGCATTCGTTCCGGAGGAACGGCTGGGCCGTGGCGCGGTGCCCGAAATGTCGCTCGTCCTCAACAGCCTGCTGACCGCACATCCCTCCGGCCTCTTGAAACGCGGCCTCGTCGACACGGCCCGTGCGAAGGCCTTCACAGAAGACTGCGTGCGGCAGTACGACGTGCGTACACCGGGTCCCGAGGCCGAGGCGGGGGCGCTTTCGGGAGGCAATCTCCAGAAATTCATCGTGGGCCGCGAGATTATGTTATCCCCTAAATTGCTGTTTGTGGCGCAGCCCACCTGGGGCGTGGACGTCGGCGCGGCATCCGCCATCCGCCAGCGCCTTGTCGCCCTGCGCAACGAAGGCATGGCCATTCTGGTCATCTCGGAGGAACTGGAGGAACTGTTCGAGCTTTGCGATGCGATCCAGGTGATCCATCAGGGTCGGCTGAGCGCGCCGCTAGTGACGCGCGACACCAGGCCCGAGGAGATCGGCCGTTACATGATCGGCGCGCATTCGACGGCCGAAAAGATCCCCGCATGAGCGCTTCGTTCCGACCCTCCCTTCCCGTGCTGATTCGACGTGAACACGCCTCGCCAGCAATCAAGCTGGCCGCACCGGCCGCGGCACTCGGCGCGGCGACGCTGCTCAATCTCGGGCTCTACCTCCTGATGGGCCGCGATCCGGTCGCCGTTTTCCAAGCGATGCTTCTTGAGCCCTTCCTGTCCTGGGCCTCGTTTTCGGAAGTCCTGCTCAAGATGGGGCCGCTGTTGCTGATTGCGCAGGGGCTTGCCATCGGCTTTCGCGCAAAGATCTTCAACATCGGCGCCGAAGGCCAGTTCATCCTCGGCGCGATCTTCGCGTCGGCCATTCCCATTTGGCTCCCGCAGGCAACAGGTCAGTGGATCTGGCCCGCCATGCTCGTCCTCGGCGCGCTGGGCGGCGCGCTTTGGGCCTCGCTCACGGCGTTCTGGCGCGTGCGGCTCAACGCAAACGAGATTCTCGTGTCGCTCATGCTGGCGCTCGTTGCGGCGCAACTTCTCAACTATCTGCTTCTTGGCCCCTGGAAGGACCCGGCCGGCTTCAACTTCCCGCAGTCGGTGATGTTCCAGTACGACGCGATGGTACCGATCCTGATCCCCGGCACCCGCGTCAACGTCTCGCTGCTTATCGCCTTCGCGTTCTCCCTCGCGGCCTGGGTCTTCATGCAAAGGAGTTTCGCCGGCTACAAGCTGCAGGTCGGCGGCCTTGCGCCGCGCGCGGCCGGATACGCCGGCTTCAACGAAGGACGCGCGATCTGGCTTTCGCTCCTCATCGGTGGCTTAGCGGCTGGCCTCGCCGGGGCTGCCGAGGTGGCCGGGCCGCTCGGCCAGTTGCAGCGCTCCATCTCGACCGGCTACGGCTACGCCGCCATCATCGTGGCCTATCTCGGTGGCCTTCACCCGATAGGCATCGTTTTTTCCGCGCTGCTCATGGCGGCCCTCTATATCGGCGGCGACAACGCCATGGTCTCGGCAAATCTGCCGATCGCCGCTGTCCGGGTCTTCCAGGGCAGCCTGCTGCTCGCCTATCTCGTCGCCATGGCCTTCGTCCGCTACCGGCTCGAATGGCGCCATGCCGCTCACGGAAGCACTCCATGAATGCCCTCGAGTTCATCGTCGCCGGCATGCTGGCGGCGGCCACGCCGTTCCTTTTGGCCGCGCTGGGCGAAATGGTGGCCGAGCGGGCCGGCGTCCTCAATCTCGGCGTGGAGGGAATGATGGCCATGGGAGCGGTCGTCGCCTTCATCATCGTCTATCACGGCGGCGGTCACCTCCTGGGTTTCCTCGCCGCGGGCCTCGCCAGCGCGGCTCTTTCCCTTGTCTTTGCCATCATCGCGCTGGGGTTCCGCGCCAACCAGGTCGCGGTGGGACTCGCTATAGGCATACTCGGCCAGGGCCTCTCGGCATTGTTCGGCAAGAGCTATGAGAGCCTTACGGTCAAAGGCCTGCCGAAGCTTTCATTGCCCTGGCTTTCAGATATCCCGGTCATCGGCGGCCTCTTCGCTCAGGACGTCATCGTGTGGCTCTCGCTGGCCGTGACCGTCGCCATCTGGGCGATATTCGCCTACACCAAGACCGGCCTTGTCGTGCGCGCCGTCGGCGAGAATCCCAAGGCGGCCCATGCGCTGGGCTATCCGGTGATTGCCGTGCGCTTCGCCGCTGTCGCTTTCGGCGGCGCGTTTGCGGGTTTCGCCGGTGCCTACGCGGCCGTGGTCTACACGCCGCTCTGGGCCGATGGCATGATCGCCGGGCGCGGCTGGATCGCGATCGCGCTGGTGGTCTTCGGCACTTGGCTCACCAGCCGTATCTTCCTCGGCGCCTGCCTTTTCGGCGCCGTCTCCCTGGCAAGCCTCGCGGCCCAGGCGACCGGGCTCGACGTTTCCTCGCAACTTCTGTCGAGCCTGCCTTATCTCGTGACAATCGTCGTGCTGGGCGTCATTTCCTCGAACCGGCGCCTGCTCAAGCTCAACGGCGTGGCTTCGCTGGGAGAGCCTTTCGAACACTGAGCAATTCCAATGCCGCTTGTGAGCAGGCCTCAGGGGCCAACATACTCGAAAGTGGATGAGCCTCAGAAGCTCAGGTCATTTGCCTGATAAGGTGGCGGCGAATGGCGTTGCTGCTCTTGGGCCACTTGACTGCTCACCGACGGCAAAAACTGCGCTTGCCACGCTGACGATTGCGACATGGTCCTTTGCGGCCGCCCCCGCAGCGGCACTGTCGCCACGCAGGATCGCGGTGACTATGGCGTCATGCTCCTGCCAGGATTTGGCAAGGCGTCCGGCCAACCTGAACTGGGCACGCCGGAAAGGGGCAAGACGGCTGCGCGTCGTCGCTGTCAGCTCATAGATGTGCGTGCTGTGAGCGCCGCGATAGAGCCGGCTGTGAAACTCGGTGTTGAAATATTCATAGTCTTCCTCGGCGCCCAGCCGCACCAGCCGTGCCGAGGCCTCGTGCTCGGCCTCGAGCGCGCGGCGCTCGCTGACGGTCATGCGCTCGGCGCAGAAGCGCGCGCATATGCCTTCAAGTTCAGCCATGCTTTCGAACATCGAGGTGAGATATTCCTGGGTGACGACGGCGACGATGGCGCCTCTGTTCGGTCGCCTTTCAACCAGACCCATGGCGCTTAGCTGTCCGAGCGCCTCGCGCACAGGGGTGCGCGACACCTCGAAGCGGGCGGCAAGCGAGGTTTCGTCGAGCTTTTCACCAGGGCGCAGTACGCCGGTGACGATGCGGTCGCCGATGGCCCTCACCATCTGATCAACGGTCGTTCCCAATCGGACCAAGCTGCGCTTTCCCGACACGCCTCCTCCAAGCCTCCGTTTTCATTTCCAGACCATGAACCGGCCGAACGAAAGTCCGCTTCCGACTCAGTCGTACCCTGTATGCCTATGTTTTAATCTTCCTGTCAAATTGTCTGATTTCAAGGCAAAAAGTGCATGCAGTTGCCTTTCGATTGTGCAATGCCAAAAGATATTATTACTGATTTTATTGGGTAAATTTTAATTTCTGGATTGGCATAGCAATTGCATGCACTTTCTTGAGAAGGCGTTAACCGACCCGGAAAAGGTCCTACAGGGGAGCATAAGAAATGACCGACCGATTCTTGCTTAGCCGCCGCCAGCTGCTCAAGACCTCCGCCGCCGGAGCGGCACTCGGGCTTGCGTCCGCGGCCTTTCCCGTCAGCAGGGCCTTTGCCGCCAGCGCCACCGTCGGCTTCATCTATGTCGGGCCGAAGGATGACTATGGTTACAACCAGGCGCATGCCGAGGGTGCGGCGACGCTGAAGGCCATCGAGGGCATTACCGTCGTGGAGGAGGAGAACGTACCGGAGACGGTCGACGTCCAGAAGACGATGGAATCGATGATCAATCTCGACGGCGCCTCGCTGATCTTCCCGACCTCTTTCGGCTACTTCGACCCCCACATGCTGGCCATGTGCGCGAAATTCCCCAACGTGCAGTTCCGCCATTGCGGCGGCATGTGGGACAAGGCGAAGCACCCGATGAATGCCGGCTCCTATTTCGGCTATATCGGCATGGGCCAGTATCTCAACGGCGTTGTCGCCGGCCACACCTCAAAGACCAAGAAGCTCGGCTTCGTCGCGGCCAAGCCCATTCCGCAGGTGCTGCTCAACATCAACTCCTTCCTGCTCGGCGCGCGCTCGGTCGATCCGACCATCACTTGCCAGGTCATCTTCACCGGCGAGTGGTCTCTGGCGGTTAAGGAAGCAGAAGCCACCAATGCGCTGGTCGACCAAGGCGCCGACGTCATCACTTGCCATGTCGACAGCCCGAAAGTGGTGGTCGAAACCGCCGCCGGGCGCGGCGCTTTCGTCTGCGGCTACCATGCCAACCAGAGCCCGCTGGCGCCCGAAAAGTATCTCACCGGCGCCGAGTGGAACTGGGCCAAGGTCTACAAGATGTTCGTCGACGATCTCGTCGCCGGCACGCCGCTGCCGAACTTCACGCGTGGCGGCCTTGCCGACGGCTTCGTCAAGATGAGCCCGCTAGGGCCCGCCGTCGGCGAAGCAGGCCGCAAGCAGTTCGACGCCACCCTGGCTGAAATGATGAAGGGCGGCTTCGCCGTCATCAAGGGACCGCTGAAGAGCAACAAGGGCGCCGTCGTCGCCACCGCGGGGCAGGCTTTCCCGGAGACAGCGATCGAGCTCGAAAGCATGGACTATCTGGTCGAGGGCGTCGTCGGCTCGACCGCCTGATCTGGGGGTGGGACGATGGTGGACACGGTGACAGGGGCCGGCATGCCGGCACTCTTCGGCGCCAGGGGATATCCTCCGGTGCTGGAATGGATCGCGCGGCGGGCGGAAGCCTTCGTCATTCCGCTCGCAGCACTTGTCGTCGGCATGGCGCTGTTCAGCCTGTTCATCGCACTGGTCGGCAAGTCGCCGATCCTGCTCTACGAGACCATGTGGCGGGGCGGCTTCGGCTCCTGGTTCTCGATCCAGAACTCGCTGTCGCGGGCCGCACCGCTGCTTCTGGCGGCGCTCTGCGTGGCACTCCCGGCGCGGCTTGGCCTCGTCGTCATCGGCGGTGAGGGCGCCATCGTGCTGGGCGGCGTTGGTGCTGCTGCCATCGGCGTGGCGCTCAGCGGCTCGCCATCGTCAATCGTCATTCTTGCCATGGGCGTGGCGGGCATGGCCGCCGGCGGCATCTGGATCGGTGCCGTCGGCGCGCTGCGCCACTACCGGGCCGTCAACGAAACCATCTCCAGCCTGCTGATGGCCTACATCGCCATCGCGCTGATGAACCAGTTGGTGGAAGGGCCGCTGCGCGACCCGGCCTCGCTCAACAAACCTTCGACCCAGCCGCTGGCGGACATCTACCGCATCGGCAACATTCCGGGCATGGACGTGCATTGGGGGCTGGTCGTTGGCGTGGTCGCCTGCGTTCTCTCCTGGGTGCTCATCGAAAAGACCCGCTGGGGTTTTGCCGCGCGCATCGCCGGCGGTAATGTGCGCGCGGCACAGGTGCAGGGGCTGGCCGTCGGACCGCTCATCGTCGGCTTCACGGCACTGGCGGGCGGCTTCGCCGGGCTTGCCGGCATGCTGGAGGTCGCCGCCGTGCAAGGCAGCGCCAATGCCTCGCTCGCCGCCGGCTATGGTTACACCGGCATCCTCGTCGCCTTCCTCGCCCGCCACAACCCGCTGGCCATCATTCCGGTCGCCATCCTGCTTGGCGGCATCGACGCCTCGGGCGGGTTGATCCAGCGCCGCATGGACCTGCCCGACGCCACGGTGCTGGTGCTGCAAGGCATGATCTTCATCGTCATCCTGTTCAGCGAAACCTTTTACGGCCGCTTCAAGGCCTTCAATCCCGACCTCTGGAAAAGGGCCTCCTGATGGACGCGACCGAGATCGGCCTCTGGGGCGTGCCGCTGGCCATTCTGGGCGGCGCCATCCGCGTGTCGACGCCCTTCATCTTCGTCTCGCTGGGCGAGGCGATCACCGAGCGTTCCGGCCGCATCAATCTGGGGCTGGAAGGCACGCTCGTCTTCGGCGCCATGACCGCCTATGCGGTCGCGGTGATGACCAACTCGCCGTGGCTCGGCCTGCTTGCCGCAGCTTTCGCCGGCCTGTTCTTCGGCCTGTTCCATGGCTGGATCTGCAAATTTCGTGGGGTCAACGACATTGCCATCGGCATCGCGCTGATGCTGTTCGGCTCGGGCCTCGCCTTCTTCTTCGGCAAGCCGTTCATCAAGCCGAAGGCGCCCAACCTGCCGGCCATTCCGTTCGGCGGTTGGTCCGATATCCCGCAGGTGCAGGCGGCGCTCGACGTCAACGTGCTGTTCCTGATCGGCGCGGTGCTTTCCGTCATACTGTGGTGGGCGTTCCGCAACACGCGCGCCGGCCTCATAGTGCGTGTCGTCGGTGACAGTTCCGATGCAGCACGCGCCATGGGCCTCAACCCCGACACGGTGCGGCTGCTCGCCACCGGCGTCGGCGGCGCGCTGGCCGGCATCGGCGGCGCCTACCTATCGCTCTACTATCCCGGCAGTTGGACCGAGCGCATCTCGTCAGGCCAGGGCCTGATGGCGGTGGCGCTGGTCATCTTCGCGCGCTGGAACCCGCTCGGCTGCTTTGCCGCGGCCCTTTTGTTCGGCGGAGCCGGCGCGCTCGGCCCGGCGCTGCAATCGGTCGGCGTCACGCAAGGCTACTACCTGTTTTACGCCGCTCCCTACATCCTCACCCTCATCATCATGATCGTCACCTCCTCGCCGACACGAACGCTTGCCGGCGCGCCAGGCGAATTGTCGATCACCAAATGAGACTTGGCACCAAATGACTGGAGTTTTGCCTATGAACGCCAGAGCCGAGATTGCCCAGCACACCATCGATGCCGAGCCCTATCCGTGGCCCTACAATGGTGACCTGCGGCCCGACAACACGGCGCTGATCATCATCGACATGCAAACCGATTTCTGCGGGCCAGGCGGCTATGTCGACCATATGGGTTACGATTTATCGCTGGTGCGGGCGCCGATCGAACCGATCAAGGCGGTGCTGTCGGCGATGCGGGCCAAGGGGTATACCATCATCCACACGCGCGAGGGGCACCGGCCCGATCTCGCCGACCTGCCGGCCAACAAGCGCTGGCGTTCGCGCCGCATCAATGCCGGTATCGGCGATGCCGGCCCGTGCGGGCGCATCCTGGTGCGCGGCGAGCCGGGCTGGGACATCATCCCCGACCTCTACCCGATCGAGGGCGAGCCGATCATCGACAAGCCTGGCAAAGGCTCGTTCTGCGCCACCGACCTGGAGCTGATCCTCAACCAGCGCCGCATCGAGAACATCGTACTGACCGGCATCACCACGGATGTCTGCGTGCACACCACAATGCGCGAGGCCAATGACCGCGGCTATGAATGCATGATGCTGGAGGATTGCTGCGGGGCGACCGACCACGGCAACCATCTGGCGGCGATCAAGATGATCAAGATGCAAGGCGGCGTCTTCGGCACGGTGTCGAATTCGACGGCGCTCGTGGCTCAGTTGCCATGAGGAGGCCGCGATGAGCGACAGCGTCCGAAAAGCCGTCGGCGTCGAAACCATCGGCATGACCATGCGCTTCGGCGGCTTCACCGCGCTGGACGCCGTGTCGGTGAAAGTGCCGGCAGGTTCCTTTCACGCGCTGCTTGGCGAGAATGGCGCCGGCAAGTCGACGCTGGTCAAATGCATGATGGGTTTTTATCACCCGACATCAGGCGACATGGTGGTCGACGGCCGCGAGGTGGCAATCGCCAGTCCGCGCGACGCTTCGGCGCTTGGGCTCGGCATGGTCTACCAGCATTTCACCCTAGTGCCGTCGCTGACAGGGGCGGAAAACCTCGTCATCTCGCGCGAGAAGGTTCCTGGCATCATCGACTGGCGCAAGGAGCGCAGCGACCTTGCCGTGTTCATGGAGCGCATGCCGTTCAAGCTGCCGCTCGACGTCAAGGTGGCGGAGCTTGCTGCTGGCGAAAAGCAGAAGCTCGAAATCGTCAAGCAGCTTTATCTTGGCCGCTCCTTCCTGGTGCTGGACGAGCCAACCTCGGTGCTGACGCCCGGCGAGGCGCAAGAGGTGCTGGGGCTTGTGCGCGACATGACGAAAGCCGGCGACCTCACCGTGCTGATGATCTCGCACAAATTCCATGAGGTGACCGCCTTCGCCGACGATGTCAGCGTGCTGCGCAAGGGCAAGCTGACGGGAACCGGCCGCGTCGCCGACCTGGACCATAAAACGATGGCCGCGATGATGATCGGCGACCAGCCGATCGCTGCCCTTGACAGCCGTGCGGCGCCAAAACCCGATGCCGAGATCGTGCTGAAGGTCAGATCGCTGAAGGCGCCTGACCGCACCGGGCTGAAGTCGATCCGTATCGAGGATCTCGGTGTGCGATCGGGCGAGATCGTCGGCATCGCCGGTATTTCCGGCAACGGCCAGAAGGAATTTCTGGAAGTGCTGGCCGGTCAGCGTCCGCGCGAGGCCGGCGAGGTGCTGGTGCGCGGCGCCACCTACGCAGCGACGCGGGCCGAGGCGCGCGCGCTCAATGTCCGGCTCATTCCCGAGGAGCCGCTGAAGAATGCTTGCGCGCCGAAAATGACCGTGGCCGAGAACATCTCCTTTCGCACCTTCGACATGGACGGCAATGGCAGACCGGTGAGCTGGATCAATGCCAGTGCGATCCGTGCTTTCAGCGCCAGGCTAGTCGAACAGTTCAAGGTCAAGACCGCATCGCTGTCGTCGCCCATCGCCTCGCTGTCAGGCGGCAATGTGCAGCGCGCGGTGCTGGCGCGCGAACTGACCGGCGGGGTCGATCTGCTCATCGTCTCCAACCCATGCTTCGGCCTCGACTTCTCGGCGGTGGCCGAGATCCGCGCCCGTATCATGAAGGCGCGCAATGCCGGGGCCGCCGTGCTGCTGATGTCGGAGGACCTCGACGAACTGCTGGAACTGTCGGACCGCATCTTCGTCATGTCGGACGGCGCGCTGGTCTACGAAACGCCGATCGCGCAGGCGAGCGTGCAGACCATCGGCGAACATATGGCGGGACATCATTGATGGCTGAAATCGATGCGCAGCCGTTTGCATTTGCATTCAAGTCCGACACGATGGCGCTGGTGGTCATCGACATGCAGCGCGATTTCGCCGAGCCGGGCGGCTTCGGCGCCAGCCTCGGCAACGATGTCAGCCGGGTCACCGCGATCGTGCCGACGGTGAAGAGACTGATCGAGGGGTTCCGTGCCGCCGGCCTGCCGGTGATCCACACCATGGAGTGCCACCGGGCTGACCTCTCCGACCTGCCGCCTGCCAAGCGCGACCGCGGCAATCCGTCGATCCGCATCGGCGATGTCGGGCCGATGGGCCGCGTGCTGATCGTTGGCGAGCCGGGAACGGCGATCCTCGACGAGCTGGCGCCGCTGCCCGGCGAGGTCGTCATCGAGAAGCCGGGCAAAGGCGCCTTCTACGCGACCAGTTTTGATGAGGAACTGAAGCGGCTCGGCGCTCGGCAACTGGTTTTCGCCGGCGTCACCACCGAGGTCTGTGTACAGACGACGATGCGCGAGGCCAACGATCGCGGTTATGAGTGCCTGCTCGCCGAAGACGCGACGGAAAGTTATTTCCCCGAGTTCAAGGCGGCGGCCATCGCCATGATCCGCGCGCAGGGCGCCATCGTCGGTTGGACGGCGACGACCGATCAGGTGCTGCAGGGACTTGCCGATGGCTAATCTGAGTTTTGCCGGCCTGATCGATGGCGGCTGGCGCGGGCTGGCGTTCGAGCCTTTTCGCGAAGGCATCACGGTGCACTGGCTGCTCAAGGGCGGACCGGTCGAGCCGTCGGTGGCGATCCTCGACTACCGGCCCGGCGCCGGCGTACCGCGCCACCGCCATGTCGGGCTTGAAACCATCGTCGTGCTCGAGGGTACGCAGAGCGACGAGAATGGCGACTATCCCACGGGAAGCGTCATCCTGAACCCGGTCGGGACCGAGCATTCGGTGTGGACCAAGGACGGCTGCGTCGTGCTGATCCAATGGGACCTGCCGGTGATCATTCTAGGGGAGGCCACATGAGCGAGATCCACTTCGACATTGGCAGCCTGCACGCCGCCTATGCGGCCGGCGTCAGCGTCGCTGACATGGTCGATACAGTTCACGCCCGCATCGAGGCGGCTGACGATCCCGGCATCTTCATTCATCTCGCCGCCAAGGCAGAGATGCTGGCGCAGGCGAAACAGCTCGGGCCGTTCGATCCGGTGGCCAAGCCTCTGTGGGGCGTGCCGTTCGCGGTCAAGGACAACATCGATGTCGCCGGCATGCCGACAACCGCCGCCTGCGCCGAATATGCCTACATACCAGACAAGGACGCAACCGTGGTGGCGCGGCTGAAGGCTGTCGGGGCGCTGGTGGTCGGCAAGACCAATCTCGACCAGTTCGCCACCGGTCTGGTCGGTGTGCGCACGCCCTATCCGATCCCGAGGAACGCTGTCGATGCCAGCCTGGTGCCCGGCGGCTCCTCTTCGGGATCCGCCGTTGCGACGGCGCGCGGCATCGTCTCCTTCGCGCTAGGCACCGACACGGCCGGGTCCGGCCGCATCCCCGCCGGTCTCAACAACATCGTCGGGCTGAAGCCGACGGTCGGCGCGCTTTCGGCCGCCGGCGTTGTGCCAGCCTGCCGTACGCTCGACTGCATCTCGGTATTCGCGCTCACCGTAGACGATGCCTACGCAGTGTACGGCGTGGCGGCGGCCAAGGACCCGGCCGATGCCTATTCGCGCGCCATCAAGGTGCCGGCGCTTTCCGCTCGCCCACCCGTGCTGACGGTCGGCGTGCCGCAGAAGGCGGATTTGAAATTCTTCGGCGACGCATCGATGCAGACGGGCTTTGAGGCGGCGCTTGGCTTGCTGGAAAAGCTTGGTTGCCGGCTGGTCGAAATTCCGTTCGCCGATTTCTACGCCACCGCAAATCTTCTCTATGAAGGAGCCTGGGTTGCCGAACGCTACGCGGCGATCCGCGACTTCATGGACGCTAACGAAGCCGCAATGCATCCGGTAACGCGCAAAATCATTGGCGGCGCGCGCGGCCTGTCAGCGGCCGATGCCTTCAACGGCCTCTATGCGCTTCAGGCCTACAAGGCCAAGCTCGCCCCGATCATCGCCTCTGTCGACCTGTTCTGTGTGCCGACGGCACCAACGCATTACGCTCTCCAGGCGGTGCTTGCCGATCCGATCACCACCAACAGTCGGCTCGGTACCTATACAAATTTCGTCAATCTGCTCGATATGTGCGGCATCGCCGTGCCGACCGGCAAGCGCGACGATGGGCTGCCGATGAGCGTGACCCTGCTGGGTATGGTAGGCAAGGATTGGCTCACGGCGTCGCTCGCGCGCGACGTTCATGCCATGAGCGCTCTTCCGCTCGGCGCGACCGGCTGGGCGCAGCCGGGGAGTGCCTTGCCTGGCAACGTTGCACAGGACCAGACGATTGATCTGGTGGTGGTCGGCGCGCATCTGTCGGGGATGCCGCTCAACGGTCAGCTAAGGGACCTAGGCGCCCAATTCTCGAGAGTAACGAAAACCACACCTGCCTACCGGCTCTACGCGCTTGCCGGCCAATCCGTGCCCAAGCCGGGCCTTGTCCGGGTCTCCAGGGATGGAATGCGAATAGACGTCGAGGTCTGGCGGCTGGGTCCGGAGGCGTTCGGACGATTCGTCGCCGCCATCCCCCCACCGCTGGGCGTAGGAACGATCGAACTCGAGGATGGCAGCGCAGCCAAGGGGTTTTTGGTGGAAACCGCCGGCCTGACTGACGCCGCCGATATCTCCGCCTATGGCGGGTGGCGCAGTTTTGTAAGACGCGACCAAGAAAGGGCCAACATTCTCGCGACCTAGAAACGCAGTCTCCGACGATGTCTGCTTCAGGAAACGGCGAAGGTGAACTTAATGACCAAGCGATTCCGAGATCGCAAGGAAAATCGCCGGGTAGTTCTGGTCAGAAAGAGGGGTTCGAGTCCACGTTGTGGGCCGCCTCTGAAATATCTATCAAAATCAACTACTTGAATGAGACTTTTGGTGGGCCCGGAGGGACTCGAACCCCCAACCAAGCGGTTATGAGCCGCCGGCTCTAACCATTGAGCTACAGGCCCCACGCGGGCTGGATTAATGTTTTTCGCATCGCCGCACAAGGCTTTACCGGCGGGCTTTCGCAGATCGCCCAAATCAACCCATAATCGCGCTCTACGCGACCCTTGCGACCTGATCGCAGACCAAGGAGATTTTCATGACCAAACATCTTTTGCCCCTCGCGCTCGCCGCTGCAATCGCCTTTCCGGCGATGGCTGGAGCCACCGATCTGCCGACGCCGCCCCGCATCATCGTTTCCGGCGAGGGCGAAGCAACCGTGGCTCCCGATCTGGCGATCCTGACGCTCAGCGTCATGCGCGAAGCCAAGACGGCGCGCGCCGCGCTCGACGCCAACAATGACGCCATGGCCGCCGTGATCGCCGCGATGAAGGCCGCAGGCATCAAGGATCGCGACCTGCAGACCGCGGGCATCCAGATCAACCCCCGCTACAACTACACCAACAAGCCCGACGGCAGCCAGGAGGCCGAACTCATCGCCTATCAGGTGACCAATACGCTTTCGGTGCGCGTGCGCGACGTCGACAAGACAGGCGAGGTCCTCGACAAGGCGGTGTCGCTCGGCGTCAACCAGGGCGGCGGCATCGCCTTCACCAATGACAATCCGGCGGCCACCGTCACCGAGGCGCGCAAGAAGGCTGTCGCCGACGCCACGGCCAAGGCCAGGACGCTGGCCGAGGCGGCCGGCGTCAGCCTCGGCCGGGTGCTCGAGATCACGGATCAGAACATCAGGCCGGCGCCGATGCCGATCAACGCCAAAGCCTTCGACGCCGCGGCCGGGGCAGCGCCGGTGCAGGCCGGCGAGAACGCCTACAATGTCCAGGTCACCGTTACCTTCGAACTGAAGTAACCGGGTTGAGTGGATGGCCGGTCCTGCCGGCCATCGTCCGTCCCTTGGCCCGCATGAAAAACCCCGCGGGATCGCTCCCGCGGGGTTTTTTCGAGCCGCATCCGCCCAATGGGACAGGGGCTCCGCTAGTCCAGACCGACCTTCATGGAAGGTCGTGTCTCCAGGCTGGTCTTCGCAGAAGATCAGCCTCCAGGCCTAAGCCTCAGCGATAGATGACCGGGCAACCGCGCTCGTTGGCGAACACGATGACGACACGGTCGCCGTCCTGACGGCCCATCACCTTGACCACGCGACGGTTGGCATCGACGATGCGGGCTCGGTAGAGGCCCATGCGCTCGGCCTTGTCGAGGGCGCGATCCGGCGAGCAGCCGCGGCGCCAGCCGTCGCGGCGCCAGTCGTCGCGGCGATGCCGATAGCCGTCGTCGCCGGCATAGACGCCGAAGCGCGGATCCTGGTTGTTGCCGAAGCCGAGATAGAGGCTGTCGGCATGGGCGGGGATGGCCGTCAGCGCGCCGAGGCCGACCAGAGCCGAAAGCGCTGCCGTCTTGATGGTGGTGTACATGGTTCTCTCTCCTTGTTGCGGGCTTGCGCCCGTCCTCGTGAAACCGATGGCGGGAGAATGCACTGGCCTGCCTGAACTGTTTACGAACTGCCCGTTCATCTGCGGTTCATCTGGCGCCGGCGGGGCAAAGCCCCGGTCATTTGCAAATCCCTCGCCGGCCAAATCCCTTGCCGGCATTCAAACAATATCCGCGCCAAACGCCTCCCTCGTCCTTGTTCCCGACAGGCAAACTCCTGCCGATGTCCGCGCGTCAGGGCTCGTCGTCGAGCATATAGTCAAAATAGTCTTCCGGCTCGGCAAGGTCGGTCTCGCTGGCCTTGACCCGGCCGCGCATCGAGATGCCGGCCTCATGCACGGTCTCGGCACTGCCCGATACCAACCGGTGCCACCAGTAGAGGTCGCGGCCCTCGGCCACCAGCCGGTAGGCGCAGGTGCTGGGCAGCCAGCTGATGGTGCGCACATTCTGCGGCGTCAGCCCGACGCAATCGGGAACGCGCGCCAGTCGGTTGGCATAGTCGGCACAGCGGCAGCTTTCGGCGTCGAACAGCCGGCAGCCGACGCTGGTCCAGTAGATTTCGCCGGTGTCTTCGTCCTCGAGCTTCGACAGGCAGCACTTGCCGCAGCCGTCGCAGAGCGATTCCCACTCCGTGGGGCTCATCTCTTCCAGCGTCTTGGTTTTCCAGAACGGCGTTTCCATTTCCGGCATGTGGCCCCAGCCGACGCCGAGGTCAAGCGCTGCAAGAGCGGGAAATGGCGCGGTAACTCGTTCGAATGACACGAATTTGCCTTCAAAAGGCCGGCCAATAGCCCCGTACGGCCCCTAACGATGCGCCGCTGGAACCAATTTCGTTAAAAGCGGTTTCGGCAAGGATGGGACCCCACAAGGAGAATTTCGATGAAACGCCAACCACGGATTCTGGCAGGCACAGCCCTTGGCCTGTTGATGGCATCCGCGCCGTTAGGCGCGTCCCCGCTCCAGGGGACAGCCGCGTTCGGCCCCATGCAGCGCGGCGCGACGCCGCTGATCATCCTGGCGCAGGACACGCCCACCGATCAGGGGCAGAGCGACCAGGAACAGCTGCGCAAGAAGAAGCGCGAGCAGCAGCAGCAGACGGAGTCCGCTCCCGCCGCCGAGAAGCCCGCCCCCGCGGCCGAAGAACAGCAGCCGCGCAAGAAGAAGCGCGACCAGCAGCAGCAGGCTGAGCAGGCACCGGCCGGCGAGGCAGCGCCCGCCACCGACGAGCAGCAGCCGCGCAGGAAGAAGCGCGACCAGCAGCAGCAGGCCGAGCAGGCGCCCGCCGGCGAGGCAGCGCCCGCCACCGACGAGCAGCAGCCGCGCAGGAAGAAGCGCGACCAGCAGCAGCAGACCCAACAGGCGCCCGCCGGCGAGGCAGCGCCCGCCACCGACGAGCAGCAGCCGCGCAGGAAGAAGCGCGACCAGCAGCAGCAGACCCAACAGGCGCCCGCCGGCGAGGCAGCGCCCGCCAACGACAACCAGCCGGTCAAGCCCGGCAGGAAACACAAGCAGGATCAGCAGAAAGAGGCGCCGGCCGCCGTGCCGGAGACCGCCCCGACGCCCAAGGAAGCTCCTGCCGGCGAAGCGACGCCGAAGGTTGAACCGGCCCCCGCCGGCGAGCAGCCTGCCGCCCAGGGCGAGCAGTCGCAGGACAAGACGAAGAAACACGGCAGGAAACCGGCTGGCGAACCGCCGGCGACCGGTGAGCAGCCTGCGACCGGCGAACAGCCGCTGACCGGCAAACAGCCCGCCACCGGCGAACAGCCGGCGACGGGAGAGCAGCCCGCCACCGGCGGGAAGGCCGCGCCTGTCCAGGGCGAAAACCCCGTTCAGGGGGAAGCACCCGCCGACAAGAACGCCGCCCCCATCCTCGACAGCCAGAAGGATGCCAAGCGCAAGGGTCGCGGCGAGAATGGCCAGGGCGGCCGCAAGCCCGCCAACCAGAATGGCGAAGAGCAGAATGGTGGGCAGCAAAATGGCGGGCAGAATGCCCAGCAGGGCGGTGACCAGGGCCGCAAGCCGGTAGTGGCGCCGGTGGATCAGGGTCCGCCCCCAACGGACGATAGGACCGCCCAGGAGGCGATCAAGCCCGAAAAGATCGCGCCTGTGACTCAGGAGCAGGGCAAGCGCCTCGAGCGCGCGCCTGACGAGGACATTCGTGATCGCCGCCGGCCCGAGGGCGTCGACGTGCTCAAGGAGATCGGTGACCGGGTCATCATCCAGTTCAACGATCAGACGTTCGTCCAGAGCAATGATCGCCCACGCCTGACCCGCGGCGCCAAGGACGTCTACTACGAGGACCTGCCGCAGGGCCGCACGCGCGAGACGGTCGAGCGCGACAATGGCTTCCGGATCGTCACCATCCGCAACCGCTACGGCGACATTCTGCAGCGGTCGCGCATCGCGCCCGACGGTCGCGAATATGTGCTGAGCTATGTCGACGAGCGCAGCTACCAGGACGAAAACGACTGGCGCGATCCCGGCGATGACCTGCCGCCGATGCGGCTGACCATCCCGCGCCGGGATTACATTCTCGATTCCGAGGATGTCGAAAGCGACGACGACTATTATACCTTCCTCGAACAGCCGCCGGTGGAGAAGGTGCAGCGCCTCTATTCGATCAACGAGGTCAAGCGTTCGGCCCGCGTGCGTGACATTGCTCGGCGCATTGACCTCGACACGCTGAACTTCGAATTCGGCTCTTCTTCGATCTCCGACACCGAGGTGCAGAAACTGGAGGGCGTCGCCAACGCCATGGAGAAACTGCTGAAGAAGAACCCAGCCGAGACCTTCCTGATCGAGGGCCATACCGACGCCGTCGGAACGCCGGAGGCGAACCTTGCACTGTCGGATCGCCGTGCCGAAGCGGTTGCGGAAGCGCTGACCAATGCCTTCGGCATCCCGCCCGAGAATCTGACGACACAGGGTTATGGCGAGGAGTATCTGAAGGTCGACACCTCGGCGCCCAACCGCGAGAACAGGCGCGTCGCCATCCGTCGCATCACCTCGCTGGTGGCGCCGGTGGCGAGCAACAATTGACCTGCGTTTCCAGCGCCTTCCGGTGATTTCTGGAATCAGGTCGGCAATAGCAGCTCATCCCGGTCACCGGGATGGGCTGGAACTGGCAGCAGCGCTGCCGGGTCAACAAGAATTGTACAGCCCTTGGAGCCGGCTCATTGAATCACCGGGCTTCGAACCCCAGATTCTGCACTGGGCGTTCCCTGCCCCGTCCCGACTCCAGCGGGACGCATCGAGCCCCGCCGGCCCTCTCCGGCGGGGTTTTTGCTTCAAGCCCATCTAACGATGGTCTGGTGGCCGAATACGCTGCCAACGCCGGCTGAGGGGCCTGAGCAAGGCAGGCGTGAATGAGAGACCGCGCTCCAATGCTTGTCAACTTTCCGACGAATTGATACCATCTATTGGTATCGGAGATTGATGATGCCCAAGAACACGTCCATCACATTGGGTGATCAGTACGACGCCTTTATCCAGCGACAGATCGCGAGCGGCCGCTTCGGCTCAGCCAGCGAAGCCGTTCGCGCAGGCCTGCGTCTTTTGGAAGAACAGGAACTGAAGCTTGAGCAGCTTCGGGCTGCTATTGATGAGGGGGACAACTCTGGCGATCCCGAGCCATTCGACATCGAGGCTTTTCTCAAGTCCAAGAAACACCGGTGAAGCGGACCGTCCGGTTTTCGCCGAAGGCGAAAGCAGACCTGGACGCCATATGGGACCATTCCTTAGGTGAATGGGGCGCGGAGCGAGCGGAGGCGTATATCCGCACCATCCACTCCGTGGTCAAACTTATAGATCAATTCCCAACGATCGCGAGAAGCGCCTCGAATATCCGTCCGGATTTGTTGAAGTATGCCGTCGGGTCACACGTGGTGTTTCTGCGAATGGGCCAGGGATCCATCAACGTCGTACGCATTTTGCATCAGCGCATGGACTATCCCAGGCATTTCTAGAAGGCTGTCCTGATCTTCGTATCGGAATTCGCAAACACCTCGTCCGGCACAAAGAAATCTCCCGCCAGCGGTCCGGTAGCCCCGGGCGCATAGACCGAGAAATCGTTGACGCCCTCGGCGCGCAGCACCTCCTCGTCGATGTAGAAATTGCCTGTTGCCTCGCGCGACGGCCGCATGAAGATCGCATGCGCGGCGTCGGCCATGATATCGGGCGAGCGGCTCATCGCCGCCACGGTCGCCCCGCCCAGGAGATTGCGCACCGCCGCCGTGTCGATGGTCGAGATCGGCCACAGCGAATTGACCGCGATGCCATCCCTGGCGAATTCCGCGCTCATGCCCAGCGTGCACATCGACATGCCGAACTTGGCCATGGTGTAGGCGACGTGGTTCTTGAACCATTTGGCCTTCATGTCGAGCGGCGGCGCCAGATTCAGGATGTGAGGGTTTTTGGCCAACTTCAGGTGCGGAATGCATGTTTTGGACACGAGGAAGGTGCCGCGCGTGTTGATCTGATGCATCAGATCGTAGCGCTTCATGTCGGTTTCCAGCGTGCCTGTGAGCTGGATGGCGCTCGCATTGTTGACGCAGATATCGATGCCGCCGAATTTCTCGACGGTTTTGGCGACCGCGTCGGCCACCTGCGCTTCCTCGCGAATGTCGCACAGCACCGGGAGCGCCTTGCCGCCCGCCTGCTCGATCTCTTGCGCCGCGCTGTAAATCGTGCCCGGCAGCTTCGGATGCGGCTCGGCGGTCTTGGCCGCGATCGTCACATTGGCGCCATCGCGCGCGGCGCGCAGCGCGATCGCCAGCCCGATGCCGCGCGACCCGCCGGAGATAAACAGCGTCTTTCCCTCGAGCGACATTTTCTTCGCCTCCCTGCAACTTTTCGTCGGCGCGATCCTTGCCCGCGCCGCGGCGGGATACAAGAGCTTGCGACAGGAAGCCATGGTGACGCTGCGGAGGCCGATGGCACCCGGCGGGCTGAATTTCGGTGACTGCATTGCCTACGCCACGGCAAGGCTCGAAGCCATGCCATTGCTTTTCAAGGGCGATAACCTTCGACTGACCGATATCGAAACGGCCGTCTGAGCAATATCAGACCAGCACCAGCCCCTGACGCATCGCAATGGCGATGGCATCCGTACGATTGGCGGCGCCGAGCTTGATCAGGATCGCGGCGACATGGAACTTCGCCGTGTGCACGGAGATGTTGAGCCGCCGCGCGATCACCTTGTTGGGCGCCCCTTCGGCAAGCAGCGCCAGCACTTCCGCCTCGCGCGGGGACAGCGCTGGCCGGGCGGCGTGCTCGTCCAAAACTTCGTCCTCGAACGGCTCGCCTGCGTGGAAATCCTCGCGATGTCCGGGCGCGCGGCCATTGCCCGATATGCTGTACCCAGCGGCGGCCAACCGCGCCGCCGCGGCGATCAACAGGTCGTCCGCGCCGGCGGGCATGACGGCAGACACCGCGCCGGCAGGCCGCTCTGCGCTGGCGCGCGCCGAGAGCAGCACCCGTGGCACCGAGGTCGGCACGGCATCACCGCTCCTGTCGTCGACGACCGCAACGTCGGCCCTGCCGCCGCCAACGACCACCGGCAACAGGTCGTCGCTGGCGGCAAGCGATGCCGCCAGGCGCTCGGCGCGCCCGGCATCGGCAAGCGCAATCAGCACTACCAGCCGCCGCGAAGCCGCGCTGTCGGTCTCGATCCGGTCGCTGGCGAGTGTTTCCATCGATCCTCTCAGCTCAGCGGCTTTTCGCCGATGGTCAGCGCGACGTCGCGCTGCTCGCCGCCGCGCACGACACCCAACGTCACCGAAGCGCCCGCGCTGTCGGGCCCGAGCCGGCGGATAAGGTCGCGCGGACCATGCACGGCCTCGCCGTTCCACGCCACGATGATGTCACCGAGCGAGAGGCCGGCGGCCTTGGCCGGGCCATTGTCGTCGAGGCTCATCACCATTGCGCCATGCGCGTCGCGGTCGCGAACCGGATGCAGGCCGGCGCCGAGATAGCCGCGCGCGACATGGCCCTTTTCGCGCAAGGTGGCGACGGCCCGTTCGATCGTCTCGTACGGCATGACCAGCGCGCGCCCGCGCGGCCCGAACAGCAGCATGCCGATCAGCGCGCCCTTGGCGTCGAGCACCGGGCCGCCCTCGAAGCGGCCGCCGGCGCCGACGGCCAGATTGATGCGCCGGTCGATGGCGCCGCCGCGCATCGAGCGCCAGGCCGGACCAACCTCGCCGACCGCGCCGGACACAGCCAGTGCCGAACCCTGGCTGTTGCCGATGGCAATGGCGATGTTGCCCGGCCGAACGGCATCGGCCTTGGCAAGGGCAGGCGCGTTGGCCGCATCCGCCGGCTTCATCAGGGCGACGCCCGTCGAAGGATCGCGACCGACCAGCTCGGCCTTCACTGTCTCGCCCGAAGCCAGCGTCAGTTCGATCTCCTCGCCGGCCTCGACGGCTTCCTCGGCGGTGACGAAATAACCGTCCCTCCAATGGAAGGCACTGGCCGTGCGGTGATGATGGGTGGTGAAGCTCGCCGTTGCGGGGGCGGCCTTGGCGGCCAGATCGGCGATGGCGTCTGAAAACGCGCTCAGATTGAAGTCGCTCATAAGGGTCTCCTGGGTTTCTTGCATGTCCCAGATATCGCTCGACGGCGCGCCTGCAGGTACTCGCCTGACGGCTAGTTACGGGTTCGACTGGCCATCTGGTCAGGTCGCGGCGGTTCGGGCCCCTCCGCACATATAGTCACGAAAAAGCCTGAAAACACGGAACCCAACCGATGGCCCTCGCCGCCCCCAAAATCCAATCCGATAACACCTTGCTCGACGCCTATTCCGAAACAGTAGCCGACGCCGTCGACCGCATCGGCCCGGCGGTCTGCCGCATCGAGCGCATCGGCGGCCCGGGCGGCCATGGCTCGGGCTTCGTCATCGCGCCGGACGGCTTGGTCGTCACCAATTTCCATGTCGTCGGCGATGCCAAGACGGTGCGCGTCTCGATGCCGGACGGCGCTTCCAGCGAGGGCCGCGTGCTCGGCCGCGACCCTGACACCGACATCGCCCTGGTGCGCGCCGACGGCAGCTTCGCCGATGTGGCGCCGCTCGGCGATTCCAAGCGGCTGCGGCGCGGCCAGATCGCGATCGCCATAGGCAATCCGCTGGGCTTCGAATGGACCGTCACGTCAGGCGTCGTCTCGGCGCTCGGCCGCTCGATGCGCGCTTCGACCGGCAGGCTGATCGACGACGTCATCCAGACCGATGCGGCGCTCAACCCCGGCAATTCCGGTGGGCCGCTGGTGTCGTCGGCGGGCGAAGTGATCGGCGTCAACACCGCCATGATCTACGGCGCGCAAGGCATTGCCTTCGCCGTCGCCTCCAACACCGCCAGGTTCGTCATCTCCGAGATCATCCGCTTCGGCCGCGTGCGCCGCGCCTTCATCGGCATCTCCGCCGACACCGTCAATTTGCCGCGCCGCGCAGCACTCTTGTCGCAGGTGTCGACCAGCACGGCCGTACGGCTGCGCAGTGTCGAGAAGGACGGCCCGGCGGCCAAGGCGGGTCTCAAGGAAGGCGACATCATCGCCGCCATTGACGGACGACCGGTCACCGGCGTCGACGACCTCGTGCGCATGCTCGACGCCGAGCGCATCGGCCGCGAGACCCAGTGCACCGTGGTGCGCCGCACCGGCGTCAGCCAGGTGGCGGTGACACCGGTGGCAAGGGCGAGCTGAGGCGGCCGCTCAAGCCCCCGCCGCGCCTTCCGCATACTGCGCCAGGAACTCCTCGCTGGGCGGGATCGGCTTGATGACGTCGATCAGCACGCCGTTGGGGTCTTTGGTGATGAAATGGCGCTGGCCGAAGGGCTCGTCGCGCAGCGTGCGCAGGATCGGCAGGCCGGCAGCAAGGATCCGCTCATAGACCGCATCGGGATCCCTGACCTCGAAATTGATCAGCAGGCCCGAGGTCCGCCCTCGCCCCTCCTCCGGGATCGTCTCGTGGTCGCCCTGGACGATGCCGAGGTTCACTCTGCTGTTGTCCACCGATCGCAGGTGCACGTACCAGTTGCTCGTAAACAGGGCCCGGAAGTCGAAATGCTCGACATAGAAGGCCGCCGTGCCGGCGACATCGCCGGTCATCAGCACCGGATAGTAGCTCGTCGTCTTCATCTTTCCTTCTCCCGTCAATTAACATACAGTCTGCATGTAAATTCGATTAACATACAGGCTGCATGTATGCAACAGGAATCCGGACGCCGCTCGAACCGCGACCGCACCGAGGCGACACGCGCCGACCTGATCGCGGCGGCGCGCAAACTGTTTACGGAGAAGTCCTATGCCGAGACCGGCACGCCGGAGATCGTCGCCGCCGCCGGCGTGACGCGCGGCGCGCTCTACCACCACTTTGCCGACAAGCAGGCGCTATTCGCCGCCGTGGTCGAACAGGAGGCCGCGGCGGTGGCGAAAGAGATCGACCGCGCCTCCCCGCCTTCGCTCAGCCCCCGCGATGCGCTGATTGCCGGGTCAGAAGCCTATCTCACCGCCATGCGCGCGCCCGGCCGCACGCGGCTCTTGCTGCTCGACGGCCCGGCCGTACTCGGCCGTGCCGCCATGGATGCCATCGATAACCGCCACGGCAACCGCTCGCTGCGCGAAGGCCTTGTCGCGGCCATGCGCGCACGATCGATGACAAAGCTGCCGGCGGAGGCGCTGACAGCCCTGCTCGGCTCGGCTTTCGATCGGGCGGCGCTCGCCATCGAGGCGGGCGCATCAGCCGAGGACTACCGCGCCGTCCTTATGGCGCTGATCGACGGACTGTCGCGCGCCTGAAGTTGGTTCCTGGTCAGCTCGGTGTTCGCGAGTAAAGCCCCTCTCAGACCGGCAACCCGAGCTGCTTTCGCAGGCTCTTGTCGAATGCGGTCGCGGGGACGAAACGGCGCAGGAGACTGACCTGGCGCGCCATCTTTCCCGCCGTATAGCGCCTCTTCGGAGCGGGATCGGTGGCCGCTTTCAAGACCGTCGCCGCCACCGCTTCGGGCGCATCGCCGTTTTCCATCGATTTCCGCACGGCTAGGGTCATGCCGGCGCGCGCGGAGTCATAGATATCAAGCACCTGATCGGGAGCAGCGAGATTCTCCTCGAACGAGGTGCGTGTATAGGCGGGCTCGACCAATGCAACGCGAATGCCGAACGGGCGCAGTTCGTGGTCGAGTGATTCGGAATAGCCCTCGATGGCATGTTTGGTCGACGCATAAAGCGCGAAATAGGGAGCCGGGATGAACCCTTGTACCGAACTCAAATTGACGATCCTGCCCTTTCCCTGGCGCCGCATTGCCGGCAGCACCGCATTGGTCACGCGCAACACGCCGAAGACGTTCACGTCGAACAGTGCCTGGGCCTGCGCGGTCGAGGACTCCTCCGCGCCGCCAAACAGACCCATCCCGGCATTGTTGACAAGCAGGTCGATGCGTCCGGCCTTGGCCAGAACGTCATCGACCAGTTTCGCCACGGACGCGTCATCGGTCACGTCGCAGGTCAGCATGGTGACGCCGTCGGTCCTCTCGCCCGCCTCGCGACGGCTGGTTCCGAACACGCGAAAGCCCGCCTCGAGCAGGGCCTTGGCCGTTGCGTGCCCGATGCCGGAGGACGCCCCGGTGACCAGGGCGACGCCGAGATTGGTTTTGTTCATGGAAATTCTTTCTTAGGCCAGGGTTGCGTTTCGAAAATGTGGCCCGCTGGTCGTCCAGGGCCAGCGGCTCATCAGCGGCCGCTCCGGCGGTCGTACCGGCTGGCTAGTCCGTCCAGCGCCGGAACAACGCGCTGGCGTTAACCCCGCCAAAGCCGAAGCCATTGGAGATCGCGTAGTCCATCTCCATTGGCCGGGCGTGGTTTGCGACGAAGTCGATCCCGTCGCCGGCCGGATCGGGGGCGCTCAGATTGAGCGTCGGCGGTGCGACCTGGTCCCTGAGCGCCAGCACCGTGAAGATGGCCCCCAGCCCGCCGGCGGCTCCGAGCAGATGTCCGGTCGCCGACTTCGTTGCGCTGACCGCTATGCCGAAGTCCGCGCCGAAGACCCTTTTAATCGCCTCGATCTCTCCCGCATCGCCGACCGGCGTGGAGGTCGCGTGCGCGTTGAGATGGCGGACTTCCCGTGCCGAAATGCCGGCTTGGGCGATCGCGATCTCCATGGCTCGGCGCGCACCGTCGCCATCCTCGGGTCCGGACGTGATGTGATAAGCATCCGCCGTCGTGCCGTAGCCGACGAGCTCGGCCAGCGGCTTGGCGCCGCGCGCAAGCGCATGGCTCAAGGACTCGACGACCAGGATTCCGGCTCCTTCGCCCATGACGAAGCCGTCTCGCAGCATGTCGAACGGACGGGACGCCTGATCGGGACGGTGATTGAAGGAGGTCGAAAGGGAGCGTGCCGCGGCAAAGCCGCCGAGGCTGACCGCATTCATGCAGGCTTCCGTTCCGCCGCAGACCGCGATGTCGGCCTCATTGGCGCGGATGAGACGCGCCGCATCGCCGATCGCCTGGATGCCGGCCGCGCAGGCCGTCACCGGAGCGCCGAGCGGACCCTTGAACCCGTGTCGGATCGAAATTTGTCCCGCTGCCATGTTCACCAGGAAAGATGGCACGGTGAACGGTGAGAGACGCCGAACACCGCGCTGGTCGACGGTTCGCACGGCTTCGGTTATCGCGGGAAATCCTCCGACACCCGAAGCGATGATCGTCGCGGTGCGAGCCCTGTCATCGTCCGAGACCGGCTTCCACCCCGCCTGGGCCAGCGCCTCTTCCGCCGCCGCCAGTGCAAAGACAATGAAGCGGTCCGCCCTGCGCTGTTCCTTCGGGGCCAGGACGGTGTCTGGATCGAAGCCGGCTTCGGGGTCTTCCTGCAACGAGGGAACCGTTCCGCCGACCTTCGCCGGCAGGTCTCCCACCATTTCGGCCGGCAGGCTCCTTATGCCCGAGCGGCCAGCCAGGAGCCGGGACCAGGACGTCGCCACGCTGGCCCCAAGAGGGCTGACTGCTCCCATGCCTGTAATAACGATCCGACGCATCTCTACTCCAGCTGTCATTCTGCTTGATCCGTTCGCGTGATGGCGCAGCGCGGGCGCCCGGTCGCGATAACCGCCTCTATTCCTGCGCGGCCGCAATTCGCCTGACTTCGCCGGCGGCGGCATCGAGAAAACCCTGCGACATCTCTTCATCCTTGAGGATACGGGAGATCGTCACGGCACCCACCATCAGAGACAGCATCGCCATCGCCTTGCGATGGGTTTTTGGACCTTTTGCCGCCGGCATCAATTCGTCGAGAACCTCGAGGTGGGCTGCTATGCCATCCTGGAATGGCGCCCTGACCTCTTCGCCTTGGCGCGCCGCGTCCGAACCAAGCGCCACGATCGGACAACCGTCGCTCTTCTCTTCGCGATGCCCTGTTGAAAGGTAGAGCCCGATAAGGGCTTCAAGGGGGTCGGGGCTTCCGGCAGCAACAGCCGACCATCTGCGGGTCGCGTGTTCCATCGCTCGCCGCGATGCCTGCGCTGCCAGATCCTCCTTGGAGTCGAACTGCTTGTAAAAGGCGCCTTGGGTCAGCCCGGCACCCTTCATCAGATCCTTCAGCCCGATACCGTCAAAGCCGTGCTCTCGAAAAAGCCGGCTCGCCGCGTTGATGACCGCGTCGCGATTTGCTTCCGCCTGTGTGCGACTGACTCGCATCTCGACTCCCAATTTAGATTTCGTTCGACATCTATAACAAGGATAGAGTTTGAACGCAATCTAATTTGAATCCCTCCCTCCGCGGCAGAGGATGGAATGGCGACGCAACCGGAACGCTCGTATCTCGTTATGTCAGGGCTCAACTCATCCCTCGAGGCTTACATTGGGACCGACAGATGAAAAAGACCTATGAAAAACCGACGCTACGCAGACGTGGGAGATTGACGGCCCGCACGGCGCAGATCGTGGTTTCCGGGGTGACGGTGATCCGGTGATGTCCGCGGCGGGACCTAGAAGTTCGGCTGCGAGTTGCCAGGTCAGATACCGGAACCAGAAGCGCCATGGGTCTCCGGCTCGTCCTCGGGCACCTCGCCGGGCTCGAATTCGTTGAAGCAGCCGAGCCCGCGCTTGAAGCGGTCGATCAGCCACGCGGCCGCCGGCTTCGGGCTGCGGTCGTTGCGGTGCATGGCAAACAAGGGCGAGCTCGTTTCCTTGTAGGGTTCGAGATCAAGTTCCACCAGGCGGCCACTGGCCAGATCGTCGGCGATCAGCCAGCGCGGCAGCCCGCCCCAACCCAGCCCCTCGCGCATCAATATGTGCTTGGTGCGCATGTCGGTCAGTCGCCAGGTGCGATAGGCGAAGACGCCGTAATCGCGTCCCTTGGTGCGCTCGGACTGGTCAATGACGACGAGCTGCGTGTGCTCGCGCACATCCTCGAGCGCCACCGGCTTCGGCAGCAGCGCCAGTGGATGGTTGGGTGCGGCCGCCGGCACCAGGGACATGAAGCCGATGCGCACGAGGTGCACGTCGACATCGCCCAGCAAGCCGCCAATGCCGAGATCCGCCTGGCCGCTGACGACGAGATCGGGAATGAGGCCGAGCGTGCCGATATGCAGGCGCAGCGTCACGGTCGGGAACTGCTTCTCGAACGCCTTCAGCACCCGCACCAGCACGGGTGAAGGCAATGCCACGTCGACCGCCAGCGCCACCTCGGCCTCCAGCCCATGATGGTGGCCGTCGGCGCGTGAGCGGATGCGCTGCAGCACGCTCACCATGCGCCGCGCGTCTTCCAGCATGGCCCGGCCGATCTCGGTCAGTTGCGGCTCGCGCGTGCCCTCGCGCTCGAACAGCTTCAGCCCAAGCTGCGCCTCGAGATTGGCGATGCCGTAGCTGATGACGGATTGCGCCCGGTTGAGCTTGCGGCCTGCGGCCGAGAAACTGCCGGTGTCGGCAACGGCGACAAGGATCTGGAGCTGGTCGAGGGTCGGGTTCGGCTGCATTTATCCTATCCATTCGATAGATGGATCATATAGAAAATATACCAGTTTATCTGATGGATCGATAGCCCCATATGGAGCGGGACAATTCATTCCACTGGAGAGACCCGCTATGTCCATTCTTCTTGTTACCTCGAGCCCGCGCGGCGCTGCCTCGCACTCGACCCGCATCGCCACCGAATTCGCCCAGAAGCTTCTGGCCGCCGACCCGTCGAACACGCTGGTCGTGCGCGATCTCGTCGCCAACCCGCTGCCGCATATCGATACCGATTATGCGACCGGCATCTACACCCCGGTTGAAGCGCGCACCCCGCGCCAGGCCGAAGTGGTGGGCGTTTCCGACGTCGTGCTCGACGAGTTGTTCGCCGCCGACACGGTGATCCTCGCCACCGGCTTCATCAACTTCAACATCTCCTCGACGCTGAAGTCCTGGGTCGACCACATCGCCCGCTCCGGCCGGAGCTTTGCCTATGGCGAGAACGGCCCCAAGGGCCTCGTCACCGGCAAGAAGGTCTATATCGTGCTGGCTTCGGGCGGCATCTATTCCGAGGGCGCGGCCGTGCAGTTCGATCACGCCATTCCCTATCTGCGCGGCGTGCTCGGCTTCCTCGGCATGACCGATGTCGATGTCATCCGCATCGAAGGCGTCGGCATGGGGCCCGACGCGGTCACCGCGGCGCTCGCCAAGGCGACCGCCAAGGTCGATGCCGTGGTGGCCAGCCAGCAGGCCGCTGCCGCCGCGTAAGGCTCGCGATCATCTGAACTCGAAAGGCAGGCGTTCGCGCCTGCCTTTTTCGTTTTAGCCAATGAAAAGCCTGAGCAGGGCCGCCGAAGCGACGCCGATCAGCACGGTCGGCAGCATCGAAAGCCGCGTCGCGGCGATGAAGGTGATGGCCAGCGCCAGAAGGTCGGCGGGATTGCGCGACACGAAGGCCGGCGCGATGACCGAGATCAGCACGCAACCGGGTGCCGCCTCCATCACCGCGGTCGCCCGCGCGCTCAGCACACGGTTGCGCAGGACGACATAGCCGCCGATCCGTGTGAGATAGGTGACTCCGGCCATCAGCACGATGGTGAAAAGGGTTGTCATGTCGATCATGCATCACCTGCCATCAACCAGGCAGCAAGCAGCCCCGACACCGCACCCGCCGCGACATACCAGGCGCCGGGAATGAAGAGATAGACAAGGGCCGCGACGACTAGGCTGACCAGCCAGGGCCGCGCCGCCGCCACGCTCTTCCACATGCCGCGCATCAGCACCAGGAAGACGGCCGGAAACGCCATGTCGAAACCATAGGTCCCGACATCGCCCAGCATCGGGCCGAGCAAGGCGCCGAGCGAGGTGAAAGCCACCCAGGTGAGATACATCGCCAGCGCGGCGCCCATATAGTAGCGCGGGCTGAAGGCCGGGCCGATGCCCGCGGCGGCGCGCTGCTTGGCGTCGGCCAGGCCCAGCGCCCAGCTTTCGTCGCACATGAGGAACAGCGCCGGGAAAACCTTGCGCCGCGGCAGTTCGCGCAGGAATGGCGCCAGCGCCGCTCCCATCAGCAAATGACGGCTGTTGACCAGGAAGGTGATGGCGACGATGAGGAGGATATGCGGCGGCGACGTCCACAGCTGGATCGCCGCGAATTCCGAGCCGCCGGCGAAGTTCAGCCCGGTCATCATCGATAACTCGACCGTGCTCAGCCCCTTCTGCGTGGCCTGGGCGCCAAGCACCAGCGCGTAGGGAATGGTGCCGACCTGCACCGGCGCGCAGGACGTCACACCACGACGGAACTCGGATTGCGAACCATTGCCGGCCGCTTCGACTGCCTGTGAAATGCTCATGGTCTGCCACAGGCCAGCCTCACAGCCGCCCTGCCCCGCGTTTGAAATTTCTTGGGTGTCAGGAGCAAAACATACCCACACTTCTCGGCAATTTGGTTGCGAAGATTGTTGTCTTTGAGCCAATTTTGGCATTCACTGTCACATATTGCCAGGAAAATGGAATTCAACACCATGAAGCTCGACGACATCGACAAGCGCATCCTGCGGGCGCTGCAGCGCGACGGCCGCATGGCCAACAATGATCTGGCAAATGAGGTCGGCCTGTCGCCCTCGCCTTGCCTGCGGCGCGTCAAGCTGCTGGAGGAAGCCTGCATCATCGACCGCTATGTCGCCGTGATCAATCCGGCCAGCATCGGCAAGGGCCTCACCTTCTTCACCCGCATCTGGCTGAAGGCGCAGGACGAGGACACGATCGAACATTTCGCCACCGAGGTGGCCAAGCTGCCGCAAGTGATGGAATGCTATCTCATGCTGGGCGACTGCGACGCCATGGTGCGCGTGGTGGCAGCCGGCATCGACGACTACCGCCGCTTCCAGTCGGAACATCTCAGCCGCATCAAGGGCGTGCAGAACGTCAAGACCGACGTGCCGAGCCAGACGATCAAATACACGTCGGAACTGCCGATCTAGGACAGGCCAGGAATGCAGCAGCTTGCAACTCGAAAGCACGATCGAAAATGGAGGTCAAATCCAGGGAGCCAGTATTTCGGGGCACCGCCGCAATCCGGGCATCCAGACTGGATAAAAAATGCAACCAGATTGTAGGATGAACGCCGATGCCGGCGTCCTACGGACGCAAGCGCACGGCGAAGCTGGACCGTGCCGCCTCAAGACTGCGTTCCGGCATGGGAGAAAACCATGAACCTTTCCTACCGTTGGGTCATCGTCGCGGCTGGCGCGCTGATGTCCTGCGTCGCCATCGGCACCATGTTCTCGCTGGCGATCTTCCTCGAACCCATGGCGCTCGATACCAACTGGTCGCGCGCGGGCATTTCGAGCGCCATGACACTCAACTTCCTGGTAATGGGCCTCGGCGGATTCGCCTGGGGAGCCCTGTCCGACCGGTTCGGCGCCCGCATCGTCGTGACGATCGGTGCCGTGCTGCTCGGGCTGGCGCTGGTGCTGGCAAGCCGCGCCGGTTCGCTTCTCACCTTCCAGATCACCTATGGCGTGCTCGTCGGGCTTGCGGCCAGCGCCTTCTTCGCGCCCATGATCGCGCTGACCTCAGGCTGGTTCGACACCAATCGCGGGCTGGCGGTATCGCTGGTCTCGGCCGGCATGGGCGTGGCGCCGATGACGATCTCGCCCTTGGCCCGCTGGCTGATTTCGGCCTATGAATGGCGCACCGCCATGTTCGACATCGGCCTCCTGGCCTGGGTGCTCCTGCTGCCCGCCGTCCTTCTGGTGCGCCAGCCGCCGAAGCCCGCCGCCTCCGATGCGGCCGCGGCGCCAGTCGCCGAAGGCGCCGGCCTGACGGTCGGGCAGGCGCTGCGCTCGCCGCAATTCATCGTGCTGGGGCTGACCTTCTTCGCCTGCTGCGCGGCCCATTCCGGCCCGATCTTTCACATGGTCAGTTACGCCATGCTGTGCGGCGTCGCCCCGATGGCCGCTGTCTCGATCTACAGTGTCGAGGGTCTGGCTGGGCTCGGCGGCAGGCTGCTCTACGGCGTGCTTGCCGACAGGCTCGGCGTCAAGCCGGTGCTGATCGCTGGGCTGGCGATCCAGGCGATCGTCATTGCCGCCTATCTCTCGATCAGCCAGCTCGACCAGTTCTATATGCTGGCCGTCATCTTCGGCGCCACCTATGGCGGCGTCATGCCGCTCTACGCGGTGCTGGCGCGTGAATATTTCGGCCAGCGCATCCTCGGCACCGTGTTCGGCGCCGCCACCATGCTCTCCAGCCTCGGCATGGCCCTGGGGCCGCTTGCCGGCGGCATGATCTTCGACGCCTATGCAAGCTACCATTGGCTGTTCATCGGCTCGGCTGTCATCGGACTGGGCGCCGCGGGCATAGCCATCGCCTTCCCGCCGCTGCCACGCAGGACGTTGCAGACGGCATAATGCATGCCGCCCGGAAGTGTCCTCGGTTCCGGCATAACGAAATGCATAAAATCACCTACAGCAGGTCGGGCGAATCCTATTCGCCGCGACATGCTGTAGGCACGACCGGACGGCAATCGCGGCCAGAAACAAGCGGGCTTGACGGGCCAATGGCCGGTCAAGCCACCGCCTGCTTCGGCGTCACGCCGACTTGAGGACCGTGAAAGGCCGTTTTTGAATGGCCCGTTTGGCCTGGAAATTCGCGGCCGGAGCCGGGCGGCCGACATGAAAGCCCTGGACCTTGTCTATGCCGAACTGGCGCATGAGGAGCATCTGCTCCTCGGTCTCCACCCCTTCGACCAGGATTTTGTGGCCGCGATTTCTGACCAGCGCGATGATGTCCTGCAGCATCGCCATGCCCTTGGGGGTGCCGCAGTCGTGGAGAAACGAGCGGTCGATCTTGACCGTATCGAAATCGATGAGACGAAGCCACGAAAGGCCGGCGAAGCCCGTCCCGAAATCATCGAGCCAAATCCTGATCCCGAGCAGCTTCAGGTCGCTGATGCAGCGCAGGATGTCGGAGTGCATCTCCATCTCCAGCCCTTCAGTGATCTCGAAGGCCAGCCTGTTGCCGGTCACGCCGGTCTCGCCCAGAATGGTCGCGACCGATGTCGCGAAGCCGGGCGTCTTGAGCTGGATCGGCGAGACGTTGACGCTGACGACGCGCACGTGATCCTGCGCCAGGAGCTCGGCGCACACCGTCCTTATTGCCCAACGCCCGAGCTCGAGGATGGCGCCGGTCCGCTCCGCGACGGGAATGAACAGGCTCGGCGGAACCAGGGTGCCGTCCAGCATCTTGAGGCGCATCAGCGCCTCCACGGCCTCGACCCTGCCCGACGCGACGTCCTGGATGGGCTGATAGACGAGCGAAACGAGATCCTGGCCGATCGCGATCTTCAGCAAAGCCGCCAGGTTCTCGCTCTCGTCGCTGCTCTGGGGATCGGTCGGATCGAACAGCCGGACACAGTTTCGGCCGCTGGCTTTTGCCAGATAGAGCGCTCGATCGGCCTCGTGGATGATCTTTTCCAGCTTGGCGGCGGTCTGCTTCCTGGTGAATGCGGCGCCCACGCTCGCCGTCACGATCGCGATGCCGTCCCGCCGCAACTCGTGCGCGATCGCCAGGTTCTCGACCGTGCGGCAAATGGCTTCCGCGAGATCCGCGACCTGGTCTTTCCTGCCCATGCGGGCCAGGACGATGAATTCCTCACCGCCATAGCGGCCGATGGAGCCGTCATATTGCTTGATCAGCTCGCTGAGCGCATTGGCGACCTGGATCAGGCAACGATCGCCTTCCTGATGGCCATAGCAGTCGTTGAACTTCTTGAAGAAGTCGACGTCGATGAGGATCGCCGCAAAACCATGGCCAAGCTTTTGCCAGTCATTCCAGTAGTCGCGCAGTTTCTCGTCGATCGCGCGCCGGTTCTCCAGACCTGTAAGCGGATCCGTCCGTGACAGCCTGAGCAGGGCCTTGCCGCGCTCGGTGGCCTCATTGTGCTGGATCTTGGCTTCCAGCGCGTTGAGGAAGACATTGTAGCGCTCTTCGTTCAGCTTCCAGTTCACATAGGACGTGAACGTGAAGCACGAAACGTAGAAAGTGCCAAATACCATCTTGTATGTCAGCGACGCCGGCAGAAAGTAGTTCACCACATACAAGATACACAAAATTATGGTCGACGTTATGATCGACACTTTGAACCGGAACGTGAAGAAAAGATTGGCACTCATCATGAAGATGGTGCCGAAGACCATGTAATAGGCGACGCTTTCCTTGTTCGCGCCCATGGAGGCAGGGCCAAGCCAGCCGAGATAACCGAAGATGATGGCCCCGGCGCAGGTCACGTCAAGCCAGTCCGTGGCGACTCCCCGGCGAAGCTGTGCTTCCAGAACCAACAGTGCGGTCAGTCCGACAGCGAAGCGGGCCGTGATCGTAAGGGCCGCGACATCCGGTATCAGCAGCAGATCCGATACCGAAAACAAGACATAGATGACGACGGCGATCCAAAGGCCCGGCCTGGCCTCCTTCCTTCGCTTCGCCTGGGCTTCCGTCCGGTAAAGGATACGAAGTTCAGCCGCCCCCAGTTCCTGGCGCGGGTCGTGCGGTTCCGAATCCACCGCATCGGCCACTCTGGACGACGCGCGTTCGTTCACGACGAATCCCGGCTGAAGGGCATCTCGCGTTCCGAATTCTTTTGCAGCTTCTGCCCCCAACGCAGACCGACTCCTTGGGCACGACACGTCTTGCCGCGCGATCAAATGCAATGACGCAGGACAAGTTTCCGTTAACTCGAACCCGGAATCCCCTCCTTAAAAACCCCAAAGAATTGACATGGTTAGCGGGAAATTAATCATACCGATAAAATGCCCGCGAGCCGACATTGGCAAATCGAGTATTCTAAGCAATAAGTTAACTGACTGTTAACTATGGAGCCTTGGTGTGCAAACTGTCTTTGACGGCCAGAGTCTGATTACCGCGGAGGCGATCGCCGGCGGTCTCCGTCGCGGAAAGCCCGAGCATCACGGCGAAGCGTTCGAAACCGCTCGCGCGGAGCTGGCGCTCATCCTCCAGACGACACAGCAACAGGTCGAGCAGCAAAAATCTCCCGCCGAGATCGTTCGCCGCCTGCTGTCGCTCCTCAACGCGCTGCGTGCCAAGGTCCATCCCGACGTGTGGCAAGCCTTGATACCGCTGGTGCAGAACCACCCGCTCCAGAAGTACTTTCTCGAGGATCCGCTGACGCATTGGTCCTTCACCAAGCCCAGGGGGTATTCCGGCGACGCGCAGTTGCTCGACTACATCTATTGTGACCCGCACGTGGCCGAGAGCGTGGCAAGCGCCTCGGAGATCGGCAAGGCGCTTTACAGCCATACCCAGAACGTTCCGTCATGCGTCGCGGCACGGGAACGCCGCGATCTGCTGACCCGCTATGTCGATGAAACCGCGGCCAAGAATGGACCCGAAACCGAAGTCCTGGCGATCGCGGCCGGCCATCTGCGCGAAGCGAACCGTTCGACCGCATTGGCCGAGGGCCGCCTCAAGCGCTGGGTCGCGCTCGACCAGGATCCCCAGAGCGTCGGACTGATCGCGCGCGACTTCCAGGGCACCGCGGTCGAGGCCATCGACGGCTCGGTACGCACCGTGCTCACCAGGAGCCAAAAGCTTGGCAAGTTCGATCTCATCTATGCGTCGGGCCTTTACGACTACCTCCAGCACAATGTCGCCGTGAAACTCACCAAGACATGCCTGCAGATGCTGAAGCCGAACGGGACATTCCTGTTTGCGAACTACGCCGAGGGCACTCCTGACGCCGGCTACCGGGAAACGTTCATGGACTGGGTGCTGCTGCTGCGGTCGGAGGTCGACATGTGGAACATCATCAATGCCAGCGTCGACCGCAACACCGTCGAGGCGCAGGTGTACTTCGGCGAGAACCGCAACGTGCTCTACGGCGTCATCCAAAAGCGCGGATGATACCCTGACGGCACACCGGCTGATATGGGGACCTCGAGCGCTTCAAACGGAGTGCTCGAGGGTTCTTCTTTTGTTTGTGGGGGTTTTCCATCATGGCAACTCGCCTGGGCTTGCGGGCAGTCTTTCGCTTGATTGTCGCAGGTTTCCTTGCGTCCCTGACCTTGGTTGGCACCTCGTCGGGCGCCGCAAAGCAGAAAGCGCCCGAAGAATGGCCTATGAATTTCATTTTGGTTCGGAACGGCGATTGCAATGTAAGCTGCATTCAATGGATATCCGCAGAAGGTATCATTAAACCTGATACAGATAGACAATTTGAGAAGTTTCTGCGGAGTCTGAAGGGCCAGAGACTTCCGATCGTGTTTCAGTCCGGCGGCGGAAACGTGGATGCGGCGCTTGCGATCGGGCACATGATCCGGGACGCCAACCTCGAAACCGCGATAGGCAGGACGCAGTTGAATGGCTGCCCGATGCTGGTTCCGCGCTGTCCGGAAAAGATCGTTAGGGACGGCTGGTCGGAAGGGGAAGTTCATTCTGGCGGGGCGTACTGTTTCTCGGCTTGCCCATGGGCCTTGGCCGGAGGCCGGGTTCGCGCCGCGGCTGCCACTGCCCGTATCGCCGTCCATCAGATAACGAACGGCCGGAACAAACCCCGAATGCACAACGGCAGAAGAAATCTCGATGAAATTTCGACCGTGGCTGATCCGGCGCTGAAGCAGATGATGTCAGATTATTTCGACCAAATGGGCCTCAACAGCGCCGATGTGTTCGCCATGATGGGGCTGGCAACACCGCAGGGCCTATATAACGTCTGGGACGCTGAAGCGCTCAAATCAGGCATCGTAACGAAGGTCTATTCGTACTCGGAAGAGCCGGGCTATGTCATTGGTGGATCTGAGGCCAAGGCCACTCCCCCGGCGACGGCCGCACCGACGCCGACGGTTGCTCCCGCGCCGGCGGTCACTCAATCCCGGACGAACTGATGCATCTGCTTCGGTAAGGTATGGCGCGTCTTGTGCCCTAGCCGAAAATTCGCTCGCCCTGCTCGTCGACGAGCTGGATGCCCTTCTTGATCGAGATATCGACGGCATCGTCCAGCCCGGCAAAGCGGTCGGCGCGGATGAATTTGTGCTCCTTCACCACGCCATCGACCTCCTTGGAGACGACGCCGCAGGTCTGGTACTGGCCCTCGGTCTTGTAGGGCGTGGCGCTGATCGTGAACCCCTTGTGTTCGACCTGCTTGGCGGGCGCGGCACTTGCAGGCTCGGCCGCTTCGCCGCCACCGCCGCCGAAAAGACGTTTCAGAAAAGACATCGCTCAAATCTCCTTGTCGCCTACGACCGCCGTCGGTATGCGATTCACGACGTTGTTTTCCCAGCATGCGCGAATGTGCCGCCTCGTTCCAGCCCCCTGATGAAGACACAGACGAGGAGCGCGATCTGCTGGTCGATCTCGTCCGCCTGCCGGCGCACGGACCTGGCCGCATAACCGCTGGTGACGATGCCGTGCACGCTTGACCAGAGGGTTCGCGCGGCGATCCGGCGCGTGTCCTCGTCGAGATCGAAGCCGCCATCGGCAAGGACACTGGCGATGATCTCGAACAACTGGTCGAGCCGCGCCTCATAGACATCGGGCTCGGTCAGCACCGGACGCCGCCTGTTGAAGGCAAGCAGCGCCGGCCAGCTGCCGGGATGAGCCTCGACGAAGCGCACATAGGCGCCGGCCAGTGCCATCAGCCGTTGGCGCACGTCGGTGATGCCGCGCCTGCCAAGGTCGGCCATCGCCGCCGCCCCCGCGACACCCAGCCGGTCGAGCAGCCGCATGTTGACGGCGCGGTGCACACCGTCGAGATCGGAAAACAGATTGTAGACCGAGCCGACCGAGATGCCCGCCTGTTCGGCGATGGTCCTGGCCTTCAGATTGTCCATGCCGCCTTCGTTGAGCAGCGTCTCGGCAATGGCCAGCACCCGCTCGCCCGCCTCTTCCTTGTCCAGTGCCATGCTTTTCCTTCTGAATGAGCGCGCCTTGCGGATGGCCTGCTGTTCGCGACCCGATGCCGCTTCGTTTACCATATGCCGCGCATCGTGAACAGCGTTCAAAAAAGCTCTTGAACAGTGTTCATTTCCTGTTACGTTGGCATCGTGAACATTGTTCACAGAAACTTCGAAGGGAGAAGAACCATGCTTAGCCTGATCAGAACATTGCTCGACGGCGCGAGCGCACGGGCCGAGGACGGCCTGAAGGATCGCTTCGCCATCGACCTTCTGGCGCAGCGCATTCGCGATGCCGAGACGGGACTTGCCGCCGCCAAGCAGACGCTTGCCTCACTGATCGTGCGCCAACGTGCCGAGCAGGCCGGCCTCGACCATCTCGACCGCCGCCACGCCGACTTGGAGACACGCACGATCAGCGCACTGGCCGCCAGCAACGACGGGCTAGCCGAAAGCGGGGCCGCGGCCATCGCCGAACTGGAAAATGAACGCGAGGTCCGCCGTGCCACGGTGCAAAGCCTTGGCGAAAAGACCTTGCGGATGCGCGTCTCGGTGGAGCGGGCGCACCGCCGCATCATCGACCTCAACCAGGGCATGATCTCGGCCCGGGCCATCGATGCCGAGCGCAAGGCGCAGTCGCGCCTCGTCAGGTCGATCGGCCATTCGGCGAGCCTCAACGACGCCGAGGAGCTTTTAGCCCGCATCAAGGGAGCCAGCGATCCGTTCGAGGAGGCCGGCATTCTCGACGAGATCGACGGCGAGCTGCGTCATGACGCGATCCGCGACCGCCTTGCCGACGCCGGGCACGGCCCGGCGGTGAAGGTGTGCGCCAGGGACGTGCTGGAACGCATGAAGACCATCAACTGAAGACCTTGGACCTGACCACAATCCTGTCAAACCCGACTTCGATCCAATCAAAGGAACACGACAATGAACAGCAACCAGACCTACATCATGTTCAACACCGTCTCGGTCGGCGCCGCCTACTTCATGCTTGGCCTGTCGCTGTGGCTGGCGCCCGTCGACTTGTCGACCAAGGGCTACTGGGGCATGGGCATCCTGCTGCTCACCGGCAGCCTGGTGAACCTGGTCAAGTATCGCACCGACGAGCGTATCTCCGCCGAGACCACCGCCAAGATCGAAAAGGCGCGCAACGAAAAGCTGATCAGCGAATATGTCGGCAAGGAATGATGCCGGCATGGCCCCACGACAAAAGCCCGGGTCTCCCCGGGCTTTTTTGCGGTCTAACTGGCAAGAACCGGTCTTGCTGGCTCAGCGGTGTGTAAGCGCTTCCAGCGCTTCGGCGGCGGCTTCGAGAATGGCGATCGCCTCGGCCTGTTTTTCGGCAGGGGCATCGACGATGTCGCCGAGCGCCGCGCGCAGCCGGTGGCGGATGGCGCGGAATTCGTCACGCGTTTCCGAGCGTTCGCCACGACCGCCACGGCCGCCGCGACGGTCCTCGCCGTCGTCGCTCCAGCCGAACCAGTCGCGCGCCTTGGCCATCTTGCGGCCGAAGCGTTCGAGGTGTTCGAGCACGCCGTCGATCATCTCGCGGTTGTCGGCCAGATGCGCCTGCCCGGCCTCGGTGATCGAAAACACCTTCTTGTTGCCTTCGCTCGACGAGACGGCATAACCGGCCTCTTCCAGGAAGGTCAGCGTCGGGTAGACCACGCCAGGGCTCGGACTGTAGATGCCGCTGGTGCGCTCTTCCAGCGCCTTGATGATGTCGTAGCCATGGCGCGGCGCCTCGGCCAGCAGCGACAGCGTGATCAGCTTGAGGTCGCCATCGGCGAGCATCCGCCCGGCGCGAAAGATGTCGCCCGGGCCACCGCGCCCGCCGCCCCTGCCCCCGAACGGACCGAAGCCGCCGCCGCCTCTGCCACCGAACTTGCCGGCCATGTGCATGAACATGCGCTCGCCGAAATGATGATGGTCGGAATGATTGTGTCTGTGCATTTGATTGCTCCTTGAGTTCTATCTTACGATATATCTTAATTAGGCACACCAAACTGCTGAGTCAAGATATATCTTACGATGTATCTGGCCATGAGCCAAGCGACATCCATGGCGTCGACGCGTCAGGCCCGGCTGGGTTGGATAGTGTGGAGGGAGGCTACCAGCGGGCCTTGCGCCGATTCCAGGCGTAGAGCAGATCGGCGAAGCGATCATAGGCAAGGCGGGTCAGCGGCAGCACGAGCCGATTGCCGAACAGGCTCGCCAGCCAGCCCTCGCCCGGCGTTGCCAGCCAGACCGCGACCGCGACGTCGGCGCCAACGAGCAATCCACCCTCGGCATCGGTCGCATGCAGCCGTCGGCGGATATCCTCCAGCGAGGCGCCATGCGACGACAGCGCATCGGGCTCCAGGTTGATGTCGCGAAACGCGATCCGCCCGGCCTTGACCGCCTCGATTAGCCGCCGCTTCTGCCGGCTGATGCCGGCATCGCAGACCGGGCAGCGCGTGTTGTACCAGACGGTCAGCGCTGGCCCTGGCATCGGTCAGCCGTGATCGTGCCGATGGTGCAGGTCGGGATAGTGCGGATGCTTGTGACGCAGCGGCGCATGCCGGTGCCAGTGCGAATGCGGCTCGCTGACCGGCCCGTCATGATGATGCTGGTGATGCTCGTCATGCACATGGCTGTGCTCGTGTTCCAGCGCTTCATGGTCGTGCTCGTGATCATGACGCTCGGACAGATGCAGCCACAGGCCAACCCCCATCAGCAGGCCGGCAATGCCGAGCTTGAGCGTGACGGCATCGCCCAGCATCAGGATCGCCAGCAACGCGCCGATGAAGGGAGCGAGCGAATAGTAGGCTCCCGTGCGTGCCGTGCCGAGATGCCGCAGCGCGAGGATGAACATCACGAGGCTGACGCCGATGCCGAAGAAACCGACGGCGGCCGTGGCCATCACCGTCGTCGCGGCTGGAAACGCCGCGCCGGAGGCGAGCGCCAGCCCGACATTGGCGGCGCCCGCCACCAATCCCTTCAGCATGGCGATGGCCACCGGATCGGCCGCCGATATCTTGCGGGTGAAATTGTTGTCCAGGCCCCATGCCAGGCAGGCCCCCGCGACAAGCAGCGCGCCAAGATTGAAGGCAACGCCTTGCCCCGCCCAGGACAGCAGCAGCGCGCCCGCCAGGATGGCGAAGGCGCCGAAAAGCAGGCGCCGGTCGACATTCTCGCGATAGACGAGCCAGGCAATGGCCATCGTCGCCAGCCCCTCCAGATTGAGCAGCAGGGCGGAACTGGACGCCGTGTTGAGGGTGAGGCCGAACATCAGGAGCACCGGCCCGACGATGCCGCCCATGCCGATCGCCAGCGCCAGCCACGGAATGTCCCCGGCGGCCAGGCGCGCTTCGCCGGCGCCGGCTTGCCTGCCGCGCAAGAGCCGGTAGAGCGCCAGGCCAATGCCGGCGCCGAGATACAGCAGACCCGCCAGCATGAACGGGCTGACGCTGTCGAGCAGCAATTTGGACAGCGGCGGCGTCGCGCCGAACAAGGCGGCCGAGCCAAGGGCAAGCGGCACGCCTGGCCACAGATGCGAATGGGACTGTGCTTCGGACATGGCTCACCCTATCACGGCGGCGCGCCATGTCATCGACGGGACCGCACGACACGGCTTGCGCCGCTTCCAACAGACGCGTCAGTTCCGACGCATCGCGGCCTTCGGCCCGACGCATTTGTTGTCGCGAAACAGCGCCCACTCCTCGCACAGGCGTCCATTGGGCAGGCGGCAAAACCCGTATTCGTTGCCGGCCTTGTCCTTCCTGACCACGAAGCGGCCGCCGATCGCACCGCAATGGACCGATGCCGGATTGGCCATGGCGACCGATTTTTGCGCGGCGCCGGCATCGACGGGCATCATGGATATCAAGGCAAGGCCGATGGCCGGTGTCGAAAAAATGTTCATCGCGATCTCTCCTGGCCGCGTCTACCATGGCGAGGCGCCCTGTCCCGAGGCAGATGTCGAATTTGTCGGAACGCCGGATCAGGTGCCGTTGAGGCGGCACCTGACCCGGCCGTCGGAAACCTCATTATCCAAGTGAGGTGATGATCTCGCGATAGGCGAATTCGGGGAAGGCCTTCATCGTCCGCGTCCTGATGTTGCCGGCTGCCGCCAGCATCAGCGAGAAACGCGCCAGGATCGCGTCGTCGGGCGCCTCGACCACCGCCACCATGTCGTACTCGCCCATGGTCAGGTAGAACGCCTTGAACGATCCACCCATCTCACCCAATTGCTTCCTGGCGGCGTCGAGCCGCTTCGGTGACTCGCGCAAATTTTTGGCGCCCTGCTCGGTCCAGTTCATCAGCACGATGTAGCTTGTCATGGCACACCTCCCTCCGGGGCCACGGAGCACGGCACTGAGGCCGTGCTCTGTCGACACGGTCTCGACCGGGGCGGGCTTCCGGGTTGTCGCCCGAAAAATGCATCCGACGTCGGATTATCCTCCCGCTGCCGACGTCCCGCAAGCGCTACCGCGCCGGCACCCATTGCAGTGAGCGTGGCCAGTTGAAGCCCTGTTTGAAAACCCGCTTGATTGCGGCAATCTCCGTCGTGGCGTCAGCCCGGCAAAACGTCCGAGGCCCGTCCAGCCGCCGGAGAGCTTCATGCGCGAGACAACAGACCTGCCACCGGTACAGATCGACATTCCCGCCGCATGGACTGGTGAGGACATGGCGAAGCATCCCGAGAGGTGGCTGCTCGAACTGGAGCCTTCGGACGTCGCCGAGCTGGAATTGGCGGCGACCCGCTTTCTCGCTCGCTCACACGATATCGGCGGTCTGACCCAGGCTGATTTCCCTTTGCCTCGTCTGGGCGGCCATCTTGCCGCGCTTCGGGAAAAACTGATCGCAGGCATCGGCTTCGAGGTGCTGCGCGGTCTCCCGGTCGAAAGATATTCCGCCGAGATGGCGGCAACGATCTTCTGCGGGGTTGGCGCCCATCTGGGTAGCGCGCGGTCCCAGAATGCCCAGGGCCACATCCTCGGCCATGTCCGCGACATCGGCGCCGACGCCAGGGACACCAGGACGCGCATCTACCAGACGGCGGAGCGCCAGACATTTCACACCGATTCCGCCGATGTCGTCGGCCTGCTCTGCCTGCAAGACGCCATGCAAGGCGGCGAGTCCCTGCTGGTCAGCACGGTGACGATCTACAACGAGATGCGAAAAAGACGGCCTGATCTCGTCCGCATGCTGTTTGATCCGATCGCCACCGACCGGCGCGGCGAAATACCGGAAGGGCAAAAGCCCTATTTCGAAATCCCGGTGCTCAACTGGCATGCCGGACTGCTGACCGGCATCTATCAGCGCCAGTACATCGACAGCGCGCAACGCTTCCCCGATGCCATGCGACTCACCGCCGCCCACGTCGAAGCGCTGGATCTCTTCGACAGCCTCGCCAATGATCCCCTGCTAAACCTGTCGATGCGGCTTCGGCCCGGCGACATGCAGTTCGTCTACAATCATTCGCTGCTTCACGACCGCACGGGCTTTCGCGATTGGCCGGATCCGGCCAAGCGGCGTCATATGCTGCGCCTGTGGCTGTCTATCCCCGGCGACCGGCCGCTGCCGGACTGCTTCCGGCAGCGTTATGGCTCGATAGAGATCGGCGACCGGGGCGGCATCATCATCAAGGGCGCGCGGCTGAACGTGCCGCTGCTTTGACACCTGAAACGAAAAAGGGCGCCAACCGGCGCCCTTAACTCTTCGCGACAAAAATGAACTCAGCTGTCCAGGAAGCTGCGCAGCTTGCGGCTGCGGCTCGGATGCTTGAGCTTGCGCAGCGCCTTGGCTTCGATCTGGCGGATACGCTCGCGGGTGACCGAGAACTGCTGGCCGACTTCTTCCAGCGTGTGGTCGGTGTTCATGCCGATGCCGAAGCGCATTCTGAGCACGCGCTCCTCGCGCGGCGTCAGTGAGGCCAAAACGCGCGTGGTGGTCTCGCGCAGATTGGCCTGGATCGCGGCGTCGATCGGCAGGATCGCCATCTTGTCCTCGATGAAGTCGCCCAGATGCGAATCCTCCTCGTCGCCGACAGGCGTTTCGAGCGAGATCGGCTCCTTGGCGATCTTCAAGACCTTGCGCACTTTTTCGAGCGGCATGGCAAGCTTTTCGGCCAGTTCCTCTGGCGTCGGCTCGCGGCCGATCTCGTGCAGCATCTGGCGCGAGGTGCGCACGATCTTGTTGATCGTCTCGATCATGTGCACCGGAATGCGGATGGTGCGGGCCTGGTCGGCGATCGAACGCGTGATCGCCTGCCGGATCCACCATGTCGCGTAGGTCGAGAACTTGTAGCCGCGGCGGTATTCGAACTTATCGACCGCCTTCATCAGGCCGATATTGCCTTCCTGGATCAGGTCGAGGAACTGCAGGCCGCGATTGGTGTATTTCTTGGCGATGGAGATGACGAGGCGCAGATTGGCTTCGACCATTTCCTTCTTGGCGATCGCGGCTTCGCGCTCGCCCTTCTGCACCTGGTTGACGATCTTGCGGAATTCCAGGATCGAGATCGCCGTTTCGGTGGCCAGGTGCTGGATCTCGGCGCGCAGGTCCTTGATCGCATCCTTCTCGTTCTTGGTGAATTCCTTCCAGCCACGCGAGGTCAGATTGGCGATCGAACGCGTCCAGTTCGGGTCGAGCTCGGAGCCCTGATATTCCTTCAGGAACTCCTCGCGGCGCACGCCATAGCTTTCGGCGAGGCGCAAAAGCTTGCCCTCGTTCTGCACCAGGCGCTTGTTGATGTCGTAGAGCTGCTCGACCAGCGCCTCGATGCGCGCGGTGTTGAGCGACAGCGACTTCACCGCCTTGATCAGCTGGTCCTTCAGTTCCTTCAGCCGGCGGTCCTGGCTGGGCGACAAAGTACCGGCGGCGGCCAGACGGTTCTCGACCTGCTGGTCCTGCAGCTTGCGCAGCTTCTTGTAGGTGTCGGCGATGACGTCGAGCGTCTCCATCACCTGCGGGCGCAGTTCCGCTTCCATCGCCGCCAGCGACAGGCTCGCCTCGTCCTCGTCTTCCTCGTCGTCGTCGCCGATGCCGCGCGTGTCGGCGCCGACGTTGGTGACGTCGTCTTCATCGTCGCGTCCGCGGCGCGGCTTTTCCTCGGCCTTGGGCGCTTCCTCGATGCGTTCGACAACGGGGGCCTGCTTGGCTTCGGGGCCGGCATAGGTGGCTTCGAGATCGATGATCTCGCGCAGCAGGATCTTGGATTCGTTGAGCTCGTCGCGCCAGATGATGATGGCCTGGAAGGTCAGCGGGCTTTCGCACAACCCCGCGATCATGGTCTCGCGGCCGGCCTCGATGCGCTTGGCGATGGCGATTTCGCCTTCGCGCGACAGGAGCTCGACCGAACCCATTTCGCGCAGATACATGCGCACCGGATCGTCGGTGCGGTCGGTCGGCTCTTTCTTGGTCGTGGTGGCGGCGACGGCGGTGCCAGTCTGCTCGGCCAGCTCGTTGGCGTCTTCCTCGGCATCGGCGGCCGTGTCGCCCGCCTCGGCCTCTTCGCCCTGCTCGTCATCCTCGACGACGTTGATGCCCATGTCGGACAGCATCGCCATCGTGTCCTCGATTTGCTCGGAGGTCACTTCCTCGGAAGGCAGCACCGAATTCAGCTCGTCCATGGTGACATAGCCGCGCTTCTTGGCGGCCTTGATCATCTTCTTGACAGCATCATCGGAAAGGTCGAGCAAGGGCCCATCGGTGGCGCCTTCGCGTTCGGTCTCGACCTCTTCCTTTTCCTTTGTCGCCATAGTCTTTATCTTCTCCTAGCGGCCGGCCATCGGGGCCGCGTAAGCTGTCGGACCAGTCAAATCGGATACGCCCGTTTTTCTAAACGCGCTTTACCCGGCCCATGAACTGCATCCACTCTTTTGTTTGGTGCATGCCGTTGCCCCAAAACCGGGTTCCACTCTTGGGCAGCATACATTAAGTCCAGATTAACCCTAATATCTGTGGCAGGCGGGCCGCCTGTCCAGTGATCAAGTACCTTGCATCGCTTGTTTCCCGTCGATGCGGGTGCGGGTTAACGTTTCGAATCGTCCTGATTCCGCCATTCTGTCCGAAGGTCAAGCGCCTCTGGCATGATTCGCATGAAAAAAGCGAATCAATTACCCGACTTAGCGCGCCTCGCCCCCAAGGGAAGCGTGGCCGCGCCTTCATTCCCGCACTCAGCTGCACTTAGGCTCGCCCAGCCCTGCCCGACGAAACGCCGAATCCTTCGATCAGCGCTTCCGTCGCTTGTACATCCTGAAATTGCGCCTGAATTTCGATCAGATGGCGGAAGTTTTCGTCCGAAGGGTCCGCTTCGAGGGCCGCTTCCGCCTGTTTCAGCTCCTTATGTAAGGTGCGCGCGCTGCGCTGCAAGTGCAACGCCTGGTTCAGAGCGTCGCGGGCATCCTCGAGGGCCGCCGTCTCCAGCGCCGGCCATTGCCGCGCCCGCTTGATCAGGCCGACGGCGCGCTCCCAGATCTCGGCGCAGCCGGCGCGTTCGATCGTCGCCACCACGGCGTGGCGGTCATTGGCCATGTCATGCGCCATCGCGTCGAGAATGGCGGCGTGCAGCCGCGTCAGGTCGGAATTGGCGAGGTCGAGGAACTCGACATGGGCGAAATTCTCGTCGATCAGTGCCGGGTGGTTGACCAGTGCCACGATGATCGTCGCCTCGCGCACCGACATCCCCTCGCCGCGCCTGACCAGCGCCGACTGGCCGAGGCTTTCGGTGATCGGCATCCGGCCGCCACCGGCCTTGGCGAATTGGCCGCCGGGCGCGGGCTTGCCCTGGCCGCGTTGACCGGGCCGGCCGCCATCCTGACGACCTTGCCGCGCATTGCGCTGGGAGCCGAAGAAGCTCAGCACCCGCTCGCGCATCTCCTGCTGGTAGTGGTAGCGCAGGCTTTCGTCGCGGATGCGGCTGGTAAGTTCGCGCAGCGTCTTCTCGAGTTCGGCCCGCCGCTCCGGCGTGTCGAAGACGCCGCCGGCCGTTTCGCGCATCCACAACAGGTCGACCAGCGGCCGCGCATCGGCCAGCACGGCGCGGAAGGCGTCGGGCCCCTCGGCCTTGACCAGATCGTCGGGATCCTTGCCTTCCGGCAGCAGCGCGAAGCGCGCCGAGCGTCCGGCCTGCACTGACGGCAGCGCCATGTCGGCTGCCCGCCATGCCGCCTTCAGCCCGGCCTTGTCGCCGTCGAAGCACAGCATCGGCTCCGGCGCCATGCGCCACAACAATTCGAGCTGGTTTTCCGTGAGCGCTGTGCCGAGCGGCGCCACGACATTCTCGAAACCCGCCTGCGCCAGCGCGATCACATCCATATAGCCTTCGACGGCGATGACCGTGCCGCCTTTCGCCAAGGCTTTGCGGGCGCGGGCGAAATTGTAGAGCACATTGCCCTTGTGGAAGAGCTCGGTGTCGGGCGAGTTCATGTATTTGGCGAGCGCATCGGGGGCCAGGGCGCGGCCGCCAAAGGCGATGATCTTGCCGCGCGAATCCGGGATCGGGAACATGATGCGGTCGCGGAACCAGTCATAGGAGACCGGAATGTCGTCGCCATGGCGCACCAGCCCGCAGGCCTCGATATCGGCTTTCGGCACACCCTTGGCCGCCAGATGCTCCTTCAGCGCATTGCGGCTGTCGGGCGCGAAGCCGAGCCGGAACGACTGCTGTGTCGCCGGCGTCAGCCCACGATCCCTGAGATAGGCGCGGGCCTTGGCGCCCTCCGGCCCTTGCAGACGCTCCTGGAAGAAGGCGGTCGCCATCTCCATGACATCGGTCAGGCTGGCGCGTTCCTTCTCGCGCTGTTCCTCCCGTTCGTCGCGGACCGGCATCGGCACGCCGGCCATGTCGGCGATCTTCTCGACCGCCTCGGGAAAACTCAGTCCTTCGAGTTCGGTGAGAAACTTGAAATGGTCACCCGAGACCGAGCAGCCGAAACAGTGATAGCGCCCCTTCTTGTCCTCGCAGTGGAAGGACGGGCTCTTCTCGCCATGGAACGGACAGCACGCCCAATAGTCGCCGCGCGATGCGTTGGTCTTCTTGCGATCCCACGCCACGCGCTGGCCGATAAGCTGTGAAATCGGCACGCGGTCGCGTATCTCGTCGAGGAAGGCAGGCGGAAATCGCATCGGGGAACTCGTTTCGCCACCATATAATCATGCCCGCGATTTCAGACGACCCCCAATAGAGGCCATACCCGGTTTCCACAGGGCAAGGCCACTCCGCGGTCCGCTGATCAGTCGCCGTCGTCGACCAAACTCTCGATCGGCAATTCGAGAGCACGGGCAATCCGCAGCCAAAGCGTGACGTCCCCACCGCGCTTTCCGTTCTCGATATCCGAAAGATAGTTCTGGGTCACGCCCACGGAGGCAGCGAGAACGGCCTGGGTCTGCTTGCGGTATCTGCGCCAGAAGGCCAGCGGAGAGACCGCGCCAACAAGTGCTCGTGCTTCATCGGGCGTAAGACCGGGAAGCTGCCCGGCACGAAACCCGCCAAGCGCCTGCGCATGCTCCAGCGATTCACGAAGGGCTTCCAGTTCGCTGCGCGGCAGGATGGCCAGTTCCTCGCCACCTGGCGTCGTGACATAGGCGATGTTGTTCATCCCGGCATTCCTTCAATCATATACCGATCCACGCGGTCCGATCTTGGTCACGATGATCTCTTGATCCGTCTCTTCGAAGATCACGCGATAGTCGCCGACCCTTAAGCGCAGCGCCGACGATCCCTGCAAGGCCTTGACGCTGTTGGCAAGCGTACTCGCGTCCCTGGCATAGGTTTCGATCTTCGATAAAATCCTCTCGGCATCGACCCGATGCTTTCGCAACGCTTTTGCCGCCAAGGGCAGAAGTATGACCCTCTTCACCGTTTAAATATCGCATATTGTGATATTTTCAGCAAGGCGGGTCGGCATGAGACCGGATAGTCAAAAAGAAGGCGACCCTCGCGGGCCGCCTTCTATCGAAGGGCCGGCGAGATGCCGGCCATCGTCAATGATTATTGCGCGGCGAGCGCGCCGAAGATGACGCCGGAGAGGATGCCGACCAGCACATAGTCATTGCCGACGCGGATCCATTCCTGGCCGCGGCCGGGACGATGCAGGCCATAGCGGCCATAGTCGCGGATCGGCTGGTGCCGCCTCCAGCCAGAATATTTCTGGCCATTGCGCCAGTTGTTCCGCTTCACGACGACCTTCTTCTGGACGAACCGCTTCTGGATGACGCGCTTCTTGGCGTCCCGGTGGGTAGGCTTCTGCCAGTCGACCTTGGTGTAGTTCGACTGCGGCGCCACTGGCGCGTTCATCGGTGCTGCCTGGCCGGCAAGCGAGGTGGCGGCCAGCATCGAGAAAGCGAGGGCGGAAAGAACAATGCGTTTCATCAGAGGTCTCCTTGGTTGTCGATGCCGGGAGGGATAACGGCCAGGGGATGAACCGAAACTGAACGGCAGCATTACAATTGTGTAATGAATTCCTCTGCTTACAAAAAAGATTTGAACATCATCACAAAGATCGGCGCCAAAACATCGCAGATCCGGCCGATCCCCGCTCAAGCCGGTGCAACCCCTAGCGGACCCGTCCATTTTCCGACACCGGCTGTCGCCTCGCGGCGGCCCCTTGAAATCGACAAATTTTTATTATTCGGCTAAAATATTCCGGCTATATTCCAAGGCTGTCATGACCATGATTCGCACCCTCGCCTTCTCCCCCCGTCGCCATGCCGGCCGCAGCGAGCGCCATGCACGCATGCAGGCGCCGCGATGAGCGGTTCCGTCGTCCTCCTGCATCTGGCCGGCGCCGTCGCGCTGATGCTGTTTGCCACCCGCATGGTCAAGACCGGCGTCGAGCGCGCCTATGGCGACGTGCTGCGTCATCGCCTGCGCGCCACCATGCGCAACCCGATCATGGCGGTGCTGGCCGGCACCGGCCTCGCGATCGCGCTGCAAAGCTCGACCGCGGTCACGCTGCTGGTCGGCTCCTTCGCCGGTTCCGGCATCGTCTCGGGCGCCGCCGGCCAGTTGGCCGTGCGTGGCGCCGAGATCGGCTCTGCTCTGGTGGTCAAGCTGCTGACCTTCGACCTCACGCTCTTGGTACCGCTCTGCCTGATATCAGGCACGGTGATGTTCATGGCCACCGAGCGGCGCGACTGGCGACAGACCGGCCGCATCCTGGTCGGCATCGGCCTCTTGATCCTGTCCCTGGAAATGATCGGCCAGGCGTCCGAGCCGCTGCGCAACAGCCAGCTGCTGCCGGTCATCCTCAATTATTTCTCCAGCGATTCCATCACCGCCTACCTGTTGGCGGCAATGATCACCTGGCTGTTCCAGTCGAGCATCGCGGCGGTGCTGTTGATGGCGACGCTGGCCGGCCGCGGCCTGATCAGCCCTGAACTCGGCCTCGTCCTTATCCTCGGGGTCAATCTCGGTTCGTCGCTGATCGCGCCGATGCTGACACGCTCGGCCAGCCCCGAAGTCCGTGTCGTGCCGGTCGGCAACCTCCTGATGCGCGGGCTTGGCTCGCTGGTCATGCTGATCCTGTTCATGATCTTCCGGCCGCATGTCGCCTTCCTCGGCTCGACGGCGGCCGATCAGATCGTCAACGCCCATATCCTGTTCAATGTGATCATCCTGCTCGCCGGCCTGCCGCTGGCCGGTTTGGTCTACCGAGCCTCCGAAAGGATCGTGGCCCTCGGCGCCAAGCCGGCGCCGGCCGCCACGCTCGAGGTTGTCGAACTGTCGGCGCTCAACGAAAGCGCGCTCGATGTGCCGAGCCAGGCTCTGGCCAACGCCACACGCGAGGTGGTGCGGGTCTGCGAGACGGTCGAGATCATGCTCAAGCGCATCATCGAACTCTATGAGGACGCCGACTCGGACAAGATCAAGGCGCTGGCGGCCCTCGACGACCGTGTCGACCGCAGGCACGCGGCCATAAAGCTCTACCTCGCAAAGGTGACCAGGAACCCGATGACCGAAGACGAGGCGCTGCGCTGCCAGGAGCTGATCGGCGCCTGTGTCAAGCTCGAGCAGGTCGGCGACATCATCGTGCGGAACATGCTTGTGCATGTGAAGAAGAAATTCGAGCGCGGCCTGGAATTCACCGACGAAGGCTGGAGCGAGTTGTGCGCCTTCCATGGCTCGGTGCTGGCCAATGCCCGTCTTGCCTTCAACGTGCTGGTGTCGCGAGACCCCGAGACCGCTCGCCAGCTCGTGCTGGAGAAGGACCGGCTGCGTGACCGCGAGAAGGAAACCAGCGCCAGCCATTTCCTGCGCCTGCGCGAAGGCACCGCCAGAAGCGTCGAAACCAGCTCGATCCACCTCGATACCATCCGCGACCTGAAGCAGATCAACTCGCTGCTGGCGTCGATGGCCTATCCCGTGCTGGAAGAGCGCGGCCTGCTTTTTGGATCCAGACTGAAGGCGAGCTGACAAAGTTGCCAATCTCCCCCTCGTGGGGGAGTTTGGCGCTTCATCGCCGCACCCCGCTCAAGAAAACCTAAACCGGCGACAAAAATTTCTGGATTGCCCGCCACGGCCATCCATGGTTTGAGCCTTCCATTTCGAGGGTTTGTTTTTCATGTCGCTGCCGCTCATCGCCCTGTTCATCGCCGCTTTCGCTTTCGGCACCACCGAATTCGTCATCGCCGGCGTGCTGCCGCAGGTGGCGCAAGGGCTTGGCGTTTCAGTTCCTTCCGCCGGCTACCTCGTCTCCGGCTATGCCTGCGGCATCGCCATCGGCGGTCCGCTGCTGGCGCTCGCCACCAAGAGCCTGTCGCGCAAGGCCTTGCTGCTCGGCCTCGCTGTCGCCTTCACGCTCGGCCAGGTGGCCTGTGCGCTGGCGCCCGACTTCACCTCCATGCTGTTGTTGCGCATTGCCGTGGCCGTCGCGCATGGCGCCTATTTCGGCGTTGCCATGGTGGTTGCCGTCGGCCTGGTGCGCGAGGATCAGCGCGGCATGGCGGTGGCCGTCATCCTGTCGGGCCTCACCGTCTCCAACGTCATCGGTGTGCCGGCGGGCACCGCCATCGGCAACATCTGGGGCTGGCGCGCGACATTCTGGGTGATGGGCGCACTGGGCGTGGCGGCAACTCTTGCCATGGCGGCTTTGTTGCCGCGCGCTACCGGATATCAGGCCAAGTCGGCGAGCCTTGCCAGCGAGGTTCGGGTGCTGGCGCGCCAGCAGGTCTGGACCTCGCTGATCCTGATGCTGATGCTGATGCTCGGCCAGTTCTGCCTGTTCACCTACATCACCCCAACGCTGCTGGAGGTCACAGGGCTCGACGAAAACCTGGTGCCCTGGGTGCTGCTGCTCAACGGCGTCGGCGCCACGCTTGGCGTCTTCCTCGGTGGCAAACTGTCCGACTGGAAACTGATGCCGTCGCTGATCTCCATGCTCGCCCTGCAGGCGGTGACGCTGGCCATCATCTATCTCGTCAGCCCCTACCCCCTGCCGATGGTTGTCGCGATCATCGTCTGGGGCGGTCTCAACTTCGCCATCGGCACCCCCATCCAGACCCGCATCCTGGCCTGGACGGCGGATGCCTCCGGTCTCGCCGCTTCGCTCATCCCGTCCGGCTTCAATATCGGCATCGCATTGGCCGCGTCGCTCGGAGCAGCCATGCTCAATGCCGGCTACGGCTATCGCAGCCTGCCGGTTGTTGGCGCCTTCGCGATGGCGGTTGCCGTCATCGTGGCTGTCATTTCCCATCTCTGGGAACGGCGCAGCGACATCAGCCCGCCGGTACCGGTGGCCGCCGAATAACATGGCAAGGACTGTCGCTGATTTCGGCCTGACCTGCGGCACCTTGCCGACGGGCACGCACAATGCGATCACCGATGTGCCTGGCGTGCGCGTCGGTCACTGCACGCTGCGCGACGGCGACATCAACACCGGCGTGACCGCGGTCCTGCCGCATGGCGGAAATCTGTTCCGCAAAAAGGTGACGGCGGCAAGCCATGTCATCAACGGCTTCGGCAAGACCATCGGGCTGATGCAGGTGCAGGAACTCGGCACCATCGAGACGCCTGTTCTCCTGACCAACACGCTCTCGGTCGGCATCTGCGCCACGGCGCTGATCCGTGACGCCATCCGCCAGAACCCCGATATCGGCCGCACCACCGGAACCGTCAATCCGGTGGTCGGTGAGTGCAATGACGGCCCGCTGAACGACATCCAAGCCCTGGCGATATCGGAGGAGCATGCCCTTGCCGCGCTCGCCGATGCGCGTGAGGGCGCCGTCGAACAGGGCAATGTCGGCGCCGGAACGGGAATGAGCTGCTTCGGCTTCAAGGGCGGCATCGGCTCGGCCTCCAGGAAGATCGCGCTTGGCGGCGGACATCATCTTGGCGTTCTGGTCCTGTCGAATTTCGGCAGGCCCGGCGACCTCGTCCTGCCCGACGGGCGCCGGCCCGATCCCAGGCGGCACGCCGAGCCCGAACGCGGCTCGATCATGATCGTTCTGGCGACGGATGTGCCGCTCGAACACCGCCAGCTCGAGCGCGTGGCGCGCCGCACCGGGGCCGGCATCGCCAGGCTTGGCTCCTTCTGGGGCAATGGCAGCGGGGACATCGCCATCGCCTTCAGCACCGGCAGCCTGATCGACCATGATGAAAACCGCGATCTGGTGCCGCTGCTCGCGCTCAACGAAGCGCGCATCGACATTCTTTTCAGGGCGGCGGCGGAAGCGACGCAGGAGGCGGTGCTGAACTCCATGCTTTCCGCCGACGCTTTCACCGGCCGGGCCGGCACGCACCGCGCATCGCTCGCCGACTGGTTCGGCGATCAGGTTGAAAGGCGATAGGCTTACAAATCGATCCGGAACCGCAGGCTCTCTACCCCGCCATAGGCGGCGTCCTCGAAGAAGCGCTCGACGAGTCTGCCGCCATTGGCCAGGATCACCTTGTGCGAGGCCGGATTGCCCGGCTTGGCAGTGAGCTCGACATAGGGCAGGCGGACCGCCCTCGCCTCGTCCAGCATCAGCTTCACCGCCTCGGTGGCGTAGCCGCGCTTTCGCTTCCACGGCACCACGGCATAACCGATATGGCCAAGCACGTGCGGCGGCAGTTCCGCCGTGCCCTTCTGCCAGCGAAAGCCGATCGAGCCCGACGCCTCGCCGTCCCAGATCCAGCGGCGGAAACCCGGCAGGCGTGGCACTTGTGTGCCGTCTGGCAAGGCGATGCGCGGCCCCTTGGCCTCGGGATCGTCGAGGCTGGCGAGGAATGCCATGGGGTCCTCGTCGATCGCCGCAAGCTCCGCGCGTGTTGCCTCCATGAGCCGCACATTGTCCGGCGACCAGCCGCGTTCGAGCGCCGCCTTGTAGGACGGCAGATGTTCGAGCGCGGGTTTGACGATCTCGATCATGGTCGATGCTTCCTGAAAAACGAAGCAGGCATACCCTTGGACAGCAGAGCGCTCAAGCCGCCTGAAAGCGGATCTCGGCGGATCGAAAATCGGGGGACGTTTTTCAGGCTTCCACAGCCGCCTTGGGCCGGCATGGCTGGTTGCGCGTCTCCCTCGGCTTTTCGCGCATACTTGCCGGCGCGCTAAACAAGATGTGTTTCGCCTGATGGCGCGCGGCGTTTTATGATTGTGCTTGGGTGATTCATCGTGGGGAATCACGAACGGCTTCGACAGGAGAATGGGTCCGGTGCGGTTGAGATCTGTCCCGTTGGGTGTCGTTACGCTCCTCGGCCTCCTCGTCGTCGTCATTGCCCTGACGGCATCGGCCCGATCCTTTGCCGCGCCATCGGCCGTTCCCGCCTGGCTGCAGGCCCACGTCGGCAACGCCGACGGCCAGATTTCACAAGTGGTGCTGGAGCGGGCGCGCTCGCTTTACCTGCAGAAAGTGGCGCAGGGCGCCGTCCGGAACCCCTGCTATTTCGCCATGGACGCCACCCGTCCCGGCGATCTCGGCAATGGCGTGCTGGGACGCCGCTACTATGTCGTGTGCGAAGCCAGCCAGTCGTTTCGCGCGATTTCGGCGGGCCATGGCGGCGGCCGGAACCTGAAAGGCACCGTGAACTTTTCGAACGGCAGGCGCTGCGCCAAGAACTTCGGCAACGCCATGGATTCGGAACTGACCGCCGGCGGCGCCTACATGACCCGCGAAGCGAAAACCTCGTTCAAGGGCTTTTATCGCACCGGCGCGAAACAGGACGTGGCTTTCCAGCGCACTTTCATCCAGTTCGACGGCGAAGGCGAGGCCGCCAACGCCAGGCAGCGCGTGATCGGCGGCCACGCGGCGCAGGTGCTGCGCACCATGTGCATGCGCAAGACCCCGAACAGCGCCTATGCCGACCACGACGGCATGGTGCCGTTCGGCAAGCTGGTGGACTATGCCGGCGGCCGCAGCAATGGCTGCACCAGTTGGTCCCCGGCCGATGCCAGGCAACTCATCTCGATGGTGAAGGACAATCCGACGACGCTCTACATCTACCCGGAATCGCGCGACATCGCCGCCATTGCGAGCGGCCATTCCGCTTCAGGCACCTACTGGAACGCATCCTGCCTGAAGGAGATCGGTACGCCGAAATTCTGGCCGCGAAAAACCCTCGAGCCTGTCATCGCCCAATATAAGCAGGATCATCCCGCACCACCTGCGCAGCCACTGCCGATCTGCAAGGAGCCGTGAGACGGTACCCACGGCGCCCTGCACCGGCTTAGTGCAGGAAATCGAGCACGGCCTTCATGAACTCAGCGGGGTATTCCACGTTCGACAAGTGGACCGCGGGCAGCACGACGAGCTTCGCGCCGGGCACCGCGGCCGCGATCAGCTCGCTATGGCTCGCCGCCGTCACCGTGTCGTGCTCGCCGGCGATCACCAGCGTCGGCCGGGAGATCAGCGCGATGGTGCGGCGAAGATCGGCATCACGAACCGCCGCGAACAGGCCGGCCAGGCCTTGCCGGTCGATCGCAAGCAGCATAGCGCGGAATTCCTCAATGACGGGTTCGTTGGCCGCCACCATGTCCGCCGGGAACCAGTTGTTGAGAAACACTTCGGCCGTTTCCGACATGTCCGGCGCCTGCCGCACGACGGCAATCCGCTCGTCGAAATAACTTGCTGGCGAAAGGTGAGACGAGGTGTTGCTCAGAATCAGCCGGTCGATCCGCTCGGGCGCATGAACGCCAAGCCACTGCCCGACGAAACCGCCGAGCGACAGGCCGAGAAAATGCACGCGCCCGAGGCCGAGCGCATCGATGAGTTCGATCACGTCGCGGCCAAGCCGGTCGAGGGAATAGGCGCCGACTGGCGCGCTCGACCCGCCATGACCACGAAAGTCGTAGCGCAGAACGCGGAAATGCCTGGACAGTTCGCCGACCTGCCCATCCCACATATGCAGCGTGGTGGCGATGGAGTTGGACAGCACCAGCACCGGCTTTCCGGCGTCGCCGTCGAAGCGATAGGCGATGCGCGTGCCGTCGCCGACAGTCACGAAATTCAGCTCGCTCATGTTGAAGATCCTCTTGGAACGTTGAATGAGGCAAAGCGTAGCCGTGGTCGGGCTTTAGTGATATTACAAAGATAGGACAATCTCTGTAATCAAAGCTGACATGGCCGAGTTCACCTTGCACGATCTTCAGTGCTTCGAAGCCGTGATCCGCACCGGCGGCTTTCAGCCGGCCGCGGCCATGCTGCACCGCTCGCACCCGGCGGTGTTCGCCGCTGTCGCCAAGCTCGAACGGCAGCTCGATCTGGTTCTTCTTGACCGCAGCGGCTATCGCGTTCGTGCGACGGAAGCGGGGCTGTCGTTCCAGCGGCGCGCGCAGCAGCTGCTGCGCGAACTGGACGGCCTGCGCGTCCATGCCGCCCAGCTTTCGATGGGCGAGGAAAGCGAAATCCATGTCGTGATCGGCGACCTCTGCCCGCGCCCGCGGGTGCTGGGCATGCTCGGACGGTTCTTCGCCCAATGCCCCGGCACCCGGCTGCATCTCCATTTCGAAGCCGTCGGCGGCCCGTCGGAGCGTCTTTTCGACGACAAAGCCGATCTGATCCTGCACTGGATCGACAAGGGCGACGCACGGATCGAATGGATCGACCTCAGCAAGGTGCCCTTCATTCCCGTGGTGGCGCCGGGCTTCCTGCCCGAGTGCATCGAACGACCGATCACACTGGAGAAGATGCAGGCATTCACCCAATGCGTGATGCGCGACACCGCCCTGCATTCACCACGACAGGACTACTTCGTGGTCGAAGGCGCGCCGCAATGTCTGGTCCCCGATCAAGCCATGAAGAAGGAAATCATCCTCCAAGGCCTCGGCTGGGGCCACCTGCCGCATTTCCTGATCGCGGAAGAGCTGCGCGACGGGCAGCTCCTGTCCATTGCCGGCAGTCATCTGCCGGGCCGCACCGACGACTTGGTCGTGGCGCGCCGCCGCGACCGGCCGCACGGGCCGGTCGCCCACCGTCTGTGGAACCATATCCAGCAGGAAGCGCCGGCTTTGCGCCGTGCGTTGGAGCCTGGGAAATCAACCCAATAGCAAGCTACGGCTTTGCCGTGAGTGGCCGTGTTGGACGCCTGCCGACGCGCGGGTAAAAGCCCTACTGCAGCAGCCCCTTGACGATGCCGCTTGCCTTGCCGAAATCCATCTGGCCGGCATATTTCTGCTTGAGCGCGGCGATCACCTTGCCCATGTCCTTCTGGCTGGCCGCACCGGTGGCGGCAATCGCCTCGCGCGCCGCCGCCGTGACCGCCGCATCGTCAAGCTGCGTCGGCAGGAAGCCGCGGATGATCTCCATCTCGCCGCGCTCCTGAGCCGCCAGTTCCGGCCGCTTGCCGTCCTCGAAGGCCTTGGCCGATTCCTCGCGCTGCTTCACCATCTTGGCCAGGATCTGCAGGATTTCCTCGTCGCTGGCAGGGTCCTTGCCGGCACCGCGATTGGCGATGTCGCGATCGTGGATGGCGGCCTGGATCAGCCGCAATGTCGGCAGCCGGTGCTTGTCCTGCGCCTTCATCGCGGTCTTCAGGGATTCGGCGATTTTCGCGCGCATTGATCTCTCTCCTTCGGTCGGCGCGGACAATAGCGCCGGGGACAGGCCAACGCAAACCCTCATATGCCAGGGCAAGCCTATGATATTCCTCAATGAAATAAATCGCGGCGGCGTTTCGCATGATCATTGACCGCCCTGCCCCCTTCCCCTATGTACTGGGCCTTGCATGAACTGAAGCTTGACTGCGTGGAGGCTGCGAAATCGCTGCTTCGCGCCCTTTGCCGCGCGAATGCCCGCCAGGGTCGTTGCAGCGCGGCCTGATAGGAGTGCCGCCATGGCCGAGATGACGCCCGCGCTGACCCCACCCTGGGCCACTGAAAAGCCGACCGCCCTTCTGGTGCTGGCAGACGGCACCGTCATCGAGGGTCGCGGCCTCGGCGCCACCGGCTCGGCGGTGGCCGAAGTCTGCTTCAACACGGCACTCACCGGCTACCAGGAAATCCTCACCGACCCTTCCTATGCCGGCCAGATCGTCACCTTCACCTTCCCGCATATCGGCAACATCGGCACCAATGGCGAGGACATCGAAGACCTCAACCCGGCCGCCCGCGCCGGCGCCGTCGGCGCCGTGTTCAAGGCCGATGTCACCAACCCGTCCAATTACCGCGCCGCCGGCGATCTCGATCAATGGCTGAAGAAGCGCGGCATCGTCGCGCTCTCGGGCATCGACACCCGCGCGCTCACCGCGCTGATCCGCGAAAAAGGCATGGCCAACGCCGTCATCGCGCACGCGCCCGACGGCGTCTTCGACCTCGCCGACCTGAAGCGGCGCGCCGCCGCATGGTCGGGCCTGATCGGGCTCGATCTCGCCAAGGAGGTCACGTCGGGCCAGTCCTCGGTCTGGCGCGAGACGCCCTGGGTCTGGAACGAAGGCTTTGGCGAGCAGGACGAGCCTTCGTTGCACGTCGTGGCCATCGACTACGGCGTCAAGCGCAACATATTGCGCCTGCTCGCCGGCCTCGGCGCCAAGGTGACGGTGGTTCCGGCCAGCACCGGTTCGGAGGAAATCCTCGCCATGCAGCCCGACGGCATCTTCCTCTCCAATGGCCCCGGCGATCCGGAAGCCACGGGCGACTATGCCGTGCCGGTCATCCAGGACCTGCTCAAGACCGACATCCCCGTGTTCGGCATCTGCCTCGGCCATCAGATGCTGGCGCTGGCGCTGGGCGGTAAGACCGCCAAGATGCATCAGGGCCATCACGGCGCCAACCACCCGGTCAAGGATCACACAACCGGCAAGGTCGAGATCGTCTCGATGAACCATGGCTTTGCCGTCGATGCCGACTCGCTGCCCGCGGGTGTCGAGGAAACCCATGTCTCGCTGTTCGACGGCTCGAATTGCGGCATCGCGCTCACCGGCCGTCCGGTATTTTCCGTCCAGCACCACCCCGAGGCTTCGCCCGGCCCGCAGGATTCGCACTATCTGTTCCGCCGCTTCGTCAACCTGATCCGCCAGAAGCGCGGTGAGGAATTGCTGGCCGAGCGGGCCTGATCCCGCAAAATCGGCGGCTGCGATAATATCGCTTAACAAAGAGCGATATTTATGCGATATTTGTACTCGTGAAGACGATCGTTCTTTCGGCACCGGCGGCTCGCGATCTCGACAACCTGCCGGCTGATGTCCGCGAGCAGGTTTCCGAGGGTTTGATCGCTTACGCGGCCAGCGGCCGTGGAGATGTAAAGCGCCTTTCCGGCAGGGACGGCTATAGGCTCCGGATTGGCCGCTACCGCGTCATATTCGATGAAGATCGCACCACGATCCTTGCGATCTATATCGGCAAGCGTGAAACGACGACCTACAGCAGGCCATGGGACAGGACATCATGAACGCCCCTCAAATCATAAGGACCTCGACCGGCGAAGAACTGGTCGTTATCCCGAAGGCGGATTACGAGGCATTGCTGCATGCGGCCGAAGAAGCCCAGGAAGACGCTGCGGATGTGGCTATCTACGATGAGCGGAAGTCTGAGTTCAAAGCTGAAAAGGCCCTGCCCGCCGAGGTGACCATGGATATTTTGCGAGGTTCCAGCCGCCTCAAGGCGCTGCGCAACTGGCGCAAGCTGACGCAAGCCGACCTGGCGCGGACCATTGGGGTCAGTCAGGGCTTCCTGTCGGACATTGAATCCAATCGCCGCAAACCCTCCGCGCAAACCAGCACGATGCTGGCAAAGGCGTTGGATGTCCCCGGCGAATGGATTGAAGCCTGATCCCCAACCTCACGCCACCGGCCGGCCTTCGCTGGCTTCCAGGATAGTGAACCATTGCTGGCGGTCGAGCACGATATTCAGTGCTTTGGCCATGGAAGCCAGACGTTCCGGCTTCATCGAACCGAGCACCGGCGTCCGAGCGCACGCCACCATCCAGCAGGCGCCACGCGCCAAAGACCAGGCGCGACAGCGACAGCCCGTCACTGGTCAGCGCGATGCGGCCGTCATGGCTCATGCCAGTGCTCCGTCTTCAGCCACATCGGCGGCGGCGTTTCCGATTGTCGCCGGTCTCGTCACCTTGGTGACGAAGACGATGACCGCCAGCACCAGGAAGCACGCGCCGACCAGATAGGGCGCGCCGCCGAAGGTGACGGGCGCGCTGGGTCCAGTGAACCAGGAAAAGATCGCGGTATAGAGCAGCGGCGTGATGATCGAGGTGATCGAGAAGATCGAGGTCATCGCGCCCTGCAGCTCGCCTTGTGCCGAAGGCGGCACCTTGGCGGCGGCGAGGCTTCTCAGCGGCGGATCGGCCAGCGCCTCCAGGCAACCGACGACGATCACCGCATAGACCATCCAGCCTTGCGAGGCGAAGGCATAGCCGAAGGCGCTGGCCGCGGTGAAGGTCAGGCCGATGACCGCCGTTCTCCACTCGCCGAGCCTGGGGATGACACGCGGCAGCACCGTGCCCATGACGATCGCGCCGCACAGGCCGAAGGCGCCGAGCGAGAAGCCGATCTGCTGCTCGCTCCAGCCATAGCGGTAGTTGGAGACGAACGACCACACCGCCGGATACATCATATGGCCGAGCGTCATCAGGAAGAAGACCAGCCCGATCCAGCCTATGCCTTGGTACTGGCGCATCTGCAGGAGCGTGCCGACCGGATTGGCGCGTTTCCACTCGAAGCGGCGGCGATGCTTTTCATCGAGCGTCTCGGGCAGGAAGAACATCGCGATCAGGAAGTTCACGAAGGCGAGCCCGGCGGCAAAAAAGAACGGCACGCGCGGGCCGAACGTGCCGAGCAGGCCGCCCAGCACCGGCCCGATGACGAAGCCGACGCCGAAGGCAATGCCGAGCAGGCCGAAATTCTTCGCCCGGTTCTCGTCGTTCGAAATGTCGGCGATGAAGGCCGACGTCGTCGAATAGCTGGCGCCCGAAATGCCGGCCAGCACACGTCCGATGAACAGCATCGGATAGGACCAGGCAATGGCGCAGATCAGATTGTCGATGGAGAAGGTCAGCACCGAGGCGAGCAGGATCGGCCGCCGTCCGAACCGGTCGCTCAGGCCGCCCATGATGGGCGCGAAGAAGAACTGCATGGCCGCATAGACGAAGAACAGCCAACCGCCCTCGATCGCCGCTTCGCTGATGCCGACGCCAGTCAACTCCCTGAGAAAGGCCGGCAGCACAGGCATGATCATGCCGAAGCCGATAATGTCGAGCAGCAGCGTCGTGAAGACGAGCGCGAGGCCCCGCCTGGCGGTTTTGGGGTCGATCATGATGGTCAAGCTCCTCTGGCCGTCCTGGGGCGCGGGCGGACGCACCTTATAGGCGAGCAAGCAAAAAGGAACAGTGAGGGAACAGGCAGGAAGCTTTGATCCTGACACTCCCTGACGGCGTCTCGCCGTCACGTCTTTTTCCGAAAACGACTGCTTAGAGCGGCCCGCTCATCGTATTGCAGTCCGACAGCTTGCCGCTCTTGTAGCCGCGCGTCAGCCAGGTCTGACGCTGCTGCGAGGTGCCGTGGTTGAAGCTTTCCGGCACGACATAGCCCTGCATCTTCTTCTGCAGCGTGTCGTCGCCGATCTGCTTGGCCGCGTTCAGCGCGCTTTCGAAGTCGCCCTGCTCCAATATGCCCTTCTGCCCGGTGTAGTGCGCCCACACGCCGGCGAAGCAGTCGGCCTGCAGTTCGATGCGCACCGACAGCTGATTGGCATCGGCTTCGCTCATGCCTTGGCGCATCTGGTCGAACTTGCCCATGATGCCGGTGAGGTTCTGTACGTGGTGGCCGACCTCATGCGCGATGACGTAAGCACGGGCGAACTCGCCGGAAGCGCCGAACTGCTGGTCGAGCTGCCGGAAGAAGGTCATGTCGAGATAGACCTTGTGATCTCCAGGACAATAGAACGGTCCGGCCGCGGCGGAAGCAAAACCGCAGGCGGAGCGGACCTGGCCGGAAAACAGCACCAGCTTGGGGTCCTCATAGGTCAGGCCTTGCGACTTGAAGATGCCCGTCCAGGTGTCCTCGGTCTCGGCGAGCACGGTCGCCACGAACTGCTTCATCTCGTCATTGGCCGGGCTACCCGCGCTGCTATCCTGACCACCGCCGCTGTTGTCCGTGATCTGGCCACCGCCGCCCGGCAGCAGGCCGCCGTCGCCACCGCCCAGGATCGCCGAGGGATCGAAGCCGAAATACCAGCCGGCGATCACGACAAGGATGACGAGGATGATACTGCCGCCGCCACCCGTCCGGCCGCCGATGGGCAGTTGGAACTGACCGCCGCCGCCACCGATCCCGCCGCCGCCACTGTCGCTGCGGTCGTCCTCGATATTGTCACTCTGACGACGGCCTCTCCAGAGCATGGCAACTCCTCGCTGCAAACTTTCCCGTTGTTCCGGCAGGCCGGCTCAATCCAACAAACAATTATCGTAATGGTTGCGCCAAGTCACAGCATTTTTCGTGAGGGCGGCGGCGCTGGTTGGCCGTTTCACCGCACTGGCCGGGAGCGCGCAAGGCCTGTAGCATCGCCGGGATCGGAGGGGTTCGAGGCTTGAGGACGATCGCAGGTTTCCTGTCGCTGCTGGTGCTGTGCCTTGGGCTTGCAAATGCCGGCGCGGTGACGCTCGATTCCAGCGTCGCGGTCACCGATCCCGCCACCTTGCAAGCGCTGGAGCGTGGCGGCCTGTCGATCAGCCGCCTGCTCGGCCCCGCCCTCGGCCTCACCCGCGACGTCGACAATCGCGGCCTGTTTTCGGTGCCGGCGCTGGCCACGGTGCGCGACACGGTCAAGCGCGAGATATCAGAAGAGCCCAAGACCAGCCCCGACCCCTATGTCGCGGCCATGGCGAAATCGAACGACACCAGCCAGAAATTCAATCCCAGATACATCGATGACGACGGCTCGACGCTCGACCTCACCGGCGTCGTCAACCGCATGGACCGAGGCTACCTCGGCCACACCGAATGCGGCGAGATCCGGCTGATCTACCGCTTCCACTATTCGGTCCAGGAAAAACCGGCGAACGGCAAGCCCGGCCAGCGCATTTCATCGCGCCTGCCGCTGACCATGAGCCTGGTCTTCAACGCCAAGCCTGGGAAGGCGCAGGCCCGCGCTTCTAAGGACCTTCCCAGCGCCACCGACGCGTCCTGCGCGGACGTCGCCCGGCGCTGGCTGGCCGCCGGTCGAAAGGACTTGCCACCCGAGCAATTGGCCGCCTGGCTGCGCTCCGACGAAGGCCCGCTGTCCGGCGCCATGCTGAATTCCTCGCAGATCATGCGGCTCGAGCTCAACATGCAGGTGCTCAGGCTGTCGGCGTCGACGCGGCGCGATTTCGGCGGCCATGCCGAGTACCTGTTGAAGATCTTCAAATGGGATCCGGCCATTTCAAGCTTCTATGAAGCCAGGATGGAAAACGAGATCGACCGGGCGACGGTGCTGGCCGACAGGCCAGCCTTCGCCAAATGGCTGCTCACCGACCGCAACATCTACGATCTCGACCATGGCCGGCTGGTCGTCGACGAGAAATTCCTGGCCAAGAGCGCCGTCTCGGTGGCACCCGGCGGGTTGAGCCGCTCGCAGAACAACATCGTGTATGGGCTGGTCGACGACGCCGACATCGACAAGGCGTTGAAGGACTATGTCGCCAGCGGCAACACACTCGCCACCATCAAGTCGGTCGCCGGCTTCAACCTGCGCCTCAACGAGATGTCCTGCACCGGCTGCCACCAGACGCATGGCATTGCCGGCTTCCACTACACCGGCGCCGACCCGGCCGGCGAACCGCGCCGCAATGCCGTCTTCGTGCCGGGCTCGGCCGTCTTCTTCGCCGACCTGCCGCGCCGCCGCGCCATCGTCGAGGAATTCGCCGCCGGCGGCCATCCCGATTTCACCAGGGGCTTCGCCGCCCGTCCGGACCGGAAATACGCCGAAGCGCTGAAAGGCACCGATCTCTACAATGGCTGGGGCTCGATCTGCTATCGCGGCGAGGATGAAAGCTTCAAGGACTGGACCTGCGGCACCGGCCTGCGCTGCGCCGGGGTCCACGAAAGCGCCATCCATCCTGGTTTCGGCACCTGCGTCAGCGAGAAAGGCACCGCGGTCGGCGACCCCGTGGAATTCGGCGAGATCAGGATGTCGACCTGGGGCAGCGACCGGTATTGCCGCCTGTCGCCCGCCACCGCCAAGGATTGTGGCATCGACCCGGTGCGCGACAGGAAGCCGGTGGTCAAGCTCACCGGCTATGGCGCCGCGCGCCAGCGCTACGACAACCCCGAGCAGAAGACCGGCGGCTTTCCCGGCGGCATGCTGCGCAAGGCGAGCTGCGACAAACTTCCAGAAGAGGCAAGTTGCGGCCGCCTCGCCAAGACGGGCTTCAACGACTGTATCGCGTCCGGCAAGGACCATAAATTCTGCACGAAGGAATTCACCAAGACCGCCGGCCTGCGCGCCTGCGACAAGGCGCATCCCTGCCGCGAGGACTATATCTGCACCGCCGGATATGACGATCTGCCCGAGGCCAAGCCTGGCGAAGGCACCTGCATCCCGCCCTACTTCATCTTCCAGTTCCGCGTCGACGGCCATCCGCGCAGCTGGAAGCAGGATGTCAGCGAGTGAGCTGTCGGCGGACTGGGCAAGCCCGGAAGTAAACCTTCATTAACCATAAGCGGAATAAAAGCGTAAGCGATTCAAAGGGATCCTTCCGCCATGGCTTTCGTGTCCGGGCGCCGTCTGGCGCAGCTGTTTGGTATTGTCGCCTTGGGCGCGTTGGCCACCGGTTGCACGACGGCGAAACCTGCGACCGACGCCAAGGGTGGCAAGCTCGCCTATGCGACAGAGCCGAAGGAGACCGGCGCCGGCGGCTTCTTCTCCTCGCATTCCTTCAGCGGCCTTGCCGGCCGCAGCGTCACCGTCAACAGCATCGCCGACCTCAGGCTGCGCAACCACGAAGTGGTGCTGACCTTCGATGACGGCCCGATGCCCGGCCGCACCGAGAACATCCTGAAAGTCCTCGACAATGCCGGCGTCAAGGCAACCTTCATGATGGTCGGCCAGATGGCCCGCTCCTACCCTGCCCTGGTGCGCGAGGTCGCCGCGCACGGCCACACGATCGGCACCCACACCCAGAACCATGCCAACCTGACGCATATGAGTGCGACGGGAGCGCAAGCGCAGATCGACGGCGGCATCAAGAGCGTGTCGGCAGCGCTGGTGCCATCCATGCACGGCGTCGCGCCCTTCTTCCGCTTCCCCTATCTCGCCTCGACGGCGACGTTGCGCCGCCAGCTCGCGGCGCGCGGGATCGTCGTCATCGACGCCGATATCGATTCCAAGGATTATTTCCCGTCGACGCCGGACCAGCTGCGCAAGCGCACCATGGCGGGTATCGAACAGCGCGGTTCCGGCATCATCCTGATGCACGACATCCATCCGCGCACCGCGCAAATGCTGCCGCACCTGCTGGCCGACCTCAGAGCCAAGGGCTACAAGGTGGTGCGGCTGGTGCCCGGCCACCGCGGCCGCGAACCGCTGGTGTCATCGCTGACGACAGGCACCGTGACGACGGTCCAGCAGACGGCCTACGCGGAGACCCGATAGGAGCACGGGAATTACGCCAAAACAAAGGGTTGATCGGTCCCCTAGCCGGCTTCCATGCTCCGCCAGAACTGAAGGACCGTAGCGGCGATCGCTTCTGGTGCGTCTTCCGGGACGAGATGCTTCGCATCGGGGACTGTCTGAAACGTCGCGCCGGGAATGCGCCGCGCCAGTTCCCGGCCGTCCTTTACCGGGATCCAATCGTCATTGTCGCCCCAGAGGATGGTGACCGGGCATCGAACCTCGCCATATCGCCACTCCACCTCCTCGCTGTACTTGTCATCCATCTGCGCGACTTGCCTCCAGAATGCCTTCTGGCCTTCGTCGCCAAGCCATGGGCGCAGATAGGCCTGCATCTCGTCTTCGCGTAACGGATTGTACGTCGCGCCATCGATGTAGGCGCGCAGGATCGCTTCGTGAACATACGCTGGCAGCTCGGCAAGAACCTTCTCGTTCTGTTTGGCTGCCTGGACCAGCGGCGAACCTTGCGGGCTGATCGCCACCGGATCGATCAACACTAGCGAGCGGAACTCCAACCCGTTGAGCAGATGACCGCGCAGAGCGGTCGATCCGCCGAAATCATGCGCGACCACGTCGGGCCGTTCCAGCTTCCAGTGGGCATAGAGCGCCGCGAACAATTCGTTCTGGATGCCGCGCGACACGTCGCCGTCAGGCTTGTCCGACCAGCCATAGCCAAGCATGTCGAAATAGTGGACGCGTCGCTGCTTGGCGAGCCATGGCGCGATGCGGCGCCACTCCACCGAGGAGAATGGGGTACCGTGAAGAACGACGGCGGGCGGTCCTTCTCCCATCACGCCCCAGGCAATTGAATGTCCTTGAAAGACAAAGCGTTCGGGCGGGCGCCACTCGATCGTCATCAGCATCGATCCAGCATTGCTGCCGGCCTACTCTTTCTGCTTGGCGCCGGCGCTCTTGCCGTCCGAGCTTTTCGAGCGTTCCTCGAAACGATCGGCGCCTTTCTTCAGCGGATGGCCCATTTCGGCCTCGGTCTTGCGCTCATCCCTGGCCGCCGCCTGTTTCAGTCCTGTGGCTGCCGCCTTGCCTTTCGCGGTCGGTGCCTGCTCGACGCCCATTGCTTCCTCCCTGGCGCGCAACAAGCGCGCGATGAGATGCAACGCGCATGAGCGGCGGCGGTTCCAGCGGCTAACGCTGTCGGGCAACCCGGCAATGACGCGCCTCAGCGCGCCGTCATCGCCTTGCGGAACGCGTCCAGTGTCTCGGCGCTGACATGGTGCTCGATGCCCTCGGCGTCGATGCGCGCCGTCTCGGCACTGACGCCGAGCGAGCGCAGGAAGGCTTCCACCGTCTGGTGGCGGATGCGGCTTTCCTGTGCGACCTTGCGGCCGGCTTCGGTGAGGAACACGCCGCGATAGGGTTTTCGCGACACCAGCCCGTCGGCGCACAGCCGCGTCAGCATCTTGGCCACCGTCGGCTGGGCGACACCGAGCCGCGCGGCGATGTCGACCTGCCGCGCCTCGTTGCCATCCTCGATCAGGTCGGCGATCAGCTCGACATAATCCTCGACCAGCGCGCTGCGGCGCGCTTCGCGCGTCTGCCGGAACCCTTCCGAATGGACATCGGCATCGAGCAGCGGCTCACGCGGGACCGGTCTGTTCTTCAGCGCCAATGCGCGCTCCTCCTCGGAAGTTTAGCCGTCGCTGCTTTTATAGCACAGGCTCTGATTCTTCAGGCCGTTTATTTGCATTCCGCGAGAGGTGCAACCGGCGTCTCCGGCTGCCCGCCCTCACAACAAGCACCGACAATGAAATATAGCCTATTGCATAATGTTGAGCCATGGCATAGCTTAGGGGCATTCTCCGGAACCTGCGGAAAGCCTTTTCATGTCGGAAGCAGACGTCACAGCCCCCCGGTCCGCATGGCGGTTCGCCAAACGGGAGGAGGACGACCAGCCCAGTCTGCGCGAGGTCAATTCCAGCATCGCGGTGCCGACGTCAGGCGTCTGGTTCCGCCGCCTGTTCGCCTTCATGGGGCCGGGCTACATGGTCTCGGTCGGCTATATGGACCCGGGCAACTGGGCGACCGACCTCGCCGGCGGCGCCCAGTTCGGCTACACATTGCTGTTCATCATCATGCTGTCCAACCTGATGGCGATCCTGCTGCAGGCGCTGGCGGCGCGGCTTGGCATCGCCACCGGCCGCGATCTCGCCCAGGCCTGCCGCGCTTACTACCCGCGCCCGGTCAATTTCGTGCTGTGGATCGCCTGCGAGCTCGCCATCATCGCCTGTGACCTCGCCGAGGTGATCGGCACCGCGATCGCGCTGCAGCTTTTGTTCGGCATCCCGCTGATCGGCGGCGCCATACTCACCGCGCTCGACGCTTTCCTCGTGCTGCTTTTGATGAACAAGGGGTTCCGCTATCTCGAAGCCTTCGTCGTGGCGCTACTGATCATCATTTTCAGCTGCTTTGCGATCCAGATCTTCGTTGCCGCCCCGCCGGCCGGCACGATCATGCATTCGATGTTCGTGCCGTCTTCCGACATCGTCACCAACCCGGCGATGCTCTACATCGCCATCGGCATCATCGGCGCCACGGTAATGCCGCATAATCTCTATCTGCACTCCTCGATCGTGCAGACCCGCGCCTATGAACGCACCGACGCGGGCAAGCGCGATGCCATCAAATGGGCGACGGCGGACTCCACCATCGCCTTGATGCTGGCGCTGTTCGTCAACGCCGCCATCCTGATCGTCGCGGCGGTCGCCTTCCACGACACCGGCCACCAGGATGTCGCCGAGATCGACCAGGCCTTCAAGCTCCTGTCGCCGCTGCTTGGCCTGGGCATCGCCTCGATCCTGTTTGCCGTGGCACTGCTCGCCTCCGGCCTCAACTCGACGGTGACGGCAACGCTCGCCGGCCAGATCATCATGGAAGGTTTTCTGCGTCTGCGCATTCCCAACTGGGCACGACGGCTGCTGACGCGCGGCCTCGCCATCATTCCGGTGGTGGCCGTTACCGCGCTCTATGGCGAGAAGGGCACCAGCCAGCTGCTGGTGTTCAGCCAGGTGGTGCTGTCCATGCAACTGCCCTTCGCGGTCATCCCGCTGGTGCAGTTCGTCTCCGACAAGAAGAAGATGGGCAACCTCGCCATCCCGCGCGGCGTGGCGGCGTTGGCCTGGGTTGTCGCGGCCGTCATCCTGGCGCTCAATTTCAAGCTGCTCTACGACACCATGTCCGGGGTTGGTTGAAGCTCCGTCTAATCCCGGGACAAACCGCCAGATCGCTCTATCTTTCCCGATGCCATGAGCAACATCGAAGACATCAGGAGGTTCTACGCGCGGCTGATGGCGGCCAACGCCGCTTCATCGGATCCGCGCCTGGAAGAGGTGTTCGCCAGCGTGCCGCGCGAGGCCTTTCTCGGTCCGGGGCCATGGACGGTCATTGCCGGCAACGCCAAGATCACGACGCCGAGTGCCGACCCGGCCCATATCTACCAGAATGTGCTGGTGACGCTCGACGCCGAAAAGGGCATCAACAATGGCGAGCCGTTCCTCCACGCCATGTGGATCGGAAAGCTGGCGCCAAGACCCGGCGAGGCCGTCACGCATATCGGCGCCGGCAGCGGCTACTACACGGCTTTGCTGGCCACGCTGGTTTCGCCAGGCGGCACCGTCGCCGCTTTCGAGCTCGACGACCAGATGGCCGAACTGGCGCGCAGAAATCTCGAAGCCTATGGCAATGCGACGGTTGTCCATGGCGATGCCGTGACCTCGCCCCTGCCGCCATCCGACATCATCTATGTCAATGCTGGTGTCGTGGCCCCTCTCGCCGGATGGCTGAGGGCGCTGCGCCCCGGTGGCCGCATGATCTTCCCCTGGCGTCCGGCCGAGAGCATTCCGTTCGCGGTGATGGTGACCCGCGGCGAGAAAGGCTTTGCCTGCCATCCGTTCATGCGCTCGTGGTTCATCCCTTGCGTCGGCGCCTCGGCGATCCCTCCTGCGGCGAAGATCCCGACACGCGACGAGGCCACGCGCAGCCGTTCTGTCTGGCTGATTGAGGACAGGCAGCCAGACAGCACCGCCACCGCAATCCTCGGCGAAGTCTGGTTCTCCTCCGACCCCGTTCACGCCGGCGACAACGGCTAGAAATTTGTCGTCGCGTGTCGAAAAGGAAGCCTGCCGTTCGTCGTAAGTTGAATCCGGCCGTGACGGTGCGCATCGCAAAAAGGAGAAGACGGATGAGAAAAATCATCGCCGCGACCTTCGTCAGTCTCGATGGCGTCATGCAGGCGCCGGGCGGCCCGGAAGAAGATCCGGTCGGCGGCTTCAAATTCGGCGGTTGGACGTTCCACTACTTTGACGAGGTGGCGGGCGCGGCAATTGAGGATCTGTTCTCCAAACCGTTCGCCCTGCTGCTCGGCCGCAGAACCTACGACATCTTCGCCGCGTACTGGCCGTATCAGAAAGATCCGATCGCGGATGCCTTCAACCCCGCGACCAAATATGTGGCGACGCATCGGCCGGATACCCTGGCCTGGCAGAACACGCACGCGCTCGGGCCTGATATCATCGCGGCTTTGCGCCGCCTCCGCCAAGAAGATGGACCTGACCTGCTCATCCAGGGATCGGGCAATCTGATCCAGACCTTGCTCGCCAACGGGCTGATCGACGAGATCCGGCTGATGACCTTCCCGCTGTTGCTGGGCAAGGGCAAGCGGCTGTTCGGCGATGCCGCGATGCCGGCCGCCTTCAAGCTGGTCAAATCGCAGGCATCCACCACCGGCGTCATCATGGCGACCTACGAGCGCGCGGGCGAAATCGAGGTCGGCTCGTTTGTTACGGGCGAACCATCCGACGCCGAACTCGAGCGGCGTAGGAACTGGAAGTGAGTGGTTCTTTCTCCCCGTCACTGTACAGGGAGAAAGGGCGCACCATCAAGCCGCCTGCACCCGCCGCCCCAGCCCATCACGGATATGCCGCGCGAACTCCCGCGCAGCCGTACCCACGCCATGCCCCGGCAGATGCAGGTTGATGGCAAAATTCGGCAGCGGCGGCAGGCCGGCGTCGAACGGCAATATGTCGAGATCCGCCGGCACGGTGGAAGCCAGCCATGTGGTGACGGCCAGGTCCGAGCGCACCGTCGCCGTGGTCGCGTCGATATTGCCGTTCTCGAACACGCTGCGCCATTCCAGCCCATGCGCGTTGAGTGCAGACAGCACCACCGGCCGGAAGGCGCAGGTGTCGGCAACGATCGAGACCGGCAATGGCCGCTTGGCGCGGGCCGCCCCGCCCCTCGCCCCGACCCAGACGAGCCGGTCGACGGCCAGGCATTCGCCCGAGGTCGGGCCGACCCGCTCCTCGATCACCGCGAGGTCGATGGTTCCCGCCGCCAGTGCCGCCGCCAGTTCCGGCGAGGAGGCGCAGAGCAGCGATATCTCGACCTGCGGATAGGCTTCAGCGTAGGCTTTCAGGACGGGCGCCAGCAAGGTGCCGACAAGGTCGTAGGGCACGCCGAGCCGCACCTGGCCGGCGACAGCGCTCCCCGCCATCTCGGACCAGATCTCGTCATTGAGGCTGAGCAGGCGCCTGGCCTTGTCGAACAGCCGCTCGCCGGAATGGGTCAGGCGCAGACCGCGCCGGTCGCGCTCGAACAGGCTGCAGCCGAGCGTCTCCTCCAGGCGCTTGACCTGCTGGCTGACCGCGCCCTGGGTCAGGTGCAGCGCGTTCGCCGCCGCCGTCATGCTGGCCTTGTCGGCGACGGTGACGAAGGTTCGCACGAGGCTGGTGTCGAGATTGCGGATCATGTTGCATTATAGACGCTAATGCGGACCATCGCAAACATTGCATTTACTGATGCAAGCCCGCGTCTACCATGGATCTCCCGACGAGGATGCCCCATGCTCCAGCCTATTCTGCCGCTGATACTGTTTGCCTTCGTAGCCACCGCCACGCCGGGCATCGCCACCACCCTGTCGACCGCTTCAGGCGCGCGGTTCGGCTTCCGCCGCTCCGTTCCGCTGCTGGTCGGAAGTGCGACCGGCCTCGCAACGGTGACGGGCGCGGCCGGCGCTGGACTGGCCGGCCTGCTGCTGGCCATGCCGTCGCTACAGGTGGCGATGAAAATCATCGGCTCGCTCTATCTTGTCTGGCTGGCGATCAAGATCGGCCGTGCCGGCCCACCCAATCTCGATGTGGCGATGGCCAGGCCCAACAGTTTCCTGGGCGGCGCCGGCATCCAGTGGATGAACCCGAAGGGCTGGGCGATGGGGCTGGGCGCAGCGGCCTCCTTCGCCGCGCTTGCCGACGGGCCAGGACAACTGGCGCTGCTGCTCGGCTCGACCTTCGGCCTTGCCGCGGCCATCTCGCTGTCTGCCTGGTGCGCGGCCGGCATGGTGCTGGCACGGTTGCTCAAGACCGAATGGCAATGGCGCGCGCTCAACATCGTGCTGGCGCTGGTGCTGGCCGCCTCGATCATCCCGATGTGGCAGCCGCATTAGAAGCGTCGGCCTTCCAGGAGTTGGGTTTCTTGCCCCGCCATAGCGCTACGGGACGCGCGCATTTCCAGGCGGCTGGTAGCGGCGATCGCGTGGCATGACGGCTTAGCGCGTGAATTGTCTTGTGCCGCGCTGGTCGACCCCCACTCCGTCTCGGCTTCGCCGAGCCACCTCTCCCCCGATCGACGGGGGAGAGGAAAAGCGCCAGGCTTTTTGCCGTCAATGCTCGCCCAGTAGCGCTCCCTTCCTTTCCCTCCGGAGGGGGAAAGGTGGCGCGGCGAAGCCGCGACGGATTGGGGGAACCACGTGGCAATCAAGCCTCGGGCCGATCGGCCACGCTAGTCGCGGAAGATGTGCACAAGCGCCAGAGTCCCAGACCGAAGTGGCCTCACGCCGCGTAGCGAGCCGCCGGCTTGTCGGCGTGCAGGCTGCCATAGAAGGCCTGCCGGGCGCCGAGGAACGTATCCAGCTTTCCCGTATCGGCAAGCGCCGGCACGGTGACAGCCTCGCCCCGCGCGAGGCCGACAAGAGCGGCATCGACCATATCGTCGGCGGTCATGATGATCTCCTTCGGAAGGGTATCGATATCGCCGCCGGAAAGCTCCCAGAAATCGGTCCGGGTCGCGCCCGGCAGCACCGCCTGTACCGTCACCCCGGTGCCCGCGACCTCGCGATGCAGCGCTTCGGTGAAGTTGACGACATAGGCCTTGGTGCCGCTGTAGATGCCGCCGAACGAGGTGTCGAAGGCCAGTACCGAGGCGATGTTGACGATCCCGCCACGGTTGCGCGCCAAAAACCCCGGCAGCACGGCACGGGTCAGCCGGGTCAGCGCCACGACATTGACCTTGATCATGCGCTCGGCCGCATCCGCGTCGGCGGTTGCCACCACCGCCTGACCGCCAAGGCCGGCATTGTTGACCAGCAGCGTCACACTCTCGTCGGCTGATATCGCCTTCTCGACGCGGCGCACATCGTCGTCGTCGGACAGGTCGGCGGCGATGACGCTGACCTTGCGGCTATAGGCGTAGCGCAGCTTCTCGGCCAATTCCCCGAGCCGATCGGCGCGGCGCGCCACCAGCACCAAATCATAGCCCTGCCCCGCCAGCCGGTCGGCATAGACGGCGCCGATGCCCGAGGAAGCGCCTGTTACCACAGCTGTCCCCTTGTTGTCGTTCTTGCTCATTGTCACGTTCCTTCTGTTGGCTCTTATTCGGCTTCGACGAACGCGCCGGCGGTCGAGCCCATTGTCCTGATATCAATTAGTGGCATATACCACTTTCGGCGAAATAGGTATATGCCACTATCTTGTCAACGGCAGCCGCGAAAACTATTTCTGCGGCAGGGCCAGCGCCCCTGCCAGAGCAATTCCAGCAAAAGCGCCCAGCGGTTTCGCCGGAATGCTCCGGCAAGGAGTTGACATGACCGACGTTCAGCAGCCGGGCTTCAGCCAGTGCAACAATGCCACCTTGCGGCGCACCGCGCGCAGGCTCGGCCGCTTCTACGACGACGCGCTGGCGCCTTCCGGCTTGAAGGGCACGCAGTTTGGCCTGCTCTTCCAGATCAGTGTCGGCGGCGAGCCGGCGATGGGGGCCATTGCCGAGGCGTTGATCATGGATCTCTCGGCACTCGGCCACACGTTGAAGCCTCTGGTTCGCGACGGTTATGTCGAAACCTTCGCCGACAAGGACGATCGCCGCGTCAAGCGCGTGCGGCTGACGCCGACCGGCCAGGTCAAGCTCGACGAGGCGATCAAGCTATGGAGCGTTGCCCAGCGGCAATTCGAGGCCATGATCGGCGCCGAGCAGGCCGCGAAACTGCGGGCCACGCTCGATGAAGTGGCCGCGTTGAACCTGGAACTGCCCGCGGCCACTCCTTCCAGCTGAAGAAGCGGCCGCGTAAAAAACAGGGGTGCAAGCCTCGGGGTCAGTCTTATTCCGCCGGCATCGCCACCGGTCTGGCAAACACCCGCCCGGCCAGCACGATGCCGAGCCCGATGACCGGGAAGGCCGCGGCGATCAGGCCGAGATCGGCCGGCGCGCCGTAACGCAGCACCGCGCCGCCCACCACAGCACCCAGCGCCACGCCGAGATAGAGCGCCGAGGCATTGAGCGACAGCACGATCGGCGCCGCGTCCGGCGCGAGCTTGATGATGCGGCTCGCCTGTGCCGGCGGGAAGGCCCAGCCGACGATGCCCCACGGCACCATCATGCCCATCAGCGCCGGCCCGGCGAGGTGATGCGGCAGGAAGGTCGGGATCAGCGAAAAGGTGACGAGCATGGCCGCGGAGAGCGCCAGCGACCAGGCGACGGTACGCGTCGCGCCGAAACGATCGGCGGCCTGGCCGCCGGCAATGTTGCCGATGACGGCGCCGGCGCCGAAGGCGAGCAGCATGCCCGGCAGCGCGATCGGCGACAGCCCGGCGCCTTCGATGGCTAGCGGCGCGATGAAGCTGAACACGGTGAACGCGCCGATGAGGGCAAGCGCCGTCGTCACCAGGATCGGCATCACGCCGGGACGCATCGCCGCCGCCAGGCGGCGCTTCAGCGGCAGCCTGGTGCCGATGATGCCGCGTGGCAGCCGGTACCACAGGATGGCGCCGGACAGCGCGCCAAGGCCGGCAATGGCGTAGAAAGTGCCGCGCCAGCCGGCGATGGCCGCGACCAGCGCGCCAAGCGGCGCGCCGACGGCGACCGCCACCGTGGTGCCGCCGACGACGACGGCAATGGCGCGGGCCCGGTGATGGTCATCGACCAACGCTACCGCCGTGCCTTGCGCGGTCGCCGCGAACAGGCCCGACGACAGCGCCATGATGATGCGCGCGACGAGAAGCACTTCGAAGGACGAACTCAGGGCGGCGACGACATTGCCGATGACGAAGAACACCAGCGTCCACAGGATGACGCGGCGCCGGTCCCATTCGCCGGTCAGCGTTGCCAGGATCGGCGTGCCGATCGCGTAGGCAAGCGCGAAGGCGGTGATCAGCGAGCCGGCGAGCGGCACGGAGATGCCGGCATCCCTGGCGATGTCGGGCAGAAGGCTTGATATGACGAAGCCTTCGGTCGAAATCGCGAACGATCCAAGCGCCAGCCAGAAGATTCTCTTGTCCATGGGGATGCGTCCTTAGTTCAAAAGTTATTGAACAATTGGACATAACAGGCCATGATGTCAATGAAGCCAGGGCAAAATAGCTGAACCATGCTGACAGCCCTGTGTCAGGACGGTCACGCGAAAGGAGAAACAGTGTGTATGGGCCGAGCAGGATCGACGCGTTGAAATCGGCCCGAACTGTGCTTAGGTTCCTGCCATGACCTTGCCACACCCCAATACGGACCAGATCAGCCTGCCCATCGTGCTCGGCGTGCTCGGCGACCCGACGCGGCTCGCCATCGTGCGCTATCTGGCCAGCAAGGAAGGCCTGCCACTGAACTGCAGCCGCTTCCTCGACCTCGCCTCCAAGACCAATCTCAGCTACCACCTCGCCAAACTGCGCGAGGCGGGCGTCACCCGCGCCGAGGTGGTCGGCACCAACCGCATGATCACGCTCCGCCGGGCCGATCTCGACGCCCGCTTCCCCGGCCTGCTCGACAGTGTCATCGCCGCGGCCGCGGACGACACCGCCCTGCCCGCGGTCGGCGGCCATGATTTGGAAATGCCGGCCTGAACTTTTCCTCTCAGTCGCGAAGCGGGGTGAGGAGACCAGGTCCTGCCACCCACCGGGAACCTCCTCATGCGCATAGCCGTCCTCGCCGACATCCACGGCAACGTTCTCGCACTGGACGCCGTGCTCGAGGACCTGGCGCGGCGCGGCGGCACCGACCTCACCGTCAATCTCGGCGACTGCGTTTCGGGGCCGCTGTGGCCGCGCGAGACGATGGAGCGGCTGCAAGCGCTCAACTTGCCGACGGTGCGCGGCAACCATGACCGCCGCGTCGCCGCCGATCCCCCCGACGAAACCATGTGGGCGTCCGACGTCGATGCGCAGGAGCGACTGACGCAGGCGCAGCGCGATGCGCTGTTCGCCCAACCGCTGACCCTTGAGATCGCGCCTGGCGTCATCGCCTTCCATGCCCGCCCCGACCATGACGAGAAATATCTGCTCGATACCGTGAGCGATGGCCATTTGGTGCGCGCGCCGCTGGCGGCGATCCGGCGCCGGTTGAAGGCACTCGACCCGGCCTGCCGCATCGCGCTCTGCGGCCACAGCCACCGGGCGGAATTGATCCGCATCCCGAATGGCCCAGTCATCTTCAATCCGGGCAGCATCGGCTGCCCTGCCTATGACGACGACACGCCTCCGGCGCATGTCTCCGAACAGGGCTCGCCGCACGCCCGCTACGGGATCGTCACCTTGGGCGACGCCGGTCGGCAGGATCGTTTCGAGATGATCGCGGTGGACTACGACCACGAGGCGGCGGCGCGTCAGGCCGAACAGGCGGGACGCGCCGAATGGGCGCACGGCCTGCGCACCGGCTTCATGCCGGAAGCCGCCCAGCACCATGGTTAGCCTGAATTTTCCGACTTACATGGCGGCGCGTCGTCCCTTATAAAACCGGCCGGGCATGCGGCGAGACCGCCGCGGCAGGGTGATTTGAGTACGGCGCACGGCCAAATGATGAGGCGCACGATTACGCTCCGACAAAGTTTGCATGCGCTGATTGCCGCTCCGCTGATGATGGCGGCGTGGCCGGCTGTCGCCGAGGAGGCGCCGTTCATCTCCGTTGTCACCGGGCTCGCTCCCGACGACCTGCTCAATGTCCGCGCCAAGCCATCGCCGATCGGCAAGACCGAGGCCCGCCTGGCCGCCGGTGCGAGCGTCCGAAACCTCGGCTGCAACGACATTGACGGCCACCCCTGGTGCAAGATCGAATCGGACAATCCCAAGGCAACCGGCTGGACGCCAGCACGCTATCTCGTTCCCCTCAATCCGGCGACGGTGCCCGACCAGGCCGCGGATACGTCTGCCGTCGCGCCCGCCGAAGGAGGTACCGGCGCGACGCCAGATGCACCCGACCTGACCGCTCGGCTGGGCAGCACGACCCAGCCGGCCAGCCCCGAAACCAAGCCGAAATCCGCGGCGGAGATCGCCATGCAGGATGCCTATGGCCTGGCGCTGGCGGCGGACGGAACCCTGCAAATTCCCTGCGCCCGCTACGTTGGACAGCCCATGGCGCTCTGCGCGGCGAACGTGACGCGCAAGGGCACGGACAAGGCCGACGTGACCGTGACCTGGCCCGATGGCGGCAGCCGCGTCATCTCCTTCGATGCCGGCCTGCCGGCAAGCTCGGACGCCGGCAGCGACTTCCGCTTCACCAGGGAAGGCAAACTCAACATGATCCGCATTGGTGTGTCCGAGCGCTTCGAGATCATGGATACGGTGGTGCTGGGGGATTAGGCGGCTTTTGCAATGGCTGCTCAATTGCCGGGGTTTGCGCTGCCCCTCATCGCCCTGCCGGACATTTCTCCCCGTAGACGGGGAGAAAGAAGCCGTCCGCAAAGCCGCGCTTTTTTGCAACGTCGGAGGTTGGCGAAACCACCAGGGATAGCGCCCCTCTCCCCGTCACTATACGGGGAGAAGGTCCCGGTGTCCGAACCGGATAGATAGGTAACAGAATGGACCGATAGCATGGGTGACAGTTTTCTTGTCCGCCGGGAGGACCGGCGATGGTTTGGCGAGAAACTGGGATCATGGACGAGCGGCTACGGTTTGTT